>CAXTSS010000066.1:0-2135 GCA_964247075.1 uncultured Rhizobacter sp. | reverse complement strand
GGCGCGGCCACGATGGACTGGATGGAGCAGGAGCAGGAGCGCGGCATCACGATCACGTCGGCCGCGACCACCTGTTTCTGGAAGGGCATGGAACTGGCCTACCCCGAGCACCGCATCAACATCATCGACACCCCCGGGCACGTCGACTTCACCATTGAAGTCGAGCGCTCGATGCGCGTGCTCGACGGCGCGTGCATGGTCTATTGCGCCGTGGGCGGCGTGCAGCCGCAGTCGGAAACCGTCTGGCGCCAGGCCAACAAGTACAAGGTGCCGCGCCTTGCGTTCGTCAACAAGATGGACCGCACCGGTGCGAACTTCTACAAGGTCGTTGAGCAGATGAAGGTTCGCCTGAACGCGAACCCGGTGCCCATCGTGATTCCGATCGGCGCCGAAGAAGGCTTCACCGGCGTGATCGACCTGATCAAGATGAAGGCGATCATCTGGGACGAGGCCTCGCAGGGCATGAAGTTCGACTACCGCGAGATCCCGGCTGACCTGCTCGAGAACGCGAAGAAGTGGCGCGAGAACATGCTCGAGGCCGCGGCCGAGTCGAGCGAAGAGACGATGAACAAGTACCTCGAATCGGGCGACCTGTCCGAGGACGAGATCAAGCTCGCCATCCGCACGCGCACCATCGCCGCTGAAATCCAGCCGATGTTCTGCGGCTCGGCGTTCAAGAACAAGGGCGTGCAGCGCATGCTCGACGGCGTGGTCGACTTCATGCCGTCGCCGGCCGACATCCCGCCGGTGCCGGGCACCGACGACGATGACAAGCCGGTCGTGCGCTATCGCACCGACGAAGAGAAGTTCTCGGCGCTGGCCTTCAAGCTGATGACCGACCCGTATGTCGGCCAGCTGACCTTCGTGCGCGTGTACTCCGGCGTGTTGAAGTCGGGCGATTCGGTCTACAACCCGATCCGCGGCAAGAAGGAGCGCATCGGCCGTATCCTGCAGATGCACGCGAATCAGCGCGAAGAGATCAAGGAAATTCTGGCTGGCGACATCGCCGCCTGCGTGGGCCTGAAGGACGTGACGACGGGCGAGACCCTGTGCGACCCGACCTCGATCATCACGCTCGAGAAGATGATCTTCCCGGAGCCGGTGATCTCGCAAGCGGTCGAGCCGAAGACCAAGCCCGACCAGGAAAAGATGGGCATCGCGCTGGGCCGTCTGGCCCAGGAAGACCCGTCGTTCCGCGTCAAGACCGACGAAGAATCGGGTCAGACCATCATCTCGGGCATGGGCGAGTTGCACCTCGAAATCATCGTCGACCGCATGAAGCGCGAGTTCGGTGTGGAGGCCAACGTTGGCAAGCCGCAGGTGGCGTATCGCGAGACGATCCGCAAGCCGGTCCAGGACATCGAAGGCAAGTTCGTGCGCCAGTCGGGCGGCAAGGGCCAGTACGGCCACGTCGTGCTCAAGCTCGAGCCGCAGGAGCCGGGCAAGGGCTTCGAGTTCGTCGATGCGACCAAGGGCGGCGTGGTGCCGAAAGAATTCATCCCTGCGGTGCGCAAGGGCGTCGAGGATTCGTTGCCGGCCGGCGTGCTCGCGGGCTACCCGGTGGTCGACGTGAAGGTCACGCTGACCTTCGGTTCGTACCACGAGGTCGACTCGAACGAAAACGCGTTCAAGATGGCCGCGTCGCTCGGTTTCAAGGACGGTTGCCGCAAGGCCTCGCCGGTGATCCTGGAGCCGATGATGGCGGTCGAGGTCGAAACGCCGGAAGACTATGCCGGCTCCGTGATGGGCGACCTGTCGTCGCGCCGCGGCATGGTGCAGGGCATGGACGACATCCCGGGTGGCGGCAAGATCATCAAGGCCGAAGTTCCGCTGTCGGAAATGTTCGGCTACTCGACGACACTGCGCTCGATGTCGCAAGGCCGCGCCACGTACACGATGGAGTTCAAGCACTACAGCGAAGCGCCGAAGAACGTAGCCGACGCGATCATCACCGCGCGCGGAAAGTAAACAAGCTGGTCTTCGTCGAGGCGCCGTTTGCTGCCAGTGGCAAGCGGGCCAACACCTCGACGGAAACCTTAAACACCACACTGGCAATGCTCTTTACTCTCTGGAGATTCTGAAATGGCAAAAGGCAAATTTGAGCGCACCAAGCCCCACGTGAACGTGGGGACGAT
>CAXTSS010000065.1:0-3348 GCA_964247075.1 uncultured Rhizobacter sp. | reverse complement strand
AGCTTCGAGCAGCTGGTCGAGCTGGGCAAGTCGAACAAGCAGCTCGACGCCAACGACCAGGGCGTGGTGCAGGTCGTCGATTGGCTGTGGCAGTACGCGTTCGACCAGCGCGCGTCCGACATCCACCTCGAGCCGCGCCGCGAGCGCAGCGTGATCCGCTTTCGCATCGACGGCGTGATGCACACCGTGTACCAGCTGCCGCCTGGCGTGATGAACGCGATGGTGGCGCGCGTCAAGCTGCTCGGCCGCATGGACGTGGTCGAAAAGCGCCGCCCGCTGGATGGCCGCATCAAGACGCGCAACCCGCAGGGCGACGAGGTCGAGATGCGCCTGTCGACGATCCCGACCGCGTTCGGCGAGAAGCTGGTGATGCGCATCTTCGACCCTGACACCACGGCCAAGACGATCGACGCACTCGGCTTCGGCGCGCACGACGGCAAGCGCTGGGAATCGCTGATCACGCAACCGCACGGCATCATCCTGCTGACCGGCCCGACCGGTTCGGGCAAGACGACGACGCTGTATTCGACGCTGCGGCGGCTCGCGACCGACGAGGTCAACGTCTGCACCATCGAAGACCCGATCGAAATGATCCAGCCGGCGCTGAACCAGACGCAGGTGCAGCCGCTGATCGACCTGAACTTCGCCGAAGGCCTGCGCGCGCTGATGCGCCAGGATCCGGACATCATCATGGTCGGCGAAATCCGCGATCTGGAAACCGCCGAAATGGCGATCCAGGCTGCGCTCACCGGCCACCTCGTGTTCAGCACCTTGCACACCAACGACGCGGCGTCGGCGATCACGCGGCTCGCCGACCTGGGCGTGCCGCCCTACCTGATCGGCTCGACGCTGATCGGCGTGCTCGCGCAGCGCCTCGTGCGCACGTTGTGCGTCAGCTGCAAGCAGCCTGACGAGGGCACCACACGCGAAAGCCTCGACGAAGTCGTCAAGCCGTGGCGGCTCAGCGGCGCGGTCAGACCCTACAAGCCGGTCGGCTGCCTCGAATGCCGCATGACCGGCTACCGCGGCCGTGCCGGCCTGTACGAACTGCTCACCGTGAGCGATGCGGCGCGCGCGACGATTCACCCGGTCACCGACGCCGTGCGCCTGCGCAAGCAGGCCCTGGCCGACGGCATGCGGCCACTGCGGCTGGCCGGTGCGATGAAGGTCGCCGAAGGCCTCAGCACGCTCGACGAGGTGCTGCGCACCACGCCGGCGTGGGAGTCCTGAGACGCTGATCGGGAAACCCTGCCCCGTGCGCGGGGCTGCCTGCCTAGAATCGGCCGAATTCGAATGACGAGGGGAGGCGGTTTGAAGATCAAGAGCCAGCGAGATTTCTTTTCCGGGCTGATGTTCATCATCGTCGGCATCGTGTTCGCCGTCGGTGCCACGAACTACCCGATGGGCGGCTCGGCCAAGCCCGGCGCAGGCTACTTCCCGCTGATCCTGAGCGTGCTGCTGGCGATCCTCGGTGCGATCGTGCTGTTCAAGTCGCTGACGATCGAGACCGAAGGCGGCGACCCCATCGGCGCGATCGCATGGCGCCCGCTGATCGTGATCGTGGCGGCGATCGCCGTGTTCGGCGCCACGATCAACTCGCTCGGGCTGTTCCTCGCGGTGCCGATTCTGATCCTGATCTCGAGCCTGGCCGGCGACGAATTCAAGTGGATCGGCGCGGCGATCAGCTGCGTCGCGCTGACGCTGTTCTCGTGGCTGATCTTCGTCTATGGACTGAAGCTGACGATCCCCCTGTGGCCGAAGTTCTTCGGGGGCTGACATGGACCTGCTTCACAACCTCGCTCTCGGCTTCGGCGTCGCGTTCACCGGGCAGAATCTGCTGTATGCGTTGTTCGGCTCGGTGCTCGGCACGCTGATCGGCGTGCTTCCCGGGCTCGGCCCGGTCGCGACGATCGCGATGCTGCTGCCCTCGATCTACACGCTCGAAGCGACGCCCGCGCTGATCATGCTCGCCGGCATCTACTACGGCGCGCAGTACGGCGGCTCGACCACCGCGATCCTGATCAACGTGCCCGGCGAGTCGAGCTCGGTCGTGACTGCGATCGACGGTTACCAGATGGCGCGTCAGGGCCGCGCCGGCCCGGCGCTCGCCGCGGCCGGACTGGGTTCGTTCTTCGCCGGCTGCGTGGGCACGGTCATCATCGCCGCGTTCGCGCCGCCGCTGACCGCGCTCGCGTTCAAGTTCGGCTCGGCCGAATACTTCTCGCTCATGGTGCTAGGGCTGATCGGCGCGGTCGTGCTGGCCTCGGGCTCGCTGATCAAGGCGATCGCGATGATCATCCTCGGCCTGCTGCTGGCACAGGTCAGCACCGACGTGATCTCGGGCACCGCGCGCTACAGCTTCGACATCCCCGAGCTTTCCGACGGCATCGGCTTCGTCGTGATCGCGATGGGCCTGTTCGGATTCGGCGAAATCATCGCCAACCTCGGCCAGCCGGCCGAGCACCGCGAGGTCTTCACCAAGGACGTGAAGGGCCTGTGGCCGACCAGGCAGGACTTCAAGGACGCCTGGCCCGCCGTGCTGCGCGGTACGGCGCTGGGCTCGATCCTCGGCGTGTTGCCCGGCGGTGGCGCGCTGCTCGCGTCGTTCGCTTCGTATTCCGTCGAAAAGAAGATGCCCGGCCGCGTCGGCGAGGTGCCCTTCGGCCGCGGCAACATCCGCGGCGTCGCCGCGCCCGAGAGCGCCAACAACGCCGGCGCGCAGACCTCGTTCATCCCGATGCTCACGCTCGGCATCCCGCCGAACGCGGTGATGGCGCTGATGGTGGGCGCGATGACGATCAAGGGCATCCAGCCCGGGCCGCAGGTGATGACGAGCAACCCGGAGCTGTTCTGGGGCCTGATCGCTTCGATGTGGGTCGGCAACGCGATGCTGGTGATCCTGAACCTGCCGCTGATCGGCATCTGGATCAAGCTGCTGACGGTGCCGTACCGCTTCCTGTTTCCGGCGATCACGCTGTTCTGCTGCATCGGCGTCTACACGCTGAACAACAGCACCTTCGACGTCTACCTCACGGCGCTGTTCGCGCTCATCGGCTATGTGTTCTACAAGCTGAGCTGCGAATCGGCGCCACTGCTGCTCGGCTTCATCCTCGGGCCGATGATGGAAGAAAACCTGCGCCGTGCCTTGCTGCTGTCGCGCGGCGACTGGAGCACTTTCATCACGCGGCCGCTCTCCGCCGGCCTGCTCGCCTGTGCGGCGCTGATGATCGTCGTCGTGCTGCTGCCCTCGATCAGCAAGAAGCGCGAGGCGACCTTCCAGGAGGAGTGAGAGCGTGAGAGGGAATCCAATGCACCCGCGTAAGCCCCCAAAGCAAGCCCAATCTAGGC
>CAXTSS010000064.1:0-3435 GCA_964247075.1 uncultured Rhizobacter sp. | reverse complement strand
CGTGAAGGGGGCCGCACCGTCGGCGCCGGCGTCGTCGCCAAGATCATCGAATAAGGCGGACCTCATCATGCAAAAGCAAAAGATCCGCATCCGCCTGAAGGCGTTCGACTACAAGTTGATCGACCAGTCGGCGCTCGAAATCGTCGACACCGCCAAGCGCACCGGCGCGATCGTCAAGGGCCCGGTGCCCCTGCCGACGCGCATGCAGCGTTTCGACATCCTGCGTTCGCCGCACGTCAACAAGACGAGCCGCGACCAGTTCGAGATCCGCACGCACCAGCGCCTGATGGACATCGTCGACCCGACCGACAAGACCGTGGACGCGCTGATGAAGCTCGACCTGCCGGCCGGCGTGGACGTCGAAATCAAGCTGCAGTAAGCCCCGCCCGAGGTCTGGCACTTGCAGGTTCGCCTGCGGGTGCTAGAATCGCAGGCTTTTCCGCACCTTGGTGACGGAGAACTTATCAACCCGACCAATCGATGTCGGGCTCGTGAACAAAGGCTGGCGTTGCTTGCAAAGGCACCGCAGCTGGAGAAAAACCATGACGACAGTCAATCCAGGCCACCGCCTCGGTTTGCTGGGCCGCAAGGTGGGCATGATGCGCATTTTCACGGACGATGGCGACGCCATTCCTGTGACGGTGCTCGATGTGTCGAACAACCGCGTCGCCCAGATCAAGACCGAACAGACCGACGGCTACAGCGCCATCCAGGTCGCGTTCGGCGAACGCAAGGCTTCCCGTGTTTCCAAGCCCGAAGCGGGCCACTTCGCCAAGGCGGGTGTGGAAGCCGGCGAGATCCTCCAGGAATTCCGCGTTGCCGCTGACGTGGCCGCCGGGTACGAACCGGGCGCGACTGTCGCCGTCACCGGCGTGTTCGCGGTCGGCCAGCTGGTGGACGTGCAAGGCACGTCGATCGGCAAGGGCTTCACCGGCACGATCAAGCGCCACAACTTCAAGTCGCAGCGCGCGTCGCACGGCAACAGCCGTTCGCACAACGTGCCGGGCTCGATCTCGATGGCGCAGGATCCCGGCCGCGTGTTTCCGGGCAAGAAGATGTCCGGCCAGCGCGGTCACGTGACCAAGAGCATCCAGAACCTCGACATCGTCCGCATCGACGAAGCCCGCCAGCTGCTGCTGGTGCGCGGCGCAGTGCCCGGGCACAAGAACGGCCACGTAGTCGTCAGCCCGGCGATCAAGGTCAAGGTCACTCGCGGCGGCGCAGCCGTCGCCAAGCCTGCGAAGGGAGCGAACTGATGCAGCTCGAACTCCTCAACGAACAAGGCCAGGCCACCTCGAAGGTCGATGCGCCGGACACGCTGTTCGGTCGCGACTACAACGAAGCGCTGGTGCACCAGATCGTGATCGCCTTCCAGGCGAACGCGCGTCAGGGCACCCGTGCCCAGCTCGACCGCACGATGGTCAAGCACTCGACGAAGAAGCCGTGGCGCCAGAAGGGCACCGGCCGCGCTCGCGCCGGCATGACCTCGTCGCCGCTGTGGCGCGGAGGCGGTCGGATTTTCCCGAACAGCCCGGACGAGAACTTCACCCAGAAGGTCAACAAGAAGATGTACCGCGCCGGCATGGCTGCGATCTTCTCGCAGCTGGCCCGTGAAGGCCGTCTGTCGGTGGTCGATTCGCTCACCGTCGATTCGCCCAAGACCAAGGCGCTGGCCGCCAAGTTCAAGGCGATGGGTCTGGACTCGGTCCTGGTCATCACCGACCAGCTCGACGACAACCTGCTGCTGGCGTCGCGCAACCTCGTGAACGTGCTGATCGTCGAGCCGCGTCACGCCGACCCGCTCGCGCTGGTGCACTACAAGAAGGTGCTGGTGACCAAGGCGGCGGTCGAGCAACTCAAGGAGATGCTGGCATGAGCACCGCAACCGCAGTGATTCGCCCGAAGCACAACGCCGACCGCCTGGCGCAAGTGCTGATCGCGCCGATCGTGTCCGAGAAGGCCACGATGACCGCCGAGAAGCACAACCAGGTGCTGTTCAAGGTGATGCGCGACGCGACCAAGCCCGAGATCAAGGCCGCCGTCGAACTGATGTTCAAGGTCGAAGTCGAGTCGGTCTCGACCGTGATCCAGAAGGGCAAGGTCAAGCGCTTCGGCAAGTCGATCGGCCGCCGCGACCACGTCAAGAAGGCTTACGTGTCGCTCAAGAAGGGCCAAGAGCTCAACTTCTCCGGGGAGGGCGCGTAATGCCCGTCATCAAGATCAAACCGACCTCGCCGGGCCGTCGTGGCGTGGTGAAGGTGGTGCACCCGCATCTGTACAAGGGCAAGCCCGAGGCCTCGCTGCTCGAGCCCCAGATGCAGAACGCGGGCCGCAACAACAACGGTCACATCACGATTCGCCATCGCGGCGGTGGTCACAAGCATCACTATCGCGTCGTCGACTTCGTGCGCAACAAGGATGCGATTCCGGCGAAGGTCGAGCGCATCGAATACGACCCGAACCGCACAGCGCACATTGCACTGGTCTGCTACGCCGATGGCGAGCGCCGCTACATCATCGCCCCGCGCGGTCTTGAAGTCGGCGCTACCGTCCTGAGCGGCGCCGAAGCGCCGATCAAGGCGGGCAACACGCTGCCGATCCGCAACATCCCGGTGGGTTCGATCATCCACGCGATCGAGATGCTGCCCGGCAAGGGCGCGCAGATTGCGCGTTCGGCCGGCACCTCGGCGACGCTGCTGGCGCGCGAAGGCGTCTACGCGCAGGTTCGCCTGCGCTCGGGTGAGGTTCGCAAGATCCACATCGACTGCCGCGCGACCATCGGTGAAGTCTCCAACGAAGAGCATCAGCTGCGCCAGTACGGCAAGGCCGGCGCGATCCGCTGGAAGGGCATCCGCCCGACGGTTCGTGGCGTGGCCATGAACCCGGTGGATCACCCGCACGGTGGTGGTGAAGGTCGTACCGGCGAGGGCCAGGTGCCTGTGTCTCCGTGGAACACGCTGACCAAGGGCTATCGCACTCGCAACAACAAGCGCACGCAGACGATGATCGTCGCGCGTCGCAAGAAGTAAGGGGAACGGCAATGACTCGTTCACTCAAGAAGGGCCCGTTCGTCGACCATCACCTCCAGGCGAAGGTCGAGAAGGCGGTTGCCACCAAGGACAAGAAGCCGATCAAGACCTGGTCGCGCCGCTCGACGATCCTGCCCGATTTCATCGGCATCACGATCGCCGTGCACAACGGCAAGCAGCACGTGCCGGTCTACATCAGCGACCAGATGGTCGGCCACAAGCTCGGTGAATTTGCGCTGACGCGCACGTTCAAGGGCCACCCGGCCGACAAGAAGGCCAACAAGAAATAAGGATGACGACGATGGAAACCAAAGCTATCGTTCGCGGTGTCCGCCTGTCGGCCGACAAGGGTCGGCTGGTGGCCGACCTGGTCCGCGGCAGATCAGTGGCCCAGGCGCTCAACATC
>CAXTSS010000063.1:0-3469 GCA_964247075.1 uncultured Rhizobacter sp. | reverse complement strand
TTTGCTCGCGCCGACCGCCGGCCGCACAGCGGTCGTTCAACGGCAGCGATGGGCCACGAAGGGGCCCCGCGTGGCCCTTGGCGGCCCGGCGCCGGCTGAGGAGCTGACCATGTGGCACTACGACCCCCCGCTGCGCGACATGCGCTACGTGATCGAAGACGTGCTCGGCCTGCCCGCGCAATGGGCGCGCCTGCCCGCGTTCGCCGATCTCGACGCCGACACCGCAAGCCAGGTGCTGGCCGAGGCCGCGAAGTTCGCACGCGACGTGCTCGCACCCACCAACGCCGGCGGCGATCTCGAGGGCTGCCATTGGGATGCTGGCGCGGTGTGCACGCCGAAGGGCTTTCGCGCGGCCTACCGCGCCTTCGTCGACGCCGGCTGGCCGGCGCTCGCGTGTGCGCCCGACGCGGGTGGGCAGGGCCTGCCGCATGTGCTGAACTCGGCGCTGTACGAGATGCTCGCGGCGGCCAACCATGCGTGGACGATGTACCCCGGCCTGCTGCACGGCGCCTACGAATGCCTGCACGCCCATGCGTCGCCGGAGCTGAAGGAGCGCTACCTCGGCAAGATCGTCGGCGGCGAGTGGCTCGCGACGATGTGCCTGACCGAAGCGCAGGCCGGCTCCGACCTCGGCCTGCTGAAGAGCCGCGCCGAGTCGCGCGGCGATGGTGGCTACGCGCTGCGCGGCAGCAAGATCTTCATCTCCGGCGGCGAACACGACCTCACCGACAACATCGTCCACCTCGTGCTTGCGCGTCTGCCCGACGCGCCACCCGGCACCAAGGGCATCTCGTTGTTCGTCTGCCCGAAGATCTTGCCCGACGGCACACGCAACGCGATTCGATGCGACGGCATCGAGAAGAAGATGGGCATCAAGGGCAGCGCCACCTGCGTGATGAATCTCGAAGGCGCCACCGGCTGGCTCGTCGGCGAGCCGCACCGCGGCTTGAACGCGATGTTCGCGATGATGAACTCGGCGCGTCTGCATGTCGCGATGCAAGGCCTCGCGCATGCCGAGAATGCGCACCAGAACGCGCTGCGCTACGCGCACGAGCGGCTGCAATCGCGCGTCGCCGTGCGGCCCGCCGGCCTGGCGGCGGCGAGCGTCGACCCGATCGCGCTGCACCCGGCGGTGCGTCGCACGTTGCTGCGCCAGCGCGTGCTCGTGGAGGGCGCACGGCTGGTCGCCTACGAAGCGGCGCACCGGCTCGACGTGGCGGAGCAGTCGCCCGACGCTGCCGAGCGTGCCTGCGCCCATGACGATGTCTCGTTGCTCACGCCGGTGCTCAAGGCCTTCCTGACCGACAACGGCTTCCGCATCGCGAGCGACGCGCTGCAGGTCTTCGGCGGCCACGGCTACGTGCACGATTGGGGCATCGAGCAATGCGTGCGCGACAGCCGCATCGCGATGATCTACGAGGGCACCAACGAGATCCAGGCGATCGACCTGCTGGTGCGCAAGCTGCTGCCCGATGGCGCGGTGAAGTTCTTCGCGCTGCTGGGCCGGGTCGAGGCGGCGTTGCCGCCGGGCGGGGAGCACGCCGCCGCCGCGCGGTCGGCGATCGGCCGGTTGCGCGAGGCCACCGCGGCTCTTGTGCGCGCCGCGCCCGCCGACCCCGAACACCCCTATCGCGTGGCCGACGACTTCCTGCGCGCCACCGGTCTCGTGCTGATCGCCCAGGCCTGGGCGCGCGCCGCCGCGGTGTCCGGCCGCGCGGCGCTGGCCGACGACGCCTTCCACCGCGCCAAGTGCGAGACCGCGCGCCACTGCTTCGCCTACGTGCTGCCCGAACTCGACCATGCGCTGCGCCTGGTGGCCGCCGGCACCGCGCCGCTGGCGGCACTGGCCGCACCTGACTGATGCCCAAGTCGAACGAGAACGACAAGCCCGCCGGCGACACGCTCGACCAGTCGCGTCTCACGCACCTCGTCGGGTATGCGGCGAGCCGCGCGGCGATCACGATGCGCAAGGTCTTCGCGCGCCACATGGAGCCGCTGGATCTCAAGATCGTCGAGTTCTCGATCCTGATGCTGGTGGTGCAGAACCCGCAGGTGAACCAGAAGCAGCTCGGCCAGGCGCTCGACATCTCGGCGCCCAACATGGCGGTCACGCTCGACCGCATGGTCGAGCGCGGTTGGGTCGAGCGCGTGCGCAGCACCCGCGACCGGCGCGCCCAGCACATCCACCTGACGCCGGCGGGCGTGCAACTCGTGCAGCGCGCCGAGAAGATCGCCGTGACGATGGAGGCACCTGCGTTGGCGGTGCTCTCGGTGGCGGAGCGGGCGTTGTTGATCGAGTTGCTGCAGAAGGTGGCATCGGGGCGGCCCGCGAAGCGGTAGATTGCTGTCGGCCTTCGTCGGCTGCGGCGAGCAAGTGCGCGTTCGGGTGCCCCGTTCCGTTCAGCCAAATTCTTATTCACTCCACAGGGCACCCGAACGCACACTTGCCAGCACTGCGGTGGTGGCCCACTGCTGCGGAGTCAAATGGAGTGATGAGCATGAAGCAGCAAGAACGAATCGGCATCATCGGTATCGGCGCGATGGGCTTCGCGATGGCGACCCATCTGCACGGGCGTGGCCACGCGCTGCAAGTGCGAGACATCGACCCGACCGCCGTGGCCGCCGCCAAGGCGCAAGGCATCGCGGCGTGCGATTCGCCGGCCACGCTGGCGGCGCAGTGCGACCTGATCGCGATCGTCGTCGTCGATGCGGCGCAGATCGACGACGTGCTCTTCGGTGCGGAGGGCGTCGTTCACGCCGCGCGGCGTGCGCCATCACCTGCCGCGATGATCTGCTCGACCATCGCCGCGAGCGACACCGAGCGCTTTGGCCATCGCCTCGCCGGGCATGGCATCGCGCTGCTCGACGCGCCGATCTCCGGCGGCCCGGCGCGCGCGGCGAATGGCACGATGTCGATGATGCTGGCTTGCGATCGGGCGCTGCGTGAGCGCTTCGAGCCGGTGTTGCGCGAGATGGCCGGCACGCTGTTCTATGTCGGCGAAAAGGTCGGCGATGCGGCGCGCACCAAGCTGGTCAACAACCTGCTCGCCGGCATCAACCTCGTTGCCGGCGCCGAGGCGCTCGCGCTCGGCGCGCGGCTCGGGCTCGACAAGCGCGCGCTGTTCGAGGTCATCAAGGCGTCCAGCGGCGCGTCGTGGATCGTCACCGACCGCATGGCGCGTGCGCTGGAGGGCGACTACGCGCCGCGCGCGCGCAGCGTGATCCTCACCAAGGATGTCGGCCTCGCGGTGCAGATGGCCGATGCCGCGGGGGTCGAGACGCCGCTCGGCGACGAGGCGTTGCGACTCTTCAAGGCGACCGTCGCCGCCGGTCTCGGCGAGCTCGACGACGCGGCGGTGATCAAGTCGATCTGCCCGGATTTCTAGCGCACTGCGCCCCACCGTCAGGGGCCCTGCCGGGAGACACCGGTGGACTTCGATGCCGATCTGATCACGACCGCGCTCTCCCG
>CAXTSS010000062.1:0-4009 GCA_964247075.1 uncultured Rhizobacter sp. | reverse complement strand
GGTGCCGGTGCCGGTGCCGGTGCCGGTGCCGGTGCCGGTGCCGGTGCCGGTGCCGATCGTGGCGGTGCGTTGGTTGGTGCGCACGATCACGCCGGTGATGTTCCTGCGATCGCCGTCGTCGAACGTGACGGTGTCGCCGCGTTGGAACTCACGTGCCTTGGTTGCCTTTGTGACGGGCTCCGGCGGCGGTTCGTAAGGCGTCTGCTCGCCTCGACGCTCGGCGTCGGTGTAACCCTGCATCGCCACGCACGGGATCTTCCAGGTTCGCCTAGTGCCTTCTTCCAGCACCGTTGCCTGCGTGTCCTTCATGGCGATGATCTTGCAGCGGCGTATCTGACCCGCGTAAGCGATCAGCCATCGCCCGCGGCCTGTGCCAGCGGCCCGGTCTGGCCGCAGCCGGTCATGCGGCCGCAGACGAGCTTTGGGTTGCGCGTTCAACAGCCGCCAGACGCGCGCGAATGCGATCAGCGCGGATCACCTCGGCGCCCATGTCGGTCAGCATCATGCCGGCGAACGGACCTGGCTCGATGCCGGCCAATTCCAGCACCGTCACGTCCTTCAGCGGACCGGCCATCTACGTCAGGCCGCGTTATAAGAGCGTCCGGCGGCCGCCATCTCGCGCAGTGCGGCAGGCACTTCGAATCGAGTTCCGTGCGCCTTGGCAAGTGCATCGCACTCCTCGACGAAACGCGCCACACCCACGGTGTCGATGTGGCTGATCGCGCCGCCCAGCGCGGCCGGGAAACCCCAGCCGAGCAGGGAGCCGACATCGGCATCGCGCACGCTGACGATGCCCTCCGCCACGCAGCGTGCGGCTTCGAGCGACTGCGAATACATCATGCGTTTGCGCACCTCGTCGACACCGGGTTGCTCGGCCGCGAGCGGGTAGTGTTCTGCCAGGGCGGGCCAGAGCCGCTTCGCACCCGAGGCCGGATGGTCGTAGAAGCCCTTGCCGGTCTTGCGACCGATGCGCTCCCACTTCTCGACCATCGCCACGAGCACCTCGTCCTGCGGCTGCTCCCGGTAGGCCTTGCCCTGATCGAGCCTGGCTTGTTTGAGGGCCTTGTAGAGCAGTTCGGCCGTCACTTCGTCGATCAGTGCCAGCGGCGGCATTGGCATGCCGGCCATCGTTGCGGCGTTTTCGATGAGGATCGGGTTCACGCCCTCGCGCAGCATCGTCATCGCTTCATACGGGAACATCGCGAACGCGCGGTTGGCGTAGAACGATGGGCAGTCGTTGACGACGATCGGCGTCTTGCGGATGCGTTTCACGAAATCCATCGCCTGCGCGATCGTCGCCTCGCTGGTCTTGCCCCCGCGGATCACTTCGACCAGCGGCATCTTCTCGACCGGCGAGAAGAAGTGGAGCCCGACAAACTGGGCCCGGCGCACCGAGACCTCGGCGAGGCCGGTGATCGGCAACGTTGATGTGTTGGTGGCGAAGATCGCATCGGGCGCCATGGCGGCTTCGGCCTTGCGCGTGACCTCTGCCTTCACCTCGCGGCTTTCGAACACCGCTTCGATCACGATCTGGCAACGCCCAAGCGCCGCGTAGTCGGTCGTCGGCGTGATCAGCGCAAGCGTCTCGTCGCGGGCCTCGGCCGTCAACCGACCCTTCGCCACCTGGCCATCGAGGATCTTCGCGCTGTAGGCCTTGCCCTTCTCTGCCGTTTCGAGGCTGGTATCGAGCAGCGCCACCTCCAGGCCCGCCAGCGCACTGACGTGGGCGAGTCCTGCCCCCATCATGCCGGCGCCGAGCACGGCGACCTTGCTGAACTTGCGGGTCGGCACGTCTTTCGGCCGATCGGCCAGGCGGTTCGCATCACCCATCGAATAGAACAGCGTGCGGATCATGTTCTTCGTCGCACTGGAGATCGCGAGCCTGGCAAACTGGCGCTGCTCGATCGTCAGGCCGTTGTCGATGTCGACCTGGCAGCCGTCGTACACGCTCGACGCAATCGCCTCGGGCGCCGGGTACAGCCCCTGCGTCTTGCCGAGCAGTTGCGCGCTCATCACGAAGTAGATCTGCGTCGCACCCGGCCCCTGCGGCGTGCCGCCGGGGAGCCTGAAACCCTTCGCATCCCACGGCTGGACGACGTTCTGCGGGCCATCGGCCAGCAGCCACTCCTTGGCGCGTGTCAGCAGCCGATCAGCAGGGACGACCTCGTCGACGAGCCCGGCGGCGAGCGCCTGGATCGGGTCGACCTTGCGGCCTTCCAACAGGTAGGGCAGCGCGTTCTTGATGCCAATCATGCGCGGCAAACGCTGCGTGCCGCCCGCAGCCGGCAAGAGACCGAGCGTCACTTCCGGCAGACCTATCAGCGCCTTCGGGTTGTCGGCCGCGATGCGCCGGTGGCAGGCTAGGCAAACCTCGAGCCCGCCGCCGAGCGCCGTGCCATTGATCGCGGCCACGAAGGGCTTGCCCGAGCGCTCCAGCGCGCGCAGCGTGGTGCTGAGTGGGCGGGTCGTTGCCATCGACTGTTCGGCGGTCGTGATCGTGCGGATCGTCGCGAGATCACCGCCGGCGAGGAACTCGGGCCGCGACGAGGTCACGATCACTCCCTTGACCTTCGCGTCGGCAATGGCTCGCTGCACGGCAGTGATGAAGGCTTTGATGCTCGCATCGTTGAGCACGTTCATCGGCCGGTCGCTGACATTCCACGTCAGGGTCGCGATGCCGTCGGTGTCGACTTGGGTATCGATCATTTGTGCTGCTTCATGCAATGCAGAGGTCAGACGTTCAACGCGTCAGACGCGTTCGATCACCATCACGGAACCCATGCCGCCGCCGACGCACATGGCGACGACGCCGATGGTCAGGTCGCGCCGCTCCAGTTCGTCGAGCAAGGTGCCGAGCAGCATGCCGCCGGTGGCCCCCAGCGGGTGGCCCATCGCGATGGCCCCGCCGTTCACGTTGATCTTGTCGTGCGAGACACCGAGGTCCTGCATGAATCGCAGCACGACCGACGCGAACGCCTCGTTGCACTCGAAGAGGTCGACGTCCTTCGGCGTCAGGCCGGCACGCTTCAGCGCGGCGCGGGCCGCGGGCGCCGGGCCGGTCAGCATGATCGTCGGCTCGGTGCCGACGGTACCGAAGGCGCGCACCCGTGCGCGGGACTTGAAGCCCTGCCGGCCCGCCATGTCCTTGGTGCCGATCAACACCGCCGACGCGCCGTCGACGATGCCCGACGAATTGCCGGCGTGGTGCACGTGCTCGATGCGACCGAGCTGCGGGTAGCGGCGCAGCGCCATCGCGTCGAAGCCGAGCCTCTCGCCCTGGGCGATGAACGATGGCTCGAGCTTGGCCATGGTTTCGAGCGTAGTGTCACTTCGCACATGTTCGTCGCGGGCCAGGATCAGCAGGCCGTTCAAGTCGCGCACCGGCACGATCGATTTGTCGAAGCGCCCTTCGGCCCACGCAGTGGCCGCACGCTTCTGGCTTTCGACCGCATACGCGTCCACGTCTTGGCGACTGAAGCCGTGCAGTGTGGCGATCAGGTCGGCGGAAATGCCTTGCGGCACGATCACGTTCGGAATCGTCAACTGCGGGTCGGTCAACCACGGGCCGCCCGACGTGAACATTGGCACGCGCGACATGCTGTCCACGCCGCCGCCGATCGCGAGCTCGGCCTGGCCCGACATCACCAGCGCCGACGCGAAGTTACAGGCTTCCAGGCCGGAGCCGCAAAAGCGGTTGATCTGGATGCCAGGCACCGCATCGTCGTAGCCGGCGGCGAAGACCGCCGCCTTGCCGATATCGGCCGCCTGCTCCTGCACGGGCTCCACGCAGCCCATGATCACGTCGTTGACCAGCGACGTGTCCAGGCGGTTGCGCTCGCGCAAGGCGCCCAGCACGCCGGCCGCCAGCCGCACGGGTGGTACTTCGTGCAATGCGCCGCTGGCGCGGCCGCGGCCGCGCGGCGTGCGCACGGCGTCGAAAATGTAGGCGTCCGTCATCGTCGTTCTTTCGCTGCCAGGGATCGCGGGAGGTCGGTCGCTCAGCGGCCGA
>CAXTSS010000061.1:0-4387 GCA_964247075.1 uncultured Rhizobacter sp. | reverse complement strand
TGATCGTGATGCCGCGCTCCTGCTCCTGCTCCATCCAGTCCATCGTGGCCGCGCCATCGTGCACTTCACCGATCTTGTGGTTCACACCGGTGTAGAACAGGATGCGCTCGGTCGTCGTGGTCTTGCCGGCGTCGATGTGAGCCGAGATGCCGATGTTGCGATAGCGCTCGATGGGGGTCTTGCGGGCCATGATGGCACTCCAAATGCGTGAGCCGCTCGCGGGTTCGTACAAACCCGATGAGCGGCCGGGACGGGAAACTAGCGGCTTAGAAACGGAAGTGCGAGAACGCCTTGTTGGCTTCGGCCATGCGGTGCACTTCGTCGCGCTTCTTCATCGCGCCGCCACGGCCTTCGACGGCCTCGAGCAGCTCGTTGGCGAGGCGTTGCGCCATCGACTTCTCGCCGCGCTTGCGGGCCGATTCCTTCAGCCAGCGCATCGCCAGCGCCACACGGCGCACCGGGCGAACTTCCACGGGAACCTGGTAGTTCGCACCGCCGACGCGGCGTGACTTCACTTCGACCATCGGCTTGATGTTGTTGAGCGCGGTGATGAAGACTTCGAGCGGCTCCTTGCCCGACTTTTTCTCGACCTGCTCCAGCGCACCGTAGATGATGCGCTCGGCAATGGCCTTCTTGCCCGACTCCATGATGACGTTCATGAACTTGGACAGATCAACCGAACCGAACTTCGGATCGGGGAGGATGTCCCGTTTGGGGACTTCGCGACGACGTGGCATTTCTCTTCCTTTTTGCTTCAGTTGGCAAGCGCTTGCGCGCCTGCCGCGGGCGACCTATCAGAGGCCACCCAACTTACTCGCCAAGCCGGGAATGACTTGGCGACACTTGAAGGCCTTAAGCCTTCTTCGGGCGCTTCGCGCCGTACTTGGAGCGCGATTGCTTGCGGTCTTTCACGCCTTGCAGGTCGAGCGAGCCACGCACGATGTGGTAGCGAACACCCGGCAAATCCTTCACGCGGCCGCCGCGAACCAGCACGACGCTGTGTTCCTGGAGGTTGTGGCCTTCGCCACCGATGTAGGAGATGATTTCGAAGCCGTTGGTCAGACGAACCTTGGCGACCTTGCGCAGCGCAGAGTTCGGCTTCTTCGGCGTCGTGGTGTACACACGGGTGCACACGCCGCGTCGCTGGGGGCCGCCTTGCAGCGCCGGCGACTTGGACTTCGTGATCTCGGTCTCGCGACCGTGACGCACGAGCTGGTTGATGGTAGGCATTGGTAACTTGTTCCCGTTTGAAGTCACTTGACTTCGGCAGCGTCAACACGGGCGAGCTCTCGGATGCCGGGGAAATTGCCCAAGCAAAGAGCGCAGCAGTGCCTGCCGAAAAGCCTTCCATTGTATGCTGATCCGCCAGCCCCCGCAACACCGCCCAGAGTGCCCACCACCACAGCCGCCCGACCCGTCGTGCTCGACACCAATGTGGTGCTCGACTGGCTGCTGTTCGGCCACCCCGACAGCGCGGTCCTGAACGAGTCGCTGGTCGCCGGCGAGTTGCGCTGGATCGCGACCGCGGCGATGCGCGACGAGCTCGCCCATGTACTCGCGCGTGGCACGCTCGACCGGTGGCAGCCGGATCTGCCGCGGCTCTGGGCCGAGTGGGATCGTCATTGCGCACAAGTGCCCGCGGCCTCCGAAGCCGGCCCGGCGTCGGGCTTGCGTTGCACTGACCCCGACGATCAGAAGTTCATCGATCTGGCAGCCAGCCGGCCCGGCGGCCTGTTGCTCAGCCGCGACCGCGCGGTCCTGAAACTCACGCGCAAGCTGGCATCGATGGACGTCACGGTGGCGACACCCACCGTCTGGGCCGCTGCGCGCGGCCTTCTGGAGCGATCATCACCATGCTGAAAATACTCGGACGAGCCTCGTCCATCAACGTTCGAAAGGTGCTCTGGGCCTGCGCCGAGCTCGATCTCGCGTTCGAGCGCGAGGACTGGGGCGCCGGCTTTCGAGCCACCGACAGCGCCGCCTTTCGCGCCCTGAACCCGAACGCGCTGGTTCCGGTCATCGACGACGACGGGTTCGTGCTCTGGGAGTCGAACTCGATCATCCGCTACCTGGCGGCGCGCCATGGCGCCGGTCACCTCTACCCGGCCGAGCCGCAGCGCCGGGCGCGCGTCGATCAATGGATCGACTGGCAGGCGACGGAGCTGAACAACTCCTGGACTTATGCGTTCATGGGCCTGGTTCGCCAGTCTCCGCTGCACCAGGACGCGGCGGCGATCGAGCGATCCACCGCCGCCTGGTCGCGAAACATCGCGATCCTCGATCGGCAACTCGATGCGACCGGCGCGTTCGTCGCAGGTGACGCGTTCACGCTGGCGGACATCCCAATCGGCTTGTCGGTTCACCGCTGGTTCGCTACGCCGGTCGCGCACCCCGACTACGGCGCCGTGGCGGCGTACTACGAACGACTGAGTCAGCGCGCCGGCTACCGGCTCCACGGCCGAAACGAATGGCCGTAGGCCGCGCTGGCTAAGGATTCAGCCGCGCCAGCTCGCGCAGCAGCAGCCGCGCGCCGGCCACGTTGGTGGCACACGGCACGTTGTGCACGTCGCAAGCGCGCACCAGCGCGTTGATGTCGGGCTCGTGCGGCTGCGGTGTCATCGGGTCGCGCAGGAAGATCACCGCATCGACCTCGCCCACGGCCAGGCGCGCGCCGATCTGCAGGTCGCCGCCGAGCGGCCCGCTCAGGCAGCGCTCGACTTCCAGGCCGACCTCGTTCTGCAACCGGCCGCCGGTCGTGCCGGTCGCCACCAGGTGACAGCGCGACAGGAAGGCCGCGAACTCGGTCGCGACCCTCACCATGTCGTCCTTCTTGTGGTCGTGAGCGATCAGCGCGATGTTCATGATGCAATCGTAGCTGCGCAGACAAAGAAAAAGGGCGACCGAAGTCGCCCTTTGCATCGAAGCCGCGCCGCTTACTCAGCCGCCGCCGCGTCGCTCGCCGCATCGATCTGCGCCAATTGCACGGCGGCCAGTTCCTCGGCCTCCTGCATCACGATGGCCTTGCGCTCGGCGTCGTCCATCGCTTCCTTGGTCTTGCGCGCATCGTGGAAGGCCATGCCGGTGCCCGCGGGGATCAGGCGACCGACGATGACGTTTTCCTTCAGGCCACGCAGCTCATCGCGCTTGCCCATGATGGCCGCCTCGGTGAGCACGCGCGTGGTTTCCTGGAACGAGGCCGCCGAGATGAAGCTGTCGGTGGAGAGCGACGCCTTGGTGATGCCCAGCAGCACATCGCTGTGCGTCGCGGGCAGCTTGCCGTCGGCCAGGGCCTTGTCGTTCTTGCCCAGCAGCTCGGAACGCTCGACCTGTTCGCCCAGGATGTAGCTCGTGTCGCCCGGGTTGACGATCTGCACGCGGCGCAGCATCTGGCGAACGATCACCTCGATGTGCTTGTCGTTGATCTTCACGCCCTGCAAACGGTACACATCCTGCACTTCGTCGACGATGTAGCGCGCCAGTTCCTCGATACCCAGCAGGCGCAGGATGTCCTGCGGATCGGCCGGCCCGTCCACGATCGACTCGCCCTTGTTGACCACCTGGCCCTCGTGGACCACGATGTTCTTTTCCTTCGGGACGAGCTCTTCGTAGACCTTGCCTTCCGGGTCGGTGATCTGCAGGCGAACCTTGCCCTTGGTCTCCTTGCCGAACGACACCGTGCCGGTCATCTCGGCCAGCGTGCCCTTGTCCTTCGGCGTGCGGGCCTCGAACAACTCGGCCACCCGCGGCAGACCGCCGGTGATGTCGCGCGTCTTCTGGCCTTCGACCGGGATGCGTGCCAGCACTTCGCCCGTGGACAAGTCCTGACCGTCGCGGATCTGGATCAGCGAGCCGACCGGGAAGCCGATCGTCACCGAGTGATCGGTGCCGGGGATCTTGACCTCGTTGCCGGCCACGTCGAGCAGCTTGACCTGCGGACGCACCACTTTCGTGGCGCCACGCCGCTTCGGATCGATCACGACGAGGGTCGAGAGACCCGTCACTTCGTCGAGCTGCTTCGCCACCGTCAGGCCTTCCTCGACGTTCTCGAACTTCGCCTTGCCGGCGAACTCGGTGATCACCGGGCGGGTCAGCGGATCCCAATTGGCCAGCACGGTGCCGGCCTTGACGTTCTGATCCGCCTTGATGCTGAGCAGCGCGCCATACGGCACCTTGTGACGCTCGCGCTCACGGCCGTGCTGGTCGGAGATGATGATCTCGCCGGAACGCGAAATCACCACCAGCTCGCCCTTGCCGTTGGTCACGTAGCGCATCGTCGTGTTGAAGCCGATGTGACCATCGCTCTTCGCATCGACGCTCGAGGCCACGGCCGCGCGCGACGCCGCACCACCGATGTGGAAGGTGCGCATCGTCAGCTGCGTGCCCGGCT
>CAXTSS010000060.1:0-4732 GCA_964247075.1 uncultured Rhizobacter sp. | reverse complement strand
CGTGAAGGGGGCCGCACCGTCGGCGCCGGCGTCGTCGCCAAGATCATCGAATAAGAACCTTCCGAAGGGGCGTAGCTCAATTGGCAGAGCGCTGGTCTCCAAAACCAGAGGTTGGGGGTTCGATGCCCTCCGCCCCTGCCAGCTCTCTGGCTGGCATTGAATAGAAAACGATGGCGAATCCTCCACAAGTCGAAACGATCTCTACCGGCGCTGACAAGGCGAAGCTGGCCGTGGCCGGCGTGCTCGTCGTCGCCGCGGTGGTGGCGTTCTACATGCTCTCCCGGCAGGATCTCTGGATGCGCGTCGCCGCGCTGATCGTGCTGCTGGCGGCGGCGGTGGCGACCTTCTTCACGTCGGAGTCGGGCAAGCAGCTGATCGCCTATGGCCGCGACTCCGTGCGCGAAGTGCGCAAGGTGGTCTGGCCGTCGCGCAACGAGGCGCTGCAGACGACCGGCCTGGTGTTCGCCTTCGTCGTCGTGATGGCGCTGTTCCTGTTTCTGACCGACAAGACGCTCGAGTGGTTGCTGTACGACCTGATCCTGGGTTGGAAGCGCTGAGGACCTTGCAATGACCACCGAACAAACGCCCGACCTCGCCACAGCTGTCGTCACCCCCGAAACCGTGGAGCCGGCGACGAACAAGCGCTGGTACGTCGTCCACGCCTACTCGGGCATGGAGAAGGCCGTCGAACGCAACCTGCGCGAGCGCATCGACCGCTCCGAGATGCAGGACAAGTTCGGCCGCATCCTGGTGCCGATGGAAGAAGTCGTCGAGCTCAAGAACGGCAAGAAGTCGGTCTCCGAGCGCCGCTTCTTCCCGGGCTATGTGCTGGTCGAAATGGAAATGGGCGACGACACCTGGCACCTGGTGAAGCACACCAGCAAGGTCACCGGTTTCGTCGGCGGCGCGAAGAACCGGCCCTCGCCGATCTCCGCGGCCGAGGTGCTGAAGATCGTGCATCAGATGCAGGAGGGCGTCGAGAAGCCCCGGCCGAAGGTGCAGTGGATCGTCGGCGAGCTGGTGCGCATCAAAGAAGGCCCGTTCACCGACTTCAACGGCGCGATCGAGGATGTCAACTACGACAAGTCCAAAGTGCGCGTCTCGGTCACGATCTTCGGACGTGCGACGCCGGTGGAACTCGACTTCGCGCAGGTCGAGAAGGTTTAGCGAGCTTGGCGAGGCGCTCCAAAGCCTCGCCCGTAGCCAGCCCGAGACGAGATTCGGGCAAGAGGAGCCAAGGTAACCAGCCCTTGGCGTTTGAACTCAACAACCCATTCGTTCGGGTTGCATTGGAGAGTGTGAGATGGCAAAGAAGATTGTCGGCTTGATCAAGCTGCAAGTCCCCGCGGGCAAGGCGAACCCCTCGCCCCCGATCGGCCCGGCCTTGGGCCAGCGCGGCCTGAACATCATGGAGTTCTGTAAGGCGTTCAACGCCCAGACTTCCAGCATGGAGCCCGGCCTGGTCCTGCCCGTCGTGATCACCGCGTTCGCGGACAAGTCGTTCACGTTCGTGCTGAAGAGCCCGCCCGCCTCGGTGCTGATCAAGAAGGCGCTCAAGCTCGACAAGGGTTCGGCCAAGCCGCACACCGACAAGGTCGGCAAGCTCACGCGCGCGCAAGCCGAAGAGATCGCCAAGGTCAAGATCAAGGACCTCACCGGTGCTGATCTGGACGCCGCTGTGCGCACCGTCGCCGGCACCGCCCGCTCGATGGGCATCACCGTGGAAGGGGTGATCTGACATGGCAACGCTGACCAAACGCCAGAAGGCCACCGCAGGCAAGGTCGATTCGACCAAGCTCTACGCCGTCGACAACGCCCTCGCGCTCGTGAAAGAGTGCGCCACTGCGAAGTTCGATGAATCGATCGACGTGGCCGTGCAGCTCGGCATCGACGCGAAGAAGTCCGACCAGGTCGTGCGTGGCGCCGTCGTGCTGCCCAACGGCACCGGCAAGACCAAGCGCGTCGCCGTGTTCGCGCAAGGCGCCAAGGCCGAAGAAGCCAAGGCGGCTGGCGCCGACATCGTCGGCATGGAAGATCTGGCCGAGCAGATCAAGGCCGGCAAGATGGACTTCGACGTCGTGATCGCCTCGCCGGACACGATGCGTGTCGTCGGCACGCTGGGCCAGATCCTGGGCCCGCGCGGACTGATGCCGAACCCGAAGGTCGGCACCGTGACGCCCGATGTGGCGCAAGCCGTTCGCAACGCCAAGGCTGGCCAGGTGCAGTTCCGCGTCGACAAGGCCGGCATCGTGCACGCCACGATCGGCCGCCGCTCATTCGAGTCCGACAAGCTGGTGGGCAACCTGCGCGCGCTGATCGAAGCGCTCAACAAGGCCAAGCCGGCGTCGAGCAAGGGCATCTACCTGCGCAAGGTCGCGCTGTCGTCGTCGATGGGCGTCGGCGCGCGCGTCGATCTGACGTCGATCAACGCATCGGCCGTCGCCGCGTAAGAGGTTTCAAGAGTTTGGTGGGCTGCAACGGCTGAGAGGCTGAAGCAGGTCATCGAAGACCGCTGGTGTGGCCCTCGGGCCGCTTAATTTCCAGCGCAGAT
This sequence comes from uncultured Rhizobacter sp., assembly GCA_964247075.1. Lineage (GTDB taxonomy): Bacteria > Pseudomonadota > Gammaproteobacteria > Burkholderiales > Burkholderiaceae_C > LMDS01. The sequence continues at coordinate 2,181 of CAXTSS010000060.1, read as the reverse complement.
GGCGGTCCCGCTGAAACGGAATTCAGGTTCCAGTTCAGATGGTCGCTGAACCCAAGAGGTGTGTGGAGGTCGGCAACGACCGAAGCACACATGATGTGAGGAGTGTGACCTTGAGTCTCAACAAGAGCGAGAAGCAGACCGTGGTGGCGGATGTGTCGGCCCAAGTGGCCCGATCACAAACGCTGGCGCTGGCTGAATACCGTGGCCTCACCGTGGCTCACTTGGACGTGCTGCGCAAGCAGGCGCGCGACAAGGGTGTGTACCTTCATGTCCTGAAGAACACGCTCGCGCGTCGCGCCGTCGCCGGCACACCGTTCGAAGTGGCCTCGGGGAGCATGGTTGGCCCGCTGATCTATGGTTTTTCCGAAGACGCTGTCGCCGCGGCCAAAGTCCTGTCGGACTTTGCCAAGGGCAACGACAAGCTGATCGTCATGGGTGGTGCCTACGCAGGCAAGGCTCTGAGTGCCGACGGGGTGAAATCCCTCGCGTCCATTCCGAGCAAGGAAGTTCTGCTGGCGCAACTGCTCGGCCTGATGCAATCGCCCATCTCGCGCATCGCGCGCGTGCTGGCGGCCATCGCCGAGAAGCGTGCCGAAGCGGCCCCCGCCGCGCCGGCCGCTGCCGAAGCGGCTGCCCCGGTTGCGGAGGCACCCGCTGCCGACGCGCCCGCCGCAGAAGCGCCGGCCGCCTGAGCCCTTGAACGATCGATCTTTGTAACTACATACCGAACTGGAAATCCAAATGGCATTCGATAAAGACGCATTCCTGACCGCCCTCGACAGCATGTCGGTGATGGACCTCAACGAGCTGGTCAAGGCAATCGAAGTGAAGTTCGGCGTCTCCGCCGCTGCAATGTCGGCTCCGGCCGCCGGTGGCGGCGGTGCAGCCGCTGCCGTCGCTGAAGAGCAGACCGAATTCACCGTGACGCTGACCGATTTCGGCGCGAACAAGGTGTCGGTCATCAAGGCGGTTCGCGAACTGACCGGCCTGGGCCTCAAGGAAGCCAAGGATCTGGTCGACGGTACGCCCAAGCCCGTCAAGGAAGCCGTGTCCAAGGCTGACGCCGAAGCCGCGAAGAAGAAGCTGGAAGACGCCGGCGCAAAGGCCGAGATCAAGTAAGCCGGCGCTTTGCACGGGGCTGGGTGCCGTTTTCGGCCCCCGGCCTTTTGTGCTTTCTTCGGGACGCAAGTCCCTTTGAAAGCACTTGAAAGCGCGAACCTCGACAATCGAGGGTTCTTTCAAGTGATTTCAAAAGCTCTCTGATCCGACTGCAGAGAGCGGGTTTGGTCGGGCTCCGGTGCAACGCCGGAGTTGTCCGCCAGCGGTTGGTAGTGGCCAACCACCAAGCTTCGAGCCCCTCTTGGTCAAGAGATTGGCTCGTAAGACAGTCGCCGACGGACGTGACGCCTAGGTCAGGCGGAGCGTCCTGAGACGGAGTGGGCAACGACATATGGCGCAGCAAACAACCCCCTACAGCTATACCGAGCGCAAGCGGATTCGCAAGAGCTTCGGTAAACGCGAAAAAGTCTTGGACGTTCCCTATCTGCTGACGATGCAGAAGGAGTCGTACGTGGCCTTCCTGCAAAAGGACGTGCCGCCACAAAAGCGCAAACCCGAAGGCCTCCAGGCCGCATTCCTTTCCGCCTTCCCGATCGTGTCGCACAACGGGTTCGTGGAGATGAAGTTCATCGAATTCAACATGGCCAAGCCCGCGTTCGACACGCGCGAGTGCCAGGTTCGTGGCCTCACCTACGCCGCCGCCGTGCGCGCGAAGCTGCAGATGATCATCTATGACCGTGAGAGCCCGCAGGCCAAGACGGTCAAGGAAATCAAGGAGCAAGAGGTTTACATGGGCGAAGTGCCCTTGATGACCGACTACGGCTCGTTCATCGTCAACGGCACCGAGCGCGTCATCGTGTCTCAGCTGCACCGTTCGCCGGGCGTGTTCTTCGAGCACGACAAGGGCAAGACGCACTCGTCGGGCAAGCTGCTGTTCTCGGCGCGGATCATCCCGTACCGCGGCTCCTGGCTCGACTTCGAGTTCGACCCGAAGGACATCCTGTACTTCCGCGTCGATCGCCGCCGCAAGATGCCGGTGACGATCCTGCTGAAGGCGATCGGACTGAACCCGGAATCGATCCTCGCGAACTTCTTCGTGTTCGACAACTTCCGCCTGATGGA
>CAXTSS010000059.1:0-5324 GCA_964247075.1 uncultured Rhizobacter sp. | reverse complement strand
ATCTCGGCTTGCAGAAAATCGTCGAAGCGCCTGTTGATCTCGTCGGCCACGGCGTGCAGCATTTCGGTGCGCTTGACCACGGTCATGCGGCCCCAGTCGCCCTTGAGCGCCTTGCGCGCCGCGGTCACCGCGGCGTTGACCTCGGCCTGGCCGGCTTCGTGCACCTTGCCGATCAGGTGGTTGTCGACCGGCGCGAGCTTGTCGAAGGTCTTGGTGCTGGCGACGAACTCGCCGTTGATGAAGTTGTGAAAGTCTTTCATCGTCGTCTCTGGTTTAGCTCAATCCCAAGGTGGCAAGTCCGGCGCGCGCACAAACCTCATCCTGCTCGGCGGACCCGCCGGAGACGCCGATGCCGCCGATGCGTTGGCCGCCTTCATCGATCGGCAAGCCGCCGCCGAACATCGCCATGCGCGGCTGCTTGTTCAGGCCGTTGGCCAGAAGGGCGTCGCCGCCGACGATGTCTTTCCACTTCGACGTCGGAAATCCAAAGCCCGCCGCCGTGCAAGCCTTGTCCATGGCGATCTGCGCCGAATGCACGAAGGCGCCCGGCATCCGCAAGAACGCCATCAAGGTTCCTGAAGGGTCGGTGACGGCGACGTTGATGCGGATGCCGAGCCTGTTCGCCTCGGCCACGGCGGCAGCGACCGCGCTGTGCGCGGCTTCGCTCGTGATGCAGGCTTGCTGGATGGAATGCACGGCGCGGGTCAGGTGTAAACCTCGACGAACGAAGGGGCCGCTTCGCCGGTGTGATAGAAGATTCCGGTCCACAGCTGATCTTCGGTCCACGTCGTCACCGGGCGATCCGGCTGCGCCAGGTAGCCCAGGCCTGCGAAGGTCTCGTTGCGGTTGCCGCTCGGGTCGAAGAAGTAGATCGTCTCGCCGCGCGTGATGCCGTGGCGGGTGGGGGCGACGTCGATCTTGGTCTTGTTCTTGGCCATCACGTCGGCGGCGTGCAGCACGTCGTGCCACGAGTCGAGGAAGAACGAGACGTGATGAAAGCCGGCCTTGGGCCCGCCGACGAAAGCGATGTCGTGCGGCGTGTTGGTGACGGTCAGCCAGGCCGCGGCCTGGATCGCGCCGCCGGGGCCGACGGTGACCTGCTCGACCAGATAGAACTCCAGCACCTCGGTGAAGAACTTGGTGTTCTCGGCCACGCGGTTGACGCCGGTTTCGGGGTTGAGCTCGCACATCAGCAGCACGTGGTCCACCCAATGCGCAGCGGCGCCGGTCTTGTTGTCGGGCCACGGGTCGGGGTTGGTGCTGCCGACTTCGGTCCCGACGTACTCCTTGGTGGCATAGAGGCGCATCTCATGCCCGCTGGGCATCTTGAACTGCAGCATGCGGCCGGTGGCGGGCATCGTGCCCTCGGGCAGCATCGTGGTCTTGATGCCGTACTTGTCGATCGCGGCTTGCAGCCTGTCGAGATCGGCCTCGGCCCTGACCTTGTAGGCGACGTGATTCATGCCTGCCTGGTCGGACGGCGTCAGCACGATGGAGTAGCGGTCCCACTCGTCCCAGCACTTCAGGTAGACGTTGCCGGCCTTGTCCTCCGCCGTGATCTTCATGCCGACCACTTTGGTGTAGTGCCGCTTGGCGGCTTCGATGTCCATGACCTTGAGGCTCACATGCCCAATACGCATCACACCCATGTCTGTCTCCTAGTTGATTGAATCAGGGGTTGAGGAAGCAGGCCCCGCTTGCGCGGCGTGGCCCTTGGTGAACGGCTTTTCCATCTTGCCGGCGATCTCGAGCTTGATCGCGCAGCTTGGCGAGACACGGCAGGCCAGCGTGTAGCCGCAGGCCTCTTCTTCGTGCGTGACGTGGGCGCGGCTGATCGGTCCGAGGCGCGTCACGGTGCCTTCATGGATCTTGACCTTGCAAACGCCGCAGCCGCCGTTGACGCAGCCCACCGGAATGCCTTTGCGGCCCAGGCGCAGCATGCCTTTGAGCACGCTCTCGCCCATCGGGCAGACAAAGGTCTCGCCGGTTTGGGTGATGGTCACATTGACCTTGGGTCGAGAGTCGAACATCAGACTCGTTTGAAGAAGGCGCTGCGCGGCTTGCTGGCGTCGGCCGCGGTGATGAACTTTTCGGTGTAGATGTCGCGTTCGTACAAGCGCCCTTGCATCAAGGCCGTGAGGCAGGCCTCGATCATCGGCGGCGGGCCGCAAAGATACGCCTTGTGGCCGGTGAAGTCATTGTTGAAATGCGTCTTGGCGGCTTCGTGGACAAAGCCCTTGACGCCGCTGAAGCCGGCCGCGTCTTCGGACAACGCGGGCACGTACTTGAAGTTGGCGTGTTGGGCCGCCAGCGCCTTGAATTGATCGTCGTGATAGAGCTCGGCCATGTTGCGCTGACCGTAGACGAGCGTGATGGGCATGGTGCTGCCGCGATCCAGCAGATCAAGGATCATCGAGCGCGGGCTGGAAAGGCCCGAGCCACCGGCCATGAAGACGAGCGGCGTGGCGGCCGACCCGCGCACGAAGAAGCGGCCGTAGGGGCCGGACACCTTGAGGGCGTCGCCGACCTTGAGCTGCTGGTGCAGGTAGGCGGTGCCGGCGCCGCCCTGGACGATGCGCACGTGCAGCTCGATCACGCCGCGCGCCGCCACATCGCCGGGCGCATTGGCGATGGAGAACGGCCGGTCGCCCTCGACGCCGGGCAGGTTCAACTGCACGTATTGGCCGGCCTGAAAGTCGATCGGGGTGTCGAGCTTGAGCGTCAGGCCCTTGATCGTGGGCGTGAGCTGGTCGATCGACACCACGGTGGTGGCGAAGTCGCGCACCGGGATGATCCGCGCATCGGGGTCGTCTTCGATGTCGGCTTCGATCGTCGCGTCGCTTTGCAGCGTGGCGCAGCAGGCCAGCGCCTTGCCTTCGTCGCGCTCGAAGTCCATCAAGGCAAAAGGATTGGCGGCACCGTGGTCGACGTCGCCGCTGTGCACCTGCACCTTGCAGGTGCCGCACAGGCCATGGCCGCAGGCGTGCGGGATGTAGATGCCCTGGCGCAGCGCGGCGTCGAGCAGGGTCTGCCCGTCTTCGACCTCGATGGTCGCACCCAGGGGCTCAATTGTCAGCATCTGGCTCATGCAGTGACCTCGTCCTCAGAATCCTTGGCGTCCAGTCTTCAATTCCTTGCGGCTGCCTTCAAGTGCCGGCGTGCGAAAACGGATCAGCGACTTGTGCGTCAGCCCGTGATGCTCCAGCGACTTGCCGAAGTCGGGGATGAAGCGCTTGGTGGAGTTGAACCAGTGCGCGCGCTGCCAGTCGATCGACTCGAACTCCGGATGCTCGCCATACAGCATGGGCAGCACGTCGCGCACCAGCGCGCCGAAGGGCAGGGTGGGTGGCAGCGGCACGCAGAACGGCGCGGCGTACATCAGGTGGTTTTCCCAACTGAGATAGATCAGGCGTTTGCCGTAGAACTTGTCTTCGGTGTCTTGCTGTCGCAAGGGGTAGTCGCCCACCGTGCGCAGGTAGGTCGTGGTGGCCGGAGCCGGCTGCGCGCTCATGGCTTTTTGCCCTGCGCTGCCACGGCGCGGCGGCCGCTCCACTGCGCAAAATTCTCGCGGTCGTGGCTGGTGTTGAAGTCGCCGTTGTCGCTACCGCCCTCCACACCGTAGTAGCGCAAGACCTCGCGCACCGGGCTGTCGCCGGGGGATGCGGGGTTGATGTCATCCGGGTAGCAACTGCCTTGGTAGATCTGGTGCACCGGCAGCCAGGCCTGCGAGAGCTTTTGCGGCTCGTGGTCGAAGATCTCCTTGCAGTGGTCACTGCAGAAGTGGTACTTCATGCCGTGGTAGCTTGATTCGCGGAAGCAAATCTGAGTGGCATCGCCCGGCTCGGTGAAGAGCATCGGCACCTGGCAGGTCTGGCACAGCATCGGCAGGATCTGGTTGAACCAGCGGCCTTCGCCCTGGGTCTCCTGCATCTTGGCCCAATGCTCGAAGCGGCTGCGGTAGTGTCGGTCGAAGGTGTCGGGATACTTCTGCGACAGCCAATCCATCTCGCTTTCGGTCGGCAGCCAGGTGTGAAACGCCGCGGCGTGCGAGTACTGATAGAAGGTCGACCAGGCTTGGTGGCTGATGTGGTCCTTGCCTTCGCAGGCGTCCTCCCAGCCTTTGGGCTTGCGGATGCCGAAGCGCGCCAGGTCGTCGAAGAGCGCGCCGCCGTTGGACTCGGCGTACATCTCCCAGGCTTCTTTCCAGCTCATCACACGCTTGGGCAGCATGTAGTCCTGCATCATCGCCACCAGCGTCAGCAGCCGGTAGCCGCGCCAGAACCACTTGTCCATCCAGCGCTGCACGATCGGCACGTTGGCGGGGTCTTGCTCCAGCATGAACTTGATGCACTCGATGCCCAGCGTCATGTGGCGGCTCTCGTCGCTCTGGGCGCTGAAGCCGAAGGTGACGGTGCTCATGTCGCCGTTGTGAGCCGCGCCGCTCATGAAGGGCACGAAGAGCAGATTCGTCAGCACATATTCAAACGAGAAACTCACCGCCGTGAGGAACTCGAACGGCCCGGCCGAATAAGCGTCCTCGAAGAAGCTCTTGGGCACCGAGAGGTACCAGACGTTGTCGAACCAGTGATTGGCGTTGTGCAGGCCGTTGAAGTACTTGTTGTAGTGGCTGATCGCATGCGTCTCGGTCTGGAAGTGGCGCAACTCGTCCACCGATTGCATCTGCGCGGCCACCCGCGCCCCGGCGCCGGTGAACTGCCGGCCCGCGTGCGCAAAGCCGCGGTGCGCGTAGTACTCCAGCGGCGTCACGCCCTGGATGAAGAGCTTGAGCGCGTTGATGTAGCGCGCGTCGGTGACGGCCAGCTCGCCATGGTTCTGCGCAAAGGCTTCGATCACGGCGTAGAGCTTCTTTTCCTTCTCGCCCTGGTATTTCCAGTAGGCATCCATCGTCAAACGGAACGGGTCTTCCCACTTGTCCCAGTCGTGGATGACGATGCCCTCGTACTTGTCGAAGGGGAACACCTTGTCCATCGGCTGGTAGGTCGTCTCCCAATGCAGGCCGCGCGTCATCGCGGCGTAGCGGTCTTTGAGGCCCAGCTTCTTCTTCACGACTTTGGCATCCATGATCTTTTCCTTTACGCGAGACCGACGGCCTCCCGGTCGCTGACCGGGAAGTACGCGCGGTGAAGAATGTCCGGGTCGGCGCGCAGCTTGTCGGGCTCGCCGTCGTAAGAGACCTTGCCGCGCGACAGCACGTAGACGTGATCGGCGAGCGCCAGGGCCAGTTGGGTGAATTGCTCGATCAGCAGCACGCCGATGCCTTGCGCGGCGATGCTGCGGATCACCGGCACCAGACGCGCAACGAT
>CAXTSS010000058.1:0-6218 GCA_964247075.1 uncultured Rhizobacter sp. | reverse complement strand
CGCCGATGCCTTGCGCGGCGATGCTGCGGATCACCGGCACCAGACGCGCAACGATGGTGGGCGCCAGGCCGAACGACAGCTCGTCGACGACCAGGAACTTGGGTGTCACCATCATCGCTTGCGCCAGCGCCACCATTTGCTGCTGGCCGCCGGAGAGGTCACCCGCGGGCTGCTGCAGCTTGTCGTTGAGCTCGGGAAAAAGGCGGAGCGTGCGCTCGAGCGCTGCGCTCTGCTCGCTGCGCGGCAGGTCGCTGGCGGCCACGCGCAGGTTGTCGCGCACGGTCAGCTCGCGCAGCACCTGATGGCCTTCGGGCACCGTGGCGATGCCCAGGCGGCGGATCTCATCGGCCTCGAGGCCTGCGATGTCCTGGCCGTCGAGCCAGATCTCGCCGAAGGCCGGCTCGATCACGCCGGCGATGCCGAGCACCGTGCTCGACTTGCCCGCGCCGTTGGCGCCGAGCAGCGCGGTGATCTTGCCGCGCGCGATGCGCAGCTCGATCGCCTCGGTGACCGCCTTGGTGCCGCGCACCATCACGAGGTTGTCGATCTTGAGGGGCTCGGTCGCTGGAGTACCTGCGTGCTGCGCACTCCGGTATTCGCCCTTGGGGCGGCCCGGCGTGCTCATGCGGCCTCCAACTCGTCGAAGCTGCCGAGGTACGCGCGCTGAACCTCGGGGTCTTTGAGCACGTCGCGCGTGGGGCCGAGCGCCAGCAGCTTGCCGAAGTCGAGCACCATCGTCTCGTGGCAGCAGTCGGAGATCAGCGCGACGTCGTGATCGATCAGGAAGACCTGCGCCTTGGCGTAGGCCGGAATGTCGCGGATCACGCGGGTGAGGTGCTTGGATTCACCCTCGCTCATGCCGGCCCCGGGCTCGTCGAGCATCACCAGCTTGGGCCGGCCGATCAGCGCCTTGGCGATCTCGGCCAGGTGGCGCTCTTCGGTGGACAGATCGCTGCCGCGCCGGTTGAGCCGGTGCGACAGGCCGACGAATTCGATCGCGCCGAGCACGGCCTTCTCGGCGTCGCCAGGTTTGTCGAAGCGCACGTGGTCGGCGATCGCCTGAACGTTCTGCTTGAGGCTCAAGTCCTCGGCGATCTGATCGGTCTGGAACGTGCGGCGCAAACCCATGAACGCACGCTGGTGCGCCGGCATGCCGGTGACGAGTTGCCCGTCCACCTTCACACTGCCGCGCGAAGGCGTGACAAAGCCCGAAAGCACGTTGAGCAGCGTCGTCTTGCCGGCGCCGTTGGGGCCGATCAAGCCGACGATGGGTTTGGTCAGCGTGACCGTCAAGCCGTCGATGGGTTTGACGCCGCCGAACTGCACGCTGAGATCGGTGATTTCGATCATGACGCGCTACCGATAGGCGGCAAAGGGTTTGGGGTAGCGCGCATCGATGCGTTTGCGCAGCGGCAGCACGCGCGGATAGAGCGCCCATTCGATTCCCGCCTTGATGGCCATCGCTGCCCAGATCAAGGCCAGCGCCACGAGATAGTCGACGTCGAACACGCCCCACGCAATCCAGGCGACGAACAAGCCGATGAAAAGCGCGTTCAGCAAGCGCTTGGGCAGCCGATGGTCCGGCACCAGGCCCCACGATTCGCTGACGCGCGACAGGCGCAGCGACAGGGCGCCTTCGACGTCTTCCACCGTGTCTTGCACGCGCTTGCCGAAGAATCCGAGCAGCAGCCAGCACACCGCCGGGATGACGATGCGAAACAGCAGTGCGATCAGCACGATGAAGAAGGCCCCGGCAAAACTGGCCCACCCGAACCATGCTGCCAGCAGCGCCAGGCCGATCGAGATCACGGCCCAGCTGGCCGTGCCTTCCACGATGCGGCTGACGCGCACGAACTTGTAGAAATCAGCCAACGCACCCGCCAGACCTTTGCGCCCCTGGATCAAGGACGTGAGCAAGGCAAAGCCGAAGAACACGTTGGCAAGGTTGCCATCGACACCATGGTCATTGAACAGCGCCGGCAGTGCGCGCAGCAGCAGGCCCGCAAACACCGCGCCCATCCAGTGGTAGGCACCGCCCACGACGGTGAGCGCGTACAGAAGAATCGACTGGCTGGCATGAAAGCCGGTGTTGTCGAGCTGGCCGTTCAAGCCGGCGATCAAGCCACCGGCCACGCCGGCCAGCGCGCCGCCCAGCGCAAAGGCCGCGGCCTTGTAGCGCACCACGCTCACGCCGGCCGCGATCGCCGCCGCTTCGCTCTTGCGGATCAGCGCCCAGGCGCGCCCGGCGCGGCTCGCGCGCAGCCATTCGATCAGCGCCATGCCTGCACCCACCCACACCATCACGTACATGAAGTAGGCGCCGTCGCTCTTGGCAACCCAGGGGCGCTCGATCAACACCCGCTGGCCAGCGACAATCTTGCCGGTGAAGCCCGTGCCACCGTCGGGAAAGCCGATCACGTTGACCACCACCTGGAAGGCCGCGGCCACCATCAACGTCAACAGTGCGAGATAGAGGCCACGCATGCGCAACGCGGGCAGGCCCACCAGCAGGCCAAAGATGCCGGCAACGACCGCGCCGATGATCAACGCCAACTCGAACGGCAAGCCAAGGCCGTGCACCGCGCGCAACGTGACCCAGCCGCCGACTCCGGCCAAGGCGAATTGCGCCAGCGACACCATGCCCAACTGCCCGTACAGCAGCGCCACCGTGCCCGACGCCAGGATCAGGCACGCCACCGTCGTGAAGGTGTTGAGCCAGTAGGCCGACAACAGCCACGGGCCGAGCACGGCGACCACTGCAAAGGTGATCAGCATCGGCCGCACGCGCTGCCACGGCGAGCCGGGCGGAATGTCGGGTTTGTCTTGCTTGGCCATGGTTCGGAGAACGGTCCTATTCGAGGTGCGTGTTGTCGCGCGACAGGCCGATGCCTTTGCGCTGCTGCCAAAGCACCGCCAGGATGGCGACGACAAACGCCGTGGCCGAGCCGTAGCGCTGCAGCCCGGGCTGCAGCGTCGCCAGCGCTTCAATCACGCCGATCAGCAAGCCGCCGACGACGGTCCAGCCGAGTGAGTTCAGGCGGCCCACCATGGCCGCCGCCATGGCTGGAATCACCAGAAACGTCAGCACGGTGGGGTTCAGCCTCACCATGTTGCCCATGAAGAGGCCGCTGACACCGGCGAACAAACCCGCCAGCAGCCAGGCCCAACTGTCGACGCGCTTGATGCGCACGCCGGCCAGTGCACTCAGCACGCGGTTGCTCTGCAACGCGCGCATGCGCAAACCCAACGGCGTCTTGGCGAGCAACCACAACATGCCCAGCGTCGTTGCGGCAGCCAGCACCAGTGCCGCGACGCGCGTAAAACTGATCAGGCGACGGCCATCGAATTCAAGGCCGCCGGAGTCGCCGGGCAACACCAGGCGCCGCGGCGTATCGCCCCAATACCACTGCGCCATGCCCATGATCATCAAGGCGAAGCCAAGCGTTGCCATCGCCCGCACCACGCGGTCCTGGTGCGTGAGCGACGGCGCGATGAAGCGGCCGTAGCCCCACGACAGGAAGGTGGCGCAGCCGATGCCCGCAGCCCAACCCATCCACTCGGCGTGGTCCAGGTCGATGACCTGCCAGCACACCATCGCGGCCAGCCCACCGAGGGCGCCGTAGGCAAAGTTCACCACGCCGCTGGCGCGGTACAGCACGACCAGACCCACGCCCGAGAGGGCGTAGATCGAGCCGACGCTGATGCCGACGATGAGGAAGGGCAGCAAGGATTCCATCGCTCTTGGCTGGCAAGGCGCCGTGGCCTCAGTTGACCATCTTGGCGTTGGTCTTCTCGAACTCCAGCACATCGGCCAGGTCCGAATCCTTCGATTGATAGCACGCCGCAATGGTCTTGAACCCGGTGGCCGTCAACTCGGCCGCACGCCCGATGTGGTTGGGCTGATGCCGCTCGGCCGAACCGTAGTACCAGGGGCCGCACATCATGTCGGAGCGCATGTTGCCGATGCCCTTGATCGCGTCGAAGGCCGACTTGCGATCGACGCTGCCCTTGATGCCCAGCAGGGCCTGCGTCGTGGCCTTGGCCGACAGATAGCCGGCTTGCGAGAAGGTGTCGCGCGGGTCGCTCTTGTCGCCGTACTTTTCCATGATGGACTTCCAGGTGCCGTTGTCGGGGCCTTCCTGGTCCATCGGCTGCAGTTCCATGTGCACGATGGTCTTGCCGGCCCAGTACTTGCCAACCGCTTTGGGCATGTCGGCGTGGTAGGCCGAGGTGGGCAGGCCCCACTTGGCGCTCTTGCCCAGGTCTTGTTGCTCGGCGGCCGTCAAGATCGGCAGCATCATGCCGCGTGGCATGCCCAGCACCACGCCTTCGCTCTTGGCCGCGGCGATCTGCAGCGCGATGGCGTTGCCGTCGAGCGCGCCCGGATCGAAGATCACGCTCTTCACCGCCACGCCCGCCGCCTTGCCATAGGCCTCGACGCCGTTGCAGACCCAGTCGCCGAAGCCGGGGATGCCGGGGGCCACGCAGGTCAGGCTCTTGACCTTCTGCACTTCAACCAGATGCTGCGCCGCGCCCACCGTCGACTGGCGCGGGCCCGCGTTGAAGCTGATGTAGTTCTTGCCGTAGAAGCAGGCGCGCGGCACGCCCACGCTGGCGACCACGGCCACGCCTTCGGTCTCGTAGAGCTTGTTGTTGGCGCTGCACTCGACAAAGCTCGATGAGCCGGCCATCGCCACGACCTTGGTGTCTTTCACGAGCTTGGTGGCGGCTTGTGCGGCAACCTCAGGGTTCCACTGGTCGTCCTGGACTGTGTAGTTGATGGGGCGCCCGTTGATGCCGCCATTGGCGTTGACGCACTTGAAGTAGGCGGCTGCTGCGCGGGCTCCCGAGGAGAAATCCTCCGGACCGGTCTTGCCGACCACGGCGCCGATCTGGATCGGCGCGCCGGTGGCCTTCTTGCCGTCGCCCAACCCGCACTTGTCCTGCGCGAACGCCGGGCTTGCGAACACACCGGCAGCCGCAAGTGCGGCACCGGCAAGGGTTGTGATCTTCATGGGGTCGTGTCTCCTGATGTGCTGTGAATCGTTCAACCAATAGCCCTCGGTACTGCGGGTTCCGTGCTGCCTTGGGGCCGGGACGGCGGCACGGTTACTGCTGCGCGGTGTTATCCGCAAGAACCTTTGATGCCTTCCAGGCCCGGCGTTCGAAAGCGCAGCACCGACTTGTGCTTGAAACCTTGTTGAGCCAGGGTCTGCTCGTGCTCGGGCGTGAACATCGTGGCGCTGCGAAACCACTGCACGCGCGCCCAGTCGATGCGCGAGAAGTCCGGGTGCTCCGCGTACAGCTGCGGCAGCACCTCCGTGACGACCTTGCCAAAGGGCGTGGCCAAGTCCAACGGCACCGCCAGCGGCGCGCAGAACATCATGTGTTCGTCCCAGCCGAAGTACAGCAGCGGCTGCGCAAAGTTGGCTCGCACGTCGCGCGCGGGAAACTTGTACGGGGCCAGGGCCGCTGTGCTCACAGTTGCCCCTCCTTCGGGTTCTGCCCGCCACCCCATTCGGCGAAGTTGCGCGCGTCTTCGGAGTTGTTGATATCGAAGTTATCGCGGCCCACGTTGATCTGGTAATAGTCGAGCACGGCGAGCATCGGGTCGAAGCCCGGCGCGGTCGGGTTCGCGCCGGGTTTGAAGCAGTGGCCTTGCAGGATCTGATGCACCGGCAGCCAGGATTGCACGTACTTCTCGGGCTCGAACTCGAAGATGGTTTGGCAACCGTCGCTGCACGTGTGGTACGTCTCGCCCTCGTATTCGCTTTCGCGGTAGGCGATCCAGCGCGGGTTGCCCGGCTCGGTGAAGAGCATTGGAATCTGGCACACGTTGCACAGCATCGGCAGCGTCTTGTTGTAGTAGCGCTTGCCTTGAGCCTCGCGCTCGGCGTAGTGATCGAGCCGCGGCTTGTAGTATTTGTTGAAGCTGTCGGGGTACTTCTTCGACAGCCACTTCATTTCTTCGCCGCCGGGCACCCAGGTGTGGAAGGCCGCGGCCGCGCCGTAGCCGTAGAAGGTGTTCCAGGCCTGGTGGCTGATGTGGTCCTTGCCTTCGCAGGCGGCGTCCCAGCCCATCGGCTTCTTGATGCCATAACGTGCCAGATCGTCGAAGAGCGCGGTGCCGTTCTGCTCGACGTAAAGCTCCCAGCCCTCTTTCCAGCTCATCACGCGCTTGGGCAGCATGTAGTCCTGCATCATCGCCACCAGCGTCA
>CAXTSS010000057.1:0-6881 GCA_964247075.1 uncultured Rhizobacter sp. | reverse complement strand
ATGATCGACTCGTCGCTCATCGCCGGCATGTAGGCGCCGCCCGCCGTGCACGAGCCCATCACGACCGCGATCTGCGGAATGCCCTGCGCGCTCATCTGCGCCTGGTTGAAGAAGATGCGGCCGAAGTGTTCGCGGTCGGGAAACACGTCGTCCTGATTCGGCAGGTTCGCGCCGCCGCTGTCCACCAGGTAGATGCACGGCAGGCGGTTCTGCTGCGCGATCTCCTGCGCGCGCAGGTGCTTCTTCACCGTCATCGGGTAGTAGGTGCCGCCCTTCACGGTGGCGTCGTTGCAGACGATCATGCAATCGACACCGCTGACCCGGCCGATGCCGGCGATCAGCCCGGCGCCCGGCGCATCGTTCTTGTACATGTCGAGCGCGGCCAGCGGCGCGACCTCGAGGAACGGCGTGTCCGGGTCGAGCAGCATCTCGACGCGGTCGCGCGGCAGCAGCTTGCCGCGCGCGAGGTGCTTGGCACGCGGCCCTTCGCCGCCGCCCTGCACGACCTGCGCGAGCTTCGCGTTCAGGTCATCGACGAGCGCGCGCATCGCCGCAGCGTTCGCCTTGAAATCCTCGGAGCGGGGGCTGAGCTTGGAGCCGAGAGCGGGCATGGAGTCTCCTGATCGGGGCGGCGCGGGATGCCGTCGATTGACGTATACGTCAATTGCGCGTCGATTCTAGTCCGGCGACGGCGCCACGAGTCCGAAGACTTCGCGCTCGGTCCAGCCGAGCGCGGCCATGTCGGCGACGCGGAAGTGCGGCTCGCTGGGCATCAGGAACTCATCGAGTTGCGGCGGTGCGACCGCGGTGCCGGACAGCATCGCGTGCACCTGCCCGCGGTGGTGCGTCTGGTGCATCGCGACATGCGCCAGCACGTTGGCAGCGCGGTCGCGCTGGACGCGGCCTTCGCCGCGGTCCATCGCGACGACGCGCGCGCAGCCGGCCGCGACGAGCGCATCGCAGAAGGCGATCAGCCGTTCGTCGCTGGCGCGCTGGCGCGTGGCGAGCGCCGGCAGCTCGTCGTCGGGCACGAAGCGCGCCCAGTGCAGCGCGAGGTCGGCCTCGTCGTGCAGCGCGCCGATGTAATACAGGTCGACCGCGAGGATGTGGTTCAGCGTGGCGATCAGACTCGGGAAGAAGCCGGTGCGCGGCGCGTGCAGCTCGGCGCGCGTCAGCGGCGCCATCGCCGCGTGCAGCCTGCGGTTCGCAAGCCGGTTGGCGCGCGCCTGTACCCGCAAGTGGTCCGCGAGTTGCATCACGCGGCGACGCCGTGCATCAGAACGGCCCCTGCTCCAGCCAGCGCTCGATCTGCGGGCGCCGGTCGTTGCCCCAGAACGGCTCGCCGTCGACGATGAAGAACGGCGCACCGAACACGCCGGCGGAGATCGCGGCGTCGTTGACGGCCTTGAGCCGCGCCTTGCGTTGCGGGTCGTTCCACGCGGCTTCGGCCTGCGCCGGGTCGAGGCCGAACTCGGCGCACAGCCGGCCGAGCGCCGCGTTGTCCGACAGATCGACGCCGCGCGCGAACAGCGCGCGCAGGCCGTGCCGCGCCCAGGCCACGGCGCGCTCGGCACCGTCGGTGTCATTGAGCCACCAGAAGACACGCGCGGCGTTCTGCGTCGCGATCGGGAACTTCTCCGGCATGTTCAGCGGCACGCCGGCGAAGCGCGCCGAGCGCTCGAAATCGCGCAGCGAGTATTCGCGCTTCAGCGGGTACGAGACCGGGCTCTTGATCTCGGTGACCTGGAAGGTCGCGCCCAGCAGCATCGCGTGCCATTGCACCCAGCGGCCGTGGCGCGCCGCAAGCGCGGCGATCCATTCGGAGGCAATGTACGAATATGGCGACGAGAAGTCGAAGTAGAAAGCGATCGGTGCCGTGCGCATGGAGCCAGATTACTGCAACCCCGAGCCCGCCGAGACTGGTGTTTACGCAGCCTGCAACGCTCCGGGATAGAGCTGATCCAGCGCCGCGCGTGCGGCAGCGTCGAGCACGGGATGCAGCGCCGCCGCGAGCGACCCGGCCTCGTCGTCGTCACCGCGATTGCCCCAGATCACGGCCAGGGTTTCGCGCTGGGGGGCGAGCGCCTGCGCGATGACCTCCTTCCAGTGCGGCGGAGATTCGCCTTGCGCCCAGTCGCCGCGGCCACGGCCGAAGTGGGCCACCGCGAGGTAGCGCAGCAGCGCGGCTTCGACCATCTGGTCCAGCGCTTCGGCGTTCCACATGATCCACGAACGGTCGCTGCCGCGCACCAGGTTCACGCAACGCGCCAGGCCGGCAGCGCCGAGCGCGCCGATCAGCCCGCCGGCGAGCAGGCCGCCGCCCAGCGTGAGCCCGCCGCTGAGCACATCCGCCTTCAGGCCGACGAGCGCGCCCGTCACCATGCCGCCCCACATTGCTGCCTTGCCTTCGTCCATGCGCAGCCGCAGCTCGTAGTGGGTGGCCAGGCGCGTCAGGATCTCGCCCTGCGCGTCACCGCTCAGGCCATGCAGCTGGATCAGCGCGAGCGTGTTCGCGCGCACCTCGTCGTCGAGGCGCTCGGCCAGCGCCTTCTGCGCCAGCGCGGCGGGTGCCTCATCCGGCTTGCCCATGCCCATGCCTTGCGCCACCGCCGCCCCGACGCTGCGCAGCCGCGCCTTGAGGCCGCGCGCGTCGGTCAACAACTCGCGCGCGCCGGCGATGCGCGCCAGGCTCGCGGCGAGCGAATGCATCGCGGCATCGAAGGTCTGCTCGCGCTGCGCCTGCCAGGCACCGAGCAGCCGGCCCATGCGCTCGCGCTGCGCGCCGGCCAGCACCGATTCGATCGCGCGCATCAGCGTCAGCTCCTGCACCCAGCAGCGCGCAAACGCATCCAACGGGATCACCGCGCGCACCGGCGCGAACGCTGTCAGGTGCGTGCGCCAGCGCGCCAGCTCGGCCTCCTCGAGTGCCGCCTCGCGCGGCGCGCCAAGCTGGTTCAGCAGCACGATCACCGGCTTGCCGACCCAGCCGAGGATCTCCATCTCGGGCTGTACATAGCCCGCGGCCTCGGGCGCCTCGGAAGCGTTGACGAGGTAGAGCATCACATCGGCCTCGTCGCGCACATTGCGCAGCGCCTGCTGGCTGGCCCAGAACGGCCGGTCGCGCCAGCGATCCCAGACCGCGCTGAGGAACCAGCCGAACGGGTTGCCGCTCTCGCGCAGCCGCTTCGCCAAGCGCACGCTGTCGCCGAAGCCGGGTGTGTCCCACAGCTTGAGCTGATCGCCCTGCGGCGTTGCCAGCATCACGAACACATCGGCGAACTCGGTGACGTGCGGCGCGTCGCGCACGATGCCCACGTCGCGACCGAGCAGCGTGCGCGCGAGCGTGGTCTTGCCCGCATTCGTGTGCGACACCAGCGACAGGCTGATGGCCGGCTCGTTTCGAGGCCTGGCGGCGGGATCTTCAGGGCGAGCGCGAGTCAGCATGGGCAGGGTCTGTTCGTCAACCCGCGAGTATTGCCGCAACCGCGGCGCTGGACTACCGTGCCGCGCGCACCAGCACGGTCTGTTCGAGCGGCCACGGTGCATGCAATTGCGGCGTTTGCGGCATGCTGGGGTGCCGGTACTTCTCGACGATCGGTACCGCGCCATTGAACGCTTCGAGCAAGGTCACGCGGCCGTCGCCGTCGGCATCGGATTTGCCGCGCAAGGATTCGAGCAGCGCATAGGTGAACAGCCCATGGCGGCCTTCGGCGTACTCCTGCGATTGCTCGTTGGCCTTGGTCGCGACCACGAGCGAAAACAGCGAACTCGCGGAGCGCTTGACGAGCGAATGCAGGTCGAGCCTGCCTTCGATGCCGCGCGCATGGCAGGTGTCCACGATGAGCACGCGGCGCCCCGCGGCCTGGCGCAAGGCTTCGAAGAACACCGACCAGTGAATCAGCGAAGGCGAATCGTCGAGCCCCCCGATCGCCCCCATCCAGTCGCCTGTGGTCGCGTCGGCGGGAACGAAGTAGTAGTTGCCGCGCGAATCGCTGATGCCGTGCGAGGCCAGAAAGACGATCACCGTGTCGCGCGCGCCGGCGTCGGCGAGGAAGTCGAACGACTTGACGATCGCCTCGCGCGTTGGCCGCTGCGCGGAGTCGTCCGACAGCAGCCGCACGTGCACATTGCGGAACTGCCCCGGGCCGCTGGTGCGGAAAAACTCTGCCACCTGCTGCGCGTCGCGCGTGGCGAAGTCCAGATCGGCGGATTGGTTGTTGGGCCTGAGCTGGGCAAATTGATTGACGCCCACGGCCAGCACGTAAAGATCACCGGCCGCTGGCGGCTGCGGCGGGCCGGCGCTCGCCTGCGCATCGACGATCAGTTCGTGCAGCCCGAGCGACTCGCCGTTCCACACCTCCACGCGCACCACGTTCTCGGGCTCTGACAAATCCACCTCGACCTCGCGGATCACGCTGCGCGTCTCATCGCCGGCCAGAGCGCGCGCGCGCGACGGCGTCACCGGCACGTTGTTGACATACACCGTCAGATCGCGCATCGGCAGGTTCATGGCCTGCGCGTCGATGCGCACGCGAGCGCGCGATGGCCCCGCGGCCTGCGTGTCGCTGGTGGCGACCGTGGCGAGCCGGATCCGCGGTGGCGCGATGCGCCGCAGGTCGGCAATGTCGAACGCCGGCTTGCGGCTTGCCGCCGTGACGGGTGGCTGTGGATGGTGCGAGGCGAGTGCCGCATCGACGATGTCGGGCCGGTACAGCAGGCGCTCGAATTGCACCGCCCGGTAGAACAACGGTGCTTCGTCGGCGCCGCGGTTCAAATGCCAGCCAATCGATTGGTCACCCTGCGTGGACGACACGTAGTACCCCTGAGGCGTCCACGCGATCCACTCCAGCGACACCGGGTGCACATAGGCGGCCAGGTACTCGACGCCGTCTTCGGCGCGCAGCCAGCGCAGCGTGCCGTCGGACACGGCTGCCACGATGCTGCGGCTGTCGGCACTCACCACCACCTGCCACACCACGCCGCTGGCACGGTAGCGCCACAAGGGCCGCGCGCCGCGGTCGAAGGCGCGCACCGACCACTCGGTGCCGAGCGCCAGCAAACGCTCGTTCGGCGCCACGGCCGAGGAGCGCACGAACTCGTAGTCGTCGAGCGCGAGCGGTGCGTCGTTCAGGCTCGGTCGCGCACCGACGCTGCCATCGTTCAGCCGCCAGCCAGGCGGTGGCGCGCGCGCCGGTCGCAGCTCGCGGTCGCCGGCAGCCGGGCGCAACGCGCTGCGCTGCTTGATGCTCAAGCGCACGCGCGCGTCGGCGCTGTTGCGGGCATGGAACTCGACGGTGGTCGCGTCTTCCGACAGGCGCAGCGCACCGGCATGTGCGCGCAGATCGGCCACGTCGGGGCGCACCACCACCTCGACCTGGCCGGTTGCGTCCAGCACGCCGATCAACGGGTCTTCGGAGGCGAACGCCATGCGCCCGGCCTTCATCGGCCACAGGCTGCCGGGCCGTTGCGCATCGACCTCGATGGTTTCGGCGGCGCCGCGGCCTTGCTGGCGCCAGCGGTAGATGCGGCCCTTGCCGAGCCCGCTTTGTTCGCCGGTGGCGTAGATCGACTCGCCGCTGTCGTTCCATTGGATGTTCTGCAGGCGGCGCTGGCCGCGCAGGGCCGAGGCATCGACGCTCCAGGCCAGCGTCAGGTCGCTGGCGCGGTACACCGCCGGCGGCGCCAGGTCGCTGAAGCCGACGCCGATCCACTGCGCGTCGGGCGAGAACTTGATCGACAGCGGCTGCTGCCCGGTGCTGGTCTTGCGCCGCCCGACGAGGCGAAACGAGGCGTCGTACAGGCGCAGGTAGCCATCCAGCGACGCCACGGCGAGGCGGCCGTCGCCGGCGAATCCGGCATCGAGGATGCGGTCGCCGTAGTCGATGTCGCGCGCCACCTCGGTGTAGTCGCTGGTGCGCAGAATGCGCAGCCCCTTCGCGCCGAGCAGGCCGACAGCGAGATGCCGCCCATCGGGCGAAAACGAGAGCGTGCCAATGGTCTCGGGAAAGCCACCGATGCGGCGCACCATCTCGCCGGTGTCGGCGTCGTACAGGTAGACCGAGCCCGCGCCGTCGAAATCCCAGCCGGTCCAACCACCGGCGGCGACGATGCGGCCTTGCGGGTGCATGTCGGCCACGTACACCCTGCCCTCGAAGCCATCGGCGATCGGCACCCGAAACACGCGCAGCAACCGGCCCTTGGGCATCTGCCACAGGCGCACTGTCTTGTCGTCGCTGGCGGTGAGCAGGCGGTCGCGCGGCGCGTCGAACACCAGCTTGCGCACGCGCGCAGTGTGCATGGTGCTGTCCACGCGCAGGAAGGGCGTCTGCGGCGGCGCCTGCGATGGTCCCTGCGCTGCCGTCTCGGCGACGACGGCGAGCAGCAGCGCAGAGAGCAGCGCGCGCCCTAGCGACGGCCGCGTGTGCGCAGGCGCGTGAGGTAGTCCCACACCGTGAGCAGGAAGTAATCGCTGTCGGCTTCGCTCGATCCGGTGGACGCGAGGTTGGCCGGGTTCGATCGGGCGCTGAACACGTTGGGGGCACTGCCCCGCACCGGCGAGCTGCGGCCGAGGTCGGCGACCTTGAACACATCGCTTCCGACGTCGACGGCCGCGTCGTCGATGCCCTGAGCCGGCGGCTTGCTGGCCACTTGCACTTCGTCGGTAGCACCCGGTGGTGTCGATGCAGTGGCTGTCGTGGGCGCAGGCGCTGGCGCGGGAGACGGGCCCGGTGTCGGCGCAGGGGTCGGTGTTGGCGCTGGCGCCGGGTCTGGCGCAGGCGCAGGCGCAGGCGCAGGCGCAGGCGCTGGCTCTGGCGCGGGTGCGGGTGCGGGTGCGGGTGCGGGTGCGGGTGCGGGTGCGGGTGCGGGTGCGGGTGCGGGTG
>CAXTSS010000056.1:0-8041 GCA_964247075.1 uncultured Rhizobacter sp. | reverse complement strand
TGATCGCCAGTGCGCAGGACAACTTTACCGAGAAGGCCGCCGCATGAGCGCGAGCTTCTCGGTGCAGCGCACGCTGGCCGTCTTCATCAAGGAGTTCCAGCAGATGCTGCGCGACCGGCTGACCTTCGCGATGGCGATCGGTATCCCGGTGCTGCAACTGGTGCTGTTCGGCTACGCGATCAACACCGACCCGAAGGGCCTGCCGACGGCCATCGTCACGCTCGACACCGGGCCGCAGGCACGCGCGTTCAGCGCGGCGCTGCAGAACACCGGCTACTTCCGCATCACCCACTTGCCCGCGAGCGAAGCGCAGGCCGAGGCCTTGATCGAGAGCGGCGAGGTGCAGTTCGTGGTCGCGATCCCGAGCGACTTCTCGCGCCGCGTGGTGCGCGGCGAGCGACCGGCCATCCTGGTCGCGGTCGACGGCACCGACCCCTCGGCCTCGGGCAACGCGATCGCCGCGCTCGCGCAGGTCGCGAACCAGGCGCTCGCGCACGAACTGGTCGGGCCGCTGCGTGCGCTCGCGCCGGGCGCTGCGCCGTTCGAGCTGCGCGTGCATCGGCGCTACAACCCCGAAGGCCTGGCGCGCTACAACATCGTGCCCGGGCTGATCGGCACGATCCTGACGATGACGATGGTGATGCTGACCGGGCTGGCGATGACGCGCGAACGCGAGCGCGGCACGATGGAAAACCTGCTCGCCACGCCGGTGCGGCCGTTCGAGGTGATGCTCGGCAAGATCGCGCCGTATGTCGTGATCGGCTACGTGCAGCTCGGCGTGATCCTGGCCGCGGCGTGGCTGCTGTTCGAGGTGCCGATGGTCGGCAGCTTCACGCTGCTGATGGCGATGATCGGCCTGTTCATGCTCGCCAACCTGGCGGTGGGCTTCACCTTCAGCACGCTCGCGCGCAACCAGTTGCAGGCGATGCAGATGACGTTCTTCTTCTTCCTGCCGTCGCTTTTGCTGTCGGGCTTCATGTTCCCGTTTCGCGGCATGCCGGTGTGGGCGCAATGGCTCGGCGAGGTGCTGCCGCTCACCCACTTTCTGCGCATCGTGCGCGGCATCCTGCTCAAGGGAAACGGCGCCGCGCAGTTGCTGCCGGAGCTGTGGCCGATGCTGGCGTTCCTGCTCGCGGCCGGCGCGTTGGCGTTGGCGCGGTATCGGCAGACGCTCGATTGAGCGGACTCACTGATCACTGTACAAAACACCAGGCTCGCCAGACAATCGCGGGCATGCCTGCGGCCCCAGCGCGCTTGATCGCGCACCTCGACATGGATGCGTTCTACGCGTCCGTCGAGTTGCTGCGCTACCCCGACCTGCGCGGCCAGCCGGTCGTGATCGGCGGCGGGCGGCGCCACCAGCCGGTGCTGCGCGCCGACGGCACGCGCGAATACTCGCTCCTGCGCGACTACACCGGCCGCGGTGTCATCACCACCAGCACCTACGAGGCGCGCGCGCTCGGCGTGTTCTCCGCGATGGGCACGATGAAAGCCGCGAAGCTGGCCCCCGATGCGGTGCTGCTGCCGGTCGACTTCGACCAGTACCGCCACTATTCGCGCCTGTTCAAGGCCGCTGTTCGTGCCGTCGCGCCGGTGGTCGAAGACCGCGGCATCGACGAGATCTACATCGACCTCACCGAGCTGCCCGGCGCGCAAGCCGATGCCGGCCATGCCGCGGCGCGGCGCCTGAAGGACGCGGTGCGCGCCGCCACCGGGCTGAGCTGCTCGATCGCCGTGGCGCCGAACAAGCTGCTGGCCAAGATCGGCTCCGAACTCGACAAGCCCGACGGCCTGACCCTGCTCGGGCCCGGCGACCTCGCGGCGCGCATCTGGCCGCTCGCCGCGAAAAAGGTCAACGGCATCGGCCCGAAGGCGAGCCAGAAACTCGCCGGCTTCGGCCTGCACACGATCGGCGACATCGCCGCGGCCGATCCGGCGTGGCTCGTCGAGCACTTCGGCAAGAGCTACGGCGCGTGGCTGCACGCGGCCTCGCACGGGCGCGACGAACGCGTCGTCGTCACCTTCAGCGAGCCCAAATCGATCAGCCGCGAAACCACCTTCGAGCGCGATCTGCACGCGGTGCGCGACCGCGCCGCGCTGGGTGCGATCTTCACCGAGCTGTGCGTGCAGCTCGCCGGCGACCTGGCCCGCAAGGGCTACGCCAGCCGCACCATCGGCATCAAGCTGCGCTTCGACGATTTCAAATCGGTGACGCGCGACCTCAGCCTGCCCGCGCACACGCTGGACGCGCAAACGATCCGCCGCGCCGCGGGCGAATGCCTCAAGCGCGTCGACCTGACGCGCCGGCTGCGCCTGCTCGGCGTGCGCGCCGGCGCCCTCGCGACGCTCGCCGAACTGGTGGCGCCGCAACCCGGCCCGGAGCCCGAGCCGGCGCATTCGGTGCGCGAGCCCGAGGCGACCTACACCTTGCCGCTGTTCGACGAGTGACCGCGCGCTCGACGCGCCGCAAACCACTCGGCCGTGCCGTAGCATGGCGGATTCAGCCTGAACTCCGAGGACCCTCGATGCCCGTCATCACCCACATCGAAGACCTGCGCGTGCTCGCCCAGAAGCGCGTGCCGCGCATGTTCTATGACTACGCCGACTCGGGCTCGTACACCGAGGGCACCTATCGCGCGAACGAGAGCGACTTCCAGAAGATCAAGCTGCGCCAGCGCGTCGCGGTGAACATGGAGAACCGCTCGCTGCGCACGAAGATGGTCGGCATCGACACCGCGATGCCGGTCGCGATCGCGCCGACCGGGCTGACCGGCATGCAGCATGCCGATGGCGAGATTCTCGGTGCGCTGGCGGCCAAGAAGTTCGGCATCCCGTTCACCTTGAGCACGATGAGCATCTGCTCGATCGAGGACATCGCGCAGGCCACCCGCGCGCCGTTCTGGTTCCAGCTCTACTGGATGCGCGACCGCGATTTCATGGACCGCCTGATGGGCCGCGCCAAGGCCGCCAACTGCAACGCGCTGATGCTGACACTCGATCTTCAGGTGCTCGGCCAGCGCCACAAGGACATCAAGAACGGCATGACCGCGCCGCCCAAACCGACGCTGGCCAACATCCTGAACCTGATGACCAAACCGCGCTGGTGCCTGGGCATGGCGGGCACGAAGCGCCACGGCTTCGGCAACCTGATCGGCCACGCCAAAGGGGTGAGCGACATGACCTCGCTGGGCACCTGGACGAAGGAGCAGTTCGACCCCAAGCTCGACTGGAACGACGTCGAGTGGATCAAGAAGCGCTGGGGCGGCAAGCTGATCCTGAAGGGCATCATGGACGAGGAAGACGCGCACCTCGCGGTCGAGAGCGGCGCCGACGCGATGATCGTCTCGAACCACGGCGGTCGCCAGCTCGACGGCGCGCCGTCGTCGATCGAAGCGTTGCCGGCGATCGCGCAAGCGGTCGGCAAGGCGATCGAGGTCTGGATGGACGGCGGTATCCGCAGCGGGCAGGACGTGCTGAAGGCCGTGGCGCTCGGCGCCAAGGGCACGCTGATCGGGCGATCCTTCCTCTACGGCCTGGGCGCGATGGGCGAGGAAGGCGTGACCAAGGCGCTGGAGATCATCGCCAAGGAGCTCGACATCACGATGGCGTTCTGCGGCCACACCGACATCCGCACCGTCGACCGCGGCATTCTGCTGCCGGGTACGGTGCCGGGCTGAGCACCATCATCAAACTGGGTGTTTGCGCATCCGCGCCGCAGCCGTACAGTGGGCTTCAGCGGAGGCCCCATGCGCTTGCAACAGATCCACGCCCTGAAGGACTGGCACCACCAGCACGGTCGGCATCCGGTCGAGAAAAACACCTGGGAAGTGGTGCTCACGATCTGGTTGCTGGGCTGGGTCGGCGCGCCGACCGCGTTCGTGCTGAACGCGGGCTGGGTCGAGGCGGCCTGCCTCGGCGTGCTGTTCCTGCCCGGCGCTTACGTCACGCTGCGGCGCTGGCTGCACCGCCACGGGCGTCTGCGCTGCGACTGGATCGGCGCGCTGAGCTGATCAGAGTTGCCGGGCCTCGAAGGTCCCGCACTGGTCGGGGCTGCCCGACTCGAACCCGCGCTTGAACCAGCCGACGCGTTGCGCGCTGGTGCCGTGCGTGAAACTCTCGGGCACGACCGTGCCACGCGACTTGCGTTGCAGTGTGTCGTCACCGATCTGCGAGGCGGCGTTGAGCGCGGTCTCGATGTCGCCCTGCTCGAGCCGCCAGGTGCTGACGGCCTGCGAACGTTTGGCCCACACCCCTGCGAAGCAATCGGCCTGCAACTCGAGTCGCACGCTCATCGCGTTGGCCTGCGCCTCGCTGCCGCGCTGGCGCACCGCATCGACCTTGTCGCTGATGCCGAGCAGGTTCTGCACGTGGTGGCCGACCTCGTGCGCGACCACGTAGGCCTGTGCGAACTGGCCGGGGGCGCCGAGGCGCTGCGTCATCACGTTGAAGAAACTCATGTCGAGGTAGACCTTGTGATCACCAGGACAGTAGAACGGGCCCATCGCCGCATCGCCCTGGCCGCAGGCGGTCGGGAAGCTGCCCCTGAACAGGATCAGTTCGGGCTTCTCGTAGGTCTTGCCGGCGCCGCGGAAGACTTCGGTCCAGACCGTCTCGGTGCTGTGCAGCACCTGGGACATGAACTTTGCCTGGGCATCGCCGGCCGGCACTGCATGCGGCGCCGGAGCGCTTTGCGTCATCGGTGCGCCCCCCCCGCCGCTGAGCAGGCCCAGCACGGTCAGCGGGTTGATGCCGAAGACCCAGCCCGCGACCAGCGCGATCGCAATGCTGCCCAGGCCGATGCCGCGCCCGCCTCCGAACGAGAGCCCACCGCCACCACCGCCGCTCGATCCGCGCGCGTCGACGACGTTGCTGCTCTCTTCCTCGCCATCCATTCTCATGTTGCCTGCTCCTGCGCCTCTGTGGCGCCCGCATGGTAGCGCGCCGC
Organism: uncultured Rhizobacter sp.; assembly: GCA_964247075.1. Taxonomy (GTDB): domain Bacteria; phylum Pseudomonadota; class Gammaproteobacteria; order Burkholderiales; family Burkholderiaceae_C; genus LMDS01. Next base: position 3,096 of record CAXTSS010000056.1, on the reverse strand, counting down.
CCACCACCGGCCCCTTGCGGCATCAGCTTACAGTGGCAACCGACACAAGCCATCGGGGAATCTGATGAGTGAGGACAACGATCCCGCGGAAACCGACGAGTGGCGCGACGCGCTGCGCTCGCTGGTGCGCAGCGCCGGCCCGGCGCGCGCCTGCTTCGTGCTCGATGCGCTGGCCGATGTGGCGCGCGACCCGGCCATCGGCTGGCAGCCGCGGCGCGGCACGCCCTACGTCAACACGATCCCGGTCGATGCGCAGCCGGCCTTCCCGGGCGATCTGGCGATCGAGGAAAGGCTCGCGTCGATCATGCGCTGGAACTCGCTCGCGATGGTCGTGCGTGCGAACAACGCGCATGCCGAACTCGGCGGCCACATCGCCAGCTACGCGAGCGCAGCCGATCTGTTCGAGGTCGGCTTCAACCACTTCTTTCGCGGCGCGCAGGCCGCGGGCGGCGGCGACCTGGTGTTCTACCAGGCGCACTCGGCGCCGGGCGTCTACGCGCGCGCCTTCCTCGAAGGCCGGCTGACCGAGGGCGACCTCACGCACTACCGGCAGGAGATCGCCGCGCAGGGTCACGACGAGCCAGTGCAAGGCCTCTCCAGCTACCCTCATCCGTGGCTGATGCCGGCGTTCTGGCAGTTCCCGACCGGCTCGATGGGCATCGGCCCGATCAGCTCGATCTACCAGGCGCGCTTCATGCGCTATCTGCAGCACCGCGGATTGCGTGACACGAGTCATCGCAAGGTCTGGGGCGTGTTCGGCGACGGCGAGATGGACGAGCCCGAGAGCATGTCTGCCCTCACGCTCGCCGCGCGCGAGGGGCTGGACAACCTCGTCTGGGTCGTCAACTGCAACCTGCAGCGCCTCGACGGCCCGGTGCGCAGCAACGGCCGCATCATCGACGAGCTCGAACAGCTTTTCACGGGTGCCGGCTGGAACGTCATCAAGCTGCTGTGGGGCTCGGACTGGGACGGCCTGTTCGCGCGCGACACGCAAGGTGCGCTGGCGAGCACATTCGCGCGCACCGTCGATGGCCAGTTCCAGACCTTCGCCGCGAAGGACGGCCGCTACAACCGCGACCACTTCTTCGGCCAGGATCCGGAGCTCGCGCGCCTCGCGCAAGGCCTGACCGACGAGCAGATCGACCGGCTCAAACGCGGCGGCCACGACATCGTGAAGATCCACGCGGCCTATGCCGCCGCGGCGGCGCACCGCGGCACGCCGACGGTGATCCTCGCGCACACGAAGAAGGGCTACGGCATGGGCGCGGCCGGCCAGGGAAAGATGACGACGCACCAGCAGAAGAAGCTCGATCTCGATGCGCTGATCGCCTTCCGCAACCGCTTCTCGCTACCGCTCAGCGACGCGCAGACCGAGTCGCTGGCGTTCTACAAGCCGGCCGCCGACAGCGCCGAGATGCGCTACCTGCACGCGCGCCGCGAAGCGCTCGGCGGCTTCATCCCGGCGCGCCAAACGGCCGCGCCAGCACTCGCCGTGCCGCCGCTCGCGAGCTACGCCGCGTTCGCCACCGAGGCCGACGGCAAGGAGATGAGCACCACGATGGCCTTCGTGCGCATGCTGACGAACCTGCTGAAAGACCCGGCGCTCGGCCCGCGCGTCGTGCCGATCGTCGCCGACGAGGCGCGCACCTTCGGCATGGCCAACCTGTTCAAGCAGATCGGCATCTATTCGAGCGCCGGCCAGCGCTACGAGCCGGAGGACATCGGCTCGGTGCTGAGCTACCGCGAGGCGCTCGACGGCCAGATTCTCGAGGAAGGCATCAGCGAGGCCGGCGCGCTGAGCTCGTGGGTGGCCGCGGCGACGAGCTACTCGGTGCACGGCCTGGCGATGCTGCCGTTCTACATCTACTACTCGATGTTCGGCTTCCAGCGCGTCGCCGATCTGATCTGGGCCGCAGCCGACCAGCGCGCCCGTGGCTTCCTTCTGGGCGCGACCGCCGGCCGCACCACGCTCGGCGGCGAAGGCCTGCAGCACCAGGACGGCACCAGCCTGCTCGTCGCCTCGACCGTGCCGAACTGCCGCGCCTACGACCCGGCCTTCGCCGGCGAGCTCGCCGTCGTCATCGACCACGGCCTGCGCGAGATGGCGGAACGGCAGCACGACGTGTTCTTCTACGTCACGATGATGAACGAGAACTACGCGCAGCCGACGCTCCCGGCGAGCGCGCATGCGGGCGTGATCAAGGGCCTGTACCGCTGGGACGCCTCGGCAACGCCCGCCAAGGTGCGCCTGCTCGGCTCGGGCGCGATCCTGCGCGAGGTGATCGCGGCGCGACAACTGCTCGCCGACGATTGGCAGATCGCCGCCGAAGTCTGGAGCGCGACCAGCTTCAGCGAGCTGGCCCGCGACGCGCGCGAATGCGAGCGCTGGAACCGGCTGAACCCGGATCAGGCGCCGCGCACCAGCCACCTCGCACAGTGCCTGCGGGGCGGCGCGCCGATCGTCGCGGCGAGCGACAGCGTCCGCGCCTGGCCGCAGCTGATCGCGACCCATCTGGCCGCAACGTTCACCGTGCTCGGCACCGACGGCTTCGGCCGCAGCGACACGCGCGCCGCGCTGCGCCGCTTCTTCGAGGTCGATCGGCACCAGATCGTGCTGGCGGCCCTGACGGCGCTCGCTGGGCAAGGTGACATCGACGCCGGCCTGTGCGCGCGCGCCATCGCGCGCTACGGGCTGGCAACCGATTCGGACGCGCCGTGGAACGTGTGACGCGGCAGACTGCGGCCTTGCAAGGCGTGAGCGGCGCGGCAGGCGGCACCCGACGGCGGCTCATGCTGTGGCGGTCTGCGCTTCGCGCCGACTGCACTCCGGTGCTCGGCCCGAGGTCGCGCCGCTGAACTCACTGCGCTTCGCTCCGTTCAAACAGACGCGGCGAGTCAGAGGTGGAAGCGCGCTGCGCGCGCCGACCTCGAACCTGCGCTCCTCGTCGCCACAGAAATCGCCCCACCGCGTGCCGCCCGCCGCGCTGCACGGCTCGCAGTCTCTTGAACGAGAGCCAACGCCGGTTCAGCGAAGGTGCGTTCGGGCAGGCTGGAGCGCGCCTGTGGAGCGCCGAGATGGTATGGACGCCTCCCACC
>CAXTSS010000055.1:0-8353 GCA_964247075.1 uncultured Rhizobacter sp. | reverse complement strand
TTGTTCATGCTCGTCGACTCACCAAAGGGGGTAGCCGCCGTCCGCCTGGACGATGGCGCCGGTCATGAAGCTCGATGCCTCGGAAGCGAGAAACAGCACCACGGAGGCGATCTCATGGGTCTGGCCGACGCGGCCCATCGGGGTGTTACCGAGCCACATCCGCGTGGTCGCGACGTCGCGTTTCAGCGCGAATGAATTCATCGGTGTCTCGATGAAGCCAGGGGCAACCGCATTGACGCGCACCTTCCGATCTGCCCACTCCGTCGCCAGCGACCGCGTGATGTGGTGCACCGCCGCCTTCGACGCGTTGTAGTGCACGTTCTTCTGCGGTCGAACGACGATGTCGCCGGCCATCGATCCGATGTTGACGATGGAGCCGCCGCCTTGCGCGAGCATGATGCGGCCAAAGGCGCGAGCGCACCAGTAGACGCCGTCCACGTTGACCGACATCACCTGGCGCCATTCCTCGTCGGTGGTCTCTTCAGCCGCCGTCTGTCGGCCAATCCCGGCACTGCTGACCAGAATGTCGACCCGGCCGTACTGCTTCAGCGTTCGCTGCGCGAAGGCATCGACGTCGGCGGATTTGGTGACATCCAGCGGTTCCGCTCTCACACCGAGCGCTTGCAGCGTGGGTTTGGCGGTCTCGATGTTGGCCGCGCTCGCATCGGCGATCACCACACGGGCGCCTGCCTCGGCCAGCGCCTCGACGCACGCCAAGCCGATGCCGCTCGCGCCTCCGGTAACAACCGCAACGCGGCCGTCGAGTTTCAACTTGTCAAGGTACATCTCGAGTCTCCTCGTTGTGTTTCCGACCGGGCTGCCCGCCGGAACAGATCAGTTGGCAAAGACCAAGCCGGCGGCACCGACGATGCCCGCGTTGTCCTTCAGTTCGGCCTGAACCACCTTGGCATCCCGGAATGGCACCATGGCCGTGTTCTGAATGACGGCGTGGATGCCCGCCTGCAACAGGTCGAAAGCCTGCGATACACCGCCACCCATGACGATCATGTCCGGGCTGTAGAGATGCAGCAGCGCAGTGAAGCCGATGCCCAGGTATCTGGCCTCTTGGTCGATGAGACGGCACGCCAAGGCATCGCCTTCACGCGCTGCGGCGACCACGTCAACGGCGGTCAAGTTCCCCGGGTCGAGCGAGCGCGCCAGCACGCTGCCCGGACTCGCCCGGATGGCAGCCCTCGCGGCGGCGCCCAGCGCCGTGCCGGCGGCAAATGCCTCAAAGCAGCCGAGCTCACCGCAGGAGCATCGGGGCCCGTCTTGGGCGAGTTTCATGTGCCCCACATGAGCCGCCATGCCGCGACGGCCTCGGATCAGGTGGTCGTCCACGACGACCCCTCCGCCAATCCCGGTGCTGACGGTCACGTACACCATGTGCCTCAGGCCACGAGCGGCGCCGAATTTCCATTCACCAAATGCCGCCGCGATGCCGTCGTTCTCGAGAACAACCGGCAACCCGAAGAGCTTTGATGCGGCGTCGCGCAGCGGGAAGCCTTGCCATCCCGGCAATGTCGGAATGTCGATCACCGTGCCTGACAGACTGTCGAGCGGCCCCGGTGCCGAGATGCCAATCCCCGAGATTCGATGAGAGTCGCTGCGATGTCCGATCTCGTCTGCCATCTGCTGGATTTGGGTGAGCACCGCATTCGGACCACCGGCCACGTCGGTACGCCTGGCCGCCCGGCGCAGCACTCGCCCCGCGTCATCAACCAGCGCGAGCCGGATCTGCGTGCCTCCGAGGTCAATTCCAAACGCCAGACGTCCGGTCATCGCGTCACTCGCTCGCACTCAGACCGTGGATCCAGGCCATCCGCGCAGGGAAGTCGTCGGCCCCGAAGGCGAGCGAGCCCATGACGACCGAATCTGCACCGGCCCTCCTGAGTGCCGGTACCGTGTGTTCGCGGATGCCTCCATCGGCGATCAGCACCAGGCGCTGGCGGTTGCTGCGTTGCCGGATGAGGGTGCGCGCCTCGCGCAGCCGAGTCTCGGCTTCGGCTGCCAGACCTTGGCCTTTCACGCCGATCCGCGTGCCCAGCAGCGTCAGCATCCCGATCCGTTCGAGATGGGGCGCAACTGCGGACACCGGTGTCTGAAGTTGCAGCACCAGACCCGATACCAGACCCAGCCGACCAATGTGGCCGAGAGCACTTGGAACGTCGCTGTTTTCAGCGTGAACGCTGATGGCGTCCGCGCCCGCTTCGGCGAACTGGTCGATCTGGCTGTGCAGAATCGAGTCGGCCATCATCAGATGAACGTGCAGAGGCTTGGCCGTCAGGCGACGGACACACGCGACGAGGTCCGGGAAGAACAGGAGCGCAGGCGAGAAGTGGCCGTCCGCAGTGTCAATGTGGTAAGCGTCCGTGAGGGAATCGACGCGAGAAATCTCGTCCGCCAATCTCCCCATGTCGGCCGACCAAGTCGACAACTCGGCGAGCAGCCGATCTTTGGGCAACTGGTTGATCCACCCGCGCTCGGGACGGGAAGTTGCGGGCATGGCAGCGTTTTTTTCGGGAGACGGATTCATATCGTTGACTCTTCCCTATGCGTCCGCGGTTCGGTCGGATGCGACTGTGTTGACGATGCCCTTGGTTCCAGGGCGGCGATCGGCGGTCGCGGGCCCGTCGGGCACGACCGACGACTCGGAATTACCGACTTTGGCCAAGAAGGAACTCAGCGCGGTGCTCAGCTCGCGGAGGTAGCGCTGCTTGTCGGTCGCCTTGGGAGTGATCTGAACAAGACGGGCTCCCGGAATGCTTGCCGCTGCCGTTTGCGCAATCGACAGCGGATGAACCGCATCCAGGGCGTGCCCAATGACCAGCGTTGGAACGCGCAACGCCAAAAGCTCGGTTGCCTCGACCCCGGGACCGTCGGTAGCCATCGCTTCGAGAAGTCTGGCCGTCTCAGGCGGGTTCTCCACCTCAAAGAACTTGCGAAGCGACACCAGGTTGTCAGGGCCTTCGGCGCTGAGGCGCCGCGCCGTCTCCGACGATTCGAACTCAACTCTTCCGCGTTCTGGACCGATCTCACGCATCAAGCGCGCGACCTCTGTGAACGGTTGCATGTTGAGCGGGCCGCGCCACCACAGCCACGCCGGCCGAACCAGGATCAGTGCCCTGACGCGGGTTGGGGCTCTCACGGCCAGGCGCAGCGCGATCGCGGCGCCCATCGATATGCCGCCGGCGACGAAGTCCCCGACACCACGCGTGTCGACGAATTCCAGGACGTCGTCCGTGAACCTCGCAAACGAGTAGTCATTGCCCGCGCCGAAACTTGAACCACCGTGCCCTCTGCATTCGAGCGTCAGGCGACGTACAAGCGGCAACGCGGGAAAGCACGCCGCGACCTGAGCTTCGTCGCCGCCCAGTCCATGCTGAAACACCACGGCCGAACCCTGCCCGACATCACGCCCTCGCAGCGCGCCGCCCGGAGTGTCGACCGCATACCATCCGTTCATCCGATCGTCTCGGCGAGGGTCCGGGTCAGGAACTCGCAGACGCTGGGTGCCTCCGCGGCAGCAAGGCCATGCGTGACCAGCGGTCCGTCGAATTCGATCGCCCGCAAGCATCCGACAAAGTGGTGAAAGTCGATGACGCCGGTGCCGGCGGCGGCGAATTCGCCATTCGCCAGTCGATCCTTCGCGTGGGCCATGGCGACCCGGTCTCCGAGCAGGTCCACCGCCTCGGCTACCACGGCGCGTCGCTGAGCGGACCCCGCAACTTCGAACAGATTGGCGGGGTCGAGCACGATCTTGATGCTCGGCGATCGGATCGAATCGATAAGACGACGCGCGTGCTGCGCCGACGAAACGACGTTGGCGAGTTCGGGCTCGATGCCCAAGTCCACGTCATGTTGTTCGGCGATGGCGACCGCCCGCTCCATTTCGGTCAGCATCACCCGCCAAGCTTCTGGGGAGTCGTTATCCGGATGGTGGCGCCACTGGTCCTTGGCGTCCCGACTTCCGGTGCAAAGTGTGACCAGCCGGGTTCCCATCGCATGGGCATGTCGAATCAGCACGTCGAGTCTGGCAAGCCCCGCCGATCGGACAGCTTCGTCCGGGTGAGCCATGTTGTAGGTGCCCGACACGGCCGCGATCGCCGCTCCGGTGCTCCGACTGGCTGCTGCGATCTCCTGAGCGACAGCAGGCGCAAGCGCGTCGGGCATGGAGGACCCGCCGAGACAGGCAAGGTTGAATTGGGTCGTCCGATAGCCAGCCGCACGGGCCGCTCCGAGTACGGACTGCGCACCGAGCCCGGGAAAAGTCTTGGCGAAGATGCCGATGTCCATCACACGTTCCCGGTGACCTGATCGAGACGAACGGGCCGGCCACTGCGTACCGATTCAGAGGCAGCGGCCATCGCGCGCACCGAGGCCACGCCGTCAATGGCGTCGGCACCAGCCATCGGCTTGCCGTCAAGAACGGTGTCTGCAAAAGCCTCGACCTGACGGCGGAAGAAGTGCCCGTCGGCACCGAGCGGTCGCCTGAAGGTCGCGTCCTTCTCGGAAAAGATCTCGACGTCCGAGGCCTTGAAGTACCAAGGGTTGTAGGTCTTCGCCACGATGCTGCCATGCTGACCGTACAGCTGGAAGCCTTCGTGCCAGTCCATGCGGACAGCAACGGTGAGGTCGAGGTGGCCGATCGCGCCGTTCGCGAATTGCGTGTCGATGAACCACGAATACGCACCAAAGCGCTCGTTGAGCCGCGCCTGAACTTCGACGATGTCGCCGCTCAGAAACCGCGCAGTGTCGAAGAGGTGGCTTCCGTGGGCGAGCATGTAGTACCGGCGAAGATCGGCCTTCGGATTGACCGACGGCTTGCGTGCCTTGCTGCTGGCGATTGGCGGCGGCTGGACAGCGTCGGTTACGACGTAACGATGGGTCGAATCGCAATACCACGCCTTGATGGCCAGCTGCTCGCCCATTTCATCGCGCACGAAATCCCGGGCTGCCTGCAGGCCGGGGTCGAAGCGCTTCATGTGGCCTACCTGCAGCACCTTCCCGGCCCGCTTGACCGACGTCGCCAGCTCCTCAGCGTCCTCCACCGAAACGCCCACAGGCTTTTCGCAGAGCACGTGCTTGCCGGCCTCAAGAGCCCTGCGTGACGCGCTCACATGAAAAGCATCGGAGGTCGCCACGATCACGGCGTCGAGGTTCGGATCAGCGAGCATCTTGTCGTAGTCACGGTAAGTATGCTGCGGGCGGTGCGTCGCGGTCATCCGCTCCAACAGATCCTCGGCGATGTCGCAAATGGCGTAGAGCTCGGCATTCCTGGCCTTGACGCACGACTCGAAGTGCGCAAACTGGGCAATCGGGCCACAGCCGAGGACGCCGATGCGAAGGCGGCGCTCATCCTTGGTGATCATGGGTGCACGGTCCTTGGTGTGAAAACCGATCTTCTGGGGCAACAACGGGCTTGCTCATTGTGAGAATGATCGAAACAACACGGATGCATCCAAATCGAGACAAGTCAGGCGAGGCACTCCGCAGGCAGAACCCGAATCGCTTTGGCGCCGGTCATCGCATTTCGTCGCGAACCAGCCGCCACAGCGCATTCGAGCCAGTTATATATTGTTCGCGCACTGTACAAACAAACAAATCAGTATTAACCCGACAAGTCTGTGCCCGGTTTCGCAGGCAACGAGCAGATTGCCGAGAGCGACGCAGTGACTACCTCTCGGCGTCTCTGGCCCTACCCGCGTCTGGAGACCCGTCCGCTCTTCGCGGGCGCGGGCAAGGCGGCAGACAGACGCTGCATTCTCGGCACAGATCCCCCGAGAATGTCGATGAGTTGTCGCGCTGCATCGCCGTATTCGCTGCGCCAAAGAATGCGCCAAGGTCGTCGCAGGGGGCCCGAATCCAGCCGACGCGCGACCAGTTCTCCGCTCCGGAGATGCGGGCCGGCAAGCCACTCCGACATCACCGCAATCCCCATCCCTGCGCGAGCAAAGTCGAGCATTGCTTCAGTGAGTGGCAGCAGTTGAAACTTCAGCGGCCGGTCGCCGCGCCCCGACACGGCTGAGTTGAACCACGTCATGCTTGGCGTCGGAAGATGCGACGTGAGCAGCGTCACAGACCTTAGATCTTCGCGTGACAGCGTCTTCTTGGCCGCCAGTGGGCTTTTGCTCGAGATGACAAACACCACTTCGTCGCCGAAGAGCGGCGCAGATGAGATGCGCGTACGACGCGGCAGGACGGCGTCCGTTACCAGCGCCATGTCGATCCGTCCCTCTTCCAAAGCCGCCAATGGATCGACGGTGTGCTCTATCGCGAGGACGATGTCGAGCTCTGGAAGACTTTCTCGGAGAGAGCGAAGAGTCGTGGGCAGCCAGTGGTAGGCCGTGTAGCACTCGCACACCATCTTTGCCTGCGTGCGTTCGCTCAACGGCTTAGTGACACGCGTTTCCAATGCCAGCAACTCGGCCAGCAACGGCGGAGCGCCATCGAGCAGGGTCTGGCCCGATCGAGTGGTCTGAAGTCCCTGCGGCGTGCGGTCGAAGAGAAGAGTGCCCAGCCGAGCCTCCAGGCCAAGGAGAGCTCGACTCACGGCTGGCTGGCTGAGATTGAGCACCAACGCAGCGCTTGCTGTACTGCCAGCGTGTGCGAGGGCTACGACCAGCTTCAAGTCGTGCGCGTCCAGCCGAGAGACCGGGGCGTCGATACGTTTCATGCATTGACTCTAGTACAAAAATGCGTTGGACACATAGCAGAGATCCTTTGAGACTTGTCTCATCCAAGGAGGCGATCAATGACAGCCGTGCTCGATATCAAAGACCTGATGGCTCGCTTCAACCAAGCCTTTCAGCAGCACGACCCGTCCCTGCTGGATGAACTCGTTGCCGATGATTGCGTGCTGGAGAACAACCAGCCTGCCCCTGACGGATCACGCCACCTGGGTCGAACAGCTTGCCTGGAGCTCTGGAAGGGGATTGCGTCCGACAGGTCCGCAGTGTTTGAACAAGAGGAGTTACGAATTCTGGGCGATCACGCTCTCATCTTCTGGCGCTACCGATGGGGTGACGGTCCCAACGACTCGGTGCGTGGGCTCAACGTGATGCGCATCAGAGACGGCCGCATCGTCGAGGGGCGAGGCTATGTTAAGGCAGGCACATCGAAGGTCGGCTAGAGGGCACCGGGCAAAGATGATGAAGAGTTACCACATGTCCATGGGCGCCGGCATGGCCGGACTGAGCCTCCGTACGAATGAAACGCCCCGGGCCGGCGCGGGCGAGGTGTTGGTGCGCGTGCGCGCTTGCTCACTCAACTATCGCGAATTGAGCATCCTGCTCCTCGGGAGGTATCCCCTGCCGGTGAAGCCGGATGTAATCGCCCTTTCCGATGGCGCGGGCGAGGTCGTCGACTTGGGCGCCGGAGTTACCGAATTCTCGGTCGGAGACCGGGTCTTGGCGTCCATATTTCCGCACTGGATCGATGGTCCGTTCATTCCCGGGGTCGCTGCCCAGCTCGGGGGATCGCTGGACGGGATGCTTACCGAGTATGCGGCTCTCCCGGCCCAAGCATTGTTGCCACTGCCAGCGCATCTGTCATTCGAAGAGGGCGCCACCCTTCCCTGCGCTGCGGTGACGGCGTGGAACGCGCTGTTCGGTGGACGAGCCCTGCGGCCAGGGGACACGGTATTGACCCTCGGTACCGGCAGTGTGTCGATGTTTGCGGTTCAACTCGCGCTTCTGGCGGGGCTCCGGGTCATCGCGACGACATCGAGCGACTCGAAGGCCGAGAAACTGCGACATCTCGGCGTCGCCCATGTCATCAACTACAGAACAAGGCCCGATTGGTCGACTGAGGTGCGCCAAGCGACATCGGGCGCCGGCGTCCAACTTGTCGTGGAGGTTGGCGGCGCCGGAACCTTTGCCCAGTCGTTGAAGGCTGTTGCACTGGGTGGCGAGCTTGCCTTCGTTGGAACCCGAGCCGAGGGCGCGACATGGCTCGACCCGACCGAAATCTTTCTTGCGGGAGCGTCGATTCGGCCGGTCGCCGTAGGCAGCCGGGCTATGTTCGCAGCGCTGTTGAATGCCGTTGCCGCGCACAAACTGAAGCCGATCATTGCGGAGACCTTTGATTTCGACCGCGCGCCCGCAGCATTCGACCGCTTCGTGCAGGGCGAGTGTTTCGGGAAGGTTGTCATTCGGGTCAACCTCTGATACGCAATCTGAAGGTGCAACACCGCAGTGCATGGGCACGAGCAGGCGCGCGCTCAGCACAACGGCAGCGACCGCCTCATGCGGCGTTATTACGCTAGGCACGTCGCTGACAGGCTTCACCAACCGAAGCGGATCGCGTCCCAGGAAGTGGTGTAAGTCTTCAGCCGGGCGACCAGGCGCGTAGG
>CAXTSS010000054.1:0-8470 GCA_964247075.1 uncultured Rhizobacter sp. | reverse complement strand
CATGGGAGGCGTCCATATAAGAAGCGCAGGGCTCGTGGCCGCGCGCGCAGCGCGCTTCAACAACTGACTCGTCGCGCTTGTTTGAGCAGAGAGAGCGCAGCGAACGCCGCGAGTTCAGCGACGTGGCCACGAGCACGAGCATCGCAGGGCAGTCGGAGCGAAGCGCAGACCGCTCCAGCGAAGCGCGCAAGCCTGCCCGGACGCGCCTTTGCCGCTCAGAGAGATTCCCGGTGGCGTACGACCGAGCACGACCGTCTAAAATCCAAGACTTGCCCGGCGCGCCGCGCCAGCCTGGAAGACGCCCTTGGACCTGAAGCTGCCCATCAAGATATTCGACGAACTCGCCGACGCCGTGATCGAGTCCACCGGCATGCTCGATCTCGCCAGCGGCGAGATTCGCCAGGTCGAACACCTCGGCTACGACAAGGCCACGCTCGGCTTGCCGGCCGAGGACGTGACCTACGAGTTCACCTCGGGCCTGCTCTCGAACGGCTCGAAGGAGGTCGAGTTCCGGGTCGAGGTGGATGTGATGTCGGGCACGTACTCCGTCACGCCCAGCGAGCTGCTCGAACTGAAGGGCCGCGCCGCCAAGCTGTTCACCGCGCCGCCGCCAGGGGTGAACTACAAGCCGTAAGAAGCGACGGCGTGGCCACGACATACTGGCGTCGAAACACGAGGCCCGCCATGACCACCTCTTCTGCCGATCGAACGCGACGTGCCTTCTCACTGGGCGGCGTCCTCGCGCTGGCCGCGCTGGCCTGCACGCAGCTCAGCCCGAGCGCCGCGGCCGAAGTGGCGGTGAAGATCCCGGCGCCCGGCGCCGATCTCGTCACCGAGGCGGGCGGGCCCCAAGAGGTCGCGGTGTTCGCCGGCGGCTGCTTCTGGGGCGTGCAGGGCGTGTTCCAGCACACCAAGGGCGTGATCCAGGCCGTCTCCGGCTATGCCGGCGGCGCGAAGCAGACGGCGATCTACGAGATGGTCGGCTCGGGCCTGACCGGCCACGCCGAGGCGGTGCAGATCACCTTCGATCCGAAGCAGATCAGCTACGCGCAGCTGCTGCAGATCTACTTCTCGGTCGTGCACGACCCGACCCAGCTGAACCGCCAGGGGCCGGATTCGGGCACGCAGTACCGCTCGGCCGTGTTCACGACCAGCGCAGCGCAGAAGACGGTGACCGAGAAGTACGTGGCCCAGCTCGACGCGGCCAAGGTCTTCCCCGCCAAGATCGTCACCCAGGTCACGCCGCTGAACGCGTTCTACGCCGCCGAGGCCTACCACCAGGATTACGCGACGCTGCACCCCGAATCGGGCTACATCGCACGCTTCGACCTGCCGAAGATCGCGAACCTGAAGAGCACCTTCCCGCAGCTCTGGCGCGAGCAGCCGGTGCTGGTGATGGCCAAGCGCAGCTGATCTATTTCAGCGCGCTGCACAGCTCGCGCGTGAGCTGTGCAGCGGAAATCTCCTTGCACCCGCTCGCGTTCTGACCCGACCAGAGCGGCGAAAAATCGCCAACGCCTTGCGCCTCCGCCTTCGCGCGCAATGGCGCGATTGCCGAAGTCGCGAGCGGAAATTCGGGCGCCGCGGCACTGATCGGCCCCAGCTCGCGCATCAGCCGGTTGACGATGCCGCGCGCCGGCCGGCCGGTGAACAGGTTCGTCAGCGCGGTATGGCGCGCCGCCTCGCTCTTCAATGCGGTTCGGTGCACGGCACTCGTCGTCGCCTCCGGGCACAGCAGGTAGGCGGTGCCGACCTGCACGCCGGCCGCGCCGAGCGCCATCGCGGCCGCGACACCACGCGCATCGGCGATGCCGCCGGCGGCGATCACCGGCACATTGACGGCGCGCACGATCTGCGGCAACAGCGAGAACAGGCCGACCTGCGTCGTCAGGTCCTCGGTGAGGAAGATGCCGCGATGCCCGCCGGCCTCGACGCCTTGCGCAATGACCGCATCGGCACCGTGTGCGACGAGCCAGCGCGCTTCGTCGACCGTCGTGGCCGAGGCCAGCACCTTCGCGCCCCAACTGCGCACGCGCGCGAGCAGTTCCGGCGCTGGCAGGCCGAAGTGAAAGCTGACGACCGGCGGCCTGAACTCGGCGAGCGCATCGGCCGCCTCTCGCGAGAACGCCGCCCGCCCCGGGCCGGCGACGATGCTCGCGGGGTCGATGCCGTATTCGGCGTGGAACGGTGCCAGCGCCGCGCGCCAGCGTGCCTCGCGCTCGTCGCTGGGCTGTGGCGGCGTGTTGCAGAAGAAGTTGACGTTGAACGGCCGAGGCGTCTGCGCGCGGATCAGCGTGAGCTCGGCGCGCATCGCGGCGATCGTCAGCATCGCGCAGGGCAAAGAACCCAGGCCACCGGCGTTGCTGACCGCCACCGCGAGCGCGCTGCCTTGCACACCGGCCATCGGCGCCTGGATGAGCAGCAACTCGGTGCCCAGCAGTTCCTGCAGCCTCGTCATCGCCGAAGAATATCAGCCCGCATGCGCTATGGTCTGGCTCCATGTTCCCCGGCCTGACCCTCGCCTACTGGCTGACGCTGCACGGGTTCGTGACGTTGATGGCGGTGCTGATCTACATCGTCACCGCGCACGTCCTGCAGCAGCGCCGCCACCCGACCGCCGCGATCGCGTGGGTGCTGTTCATCCTGCTCGTGCCCTACGTGGCGCTGCCCACCTTTCTGACTTTCGGTTCGCGCAAGCAGGCGCGCCCGCGCGGCCAGCCGCTGCGGCTCGCGCCGCCGGCGCCGAGCGACCCCGAGGACGAGCGCGCCTGGGCGATCCAGACCGCGCTGGCGATGGGCCAGAGCGCGCCGGCCGGGTTCACCGACCTGCACCTGCACGCCGACGGGCACGCCGCGCTCAATGCGCTGTGGCAGGTCATCGACGAAGCGCAGCACTCGATCGACCTGTGCACCTTCATCATCGGCCGCGACGCCGTCGGCCATGAGCTGATCGAACGCCTGTGCGCGAAAGCGCGTGCCGGCGTGCGTGTGCGCCTGATGCTCGACGGCCTCGGCCGCCTGATGGCCGGCAGCCCGAGCCTGCGGCCTCTGACGGAAGCGGGCGGCGCGGTGACACGCTTCGTGCCGCCACTGCATTCGCCGCTCAAGGGGCGCACCAACCTGCGCGACCACCGCAAGCTGCTGATCGCCGACACGGCGCACGACACTCGCCGGCTCTGGAGCGGCGGCCGCAACATCGCGAGCGAGTATTTCGAGGGCGCCCCCGGCGCACCCGCGTGGCGCGACCTCAGCTTCGACCTGCGCGGTGCCGTCGTGCTGCAGGCCACAGCGCTGTTCGAGCACGACTGGGCGTTCGCGAACGGCCGGCGTTTCGCCGCCCCTCACGACGACACGCCGATCGCCATCCAGCCGGGCCGCGGCGCACAGCTGATCGCCTCCGGCCCGGATCAGTTCGACGACACGCTGCACGCGCTGTTGCTCACGGCCGCCTACCGCGCGCGCAGCCGCCTCGCGATGGCCACGCCCTACTTCGTGCCCGACACGGCCCTGCTGATGGCGCTGTGCATGGCGGCACGGCGTGGCGTGGTCGTCGATCTGCTGCTGCCGGCGCGCTCCAATCACCACTTGTCGGATCTGGCGCGGCGCCGCGCGCTGCGGGCGCTGGCCGCAGCCGGCGGGCGCATCTGGCTCGCGCCGCAGATGCTGCACGCCAAGCTCGTCGTCGTCGACGACGTGCTCGCGCTCGCCGGCTCGGCGAATCTCGACAGCCGCAGCCTGTTCCTGAACTACGAGCTGATGATGGCGTTCCACGAGCCCGCGGTCGTGAACCGCTTCGGCGAGTGGCTCGACGCCGAGCGCGCATCCGCGCCGCGCAGCCTGCCCAAGACGCCTGGCCTGCTCGGCGACATGGCCGACGGTCTCGTGCTGTGGCTGGGGTTTCAGCTCTGACGGCAATCGCTTGCGAAGCGCCGCCAGCGCGCGGTCACACCTGCATCGACATGATGTCCGAGTACGCCTGAACCATCTTGTTGCGCACCTGCAAGGTGGCCTGAAACCCGATCTGCGCCTTCTGCATCGCGACCATCGTCTGCTCGATGCTCACCGTCGGGTTGTCGAGTTGAACTTCGCGCTGCATCGCGGTCGCGTCGTTCTGTGACTTGCTGACGGCGCCGAGTGCCGACGACAGCGCCTGCTGGAAGCCCGCGCCCTCGACCGCCTTGCCCTTTTGCAGCGGCTGGCCGTTGGTGGCCAGGCCGGCGCGCGCGACAGCCTGGGCGAAGTCGAAGGGTTTGAGGGTCACGTTCATCGTGATGCCAATCCTAAGCACCCGGCCCGGCCGCGATGGTGCGAACTGAGGCCCGTTTGGCCGCCTGTTCACCGCACTGCCGAAGTCAAGTTCCCGAACAATCGCTTTCATTCAGAGGCGAGCCCCGCCCCAACGGAATCCGACGACCCATGGACAACGCTGTCGCCATCAATCCCGCTCTTCCGCTCGTCGAACCGGCGGGCTTCGCCGATCGCATGGCCGCGATGCCGATGCGCAGCAAGCTCAGCGCCGCGCTCGGCGTGGCCGCGCTGGCCGGCGTGGTGCTGGCGATGACCTTGTGGAGCAGCAAGGGCGACTTCAAGGTGCTGTACGCGAACCTGTCGGACAAGGACGGCGGCGCGATCATTGCCCAGCTCTCGCAGATGAACGTGCCGTACAAGATGAGCGAAGGCGGCGCCGCCATCATGGTGCCCTCTGGCCAGGTGCACGACCTGCGCCTGAAGCTCGCCACCGCCGGCCTGCCGAAAGGCTCGGTCTCGGGCTACGAGCTGATGGACACGGCGCGCTTCGGCCAGACCCAGTTTCAGGAGCGCCTGACCGCGCAGCGCGGGCTCGAAGGCGAGCTCACCCGCTCGATCACCTCGATGGCCGCGGTGCAGAACGCGCGCGTGCACCTCGCGCTGCCGAACCAGAACGGCTTCTTCCGCGAGCAGCAGAAGCCCAGCGCCTCGGTGCTGCTGACGCTGCACCCGGGCCGCACGCTCGACCGCGCGCAGGTCGCCGGCATCGTGCACCTGGTGTCGAGCAGCGTGCCCGAGCTCGACCCGAAGGCCGTCAGCGTGCTCGACCAGAGCGGCGCGCTGCTCACCGCCAGCGGCGACGGCCACCCTTCGGCCGGCCTGGACGCGCAGCAGCTCCAGTACGTGAACCAGATCGAGACCGGCTACAGCAAGCGCATCACCGACCTGCTCGAACCGATCGTCGGGCGCGACAACCTGCGCGCCACCGTCGCCGCCGACATCGATTTCTCGCAGACCGAGGCCACCTCGGAAGAGTTTCGGCCGAACCAGGGCACCGAGGCGAAGATCGCGATCCGCAGCCAGCAGACCTCGGAGCAGAACGCGGCCAATGCAGCCACCGCCAGCGGCATCCCCGGCGCGGCCTCGAATCAGCCGCCGGTCGGCGCGACCGCGCCACTCACCGGCGCCGCACAACCGCTGCAGGCAGCGCAAGGCGGCGGTGCCGGCGGCAACGCGCGCCGCGACGCCACCACCAACTACGAGATCGACAAGACCGTGCGCGTGACGCGCAACGCCACCGGCAACGTGAAGCGCCTGAACGCCGCCGTGGTCGTCAACAACCGCAGCGTCACCGATGCGAAGGGCAAGACGACCTCGGTCCCGCTGACGAGCGACGAGATCGAGAAGCTGAACGTGCTGGTGCGCGAGAGCATCGGCTTCAACAAGGACCGCGGCGATTCGGTCAAGGTCATCAACGCGCCGTTCAAGGTCGAGCCGGTCACGAGCGTCGATGTGCCGCTCTGGAAGCAGCCCGAGACGATCGACATGCTGCGCTCGCTCGCCGTGCCGCTCGGCCTGGCGCTGGTCGCGATGCTGGTGTTCTTCGGCCTGCTGCGCCCGGCGCTGAAGGTCGCGCTCGCCCCGCCGCCGGCTCCCGCGCCCGGTGCCGCGCTGACGGCGGTGGTGGACGATGCGAACGAGCTGCCGGCACTGCCCGCACCGAAGCGCATCGAGCACCTGGCCGGCGCGCGCGCACTCGCCAAGGACAACCCCGCCGCGGTCGCCGGCATCGTGCGCGGCTGGGTCAACGGTGACCCCGTGCCCGCGAAACAAGGCGCTTGATCATGGACGACCAGGGCCTGGAGAACGCCGCCATCCTGCTGATGTCGCTGGGTGAGGAAGAAGCCGCGAGCGTCTTCAGGCACCTGAGCCCGAAAGAGGTCCAAGGGCTGGGCGAGACGATCGCGAAGATGAAGTCGGTCACGCGCGAGCGCGTCGATGGCGTGCTCGAACTCTTCAACGACAGCGCGGGCACGCAGAGCTCGCTGGTGGCCGACACCGACGAGTATGTGAAGGTCGTGCTGCGCAAGGCGCTCGGCGACGACAAGGCCAAGCTCCTGATCGACCGCATCCTGCAAGGCGGTGACAACGCCGGCATCGACGCGCTGAAGTGGATGGACCCGCAATCGATCGGCGAGCTGCTGCGCATCGAGCACCCGCAGATCGTCGCCGCGCTGCTGGTGCACCTCGATGCCGACCAGGCCGCCGCGGTGCTGAAGACCTTCCCCGAGCGCCACCGCAACGAGGTGCTGGTGCGCATCGCCACGCTCGACGGCATCCAGCCCGCGGCGCTGAAGGATCTGAACGAGGTCATGGGCCGGGTGCTCTCGGGCAGCGGGCAGACGCGCAAGGCCTCGCTGGGCGGCGTGAAGGCCGCGGCCGAGATGATCAACATGATGGGCACGAGCGCCGAGACCGCAGTGCTGGACTACATCCGCGAAGCCGACAACGACCTGGCGCAGAAGATCATGGACAACATGTTCACCTTCGATGACCTGGAGCGGATCGACGACAAGGGCATCCAGGCGCTGATGAAGGAAGTGCAGTCCGAGTCGCTCGTGATCGCGCTCAAGGGCGCGACGCCGGAGATGCGCGAGAAGGTGTTCCGCAACATGTCCTCGCGCGCTGCCGAGACGCTGCGCGAAGACCTCGAATCGCGCGGCCCGGTGCGGGTCGCGGAAGTCGAGACCGAGCAGAAGGAAATGCTCAAGATCGTGCGCCGCCTCGCCGACGAAGGACAGATCGTGCTGAGCGGCGGAGGCGACGATGACTTCCTTTGACCGGCGCAAGGCGCCGAGGAACATTCCGTCGCCCGCCGATGCGGCGCGGGCCGGCAGCTATGCGCGCTTCATCCCGCGCGAGGAACTCGGCGGCTTTGCCGCCTGGAACCCCGGCGATCTGGCCGGCGGCCCGGCGCCGCAGGCCAATGTGCAGCGCGCCACGAACGAATCCCCGAAAGCCGATGCCGCCACGCAAGTCGCCACCCAGCTGCGCGCCGCGCGCCAGGCCGGCTACCAGGACGGCTACCGCGATGGCCTGGTCGCGCTCGACGCCTTCAAGCAGAGCTTCGCGGCGCAGACCACGACGCAGATCGGCACGCTGCTGCAATCGCTGGACGCCGAGTTCGGCGGACTGCAACAGGACATGGCGCGCACACTGGCGATCACGGCAACGCACCTGGCGCGCCAGATCGTGCGCAGCGAGCTGGTGGCGCGGCCCGAGCTGATCGCGCAGATTGCGCAGGAGGCAATCGACACGCTGCTGCTCAGCGCACGCCACATCACACTGCGCGTGCATCCGGACGACCACGCCTTCGTCACCCAGGGCGCAGCCGATGTGCTCGCGGCCCGCGGCGCGCGGCTGCTCGCTGACCCTTCGATGGCGCGCGGCGGTTGCCTGGTGGAATCCGACATCGGCGTGATCGACGCCACCCTCGAAGCCCGCTGGCGCCGCGCCGCGGCGTCGCTGGGTTGCGACGAAGGCTGGGTCGCCGACAGCGCGCCCGAGGCCGACGCATGATCGCCACCGTGACGGATAAATGGCCGCGCTACCTGGCCGACATGCGCAGCTTCTCGGCCGACAAGGTCGCGCTCGAAACGCAGGGTTTGCTCGTGCGCGTGAACGGCCTGGTGCTGGAGGCCGCCGGCCTGCGGGTGCCGGTCGGGTCGGTGTGCGAGATCCGCATGGACGGCCAGACGCCGGTGATCGCCGAGGTCGTCGGCTTCTCGGGCGATCGCGCCTACCTGATGCCCACTGGCGACGTGGCCGGCCTCGCGAGCGGCGCGCGCGTCGTGCCGCGGCCTTCGCCCGTGGTGCCGATGAAGCTCGGTGCGGCGCGCCACCCGTGGCGCCGCAACGAAGACCGCACGCTGCACTTGCCTGTCGGTGACGGCCTGCTCGGCCGCGTCGTCGATTCGCACGGTCACCCGATGGACCGCAAGGGTCCGCTCGATCATGTGCACAAGGAACCGCTGACGCGCCGCCCGATCAACGCGATGGACCGCGACCCGGTGCGCACCCCGCTGGACACCGGCGTGCGCGCGATCAACGCGATGCTCACCGTGGGCCGCGGCCAGCGCATCGGCCTCTTCGCCGGCACCGGCGTCGGCAAGTCGGTGCTGCTCGGCATGATGGCGCGCTACACCGCGGCCGACGTGATCGT
>CAXTSS010000053.1:0-9376 GCA_964247075.1 uncultured Rhizobacter sp. | reverse complement strand
CTCTACCTCGAAGGCCACGACCAGCACCGCGGCTGGTTCCACTCCTCGCTGCTGATCTGCTGCGCGATGGAAGGCCACGCGCCGTACAAGGGCCTGCTGACGCACGGCTTCACGGTCGATGGCTCGGGCCGCAAGATGAGCAAGAGCCTGGGCAACTACATGCCGCTGGCCGAATCGGCGCAGAAGTACGGCGGCGAGATCCTGCGCCTGTGGTGCGCAGCGACCGACTACTCGACCGACCTGGGCATCGACGCGAAGATCCTCGCGCGTGTCGTCGATGCGTACCGCCGCATCCGCAACACGCTGCGCTTCCTGCTCGCCAATACGAGCGACTTCGACGCGGCCAAAGATGCCGTACCGCTCGGTGAGCTGCTCGAGATCGACCGTTGGGCGCTGGCGCGCGCGGCGCAGTTCCAGCACGAGGTGCTGGCGCACTACGAGGTCTACGAATTCCACCCGGTCGTGTCGAAGCTGCAGATCTTCTGCAGCGAAGACCTGGGCGCGTTCTACCTCGACGTGCTGAAGGACCGCCTCTACACGACCGCACCGGACAGCCTCGCGCGCCGCTCGGCGCAGACGGCCCTCTGGCACATCACGCACGCGATGCTGCGCTGGATGGCGCCGTTCCTGAGCTTCACCGCCGAAGAGGCGTGGAAGGTGTTCGCACGGGAGAAGACCACGTCGATCTTCGTCGAGACCTACGCCGACGTGAGCGCGTGGCGCGGCGAGGAATTGCTCGCGAAGTGGGCGCGCATCCGCGCGATCCGTGATGTGGCGAACAAGGAGATCGAAGCGCTGCGCGCCCAGGCCCAAGTCGGCTCGTCGCTGCAGGCGGCGCTCGCGATCGGCGCCGATGCGGCGGACCACGCGCTGCTCGCGTCGCTGGGCGCCGACCTGCGCTTCGTCACGATCACGTCGCAGGCAGTGCTCTCGGAAGCGGCCGAACTCACGGTGCGCGTCACGCCCTCGACCGCCGCCAAGTGCGAGCGCTGCTGGCACTACCGCGACGACATCGGCGTCGACACCGCGCACCCGACGATCTGCGGCCGCTGCACCAGCAACCTCTTCGGCGCCGGCGAAACGCGCACGGTGGCCTGATGGCGACGAACCGAAGCGGCTCGCTGTTGCCCTGGCTCGGCGTCGCCGCGATCGTCATCCTGATCGATCAGGTCACGAAGACGCTGATCGTCAGCTCGTTCCAGCTCGGCGGCAGCCACACCGTCACCTCGTTCTTCAACATCGTGCGCTGGCACAACACCGGCGCGGCGTTCTCGTTCCTGGCCGGGGCGGCCGGCTGGCAGCGCTGGTTCTTCGTCGGGCTGGGGGCAGCGGCTGCACTGTTCATCGTCTGGATGCTGAGCCGCCACGGCGGGCAGCGCCTGTTCAGCTGGGCACTGGCGCTGATCCTGGGCGGCGCGATCGGCAACGTGATCGACCGCGTGCTGCACGGCTACGTGATCGACTTCATCCAGGTGCACTACGGCCGCGCCTACTTCCCGTCGTTCAACGTCGCCGACAGCGCGATCACGCTCGGCGCGATCCTGCTGATCCTGGACGAACTGCGGCGCGTGCGGCGCTCGGGCTGAGGTCCATCACGCCGCGGCGCCTGCCGCGCCGAAGACCTCGACCCGATTGCGACCGGCCGACTTCGCGGCGTACAGCGCCAGGTCGGCCTCACGCCACGCACTTTCGAGATCGAGGAGGCGCGCAAACGCGCGCGACATGCCGACGCTGACCGTGCAACGCACGCCAGCGCAGCCAGGTACCTCCACACTGAGCTCGGCAACCGCGCCGCGCAGCCGCTCGCCGAGCAGGGTCGCGGTGGTCTGATCCGAACTCGCACAGCCGACGACGAACTCCTCGCCACCGACGCGGGCGACGAAGTCGTCACCGCGCACGTGGCTCGCAAGCGCCGCCGCGACCGCGCGAAGCACAGCGTCGCCGGCGCCATGGCCGTGGCCGTCGTTGATGCGCTTGAAGTGGTCGACATCGAGCTGCAGCAACGTGATCGGCCGCGCATCCCGCACTGCGAAATGGCGGGTCGCCGCTTCGCCGAGGCCGCGTCGGTTCAACAGCCCGGTCAGTGTGTCGCGCGTGGCCAACTCGGCCAGCTGGCCGTGCAATCGGACGAAGACCATCCACAGCATCGTCATCGCCAGCATCGAGACCGCGAGCGACGCATAACCGTAGTAGACCTGTGCCTGCAGCGTCTTGAACATCGATGCCAGGCCGTCGCGCGCGATGGTCGCGCTGCGCAGCAGCGTCAGCAGGCCCAACACACCGACCACGATCGCCACCAGTCGCAGCGGCGTGCGCAGCACGCGCTCGGCGGTGCCCAGAGCCGCCCTGCCGGCGGCGACGGCGAGCGCGAGCCACACGCTGCCGAGCGCCGCATTCAACAGCACGTAGCGGCCCTGCTCACCCCACAGCCGCAGCACGAAGGCAAGCAAGCCGAGGTACACGGCCAGGGCCACCAGCAGCACACCACGCCCATCGTTCGCGCCGACGCCGACGAACTGGCGCAACCCGCCGAGAAAGCACAGCGCCGCCGCGAACATCGCGGTGTCGAACGCGAGCAGCAGCGGCCCGGAGGCCCACAGGCCCGCGGCGAGCCGGCCGCAGTACGCCAGGCCGAACATGATCGACGCCGCCGCCCACAGCCCGATGCCGCTGCGCGGCCCCAGGTTGCGGCCGATCAGGTAGTAGAGGCCGCCGGTGAATGTCAGGTTGACCGACAGGATGATGACGACAGTGGTCGGGTCCATCGCGCAGAGGGCCGTTGGCGCGGGTCACGGAATCAGCACGCTGCTGCCCGTGTTCTTGCGCGCTTCCAGATCGCGGTGCGCCTGCACCACGTCCTTGAGCGCGTAGCGCTGGTCGATCCTGATCTTCACCTGACCGCTTGCGACCACCGCGAACAAATCGTCCGCCATCGCCTGCGTCGCCTCGCGCGTGGCGATGTGCGTGAACAGCGTGGCGCGCGTCACGTACAGCGACCCTTTTGGCCCCAAAGTGCCGAGCGCGAACGGCGGCACCACGCCCGACGCGTTGCCAAAGCTGGCCATCAGGCCGAACGGCCGCAGACAGTCGAGCGACTTCTCGAACGTGTCCTTGCCGACCGAGTCGTAGACCACCTTCACGCCTTTACCGCCGGTGATCTCCTTGACGCGCGCAGCGAAGTCTTCGGTGCGGTAGTTGATCGCGAACGCCGCGCCGTGCGCCAGCGCCAGCGCGCACTTCTCGTCGCTGCCGGCGGTGGCGATCAGTTGCAGCCCGAGCGCCCTGGCCCACTGGCAGGCGATCAGACCGACGCCGCCGGCCGCAGCGTGGAAAAGCACGAAGTCGCCCGGCTGCAGGCCCTCCTGCGGCAGTGTCTTGCGCAGCAGGTACTGCGCCGTCAGGCCCTTGAGCATCATCGCCGCGCCGGTCTCGAACGAGATCGCGTCGGGCAGCTTGACGACGCACTTCGCGGGCATCACGCGCAAGCTGCAATAGGCACCGGGCGGGTTGCTCGCATACGCGGCGCGATCGCCGGCCTTGAGATGTGCCACGCCCTCGCCCACCGCCTCGACCACGCCCGCGGCCTCCATGCCGAGCGAGAGCGGCATCGGGAACGGGTACACGCCGGAGCGTTGGTACACGTCGATGTAGTTCAACCCGCAGGCGTGATGCCGGATGCGGATCTCACCGGGGCCGGGCTCGCCGACCGGCAGATCGACCAGGTGCATCGCGTCGGCAGCGCCGTGCTGATCGACGCGGATCGTGGGGCTCATCTGGGGCATGGCAAGTCTCCGAGGCTCGCTGGTGGGACCGCTATGGTGCCAGCATCGGCCGGGCGGGGCGTTTCACACGCACCGTCGATGACGGCCGACCGGGAGTCAGCCGTTGTTGAAGAGGCCCTTTTCCTTCATGCGCATCAGGCGTGGCCGCGGTCCGGTTTTCTGCGTCGGCGATGGCGGTGGCGGCGGCACAGGATCCGCCGGCGTCGTCTGCGACTCGTTGGCACCCTCCGCCGCGGCTGCGCGCTTGTGCCCCTCGACTTCGCTCAACTCGACCGAGTCGTAAAGAACCGGAAGGTTGCGCGGTGGACCGGCTCGCGGGCGCGGGGCTCGCTTGGCCGGGCCGGTGACGTCTTCCACGACCGGCGCGGGCGGTGGCGGCACGACCGGGGCGGCCGGTGGCGGTGCGACCACAGCGGGTTGGGCGACCGGATCGCTGCCCACTTCGATGTCGACCTGCCCTTGCGTGAAAACCTGCACCGGGCCCTGCACGCGCAGATGCTCCCAGATCAAACCACTCGACGCGAGTTGTCTCGTCCGTTCAGCGCGCGATGCGGCGCGGTCGATCGCCACCAGCATGGCGTACAGCTCCGGATGCACGTCGCTGTCCACATCGAGTCGCACATGAACGATGGCCATGGTGGCTCGGATCGGCCCTCGCGGGATCGGCTCAGGCGGTGGACGGGCCGGTGGCCGATTCGGCCTCGCCGATCATCTGGAAGCCGCGCACGTTGGCCTCCATGGAGCCGGGCATGACGAACACCGGAATGGCCGGGAAGCGCTTGACGAGCACGTCGCGGTAGCGCTCCGGATGGCCGCCCACCAGCACCATCAGGTCGACGATTTCGTGCGCGTCGCGCAGGCCGTCGATCATGCGGTTGACCGAATCCTCGACGACGCTCAACACCACCGGCTCGAACTGGCCGAGATCGTGCGCCATGCCGGCCAGTTTGACCGGGCGATTGTTTCGCAGCGCGTCGTTGATGCGCGGCATCACCGCCGGGCCGAGTGGCCGCCCGATGCTCGCGCTGAGCGATTCCTGCACCGCGCGCACGACCCGGTGGCGCCCGGCATCGGAGGCCGCGCCGCTGGCACGCGGGTTGATCGTGCCCTGCTGGATCAGCAGCCAGTCGAGCGTGTGCTCGCCGGGGTCGATCATCAGCACGGCGAGCTCGTCCAGCACCTCGCCGCTGGCCAGCGGCTCGAGCGCGCCGGCGGTCTGCGAGATGACGGCGTTGAGCTCGCTCAGGTGGTCGTCGATCGCGGCATAGCCCCCCACCGGCTGGGCCTGCACGATGACCTTGTCGACCGTCACGGTCTTGCCGTCGCCGACCTCGACCGCGCCGCGGAAGTGCGAGCGCAGGTAGTCGCGGCGCTTGGCATCGTTGTACTGATTCACCGGCAGCCCGAGCACGAGCACGTCAATCCGCGTGTCGCCGGCCTCCGCCATGTAGCGCAGGGCGCCCTTGGTCAGGGCCTCGTAGATCGCGCCGCGGTAGAACTCGTCGGTCACGTCACGCCCGAAGTTGCCGCCCGATTGCGCCAGCTCGACGTCGCGACCGACCTCGTAGTTGGCGCCGTTGACCGGCACGTCGAAGGTGTCGCGGCGCCGCGTTCCCAGGGTCCTGACAGCGCTTGCGTCCGCAGGGATGGCCATCGACGGAAAGCTCATGAAACGAACTTCGCCGCCGTGGCTGCCCCGCAGGCTCAGCTTGACCAGGCCGAAGCCCACGTCGATCGCCCGAACCACCGGCGCGCTGGCCGCTTCATCCATGGCATTCGGGCTGACTTCACGCAGACGGGTACGGGACATGTTGATTCCTCCGGGTGGGCGTGCCGCGCGCAGGGCACGGCGTCGTTGGGAAAAAGGCGATCCGCGAAAGCGCTTCGATTTGAGCGGCCGGCTCCGAGCGCTGTTTCTTTTGCTTTCGCGTGGTTTGTTGACCAAGGTGAGACTCTTGCATCGGTCCGCAACCGCGACTCCCTCATCTTAAGGGTTGACTCGGATCTGCGGAGGCGAACACACAGTTGGTTGCATGCCCATCGTGATTTTCGGCATGGGATCCTCGCGATTCACGGGCAGCCGGCTCGCGCTTGCGTTGGGCGAAGCCGGTCAAAACGTCCCCGGATAAGCGCCGCCGTCGAGCAGGATGTTCTGCCCGGTGAGGTAGCCCGCGTGCACGCTGCAGAGGAAGGCGCAGGCCGCGCCGAACTCTTCGGATCTGCCGAAGCGCCGTGCCGGAACGGCCGCGGCGCGCTCGGCCATCAGCGCCTCCAGCGGCTGGCCGCTCTTGCTGGCGGCACCCTGCATCGTGGTGCGCAAGCGGTCGGTGTCGAACGCGCCGGGCAGCAGCGCGTTGATCGTGACGCCGCGCGCGGCGATGCGGCTGCGCGCGAGGCCGGCGACGAAACCAGTGAGGCCGGATCGCGCGCCGTTGCTCAGGCCGAGCACGTCGATCGGCGCCTTCACCGTGCCCGAGGTGATGTTGACGACGCGGCCGTAGCCGCGCGCCGCCATCGCATCGACCGTGGCCTTCATCAGTTCGATCGGCGTCAGCATGTTGGCGTCGAGGGCCTTGATCCAGGCGTCGCGATCCCACGCGCGGAAATCGCCCGGTGGCGGCCCGCCGGCGTTGTTGACGAGAATGTCGATCCGCGGGCATGCCGCGAGCGCGGCGGTGCGTCCCTCGATCGTCGTGATGTCGCCCGCGGCCGTGCGCACCTGGCCGCCGCCGAGCGCGCGCAGTTCGGTCGCCGTCGCTTCGAGCGCCGCCGCGCCGCGCGCCGTGATCACGACGTTCACGCCCTCGCGCACCAGCGCCGTGGCGCAGCCTTTGCCGAGCCCTTTGCTGGCGGCACACACCAGCGCCCACTTGCCCGAGATTCCGAGGTCCATCTCAGCGCCCGCCCGGCTGCCCGAAGGGCGCTGAGCCTTCCCCTTGGGGGATGGCGAACGCAGTGAGTTGAGGGGTCAACATTTTTTCATCTCCACTTCGCCAACAACCAGATGCCAGTCAGCACCAGCAACGTGCCGGCGGCGATCCACACGGTGAACGGCTCACCGAGAATCGCCACGCCCATCAGGATCGTCGAGAGCGGCCCGACCATGCCGGTCTGCGCCGCCAAGGTCGCACCGATGCGCTCGATCGCCATCATCACCATCAGCACCGGCGCGAAGGTGCACAACGTGGCGTTGAGCACCGAAAGCCAGATCACCTCGGGCGCCACCGCGAGCGCGCCGATCGGCCGCAGGATCAGGAACTGCACGATGCACAACACGCACGCCACCGTGGTCGCCAGGCCGGTGAGCCGCAGCGCGCCCAGGCGCTTGACCTCCTCACCGCTGTAGACGAGGTAGATCGCGTAGCTGACGGCGCTGGCGAACACGAGCGCGGCGCCCAACGCCGCATGCGAGCCGAGCCGCGTGACTTCGTGGCCGAACACCAGCAGCACGCCGCAATAGCTCACGCCGAGTGCGATCAGCTGGCGCGCCGTGACCTGGCGCTTGAACAGCACCAGCCCCATCGCCAGCACCAGCGTCGGGTTCAGGTACAGGATCAAGCGCTCGAAGCCGGCACTGATGTACGCGAGGCCGGCGAAGTCGAGAAAGCTCGCGAGGTAGTAGCCGGTGAAGCCGAGGCCGAACACCGTGATCCAGTCGCGCCGGGTCAGTGCCGGCTTGCCGCGGCCGGCCCACCACGCCAGCAGCGTGAACAGCGGCAGCGCAAACAGCATGCGGTAGGTGATCAGCGTGACCGCATCGACGCCGTAGCGGTACGCCAGCTTGACAATGATGGCCTTGCCCGAGAACGCGATCGCGCCGAACGTGGCGAGCAGCAGGCCGGGCCAGACCGGTCGCGTGGGCGCATGCGGGTCTGCGGTGGCGGCGGCTGACGACATCCCGCAGGATTCTACGGAGCGCGTCAGAACGCGACGGCCTGTCCGTCGCGCCTTGGATCGCTCGCCGCCACGTAGCCCTCGCTGGATGGATCGCCGAGGCGCCAGATGAACTGGCCGGCGCCGAAATCCTGGTAGCTGTCGTTGATGACCTCCACCTGGTGGCCGCGCGCTTGCAGGCCGGCGACAGTGGCCGGGTCCATCGCCGCTTCGACGTTGATCGCGCGGCCGGCGTTGAAGCGCCAGCGTGGCGCGTCGCATGCCGCCTGCGGATGCTGGCCGTGGTCGAGCATGCGCACCAGCGTTTGCAGATGACCTTGCGGCTGCATGTTGGCGCCCATCACGCCGAAGCTCATCCGAGCTTCGCCATCCGCGGTCAGGAACGCCGGGATGATGGTGTGGAACGGCCGCTTGCCCGGTGCCACCACGTTGGGGCTGCCGGCCATGAGGCTGAAGCCGTGGCCGCGGTTCTGCATCGACAGACCGTAGCCCGGCACCACGATGCCGGAGCCGAAGCCCATGTAATTGCTCTGAATGAAGCTCACCATCATGCCGCTCTCATCCGCGGCGGTGAGGTAGATCGTTCCGCCCTTGATCGGATTGCCAGCGCCGAAATCCTGCGCGCGATGCATGTCGATCAGCTTCGCGCGCGACGCGAGATAGTCGGCGTCCAGCATCTGGAGGGCGCTCACCTCCATACTCGCCGGCTCAGCGACGAAGCGGTAGACATCGGCGAACGCGAGCTTCATCGCCTCGATCTGCAGGTGCTGCGAATCGACGCCATCGACCTTCAATGCCGCCACATCGAAGTTCTTCAGGATGCCGAGCACGATCAGCGCGGCGATGCCCTGGCCGTTGGGCGGAATCTCGTGCAACGTGTGGCCGGCGTAGTCCATGCCGATAGTCTCGACCCACTCGGGCCGGTACGCGGCGAAGTCGTCGACGGTGATCGCACCGCCATGCGTGCGCGCGTGCGCTGCGGCCGCCTGCGCGATCTCGCCGCCGTAGTAGGCCGCACCCTTGCTCTGCGCGATCAGCCGCAGCGAGCGCGCCGCGCCCGCCAGCTTGAACAACTCGCCGATGTTCGGCGCGCGGCCGTGCGGCATGAAGGCTTCGGCAAAGCCAGCCTGATGCGCGAGCAGCGGCACCGCCGCGGCCCACTTCTGCTGCACGACGACCGGCACCGCATAGCCGCGCTCGGCGATCTCGATCGCGGGTTGCAGCAGGTCGCCGAACGGCAGCTTGCCGAAGCGCTCGCTCATTGCGACCCAGCCCGCGACGGCACCGGGCACGGTCACGCTGTCCCAGCCGCGCATCGGCGGCGTGAGCGCATCGGTGCCGTACTTGCGCACGAAGTAGTCGCGCGTCCACGCCTGCGGCGCGCGGCCGGAGGCGTTCAGGCCATGCAGGGCCTTGCCGTCCCACAGCAGGCAGAACGCATCCGAGCCGAGGCCGTTGCTGACCGGCTCGACGATCGTCATCGCGGCCGCCGTCGCGATCGCGGCATCGACCGCGTTGCCGCCGTTCATCAGCATGCGCAACCCGGCCTGCGCCGCGAGCGGGTGCGAGGTGGCGACGACGTTGCGGCCGAAGACCGGCAAGCGCTGGCTGCTGTAGCCGCGCGACCAATCGAACGCGTGCGTCATGAGAGTGTGAGAGGGAATCCAATGCACCCGCGCCGGGGTGGCCAAGGGCGCTGG
>CAXTSS010000052.1:0-9527 GCA_964247075.1 uncultured Rhizobacter sp. | reverse complement strand
CTCCTGGCTCCGCAGAGCCTATCATCGGTGTCCGCGCAACCGGGGGAAGATCACACGAACGGCGACAGCTGGTTCGATAGAACCGCCTTTGCGAGGAACCGGTCGTCTACGATCAAACCGGCCTTGAGCCTGAATCCGACGTTCTTCTTCGCTTCGGAGAGCAGATACCACAACCTGTCGCCGGACTGGAGCGGCAGTGCCTTCGACCGACCGGTACCATACGGCTGGAAATCGTGGAACCACGCCGTACGGGGCATCAGGTCCGCACCTTGCCGAAAAGGCGCGGGGTTGAACCCGAAGCCGATGGTTTTGCCAGTGCCGGTTGATTTCGGCGTCCAGATGACGCGATCGGGGCGGCCATCGTAGACTGCAGTCACCACATCGAACGGCTGGTCCTCCAATCCCGAATGGTGAACCGCGCGACCTGCTATGGTGGTCTTGGTCTGGAATGCCGCCTTCGTGCCGAACAGGACGATCGCCTCATTCTTGAAAACGCCGTGAGGAATCGACCAGATCTCATCGACGTCCATGGACACTGGTCGGCTCGATCCTGCGTAGCTCCCGCTCCGGAACCTGTTCTGATGGTGGCCCTCGGCGATCGTGCTGGGCAGGATGCATCCGAAGACGCCATCGGATTCCAGGTATCGCCGCACGCCCTCGAGCAGGAAGACGGCGGAGAGTTCGGTGTGCAGGAAGGACTGGCCGGCCGGCCTTACACCCAGCTGGTCCGCTAGACAGTCCAGGAGCGCTCCGTAGGGATTGCCGCCAATCTTGCTCAGCGCGAGCCAAGGCGGATTGATGACCAGTGCATTGAATTGCGCCGACGACTGCGCCGCGCGCGACGTATTCCTGATCACGTATGACCACAGTCCGTTGCGGCCGTCTCGCTGTAGAAGCGCCAGCTGCGTGATCAACGACGCTACGAAGGTCGTCACCTGTTCCACATCGAAGGGAGAGGGATCGCCTGCCATACCGATCGCGGCGGATGCTATCGCCGACGCCGACGCCGTGCTGGGTTCGGCACTCCCTTTCGCCTCCTGCATGGCGATGCGATAGGCCTGAGACAGTATCTGGTCGAAGACGGCCCGGCCGTTCGCATCCAGCAGGGCGGCGGGCGGCGTGACAGACCCATCATCCAGCTTCAGCACGAACTGGTCATTGGAATGCTGGGACAACCCCGCGAACAGCGAGTCGGCGTGGAACACCGGAATCGTTACCTCGCCAAGATGGGGCAGCTGCTCCCGCATGGCTATCACCCAGTTCGTCTTGGCGAACAGGGCGGCCAATGGATCGATGTCGAAGCCCGTCGCGGATGCGGCAATTATCCGGGCCTGTTCGACTGGATCGTCCAGCGCCGTCACCGCAGAGGTTTGGTGGCGGATAGCTTCAACGAGGATTGCGCCGGACCCGCATGCCGTATCGACCATCCTCAGGGGCGCCTTCCCCAGCGCAGAGACCACGCGCTCCAACATCCTATTCGCCAGCCAAGGCGGCGTGAGTTCCTGTCCGAGGATGAGCCTGGTGGACTTGCGGCCGAGCCCCGCCAGCAGCTCCCCGAAAAGGTCCTCAATGGCGAGCGATGAGAAGTCATAGGCAACGAGATCGTCCTGGATGCACCGCGCTACATCCAGCATTCCGGTCTTGTCGGGACTCTCGCTGAGCCAGCCAAACAAGTCGTATTCGACATAGTTCTGCAGACCGCGGCCAGAGAAGAACGTGCCGTCCAGAATCTCCGCCAGGTCCGCGTCGGGCCTGTTGACCGCAATCCCGTCTATGACGTTGGCGCAGATCAGCTTGGCCAGCGTGATCAGGTAGAATTCGTCGAGATACTCGGCCAGGCCAAGACTCCGCGACGCTCCCTTGCTCCCGATCGCGTCGACGAGCTCGGACCAGAGCCGGTCGATGAGTTGGCCGTATCCAGGACGTTCGGCACGCGCCACCTGTTCGATAGCGTCAAGGCGCGAGCGAATTGCGCTACCGGCAAGGCTATCGAGCCCCAGGTCGTTCGCTAGCGTCCTGCCGCGTAGTGGCCTGCTGCCGATGCGTCCCAGATGTCGTTCCAGGAAGCGCTTCAGCTCATGGCCGTCCTGCGGGGTGGGAGTTGCGAGGTCGATTGAATCGATTGTCTCAAGGACGATATCGGCGCGTCCAACCGCCTGCTTGTCCTCGCTACCTTGTACGAGCACTGGACGGAACGCCCTCCACCGTATCGTGTCGGACGTGATCCCGACGAGGATGTCGATCGATACGCCGTCATTGACCTGCCCAGCGATATAGTCCCGGACCTGATCCTGAGCGTGCTGCTCGACACCGAGCTTCGTGAGATTGGGCTCATATTCGACGGCCGTCGCCCCGATCAGGGTGTCGACGAAGCCGTGCCGCAGCGTGCCATCCTTCTCGAACTTGGTGTGCGTTTCGGCACCTTCAGCGTGCCATTTCACCCACCACGGAAGGTCGGGGAAGATAAGCGGAAGATATTGCTCGAGCTTCTTCCTGACGACCGCCTCGTTGGCGCCGCCTGCAACTAGCGCGCGCGCAGCCTGCAGGAACTCAATTGCGCTAGCGTCGCTCATGCTCGTGCCTTATTGCGCGCGTTCAGCCTTGCCTCGGCCATGATCTTGATACCATCGATCCATGCCATGACGCCGCTTGAGCGGCTCAACATGATTTCGTCGATCGTGCGCCCCGGATCGCGCAGACGTCCGGCGGCAAGGAATCCCCAGACCGCTTCGAGTTCGGCGACCTGCTGCTTGTCGAGCGTCGGGATCGGCATGCGATCGAGCATGGTGCTCTCGATCTTGAGCGCGCCGCCACCCATGACGGCGCCGGCTGTCTCTAGCCACGCCCAGACCCAGTTCGAATGGAGTATCGCCATCAGCGCGGTGACGGGCATAACACCGTCGCATCGCAGAGTAGCGAAGTTCGCATCTACGAGATGGGCACGATCGGAAAGGACTGGCTGTGGCCTGGAGGCGCAGACCCTCGGCATATAGGCATCGGGCAAGTGCCGAGGCTGGAAGTCTGGCAGCATGTACCAGAAGCGCGGCGCACCATCGCGCCGTGCAGGACGGACATTGGTCCTGACGGCGCTGAGTTCAGGGATCGGGCGCTCCCGGCCCGGTTTTCCGCTCAGCATCTTCGACGCACGACGAACATGGTCCGCTAGCCCGTGAGGCATGCTCTCGTAGTGATTTCGCCCAGTTGCCTGCAAATCCTCTGGCAAGGCCATCCCGCGCAGGTCGAGAACGGCATGCCGATTCCCACGTTGATCCCGCACGGCGGACCTGAGGACACCGGGAGCGCACTCGACGGTCTTCGGGTTCAGCGGCGACCTGAAGCTGGTGCCGTCATGCGAGGGTTGAACGTAGAAAAAGTCATTGGCGCCGGTGCGAAGTCCCTGCCCGACAGTCACGCCGACCTCTGCAAGCGTGGAGGTGAGAAAATGGCTCATACGCAATTGAGATGCGATCCGGCGCAAGACAGGATCGCTGAACTCTGCCGACCCGGCCACGCGACTACTAGGCGCTCTGGCCGTCTCCACCTGGATCAGGTCCGGACCACGGAAGAAGGTAGGGCCCGTGTGAAGGGAAGTCGCGAAGTCCTTTTCCGGATGGGATGAACCCCTCATCAGGTTGCCAACCAGGCTGGTGTCGTTCGACGCCCTGCGACCAAGGTGAACGTGGAGATGCGCGGACTTTGGTGCTGTTAACGATCTCGGACGCCGCCTTGCGACGAGCAAGGAAGTCTTGACCAGCGCGTTCGGAAACCATGACGCACTGTCATCCTCGATGATTGCCTCGATGTCGAACAGCTCGGTCAGGCATGCGCGAACCTGATCAGAATAATTTCGAGCCAACCAAGCCTGCGGGAGGACCAACGCGAGCCGCCCGCCGGGCGCGACGAGGGCCATCGACAGGATGCACGCGGGAACGGCAAGATCGGCGTGTCCGGAGTAGGTGGCAGCGGCCTTATCCAAGATGTCACGATCCGACGCTGACAAACGCAGGAGGCTCAGGCTCTGGCGAAGGTGTCGACGAACGGTCGCGGCATCGGGGATATCATCGGCCTGGCTGGCTCCTTGCTGGTAGCGGACGAATGGAGGATTGCCGATGACGAGATCGAACCGCGCCGAAGGCAGCCTGGAGATGGTCACGGGATCGAAGGCGCTTCCGCGGATAATCGAGGAACCGGGCAGGCGCTGCGACGCCGCGACGGCGGCCGCGGCGTCAATCTCCATCCCGACCGCGAGCGTCGGCCGCGCGCCGAGTTCGAGGCACGCCTCGATGAGGTCGCCGCAACCAACCATTGGGTCGATGATACTCGTCGCGGTCTCGGCGCGGGCGACGGCGGCGAGCAGGCGGCCAACCTTCAACCCCGAGAAGTACTGGCCGAGGCGCTTGCGGCGCTCATCGCTCTTGATCGGCGTCTGGATATTCACGCGGCCTCGTCCCTGCAGGCTAGGCGAGACGCGAATGTTGACGCATCGAGCGAGATGGGAAGCCCCGCCTCGAGACTCTCGGCGACGTAGCGCGAGAAGAAAGGACGGACATCCGACGTCCCGCTCTTCCTGAAGTCCCGCTCGATACCGCCGATCAGGTTCGCGGCCAGGGTGGTGGATGTCGCGCCAGCACCCTTCTCGAGCAAGATCAGCGGATCTCCCTTGACCGACACCGTCGACACCACCTGCTTGAAGCTGGCCTGGATCTTGTCGAGCACACTCGTCCTGGCCACCCCGAAACCAGCGCTGCCGTAGGCACGAGTTAAAGCCTGCCAAATCCTCGCCTTGGCCGAGTGGAACACGACCGTCACGCGCCCGTCGTCCTTGAGCACCCTCGCCGCGTCGGCGAACACACGTGCCATGGATGCTTCGTAGTGGTCGGCGTCCTTGCCGCCGGACTTGCTGACGACAGTCTCTGCGCTGCGCTCTGTCAGATCGTCGAGCCACAGCTCGTTGATCTGGTTCAATTCGGCATAGGGTATATAGTCTCCGAACGGCGGGTCGGTGAAGATATAGTCCACGGAGCGATCGCCGAGCGGCAGGCGCTCGCTGGATGCGTTGTGGACGGTGACGCTCGAACGTGACCCGTGCACCACTTCGAAGGCGTCGGCGATCACCTTCGCCTTGCGCTCGATTCCCCTGACGATGTTCTTTTCGACCGGCAGACCGCTCACGTAGAGTACCCCAGATTGCGCGCCCGTAAGCACGAAGTCCGGCTGGTTCTTTTTCGCCACGATGCGCGTCATGACCGTCGAGTGGGTCGCGTTGTAGCTCAGCACCAAGAACCGCAAGGCCGACGCCATCGGCTCGGGTTCTTGATCCGCTAGTTCCAGGCAAACAGCCATGGCGACGAAGTTGCGCGGCGTATAGAAATGATGGAGACGATCCATTCCGAAATGATACCCCGAACGATGCAGTTCGCCCCAGGTGATTTCGACATCCGGCGCGCCATTGGGCAGCGTGACGTTCTTCCATCCTTCGGAATGATGATCGTTCTCGGACGCATTGCGGCGCCATTTACGGCTGCCTGTTACACCGTGCACCTCTACGGGAACTCGCAGTCTCGCCTCGATCGTCCGGCCGAACACATCCTCAGTCACCGTCGTGGCACGCGCACACGCGTCGACGCGCTCATTCTTCCCACATGATGGACAGGTGAAGTCGCTGAGAAAAGCGGCTGGGTCGCGGGACACGGCGATGTCCCATAAGGAATGTTCACTGGCGCAATCAGGACAGACGACGACCTCGCTCCAGATC
The DNA here is from genome assembly GCA_964247075.1 of uncultured Rhizobacter sp. Lineage (GTDB taxonomy): Bacteria > Pseudomonadota > Gammaproteobacteria > Burkholderiales > Burkholderiaceae_C > LMDS01. The sequence continues at coordinate 3,772 of CAXTSS010000052.1, read as the reverse complement.
ACATGGCGGATCTCGCCTGCGCCACCAGTGTCGTCGTCAACTCGGTAAAGGTCGCCAAGCCGAACACGTGCGCGGGCCACAAGCCTTGCAGCGGCCTGCCTGAACTCCGCTGGTTCGGGCGGGGACGTCATTACCTTGGCGATGAAGCATCCGAGCGTCCCAACGTCGACCAGGTCGGCATGGCGTGGTCCCCACTGAGGGCTGACGCCCAGTCGGACCGCGAGGTCCAGCATCTGCTGCGTCGGCTTGTCGCAGAGAAGCGCCGCGACGCCGGTCGTGCCCGACCCGGAGAAGGTATCGAGAACGTGGCCGCCGGGTTCGGTGTGGGTGGCTATGAACAGCGCGATGATCTCCGGAGAGATCTTGGTCGGATAAGAGAAGGCATTGTAGAGGGCGCCCGAGCGTGACGACGGCAGCGGGTCGCGATACATCCGCTCGACGGCATCAGCGGCGCTAGCATTCGTAAGGTCCAGCATCGGTTGCGCATGCGTCATCGTCTTCAGCTCAGCATTCCCATTATGTTCCACTAGGTTCTAGGATGGCCACGCTGGATCGACAACCGAGGTGCCGATATCGAAGGCTAGATGGATGGCCCGTCCGAATTGCGAGCCAGCGCCTGCGCGCCGCCCTTGCGCGCGGCATCCTCAACCGATGCCGGCATTTTTATCCGGTCGGCACCTAGCGCCTTCATGCACTGCATGAAGAACACCGCGGTAAAGCGCCCCCTGCCGACCTTGTTGCGCAGATTTAGCTCGTTGTCGTTGATCCCGAATGCCGCCAGTCGCTCGGCCAAGGCGGCGTAGGACACGCCCTCGAGCATCATCTGCGCGCGCAGCATGTTCTTGACCATCTCCTCCCAGGCCTTGTCGTCGGCTGGTCCTGCGCGGGCTGATTCGGTGTCGGTCATATCGCTGTTATAGAGCGAGAAGCGGCTGGATGAGAAGCACAACATCATCAGACGCGGTGTTCACCGCATCATATTCGATGTATTTAGGCTTGATCTGAAGGCAAGTTCATCATATGTGATGCGTAGAGCATCATATATCGTGGCACAGCACTTCCTCCTCTCACCTAAGGCGCGCACGCTGACCCTGCGCCAGGTGTTCGGCATGTCCGATGAGGATGCGTATGCCAAGTTCAAGGCACTTCGTTGGCCCGACTCCGATGGCGCGCCCGTCTGCCCGGCATGCGGCGGCCTCGACCACTGGACGCTCATCGAAGACCGGAAGTGGAAATGCCAGCATAAGGAGTGCCGCATCCAGTTCACGGTGACCAGCAGGACCATCTTTTCGAGCCGCAAGATGGCCTATCGCGACCTGCTTGCCGCGATCGCCATCACCATCAACGGTCAGCTCGGCACCGCGGCCGGCCGAATGATCCGCGAGATGGGCTTTGCCTACAAAACCGCCTTTGTCCTAGCCCACAAGCTGCGCGAAGCGATGTCCATTGACTATGACCAGCAGCTCGAAGGCGTAGCTGAAATCGACGGCGCATTCATTGGAAACCGCAGGCACCGGCTTCCCAACCGACGTGTCGACGGCGAAGAGGAGTTCGAGAAGTGGAAATTGAAGAACCCAAAGGTGCCGACCACGCTTGTCGCCATCCGCGAGCGTAAGCACGACGACCCCAGCCGGAAACCCAAGGTGCGCGCTTTCCATGTGCCTAAAGAAGGTGACGCGATTCCGATCGCGCGTCGTCTTGTGAAGCGTGGCACGATCATGCACGCGGACGAAGGCACGCAATGGGGGCCACTCGAGATGTATTTCGACACGAAACGCATCGACCACTCGAAGAATTATTTGGACGGTATCGCTTGCACCAACGGGGTCGAGAGCTTCTTCTCGCGGCTACGTTGCGGGGAGCGCGGCGTATACCGCTACTTCACGAAGGCCTATGCCGACCGATATGGCTGGGAGATGGCGTGGCGCGAGGAGAATTGCCGGGTCGACAACGGCCAACAGGTCGACTTGCTGATCAGCAGTGCGCTGCGCTCGAAGGTCTCGCGCCTAGCCGGCTACTGGCAGCGACACAGGCCTGCGAACGACCTGTTCAGCCCGATGGCGGCATGACCTGTGGAACGTCGTCACCGTCCCCGTCGATCCGCTCCCATAGCGTCGGCCTGACCTGGGTGTAGCGCACGTAAACCCCCAGCTTCTTGCGCAGGTTGTTGTCGATCGCCTCGCGCACGCGATTGACCAGGTCCTCATCGTCCAGGTCGCCGTTATTCATCTCGACGATCTTCTCGGCCAGCTCCCTGGACGAGAAGGGCTTAGTGGCCTCGCGGATGAGCTGCATGGCCCAACGGGCGACCATGCCGGGGTCATAGGGCAGCTTGCGCTGGTTCGGAACTGATGGCCGCACTGACTCGTGGTCCCACTTCGGGTCCAGCTCGGCCATGATCTCTCGAGAGCACTTGATGAGTGTGTTGAGGCGCTCGACCCGGACACGCTTATCCTCGATGGTCTCATAGGCCTCGGCGATCTTTGCGATCTCCTTCTCCAGGGCGAGCCGTTCGCCGCTCCATGACGCGAACTTTCGCGTCAATCCGACTTTGAGATTCGAGATGCCCATCCTAAAACGATGGTTAGTGCCGTAGACACCTTTCAGGAACGTCAACGGCCGGGTTCTTTTGCGCCATAAGGGCGGGACCTGGCGGAGCGGGAGGGATTCGAACCCTCGATGGGCTTTTGACCCATACTCACTTTCCAGGCGAGCGCCTTCGACCACTCGGCCACCGCTCCGCATGTCCGGTTCCGATCATGTGCCGCCGCGCGGCGGGCGTGACTCGGGTCGGCAATCAAAAACGCCTGGAAGCGTGCGACCTAGACTCGCGCGGGCCGATGCGCAAGGTGGCGGGCAAGAGCGCGCGTCTTATGCGCACTGCCACGGCAGTGAAAAAAGAGCGGAAGTTCACACTACGTCCCCCTGTAATGTGTGAACTTCGGGATGCGTTCGACCACGCCGGGGCTTGCAATCAGGATGGACGGTTTGAAAGAGCCAGATGAGACGATAGAACCTGACCTGTTTAGGCCGAAGCAATCTTGTGCTCCTGCGAAAGCAGGAGCGTTGGACGTTTGAGCATTGCTCTCAATCTCCAAGGCTCCTGCTTTCGCAGGAGCACAGGATTAACTTAAAACCGAGTCTGCTCTAGCGGGTGATATTCGTGTAGGACAGCGGTATTTTTCTCTGTTCCGTTCGTCTGGTGCGGGTCGTAATGACGGGGTTGGTTGCGTCAAATGCGGCGACCTATTAGGCGCTCCCCACGATGGATTATGTGAGCACGAGGGGGAGCGCGCCGACGCTCGGGTTTGAGGATGTGACGCTGGCGGGGCTGGCGCGCGACGGCGGGCTGTATGTGCCGCGCGTGTGGCCGACGCTGAGCCGTGACGTGATCGCGGGACTGGCGGGCAAATCCTATGTCGAGACCGCAGTCACGGTGATGATGCCGTTCGTCGGTGATGCGCTGTCCGAGGAGGATCTGCGGACGCTGTGCACACAGGCATATGGCCGCTTTGCCCATGATGCCGTGACGCCGCTGGTCCAGCTTGATGCGCGGCAATGGTTGCTGGAGTTGTTCCACGGGCCGACGCTGGCGTTCAAGGATGTGGCGTTGCAGTTGCTCGGACTGCTGTTCGAGCGTTTCCTGAGCCAGCGTGACACGCATCTGACTGTGGTCGGCGCGACGTCGGGCGATACGGGATCGGCGGCGATCGATGCACTGGCGGGGCGCGCAAAGGTCGACGTGTTCATGCTCCACCCGGCGGCGCGGGTG
>CAXTSS010000051.1:0-9753 GCA_964247075.1 uncultured Rhizobacter sp. | reverse complement strand
GCCTCTCCCCACCTTCCTTCTCGGGGTGTTGCACTTACTTTGTGAATCCGCGACGCCTAACCCCAGCTTCAAGCGGACCTGCCTACGGCAGGCCGCTTAAGTCAAACGTTAGGCGTCACCAGTTCACCTCATCGGTGACAATGTTTTCTAAGTTTCGCACTGCGCCCGATCCACAACAAAGCGACCTATGCACTACCTGAAGCTTCTTCTAATTCTCATCATTGCCATGCCAGTCTCTCAAGGTGCGGTTGGCGCAACCGACCAAGAGATCGAAAAACTGCTCCTTGAAGCCTTCCGCCCGAGCAAAAAGGAGTCGCGCCAAGAGCGTGCGGGCAAGGCAATTAAAGAATACAAGGCAAGTGGCGTGTTGGCGTTCAAGCCGCAGCGGGTGGACTACGCCGACTACTACGTCGCAGGCAGACCAACGATGTTCATGGGCAACACTCTTGTTGCCGTGATGGAGGAGTATCAAGTCAAGTACATCGGCTGTTGTGTCAATCCGGGCGCAGGCGTCTACCTACGAGTCGTCGACAGAATTGAGCCATTGCGCCAATTCGCGAGGGCCAGCATGTGTCGTCTAGAAGAGTATGGCGATCGAAAGTCCTTTCTCGCAGCGGTGCCCTTCACCGCCGGAATGGATGAAGGCAAGTACGCCGCTCTCTTGTGTCAGGAATCTGATGAAGCGGGGGCATCTTCATCAGCCCCTATCGCCCAGGCACCTACGCGTATCCCTACCCCGTCGCAGGCCGCCCCGGCACCAAGCGGCCAGTCCGATAGCCGGGTACCAAGTGGCTCAGCCGCAAGAGTTGCCAGCCCGATCCCCATGGATGTCTCAGCCGTGGCACCCGTCATTGCCTTTCACGGATGCCAGTACATCGTGAACACCGCGAACGGCCGCATAAACCGTAACGGTATCGATTGCGTGGTCGAGAATACGAGCGGCGGCACTATCACGTCGCGCTCGATCACCTATGCCAAGTACGACTCACAGGGCGTCAGAATGGGGCCCCCTTACTCACTTGATACCGACCTCACTCCTAGGGAAAAAGTTCGGATTCGCCTCTTGGGTACGGAAGACGCCTCACGCATTGTCTTCACACGCGAAACTCGGTAGTGCTGCGGTTTCACTCTGTCCGCAGTGACGCCTAACCCTTCCTTCAAGCGGACTGGCCTACGGCCAGCCGCTTAAGTCAAACGTTAGGCGTCAGACTTGCACCTGCCAGCTTCCAACTTATGCCCACAGTCCTCCGGCTATTCCTTTCACTGCTATTCGGAGAGCTGGCCCCGCAAAACTGAACGGTCCGATAAGCGTGGACACTGCTCCCGAGGGCGAGGACATCGCCCGTTGGAACTGGAGCAAGTATGAGCAGAAGACCCCGCCGCACACACTCAGCGGCATTCAAGGCCAAGGTGGCGCTGGCCGCCGTAAGTGGCGACAAGACGCTGGCCGAGCTGGCGCAACAGCATGACGTGCACCCCAACCAGATCACCGATTGGAAGAACCAGCTGCTGGCCAAGGCCGCCGACGTGTTCGGCGGCGAGCCACGACCGGATGAGCCGACGGTCGACCTCAAGGTGCTGCACGCCAAGATAGGCCAACTGGCACTGGAGAACGATTTTTTAGAAGGCGCGCTCATCAAGGCCGGCATGCTGAGCGCAAAGCGATGATCGACCGCACCCACCCCCTGCCGATCACACGCCAGGCCCAGATCGTCAACATCAGCCGCGGCTCGGTGTACTACGAGAGCGAGCCGATCAGCGATACCGACCTCGGGCTGATGCGCCGCATCGACGAGTTGCACCTCGAACTGCCGTTCGCCGGCGCACGCATGTTGCGTGACCTGCTGCGAGCCAAAGGCTTCACGGTCGGACGCAAGCACATGACCACGCTGATGCGGCGCATGGGCATCACGGCGCTGTACCGCAAGCCGAACACGAGCAAGAGGGCGCCCGGCCACACGATCTGGCCCTACCTGCTGCGCACGCTGACGATCACGCGCGCGAACCACGTCTGGGCGATGGACATCAGCTACATCCCGATGGCGCGCGGCTTCGTGTATCTGGCCGCCGTGATCGACTGGCACAGCCGGCGCGTGCTGGCCTGGCGCCTGTCGATCTCGATGGACACGGCGTTCTGCACCGAGGCCGTCGAAGAGGCGATCGCCAAATACGGCAAGCCGGAGATCTTCAACACCGATCAGGGCAGCCAGTTCACCAGCAGCGCGTTCACCGGCTTGCTGCTCGAAAACGGCATCCGCATCTCGATGGACGGCAAGGGCTGCTGGCGCGACAACGTGTTCATCGAACGGGTGTGGCGCTCGATCAAGTACGAAGAGGTCTCCATGCGCGCCTACGAGACTGTGAGCGTCGCCCGCGAGCGCATCGGCCGCTACATCAACTTCTACAACACGTGCCGGCCGCACTCGAGCCATCAAGCTCGAACTCCAGACGTGATGTACTTCGCATCACTGCCTCACTCTCTATACCAAGCGGCCAACCAGCCAACCTACTGGTTGCCGAAACGGAACGACAAGGCTTCACTGTAGTGCGTGCGCCAGAAGATCAACTTTTGTCGTTTGCTGCGGAAGCTGGAGGCGTACCCGTGGCGACGTTCATGTCCACATCTCGCATCCCTTCTGTTATCGCCAATGACGAAGGCAAGTAAGATGAACAGTAAGATGAACCGGGCCATCGCGACTGTCCTGACACTCTTCGTAGTGACCTTTGCCCGGATGGCTGAGGCGCAGCCAAGCTCTGTGCACCGGATCGGCTTCCTGTCAGCGGCTTCTGCGTCCGCAGCTGCGTCACGAGTCGAGGCTTTCCGGCTGGGGCTGCGTGAGCTCGGATATGTCGAGGGCGCCAACGTCACCATCGAATACCGGTGGGCCGATGGAAGGGAGGAGCGTCTGCCTGGCTTGGCCACCGAACTGGTGGCGCGCAAGGTCGACGTGATAGTCACCCAGGGCACCGTGCCCACCATGGCCGCGCACAGGGCGAGTGCCACCATCCCCATCGTCATGGCCACGGCCGGGGACCCCGTCGCCACCGGGCTCGTTACGAGCCTGTCGCGACCGGGCGGCAATGTCACCGGCCTCACGCAGATGAATCCCGATGTCGCCGGCAAGCGAGTGGAACTGCTCCGGGAGATGCTGCCTGCGGTAACCCGGGTGGCGATTCTGTGGAACCCCGGCAATCCCGTGGCAAGCTCCGAACTCGGCGAAACTGAGGCGGCCGCTCGCAGCCTGCGGCTGGGCATCCATGCGGTGAGCGTGAAGGACCCCGATGGATTTCCTGCCGCCTTGTCGCGCGTGAAGCCTGAGCGGCCGGGCGCAATCGTCGTCTTGTCCGACATCATGTTCTTCGATCGGAGGCAACAAATCGCAAGCCTCGCCGCCCAGCAGGGCTTGCCGGTCGTCGCTTGGACGCGGGAGCTTGCCGATGCGGGAGCACTCATGACATACGGGCCAAACACCATCGCCATGCACCGGCGCGCGGCGGCCTATGTAGACAAGATTCTCAAGGGCGCCAAACCGGCAGAACTACCGATCGAGCAGCCCGTTCAATTCGAGCTGGTGATCAATCTGCTAACGGCGCGGTCGCTTGGCCTCACGGTGCCGTCGTCGATTCTCTTTCGTGCGGACCAAGTGATCGAATGACGCGCGGCGGTTGAAGGAGACCGCGCGTGCCGCCCAACCTTTCGCTGCACTTGGGCAGGTACCGTCGAAGCAGGCCGTTGAAGCTCTCGTCCACTCTCTGGAGGAGGATGTCGGAGCCGGCGTCATGATCAAGCGTCGCGGGCGCAGCCAGCGACGGTGCCTGATCGGTCCATCTCAATCTCGGCGGCGGCGATCCGGCCCGTCATCGCGACCGTGACCGTGGCCCCCGTGCTTCTCCCAGCCGCGATGGCGGCCTCGATCCCAGCCCGGGTGATGTTCTGCGTAGCGCTCGCGCACCCAGCGGTCCTGCACGAAGTACACCGGCTGGCCGCACGCACCGTAACGGCCGCAGTAACGACGCCAGTTCTGCTGGTGCGTGGGCGGAACATAGAGATAGATCGGCTCGCGCTGCACCACCACGCGCGGCGGCGAGATCAGCACCGGTTGCGGCAGGACCAGCACCGGCGGCGGCAAGCCACCAATGTCGATGCGGCCCCAAACGCCGGGCTGGCGAACGCTGACCGAGACGCCGACCTGCGGCTGGGCCTGCGCGGAGCCGATGGCGAGCGCGGCGAGCGCCCCTGCAATCAGTCTGTTCATGGTGTTCTCCTTCGTGGAATCAACATATGTAACGCGCCGACGGCAGGCCACGCAGACGCCGACAGGTCCGATTTACCTGCCCTTACGCACCGCGCTGGGGCGCTTCGCGGCGCGCGCAACACCTCCTAAAAAAAGGGCGAGAAGCCTGAACTGCTGCACGCCGCGCGCACACACGCTGTCACGAATTCGCAGTTTAATGACTTCGTGAAGCACTGGCGACGAAGTGCCCCGCCATGCGAACGGAGACGGTCATGTCAGTCTTTGCCGATGTCCTGAGCAGCCTGCGTTCGATGACGCAGTTGCAGCTGTTGCTGGCCTTTCTGGCCTGCACCGGCTACGTGCTGGCGCAAGGCGGGCTGATCGGGCTGCGCGGGCGCCGCGTCGCTTGGAGCTTGACCCTGATTTCGGCGCTGGGCTTCGCCTTCGAGAGCACCGAGTGGATGCATGCCGCCATGCTGGCCACGTTCGCCGTCGCCGGGCTGGGCCTGTTCGTGGCCAGCGCCTGGGCGATCAGCCGCATGCTCGGGTTGACGACGAAGCACCAAGCCGATCTGGTGCTCGAATCGGAGTTGCCGGCCGCCAGCGGGCAGATCCCTCCGACCTCGCGCGCGCTCCCTGCGCCGCACAGCGGGCCGGCCCACTCCGTCTGAGCCCGAGGGCATACCCGAGCGGTTCATCCGACCGCCCGCTCAGATAACATCCGCGGCTGCGCTATCGACGCTCAAACCACGGAGACAACCGCATGACCCCCGCCGCCCTGTTTCGCCCTCGCGCCCTCGTGGCCACCCTCGCCGCTGCCGGCGCCATCGCTTCGGCTTCGGCCGCCGACATCAAGCTCGGTGCGGCTGAAGCGCTCTCCGGCCCGGCCGGCCAGTATGGCCAATCGATCAAGAACGGCTTCGAGCTCGCCGTCGAAGAAATCAACGCCGCCGGCGGCGTCAAGGGCCAGAAGATCGCGCTGCAGATCGAGGACGAGGCCGGCAAGAAAGAGCAGGCCATCGACGTCTTCAAGAAGCTGATCTTCCAGGACAAGGTGCTGATGGTGTTCGGCCCGACGCTGTCGAACTCCGCGCAGGCCGCCGATCCCGTAGCGCAGGCCGCGAAGGTCGTCGCGTTCGGCACCTCGAACACCGCCGACGGCATCACCTCGATCGGCGACTTCGTGTTCCGCAATTCCGTGACCGAGGCCGATGTGCTGCCCGAAACGCTGCGCGTGTCGACCAAGGTCGCCGGCGTGAAGAAGGTCGCGGTGCTCTACGGCAACGACGACGTGTTCACCAAGAGCGGCTACGACGCCTTCAAGAAGGCGCTCGAGACGCTGAACATCCCGGTCACGACGACCGAGACCTTTGCCAAGGGCGACGTCGACTTCAAGGCGCAGCTGACGAAGATCAAGGCCAGCAACCCGGACGCGATCGTGCTCTCGGCGCTGATCGCCGAGGGCGCACCGATCATGGTGCAGGCGCGCCAGCTCGGCATCAACCTGCCGTTCATCGGTGGCAACGGCATGAACTCGGTGAAGATCTTCGACCTGGCCAAGGACAAGTCCGACAACCTCTGGGTCGGCAGCCCGTGGGCGCTGGGCAGCCAGACCAAGGAGAACCAGCACTTCGTCGTCGCCTACACGCAGAAGTACAAGGCCGCGCCGGATCAGTTCAGCGCGCAGGCGTTCGACGCCATGAACATCGTCGCGAAGGCGCTTGCGAAGATCAAGCTCAGCGGCAACCTCGAAGCCGATCGCAAGGCACTGCGCGATGCGCTGCCGAGCGTCACGCACACCGGCGCCACGGGAGCGTTCCAGTTCCGCCAGGCGATGACGAAGGACGGCAAGCCGGCCGGCTATGACGCCCAGCAGGCGGCGATTGTCGCGGTCACCAAAGGCGGCAAGTACTCCATAGAAAAATAGACGCTGCGCCATGCTCGGCCAGCAACTCGTCAACGCACTCTCGCTGGGGTGCGTCTACGCGCTGTTCGCACTCGGCTTCACGCTGATCTTCGGCGTGCTGGGCGTGATCAACCTGTCGCACGGCGCGGTGTTCATGGTCGGCGCGTATGCGGCGCTGCAGGTCGTCACCCGGCTCGGCTGGCCGCTGTGGGCGTCGCTGATCGCGGCGTTTGCGATCAGCGCAGCGCTCGGGCTGGCGATCGACTACCTCGTGCTGCGGCCGCTGCGCCGACGCAACGCGCCGCACCTGATCCCGATGATCGCGACGATCGGCATCGCGATCTTCTTCAACAACGCGACGCAAGGCGTGTTCGGCGCGGAGAACCTGCGCTTTCCGGCCGAGTTGGTGCCCGATGCACCGCTGCACTTCCTCGGCGTGCAGATCAGCGTGCTCGAGGTCGCGATCATCGTGCTCTCGTTCGCGCTGATGGCCGCGCTGCTGATCGTGATGCGCAAGACGCAGCTCGGCCGCGCGCTGCGCGCGATCGCCGAGTCCCCGAAAGCCGCGGCGCTGCTGGGCATCAACGTCGAAGGCCTGTTCTACCTGACCTCGGCCACGGCCGCGGCGCTGGGGGGCGTCAGCGGCGTGCTGATCGCGCTGTACTCGAACGCGGTGTTCCCGCTGATGGGCCAGCCGATGCTGCACAAGGGCATCGCGGTGATCATCCTCGGCGGCATGGGCGACATCCGCGGTGCGCTGATCGGCGGGCTGTTCCTCGGCTTCGCCGAGGTGATGTCGGTGGCTTACGTCGGCTCGACGATGCGCGACGCGGTCGCGTTCGGGCTGCTGTTCATCGTGCTGCTGCTGCGCCCGCAAGGCATGTTCGGCAAAGTCCTCGAACGGAAGGCTTGAGCCTGCCATGGAGTGGTTCGAGAACTTCTGGCAGGTCTACAACAACCTGATCCTCACGATCGGCGTCAACGCGCTGCTGGCGCTGTCGATCTGGCTGACTTTGTCGTGCGGCCTGCTGGCGATGGCGAACGCGGCGTTCATGGGCATCGGCGCGTACACCGCGTCCATCCTGACGATGAACTACGGCGCGCCCTTTTCGCTCGCCCTCGCCGGTGGCATCGCCGCGCCGACGCTGGTCGCGCTGGCGATCGGCGGGCCGACCCTGCGGCTGTCCGGCGTCTACCTCGCGATGGCGACGCTCGGCTTCGGCGAGGTGGTGCGCGTGCTGATCCTGAACGCCGAATCGCTGACCGGTGGCGCGCTCGGCCTGAACGGCATCCCGCAACTCACGCAGTGGTGGCACGTGCTGCTCGCATTGGTCGTGGTGCTGCTGATCTTGTGGCGGCTGCGGCGTTCGCGCATCGGCCGGGCGTTCGAGGCCATCAATGAAGACGCGGTCGCCGCGTCGCTGATGGGCATCGCGGTCAATTCGCACAAGATGCTCGCGTTCGCATCGGGCGCGGCGATCGCCGGTCTCGCCGGCGCGCTGAACGCGCACCTCACCTTCTTCATCGGTCCGAGCGAGTTCGGCTTCGACCGCGGCGTCGACATCCTGACGATGACCATCCTCGGCGGCACCGGCGGCCTGACCGGCCCGGTGCTGGGCGCGCTGATCGTCACGCTGCTGCCCGAGCTGCTGCGCAGCTTCCGCGACTTCCGCACGATGATGAACGGCGCGATCCTGGTGATCATCGTGCTGTTCCTGCCCAAGGGCCTGTGGGATCCGAAGCGCATCCGCCAGTGGTTCCCGGCTTCTTCCCGCAAGGCCGCGTGATGCTCAAGCTCAGCAACGTCTCCAAGCGCTTCGGCGGTCTCTCCGTCCTGCAGGACGTGAGCTTCGAGGTGCCTGCCGGCACCGTGTTCGGCCTGATCGGACCGAACGGCGCCGGCAAGACGACGGTGTTCAACCTGATCACCGGCCTGCTCGCGCCGAGCGGTGGCGCGATCGAGTTGCAGGGCCAGAGCCTGCTCGGCGCCGCGCCGCACCAGATCACACGCCGCGGCATTGCGCGAACCTTCCAGAACATCCGCATCTTCAAGGACATGACGCTGCTCGACAACGTCGTCGTCGGCATGCACAGCCACTTGAACTACGGTGTGCCGGGCTGGTTGTTCTCGCTGCCGGGCTTCCGCGCGCAGGAGCAGCGCGCACGAGAAAGGGCGCGCGAGTTGCTGGGCTGGGTCGGCCTCGCGGCAAAGGCGAGCGACACCGCCGACAACCTCTCGTATGGCGACCAGCGCAAGCTCGAACTCGCGCGCGCGCTCGCCACCGAGCCCAGGCTGCTGCTGCTCGACGAGCCTGTGGCCGGCATGAACAGCGGCGAGAAGACCGCGCTGATGGGCGTGATCACGGACATCGCGAGGCGCGGCTTCACGATCTTCATGATCGAGCACGACATGCGCTTCGTGATGAGCCTGTGCGAGCGCATCGCGGTGCTGAACTTCGGCAAGATCATCGCCGAAGGCTCGCCCGACGAGATCAAGAACAATCCGGACGTGATCGAGGCGTACCTCGGGCGCGAGGACGACACCGAGATGGCGACGTGAGCGCGCTCCTCGAAGTCCGCAACCTCGAGGTCGCCTACGGCCACATCGAAGCGGTGCAAGGGATCAGCTTCGAGGTCCACGCCGGCGAGATCCGCACGCTGGTGGGCGCGAACGGCGCGGGCAAATCGACGACGCTGCTGGCGCTCTCCGGCCTGCTGAAACCGAAGGCCGGCTCGATCCGGTTCGAGGGCGAGGAACTGACGAAGCTGCCGACGCACAAGATCGTCGAACGCGGCCTCGTGCAGGTGGCCGAGGGCCGCGCCATCCTGACGACGCTGACGGTGCGCGAGAACCTCGAGCTCGGCGCTTATCGTCGGAAAGACCGCGCCGCCATCGCCGGTGATCTCGAACGCGTGCTGGCCCTCTTCCCGCGCCTCGAGGAACGCATCGGCGGCCTCGCCGGCAACCTTTCCGGTGGCGAGCAGCAGATGCTGGCGATCGGCCGCGCGCTGCTCGCCAGGCCGCGCCTGCTGCTGCTCGACGAGCCCTCGATGGGCCTGGCACCCATCATCGTGCAGGACATCTTCCGCAAGCTCCGTGACATCAACGCCGACGGCTTGACGATCTTCCTCGTCGAGCAGAACGTGCGCCAGGCGCTGAAGATCGCCCGGCACGGCTACGTGATCGAGAACGGCAGGATCGTGCTCGACGGCAGCGGCGCAACGCTGCTGCACGACCCGAAGGTGCTGGCGGCCTACCTCGGCACGTAGCTCGGGGCTTGCCCGAGCTTGCGGCTCGGCGTGCGTTGGCGCAGGATGTTTGCTCCCGCTACTGCGAACACGCGCCATGAAAAAAGCCAGCACCGATCTCTCCGCCGCCGAAGCCGCGCTGCGCGACGCCGCGCTCGAATACCACCGCAGCCCCGTGCGCGGCAAGATCACGGTGGCGCCGACCAAACCGCTCTCCAACCAGCGCGACCTCTCGCTCGCCTACTCGCCCGGCGTGGCCTACGCGTGTCTCGCGATCGAGGCCGACCCGTCGCTCGCGTTCGACTACACCTCGCGCGGCAACCTCGTCGGCGTCGTCACCAACGGCACCGCGGTGCTCGGCCT
>CAXTSS010000050.1:0-10182 GCA_964247075.1 uncultured Rhizobacter sp. | reverse complement strand
CGCGCGGCGCAAGGACGGGCTTCGTACGGGAGGTGGTGTACGCATCATGTGCGCGAACAAGTGATGCGCTGTCCCGACGGTCCGGCGAACTGTCCTTGAGCTGCCAAGCCGCACAATGGTGCACATCCGACGACGTCGCCGAGGGAACAGATGGCCGCCAGTTCAACGCACCTCCGCCCATCCCACATCATCAAGACCGAAGCGCAGTTGCGCGCTCTGATCGGTGAACCCGCCGAGCTGACCTGCGCCAAGATCAGCAATCGCCTGAACGCGATGACTCGCCTATTCATCGAGCGCTCGCCCTTCGTCTGTGTCGCCACCAGCGATCCTGCGGGGAACTGCGACCTGAGCCCGCGTGGCGATCCGGCTGGCTTCCTGCGAATACTTGACGAGCGCACCCTGCTCCTTCCAGAACGCCCCGGCAACAGGCTGGCGGATTCTCTGCGCAACATTCTTGCGAACCCGCACATCGGCCTGCTCTTCATCGTGCCCGGCGTCACCGACACCTTTCGGGTCAACGGCCGCGCAACGATTACCACCGACGAAGAAATGCTCGCCCCTTGCGCTGTCGAAGGCAAACTGCCGTTGCTCGGAATCCTGGTCGACATCGACGAGGCTTACACGCAGTGCTCGAAGGCGCTGCTGCGCTCGCAGCTGTGGGATCCGCAGCGCTTCATCGACCCCGGCACGATGCCCACCGGCGGTCAGGTGCACCGCGCCATCCAGGGCGAGGAGTTCGACGCAGATCAGTACGACAACGAGCGCGCGGAGCGGTATCGGCGCCGTGTAGGCTTCTATTGAATTCGGATACCAACCCGGTTGGATCGCGCGGACGAAGGACGACACTTCAACCAGCGCCGCATTGAATGGCTGCTGTCGGCGTCGACTCCGAACGACCAGTCCCGGCCTAACGGGCCCGAGTGAGCGTCGGCTGTTACGCCGTCCAATTCCAAGACGTCCGAACAGATTCTTCTGAAATGCCGTGCCGAGCTACCCTCCGCCGCGTCGATACACCCCGGGTGCGCTGCCCGTCCAGCTCTTGAACGCACGCTGGAACGCGGCGCTGTCTGCAAAGCCCAGCTGGCAGGCCAGCGTCGTCAGGGGTACTGCACTGGTGTTGAGAAGAACAATTGCCACATCGCGACGCAATGCGTCCTTCAGCGACTGGAACGACGTTCCTTCCTGCGCAAGGCGCCGCTGCAGTGTCGAGGTAGACATGTGCAGTTCGTCGGCTGTCGCACTCAGATCCGGCCAGGCGGGCTGTGCGCGCTGCAAGTGGCGGCGTACGCGTTCGATGACGCTGTCGGTACGTCTGGGCACGATGATGTTGGCATGCGCATCGGCGAGGAAGCTGCGCAACGCTGCTTCGTCGCGCCGGACCGGGTCGTGCAGGTGCGCGGCGTCGAACCAGAAGGTCGAGTTCTGCTGCCCGAACCGCAGCGGCGCGGGGAACACCTTGCCGTAGTTCCTCGCGTAGGAGGGGCTCTCGAATTCGAAATCGAATCGTTCGATGCGCAACTGACCGCCTGCGAGCCAAGCCAGCAGGCGCCAGAAGACCCGCAGCAGCAGTTCGTGCAGGAAGACTTGCCGCGGCAATGCCGGATCGACGAAGTGCAGTGCCACACCCACCAAGGCATCCTCCCGGCTCAGCTCGAGCACGACGTCGTCCTGCAGCAGGCGGAAGGTGCGCGCGACCCGCCGGAATGCCACCTCCAGCGTGGTTGCGCCGATCGCCGATCGAGCGACGAGTGCAAAGCTGCCGCGCTTGAAGGGGCGGGACAAGAAGCCGATCGCGTCGTCGTCGAGTTGCTCGATCAAGGTCCGGAACAGCGCCACGTACTGGTCCGCCGTCACCCGGGCTCCGGGCGCCTGGAGCAACTCGGGCGCAATGCCCGCTGCGGCCAGGAACGCATCGAGAGGCTGGTTGCGCACCCGTGCGCCGGACAGCATGCCGAGCACGAAGGTGATCGGGACCGTGACGGGAGGATGAAGCATCAACTGGCCATGAAACGTGGATTGAGGTCTTCTGCCATTCGATCGGTGCATTGCGCCATCGCGCAAACCGCGGCAATTTTCTACCATGCCGGCGCAGACAACAGATCTGCCGTTTGCAGACCCAAGGAGACAAGCATGTACATGACGCAGTCACTGCATCGCGCGGTGCAACAACATCCTGACCGGATCGCGGTGCGCTTCGGCGATCGGACGCGGACGTTTCGAGAGTTCGCCGATCGTGTGGCGCGCCTGGCCGGTGCGTTGCAGGCGCTGGGCATGAAGCCCGGCGATCGCGTCGCCATGCTGTCGCTCAACTCGGACCGCTTCCTCGAGTACCAGATGGCCGTGCCCTGGGGTGGCGGCATGCTGAACCCCTGCAACATTCGCTGGTCGGCGGCCGAGATCCTGTACTCGCTGGAGGATTCGGGGTCGACCATCCTGCTCGTCGACGACACCTTTCGCCCGCTGGTCGAACAGTTCCGTCGCGACTCGACCAGCCTTCGCGACGTGATCTATTGCGGGGAAGGCGAGACGCCCGCCGGCATGCGCGGCTATGAATCCCTGCTGGCCGCAGCGGATGCCGTGCCCGATGCCGGGCGACGCGGCGACGACCTGGTCGGCATCTTCTACACCGGCGGAACGACCGGCTTTCCCAAGGGCGTGATGCTGAGCCACTCGAACATGTGCAGCTCGGCGCTGGCGCTGCATGCCGAGGGGCTGGCCTCGGGCGGTGGCACCTACCTGCACGCGGCGCCGATGTTTCATCTGGCCGACATGGGGTTTTCATTGGTGCACTGGATCGAGGGCAACACGCACTCGATCATCCCGGCGTTCAACCCCGAAGGGGTGCTCGATCTGCTCGAACGCGACCGCGCCACGCACGTGCTGCTGGTGCCGACCATGATCCAGATGCTGGTCGATCACCCGGCCATGAAGAAGCCGCGTGACCTGAGCGCGTTGAAGACCATCATCTACGGCGCTTCCCCCATCGCCGAGGCGGTGCTCGAGCGCGCCATGGTGGCGCTGCCCGGCGTGGGGTTCGTGCAGGCCTACGGCATGACGGAGTTGTCGCCGCTGGCCACCGTCAATCCGGCCCGGTATCACACGGAAGCGGGCCGCAAGCTCGGCAAGTTGCGCTCCGCCGGGCGTGCTGGCTACTGCATCGAGATTCGCATCGTCGATGGGCAGGGCGTCGAAGTGCCGCGTGGCACGGTGGGCGAGGTCGTGGTGCGTGGCCCCAACGTCATGCAGGGCTACTGGAATCAACCCGAGCTGACCGCAGCCGCGGTGCGCGACGGCTGGATGCACACCGGCGACGGCGCCTGGATGGACAACGACGGCTTCATCTTCATCGCCGATCGACTGAAGGACATGATCATCACCGGCGGCGAGAATGTCTACTCCGGCGAGGTCGAGAACGCGATGGCGCAGCACCCCGCGGTGGCCGCCTGTGCCGTGATCGGGGTGCCCAGCGAACAGTGGGGCGAGGCGGTCCACGCGGTGGTCGTGCGCAAGCCCGGGAACGAGGTCTCCACCGAGGCGCTCATCGATCACTGCAAATCGCTGATCGCCGGCTACAAGTGCCCGCGAAGCGTGGCGTTCGTCGATGCGCTGCCGTTGTCGGGCGCCGGCAAGGTGCTCAAGACGAAGCTGCGTGAACCCTTCTGGCAGGGCCGTGAGCGTGCCGTGGCGTGAGCCGCACGAGCCTCTTCCACTCCCCTTTCTCCCTCGAACTTTCAGGAGCCTCCCATGAGCCGTGACGTCCTTGTCTGCGGAGTCGGCATGATCCCGTTCACCAAGCCCGGTGCCAACGAGCCCTATCCGCAGATGGCCGCCACGGCCACGCGAGCCGCGCTGGCCGATGCCGGCATCGGCTACGAGCGGGTGCAGCAGGCCTACGTGGGCTATGTGTACGGCGACTCCACCGCCGGCCAGCGCGCGGTCTATGACGTGGGCATGACGGGCATCCCGATCGTCAACGTCAACAACAACTGCTCGACCGGATCGACCGCGCTGTTCCTGGCCCGCCAAGCCGTGTCCAGCGGTGCCGCCGACTGCGTGCTGGCGCTCGGCTTCGAGCACATGAGCCCGGGCGCGCTCGGCTCGGTGTTCAAGGACCGGCCCAGCCCATTCGAGCGATTCGACGAAGCCACCGCCGAACTGGTCGGTCACGGCGAAGTCCCGCTCGCGCTGCGCTACTTCGGCGGGGCGGGCCTGGCCCACATGGAGCAGTACGGCACGAAGCTGTCGACCTTCGCGAAGATCCGCGCCAAGGCCAGCCGCCACGCCGCGAACAACCCGCTGGCGCTGTTCCGTACCGTCGTCACCGAAGAGGACGTGATGAACTCGCCGATGATGTGGCCCGGCGTGCTGACGCGCCTGATGGCCTGCCCGCCGACCTGCGGCGCTGCTGCAGCCATCATCTGCTCGGATGAATTCGCCAGGGCGAACGGCCTGGACCGCAGCGTGCGCATCAAGGCGCAGGCGATGACCACCGATCGCCCGGCCACCTTCGAGGCGCGCGACATGCGCGAGGTGGTCGGCTTCAGCATGGCGCAGGCTGCGGCGCGCCAGGTGTTTGACGCAGCCGGCATCGGCCCGCAGGACATCGACGTGGTCGAACTGCACGACTGCTTCGCCCAGAACGAGCTGATCAGCTACGAGGCGCTCGGCCTGTGCCCGGTGGGCGGCGCGGAACAGTTCGTCAACGACGGCGACAACACCTACGGCGGCAAGGTCGTCACCAACCCGTCCGGCGGCCTGCTCAGCAAGGGCCACCCGCTCGGCGCGACCGGGTTGGCGCAATGCACCGAGCTGGTTCAGCAGCTGCGCGGCAGGGCCGACAAGCGCCAGGTCGATGGGGCTCGGCTGGCACTGCAACACAACCTCGGTCTCGGCGGCGCCTGCGTGGTGACGCTGTACGAACGCGTCTGAAAGGGATTCCCATGATCGACAAGAAATGGATCGGCCACGAGCTGCCCGCATCGGTGCTGCCCATCGAGCGCAGCCGACTGCAGTTCTTTGCCCGGGCGATCGGCGAGACCGACCCCGTCTACACCGATGTCGCCGCGGCGCGTGACGCCGGCTACACCGATCTGCCCGCACCGCCGACCTTCCTGTTCGCCGCCGAGCTCGACTCTGGCGCAGCGTTCCGCCTGATCGAGGACCTGCAGATCCCGATCGCCAAGCTGCTGCACGGCGAGCAGAGCTTCAGCTACCACCGGGCAGCCTGCGTCGGCGATACGGTGACGGTGCGCTCCATCATCAGCGACATCTACGACAAGAAGAACGGCGCGCTCGAATTCGTCGTCAAGACCTCGCGCGCCACCAACCAGCGCGACGAACTGGTGGCCGAGCTGCGCTCGGTGCTGGTGTGCCGTCACTGACCTCTGGCCCCAAAGGTACCGCCATGAACCCACCCACCTTCGATACCGTTCGAGTCGGCGACGATCTGCCGGCCCTGCAGCTGCCACCTGTGGACCGCACGACCTTGGCGCTCTTCGCCGGCGCCTCGGGCGACCACAACCCGATCCACATCGACACCGACGTGGCGCGCCGCGCCGGCATGCCCGACGTGTTTGCGCAGGGCATGCTGGGCATGGCCTGGGTCGGCCGTGTGGTCACCGGCTGGGTGCCGCAGGCTGCATTGCGCCGTTTCGATGCGCGCTTCCAGGGCATCACGCATCTGGGCAATGCGATCCGTTGCACCGGCCGCGTGATCGAGAAGCTCGACCACGACGGCGACCGTTGCGTGCGCATCGAACTGCAAAGCACGAACCAGTTCGGACAAGCCAAGATCGTCGGCGAAGCGCTCGTCGCGTTGCCTTGAATCCCCTTCAGGAGACACACCCCATGACACCCAAACTCGACGGCAAGGTCGCTCTCATCACCGGCTCGGGCCGCGGCATCGGGCGCTCGATCGCGCTCAAGCTCGCCAGCGAAGGCGCGCGCATCGTCGTCAACGACCTCGACACCGAACCGGCGCAGGAAACCGTGCAGGCCATTCGCGAGGCTGGCGGCCAGGCGGTGGCGTGTGCCGGCAGCGTCACGGCGCCCGACTTCGCCGAGCGCTTCATCGGCACCGCCGTGAGTGAGTACAAGGGCCTGGACATCGTCGTCAACAACGCCGGCTACACCTGGGACAACGTGATCCAGAAGATGACCGACGAGCAGTGGTACGCGATGCTCGACTGTCATCTGACGGCGCCGTTCCGCATCCTGCGTGCGGCGCAGCCGGTGATCCGCGCATTGGGCAAGGTCGAGGCCGAAGCGGGCCAGCGCATCGTGCGCAAGGTGGTCAACATCTCGTCAGTCGCCGGCCTGTTCGGCAACGCGGGCCAGACCAACTACTCCGCCGCCAAGGCCGGCATCGTCGGCATGACGCAGACGCTCGCCAAGGAATGGGGGCGCATGAACGTCACCGTCAACTGCGTGGCCTATGGCTTCATCAAGACGCGCCTGACCGTCAGCGCGGCCGGTGAATCCACCGCCAACATCGACGGTCGCGAGATCAAGGTCGGCGTCAACCCGGACCTGATGGCGGCGATGGAGCGCAGCATCCCGCTCGGCCGCGGCGGCACGCCCGAGGAGGCTGCGGGCGCGGTCTACCTGTTGTGCATACCCGAGTCCGACTACGTGAGCGGCCAGACGCTGATGTGCAGTGGCGGCCTGACCGGAATCTGAATCATGCTGCCGCAACTCCACCGCCATCCCTGGATGGACGAAGACATCGAGGCGTTTCGCGAACAGGTTCGCCGCTACATCGCCGGCGAGCTGTCGCCGCACCTGGAGGGCTGGCGCCGCCAAGGTTTCATCCCGCGCGAGGTCTGGCGGCCGTTCGGGCAGATGGGCTTCCTGCTGCCCGAGTTGGCAGAGGAATACGGCGGTGCCGGCGCCACACTGGCTTACCAGCTGGTGGTTCAGGACGAGCTGGCCAAGGCCGAAATTCCGGCCAACACCGGCGTGCACAACCTGGCCGCCCACTACATCCTGGACTACGGCACCGAGGCACAGAAGCAGCGCTGGCTGCCCAAGCTCGCCAGTGGCGAGCTGCTGGCCGGCATCGCGCTCACCGAACCGGGCTGTGGCTCGGACCTGAAATCGTTGCGCACCCGCGCACGGCGCGACGGCGATGCGTATGTGATCGATGGCGCCAAGACCTTCATCACCAACGGCTTCACGGCAAGTCTGCTGGTGGTCGCGGTGCGCACCGGCGAGGCCGGCAGCCGCGGTGTGTCGCTGCTCGTGCTCGAGACGCGGGACCTGCCAGGCTTTCGCGTCGGCCGGCGTCTGGAGAAGCTGGGGCAGCATGCCTCAGACACCGCAGAGCTGTTCTTCGACGGCGTGCGCGTGCCGGCCGACCACCTGCTGGGTGAACAGGAGGGCAAGGGCTTCGTCCAGTTGATGAGCCAGCTTCCGTACGAGCGCATGTTCCTGTGCGTGCCGGCCGCTGCGGCCATCGAGCGCGCGGTCGAGTTGACGGTGGAATACACGAAGCAACGCAAAGCGTTCGGCCAAGCCGTGTCGGACTTCCAGAACACGCGCTTCAAGCTCGCCGAATGCGCAACGCTGGCGCATGTGGTGCGCAGTTTCGTCAACGACTGCATCCAGCGTCTGATCGACGGCACGCTCGACGACGAGGCCGCCTACATGGCCAAGTGGTGGTGCACCGAGCAACAGGGCAAGGTGACCGACGATTGCCTGCAGCTCTTCGGCGGCTACGGCTACATGGCCGAGTACCCGATCGCCAGGCTCTACGCCGATGCGCGGGTGCAGCGCATCTACGGCGGCACCACCGAGATCATGAAAGACCTGATCGCCCGAAAGTTGTTCGCGTGAACCCGGCAGCCGCAGTTCGTCATCACCCATAAACACATCGCGCCCGACGCGAAGGAGACCGTGCCATGAATCCCATGTATCAGAACCTCGTCATCGTTGCGATCATGATCGTGTTCGCCCTGAAGGAATGGACGTCACGGCGCTATCGCGACACGGTGCATGCCAGCGCCAACGACACGAAGCTCGAGTTCTTCATGTTCGTGAGCCTGATTGCCGTGGCGCAGCCCTTCACCATCTTCGCTGCGACCAAGTTGTGCGCGTGGTTGATCCCGGCGCAGCGCGGCGCACTGGCGGACTTCCCCTGGTGGGCGATGGTGGGCATGCTGCTGATCGCCGACGACATGACCCAATACTGGTGGCACCGGGTCTCCCACACCCCTCTTCTGTGGCCCTTGCACCGGGCTCACCACACAGCGTCCTACATGAGCATCCGGGTCACCTACCGGAACAATTTCTTCTACTACATGTTGATGCCGGGGTTGTGGTTTGCAGGCGTGGCGCTGTACCTGGGGTTCGGGACGATCTATGCCTTCTACATCCTGACCAAGTTTCTGGTCGTGCTCGGTGCGCACAGCGCCTGGCGCTGGGACGAGCCGCTCTATCGCATCCCTGCGCTGCGCCCGGTGATGTGGGTGGTGCAACGAACCATATCCACACCGGCGACGCACTGGGCGCACCATGCGCTGACCAACGCCGACGGGATCGGCAACTACAAGGGCAATTTCGGCAATCTGCTGTTCTTCTGGGACGTGCTGTTCGGCACGGCCCACATCACCCAGCAGTACCCGTCAAGGATCGGTCTGCAGAGCGACCTGGTGTTTGGCCAGGAGAGCTGGGTTCACCAGATGTTCTATCCGCTGCTGCGTTCGAAGCGCGAGCATTCTGCGCTGCGGTTCGGGGCACGCGAATATGCTGGCACCGAGACCGTTTCCGATGCAAGCCCGCCGAACGCGATGACCCAGAGCGCGGCCTGACCGCAGGGATGCTGCTCCGATGAAACGCCCACTGGCAGGCGTTCGTGTCGTCGAGTTCGAGGGTATCGGCCCGGGCCCGCTCGCTGGCCGAATGCTGGCCGACATGGGTGCGGACGTGACCGTCATCACACGACACCAGAAGGGGGCCGTGAGCGAGCGGCTCGGCGGCACGGGTGACAGCCCGTTGCGCCGCGGCAAGACCGTTGTGACGCTCGATCTCAAACTGCCCCCCGCGGTGACTGATGCGATGACTCTGGTGGTGGCAGCCGATGCGCTGATCGAAGGCAACCGCCCCGGCGCGATGGAGCGGCTGGGGCTCGGGCCGGCCGATTGCGCCGCGCGCAACCCGAAGCTGGTCTACGGTCGCATGACGGGCTGGGGTCAGAGCGGCCCGCTGGCCCAGTCCGCCGGGCACGACCTGAACTATGTCGCGTTGACCGGGTTGCTGTCGCTGTCGGCGCACCGTGGCGAGCGGCCCATCGTGCCGCCGACCGTGGTGGGCGACGCCGCCGGCGCGTTGGGCCTGGCCTTCGGCGTCGCCTGCGCGTTGCTCGAGGCACGCACCAGCGGCCGCGGCCGTGTCGTGGATGCGGCCATCGTCGACATCGTGGCGATGCTCGGCAGCATTGCATTGATGGTTCGCGCCGGTGGCCAGCTCGATAGAGATGCGCCAAGCCCATTCCACGACTCACCGTTCTACGATGTCTATGCTTGCGCCGATGGGGGCTTCATCACGCTCGGTGCGCTGGAACCGCAGTTCTATTCGCTGCTGCTTGGAAAGCTCGGACTCGCCGATGCGGATGCGGACGCTCAGTACGACAAGAAGGCCTGGCCGCAAATGAAGGCGCGATTCAGCGCGCTGTTTGCAAGCCAGCCGCGCGCGCACTGGTGTGGCTTGCTCGAAGGCAGTGACGTGTGCTTTGCCCCGGTGCTCAGCCTCGCCGAGGCTGCAAGCCACCCGCACAACGTGGCGCGCAGCATCTACAAGACCAGCGTGAATGGCGTGATCGAGTCGGCCGGAGCTCCGCGTTTCCTGCCCCTCGTTTCGACGGCACGTGTCGACGGATCTGGATGAGTTTGATATGCGCACAACGGCCGGTCAGCGGATCTGTTCCGATCGTGTGGCCCTCCGATCAATCAGACCTGGCATACGGTGCAGGCTGGCCCGGTCGCAAGCCGATCAATCGCGCGCTCAAGAAGATGTACTTCCGTCCCGCCAGCGATTGACTGCTATCGGATCCCTGATTGTTTGAGTCAAATGACCGCTCAGAGTCGTGCAGGGCCAACCGGCCCGGCACCCGAAAACCGACACCCATCGGCATCTTCCCGCTTGCACCGGGCAGTGGCCTCGGCCGCGGCCAGGCACTCGGGAGAG
>CAXTSS010000049.1:0-10511 GCA_964247075.1 uncultured Rhizobacter sp. | reverse complement strand
GCAAGTCGGTGCTGCTCGGCATGATGGCGCGCTACACCGCGGCCGACGTGATCGTGGTCGGCCTGATCGGCGAACGCGGCCGCGAGGTGAAGGAATTCATCGAGGACATCCTCGGCGAGGAAGGCATGCGCCGCGCCGTCGTCGTCGCCGCGCCGGCCGATGCGCCACCGCTGGTGCGCATGCAGGGCGCGAACTACGCGACCGTGATCGCCGAACACTTCCGCGACCGCGGCCAGAACGTGCTGCTGTTGATGGATTCGCTGACCCGCTACGCGATGGCGCAGCGCGAAATCGCATTGGCCATCGGCGAGCCGCCGGCCACCAAGGGCTACCCGCCGAGCTGCTTCGCGAAGCTGCCGCAGCTGGTCGAACGCAGCGGCAACGGCATGAAGGGCGGCGGTTCGATCACCGCCTTCTACACCGTACTCAGCGAAGGCGACGACCAGCAGGATCCGATCGCCGATGCCGCGCGCGGCATTCTCGACGGCCACATCGTGCTCTCACGCGAGCTTGCCGAGGCCGGCCACTACCCGGCGATCGACATCGAGAAATCGGTCTCGCGCGTGATGACCAGCGTGGCCGCCGGCAGCCACGTCGATGCGGCGCGGCGCTTCCGCCAGCTGCACGCGCGCCACAACAAGGCGCGCGACCTGATCCAGCTCGGCGCCTACTCGGCCGGCCACGACCACGACCTCGACACCGCCGTGCGCCTGCACGAGCCGATGACCGCGCTGTTGCAGCAAAGCATGCACCAGAGCGCCACGCTGGATGCCAGCGTGCAGCAGCTGCGCGACCTGATCACTCAATAGCCCAATGACCGACCTGCAACCACTGACACTGTTGCTGGGCCAGCACGAGCGCCAGCGCGATGCCGCGCTCGCCGAGCACCAGCGCGCCGTGCTTGCCAGCGAGGCCGCGGCCGCGCAGGCCGAGCAACTGCTCACCTACCGCCGCGAGTACGAGCAGCGCTGGGGCGATCAGTTCAAGCGCGAAGGCCACATCGAGCTGGTGCGCTGCTACCAGAGCTTCACCGAGCGCCTCACACAAGCGGTCGAGCAACAGACGCTGATGGCCGAACTCGCGACCCAGCGCGTCGAGGCCGCGCTGATCGCGTTGCGCGAATCCGAGCTGCGCTGCGCCTCGGTGCGCAAGCTGATCGAGCGCCGCACCATCGAGCAGCGCCTCAGCGCCGAGCGACGTGACCAGAAGCAGACCGACGAACAGGCCTCGCGCGCGGCCTGGAACCGCCACCCGATGTAACCCGCGACGGAGCCGACATGCTGACGATCAACCCCTCTGCCCTGCGCGCGCCCTTGCCGGAGATCGCCCCCGCGCCGGCACCCGCCGGCCACGAATCCTCGGACCCGGCCGGCTTCTCGTCGCTGCTGCGCCAGTCGCAGGTGGCGGCTGCGCCGACAGTGACCGCGCCGACGCCGCATCGAGACACGGTCGCTGCTGCCAAGGACGATCCGGCCCCGGAGGCCGAAGCGCCGAGCGAGGCGACCGACGCAGACAACGCGCAGACCCCGGGCACCTCGGAAGCCGCCGCGCCCCCACGCGCCGCACCCAGGCCGAAGCCGCGCTTCAGCGACGTCACACCGCGCGCCGCGAAGCCTGGCAGCGACCTCGACGCGACCGAGGCGAAGCCGACCGCGCCGGCAGCGGCTGCGCCCGACCACGCGACGCCGACGGCGGCTTCGACACCCGCGCCGCCGCTCGACCCGAACGTCGCGCAATGGTTCGCCGCGCAGCAGCGGCCGGTCGCCGCCACGAAGGCCGTCGACGCCGCGCGATCGACGGACGCAAGCTCGTCGGCACTGATTGACGCGAACACCAGCGCGAAGGCCGCGCGCCCGGATGGCGCCACCCTCGACACCGATCCGAAGGACAAGACCGGCCACGTCGCCGCGCGTTTCGCCGCGGCTGCGGAGGCGGCAGGCCTGAACGCAGCTCCGCCCGCGGCACGCGCCGCCGACAACGCGATCGCATCCACCAGCCACGTGGCCACGCCAGCGGGCAACGTGCTCGCGTCGTCCTCGTTGCAGGCACCACAGCCGCTGCACGAGGCCGGCGCGCCAACCGCCGTCGCGATCCCGACGCCGGTCAACGCCCCCGACTTCGCCCAAGCGCTGGGCATGCAGCTCAGCGTGCTCACGAAGGACGGCATTCAGCGGGCCGAACTGCACCTGAACCCAGCCGAGATGGGCCCAGTCTCGGTGCAGATCGTGATGGATGGCACGCAGGCGCGCATCGACTTCGGCGTCGACGTGGCCGCGACCCGCCACGCCATCGAGGCCGGCCTGCCGGAGCTCGCGAGTGCGCTGCGCGATGCCGGCTTCACACTGGCCGGCGGCGGCGTCTCGCAACATTCCGGCCAACGCGGCGATGGCCGCCAGGCCGACGGCAGCGGCACGCAGCGCGGCCCACGCGCGGCGAGCGACGAGTCCGTGGCGCGCGTGGCGACGGCGGCGCGGCGCATCGTCACGCAAGGCGGCGTCGATCTCTACGCCTAGGGTCTGCGCGGCGGCGTACTGGCCGCTGTTTCCCCCGCTTATCCCTGCTTAGGTTTCGGCCATCGTTTTCATAATTTCCCTCATGCAAGCGCCTTGGTGGGCGCATGAAATGAAGGAGTGACGATGTCTGCTGCTGCCCCCACTGTCGACGCCGGCGCGGTTGCGCCCGTGAAGAAGGGCAAGAAGAAGCTGATCATCATCATCGCGGCCGTCGTGCTGCTGCTGGTGGTGGCCGGGGGTGCCGCGCTGTTCATCCTGAAGAAGAAGGCGCACGCCGAAGACGGTGCCGAGGACGCGCCGGTGGCCGAGGCCGCGCACGGCAGCAAGCCCGATCTGAAGCACCCGCCGACCTTCCTGCCGCTCGACCCCTTTGTCGTGAACCTCTCCGACCGGGAAGTCGACCGCTATGCCCAGATCGGCATCACGCTCGAGGTCGAGGACGCGAAATTCGCCGAGCAGTTGAAGGCCTTCATGCCGGCGATCCGAAACGGCATCCTGATGATCCTGTCGCACAAGACCTCGCGCGAACTGCTGGAGCGATCCGGCAAGGAGCAACTCGCCGGCGAGATCCTGCGCGAGTCGGCCCGCACGATGGGCATCGAGGTCGAAGAACCCGAGGCCGCGGAGGACAAGCACGCGGCGAAGACCGAGGGCGACGACGACGTGAAGCCCAAGGCGAAGAAGAAGCCACGCAAGGTCGTCGAGCCGAACCCGATCAAGCGCGTGCACTTCTCGAATTTCATCGTGCAGTAGCCATGAGCAATCAGATTCTTTCGCAGGACGAAGTCGATGCCTTGTTGCAAGGCATCACCGGCGAGAGCGCGACGCTCGAGCACGAGCAACCCGACGACGGCGCGATCCGCGGCTACGACATCTCGAGCCAGGAGCGCATCGTCCGCGGGCGCATGCCGACACTGGAGGTGATCAACGAACGCTTCGCGCGCAACATTCGCGTCGGCGTGTTCAACCTGATCCGCAAGACGCCGGAGATCGCGATCGGCAGCATCAAGGTGCAGAAGTACAGCGCCTTTCTGCGCGAGATCGTGGTGCCGACCAACTTCAACATCGTCAACGTCCGGCCGCTGCGCGGCTCGGGCCTGATCGTGTGCGACCCGGCGCTGGTGTTCGCGGTGATCGACGCCCTCTTCGGTGGCGCCGGCAAGTACCCCACGCGCATCGAGGGGCGCGACTTCTCGGCCACCGAGCAGCGCATCATCGGCCGGCTGGTCGATGTGATCACTGCCGAATACAAGAAGGCGTGGCAAGGCGTCTACCCGCTCGAGCTCGAATACCAGCGCTCGGAGATGCAGCCGCAGTTCGCCAACGTCGCCACACCCAGCGAGATGGTGGTCGCGACCAGCTTCACGCTCGAGATCGGCGACTCCAGCGGCACGATTCATTTCTGCATTCCGTACGCCACGCTGGAGCCGATCCGCGATGTGCTGTATTCGACCATCCAGGGCGATGCCGCCGAGCCGGACCGGCGCTGGGTCACGCTGATGGCGCAGCAGATCCAGTCGGCCAACGTCGAGCTCGTCGCCGAACTCGGCCATGCGCCGGCGACGGTCGAGCAGCTGCTGTCGTTCAAGCCGGGCGACTTCATCGAACTCGATCTGAAGCCCGCCATCCAGGCCATGGTGTCGGGTGTACCGGTGCTCGATTGCCATTACGGCATCTCGAACGGCAAGTACGCGCTCAAGGTCGATCAACTGTTGACCAACTCGAACCCGGGTTGGCTGGGGGAATCCAATGTCATCTGAGAACACTTCGCCCGCCGCCGATCAACCGGATGCGATGGCCGCCGAATGGGCCGCGGCCCTGGCCGAATCCAAACCCGAGACCGCCTCCGAGGTGCATGCACCGGCCGATCAGATCGCGCCCGCCGCGTTCCAGAACTTCTCGCCGACGACCGGCAGCACGGCCGGCAACGACATCAACATGATCCTGGACATCCCGGTTCAGCTCACCGTGGAACTGGGCCGCACGCGCATCCCCATCAAGCACATCCTGCAGCTCGCCCAGGGCTCGGTCGTGGAGCTCGAAACGATGGCCGGTGAGCCGATGGACGTGCTCGTCAACGGCTACCTGATCGCGCAAGGCGAGGTCGTGGTCGTGAACGAGAAGTTCGGCATCCGCCTGACCGACATCGTGACGCCGAGCGAGCGCATGCGCCGCCTGAGCCGCGCCGCCTGAGGACACGCATCCGCAATGGCTTCTTCCGGACTCAACTCGCTGCTGTGGTTCATCGCGATCCTCGTGATGATCCCGTGCGCGCTGTGGCTGCTCAAGCGCACGCCCGCGGGTGCCATGCTAAGCGGCGCGACCGGCCACGGTGTGATGCGCAGCGTGGCCGCGCTGCCGCTGTCGGCGAGCCAGCGCATCGTCACGGTCGAGGTCGGCCAGGGCGATGAACGCCGTTGGCTGGTGCTGGGCGTCACCGCGCAGAGCATCACCACGTTGCACACGATGGCGCCGCAGGCCGAAGGCGCCGCGGCCGCCACGCCGGCCTCGCCCGTGTTCGCGCAACTGTTGAGCAAGCTGCGCAAGGACACACCCGATGGCCGCTGAGCTGCCATTGATCATCGGCCAGGCGGCCGGCAGCACCAGCTACTCGGTGCCGGTGCAGACGCTGCTGTTCTTCACCGCGCTGTCGTTCCTGCCCGCGGTGCTGCTGCTGATGACCGGCTTCACCCGCATCGTGATCGTGCTGAGCCTGCTGCGTCAGGCGATCGGCACGCAGGCCGCGCCGCCCAACCAGGTGGTCGTGGGCCTGAGCCTGTTCCTCACCTTCTTCGTGATGAGCCCGACCATCGACAAGGTCTACGCCGACGCGTACCAGCCCTACTCCGAAAACAAGATCGCCTTCGACGAAGCGCTCAAGCGCGGCGAGGTGCCGATGCGCGCTTTCATGCTGAAGCAGACGCGCCAGGCCGATGTGATGCTGTTCGCCAAGCTGGCGAAGATCGATCCGGCGGTGAAGACCGCCGACGTGCCGTTCAAGGTGCTGGTGCCGGCGTTCGTGACGAGCGAGCTCAAGAGCGCGTTCCAGATCGGCTTCCTGATCTTCATCCCGTTCCTGATCATCGACATGATCGTCGCCAGCGTGCTGATGTCGCTCGGCATGATGATGCTCAGCCCGGTGCTGATCGCGCTGCCGTTCAAGCTGATGCTGTTCGTGCTGGCGGACGGCTGGAACCTGCTGCTCGGTTCGCTCGCGGCCAGTTTTGCGACTTGACATCATGGATGCACAACAAGTCTTCACCGCCGGCCAGCAGGGCCTGTACATGCTGCTGCTGATCTCGGCGCCGATCCTGATCGTCGTGCTGCTGATCGGCCTGGTCGTGAGCATCTTCCAGGCCGCGACGCAGATCCACGAAGCCACGCTGTCGTTCGTGCCGAAGATCGTCGGCGCAGTCGCGGTGCTCGCGGTCGCCGGGCCATGGATGCTCACGACGCTGGTCGAGTACATCCAGCGCACGCTGCAGTCGATTCCGTCAGCGGTGGGCTGATGCTGACGTTCACCGAGGCGCAAGTCCTCGCGTGGATCACGCCGCTGCTGTGGCCGTTCCTGCGCGTGCTCGCGCTGTTCGGCGCGCTGCCGGTGTTCGCGCAGCGCGGTGTACCGATGCGGGTGCGCGTGGCGCTCGCGTTCCTGATCGCGTTCTGCGCCCAGGCCTCGTTGCCGACGATGCCGGTGATTCCGCTCGATTCGGCGCCGGCCGTGCTCGCAATCGTTCAGCAGATGCTGATCGGCGTGTCGCTCGGCTTCGCGGTGCGGATCGTGTTCAGCGCGGTCGAGTTCGCCGGTGAAATGATCGGCCTGCAGATGGGCCTGAACTTCGCCGGATTCTTCAACCCGATGACGGGCGGCGAAGCCACCGCGACGAGCCGCTTCTTCGGCATCTCCGTGAGCTGGCTGTTCATCGTCACCGGCGGCCACCTGGCGCTGATCGCCGCGGTGGTGCAGAGCTTTCACGCGTTCCCGGTCGGGCCCGAGCCGTTCGCGTTCCTGCGCGCGGTGCAGCCGCAGGTCTGGGGCGCCGAAGTGTTTCGCCTCGGCCTGTGGATCGCGCTGCCGATGATCGCGATGCTGCTGTTCGTCAACCTCGTGCTGGGCATCATCTCGCGCGTGGCGCAGCAGATGAACATCTTCGCGATCGGCTTCCCGATCACCGTGTCCGTCGGGCTGGTCGGCATGCTGCTGACGTTGCCGATGATGCAGATGCCGTTCACGATGGCCCTGGAGCGCATGCTCGGCTACTTTCAATAGCGACCGCCATACGGCGCGGTATGCTCGCCGCCCGATGGAGACCGCATTCCTCAAAGGCTTCGCCACCTCGGCCGCCCTGATCATCGCCATCGGCGCGCAAAACGCGTTCGTGCTGCGCTGCGGACTCAAGCGCGAACACGTGCTCGCTGTCGTGCTCGTGTGCGCGCTGTCGGATGCATTGCTGATCACGCTCGGCGTCGCCGGCCTCGGCG
Source organism: uncultured Rhizobacter sp. (assembly GCA_964247075.1). Taxonomy (GTDB): domain Bacteria; phylum Pseudomonadota; class Gammaproteobacteria; order Burkholderiales; family Burkholderiaceae_C; genus LMDS01. The sequence goes on along the minus strand of CAXTSS010000049.1, from coordinate 3,516 downwards.
CGCTGGTGCAAGGCAGCCCACGCCTGCTGCTGCTCGCACGCTATGGCGGAGCGCTGTTCCTGATCGTCTACGGTGCACTGGCCGCGCGACGCGCGCTGCGCAGCGAATCGCTCACCACACCCGATGAAGCGCCGATGTCATGGCGCGCCGCGATCGCCGCCTGCCTCGCGTTCACCTACCTGAACCCGCATTGCTGGCTCGACACCGTGGTGCTGCTCGGCGCGATCGCCAGCCCGTTGCCGGCCGATCAACGCACGTGGTTCGGGATCGGCGCGACGAGCGCGAGCTTTGCGTGGTTCTTCGCGCTCGGCTTCGGCGCGCGGCTGTTGCGCGGGGTGTTCGCGCGGCCACTGGCGTGGAAGATTCTCGACGGCGGCATCGCGCTGGTGATGTGGGGCATTGCCCTGTCTCTGCTCCAGTGACCGTTGCTTCAATGAGAAACGGCGGCCGAAGCCGCCGTTGCGAAGCGTCAGGCGATCACTTGATCTTGATCCAGGAAAACTCGACGAAGTTGTCGGCGCGGTGCACGACCTCGACGTTGCTGCGCGTCGCCCACGGAATGAACTGGCGGTGCAGCGGGATGTGGTGCACCTGGTCGTTGTGCTCCTTGATCGCGGCCTTGATCAGCGCCTCGCGCTTGGCGACGTCCGGCTCCTTGCTGGAGGCAGCCGCGAGCTGGTCGAGCTTGGGGTTGTTGACCTGGCCGTAGTTGAAGTCGCCGATGCCGCCGGGCGCGCGGGTGCGGTAGATCGGCGTCAGCGTCACTTCGGCATCGGTCACGGAGCCGCCCCAGCCGAGCATGTACATCGAGGTGTCGAGTTTGCCGAGCTTGGCGAAGTAGACCGAGCGCGGCATCGTGTTGACGCGCACCTTCACGCCGAGCCGCGCCCACATCGAGGCCAGCGTCTTGCAGATCTCCTCGTCGTTGACATAGCGGTCGTTCGGGCAATCGAGGGTGACCTCGAAACCGTCCGGGTAGCCTGCCGCGGTCAGCAGCTTCTTGGCCGCGTCCAGGTCGAACGGCAGCCGCTTCTCGAGCGCAGGGTCATTGAAGGTGCCCTTGGGCGACACCATCGTCGCGCCGGTCGGGGCGGCGAGGCCGCGCATCAGCTTGTTCTTGATGCTCTCTTCGTCCACCGCCTGATACAGCGCCTGGCGCACACGCTGGTCCTTGAACGGGTTCTTGCCCTTCACGCTGCTGTAGAGCAGCTCGTCGCGGCCCTGGTCCATGCCGATGAAGATGATGCGGTTCTCCGGCCCGTCGATGACCTTGACGTTGGGCGTCTCGCGCAGGCGCGGCGCATCGGTCGGAGGCGGGTCGAGGATCATGTCGAGTTCGCCCGAGATCAGCGCGGCCACACGCGTCGAGTTGCTCTTGATCGGCGTGTAGATCACGTCCTGCACATTGCCCTCGAACTTGCCCCACCAGTTCGGGTTGCGCTTGTAGACGGTCTTCACATCCGGCTGGCGCGAGACCAGCATGAACGGGCCGGTGCCGTTCGCGTTCAGCGCCGCATAGCTCTGTTCGCCGGCGTTGAAGTCCTGCGGCTTGGTGACGTTGTTCTTCTCGCTCCACGCCTTGCTCATGATGAAGATGGCGTTGGCGTGCTCCAGGAAGATCGGGTTCACGGATTGAAGGTTGAACTCGACCGTCAGGTTGTCGATCTTCTTCGGCTCGCCCATCGCGTTGCCGTAGACCTTGATGTCGGAGCTCTTCTCCTGCGCCCGCTTGACGGAGAAGACCACGTCGTCGGCGGTGAACGGCGTGCCGTCGTGGAACTTGACGTTGGGCCGCAGCTTCATGCGCCATTGCAGCGGGCTGGTCTGCTGCCATTCGGTGGCCAGCAGCGGCACGAGGTTGAGCTGCTTGTCGCGGCCGATCAGGTACTCATAGACCTGGCTGTTCATCGAGTTGGTCAGCGACTCGTTGCGCGAATCCGGGTCCATCGTCTGCAGGTCGCCCTGCGAGGCCCAACGCAGCGTCTGCGCGTGGGCAGTGGCGGCGGGCAGCAGGCCTGCCGCAACCGCCGACATGGCCATGGCCAGCAGCGCTGTGGTTCGAGAACGTTTCATCTCTTGCTCCGGCGAATGGGAAAGCCGGCAGTGTAGAGCCGGCACCAAAGGCGACCGCCTCAGGGATTACCTGAGCGCATCCAGTGGGAGCGGGAGCAAGTTTCAGGCCGCTTCGCAGCGGCCGAGGCGGTGCGCCGACCGGGCCGCTCAGCGCCAGCGCGACTGCGGCACCGTCTTGAGCTCGCCGGGCAGCGAGGCGATGTACGCCGCGAGCTGCTTGGCCTCGACGTGCGTGAACGGCCTGGCCATGCCCATCATGATGGCGTTGTTGCGGCCGACCTGCGGGTTCTTGTCGGTCTGGTATTCCTTCAGCGCGACGTACAGGTAGTCCGGGTGCTGGCCGGCCAGCTTCGGATAGGTGGGGTCGATCGGCGCGCTGAAATTGGCGCCGTGGCACGACGCGCAGTTGCCCTTCTTCAACAGCTCGGCCACCTCTGCCGGCGGCGTGCCCGCGGGCGTGGTCGGGGCTGGCTCGCTCTTGGCCTCGGCGGCGTAGAACGCGGCGAGATCGGCCATGTCCTGGTCGCTCAGCGAGGCGGCGATGGCACGCATCGTCGGGTGCTTGCGGTCGCCCTTCTTGTACTGGCCGAGCGCCGAGACGATGTACTTAGCCCCCTGGCCGGCGATCATCGGCACGCGGTAGATCTCGGGGAAGCTCGACTTGTAGTCGGGGATGCCATGGCAGCCGATGCACATCGCGGCCTTCTTCTCGCCGGCCGGGGCGCTGCCCTTGGCCGCATCCTGCGCCGCAACGTTCAACGACAGGCCCATGGCAGTCAACGCGATCAACAGGCGGAGAAGGTAGTTCATGGTGGCGGGTGCTCGCTCTTGCGGTATTTGTGGCCGTGTTTTCGGTTCAACTGACGATTATAGGGTCGCCCTTATACTGGATCGAGACCCCGACACCACAGCTTCTCGACCGGCCCACCATGAAGTTTCAAGGCTCCGACAATTACGTCGCCACCCCCGACCTGATGCTCGCCGTGAACGCGGCCGCCACGCTCAAGCGGCCGCTGCTGGTCAAGGGCGAACCCGGCACCGGCAAGACGATGCTGGCCGAAGAGGTGGCGCAGGCGCTGAACATGCCGCTGCTCCAGTGGCACATCAAGTCGACGACCAAGGCGCAGCAGGGCCTGTACGAATATGACGCGGTGAGCCGCCTGCGCGACAGTCAGCTGGGCGATGAGAAGGTCAAGGACATCCACAACTACATCGTCAAGGGCGTGTTGTGGCAGGCCTTCACCGCCGACCAGCCGGTGGTGCTGCTGATCGACGAGATCGACAAGGCCGACATCGAATTCCCGAACGACCTGTTGCGCGAGATCGACCGCATGGAGTTCTATGTGTACGAGACGCGCGAGCTGGTGAAGGCGGTGCACCGGCCGCTCGTGTTCATCACCTCGAACAACGAGAAGGAGCTGCCGGACGCCTTCCTGCGCCGCT
>CAXTSS010000048.1:0-10552 GCA_964247075.1 uncultured Rhizobacter sp. | reverse complement strand
CCTGTGCTCCTCGGCGCCTCAGAGGCGCACCGCAACCTGCCCGCACGCACCTTTGCGGGCACCGCGGAGGTATTTGCGGCGAACACCAAACCCCGTGGACTTCGCGGCAGGTGCTGCCCGGCAGGGGCGATTTGGGGGGCGACGAGCAGCGCAGGGTCGGGGTCGGCGCGTGCGCAGCGCGCGCTTCGTGATCTGACTCGCCGCGGTTGTTCGAACGAAGCGAACGCAGTGAGCGCAGTGAGCGCAGTGAGTTCGGCGGCGCGACCCCGGACCGAGCGGCGCAGTGCAGTCGGTGCGCAGCGCCGACCGCCGCCGAATGAGCCCCGCCGGGCGGCGCCTGCCGCGACGCGCCGAAGCCATGCCAGAGCGGACGTTCACGAACGGCTGCATCGGGTGAGAACGGACGTCGCTCGGAGCGCCAGCATTCCCAACCGTGGACACGCTGCCGGTGCCGATCAGGTCGGTGGGGTGCTCTACGGAGCGAGGTAAAGGAGGAGGCCGCAGGCCGGGGGCTCTGTCCCCCGGCACGAGCGCAGCAGAGTACCCCGCCGGCCTGATTTCGCACCTATCTATGCAGGCCACCCGCTTGACACCGCCCGAAGTGCCGTACAAAATGCTTGAGAAGTGAACTATTCACAGTTCATCTAACGCGCAGGAGGCGCACGGCCCCATGAACATCGTCTGCATCGGCGGCGGCCCCTCGGGTCTGTACTTCGCGCTGTTGATGAAGCAGCAGAACCCGGCGCACGAGGTCACCGTCGTCGAGCGCAACCGGCCCTACGACACCTTCGGCTGGGGCGTCGTGTTCTCCGACCAGACGCTGGGCAACCTGCAGGCGGCCGACCCGGTCAGCGCGGCGCAGATCCTCGGTGCGTTCAACCACTGGGACGACATCGAGGTCAACATCCGCGGCGCCAGGGTGCGCTCCGGCGGCCACGGCTTCTGCGGCATCGGCCGCAAGCGGCTGCTGAACATCCTGCAGCGGCGCTGCGAGGAGGTCGGCGTCAAGCTGGTGTTCGAGGCCGATGTGCAGAGCGAAGACGACTATCCGCATGCCGACCTGATCATCGCCAGCGACGGCCTGAACAGCCGCATCCGCACGCGCCACGCCGCCACCTACCAGCCCGACATCGACCTGCGCGATTGCCGCTTCGTCTGGCTCGGCACCAAGAAGCTGTTCGAGGCCTTCACCTTCGCCTTCGAAGAAACCGAGTGGGGCTGGTTCCAGGCTCACGCCTACCGGTTCGACGACAGCACCTCGACCTTCATCGTCGAGGCGCCGGAGCGCGTCTGGCGCGCCGCCGGGCTGGAAACGATGGAGAAGGAAGACGCGATCGCGTTCTGCGAGAAGCTGTTCGCCAGGCACCTCGACGGCCACGCGCTGATCTCGAACGCGACGCACCTGCGCGGCTCGGCGCAGTGGATCCGCTTCCCGCGCGTCGTCTGCAAGCGCTGGGTGCATCACAACGGTCGTGCGCCGGTGGTGCTGATGGGCGACGCGGCGCACACAGCGCACTTCTCGATCGGCTCGGGCACCAAGCTCGCGCTCGAGGACGCGATCGAGCTCGCGCGCAGCATTGGTGAGCACCCCGGCGATTTGGCGGGCGCGCTACAGCGCTATGAAGACCTGCGCAGCATCGAGGTGCTGCGCATCCAGAACGCGGCGCGCAACTCGACCGAGTGGTTCGAGCACGTCGACCGCTATGTGAACCTGCCGCCGGAGCAGTTCGCCTACTCGCTGCTGACGCGCAGCCAGCGCATCAGCCACGAAAACCTGCGCGTGCGCGACAAGGCCTATGTCGAAGGCTTCGAGGACTGGATCGCGCAGCGCGCCGGTGTGCAGCGCGGCGCTTCGCAGGCGGCCGTGCCGCCGATGTTCACGCCGTTCACCGCGCGCGGCACGACCTTGAAGAACCGCATCGTGGTCTCGCCGATGGCGCAGTACTCCTGCGTCGATGGCCTGCCGGCCGACTACCACCTGGTGCACCTCGGCGCGCGGGCGATGGGCGGCGCCGGCCTGGTGGTGGCCGAGATGACCTGCCCGTCGGCCGATGCGCGCATCACGCCCGGATGCCCCGGGCTGTGGAACGCGGCGCAGCGCGATGGCTGGAAGCGCATCGTCGATTTCGTGCACGCGAACAGCGACGCGAAGATCGCGATCCAGCTCGGCCATGCCGGCGCGAAGGGCTCGACGTGCGTCGCGTGGGAGGGCATCGACCAGCCGCTGGATCACGGCAACTGGCCGCTGGTCTCGGCGTCGCCTCAGCAGTATCTGGACGGCGTCAGCGCCTGGTCGGCGGCGATGACGCGCGCCGACATGGACCGCGTGCGCGACGATTTCGTGCGCGCCACGCGCTTCGCCGCCGAGGCCGGCTTCGACTGGCTCGAACTGCACTGCGCGCACGGCTACCTGCTGTCGTCGTTCATCTCGCCGCTGACGAACCAGCGCAGCGACGAATACGGCGGCTCGTTGGCGAACCGGCTGCGTTATCCGCTCGAAGTCTTCAACGCGGTGCGCGCCGCGTGGCCGCAGGATCTGCCGATCTCGGTGCGCATCTCGGCCCACGACTGGGTCGAAGGCGGCATCACGCCGGACGACGCTGTTCTGATCGCGCGCGCCTTCAAGGCCGCGGGCGCCGACCTGATCGATTGCTCGTCGGGCCAGGTCAGCAAGCTGGAGCAGCCGGTGTTCGGCCGCATGTTCCAGACGCCGTTCGCCGACCGGGTGCGCAACGAAGCCGGCATCGCGACGATCGCGGTCGGCGCGATCAGCGAGGCCGATCACGTCAACAGCATCATCGCCTCGGGCCGCGCCGATCTTTGCGCCGTGGCGCGCCCGCACCTTGCGAACCCGGCGTGGACGCTGATGGAATCGGCCAAGATCGGCTACACCGATGTGCCGTGGCCGAAGCAGTACCGCGCGGCCAAGCAGCAGCTCGAGCGCAACCTCGAGCGCGAACGCGCCGCGGCCGCCGCGGCGGCCACAGTGAACCGCGCCAACCTCGAGGAAGGCGTGTGATCGTCATGAGCAAGCTCGACGACGCCTCCCACATCGCGCTGCGTGAAGCCGAGGAGCTCGGCCACGAGGCGCGTGCCGGCAAGGGCGACCACGCGGTGCTCAAGCTGTGGTTGCGCATGCTCGCGAGCACGACGCAGATCGAGGCCGAGATCCGCAAGCGCCTGCGCGAGCGCTTCGGCATCTCGCTGGCGCGCTTCGACTACATGGCGCAGCTCTACCGCTATCAGGACGGGCTGAAGATGCGCGCGCTGTCGCGCTACCTGATGGTGACCGGCGGCAACGTCACCGGCCTGACCGACGAGCTGGAGCGCGACGAGCTCGTCACCCGCGAAGGCAGCCCGGACGACCGCCGCGCATGGATCGTTCGGCTCACGCCGAAGGGCCGGCGCGCGTTCGAGGCGATGGCCGACGAACACGAGCAATGGATTCACGAGCTGTTCGCCGGCATCGACGCGAAGACCGTGCAACAGCTCTACAGCCACCTGGGCACGCTGCGCGTGCACCTGGTGCGCGGCGAAGCATCTGCAGAGGAGAAGGCATGAACAAGACGCCGATGGCTGGCTACCAGGCCGCGCATTTCCAATGGCAGGTGCTCGAGGGCGTCGCGACGCTCACGCTCAACCGCCCCGAACGCAAGAACCCGCTGACCTTCGAGTCGTATGCCGAGATGCGGGATCTGTTCGGTCATCTGAAGCATGCGAGCGACGTGCACGCCGTCGTGCTCGTCGGCGCCGGCGACAACTTCTGCTCGGGTGGCGACGTGCACGAGATCATCGGCCCGCTCGTGAAGATGAAAGCGCCGGAGCTGCTCGCGTTCACGCGCATGACCGGCGATCTCGTCAAGGCGATGCGCACCTGCCCGCAACCCATCGTCGCCGCGGTCGACGGCGTGTGTGCCGGCGCCGGCGCGATCATGGCGATGGCCTCCGACCTTCGGCTCGGCACCGGGCGCAGCAAGACCGCGTTCCTGTTCAACCGCGTCGGCCTGGCGGGTTGTGACATGGGCGCCTGCGCGATCCTGCCGCGCATCATCGGGCAGGGGCGGGCGAGCGAGTTGCTGTTCACGGGTCGGTCGATGGATGGTGAGGAGGGCGAGCGCTGGGGCTTCTTCAATCGGCTGTGCGCGCCGGATGCACTGCTCCGCGATGCGCTCGCGCTCGCTCGTGATCTGGCGGCGGGCCCGACGTTCGCGAACGGCATCACGAAGACGATGCTGCATCAGGAGTGGGCGATGACGATCGAGCAGGCGATCGAGGCCGAGGCGCAGGCGCAGGCGATCTGCATGTTGACGGAGGATTTCTCTCGGGCTTATCGGGCGTTCGTGGCAAAGGCCAAGCCGCGGTTCGAGGGGAACTGAGATGGTGTTTCTGTTGCTTCGGAGCGAGCAATCGGGCGTTCGGGTGCCCGGTTCCGTTCAGCCAAATTCTTATTCACTCCACCGGGCACCCGAACGCCCGATTGCCCCCACCGCGGTGGCGGGCGAACCCTTTGGGTGCCTTGGGTCGGCGGGATGCGGGGTCGCCCGCGGAGTGAATGAGAATTTGGCTGAACGGAGCGGGCGACCCCGTATTCCGCTGCGGGCGCCAAGAAGGGGCGAACCATGAGCGATCAACACTACCTCGCCTGGCCGTTCTTCGAAGAACGCCACCGCGTACTCGCTCAAACCCTCGACGCGTGGGCCGCACTGAACATCGATCAATCACATGGCAGCGATGTCGATGCGCAATGCAAGGCCTTGGTTCGGCAGCTCGGCGAGGCGGGCTGGTTGAAGCACGCGGTCGGCGGCGTCGAACACGGCGGCAACAGCGATGTGATCGACACACGCGCGATCTGCGTGATCCGCGAGACGCTGGCGCGGCATTCGGGGCTGGCCGATTTCGCGTTCGCGATGCAGGGGCTGGGCTCGGGTGCGATCAGTCTCGATGGCACGGCGGCCCAGAAGAAGACGTATCTCTCGCGCGTGGCGCGGGGCGAGGCGATCAGCGCCTTCGCGTTGTCGGAGCCCGATGCCGGCTCCGATGTGGCGGCGCTGGCGTGTGCCGCGCGCATCGACGGCGACCACGCGGTGCTTAACGGCGAGAAGACCTGGATCTCGAACGGCGGCATCGCCGATTTCTACGTCGTGTTCGTGCGCACAGGCGAAGCGCCCGGATCGCGTGGCATCTCGGCCTTCATCGTCGATTCGAACACGCCGGGCTTCGAGATCGCCGAGCGCATCGATGTGATCGCGCCGCACCCGCTCGCCAAACTGCGCTTCACCGGCTGCCGCGTGCCGTTGACGCGGCGCGTCGGTGCGGCGGGCGAGGGTTTCAAGGTGGCGATGCGAACGCTCGATGTGTTCCGCACGTCGGTGGCGGCGGCGTCGCTCGGGTTTGCACGGCGTGCGCTCGACGAGGCGCTGCGGCGCGCGACCACGCGCAAGATGTTCGGCGGCGTGCTGGCCGACTTTCAGCTCACGCAGGCCAAGCTGGCGCAGATGGCGACCACGATCGACAGCGCGGCGCTGCTGACCTACCGCGCCGCGTGGCAGCGCGACCAAGGGCGCAACGTGACGCGCGAGGCGGCGATGGCCAAGCTCGCGGCCACCGAAGGCGCGCAGCAGGTGATCGACGCGGCGGTGCAGATCTTCGGGGGCTTGGGCGTGGTCAGCGAGCAGCCGGTCGAGCGGCTCTACCGCGAGATCCGCTCGCTGCGCATCTACGAGGGCGCGACCGAGGTGCAACAACTCATCATCGCGCGTGAACTGCTCAAGGATGTGACATGACACAGGTATTGCTTCCGGCCGGCTGGCCGCGCCCCAAGGGCTACTCGAACGGCGTCACCGTCATCGGCCGCCAGGTCTTCATCGCCGGCATGATCGGCTGGGACGGGCAGGGCGTGTTCCACAGCGACGACTTCGCCGCGCAGACGCGCCAGGCGCTGCAGAACATCGTCGATGTGCTGCGCGAGGCCGGCGGGCGGCCCGAGCACATCGTGCGCATGACCTGGTACGTGACCGACAAGCGCGAGTACCTTGCCGCCGGCCGCGAGATCGGCCAGGCTTTCCGTGAAATCATCGGTGCCTACAACGCGGCGATGACCGCCGTGCAGGTCACGGCGCTGATGGAAGACCGCGCCAAGGTCGAGATCGAGGCCACGGCCGTCATTCCTGACTGAATCACTTCGGAGCACCACACCATGGCCAAAGCCTCGTTTCACTGGGACGACCCGCTGCTGCTCGACCAGCAGCTCACCGACGACGAACGCGCAGTGCGCGACGCCGCCGCGAGTTACTGCCAGGACAAGCTGGCGCCGCGCGTCACGATGGCGTTCCGCGAAGGCTCGACCGACCCGGCGATCTTCCGCGAGATGGGCGAGCTCGGCCTGCTCGGCGCGACGATCCCCGAACAGTACGGCGGCGCCGGGCTGAACTACGTCTGCTACGGCCTCGTCGCGCGCGAGGTCGAGCGCATCGACTCCGGCTACCGCTCGATGATGAGTGTGCAGTCGTCGCTGGTGATGGTGCCGATCAATGAGTTCGGCACCGAAGCGCAGAAGCAGAAGTACCTGCCCAAGCTCGCGAGCGGGCAATCGATCGGCTGCTTCGGCCTGACCGAGCCCGACCACGGCTCAGACCCCGGCGGCATGGTCACGCGCGCCAAGAAGGTCTCGGGAGGCTACAGCCTGACCGGCGCGAAGATGTGGATCACCAACAGCCCGTTCGCCGACGTGTTCGTCGTCTGGGCCAAGGACGACGAGGGCGCGATTCGAGGCTTCATCCTCGACAAGGGCGCGAAGGGCCTCTCCGCACCGGCGATCCACAGCAAGGTCGGCCTGCGCGCCAGCCTGACCGGCGAGATCGTGATGGACAACGTGTTCTGCCCCGAGGAGAACGCCTTCCCCGAGGTGCGCGGCCTGAAGGGCCCGTTCACCTGCCTCAACTCGGCGCGCTACGGCATCGCCTGGGGCGCGCTCGGCGCGGCCGAGGATTGCTGGTTCCGTGCGCGCCAGTACGTGCTCGACCGCAAGCAGTTCGGCAAGCCGCTCGCCGCCAACCAGCTGATCCAGAAAAAGCTCGCCGACATGCAGACCGAGATCACGCTCGGCCTGCAGGGCTGCCTGCGGCTGGGCCGCATGAAGGACGAGGGCACGGCCGCGGTCGAGATCACCTCGATCATGAAGCGCAACAGCTGCGGCAAGAGCCTGGACATCGCCCGCGTCGCACGCGACATGCTGGGCGGCAACGGCATCAGCGACGAGTTCGGCATCGCGCGGCACCTGGTCAACCTCGAGGTCGTCAACACCTACGAGGGCACGCACGATGTGCACGCGCTGATCCTCGGGCGGGCGCAGACGGGCATCTCGGCGTTCTGATTCGGGAGACGGTCATGGCGGTCAGCGCGCACCTCGATACCTTCGCACGCGACCACCTGCCGCCGGCCGATCAGCAGCCGGAGTTCATCTTCGAGCTGCCGGCGTTGCAGTTCCCGCCGCAGCTGAACTGCGCGACCGAACTGCTCGATCGGCACATCCGGGAAGGCCGCGGCGGGCGCGTCTGCCTGCGTGCGCCCGGCGGCCTTATGTGGACGTATGCCGATCTGCAGGACAAGGCCAACCGCATCGCCAACGTGCTGGTGCACGACATGGGCCTGGTGCCCGGCAACCGCGTGTTGCTGCGCGCGGCCAACAAGCCGATGTTGGTGGCGTGCTGGTTCGCGGTGATGAAGGCCGGCGGCATCGCAGTCGCCACGATGCCGCTGTTGCGCGCGAAGGAGCTGGGTCAGATCATCGACAAGGGCCAGGTCACCCATGCGCTGTGCGATCACGCGCTGCGCGCCGAGCTCGATGCGGCGGCGGCGCAGTGGCCGGTGCTCACGCACTCGGTCTGCTTCGGCGATGCCTCGCCGCAAGGCCTCGAAGCGCGCATGGCGCGGCACAGCGCGTGGTTCGACAACATCGCCACCGCGGCCGACGACACCTGCCTGCTTGCGTTCACCTCCGGCACCACCGGCCAGCCGAAGGCGACGATGCACTTCCATCGCGACGTGATGGCGGCTTGCGTGTGCTTCCCGCCGCATGTGCTGCGCGCGACCGCCGACGATGTCTTCATCGGCAGCCCGCCGCTCGCGTTCACCTTTGGGCTCGGCGGGCTGACGCTGTTCCCGATGAGCGTCGGCGCTTCCACCGTGCTGGTCGAGCGCGCGTCGCCCAACGACCTGCTCGACGCGATCCCCGCGTTCGGCGCGACCGTGCTGTTCACCGCGCCGACCTCGTTCCGCGCGATGGCCACCGGCGCGCGTGAGCGTGCGATCTCGGTGCCGCTCGGCGGCACGCTGCGCAAGTGCGTGTCGGCCGGCGAGGCGCTGCCCGCGGCGACGCGCGCGCTGTGGCGCGAGGCCACCGGCATCGAGCTGATCGACGGCATCGGCGCGACCGAGATGCTGCACATCTTCATCGCCGCCGACGAGGCGCACGCGCGCCCCGGCGCCACCGGCGTGGCCGTGCCCGGCTACCGCGCCTGCGTGCTCGACGAGTGGATGCAAGCAGTGTCCGCCGGCACGGTCGGCCGCCTTGCGGTGAAGGGCCCGACCGGCTGCCGCTACCTCGGCGACACGCGCCAGGCGAACTACGTGAACGGCGGCTGGAACCTCACGGGCGACGCCTACCTGATGGATGCCGACGGCTACTTCCACTACCAGTCGCGCACCGACGACATGATCGTCTCGGCCGGCTACAACATCGCCTCGCCCGAGGTCGAAGAGGCGGTGCTTGCACATGCGGCGGTGGCCGAGTGCGCGGTGATCGGCGTGGCCGACGAGCAGCGCGGCCAGATCGTCAAGGCCTTCGTCGTGCTGCGGCCCGGCCACGCGGCGGGCGATGCGCTGGTGCGCGAGCTGCAGGATTTCGTCAAGGCGCAGATCGCGCCCTACAAGTACCCGCGCGCGATCGAGTTCCGCGCCGCGCTGCCACGCACCGAGACCGGCAAGCTGCAGCGCTTCCGGTTGCGCGCGCCCGCGTGAATGGCCGCGCCGGCCTTCGTCGTTTTCTTCGATTCGCCCGAGGCGTTTCGCGCCTGGCTCGCGGCACACGCGCAGACGGCGACCGAGATCGTCGTCGGCTTTCACAAGGTCGGCACCGGCCGGGCGAACATGACGTGGCCGGCGTCGGTCGATGAGGCGCTGTGCGTCGGCTGGGTCGATGGCGTGCGCAAGCGCATCGACGAGCACACCTACCAGATCCGCTTCACGCCGCGCAAGCCGAGCTCCACCTGGAGCGCGATCAACATCGAGCGCGTGCGCGTGCTGAGTGAGATCGGGCGCATGACGCCGGCCGGGCTCGCGGCCTTCGCGCACCGCCGCGAGGCGGCCTCGCGCACCTACGCCTACGAGCAGGCCGGCCCGGTGGCGCTGGCGCGGGCCGACGAGGCGCGGTTTCGCAAGGACGGATCAGCCTGGGCGTTCTTCGAGGCGCAGCCGCCGGGCTACCGCAAGCAGATGATTTGGCGCATCCTCAGCGCGAAACAACGAGCCACGCGCGACAGGCGCCTGGCTGCGCTGATCGACGCGTCCGCAAAGGGCCAGCGCATGCCGTGAGCGCGGTAGGCAGGCGCCGTTGGCGCCCGATGACGACTCCTCAACGACTTGACGGCGAGAAGTACTTGCTCGCAAGCGCCGGCGTGATCCTGAAGATCCCGGCGACGAAGGTGGCCGTGAAGCACAGGCTGCCGTTCGCGGCGGCGTTCGGTTGCAGGCTGACGTAGAGCCACTCGTCGCGCGGCTTGCGCCACAACAGGATCACCGGTGGCGAGAAGGTGTCGCGCTCCAGCACGGCAAAGCGCGCTCGCATTTCGGCGAGCAAGGCGTCGCGCTCGCCGTCGTTGACCAGCGCGCGCGGATCCTCGGCGCCCACGACGATCGGCGGGCCGCCGGCGCAACTGCCGATCTCGATCGCCTGCCCGTGCGATGGCAAGCCCGGCACCTGCGCCCAGCTTGCCTGCATCGTGAGTGCCAATGCCCAGGAGCAAACAAGCTTCTTCATCCGGCGAGGGTACGCCGCGCGCGGGTCGATCGGCAATCGGCGTGTTGCCGGGGCGGCATCGACCCCGCCCGCCATGGCAGGCACAATCGTGGCTCCATCAGCTTTTCGCCCGCTCCATGTCCTCGACGCCTGCGCCCGAAACCGCGCCCATCGTTTCTGCCGCGCCCGCCGAACTGACGCTCGCCGCGTGTGCGAGTGAACTCAAGCAACGCTTCCCGGCGCTGTTCTCAGGCGCCGTGAAGCCCTTGAAGCTGCGCATCCAGGTCGATATCCAAGAGCGCGCGCCCGGGGTGTTCACGAAGAACGCGCTGTCGGCATTCTTCCGGCGCCACACCGGCAGCACCTCGTACCTGATCGCGGTCTCGAAGGCGCCGCACCGCATCGACCTCGATGGCCAGCCTGCCGGCGAAGTCAGTGCCGAGCACCGCCAGATTGCGCTCGACGAACTGGCGCGTCGCCGCGCCAACAACGACGCGCGCCGCGAGCTCGAAGAGCAGCAGCGATTCAATCGGGCCG
>CAXTSS010000047.1:0-11613 GCA_964247075.1 uncultured Rhizobacter sp. | reverse complement strand
TACGAAAACATGAACTACCCCTTGAAGTAGTCCAAGAAATCGTCCGCGCCCCCGAGTGGGGAAGATTCGGTGACCCTTGACATCTTGGAGTCCGGGGAGTGTGTCGGGTCGAACCCGAGGAACCGGATCACCGCCGGCATGCAGACGACCGGCGGCTTGGTCTTACCTTTCTCCCAGTTGGCAACCGTAGCGGTGCCGACACCGATCAGCGCCGCCACGTCGCGCTGGTAGAGCTTGCGGGTACAGCGTGCGCGTTTGAGGTGTTCCGCCAGTGTGCGCGGCTGCTCTGCGTAGTCCTTTGGCTTGCCACACCTTCGGGTTAGTTTGGTGTTCGGCAAAAAGGCAATGCGGCCATGCCCGTGCGGCCACCTCGGCAGCAGCCTGCGCGCCTGCCGCTGCACGCCGGATGCGGTCTTGCGCTACCAGGGCCGGATCAGCGGGCCGCTGCTGGACCGCATCGACGTGCAGGTCGAGGTGCCGGCGGTCGCGCCCGAGGCCTTGTCGGCCGCGCCGGATGGCGACAGCAGCGCGGTCGTCGCGCAGCGCGTGGTCACGGCGCGCGAACGTGCGCTGGCGCGGCAAGGGGTTGTCAACGCGGCGCTGGCGGGCGAGTCGCTGGATGAACACTGTGCGCTCGACCCGGCGAGCGCGAAGTTCCTGCAGTCGGCCGCGGCGCGGCTGGGTTGGTCAGCGCGCGGCTTTCACCGCGTGTTGCGCGTCGCGCGCACGATCGCCGATCTGAACGGCGGCGCGGCGATCGGCAGCGCCGACCTGGCCGAAGCGATCCAGTACCGGCGCATGATCAAATCATGAAGCCAAGATCGCGGGTCGTGAAGTTCGCGAGGTTCGGGAACACCGACAGCGCGTCGGTGGGGGTGACGCCGAACCACGCCGCGAGCGTGGCGCCGAGCTGATCGACCGCCGTCTCGGGAATCAGGCTGCCGTTGCCGATCTGGTTCGGGCTGCTGTCGAAGTTGTTGTTGCTCGCGTTCTTCGCGCCCAGCACCGGGAAGTTGCCGTAGATGTCGCCACCCTTGACGGCGCCGCCCATCACGAAGTGATGTGCGCCCCAACCGTGGTCGGTGCCGTCGCCGTTGCTGGTGAAGGTACGGCCGAAGTCGCTGGCGGTGAATGCGGTGACCTTGTTCTGCGCCCCCATCGCGGCGAGCGTGGTGTCGAAGTAGCGCATCGCGTGCGCGAGCCGGGCCATCAGGTCGGCGTTGTTGCGGTTCTGCAGGTCGTGCGAATCGAAGCCGCCGATGCTGACGAAAAACACCTGCCGCTTGGCGCCGACGCCGGCTGCGCTGCTGGCGTCGATCATGCGTGCCACCACCTGCAGCTGCTGCGCCAGGCCGTTGACGGCCTTGGCGCCGGTCAGCGGGTTGTCGTACTGGAGCTTCGGATCGTTCGCGGCGTTGTAGGCACCGCTCGCCGGCGCGGTGCCGAAGAGCGGATCGCTCGCCGCCTTCAGCGCGGTGCGCAGCGTGGTCTCGGCATCGATCGAGCGCGCCGAGACGGCGGCCAGATCGGTTTCGAGCACATGCCCGCCGCGCGTGCCGCTGACGACGCGTTGCAGCGCCGCTGCCACGTCGGTCGAGTTGTAGACCCGGCCGTTGGTGTCGGCGCCGAGCCGGATCGCGCCATTGGTGCTGACCTGGTATTGCTGCACCGTCTGCCCGGCGAGCCAGACCGCGTTGCCGGCGGCCGAGATCGAGGTGAAGACCGAGCGGCTGTTCTGCGCCGCGAGCAGGTCGCCGAGGCGCCCGCCCCAGCCGACGGTCGCGCCTTCGGGCTTGAACGACTGCCAGGTGTTCTGCTGGTCGTTGTGCGAGAACAGGCTGGCCGGCTTGGGGAAGGAGCTCTGCGCGTACTGCGCCTTCGTCGTCGGCATCACCAGCGGGCCGACGTTGGCGACGATCGCGAGCCGCTTGTCGGTGTTGAACATCGTCTGCAAGGAACCCATCAGCGGGTGCAGCGCATAGGTGCGACCCTGCGCGTTGGTCGGCGTGATCGGCAGCACACCGCCGAGGCGCGCGGGCGAACCCGCCGCGGCCGTCGTCACCGGCGCCGTGCCCGGCGCGAGCAGCGCGATCGAATCCGGCGCCTGGTTGCGCACCGTGGTGTAGTTGGTCCAGGAGGCGCTGTCGGTCGGCAGCACCATGTTCAGCGAGTCGTTGCCACCGAACATGAAGATGCAGACCAGCGCCTTGTAGTCGCTCGCCGACTGGGCCGCGGCCGAGCCGATCGCCGCCATGTTGAGCGCGAGCGGCGCAGCGGCCGCGCCGGCGGCCGAAAGCGCGCCGGCGTGGCGCAGGAAAAGACGGCGAGCGGCGTTGTGGTGGATGTTCATGTTGGTCTTACTTCTGGATCTGGAACTCGGGAGAGGCCAGCGCGAGCAGCAGCGCCGCATTGACGCGGGTGCGCTTCGCCGCATCGACCGCCGCCTGGTTGCTCGCCGTGGCGTTCAGCACCGGGATCACGATCTTGTCGAGCGTGCCCTGGATCTCGGTCTTCAGCGCCGCCGGCATCGCGCCGTACATCAGCTTGGCGTTGACGCGATCGACCAGCTCACCGGTCTTGTCGGCCAGCGCGAGCTCGGCGCCGAAGTCGGGCTGCAGGTCGCGGCGGTTGAACACCGTGGTGCCGACCGTGCCGTTGAACGAGCCAACGCCGCTGCTGATGTTGTCGCGCATGTAGTTCACGTAGCCGGCCGCGCTGGTCTCGCTGGCGATCTGCATCTCGGGCACCGCGAGGCCGGCCTTCGCCGCCTCGGTGCCCGGCGGCACGTAGCCGGGGCGCCAGAAGTTGAAGACCGAGCCGGAGCGCATCGGCGTCTGGCCGAGCTGCGTGCCGGCGTTGTCGGTGTTGCCGACGCGGTAGGCGCCGGTGTCTGAGGTAAACGGGAAGGCGCGCAGCAAGGCCGAGAGCCGCAGCACCGGCTCGCGCAGCTTGCCGCCGGTGGCCGAGGCTATGCGCGCCTCGGGGTTCATCAGGATCGCCTTCACGACGGCCTTCATGTCGCCGCGCACGCCGGCGCCGTTGTTGTTGAAGGCCGCGGTGACAGCGCTCACGTACTGCGGGCTCGGGTTGCTGGTGACGAGGCGCTGGATCAGCTGGCGGCCGATGAACGGGCCGACGTTGGCGTGATTGGAAAGCGTGTCCAGCGCGACCTTCAGGCTCGCGTCCGGGTCGCCCTTGGCTTGCGCCGCGATCGTCACGCCAAGGAACTTCTTCTCGTCGATGCTGTGGTACTGCGGGTAGCCCTGCATCGTCGTGAAGCTGCGATCGGGGTTGGTGTTGCCGTTCGCCGCGCCGCTGAAGAAGCAGCTGTTGTCCGGCCAGTCGGGGCAGTTCCAGCTCCAGCCGGTGAAGACCTTGGCCATGCCGCCGATGTCGCTTGGCGCGTAGGTATCGACCGGCAGGCCGCCGGCAAGTTGCTCGCTGCCGTCGGCGTTGAGCTGGTGCAGGCCGATCGACATCAGCTGCATCACTTCGCGGCCGTAGTTCTCGTCCGGCACGCGGCCGGTCTTCGGGTCGGCCTTCTGGTTGCGGATCGACGTGAGGTAGGTGCCCATCATCGGGTGCAGCGACACCGCCTGCAGCAGGCCGCGGTAGTCGCCCAGGCCCTTGTCGCCGAGCATGTCGAGGTAGGCCGAGACGGCACGCGGGTTCTCACCCACCGTGCCGTCCTGCATCGAGATCACGAAGATCTGCGAGAGCGCGAACACGACGCGCTGGCGGAGTTGATCGTCGCCGGTGATCGCGGCCTTCCAGAACGCGTTGATCGTGCCCTCCTGGCCGATCGTGCCGGTCGCATTGACGGCCTTGACGGCAGCGTCGGCCGCCTCCCAGGTGGCGCGCTGCGAGGCCTGCGGCTTGGCGAACTGTTCGTCGATCCAGGCGCCGTAGCCGACGGACATCAGGTGGTCCACCTCGGCGTCGGTCGGGCCGAAGGTCGCCTGGGTCAGGAAGCGCGCGGCTTCGGCTTTGCTGGCAGGCTTCTCGGCGACGGGCGGCGTGTTGCCGCCCCCGGTGCCGCCGCCTGACGACGTGTCGGTCGAACCACTCCCGCCGCCGCACGCCGCGAGCAGCAGTGTGAGCGCCGCGGCGCCAGCCACTTCACGCCAGCGCATCACCGAAACCTCAGATGCCGCGCGCCTTGTGTTCTTTTGCATGTTCGCCTCGCCTGCCAATTCACGTCACGACCGCTGAAACACGCAGCGCGCGTGCCAGCGAGTCGCCGAAAGCGGCCAATCGCCAACTCGCCGCTCAACGTGACGGAGTTGGCAATTTCGGACGAGTCCCCGGTATCGGAACGTGGCCCTGCGCGTCAATTTTGCGAAGGTTTGCGTCCAGTTGTCAGCGGGCGCAGACGCATCGGCAGCTACAGCAGGCTGGCCAGCGAGCGCCGCACCAGCGCTTCGTCCTGCGCGCTGCGGCGTGCCCAGTCCCGCACCTGGTCGTCGCCGATCTTGCCGACGTTGAAGTACGTGGCTTGCGGGTGCGCCAAGTAGAAGCCGCTGACGCTCGCGGCCGGTGTCATCGCCAGGCTCTCGGTCAGGCCCATGCCGATGTCAGCGCAAGCCAGCACACGGAACATCTCGGCCTTCACGGTGTGGTCCGGGCAGGCCGGATAGCCCGGCGCCGGTCGGATGCCCGAATACTTCTCGGCGATCAGGTCTGCGTTGCTCAGCGTCTCATCGGCCGCGTAGCCCCAGAACTCGGTGCGCACGCGCTGGTGCAGGCGTTCGGCGAATGCCTCCGCGAGCCGGTCGGCCAGCGCCTTGAACATGATCGAGCTGTAGTCGTCCAGGTCGTCCATGAACTGCTTGTCCTTCTTCTCGGCGCCGATGCCGGCCGTGACCGCGAACAGGCCGATGTGGTCGCGAATGGTGTCGTTCGGGCCCAAGCCCTTCGGTGCGATGAAGTCGGCCAGGCAGCGGTTGGGCCGCATCACGCCATCCACCACCGGCCGCACGCTCTGCATGCGCAGGCCGCGCCAAGTCATCAGCACCTCGGTGCGCGATGCGTCGGTGTAGATCTCGATGTCGTCGTCGTTCACGGTGTTGGCCGGGTACAAGCCGATCACGCCGTTCGCCGTGAGCCAGCGGCCTTCGATCGCGCGACGCAGCAGGCGCTGGCCATCGCTCAACACGCGGCGCGCCGATTCGCCGACGATGTCGTCGGTCAAGATCGCGGGGTACGGGCCGGCCAGATCCCAGGTCTGGAAGAACGGGCCCCAGTCGATGCACGCGGCGATCTCGGCCAGATCCTGGTTGCGGAACACGCGGCGGCCGGTGAACTTCGGGCGCGCGGGTTTGAATGAGGCCCAATCGATCGGCGTCTTGTTCGCGCGCGCGGCGGCCAGCGTCACCAGCGGCGTCGCCTTCTTGCTGGCGTGCTGATCGCGCACGCGCACGTAGTCGGCGTTCAGCTCGTCGATGTAGGCCTTCGCGCGCTCGTCGCTGAGCAAATCGCTGCAGACGCTGACCGAACGGCTCGCATCCGGCACGTAGACCACCGGGCCTTCGTAGTGCGGCGAAATCTTCACGGCCGTGTGCACGCGGCTCGTCGTCGCGCCGCCGATCAGCAGCGGGATCTTCTTGATGCGGAAGTAGTCGTCGCGCTGCATCTCGCCGGCCACGTACTGCATTTCCTCTAGGCTCGGCGTGATCAGGCCGGAGAGGCCGATGATGTCCGCGCCCTCGACCTTGGCGCACGCGAGGATGTCCTCGCAGCGCACCATCACGCCCATGTTCACGACCTCGAAGTTGTTGCACTGGAGCACGACGGTGACGATGTTCTTGCCGATGTCGTGCACGTCGCCCTTCACGGTGGCGATGACGATCTTGCCCTTCGCCCTGGCCTCACCGCCGGCCTCGACGTGCAGGCGCTTCTCTTCCTCGATGTAGGGCAGCAGGTGGGCCACCGCCTGCTTCATCACCCGCGCGCTCTTCACGACCTGCGGCAGGAACATCTTGCCCTGGCCGAACAGGTCGCCGACGATGTTCATGCCATCCATCAGCGGGCCTTCGATGACGTGCAGCGGTCGGCCGCCCGTCGCGAGAATCTGCTGGTAGACCTCTTCGGTGTCCAGGGAGATGAAGTCGTTGATGCCGTGCACCAGCGCGTGGCTCAGGCGCTCGGCCACCGGCTTGGCACGCCACGCGAGGCGCGCGGTGTCGTCCTTGGCCAGGCCCTTCGCACTCTCGGCGATCTCGATCAGGCGCTCGCCGGAATCTTCGCGGCGGTTCAGCACGACGTCCTCGACACGCTCGCGCAGTTCGGGCTCCAGATCGTCGTAGACGCCGACCATGCCGGCGTTGACGATGCCCATGTCCATGCCCGCCTGGATCGCGTGGTACAGGAACACGGTGTGGATCGCCTCGCGCACCGGGTCGTTGCCGCGGAAGCTGAACGACACGTTCGACACACCGCCGCTGACCTTCGCGCCCGGCAGGTTCTGCTTGATCCAGCGCGTCGCGTTGATGAAGTCGACGGCGTAGTTGTTGTGCTCCTCGATGCCGGTCGCGATCGCGAAGATGTTCGGGTCGAAGATGATGTCCTCGGGCGGGAAGCCGACCTCATCGACCAGCATCCGGTACGCGCGCTCGCAGATCTGGATCTTGCGCTCAAAGGTGTCGGCCTGGCCCTTCTCGTCGAACGCCATCACCACCGCCGCGGCGCCGTAGCGCTTCACCAGCTTGGCCTGGTGCTTGAACTGTTCGACGCCTTCCTTCAGCGAGATCGAGTTGACGATGCCCTTGCCCTGAATGCACTTCAGGCCGGCTTCGATCACCTCCCACTTCGACGAGTCCACCATGATCGGCACGCGTGCGATCTCGGGCTCGCCGGCGATCAGGTTCAGGAAGCGCACCATCGCGGCCTTGCTGTCGAGCATGGCCTCGTCCATGTTGATGTCGATCACCTGTGCGCCGTTCTCGACCTGCTGGCGCGCCACGCTCAGCGCCTGCTCGAACTCGCCGTTCAGGATCATTCGCGCGAAGGCCTTCGAGCCGGTCACGTTGGTTCGCTCGCCGACGTTGACGAACAGCGAGCCTTCGCCGATCAGCACCGGCTCCAGGCCGGAGAGTTTCATCGGGGGAACGGTAATCTTGGTCATCGCGGACAAACTCGAATGAGGGCCGCGTGGCTCACCGCGGACCGTGTCAGGTCGGGTGAGCGCCGTTGAACCGGTGTTCGTTCAGAACACCGTGCCCGAGCCTGGCAGCCGTGATGACTGTCGCAACGCTCCTCGGGCGAGGTCGAATTGTAATCAGGCCGCTTCCAGCGCCAGCTCGCCGAACAGCGCGCCCTTGTGGCCGCAGCGCGGTTTGTACTTGCCGACCTTCTGCGCGATCGAGGCGATGTGGTCCGGCGTCGTGCCGCAACAACCGCCGGCAATGTTCAGGAAACCGGCCTTCGCGAACTCTTCGAGCAGGCTGCCGGTGATCTCGGGCGTTTCGTCGAAGCCCGTCTCGCTCATCGGGTTCGGCAGGCCGGCGTTCGGGTAGCAGCTGACATAGGTGTCGCCGGCGACGCGCGCGAGCTCCTCGATGTAGGGCCGCATCAGGGTCGCGCCGAGCGCGCAGTTCAGGCCGATCGCAATCGGCTTGGCGTGACGCACGCTGTGCCAGAACGCGCTCACCGTCTGGCCCGACAGGATGCGGCCCGACGCGTCCGTCACGGTGCCGGAGACGATCACCGGCAGGCGCTCGCCGGTGTCGTCCATCAGCTCGTCGAGCGCGAAGATGGCGGCCTTGGCGTTGAGCGTGTCGAAGATCGTCTCGACCAAGAACAGATCGCAACCGCCTTCGAGCAGGCCGCTGGCCTGTTCGTAGTAAGCGGCTTTCAGCTCGTCGAAGGTGACGTTGCGCGCGGCCGGATCGTTCACGTCCGGGCTGATGCTGGCGGTCTTGGGCGTCGGGCCGAGCGCGCCGGCGACGAACCTCGGCTTCTCGAACGTGCTGTACTTGTCGCAGGCCTCGCGGGCGAGCCGGGCCGCCGCCACGTTGAGTTCGCGCGCGAACGCGCCCAGGCCGTAGTCGTCCTGCGCCACGCTGGTCGCGCCGAAGGTGTTGGTCTCGACGATGTCGGCGCCCGCGGCGAGGTATTGCTCGTGGATCTCGCGGATCACGTCGGGGCGGGTGAGCTGCAGCAGATCGTTGTTGCCCTTCAGGTCCTTCGGGTGATCCTTGAAGCGCTCGCCGCGAAAGTCGCCCTCGGTCAGCTTGTGGCGCTGGATCATCGTGCCCATCGCGCCGTCGAGGATCGCGATGCGGCTGGCCAGGATCCGCGGCAGTTGCTGCCCGCGCGTGTAAGGGGTGGCGTCCATGGGCAGATTGTACGAAACGCGTCGAAGCCGCTCCATGCGGCAGGGTGAAGCGCTCACGCGATCGGAACGGGCATCGTGTCCTTGAAGAGCGAGTCTCGGAAGTCGATCGCGCGTGGGCCGACCTCGTTCATCGCCCACAGCGACAACGCCCTGGCCGACATCGGTTTGGCGAACAGGTAGCCCTGCAACTGATCGCAACCGAAGTCGCGCAGGATGCGGTTCTGGCCTTCCGTCTCGACGCCTTCCGCGACCACCTTCAGCCCGAGCGTGTGCGCCAGCTTGACGACCGCCTCGACGACCGCGCGGGCATCGGCGCTGGTCTCCAGATCGAGCACGAAGCTGCGATCGATCTTCAGCTCGCTCACGGGCAGCTTGCGCAGGTATGAAAGGCTCGAGTACCCGGTCCCGAAATCGTCGATGGACAAGTGCACGCCGACGGCGGAGATCTGCCCGAAGATGCGCAAGGTCGACTCCGAGTCCTCCATGGCCACCGACTCGGTGATTTCGCAGGTCAGCAGATCGGGGTTGATCTGGTGCCGCTTCAACGCGGTGGCGATGCGGTCCGCGAGATCGGGGCGACGCAGCTGGTGCACCGACAGGTTGATGGCGACCCGCATGCGCAGGCCCTCGTCGCGCCACGCGCGCGCCTGATGGCAGGCCGCGTCGATGACCCACTCGCCCAACGCTCCGATCAATCCGTGGCGCTCTGCGATCGGCACGAAGACCGTGGGGCTGATCATGCCGCGCTGCGGATGATTCCAGCGCAGCAACGCTTCGGCACCGGTGATCTGGCCGGTGGGCGCGTGGACTTTGGGCTGGAACACCAACTCGAGCTGCTGGCGAGCGATGGCCTGGCGCAAGTCCCGCAGCAGTTCGATCTGTTCGCGCGCGTTGCCCAGCATGCTCGGCTCGAAGAATGCGAAGGCGGCGCCGCCATTGCGCTTGACATGCCGAGCCGCCGCCTCGGCATTCGTCATCACTGCCGAGAGCGCGATGTCGTGCGAATGCAGCACCACGCCGATCGCGGCGGTGATCGACGCGGCTCGCCCCTCGATCTCGAAGGGCTCGCCCACCGCCGCCAGCAGCCGCTGCGCCATTGCCGCGGCGGCAATCTTGTCGCCGTCGCGATCGAGCAGCAGGACAAACTCGTCCCCCCCTACGCGAGCCAGCATGCCGCGCTGCCCGACTTCGCCGCGCAGGCGTTCGGCGACCTGTTGCAGCAGCAGGTCGCCCACGTTGCGACCGAACGAGTCGTTGATCGGCTTGAAGTTGTCGAGCCCGATGAATAGCAGCGCCATCGGCGCCTGCGGATGCTCCGCTTTGCGCACCACTTCGCTGAAGCGTTGGTCGAAGAAATTGCGGGTCGGCAATCGGGTCAACGCATCGGTGCGATTCGCCTCGCCAATGCGCTCGATCGCCGCCTGAAGCGCGACGCGCATGCGCGATTCCAGGATCGACAGCATGAGCAGCGTCGTCAATACCGAGACGCTGCCGAGCGAAGCGAGCACGGTCATGGTCGTGTCGCTGAAGCTGCCGAACTGGTTCAGCGAAATGCTTTCCAACGGCACCTCGGCACCCAGCGCAACCAAGCGGTGCGCGCCGACGATCGCCGCGCCGCCCGCGACCGCGGCGACGAGCCGCCGCCCGAAGGCGCGCTTGCGCGTCCCGCCGACCAGCCAGCCGCACGCGCCGACGACGACCGCCAGGCCGACGAACGCGAGCGCCGGCAGGCGCAGGCTCCACTCGGGTGCGGGCGAGATGCGCATGTCGAGCAAATACATCACCGAGCTGGCGACCGCGCTGGCCGCGATCATCAAGGCGGCCGCGCCGAGTCGCAGTGGCTGCGGCCCCCGGCAAAAGCCGAGCGCCAATGCGATGCCGCTGACCGATGTCCCGATGGCCCAGCCGACGGCAGTCCGCGTGCCGGCGTAGCCGATCTGGAAGGACAGCGGGCTGCCCGCCATCATGATGAAGTGCACGGACCACAGGCCGATGCCCAGAGAGAGCGCGGCGCCGGCCAGCCACAGCGCGGAAACCCGGCCGACGCTCTCCGGCACGCGCCGCACCAGGTCGAGCGCCACGTAGAAGGCCAGCGCGGCCAGCGCCACGGCGACAGCGTCGAGCGCCGGAGTGAACCGCCAGGCAAGTGTGGCGTCGGGTGTCATGGGGTTGCCTCGCAGGGATCAACCCTGGGTATCGACATCGACAAGCCGGACTTGAGCGCGTCGCAACGCGCCCACAGCTCAGTGCAGGAACCCCATCCCGCGCTGCTGCCGCACTTCCGGCTTGACGCGGTGCTCGGCCTCGAGCTGCGACAGGAACTCGTCGGGCGTGAAGACCTCGCCGAGCACATCCGTCTGCCGCTTCACCGACGCAAAATCGCCCGGCGCCAGCGCGCTCAGCTGCGCCAGCCGGTTGCGGTGCTCATCGGTCAGCAGGTTCACGTCGCCGCCCAACGCCTCGGCCACGAACATGCGCTCGCGCTGCGGGCCGGTGAGCGGCTTGAACTGCACCTTGAACGTGAAGCGCCGCAACGCGGCCTCGTCGAGTTCCTGGAACAGGTTGGTGGTGCAGATGAACACGCCCGAGAAGCGCTCCATGCCCTGCAGCATCTCGTTGACTTCGCTGATCTCGTAGTTGCGCTCGGCTAGTCTGCGGCTGCGCAGGAAGCTGTCGGCCTCGTCGAGCAGCAGCACCGCGCCTTCGGTCTGCGCCTCCTCGAACATCTTCGCCATGTTCTGCTCGGTCTCGCCGACGTACTTGCTCATGATGTCGCTGGCCTGGCGGATCATCAACGGGCGATCCAGCGCCTTCGCGATGTGCTCGGCCAGCGCCGTCTTGCCGGTGCCGGGCGGGCCGTAGAAGCACAGCGTGCCGTAGCTCTTGCGGCGCAGCGCCTCGACGATCTTCGGCACCTCGAAGCGAGATTCGGTGTTGACGAGGCCGAGGTCGTAGTTCGTCACGACGCGGCGCGCACCGCGCTCGGTGGTGCTGTTGCCGAGCGCCTTGTCGGCATTGCCGAGCTGGCGCTCGATCAGCGACTCCAGGCTCACGCCGGTCGAGGCATCGCCGGCGAGCTTGGCGAACTTGACCGCGGTGCGGATCTGCGCCGGCGTCAGCCCCTTGCGTTCGGCCAGCTTGGCCGCGAAGCCCTCGCCCACGCCGACGCCCGCGAGCGCGCGCGACACCAGCGACTCGCGCGCGCCGGGCGGCGGGCTCTTGAGTTCGAGGTGGTACTGGAAGCGGCGCCGGAACGCCGGGTCGATCTGCTCGATGCG
>CAXTSS010000046.1:0-11883 GCA_964247075.1 uncultured Rhizobacter sp. | reverse complement strand
ACCTCGGCCTTGCGGCCCGCGGCTTCGGCGATCTCGTCGACGCACTCGATGTTGATCAGGGTCGAGTCCATGTCGAACGCCACCAGCTTGAAATCGTCCAGGCGCAGCGGCGGGGTAATGCCGCGGATGAAGAGCCCGGGCGCGTGTTCTTGAGCCATGGTCAGGCGGTGGTCGTTTGCTTGGGCGTGCCGAGCGAGCGCAGCACGTCGCGGATCATCTGCGCGCGGTCCTTCGGCTCGGGCGTGTCGCGTTCGATGCGCAACTTGTCGTTGCCGGCGAGCTTGATGTGGCGGTTCTTCTGCACCAGCTCGATGATGCGCATCGCGTCCACCGGCGGGTTCGGCTTGAAGCTGATCACCATCAGGCGCGGCGCAGCGTCGATCTTGGTCACGCCGTAGGGTTTGGCGAGGACGCGCAGGCGGTGCACGTCGAACAGCGTCTGACCTTGCGGCGGCAGCTTGCCGAAACGATCCGTGACCTCCTCGAGCATCGCGTCGATCTGCTCCGTCGTGTTGGCGCTCGCGAGCCGCTTGTACAGCGACAAGCGCGTGTGCACGTCGCCGCAGTATGCATCGGGCAGCAAAGCCGGTGCGTGCAGGTTGATCTCGGTCGTGGCCGAGAGCGGCGAGAGCAGGTCGGGCGTTTCCCCGGCCTTCAGCGCGCGCACCGCCTCGGCCAGCATCTCGTTGTAGAGCTGGAAGCCGACCTCCATCATGTTGCCGCTCTGGTTGTCGCCCAGCACCTCGCCGGCGCCGCGGATCTCGAGGTCGTGCATCGCGAGGTAGAAGCCCGAGCCGAGTTCCTCCATGCTCTGGATCGCGTCCAGCCGCATCGAGGCGGCCTTGCTCAGGCCTTCGATGTCGGGAACCATCAGGTAGGCATAGGCCTGATGGTGCGAACGCCCGACGCGGCCCCGCAGCTGGTGCAGTTGCGCCAGGCCGAACTTGTCGGCGCGGCTCATCACGATGGTGTTGGCGCTCGGCACGTCGATGCCGGTCTCGATGATGGTCGAACACAGCAACAGGTTGTAGCGCTGCGCCACGAAATCGCGCATCACGCGCTCGAGTTCGCGCTCCGGCATCTGGCCGTGCGCGATCGCGATGCGCGCCTCGGGCAACAGCTCGACGAGCTTGTCGTGGCGCGCCTTGATCGTCTCGACCTCGTTGTGCAGGAAGTAGACCTGCCCGCCGCGCTTCAACTCGCGCAGCACCGCCTCGCGGATGATGCCGCTCGTTTCGGTGCGCACGAAGGTCTTGATCGCGAGACGACGCTGCGGCGCGGTCGCGATCACGCTCAGGTCGCGCAGGCCTTCGAGCGCCATGCCGAGGGTGCGCGGGATCGGCGTCGCGGTGAGCGTCAGCACATCGACCTCGGCGCGCATCGCCTTGATCGCCTCCTTGTGGCGCACGCCGAAGCGGTGCTCCTCGTCGATCACCAGCAGGCCGAGGCGCTTGAACTTGATCTTGTCGCTGATCAGCGCGTGCGTGCCGACCACGATGTCCACCGTGCCGTCGGCAATGCCTTCCATCGCCGCCTTCACTTCCTTCGGCGATCGGAAGCGCGAGAGTTCCGCGACCCGCACCGGCCACTTGCCGAAGCGATCCGAGATGTTCTGGAAGTGCTGCTCCGCGAGCAGCGTGGTCGGCGCGAGGATCGCGACCTGCTTGCCGCCGGTGACCGCGACGAACGCGGCGCGCAGCGCGACCTCGGTCTTGCCGAAGCCGACATCGCCGCAGATCAATCGGTCCATCGGTTGCGGCGAGACCATGTCCTGAATCACCGCGTGGATCGCGGCCTGCTGGTCCGGCGTTTCCTCGAAACCGAAGCTCGCGGCGAAGGCCTCGTAGTCGTGCGGCGCGAAGCGGAACGCGAAGCCCTCGCGCGCAGCGCGGCGCGCGTACAGGTTCAGCAGCTCGGCGGCGGTGTCGCGAACCTGCTCGGCGGCCTTGCGCTTGGCCTTGTCCCACTGCGGCGAGCCGAGCTTGTGCAGCGGCGCTTCGTCGGCCGCCACGCCGGTGTAGCGCGCGATCAGGTGCAGCTGCGCGACCGGCACGTACAGCGTGGCCTTGTCGGCGTATTCGAGGTGCAGGAACTCGCTGGTGCCCCCTTCGTCATTTCCGAGGTCGATGTTCTTCAATCCGACGTAGCGACCGATGCCGTGGTTCGCATGCACGACCGGGTCGCCGACCTTGAGCTCCGACAGGTCCTTGATGAGCGCGTTGACATCGCTGACCTGCTCCTGCTTGCGGCGGCGCCGCGCCGTGGGCGAGGTGGCGAACAGTTCGGTCTCGGTGACGAACTGGATCGACACACCGGCATCTGGCTCGAACCAGTGGAAGCCCTCGGCCAGCGGCGCGACGGCGATCGCGAAGTGCCGGTCGCCGGCCTCGAACTCGGCCAGCGAACCGACGCTGGGCGGCTCGATCTTGCTGTCGCGCAGCAGCTCGAGCAGGCTCTCGCGCCGGCCTTCGGTCTCGGCGACGATCAACACGCGCGCCGCGCTCGTGCCGACATGCAGTTGCAGCTTCTTCAACGGCTCGGGCGCGCCACGGTCCACGCCGAGGTCGGGCAAGGCGCGCGCCCAGTCGGTCGCGTCACTGCCGCGCAAGGCGAGTTGTGCATGCCGGTTGCACAGCGCGAAGAAGTCCTCGGGCTTCAGGAACAGGTCTTCCGGCGGCAGGATCGGCCGCTCGCGATCGGCCTGCAGGAAGCGATGGCGCTCGCGCGTGTCGGCCCAGAACTTCTTCAGCGACTCGTCGATCTGGCCGTGCAGCGCGATCGTGGCCCGCGCGCCGAGGTAGTCGAAGATCGTCGCGGTCGAATCGAAGAACAGCGGCAGGTAGTACTCGATGCCGGCGGTCGCGAGGCCGGCGCCGATGTCCTTGTAGAGGCGCACCTTGGTCGGGTCGCCCTCCATCTTCTCGCGCCAGCGCGAACGGAACGCGGCGCGCGCGTCCTCGTCCATCGGGAACTCGCGGCCCGGCAGCAGCCGCACCTCCGGCACCGGGTAGAGGCTGCGCTGGCTGTCCGGGTCGAAGGTGCGGATCGAATCGACCTCGTCGCCGAACAGATCGACGCGGTAGGGCACCAGCGAGCCCATCGGGAACAGATCGATCAGCCCGCCGCGCACCGCGTATTCGCCCGGCGAAACGACCTGGCTCACGTGCGTGTAGCCGGCGAGCGTGAGCTGCGCTTTCAGCGCGGCTTCGTTGAGCTTTTCCTTTTGTTTGAAGTGGAAGGTGTAGCCGGCCAGAAAGCTCGGCGGTGCCAGCCGCACCAGCGAGGTCGACGCGGGGAGCAGCACCACGTCGACATCACCTTGCTGGATGCGCCACAGCGTGGCCAGACGCTCCGAGATCAGGTCCTGATGCGGCGAGAAGGTGTCGTAGGGCAGCGTCTCCCAATCGGGGAACACTGCGATGCGCAGGCCATGCGCGAAGAACGGCAACTCGGCTTCGAGCCGCTGTGTGTCGGCCGGCTCGGCGGTGATGATCGCTGTAATCCTCTTCTCGGCCGCCTGAGCTTGCGCGAAACGCGCGAGCAGCAGCGCATCGGCCGAGCCGGTTGGGCGCGGCAGCGTGAAGCGTTTGCCAGGGACGATGGCGGGGAGTTGCATGCGAGAGGGCGGGCGTAAATGGCGCCGCCCCGCGAGGCCAGCTGAATGTGGCGTTCCGCGGGGCGGCAGATGCTGCCGATTATAGAATTCGCGCTCCGATGACACAGGCGCCTCACCTCGAAGACCTTCCACGCCTGTACGCGCTGGTGCCGTGCGCGGGCGCGGGCGAGCGCTCAGGCGCGGCCGGGCCGAAGCAGTACGCGTCGCTGGCCGGGCAAAGCCTCGTCGCTCACACGCTCGCGGCGCTTGCGCGGGTGACGCGACTGACGCAAACCATGGTGGTGCTGAGCCCGCAGGATCGCGAGTTCGAGACGCATGCCGCGGGCTTCACGGGCTGGGTCTCGCGCGATGGCGGCGCGACGCGCGCGCGGACGGTGGCGAACGGCTTGACGGCGCTCGCCGCACGCGGTGCGCGCGAGCAAGATTGGGTGCTCGTGCACGACGCAGCACGCTGCCTCGTTCGCGCCGCATGGATCGACGCGTTGATCGATGCGTGCATCGATGACGCCGTCGGCGGCCTGCTCGCGCTGCCGCTGGCCGATACGCTGAAAGCCGAGCGCGACGGCCGTTCGATTTCCACCATCGATCGCCGCGCCAAATGGCAGGCGCAGACGCCGCAGATGTTTCGCCTCAAGACTCTGCGCGATGCGCTCGCCGCGGCCGACACCGTCACCGATGAAGCCAGCGCGATCGAGGCGCTGGGCCTGGCGCCGAAGCTCGTGCCGTGCGGCATGGAGAATTTCAAGATCACCTGGCCGCCCGATTTCGATCTGGCCGAGCGCCTGCTGAGGACGAGAACGTGAACCCAAGAGTGAAGCCGCCCCTGTGGCGCATCGGCGAAGGCTGGGACACGCATGCGCTGGTGGCGGGGCGCAGGCTGGTGCTCGGGGGCGTCGAGATTGCGCACACGCACGGGCTGATGGGCCATTCCGACGCGGATGCCCTGTGCCACGCGATCACCGATGCGCTGTTCGGCGCCGCGGCGATGGGCGACATCGGCTTTCACTTTCCCGACACCGACGAGCAGTACAAGGGCGCCGATTCGATCGCGCTGCTCGCAGAGAGCGCGCGCCGCGTGCGCGCCGCCGGCTGGTTGATCGGCAACATCGACAGCACCGTGATTGCGCAGGCGCCGAAGATGGCGCCGCACATCCTGGCGATGCGTCAGCGCATCGCGCAGGCGGTTGGCGTGGCCGTCGATCAGGTCAGCGTGAAGGCGAAGACCGCCGAGAAGATGGGGCCGGTGGGCCGCTTCGAGGCGATCGAGGCGCGCGCCGTCTGCCTGCTGTGGCGCGGCGCCTGATTCGCCTCAGGCCGTGACGGCCATCAGTGCCACCGCCGAGCCGTTGACGAGAAGATGCATCAGCATGCTGCTGCGCAGGCCGTCGCGCAGCCGCAGGTAGCCGAGCACCGTGCCGATCACGAACTGCGGCAGCACCAGCAGCGGCACGATCGTGCCACGCGGGCCGGGCCAGGTGTAGTTGCCGATGTGCACCAGCGCGAACGCGATCGTGTAGGCCCAGAAGACCGACGCGTAGTTCGCGACGAAGCGGCGCGCGAATGCGAAGCGCGCACCAGGGCACCGCGACCAGCGCCGGGCGAGCACCCGGTTGATGACCCCTGCGGCGATCGTCCAGACCGTCAGCACGACAAAGGTCGCTCGAACCCACGGTGCGATCGCGAGGAGCAGCAGCGCCGGGCCGATCGCCAGCGTGTAGTCGGCGCGGCGCAGGCCGGCGCGAAACAGCAGCTCCTCGCCGATCGGCGCGAACATCAGCGCCAGAAACAGGAACCGCGGCGTGATCTTTTCGGGGAACTTGCTTTCGAGGCCGGCCCATGTCGCGAGTGGTGTGGTCGAGGCATCGACTCCCATTGCGATCACGATCGTCAACGTGGCCAACAGCAGCAGCCGCGCCGGCCATGGCGTTTCACTCAAGCGCGGGCCGGGCCGGCGTCGCGGTGCGCGCAGAAAGCGGCCGAGCGACGCGACTTCCGCGCGAGCGTTCAAGGCGCCTTCTTGAGCCGGATGTGCGCCATCAGCCCGCCGTCCGGCGCGTTGACGAGCTCGAACGTGCCACCCATGCGCTGCACCGCCTTGTCGACGATCGCCAGCCCGAGGCCGGCGCCAGTGGCCGCGGTGCGTGCCGCGTCGCCGCGGAAGAAAGGGGTGGTGAGCTGCGCGAGCTTGCGCGGGTCCGCACCCTGGCCGAAATCGCGCACGGTGATGATCACCCACGGCCCGGTGCGGGCGTAACTGACGAGCACGCGGGCGATGCCGGTGTCGGTGCTGCGGCCGTAGCGGCGCGCGTTCTCGAACAGGTTCTGCAGCACCCGGCCGAGTTCGGTGTCGTCGGCCATGACCTTGGTGTCGATCGCCACGCGCGAGGTGATGCGGATCTGGCGCGTGTCGCGGAACGCCGCCATCTCGCGATCGACGACGCCGCTCAGGTGAACCGGCATCATCCGGTTGTCGCCGGGTCGCGCGTAGTCCATGAACTTGTCGATGATGGCGTCGAGCTGGTCGATGTCCATCGCCATGTTCTGCTTCGCCTCTTCGTCCTGCACGCTCATCTCGGCTTCCAGACGCAATCGGGCCAAGGGGGTGCGCAGATCGTGCGAGATGCCGGCGAGCATCACCGCGCGGTCCTGCTCGACCTTCGCGAGCTCGCGTGCCATGCGGTTGAAGCCCATGTTGACCTGGCGGATCTCGCTCGTCAGCGTCGTTTCGTCGAGGCGCGAATCGAACTCGCCCTCGCGGATGCGGCTGGCGGCGAAGCTGAGTTCCTTTAACGGCTGGTTGATGAGCCGCGCGATCGCGGCCGAGCCGAGCACCGTCGCGAGCAATGCGATGCTGACCCACAGCGTGATCGTGTTCCAGGCCGTCGGTCCTTCGCGGATCAGGTCGATCTGCAGCCAGTACGGATCCTTCTCGATCGAGAAGCCGATCCACAGGCCGGCGACGCCGTTCACGGTGCTGGCGACGACGGTGTCGGGCCCGAGTTGCGTGTGCAACTGATCGCCAATGACACGCGAGATGCGGTCTCCGTCATACGGCTCCCATTTGTCGCCGGGTTCGCGCGGCTTGAGCTTGAGCGACTCCTGGTTCGAGATGCCCTTGACCAGCGCCACGCGGTTGATGCCGTCGCTCGACTGCAGTGCCGCGCGGGTGAGCTTCACCAGGCTCGCGATCTGCTGCGCGGCCTGAGCCGCGCGCGGCTCGAACTCGAGCGCGCGAAAGGTCTGCGTCCACGCGATCACGCCGCTGGCCAGCAGCAGGGCGATCAGGAAGAAGGTGCGCCAGAAGAGGCTGAGTGCGACGTGTTTGGGAGCCATCGGATCCGCAAGCGAAGAGACGAAAAAACGGCCCCGAAGGGGCCGCCTCGAGACTTGATCAGGAGGCTCCATCCGGCACGAACACGTAGCCGACGCCCCAGACCGTCTGGATGTAGCGCGGCTGCGCCGGATCCGGCTCGATCATCTTGCGCAGGCGCGAGATCTGCACGTCAAGGCTGCGATCGAAAGGCTCGAACTCGCGACCGCGCGCGAGCTGCGCGAGCTTGTCGCGCGAGAGCGGCTGGCGCGGGTGCCGCACCAGTGCCTTCAGCATCGAGAACTCGCCGGTGGTGAGCGCGATCTGCTCGCCCTCCTTGCTGAGGCGGCGCAATGCGAGGTCGAACTCGAACGGCCCGAAGGTGACGGTCTGTGCCTCAAGCGCCGGCGCGCCGGGGGCTTCGAGCGTCGGGCGGCGCCGCAGCACGGCGTGGATGCGCGCCAGCAACTCGCGCGGATTGAAGGGCTTGGGCAGGTAGTCGTCGGCGCCAACTTCGAGGCCGACGATGCGGTCCACGTCCTCGACCTTGGCGGTCAGCATGATGATGGGCGTGACGTCGTTCGCGGCGCGCAGGCGGCGGCAGATCGACAGGCCGTCTTCACCGGGCAGCATCAGGTCGAGCACGATCAGGTGCACGGTTTCGCGTGTCAGCAAGCGGTTCAGCGCCTTGGCGTCTTCCGCGAGCAGCACCTCGAAACCCTCTTGCGTGAGGTAGCGGCGCAGCAGGTCGCGGATGCGGGCATCGTCGTCGACGACGACGATTCGGTCGGGGCGCGGGTTGGGGACGGCAGACATGTGGAGCTCCAAACTTGTAACAAGCGCGATTCTGGACATGAAATCGCCTCGTTTTGCCCGATCTTGACCAGTTGTTACAACTGCGTCCACGGGTGTTTTAACCCGTGTTTCAGGCCTCGACCGTATAAGCCGGCATCGACGTTCTCTGAAGGATCACCGATGTTCCATGTTTTGAAGACCTTGCTCGCGGCGGCGCTCGCGGCAGCCGCAGCCCCGACCTTCGCCGCCGAGATCGCAACGGCCTTCACGCCGCAGGGCGTCGTGAGCCTGTCCAGCAGCGCCAGCATCGAGGTCACGCGCGACGTGCTTGGCGTGACCTTCGGCACCACCAAGGAAGGCGCCGACGCCGCCGGCGTCCAGTCGCAGCTGAAGCAGGCGCTCGACGCCGCGCTGGCCGAGGCGAAGAAGGCGACGCGGCCGGGTCAGGTGGATGTGCAGACCGGCAACTTCTCGCTCTCGCCGCGCTACACGAACAAGGGCGTGATCAACGGCTGGCAGGGCAGCGCCGAGTTGATCGTCGAAGGCCGCGACATGGTCGCCATCGGTCAGCTCACCGGCCGGATCACGACGCTCACGATCAGCCGCGTCGGCTACACGCTGTCGCGCGAGTTGCGTGAGAAGTCAGAGGCCGAGGTGTCGGGCCAGGCGATCGCGCGCTACCGCGCCAAGGCGGCCGACTATGCAAAGCAGTTCGGCTACGGCAGCTACTCGATCCGTGAAGTCAGCGTGACGACCAACGAGCCGCAGCAGCCGATGCCGATGGCGCAGATGCGGGCGAAGTCGATGTCGGCAGCGTCGGACGAATCCCTGCCGGTTGAGCCGGGCAAGGGCATCGTCAGCGTGAACGTGAGCGGGACGATTCAACTCGTCAAATAGGTTTTCGGCGTTCGCTTACGATGGTCAGCCATCGTGATATGAAGAGCGCCACCATGACCGAACCCCGCCTGAACCACGTGCAGTGCCTGAGCGCGCGGGGCCTGCACCGCATGGCGTACTGGGAGTGGGGCGATGCCGCGAACCCGCGCGTGCTGGTGTGCGTGCACGGCCTCTCGCGCCAGGGGCGTGACTTCGACGTGCTGGCGCAGGCGATGAGCGCCGAGTACCGCGTCGTCTGCCCCGACGTGGTCGGGCGCGGCGCCTCCGATGCGCTCGCCGACCCGACCGGCTACCAGATCTCCGCCTACGTGGCCGACATGGTCACCTTGCTGGCGCGGCTGAATGCCGCGACGCTGCACTGGGTCGGCACCTCCATGGGCGGGCTGATCGGGCTCGGGCTGGCCTCGCTGAAGCAGTCGCCCATCTCGCGGCTGGTGCTCAACGATGTCGGGCCGGCGATCCGCTTCGAGGCGATCCAGCGCATCGGCGCCTACCTCGGCGCGCCGCTGCGCTGGAACACGCTCGATGAGGCCGCCGACTACCTGTGGAGCATCTCGCAGAGCTTCGGGCCGCACACGCGCGAGCAATGGCTGGCGCTGACGCGTCCGATGCTCAAGCCCGATGGCGACGGCTTCAAGCCGCACTACGACCCGAACATCGCGCTGCCGTTCAAGGCGCTCACGGCCGAGATGGTGGCGGCCGGCGAGGCGATGACCTGGTTTGCCTATGACGCGATCACCTGCCCGACGCTGCTGCTGCGCGGTGCCGACTCCGACCTGCTGACGCCGGAAACCGCGCAAGCCATGACGCAGCGCGGCCCGAAGGCGCAGCTGCGCGAGTTCGCCGGTGTCGGCCACGCGCCCATGCTGGTGGCCGACGACCAGGTGCGTGTGGTGCGGGAGTTTCTGTTGTCGTGAAGACCGGCCTGGGAGGCGCCGACCCCACCGCGTCGGCGATCGTTCAGTTGATCGATGACGGCCCGGAGGTGATTGCCGATGCGGACGAGGCGGCGCGGCTGGTGCGCGCACGGGCGTTCTCCGAACCCTTGCTCGACGGCCGCTTGCTCGACACTGGTGAGGACGCGCTGGTGCACGCCGATGGCGTCGCCGCGATCCTGCAAGGCATCGGTGCCTCGCCGGCGATGCGCGCCGCCGCTTACCTCGTGTATGCGGGCGACTATTTGAACAAGCCCGAGGAGGTCGTCGCCAAGGCCTTCGGCCCGTCGTACGCGAGCCTTGTCACGAACACGCGCAAGCTGGTTCAATTGCAGCGCGCCGCGCGCGAGGCGCAGCTCGGTGCCGAGCAACGCGCGCAGCAGACCGAGCGCGTGCGCAAGATGCTGCTCGCGTTCTCACGCGACTTGCGCGTGGTGTTGTTGCGCCTCGCCTCGCGCTTGCAGACCTTGCGCTTCTTCGCCGCGACCAAGCGGCCATGTGCGCCGGCGCTGGCGGCCGAGTCGCTGCAGGTGTTCGCGCCGCTCGCCAATCGGCTCGGCATCTGGCAGATCAAATGGGAGCTGGAGGATCTGTCGTTCCGCTTCCTCGAGCCGGAGGAGTATCAGCGCGTCGCGCGGCTGCTCGACGAGCGTCGCGTTGAGCGCGAGCGTCGGGTCGAGGCGTTCCGGCAGCGCCTGGCCGACGATCTGAAGGCGCACGGCCTGCGCGCCGAAGTGCAGGGCCGCCCGAAGCATCTGTACAGCATCTGGAAGAAGATGCAGGGCAAGGCGCTGGCTTTCGCCGAAGTGCTCGATGTGCGCGCGGTGCGCGTGATCGTGCCCGAGGTGCCCGGCTGTTACGCCGTGCTCGGCCGCGTGCACGAGCTGTTCCGCGCTGTCACCGGCGAGTTCGACGACTACATCGAACGGCCCAAGCCGAACGGCTACCAGTCGCTGCACACGGTGGTGCTCGACGAGTCCGGCCGCGCGGTCGAGGTGCAGATCCGCACGCAGGCGATGCACGAGCGCGC
This sequence comes from uncultured Rhizobacter sp., assembly GCA_964247075.1. GTDB lineage: Bacteria > Pseudomonadota > Gammaproteobacteria > Burkholderiales > Burkholderiaceae_C > LMDS01. The sequence goes on along the minus strand of CAXTSS010000046.1, from coordinate 1,300 downwards.
CGAGCACGGCGTGGCCGCGCACTGGGCTTACAAGGACGCGGGCGCGAAGGGCTATGCCGGTGTCAGTGCCGATGCCGACAACCAAGCCCGTGTCGCCGAAGCACGCAAAGCGGTGCTGCGACAGCTGCTCGAATGGGAGCGCGACACGGTCGCGCAAGCGGGCACTGGCTCAGAGACGAGCGACGCCGCCACCGCCCAGGATCGCATCTACGTCTTCACGCCTGCCGCCACCGTCGTCGAACTGACCGCTGGCGCGACGCCGATCGACTTCGCCTACGCCGTGCACACCGACCTCGGCCACCGCTGCCGCGGCGCTCGGGTCGATGGCGCGATGGTGCCGCTGAACACAGAGTTGAAGAGTGGGCAGACGGTCGAGGTCGTCTCCGCGAAGGAGGGCGGCCCGTCGCTCGACTGGCTCAACACCGAGCTGGGCTACCTGCGCTCGCCGCGCTCCAAGGCCAAGGTGCGCGCCTGGTTCAACGTGCTTGCGCAGAGCGCAACGGTGGCGCGCGGCCGCGAGGCGGTCGAGAAGCTGCTTCAGCGCGAGGGCAAGACCGCGATCAAGCTCGATGAGCTCGCGACGCGGCTCGGCTTTCGCAACGCCGACGCGCTGTTCGAAGTCGTCGGCAAGGACGAGTTCTCGCTGCGCACGATCGAGACGCTGCTGCGGCCGGCCGAGCCGCAGCCCTCGCCCGACGAGCTGTTCGCGCAGCGCCGAGGCAACACCGAGGCGCTGGCGCCGAAGGGCGGCGTGCTGGTGGTCGGCGTCGAGTCGCTGATGACGAGCCTGGCGCGCTGCTGCCGGCCGGCGCCGCCGGATCCGATCGGCGGCTACGTCACGCGCGGCAAGGGCGTGGCCGTGCACCGCGCGGTGTGCCGCAACTTCCGCCAGATGGCGGGGCGCGCGCCGGAGCGCGTCATCGCGGTGGCGTGGGGCACGCCCCGCCGCGACAAGGCGGCGCTGTACCCGGTCGACGTGATCGTCGAGGCGGCCGATCGGCAAGGGCTGCTGCGCGACATCTCCGAGTTGTTCGCGAAGGAGAAGATGAACGTGACCGGCGTGAAGACGATGAGTTCCAAAGGCAGCGGCAAGGACGCGGGCGGCAGCACCGCTTGGATGACCTTCACGATCGAGGTTGCCGACGCGGCGCGACTCGCCCACGTGCTCGGCTTGGTTGCACGCATCCTCGGCGTGCGGGCGGTGCGCCGCAAGTGAGCTTGAAAAGTACAGCTATAATTCGAGGCTTCGCAGGCGCGTAGCTCAGCTGGTTAGAGCACCACCTTGACATGGTGGGGGTCG
>CAXTSS010000045.1:0-12030 GCA_964247075.1 uncultured Rhizobacter sp. | reverse complement strand
GCCGCCGAACCAGCCGTTGCCGATGTGGTACGGCAGGCTCATCGAGGTGTAGCGGATGCGGGTCGGGAACATCTCGACCAGCATCGCCGCGATCGGGCCGTAGACCATCGTGACGTAGATGACGAGGATCGTCAGGATGCCGACGATCTGCCACCACTGGCCGCTGAACAGGTCGATCGGCTTGGCCTTGCTCGGGTAGCCCGCGGTCTTCAGCGCCTCGCCCACCTCCTTCTTGAAGGCACCGATCTTCTTCGTGCTCTCCTCGTCGAACTTGCTGTTCGCGACGCTGGCGGCGGGCGCGGTGACGACCTTGTCTCCGATCGTGATCGTTGCCGGCGTGCCGGGGGCCGCGTCCTTCGTGTCGTAGCTCACCGAGCTCTGCGCGAGGTAGCGCTTGGCGATGTCGCACGAGGTCTTGAAGTCGATCTCGCGCGCCACCGGGCTGCCCTGGAACGAGCACTCGCCCGGCGCGACCGTGACCACGACCTTGTTCGACGCCTGCGCTTGCGCCAATTCAGGATTCGCCGCCTTGGTGAGTGCGCCGAACAGCGGGAAATAGGTCAGCGCCGCCAGCAGGCAGCCGGCCATGATGATGGGCTTGCGGCCGATCTTGTCCGAGAGCGAACCGAAGACGACGAAGAACGGTGTGCCGATCAACAGCGACGCCGCGATCAACAGACTCACCGTGTTCGGATCGACCTTCAGGTAGGTCTGCAGGAAGAACAGCGCCTGGAATTGGCCGGTGTACCAGACCACGGCTTGGCCGGCGGTGAGGCCGACCAGCGCCAGGATCACGATCTTCAGGTTCTTCCATTCGCCGAACGATTCGGTCAGCGGTGCCTTCGAGGTCTTGCCCTCTTCCTTCATCTTCTTGAAGGCCGGCGATTCGTTCAGGCTCAGCCGGATCCAGACGGAAACGGCGAGCAGCAGGATCGACACCAGGAACGGAACGCGCCAGCCGCCCCAGTCGGCGGTGAACGCGGGCTCGCCCATCGACACGCGCGTCGCGTAGATGACGATCAGCGACAGGAAGAGGCCCAGGGTGGCCGTGGTCTGGATCCACGCGGTGTAGGCACCGCGCTTGCCATGCGGCGCGTGCTCGGCGACGTAGGTGGCGGCGCCACCGTACTCACCGCCGAGTGCCAGGCCTTGCAGCACCCGCAGACCGACCAGGATCACCGGCGCCGCCATGCCCCACGACGCGTAGCTCGGCAGCACGCCGATGATGAAGGTCGACAAGCCCATGATCACGATCGTGATCAGGAACGTGTACTTGCGCCCGATCATGTCGCCGAGGCGGCCGAACACCAGCGCGCCGAACGGCCGCACCAGAAAGCCGGCCGCGAACACCATCAGCGTGAAGATGAACGCGGCCGTGGGATCGAGGCCGGAGAAGAACTGCTTCGCGATGATCGGCGCCAGCGTGCCGTAGATATAGAAGTCGTACCACTCGAAGACCGTGCCCAGACTCGACGCGAAGATGACCTTCTTCTCCGCCGCGGTCATGGGTCGGGCTGCCAGCGACCCGGCTGCCATTGTGGTTGCCATGTTCATGTCTCCTGTTCGTGAAAGTGCATCACCCATCGGTGACGCGAACCGTGATGTTCATCATGGCCTCTGACCCGATTCTTACAAGCTGCGACAAATCGGGAAAACCCCGACTCAGCTGTTGCGCTGCAACCCGATGCGCGGCGCGCCTTCGCGATCCCACGCCGGGCCGCTGAACCACGGTTCGCCACGCAACTGGCCGGCGAGCATCGACAAGGCGTCGAGCCCCCAGAACAGGCGCCCATCGACGTCGACGGTCGGCACGCCGAAGATGCCGCGGGTGAGCGCTTGCGCGGTCGCGTCCTTCAGCGCCTGCTTGACGCGATCGTCGTTCGCATCGAAGCGCGGCGCGAGTTCTTGCGTGAGCGCCGCGAGCCGCGCGGGCTCGTTCGCGTCGTCACCACCGCGCCAGACGTGGCGCAACACCGCTTCGCAAGCGCGCCGGTTCGGCGTGCGGCCCTCGGGCGCACACGCGTGCAGCAGGCGCAGCAGCGCGAGCGGATTGAACGGGTGCTGCGCAGGCGTTTCGATCGGGATGCCGTGCGTGTGGGCGAGCCAGTGCACGTGGCGGAAGGTCCAGGCGCGTTTCGGCTCGATCTCGGCCGGGCCCTTCTGGCCCCAGTGCTTGAGCAGGCCGGCGAACAGGATCGGCCGGTAGCTGACCTCGACCGACAGGCCTTCGAGCACCTGTGGCAGGCGCTCGAACGCGAGGTAGGCGAACGGCGAGATCGGGTCGAACCAGAAGTCCAAGTGCTTCACGATCGCGTGGCCTCGGCGAGCATGGCCTGGCGCGAAGCGAGTTCGTCCCACACCACCGTCTTCTCATCGTCGCTCATCGACGACCACGCCGCGATCTCGTCCAACGTGCGCGCGCAGCCTTCGCACCAGCCGGTGCGCTCGTCCATGCGGCAGACGCTGGTGCAGGGGCTGGGAACTGCGTCTTTCATCGCTGCACCACGTCATGCACCGGCGCGCCGGTGAGCGCGGCGAGCTCATCCGGGCTCAATCGAAACACCCCGTTCGGATGCCCCGCCGCGGCCCAGATCTCGCCGAAGCGGAACAGCTCGCGGTCGATCAGCAGCACCGGCGGCTCGAGATGGCCGACCGGCGCGACGCCGCCGATCGTGAAGCCGGTGCGCGCCTTGACGAACTCGGCGTCGGCGCGGCCGACCGCACCGACGATGGCGGCGACCTTGCGCTCATCGACGCGCCTGTCGCCCGAGGTCACGACCAGCACCGCGGCCTCGTCGAGCTTGCGCCGGAAGACGACGCTCTTCGCGATCTGGCCGAGCGCGATGCCGAGCGCATCGGCCGCCTCCTGCGCAGTGCGCGCGGCGACGTCGAGGAACACCGGCGCGTGCGCGTGGCGCTTCTCCGCCAACAACGCGCTGACGCGGCGAAAGCCTTCGGGCCGCTCCTGCATCACCTCGCTCATGCGGCCGCCGCCTCACGCGCCGCACGCTTCGCAAGCAGCGCGTTGCCGGTGCGCGAGACCGGCTTGCGGCCGAGCACGCCGGAGATCCAGCCGGCCGCATCGACGAGCTGATCGATGTCGATGCCGGTTTCTATGCCCAGGCCGTTGAGCATGAACAGCACGTCCTCGGTGCCGACGTTGCCGGTCGCGCCCTTGGCGTACGGGCAGCCGCCGAGGCCGGCCACGCTCGCATCGAAGGTGTGGATGCCCATCTCCAGGCAGGCGTAGATGTTGGCCAGCGCCTGGCCGTAGGTGTCGTGGAAATGGCCGCTGACCTCGGCGAGCGGGAAGTGCTTCAGCGCGCGTTCCATTGCCGCCTGCACGCGCTTCGGCGTGCCCACGCCGATGGTGTCGGCGATGCCGCAGTGATCGACGCCGATGCCCTTCATCAGCAGCACGACGCGCTCGACCTCGTCGGCCGTGACCTCGCCCCGGTACGGGCAACCGAGCGCCACCGAGACCGCGCAGCGCACCTTGATCGAATGCTCGTGCGCCATCGCGACCACCGGGCGAAAGCGCTCGATGCTCTCCTCGATGCCGCAGTTGATGTTGCGCTGGCTGAAGGCCTCGCTCGCGGCGCCGAAGACGACGATTTCGTCGGGCTGGCTCGCGAGCGCCGCTTCGAGGCCCTTCAGGTTCGGCGTCAGCACCGAATAGCGCACACCAGGGCGGCGCCGCACGCCGGCCATCACCGCGGCGTTGTCGGCCATCTGCGGCACCCACTTCGGGCTGACGAAACTCGTGACTTCGATCTCGCGCAGTCCAGCAGCCTGCAGTCGGTGCACGAGTTCGATCTTGATCGCGGCATCCACGGGCTGCTTCTCGTTCTGCAACCCGTCGCGCGGGCCGACTTCGACGAGGGTGACATTCGTTGGGATCATGACTTAATTCTCGGATTTGGATTCGACGAGGGGCGCGCCCCCCAGCCCAGGGGTAGCCCGCACAGGGTGATTCGCCGAACATCTGGTCACATCTAAGAAATGGACGTTCCCATGGACCCCAACATCCGCCTGCGCATCGCCACCCGCATCCATTTTGCGCTGCTTCGCCACTACGGCGAAGACGTGGCCGTCAGCACCCTGCTCAAGGGTGAGGCTGATGCACGCGAGGCGCTGTGGGTGTGCCAGGCTTCGGGCTGCGCCGATCTCGTCGGTCTCGCGAAACAGTTCCACACCGCGACCCGCCAGGAGACCCGCGCGGTGCGCTTGCGCAGCCAGGAGGCGCGGATCGAGGCAAGCACCACGACGCTGCGTGGCGCCACGCCGCAAGACATGGCCTGGTCGCGTGACACCTCCGGCTTCGGCCTGACGCGCCCGCTCGAGACACTCGACCTCGCGGCACCCAAGGCCGACGGCTGGCTGAAGGCGCCGAGCTGGATGCGCCTCGGCGCAACTCGCGCTGTTGCTGGCTGAGCGCTTCACGCTGGCGCTGCCATGCGCAGCAACTCCCCGCCTTCGCTGACCTGATCGCCAACCGCATAGAGCAGTTCGGCGATCGTGCCGTCGCGCGGCGCGGCAATGGTGTGCTCCATCTTCATTGCCTCCATCACGGCCAGCGGCTGGCCTTCGGTCACCGTATCGCCGACCTTCGCCAGAAACGCGATCACCTTGCCCGGCATCGGCGCCGAGAGGCCGCCGGCCTCCTTCGCACCATCGGCCGAATGCGCGATCGGGTCGAACTCATCGACCACCGCCGAGCCTTCGGGCGCGAACACGCTGAAGCGCTCGCCGGTGGCGTAGACGTGCAGCGACCAGCGGCGGCCGTTCAGCGTCACGTCGTGAAGGCCGGGGCGGCGCACGCTGGCCTCGAACGGCCAGCGCTGCGCGCCTTGCACCAGCATCTGCGCCGTGCCATGGCGTTCGAGCGAGAAGATGTGGTGCGTGCCCTGCGCCTCGATGTCGAACCGCCGGCTGGCGCTGCCATGCAGCCGCCAGCCATCGCGGCGTGACCACGGGTCGCTGCCTTCGAGCACGCGCTCGGCCGCCAGCGCATGCGCGACGACACCGGCCGCCGCCACCTCGAGCGGCAACGGTGCGGCGTTGAACAGCACGGCGCGCTCGCGCTCGATCAGCGCAGTGTCGAGTTCGGCCGTCGCAAACGATTGGCTGGCCGCGACGCGGCGCAGGAATGCGACGTTGGTGTGCAGCCCGACGATGTGGGTCGCGGCCAGAGCCGCGTCGAGCCGCGCCAGTGCCTGCTCGCGGTCGGTGCCCCAAACGATCAGCTTGGCGATCATCGAGTCGTAGTAGGGCGAGATCGCATCACCTTCACGCACGCCGGCATCCACTCGGATGTGGCCACGCTCGAAGCTCACCGCGTCATTCGGCGTGCGGTACACGTCGAGCCGGCCGGTCGCGGGCAGGAAGTTCGAGTCGGGGTTCTCGGCGCAGATGCGCGCCTCGATCGCGTGGCCGTGGATGCGCAACTCGCTCTGCTGCATCGGCAGCGGCTCGCCTGAGGCCACGCGCAGTTGCCACTCGACCAGATCGAGGCCGGTGATCGCTTCGGTGACCGGGTGCTCGACCTGCAGCCGTGTGTTCATCTCCATGAAGAAGAATTTCAGGTCGCCCTCCGGCGTGGGCTCGGCGATGAACTCGACCGTGCCCGCACCCACATAGCCGACGGCCTTCGCCGCGGCCACCGCCGCCGCGCCCATCTCGGCGCGCCGCGCTTCGCTCATCCCCGGCGCGGGCGCTTCTTCGAGCACCTTCTGGTGGCGCCGCTGCACCGAACAATCGCGCTCGAACAGGTAGACGCAGTTGCCGTGCGAGTCGCCGAACACCTGGATCTCGATGTGGCGCGGCCGCGTGACGTAGCGCTCGATCAGCACCGCGTCGTCACCGAAGCTGTTGATGGCCTCGCGCTTGCAGGACGCGAGCGACGCATCGAACTCCTCGGTCTTCGTGACGATGCGCATGCCCTTGCCGCCGCCGCCCGCGCTGGCCTTGATCAGCACCGGGTAGCCGATGCGGTCGGCCTCGCGCTTGAGCATCGCCGGGTCTTGCCCGGCTCCGTGGTAGCCCGGCACCAGCGGCACGCCGGCCTTCTCCATCAGCTGCTTCGATTCGGCCTTCAGCCCCATCGCCTTGATCGCCGCGGGCGGCGGGCCGATGAAGACCAGCCCGGCATCGGCGCAGGCCTGCGCGAACTCCTCGTTCTCGCTCAGGAAGCCGTAGCCGGGATGCACGGCCTGCGCGCCGGTGGCGAGCGCCGCCTCGATGATGCGCGCGCCGCGCAGGTAACTCTCCTTCGGTGACGGCGGGCCGATGTGCACAGCTTCGTCGCACGCGAGCACATGCTTGGCGTTGGCATCGGCATCCGAATACACCGCGACCGTCTGCACGCCGAGCTTGCGCGCCGTCGCTGCCACGCGGCAGGCGATCTCGCCTCGATTGGCGATCAGGATCTTCTTGAACATTCGCGTCTCCGTCCTTGCTGGCCTCAGGGCACCCACACCACGTCGTCATCGACCGCATACAGCTTGCACGGCTCGCCGCGCCGGCGCTGGCAGTTGCCGAGCGCGCGGCCCAGGGCCCAGTCGCCGGTGGCCCACCCGGCCGCGCCACTAGCGCCGATGGCGTAGGCGCGCGGCTTCTTGCTCTCGAGAAAGCGCGCGTACGACTCGGCCCGAAGCGACGGGCTGATCGGCACCTTGTCGGCCTCGTCGAGCTTCGCGAACGCCGTCGCCGGCGGTGCGGCGATCAGCCCTGGCTTCGAGAAGCCGAGGGTCGCGAGGAACGTCTCCGCGTAGGGCACCCAGTGATCCATGTCGAAATTCATCGCACCGTGGCCGTCCTTGCCGGCCGCTTCGAGCTGGTGGAACTCGGCCTTGCCGCCACCGCCACTCCACGCTTCGTGCCAGCGCTTCGGCACGTCCGCACCCCAGTAGGCGTCGTTCTGCCAGTACAGCCACAGCATCGGCGCGACGGCCTCCGCCGCCCTGGCGCGCCACAGCGATTCGATGCGTTGCGGGCTGCAGGGCCGGCCCGGCGAGCGCTCCGGGTTGCCGCCGGTGCCGCCCGAGAAATTGAGGCCCCCGATCAGGCCGGGCGGATGCCGCCAGATCGTCGCGACGCTCGTCAGGCCACCGACCGACTGGCCGGCGACGAGCCAGCGCGAGGTGTCGGCATACGCCAGCGTCTTCGCGAACGCCAGCGTCGCCAACACCTGGTCGGACGCCGCGATCGACTGCGGCTCCAGGCGCGGCGAGCCGCAGTCGCCGGTGGCCTCGGGGTCGAAGTCGCCGTAGGTGCCGACATAGCCGACGCGGGTCGGCAGCAGCACCACAAAACCCTTGCTCACCATGTAGCGAGAGAACGGCTCGAAACGCGGAACCGTCTGCTGGGCGCGCCGGTCGCTGGTCGGTCGGCCGTGGTTCATGATCACGAGCGGGAACGGGCCGGGCCCGTCGGGCTTGAAGATCGTGATCGGGATCTGCTTCGTCTCCTCGCGACCGAACATGTCCTTCACGGTCACGGCGATGCTCGCCGTCTCCTCGTGCAGATCGCGGGCGGGTGTGGGCGCGGCACTGGCCGCCGGATCCACCGCAACGGGCTGGGCCTGCACTGCAGCGGCGCAGCAAAGCGCCGCGAGCCCCGAGACCCAGCGCGAGCGCCTCATGCCTGCGCCGGGCTGCCGAACCACCGGCCGACGCGCTGCGCCAGCCGACGCAGGAACTTCGCCAGCACCCAGGTCGTCACGACCATCACGACCAGCGCGACCGCGAGCGCGCCGAAGAACGCAGTCGGGTGCTCCCACGACAACCACAGGCTGACCGGCACGACGCTGTCGCCGAGCAGCGACATCGCGATGTTCGAGAACGGCTCGGGCGAGGCGTTGAGCGCGGCGCGCGTGGTCGCCTTGGCCACATGGCTGGTGGCGGCCAGCGTGCCGCCCATCAGCGCAGCAGCCATCGCCCAGCTCGATTGATCGGCGCCGAACACCGCCGCCGCGAGCGCCGCACCGGCGGGGATGCGCACCACCGTGTGGATCATGTCCCACAGCGTGTCGACGCCGGGGATCTTGTCGGCGAAGAACTCGACGAACAGCATCAGCCCGCTCGCGCCCAGCATGATCGGGCTCTGCAGCACATGCAGCCCCGAAGGCAACGCGACCCAGCCGAGATGGCCGGCGATGCCAGTCAGGAACAGCACCGCGTACAGGCGCAGGCCGCTGGCCCAGCCGAGCGCGGCGGCGATCGCGAGCAGCTGCGGCGTGTCGAGCGGGATGCTGGGCAGGCTCGGCAGATCGGGCAGGGTCATCATGGGGTCGGGTTCTCCAGCCACGCCGGCTTGCGCTTGTTCAGAAAGCTCTGAACGCCTTCGCGGCCCTCATCGCTGGCGCGGATGTCGGCGATGCGGCGCGCCGTCTCTTCACGCAGCGCCGCAGTGATCGGTTGACCGGCCACGTCCTGCACCAACGTCTTGCAGGCGCGCAGCGCCATCGGGCCGTTCGCGACGAGGGCAGCGACGATCTCGCCGACCTTCGCATCGAGCGCATCGGCGGCGCAGACCTCGTGCACGAAGCCCATGACAGCGGCTTGCGTGGCGCTGAAGCGCTCGGCCGTCACGAAGTAGCGCCGTGAGGCCTGCTCGCCCATCGCACGCACCACGTACGGGCTGATCGTGCCGGGCAGCAGCCCGAGCTTGGCTTCGCTCAAGCAGAAGTTCGCGTCCTCGGCGGCGACCAGCACGTCGCACACCGCCGCGAGGCCCACGCCACCCGCATAGCAGTCGGCATGCACGCGGCCGACCACCGGCACCGGGCAGCGGTAGATCAGCCACAGCATGTCGGCCAGGGCCTGCGCGTCGCGGCGGTTACGCTCCCAGTCGTAGCCGGCCATCTCGCGCATCCACGACAGATCGGCCCCGGCGCAGAACGCCTTGCCGCGGCCGCCGAGCACGATGGCGCGCAATTGCGGGTCGTCGCCCAGGACCGAGAACGCGGCGCCGAGTTCGGCGATCACATGTTCGTTGAAGGCGTTGCGAACCTCCGGCCGATTCAGCCAGACCTCGGCGACATGCGGCGAGCGGCGGACGATCTCGAGCGTGGCAGGGTTCATGGCTCAGTACCTCTTCGCGACTTCATCGAGCATCACCTCGGTCGCGCCGCCGCCGATCGCGAGGATGCGGGCGTCGCGCCAGAGCCGTTCGATCGCGGTCTCGCGCATGTAGCCCATGCCACCGTGGAACTGCTGGCAGGTCTGCACGACCTCGTTGACGAGCTCGCCAGTCAGCGCCTTCAGCATCGAGACCTGCTGCGTCACGTCGTGCTTCTGCGTCACACGCCAGGCGCATTCGTACATGAACGCGCGCGCCGCATGCACTTTGGCGTCGAGCATCGCCAGGCGCTGGCGGATCGTTTGCTTCTCGAACAGCGGCGAGCCGAAGGCGTGGCGCTCGCGCACGAACTCCAGCGTCATCTTCAGCGCCTGCGTGCAGTGGCCGACCGCCATCGCGCCGAGCGCGATGCGCTCGGTCTGGAAGTTCTTCATCACCGCGTAGAAGCCCTTGTTCTCCTCGCCGAGCAGGTTCGCCGCCGGGATGCGCACGTTGTCGAGCACCAACTCGGCGGTATCGGACGAGAGCCAGCCCGACTTCTTCAGCGCGCGCCCGACAGTAAAGCCAGGCGTGTCCTTCTCGACGATGAACATCGACATGCCGTGGCGCGCCTCGGTGGTCTTCGCCGCGATGAAGTGGAGGTCGGCGTGAACGCCGTTGGTGATGAACATCTTGGTGCCGTTCAGCACCCAGTGATCGCCGTCACGCTTCGCGGTCGTCTTGATGCCCGCCACATCGGAGCCAGCGCCCGGCTCGGTGATGCCGACCGCGGTGATCTTGCGGCCCGCGATCACGTCCGGCATGAACTTCTGCAGTTGCGCGGCCGTGCCCGCGTGATGCAGGTGCGGGCTGGCCATGTCGGTGTGGACGAGCACGGTGATGATGAAGCCGCCGAAGGTCGATTGCGACAGCGCCTCGGCGAACACCAGGTTGGTCAGCGCATCGGCCTCGGCGCCACCGTATTCGCTCGAGTACATCAGGCCGAACAGGCCGGCGTCGCCCATCTTGCGCAGCACCTCGCGCGGCGTCATGCCGGCCTCTTCCCATGCCAGCGCGTGCGGCTCGACCTCGCGCGCGATGAAGCGCGCGATCTGCTCGCGCAGCAGTTCGTGTTCGGGCGTGATGTAGATGTTGTCCATGCGATCTCAATGCCGCCAGCCGCGCAGGCCACGCAGCGACTCGAACGCTTCGAAGTCCTTGTCACGGTGCAGCAACGCGTAATCGCGCTCGATGCAAAAACTCGCGACCAGCACGTCGATCGGGCCGCGCACCGTGATCCCTTGCGCGCGCAGGCTGCGGTAGTGTGCCGAGGCGGCAAGCGCCATGTCATGCCCGGCCGTTTCCTCCACGTCCAAAGACTCCATCAATTGCTTGGCCTGACGGTGATCACGCTCGGAGCGGAATCCGCGCAAGACTTCGAACAGCACGAGATCCGGAACGACGAGCCGCACCTCGCCGTTGTCGAGCAGATGATCAAGCAGGCTCGACGCAGACGTGTCCGCGTCATTGAAGAAATCGATCCAGACCGACGAGTCAACGACCAGCACGGCGCTTGCCCGGCGGAGTGGGCGCTACGGCCGGAGCAGGCTCGCGACCCGGGCGCTTCGGCTTCGACCACGCGGCAGGCAAGGCCTCCGAGACCGTGAGCGCAGGTGCGGGCGCTTCTGGCTGGGTCCAGTCGATCGACTCGTCGCCCTCCCACTTGAGCTTGCCCCGCCATTTGAGAATCTCGCGGTAGGCGACTTGGCGCGCGAGCAACTTCAAGCCGGCCTCGACCGCCTCCTTCTTCGTTTGGTAGGGGCCGGCCTTCATGGCTTGACTCATCAAGGCGTCGTCGATGTCGATGTTGGTGCGCATGATATGTATGAATATCCGAAAGTGCACACATTGTACACAACTACATCCGAAATATCCCGAACTTCGCCTCCGGGATCGGCGCGTTCAGGCTCGCCGAGATCGCCAGCGCGAGCACGCGGCGCGTGTGCGCCGGGTCGATCACGCCGTCGTCCCACAGCCGCGCGCTGGCGTAGTACGGATGGGCCTGGTGCGCGAACTGGTCGAGGATGGGCTGCTTGAACGCGGCTTCCTCGGCCTGGCTCCACGCGCCGTCCTTGGCCTCGATGCCGTCGCGCTTGACGGTGGCGAGCACGGCAGCGGCCTGCTCGCCGCCCATCACGCTGATGCGCGCGTTCGGCCACATCCACAGCATGCGTGGCGAGTAGGCGCGACCGCACATGCCGTAGTTGCCGGCGCCGAAGCTGCCGCCGATGATCACGGTGAACTTGGGCACCGTCGCAGTCGCGACGGCCGTGACCATCTTCGCGCCGTGCTTCGCAATGCCCTCGGCCTCGTACTTCTTGCCGACCATGTAGCCGGTGATGTTCTGGAGGAACACGAGCGGGATCTTGCGCTGGCAGCACAGCTCGATGAAGTGCGCGCACTTCAGCGCCGATTCGCTGAACAGCACGCCGTTGTTCGCGATGATGCCGACCGGCATGCCCTCGATGTGCGCGAAGCCGGTGACCAGCGTCGTGCCGTAGCGCGCCTTGAACTCGTCCAGCTCCGAGCCGTCGACGATGCGCGCGATGATCTCGTGCACGTCGTAGGGCTTCTTCGTGTCCACCGGGATGACGCCGTGCAGCTCGGCCGCGTCGAACAGCGGCGCGCGCGGCTCGACCAGCCGCTGGCCGTGCGTCTTCGACCAGTTCAGGTTCGCCACCGAGGCGCGCGCGATCGCCAGCGCGTGCGTGTCGTTCTGCGCCAGGTGATCGGCCACACCCGACAGGCGCGTGTGCACGTCGCCGCCACCGAGTTCTTCGGCCGAGACGATCTCGCCGATCGCCGCCTTCACCAGCGGAGGGCCGGCCAGAAAGATCGTGCCCTGATTCTTCACAATGATCGACTCGTCGCTCATCGCCGGCATGTAGGCGCCGCCCGCCGTGCACGAGC
>CAXTSS010000044.1:0-12713 GCA_964247075.1 uncultured Rhizobacter sp. | reverse complement strand
CCGACAAGTCGGTGGACGCCAGCGTCACCGCCACCGATGCCGCCGGCAATACCGCGACCGCAACCGCTGCCCATGCCTACACGACCATTCAACCGCCGGTGAACACCGTGCCGGCCGCGCAGACGACCACCGAAGACACCGTCAAGACGATCGTCGGCGTGAGCGTGGCCGACCCGGACAGCAACGCCTTGACCACCACCCTGACCGTCGCGCACGGCACCTTGGGCGTGGTCACCGGCGGTGGCGCGACGATCGGCGGCAACGGCTCGGGCACGGTCACGATCAGCGGCACGGCCGCACAGATCAATGCCGCCGTCGCGTCGATCACCTACACACCGGTGGCCGACTTCAACGGCAGTGATCCGATCGCGGTCGCCACCTCCGACGGCACGTCCACGACCAACTCGTCGGTCGCACTCACGGTCACCGCGGTCACCGACGTCGTCAACGACGTCGTCAAGGCCTTCGAGCACACCGCCATCACGTTCAATCCGATCACCGGGTTGAACGAGGTCAGTGGCGCCGACAACTTCGAGAACGCCGGTCGCACCCTCACTGCCGTCGGCGCGCCCGCCCATGGCACGGTCTCCTTCACGGCGGCCGGCGCGATCACCTACACGCCCACCGGCAACTACAACGGCCCGGATTCGTTTACCTACACCGTCACCTCCGGCGGGGTCACCGAGACGGCCACCATCACTGTCAATGTGACGCCCGTCAACGACGCAATCATGCCGACCTTGTCTGTGGCTGCGCTCGGACGTTGGACATTCGACGAGACGAACGGCACCTCGACCGTGGACAAATACAACGCCCAAACCGGCACGCTCGGCGATACAACACCGTCCCCGGCGGTTGCGCCGGCGTGGGTCGCGGGCCACACCGGCACTTCGGGCACTGCACTGCGCTTCGACGGCGCCGGCAGCTACGTGGCGCTCGCTCCGGCGGCGACCGCACCGCTGATGGGAACCGGCTCGCTCAGCTTCTGGATCAAGACCACGCAGACAGGCGCGGGAGTCGGTTGGAACTCGCCTGCTGTCATCGCGAGCGAAGAGGCGGGTGGCGGCAATGACGTCCAGTGGGGCACGCTAAACGCCACCGGCAAGATCGGCTTCGACCTCGGCAATGTCGCCGGCGTGTACAGCACGACCAGCGTCAACGACAACGTCTGGCACCAGGTCGCGATCACGCGTGACGCCGGTACCGGCCTGGTGAATGTCTACGTCGACGGCAAGCTGGAGGGAACAGGTTCTCCCGCCGATGCGAACTTCACTGGCGCGCTCAACAAGTTGATCGGCATCGGTACGACCAACAATTTCTCGAACAATGCGACCCACGATGAGCTGACCGACGTCAACTTCCTGAAGGCCGATCTCGACGACCTGCGCATCTACAACCACGTGCTGACCGCCGACCAGGTCGCAGCCATCAAGTCGGTCGAAGTCGGCTACCACGACCTGGCCGTCGCGAACGACGGCGATGCGACCAAGCTGACGCTGGCCGCCACCAACTACACGTCGCTCTCGGTGGCGGGCCTGAACACCGGCATGGTCATCTCGGACGGCGCGGGCGGCCACACCACCACCATCGGCGCCACCGGCACCGACACCGTCGTCGATCTGACCGGCTGGAGCCTGAACACCTTGTCGGTCTCCGGCACCGGCACCGGCTCGGCCACGCTGGTCTTCAACGCCACCGACACGGTCGCGGGCGAGAGCCACTCGGTCACGCAGTACCTGAACATCGTGAATGGCACCAGCCTGCTGGGCGGCACCGTGGGCAACGACACGCTCACCGGCACCACGAGTGCCGACCTGTTGGTGGGAGGCGCGGGCAACGACGTGCTCAATGGCGGCGCCGGCAACGACCGCCTGCTCGGCGGAGCGGGCAACGACGCACTCTCGGGCGGCGCCGGCAACGACATCATCTACGGCGGCGCGGGCAACGACACGCTGACCGGCGGCACGGGTGCCGACACCTTCGCATGGAGCCTCGCCGACCGTGGCACGGGCGGCCTGCCGGCCACCGACGCGATCACCGACTTCAACGCGGCACCGGTCGCGTCGGGCGGCGACACGCTCGACCTGCGCGATCTGCTGGTGGGTGCGAATCACGTCGGCACCGACCCGGGCAACCTTGGGAAGTACCTCGATTTCGACACGACTTCCACGCCGGGCAGCACCGTGATCCACATCAGCTCGACAGGTGGTTTCACCGGAAACGGCGGCTTCACGCCGGGCAACGAGGACGAGACCATCACGCTGCAAGGGGTCGATCTGCGCGCATCCTTCGGGCTGGCTGCCAGCGCCACCGACAGCCAGGTCATTCAGGAGCTGTTGACGCGCAACAAGCTGGTGTCGGACGGCGGGCCCTGACCTCAGCCGGTGGCTCGGTCCGCCGCGGCCTTCACCCACGGGCCGGTGATGCCATCCATGCCGCAGGCCCACAGCGCCTGCGCGTCGGCCTCGTTGTTCACGCCTTCGGCCATGACCTGCAACGACAGGCTGTGCAGCATCGTCGCCAGGCCCTTGACGAAGGCGGCCCGCTGGGCGTCCACGGCCACGCCGTGGGCCACCGCAGCGTCGAGCTTGACGAAGTCGAGCCCGGCTTCGAAGAGGCGATCGATGCGGCTCAGCCGCTCACCCGCATGCTCGAGCCCGAAGCGCGCACCGGTCGGCCGCACCTGTCGCGCGAACTCGCGCACCACATCGAAGTGCTCGACCGCGGCGCTCTCGTCGACCTCGATCCACAGGCTGCGCGCAGCACGCGGCGCAGCGCGCAGCAGTGCACGCAGTCGCCCCGCAAAGCCGCTGTCCTGAAGCGATGACGGCGAGATGTTGATGCCGCGCGGCTCGCCGTCGCGCGCAATGGCGTCGAGCGCGAGCACCAGCGCACGTTCGTCGACGTCACAGGTGAGCCGGCTGCGATTGGCCAGTGGCAGCCAATGCGCGGCGGTCTCGAACGGCCCGTTCGCGTCCAGTTGCAGGCGCAGCGGGCATTCGAGATGAATCATCGCCCCAGCCGCGTCGAGCACCGGGAATCCGGCGAGGCGCACGCGGCCCGCGCCGAGCGCATCGCGCACCCGTTCGCGCCAGCCGTGCTCGCCACCGCCCGCGAAGGCACCCTCGGCCGGGCTCGACGAGACCACCGCGAACGCACCGGCGCTTTCGGCACTGGCCAGCGCGAAGTCGGCCGCGCCCATCGCGGCGCCGAGCTCATCGCCATGCCGGGTTTCAACGGCGCCTGCGGCCACCGCCACCTGCATGCCGAACGCGGGCAGCATGCTTTGCAACAGCGCGACCACCGCACGCGCGGTCTCGTCGGAGATGCCGCCGCGCGGCAGCGCGAGCGCGAAATCCGAGCCGTTGAGGCGCCCCACGAACGCGCCGCTGACCCGCTGCGTGTATTCCTCCAGTGCCTGCGCGATGGCGCGGATCATCCGGTCGGTCGCTTCGCGCCCGAGGCCGCGGTTGACGTCGGCGAGGTCGAGCACCCGCAGCAGGATCAGGCCACCCGCGGCCTGACCGTCTTCGCGCTTCAATGCCGCACCGAGCTGCGCCATGAAGTGGGCGCGATTCGACAGGCCGGTCAGGGCGTCGCAGCTGGCCTGCCGGCGCAGGCTCTCGACCTGCGCGGCCTGCGCCTCGAACACGACGCGCAGGCGTCCGACCATCGAGTTCATCGCGCGCGTCAGCCGCTTCAGCTCGGGCACGTTGGGCTCGGCCACGGTCAGGTACTCGCCACGTTGCAACGAGGCCGCCTGCCGCACGGTTTCGTCGAGCGGGCGGCGGATGCGCCCCACGCCCAGTGCCGCGAGCAGGCCCGCGAGCGCGCCGACCACGGCCAGCGCGTATGCGGCATTCAGGCTGCCTTGCCACAGCTCGTCGTGCGCGAACGCAGACTGGCTCACGACCTCGATCGAGCCCAGCGCGCGCCAGCCGTCCGACACCTGTGCCACGCCGGGCACCGACTCGATCGGCGCCATCGCCACGAACCAGGCCGGCGCGTGCAGCGGGCTCGCGCTCGCCTCGCGCTTGAACACGATCTTTCCGTCCGCGTCGCTGAAGCGGATGCTGCGGTAGAAGCCGGTGTCGAACTGCGCGGCGCTGACGATCTCCATCATTTCGCGCTGGCCCTTCTGCTGCGACAGCACCTGCGCCAGCGCGGTTGCGTTGTCGCTGTTCTTCAGGCGCAGCTGCGTCTGCAACGTGTCGCGCGCCGAGCTGACGTTGATGGTGACGCTGGCCAGCAGCGCAAGCAACAACGTGCCCAGCAGCAGCAGCCAGATTTGACGGATCAGCGACATGGGCGCCCCTCTTGTTCGTGATTCATTTTCGCGCGGCTCATCGAAAACCCTCGGCGCGCGCCTTCGCCAGCACCTCGCGCCAGCGTGACAGCCGGGCCACCGGGTCGCCGGCACTCTGCCCCCCCACGCCCTGCCACAGACCTTCGCCGTTGAAACTGAACACCGGCTCCAGATCGGCGCGCCGCGAGGCCGGGCGAATGTCGCCGATCAGGTTGTCGAGAATCAATGGTTCCGCGCCTGGCGACG
Organism: uncultured Rhizobacter sp.; assembly: GCA_964247075.1. GTDB lineage: Bacteria > Pseudomonadota > Gammaproteobacteria > Burkholderiales > Burkholderiaceae_C > LMDS01. The sequence continues at coordinate 8,161 of CAXTSS010000044.1, read as the reverse complement.
CGTAGTAGGCCATGACCATGTGCGCCATGACCTCGCCGCCAGGGCCACCGATGGTCGCGCGCACGTACACGAGCCGCAGCCGCTTGACCGGCACGCCCGCGGCCATCAGGCTGAAATACTTGCCGATCACGTAGTCTTCGCAGTCGCCGCGGCCTTTGCCCAGCATCTCCAGCGGGCTGGCCCAATAGTCGGTCTGGCCCCACACCTCGGCATCGGATGCGAACGTGATGCGGCGGTTGAAGAACTGGTTGATTGCCTCGAGCTTGGCCGGTTCGTCCTGACCACCAAGGCCCGCGAGCACCGACTGCAATGCGCGCGCTCCCGCAACGGCCTGCGGGCCGTGCGCCTCGGCGGCCCGCAGCATGGCATCGGCATCCCACGCGCGCGGCGCGAGCGTGCCACAGGCCAGCAACGCAAACGCGCCGCGGATGAACACGGCGCGCCATGACAAAGCCACCCGCGACAGCACGGCGCGTGCCGACCGGACAACGGCCCACACATCGGGAAAGGCGGGTACGACACAGGTCACGAAGAGCACGCGTTGGGGCCAACAACGTGTTCTCGTCCGCAGGTCGTGTTACTTGAGTTGCATTTCCCTCGCCCGAGCCTGGCGCGGGCGTGCCGACACGGGCCTTCTCTGAGGCAGAATCCCGGCACCGGGCCGGCGCCTCGCATCCAATGTGTTGCAAATGCGCAGACTCGGGTCACACGACGCGTGAAGTAGTTCATCCGCCCCCGCAGACGCGGGAATGTGAAACCTGCCTGAGTCCCTAGACTCGCGCCGCCATGACCGCCATCCGGCGGTCGGGTCGCGAAAAGCAACGTTGGAATCTCAGATGACATTCAATCGCCACATTTGCTCTGCAGTCGCGCTGATGCTCTCGGCGGCCGCTGCCAGCGCGCAGCCGACCGATCCGCTGCGCATTGCCGTCGAGCAGGCTGTCAACACCAATCCCGAAGTCAGCGCGCGTTTCAACGCTTACCGCGCGTCGGTCGATGCCGTCGATGTCGCGCGCTCGGGCTACCTGCCGCGTCTGGACCTGAACGCCAATGTCGGCCGCGACAGCGACCGCATCACGACCCGCAACCCCGAAAGCCAGAACCTCAACCGCCGCGAAGCCGGCCTGACCCTGACGCAGCTGCTGTGGGACGGCATGGGCACGAAGAACGATGTCTCGCGCGCCGGGCACGAGCGCCTCGTGCGCTATTTCGAGTTGCTCGACGTGACCGAACAGACCTCGCTCGAAGCCGCGCGGGCGCACTTCGACGTGCAGCGCTATCGCCGCCTCGTGCAACTCGCTGAAGACAACTATGTGCAACACCGCTACGCCTACCTGCAGATCCAGTCGCGCTTCAAGGCCGGGGTCGGCCGCGGCGTCGATCTGGAGCAGGCGGGTGCGCGCGTCGCGCTGGCCGAATCCAACCTCAGCACCGAAGTCGCGAACCTGCACGACGTGACGGCGCGCTACCAGCGCATCGTCGGTGTCGCACCGCCGAGGGAGCTGCCGGTACTCACGCTGCTGAAGAACGGCGTGCCCGCCTCGCCCGCCGATGCGATGAACACGGCGGTGCGCCAGAGTGCCGCGATCAGTGCCAGCATCGAGGGGCTGCGCTCCGCGCGCGCGGTCGCGGACGCTCGCAAGGGCCTCTATCAGCCGCGTGTCGAAGCGCGGCTGCGCGGCAGTGCCGGGCGCAACGTGGATGCCGTCGCCGACCGCAGTCGCGACACCGCGGCCGAGATCGTGCTGAACTGGAACCTCTACAACGGCGGTGCCGACCAGGCCCGCGTTCGCCAACAGGCCAACCTGCTGAGCCAGGCCGCCGACCTGCGCGACAAGGCCTGCCGCGACGCCCGCCAGACCACCGCGATCGCCTACAACGACACCCGCAAGCTCGTCGATCAGCTCGTCTACCTCGATCGCAACACGCTCGCGATCGAGAAGGCACGCGACGCCTACCGCCAGCAGTTCGACATCGGGCAGCGCAGCCTGCTCGATCTGCTCAATGCCGAGAACGAGCTCTACACCGCGCGCCGTGCCTACGCCAACGCCGAATACGACCTCGGATACGCCTATGCGCGCACGCATGCGGCGATGTACCAGCTCGGTTCGCAGCTCGGTGTGAGCCGGGTCGACAACGTCGCCAACGATGCCTCCGGTTGGGAGCAGGGTGAGGACGCGCCGACGCGCTGCCCGGTGATCGTGGCCGAGGTCATCGCGATCGATCACGCCGAACTCGACACACGCGCCCAGAAGCTCGTCGAGAGCGCGCCGAAGCCGGCGCAGCCGGCGGCCCCGGCACCCGCTGTGCCGGCGCCGCCCCGCAAGCCCTGACCGGCGGCGTCTACTTCTTCACCGGCGGCAGGTCGGTGCAGGCGCCCTCGTAGGCCTCGGCAGCGAGACCGATGGTCTCGCCCAGGGTCGGGTGCGGGTGGATCGTTTTGCCGATGTCCACCCCGTCCGCGCCCATCTCGATCGCCAGCGCGACCTCGCCGATCATGTCGCCGGCATGCGTGCCGACGATGCCGCCACCGACGATGGCATGCGTCTCTTCGCTGAACAGCAGCTTCGTGAAGCCCTCGTCGCGACCGTTCGCGATCGCACGGCCCGATGCGTTCCAGGGGAACAGGCCTTTCTTGACCTTCATGCCCGTGGCCTTGGCCTCGTCTTCCGTGACGCCGACCCACGCCACCTCGGGGTCGGTGTAGGCCACGCTCGGGATCACCCGCGCGTCGAACGCCGCTTTCGCGTCACCGGCCGCCACTTCGGCCGCCACGTGCGCCTCGTGCACCGCCTTGTGCGCCAGCATCGGCTGGCCGACGATGTCGCCGATCGCGAAGATGTGCGGGACGTTGGTGCGCATCTGTATGTCGACCGGGATGAAGCCGCGGTCGGTCACCGCCACACCGGCCTTGTCGGCGCCGATGCGCTTGCCGTTCGGCACGCGGCCGACGGCTTGCAGCACCATGTCGTAGACCTGTTCCTTGATCTTGCCTTCGCCCTCGAATTTCACGAGGATGCCGTCCTTCGTGGCCTCCGCACCGACCGTCTTGGTCTTCAGCATGATGTTGTCGAAGCGCGGCGCGTTCATCTTCTGCCAGACCTTCACCAGGTCGCGGTCGGCGCCCTGCATCAGGCCATCGAGCATCTCGACCACGTCGAGGCGCGCGCCCAGCGTCGAATACACCGTGCCCATCTCCAGCCCGATGATGCCGCCGCCGACAATCAGCATGCGCTTCGGGTTCTGGCGCAACTCCAGCGCGCCGGTCGAGGTGACGACGCGCGGATCGTCCTTCGGCAGGAACGGCAGCTTCACCGCTTCGGAGCCGGCGGCGATGATGGCTTGCTTGAACTTGACGGTCTGCTTGCCACCCTTCGCGAGTTCAACGGCGATGTGAAACGGATCGAGGAACTCGCCCGCGCCCTGCACCACCGTGACCTTGCGCATCTTCGCCATCGCGGCGAGGCCGCCGGTGAGCTTGCCGATGACCTTTTCCTTGTGGGTGCGGAGCTTGGCGAGGTCGAGCGTCGGCGGTGCGAAGGTCACGCCCATCGCATCGAAGTGCTTGACCTCGTCCATCACCGCGGCCACATGCAGCAGCGCCTTCGACGGGATGCAGCCGACGTTCAGGCACACCCCGCCGAGCGTGGCAAAGCGCTCGACCAGCACGACTTTCATGCCGAGATCGGCGGCGCGGAACGCGGCCGAGTAGCCGCCTGGGCCGGCGCCGAGCACGACGAGGTCGGCTTCGACATCGGCGCCGCCGGCGTAGGTCGAGGCGACCGGTGCGGGCGCGGCTGCAGCCGACGGCGCCGCAGCGGGCTCCGGTGCGATTGGCGCCGGTGCCGCAGCGGCCGCGCCAGCGGCTTCCATCGACACGATCACCGAGCCTTCGTTGACCGTGTCGCCGACCTTGACCTTCACGTCCTTCACGACGCCGGCGTGCGACGACGGAATCTCCATCGAGGCCTTGTCGCTTTCGACCGTCAACAGCGACTGCTCCACCTTGACGGTATCGCCGGCCTTGACCAGCACCTCGATCACCGCCACGTCCTTGAAATCGCCGATGTCCGGCACCTTGATGTCGATGAGGGCCATGGTCAGCCTTTCGCTACTTTGAGTTTGATGGTGTGGGCATTGATCGGCCCGCTCGAGTTCTTGTCGAATTCGCAACCGGCGCGCACGCCGAGCTCTGCGAGTTCGAGCGCGCTCTTCGCCTTGTCGTAGCCCGCGTACATCGCGCCGAGCGCAAAAGCACGCCCGGTGCCGATGCCCCAGAAACGGTCGAACTCGAATACCTCGCGGTACGAGTACACGCCGAAGATGCCGGCGTGGTTCGCGATCAGCGCGGTGAACTGCGAGCTCTCGTATGGGTCGGAGTCTTCTTCCTTGGAGTTCAGGAAGAAGTTCTCCTTCAGCTTCGGGTGCAGCTTCAGGAAGGTGTCGAACACCTCGTCGCGCGAATGCAGCTTCAGTTCGTCGGCCGGCAGCGCTTCGAGCGCGCGCCGCAGCACCGGGAAATGCGCCGTCGTGCCGGCCATGCCGATCCACGAATCGCCGACCTTAAACAGCTTCATGCCGGCCTCGTAGCCATGCGCCAGCCGCGTGTCCCCGAAGGTGACCAGCGTGTCGGCAGCGATGGCCACGGTGCCGCCTTTGCGGACTACCACCACGGTTGTCATCCGGCCGGCCTTAGAGCAGCACGCGGCGGAAGTCGGCGAGCACCTGACCCAGGTACGCGTTGAAGCGCGCGGCAGAGGCGCCATCGATCACGCGGTGGTCATACGACAGCGAAAGCGGCATCAGCAGGCGCGGCACGAACTGCTTGCCGTCCCAGACCGGTTTCATCGCGCTCTTCGACAGGCCGAGGATCGCGACTTCGGGTGCGTTGATGATCGGCGTGAAGTGCGTGCCGCCGATGCCGCCGAGCGAGCTGATCGAGAAGCAGCCGCCGGTCATGTCGGCCGGGCCGAGCTTGCCGTCGCGCGCCTTCTTCGCGAGTTCGCCCATCTCGGCGCTGATTTGCAGGATGCCCTTCTTGTCGGCATCGCGCAGCACCGGCACGACCAGGCCGTTCGGCGTGTCGGCCGCGAAGCCGATGTGGAGGTACTGCTTGTAGACCAGCTGGTCGCCGTCCATGCTGGTGTTGAACTCGGGGAACTTCTTCAGTGCCGCGACCACCGCCTTGATCACGAACGCGAGCATCGTGACCTTGACGCCGGACTTCTCGTTCTCCTTGTTCGTCGAAACTCGGAAGGCTTCGAGCTCGGTGATGTCGGCATCGTCGTTGTTCGTGACGTGCGGGATCATCACCCAGTTGCGGTGCAGGTTCGCGCCGCTGAGCTTCTTGATGCGCGACAGATCCTTGCGCTCGACCGTTCCGAACTTCGTGAAGTCGACCTTCGGCCAGGGCAGCAGGCCAGGGATGCCGCCACCGGCGGCTGCGGCGGCCGCAGGTGCCGCGGCCTTCTGCGCCGTGGTCTGCACACTGCCCGCCATCACGCCCTTGACGAAGCCCTGCACATCCTCCTGCGTGATGCGGCCCTTCGGCCCCGAGCCTTTCACTTCGGCCAGCGGCACGCCGAGCTCGCGCGCGAGCTTGCGAATCGTCGGCGAAGCATGCGGCAACGCGCCCTTCTCGGCCGTCGGCTCGTGCGCCGGCAACGCGGCGGTCGGCACGGTCTTGTCGGCCACGGGCGCCGGTGCGGCGGCGGGTGCCGAAGCGGTGGCCGGTGCGGGTGCAGCGGCGGTCGCAGCCGCCGGCGCGGCGCCACCGGCAGCCTGCACCACCGCAACGAGGCTGCCCTTCGCGACCTTGTCGCCGACCTTGACCTTCACGTCCTTCACGACGCCGGCATGCGACGACGGGATCTCCATCGAAGCCTTGTCGCTCTCGACCGTGATCAGGCTCTGCTCGACCTTGATCGAGTCGCCGGCCTTGACCATCACCTCGATCACGGTGACTTCGTCGAAGTCGCCGATGTCGGGCACGAGCACATCGACCGGGCCGCCACTGGCGGCCGGCGCAGGTCCGGCTGCCGCAGCCGGCGCCGGTGCGGGCGTTGCCGCGGCGGCGGGCGCCGGGGCTGCAGCGGCCGGTGCCGCGGCGCCAGCGCCTGCGGCCTCCAGCACCAACACCAGCGAGCCTTCCTTCACCTTGTCGCCGAGCTTGACCTTGAGTTCCTTGACCACGCCGGCATGCGACGACGGAATCTCCATCGAGGCCTTGTCGCTCTCGACCGTGATCAGGCTCTGCTCGGCCTTGACGGTGTCGCCCGGCTTGACCAGCAGCTCGATGACCTCCACTTCATCGAAGTCACCGATGTCCGGAACCTTCACTTCCACTGTTGCCATGTTGTTCGTCTCCGTGCGTTCTGGTTATGCGTAGCGGTCAAGCGTAGAGAGGGTTGATCTTGTCGGCGTTGATGCAGTACTTCTTGATCGCTTCGGCCACCTTGGTCATGGGCACCGTGCCTTCATCGGCCAGCGCCTTCAGTGCGGCGACCACGATGTAGTGGCGGTTCACCTCGAAGTGCTCGCGCAGCTTGCTGCGGAAGTCGCTGCGGCCGAAGCCGTCGGTGCCGAGCACGCGGTAGGTGCGGCCCTTTGGCATGAAGCCGCGAATCTGTTCGGCGTAGTTCTTCATGTAGTCGGTCGAGGCGATCACCGGGCCGGCGTGCTTGTCGAGCTGCTCGGCGACGAAGGGCACGCGCTGCTTCTTGTCGGTCGGGTGCAGCAGGTTCCAGCGGTCGCAATCCTGGCCATCACGCGCGAGCTGGTTGAAACTCGGGCAACTCCACACATTGGCGCCGACGCCCCAGTCCTTCTCGAGCAGCTCTTTGGCGAACTGCGATTCGCGCAGGATCGTGCCGCTGCCGAGCAGGTTCACACGCGGCGTCTTCTTCGCGCCCTCGTCGAGCAAATACATGCCCTTGATGATCTGTTCTTCGGTGCCGGGCTTCAGGCCGGGCTGCGGATAATTTTCGTTCAGCAGCGTCAGGTAGAAGTAGACGTTGTCCTGCTTCTCGACCATGCGCTTCAGGCCGTGGTGCAGGATCACGCCGACCTCGTGCGCGAAGGTCGGGTCGTAGCTGACGCAGTTCGGGATCGTGCCCGCGAGGATGTGGCTGTGACCGTCTTCGTGCTGCAGGCCCTCGCCGTTCAGCGTCGTGCGGCCCGAGGTGCCGCCGAGCAAGAAACCTCTGGCCTGCATGTCGCCAGCCGCCCAGGCCAGATCGCCGACGCGCTGGAAGCCGAACATCGAGTAGTACACGAAGAACGGCACCATGATGCGGTTGTTGGTCGAGTAGCTCGTCGCCGCGGCGATCCAGCTGCTCATGCCGCCGGGTTCGTTGATGCCTTCCTGCAGCACCTGGCCGGCCTTGTCCTCGCGGTAGTACATCACCTGGTCCTTATCGACCGGCGTGTAGTTCTGCCCCGCGGGGTTGTAGATGCCGATCTGGCGGAACAGCCCTTCCATGCCGAAGGTGCGCGCCTCGTCGACGAGGATGGGCACGGCACGCGGGCCGATGTCCTTGTCGCGCAGCAACTGCGTCAGGAAGCGCACGAACGCCTGGGTGGTCGAGATTTCGCGGCCTTCGGCGGTCGCTTCGAGCACGGCCTTGAAGGTATCGAGCGGCGGCACCACCAGCTTTTCGTCGGCCTTGGTGCGGCGGTGCGGCAGGTAGCCGCCGAGGGCCTTGCGGCGCTCGTGCAGGTACTTCATCTCGGGCGTGTCGTCGGCCGGCTTCAGGAAGGGGATGTCGGCCAGCTTGTCGTCCGGGATCGGGATGTTGAAGCGGTCGCGGAAGATCTTCACGTCCTCGTCGATCAGCTTCTTGGTCTGGTGCGCGGTGTTCTTGCCCTCACCGCTCTTGCCCATGCCGTAGCCCTTGACGGTCTTGATCAGCAGCACCGTCGGCTGGTCCTTCGTGTTGACGGCCTTGTGAAACGCGGCGTAAACCTTCTGCGGGTCGTGGCCGCCGCGGTTCAAGCGCCAGATGTCGTCGTCGCTCATCTTCGCGACCATCTCGAGCAGCTTCGGATGCCGACCGAAGAAGTTCTTGCGGACGAACGCGCCGTCGTTCGCTTTCATCGCCTGGTAGTCGCCATCGACGGTGTCCATCATCACCTTGCGCAGGATCTCGTCCTTGTCGCGCGC
>CAXTSS010000043.1:0-15205 GCA_964247075.1 uncultured Rhizobacter sp. | reverse complement strand
ACGCAAAGCTTCTTCCGCTTCTACCAAGTACCGGGCATGGGTCACTGCAGCAGCATCACCGGCGGCCCAGGCGTGGGGGATTTCGGCCAGTCGTACTCCCAGTTTGTCCCGAAGGATCAAGAGCACGACATGCTTCTCAAGCTCGTCGACTGGGTCGAGAACAAGAAGGCCCCGGACAGCATCGTCGCCACGAAATATGCGGATCCGGCGGGTGCCACGGTTGCCATGGAGCGACCGATCTGCACCTACCCCAAGATTCCGACCTACCAGGGTGGGGACGCCTCAAAGGCGAGCAGCTTTCAGTGCGTAGAAGCCCCCCGCAACGGCGTTCCCGTGCCCGCCGCCAAATACTTGAACTGACGTGCTGCGAACCGGCGTCGCTGCCACTGCTTCTCTGCCCGCACTTCACAACCTCTTCAGGAGACAACTATGACCCACAAGACTCCTTCGCCGCCCGAAGCGCGAAGCTCCGATGCCACACAACGCCGAACCGTCCTCAAGCAGCTTGGAGGCCTGGCGGCAACGACCCTGGCACCTGGCATTGCGTTTGCTCAGGCCGGCGACAAATTCAACCTGAAAATCGCGATTTCCATTCCGGAAACTCATCCGACGCCCATCGCGCTCAAGGCAGCCTGCGCTGAAATTCTCAAGGAGTCGAACGGCCGCTTGACGATTGAGGTCTTTCCCAACGGGCAACTCGGCAGTGACACGGACACGGTGTCACAAGTGCGATCAGGCGCGATCGATTTCGTCTGCACGGCCGGTGGAACGATCTGGGGCAATCTGGTGCCGGTGGCGTCGATCAGCACGATTGCGTTTGCCTTTCCGGACTACGCAACCGTTTGGAAGGCCATCGACGGCGATCTCGGCGCGCACATTCGTTCGGCATTCGACAAGGTCAACCTCGTGCCAGTGGGCAAGACGTTCGACCATGGCTTCCGCCAAATCACGTGTTCGTCCAAGCCGGTCGTGTCGCCAAAGGATTTGGTCGGCATGAAGATTCGCGTACCGGCGAGCACGATCCTGACGTCTCTGTTCAAGGGCCTGGATGCTTCGCCAGCCACGGTTCCGATCGGCGAGCTCTACACCGCACTGCAGACCAAGGTCGTCGACGCCCAGGAGAACGCGTTGCCAACGATCGAGGCGACGAAGATCTACGAAGTCCAAAAATTCTGCTCCTACACCTCGCACGCGTGGGACGGCTTCCTGCTCGTCGGCAACAAGCGCAACTGGAATCAGTTGCCCGAAGACTTGCGGACGCTGGCGACACGCATCTTCGCGGATCATGCTTTGAAGCAGCGCGCCGCGCACGAAGGGCTGAACGCCTCCCTCGAAGCCAAGCTCAAGGGCTTTGGCATGCAGTTCAACAAGGTCGACGGAAAGCCCTTCCGGGAGACGCTGCAAAAGTCCGGCTACTACGCCGATTGGCAGAAAAAGTTCGGCCCGGAGTCTTGGGCGCTCCTTGAGAAGTACAGCGGCAAGCTTGCTTAGCGTGCCTGGTTGCTCAGAGGGAGTCACGGCCCTGTAAGACGCATTCCCGGGCCGCACGCCCTGCAAGCTTTTCGAGAAACTCCTGTGGATCCGTCTGAGTCTTCTGGCAGTCCGAGCACGACCCGCACGATCAATCAACCGCAAAGTGCTTGGCATCGCGCTGTGGCACGGATGGATCGCGTCTTGGCAGTACTCACCGAGGTGCCCGCTGCCATTCTGGTCCTGGTCGAGATCTTGGTGCTCTTTTCAGGTGTTGTGAGTCGCTACGTTCTGCAAAAGCCGCTCACATGGTCGGACGAGCTGGCCGCCATACTGTTCTTGTGGCTTGCCATGCTTGGCGCCGTGATTGCGCTTCGCCGTTCATCACACATGCGAATGACGGCACTGGTCGACCTTGCTTCCCCCGGCACACGCGCACTGCTGGATCTCGTGGGGGTCGTCGCCGCCGGCACGTTCTTGCTGCTCGTCGGGCACCCCTCGTACGAGTTCGCATCGGAGGAAGTCATCGTCCTCACGCCTTCGATGGGTATCTCAAATGTCTGGCGGGCGGCCGCGCTGCCGTGCGGAATCGCGTTGATGGGTGTGGCGGCGGCGTTGAAACTTGCAGAAGTTGCCGACTGGCGGCGCCTGCTTGCTGCGGTCGGATTGGTGGCGGTGGCAGTGGCATCGCTCTACGCCATGCGTCCACTTTTTCAGGGCCTCGGAAACCTCAACCTGCTCATCTTCTTCGTCGGCGTTGTCGCGGTGCTCGTACTCGCCGGTGTGCCGATCGCCTTTGCGTTCGGCCTGGCCACCTTCGGCTACATCGCTTTGGCCACTTCGAAGCCGACGATCGTCATCGTCGGGCGGTTGGACGAGGGCATGGCGCATCTTGTGCTTCTCGCCGTACCTCTTTTCGTCTTCCTCGGCATCATTCTGGATCTGACCGGCATGGCCAAGGCCATGGTGCGCTTTCTGGCGTCGCTGCTCGGGCACGTCCGTGGTGGCCTGTCCTACGTGTTGGTGGGTGGCATGTATCTCGTCTCGGGAATCTCTGGTTCGAAGGCCGCTGACATGGCAGCGATCGCACCGGTCCTCTTTCCCGAAATGCGCAAACGCGGCGAGAACGAGGGTGAGATGGTGGCCTTGCTTGCCGCGACCGGCGCGCAGACGGAGACCATCCCGCCAAGCATCGTACTGATCACCATTGGGTCGGTCACCGGTATTTCGATCGCTGCACTGTTCGCCGGCGGGTTGGTGCCCGCCCTTGTCCTGGCCGCCCTGCTTTGCTTGGTCGTCTGGTGGCGCAACCGAAAGACTGATGTGAGTGGATTGCAACGTGCCAGTTGGAGCGAAGTTGGCCGATCGTTCCTGGTCGCTCTCCCAGCGTTGGCGCTCCCATTCATCATTCGCGCCGCGGTCGTCGAAGGAGTCGCAACGGCCACCGAAGTCTCGACGATCGGAATCGCCTACACGATCCTTGCCGGAGCCTTCATCTATCGTCAGTTGGATTTCAGAAAGCTCTGGCCGGCGCTGGTCGATACCGCAGCATTGTCAGGCGCGATCTTGCTGATCATCGGTACGGCCACCGGCATGGCCTGGGCGCTTACGCAGTCCGGCTTCTCACGGCAGTTGGCACAGGCCATGGCACAACTGCCTGGCGGGAGCGCAAGCTTCATCGCGGTCTCTATCTTGGCGTTCATCGTGCTTGGAAGCGTGCTCGAGGGCATTCCGGCGATCGTTGTCTTCGGTCCGCTGCTGTTTCCGATCGCGAAACAGATGGGTGTCAACGACGTCCACTATTCCATGGTGGTTGTGCTGGCGATGGGCATCGGTCTGTTCGCACCGCCGTTCGGCGTGGGGTACTACGCCGCGTGCGCCATCAGTCGAGTCAGTCCGAGCGCCGGCATGAGACCGATCCTCGGCTACATCGTCGCGTTGATTGCCGGGACCATCATCGTCGCCGCCGTGCCGGCACTGTCCACGGGATTCGCCAAGTAGGCCGATCATGACGACCATCTTCCTCACCGGCGCCACCGGATACATCGGCGGCTCGGTCGCCGCGCGACTCCTCGATGCGGGACATCAGGTGCGCGGCCTGGTTCGAAGCCCAGAAAACGCCGCCCTCCTGGCTGAACGTGGCATCGAGCCGGTGATGGGCAGCTTGGATGACATCGATCTCCTGACTGACGAGGCCCGCGCCGCGGACGGCGTGATCAACACCGCAAGTGCCGACCACGCGGAATCAGTGCGCGCACTCATTGAGGGACTAATGGGCTCGTCGAAGCCACTGATACACACCAGTGGATCCAGCGTGATCGGCGATGACGCGCGCGGCAACCACCGCTCTGAACTCGTCTTCGACGAAGACACGCCGCTGGTGGTGAGCCCGACGAAGCAGCCTCGTCGCGCCATTGACTTGAGCGTCATCGATGCAGCCAGGTCAGGCGTGCGGTCGGCGGTGATATGCCCCAGCAATATCTACGGCATCGGCAGAGGAATCAACCCGAACAGTGTGCAGATCCCCTTTCTTGCCACGAATGCGCGCGAGCAAGGTGTGGTTCAGATCGTGGGTGCCGGTCTGAACGTGTGGTCCAACGTGCACATTGACGACGTCTCTGACCTCTACCTGCTCGTGTTGTCGAAGGCGCCGGCCGGTTCCTTCTACTTCGCCGAGAGCGGTGAAGCGTCGTTCGGTGAGATCGGCGCTGCGATCGCGAAAAGACTCGGACTCTCGACGATTGAATCACTGCTCGCAGAAGAAGCGGCCAAGAGATGGGGTGAGTCCAAAGCCTACTTCTCGCTGGGCAGCAACAGTCGGGTCCGAGGGCTGCGCGCTCGGCGCGAACTTGGCTGGGTGCCCAGACACTCGTCGGTTCTGTCCTGGATCGCGAACGAGATGCCCCTGACGACCGCACCCGTCAATGCCCGATCGTCTTCCTCGAAGAACTAGGGCCTGTTAACGCTATCGGAGGACTCGCGTGACTCACCAAACAGCCGCCAGCAAGGCGCAAACCGCAGCCATAGCTGCTGCTATGGCGAGGATTTGCAACGCCGCTGGCGGCTGTTTGGTGAGATCACCCTTCGGGCCGGGCCGCCACAGGCCGCAGGGCGTCGTTGCTCACTCGTTGTGTGCCGAAGGCACACGGCCTCACTCTCGCCTAGCACTGCGGCCTGTGGCGGCCCGGCGCGAGCCCTCCGATAGCGTTAACAGGCCCTAGGCCAAGGAAATTTCATGCTCCTGAAAGACAAGGTCTGCATCATCGCCGGCGGCGCTTCGCTGCGCGGCATCGGCTACGCAACGGCGGAACTCTTTGCCGAGCACGGCGCGAAGGTCGTCGTCGTCGACGTGAGCATCGACGAGCGCTCGGCGGCAGCTGTCGCGTCTTCGATTCGTAAGAACACGCGGGCAGATGCCGAGATCCTCGGGCTCCGATGCGATATCGCCAACGCCGACGAGTGCACCCGCGTGGTTGACGCCGTCGTGTCCCGCTTCGGAGCCATCGACTGCCTGGTCAACAGTGCGGGCATCGTCAGAGCGCAGCCGCTCCTGGACATCAGCGAGCAGGACTATGACCTCGTCGTCGACGTGAACTTGAAGGGGGCGTTCAACCTCTGCAAAAGTGTGCTGGCGGTCTTCGTGCGTCAAAAGAAGGGCGTGATCGTCAACGTCTCGTCGGCTGCGGCCCAGCGGGGAGGCGGACTGGTGGGCGGCGCGCACTACGCCGCTGCGAAGGGAGGTGTCCTGAGTCTCACCCGGACCATCGCCCGTGAATACGGTCCGCAGGGCATTCGCGCGAATGCGATCTGCCCCGCGATGATCGAGACTGCGATGCTCGACGGCCTGTCCGAAGATCGGCTCCGCGAGATCGTCAGCGCGGTTCCGATGCAGCGAACCGGCACGCCCCGCGAGGCCGCTGGCGCTTGCCTCTTCCTCGCCTCGGATCTGTCCGGCTTCGTGACCGGCGCAACGATCGACGTCAACGGCGGAAGCCACATTCACTGACACCAGAGGGCAAGTGCGCGATTCTCGAAGTCGCGGACGTTCGCGTCAACAGAGCGGGCTTTGTCATGCCGTCACCTTGGCCCGGAAAAAGACAAGTGCAATTCTTCAATCGCTCGACAGCTTGCCGCTGCGCACCGGCACCGCGCCGGCCACCTTCGCCAAGCTGCGGCCGGCACGTGTGTAGCGCTGCGCTTCGCGTGCGAAGAACAGGCCATCGGTGCGGCTCGCCACCGGGTGCACCGCGCCGCTGATCGGTTCGATCACGTCGAGCACCACGTCGCCGGCGCGGATCGCGTCGCCGAGATCGCGCCGGTAGACGACGATGCCGCTGATCGGCGCCTTCAGCACGTCGGTGCCAGCGAGCGGCGTGGCCGGGTCGCGCAACGGCGGCGGCACGGGCACCAGCCCATCGACGATGCCGCGGTGCGTCAGGAATGCGATCAGCGCGTCCGCATCGGCGGCCGCCATCGGGTGCGACACGTCGGCTTCGCCGCGCAGTTCGAGCGTCACGCTCAGGCAGCCCATCGGGATCGGATACCGGCCGCGAAAGTGCGCCTCGAGTTGCCACCAAGTCTGCGAGCAGGCCTCGTCGAACGGGTGGTCGCCCGATTCGCTCGCCAGCAGCGACGCGCGCGCGCCGGTGTAGCGTGCCAGCGGCTCGGCCTGCGGCCACAGCGCGGTGCCGGTGTACAGATGCAGCAGTGATTCGGCGTCGCAATGCAGGTCGAGCACGACCTCGGCGTCGATGGCCAGGCCGAGCAGCGTCTTGCGCTGGCTCATCAGCTCGGTATCTTCGGGCGATGCCTTGACGAGCGAAAGCAGCGCGGCACGAATGACGGTCGCGTTAGCCTGCGCATCCGGGCCGAGCGCGCCTTCGAGCAGCGGCACGACCGTGTCGAACAGCGCCGGGTAGTGGCGGTTGAAGTTCTCGCCGCTGCCGAGCTCGAAGCGGCCTTCGTTCTTCAGCAGCACGGTCTGCCCGATGCCGATCGGGTTCGCGACCGGCACGACGACGACCTCGCCGCGCAACCGGCGGGCCGCCTCCAGCGCGAGCAGGCGCTGCCGCAGGTGGTGCGCGACCAGCATGCCGGGCAGTTCGTCGGCATGCAGCGAGGCCTGCACGTAGACCTTGCGGCCGGAGTCGGTCGGCCCGTAGTGGACGCTGACGATCTCGCGCTGCGTGCCGAGCGGCGAGCCGCTCAGCGGGTGGTGCCTGGTCTGCATCGGAATCCTCGGTGGTCGACGTCGTTCGTGAGATCCGAGCCTACCGTGAATTTCCGGCGCGAGCGCCGCGCGGATTACGGCGTCACGCGTCGCCCTCTTTCTTCGCGCCCTTGAGCAACGCGTAGATCGCCATCGCATGGCCGCGGCCGAGATCGAAGTCTTCCTTCAGCCAGGCGACGACATCGCCCGCCTTCACGGTCGGCAGCAACCGGCCGTTGCGGACCCACCCTTTCTGCGCCGCGAGTTTGCGGAAGTCGTCGGCCGTCTTGCCAGTCTGGGCCTGGATGTTGTCGAGGTAGGCCTGGAACGTCATGGTGTGCTCCGTGAGGGGAAGGGTGTCGAGACAATAGCCACGCGCCGCCGCGGAGTGGGGCAACACTCGAGCGGCGCTGGCTTGATACGACGATCGACGGCCGTTCGCATCGACACCTGCGCAACAGAAGATCAGCGCGGAGCGGGTCTGTCGACCGATGCGCTACAGAAACCCGGTCGAGATCCACGGAATCGCCGCGATCACGATCAGCGCGACAAACAGCGCCCCGAGGTGCGGCCAGACGCGGCCGATGGCTTGATCGGGCGCGACCTTGCCGATCGCGCAGGCGGCATAGAAGCCGACGCCGAACGGCGGCGTGAACAGGCCCAGGCCCATCGCGAAGATCGCGGTCATCGCGTAGTGCACCTCGTGGATACCGAGCGAGCGCGCGACTGGGAACAGCAGCGGGCCGAACAGCACCACCGCCGGGATGCCTTCGAGCACGCTGCCCAGCACCGTGAACGCGATCACCGAGATCGCCATGAAGCCGTACTTGCCGCCGGGCACGACCGCCATCAACTCGACCAGCGCCTTCGAGAAGCCGGACTGCGTCAGCGCCCACGCCATCGCGGTGGCGCAGCCGATGATCAGCAGGATCGCGCCGGATAGCGACGCGGTCTCGACCAGCATCGGCACGACCCGCTTCCAGTTGAACTGGCGGTAGACGAACAGGCCGGCGAGCACGGTGTAGGCGATGCCGACGGTGGAGACTTCGGTGGCCGTGGCCACGCCTTCGACAACGACGGTGCGAATCACGAACGGCAGCGCCAGCGCCGGCAGCGCGATCCACAGTGCCTTGCGGATCTGCGCGCCGGTGGCTTTGGTGACGCCTTGCATGTCCTCTCCCCGCGACTGAAAGTAGACGACCACGCTGAGCGCGATCATGCCGACGACCGCGGGCAGCAGGCCGCCGGTGAACAGCGCCGCGATCGAGACGCCGGTGACGGCGCCGATCGTGATCAGCACCAGGCTCGGCGGGATCGTCTCGCTCATCGCGCCCGAGGCCGAGAGCAGCGCGACCAGATCGCCTTCCCGTGCGCCGCGCGCCTTCATCTCGGGGAACAGCGCCGGCGCCACGGCCGCCATGTCGGCCGCCTTCGAGCCCGAGATGCCGGAGACGAGGTACATCGCGCCGAGCAGCACGTATTGCAGGCCGCCGCGCACATGGCCGATCAGCGCGGCGAGAAAGTCGACCATCGCGCGCGCCAGGCCGGTCATCTCGATCAGCGCGCCGAGAAACACGAACAGCGGCACCGACAGCAGGATGATGTGCGACATGCCTTCGTCCATGCGGCTGACGACGATGGTCAGCGGCGTGGTCGTCGTGAAGATCAGGTAGGCGAGCGTGGCGATGCCGAACGCGAACGCGATCGGCAAGCCGAGCACGACGCACACCGCGACCAGCAGCACGAAGAAGATCAGCAGGTTCCAGTTGCCGATCTGCACAAACAGGGGCTTGGCCCACCACAGACCGCCAATGAGGATTGCGACCAGCACGATGCACGAGAGCGCATCCACGAGGGAGGCGCGTTCCGCGAGCCGCGCCAGCGCGATCACCAGCAGCAGCGCGCAACCGACGCCGATCGCGGCGACGCGCACGCCGTCGCGCCATTCGAGCGCGGGCGTGGTGACCACCCACTGATCGATGAAGTGCTCGTAGGACGGCTCCAGCATCAGCAGCGCGAAGACGATCGTCACGACCACACCGAGCGCCTCGACCCAGGCGCGGCGGCGCGGGCTCATCAGGCCGAGAAAGGTGGTCAGCCGCATGTGCTCGTCGCGCCGCAGCGCGATCACCGCGCCCAGCATCGCCAGCCACAGGAACAGGATCGAGGCGAGCTCGTCGGACCAGGTCAGCGGCGCGTTGAACACGTAGCGCGAGACGACGCCGGCGAACAGGATCAGCGTCTCCAGCGCCACCAGCAGCGCGGCGGGGTACTCGGTGATCGCCGCGAGCATGCGGTCGAAGCGGACCCAGCCGGCCCGGCGCGGCGCGGCGCTCGTGGCCGACGGGGCTTGCATGGCGGAGCTCGGGTTCAGGCGAGCTTGCCGGAGTATTTCTCCAGCTTGGCCATCGCCTCGCTGCCGAACTTGGCCGCCCATTCCTTATAGAAGCCGGCTTTCGAGAGCGCGTCGCGGAAGGATTTGTTGTCGGGGTAGTTGAAGGTCAGGCCCTTGGCCTTGAGCTGCGCCTCCAGCCCGTTGTTGAGGCGCCGGATGTCGTCGCGCTGCTTCAGCACCGCATCGGTCACGTGCTTCGTGATGACGGCCTGGATGTCGGCCGGCAGCGCGGCCCAGCGCTTGCCGTTGGCGAGGATCCACTGGCCGTCCCACATGTGGCCGGTCATCGAGCAGTACTTCTGCACCTCGTAGAGCTTGGCGAGGTCGATCACCGCGAGCGGGTTCTCCTGGCCCTCGACGACCTTGGTCTGCAGGGCCGAATAGACCTCGCTGAAATTGATGCTCGCCGGCGAGGCGTCGAGCGCCTTGAACATCGACGTCCACAGCGGGCTCACCGGCACGCGGATCTTGAAGCCCTTCAGGTCGGCCGCGGTGTTGATCGGCCGGGTGCTGCTGGTGATGTTGCGATAGCCGTTGTCCAGGCATTTGTCGAACACATGCAGGTTGACCTTGTTGATCGCCGCACGCACATGCGCGCCGAGGTCGCCGTCCATCGCGGCCCACACGGTCTGGTAGTCCTTGAACGCGAAGGCCAGGCCGTTGATGCCGGCCACCGGCACCAGCGTCTGCAGGATCAGGCCGGAGAGCGGAAAGATGTCGATCGCGCCCGAGCGCACCTGCGAGAGCATGTCGGTGTCGCCGCCGAGCTGGTTGTTCGGGAACAGCTGGATCTCGACCTTGCCGTTGGTGTCCTTCTTGATCAACTCCGCGGCTTCGCGGATGCGCACATTGCTCGGGTGGGTGACGGGGATGTTGGTCGCCCACTTGAGCGTGATGGGCGCACTCTGCGCAAACACCGGGTGGCTGGCCACGGCGAGGGCGCCGGTGGCGGCGATGCCTTGAACGAAATGGCGGCGTGCGATGGTCATGGGTTGTCTCCGTTGTGGTGTGTTCTGGTGTGCGGTCGAGTGATCAGTACATGACGAGGCCGTTGTCGGCCACGAGCGTGCTGCCGGTGATGCTGCTGGCCTCGGGCGAGACGAGGAAGGCGATCGCCGCCGCCATCTCGTGCGGCAGCGCGGTGCGGTTCAGCACGCTCATGCCCTCGACGCGCGTGCGGTGCGCGTCGTTCTTCCAATGCTCGGCGATCATCGGCGTCAGCGTGGCGCCGGGCGCGATCGTGTTGACGCTGATGCCTCGTGGCGCGAGCGCACGCGCCGCGTTCTTCGTCAGCGCCAGCACCGCGCCCTTGCTGGCCGCATACGCCGCGGTGCCGCTCAGGCCGCCGCCACGGATGCCCGCGACGCTCGCCACCGTGCAGATGCGCGCACCCGGCTGCATGCGCAGCGCGGCCTCGCGGATGCAGACGAAGGTGCCGATCACGTTGACCTCGTTGACGGCGCGGAAGGTCGCCACCGTCAGGTCCATGAACGGCGTGGTCTCGCCGACGCCGGCGCTGGTGACGAGCACGTCGAGCGTGCCGAGAAACGCCAGCGCCTCATCGAAGGCGGCGATCACGCGGGCCTCGTCGGTCACGTCGGCGCGGATCGCGAGGTGCTCGGGGCTGTTCAGCGGCTCGGTCGCCGCGGCCATGTCGATGCCGACGGTGCGGTAGCCGCGGCGTGCGAGCTCGGCCACCGTGGCGGCGCCGATGCCGCTGGCCGAGCCGGTGACGATCGCGGTGCGTGTCATTGGAAGAACCCCTTCGCCACGGCGACGATCTTGTCGGCCGTCAGCCGCGATTCGTTTTCGAGCGGCTGCGCATAGCCGACGGGGATGCGCGGCGCGCCGAGCCGCTTGACCGGCACGTTCAGCGCCTCGGCCACGCTCGCCGCGATCTCGGCGCCGAAGCCCGCCACCTGCACGGCTTCGTGCACGACCAGCAGCCGCTTGGTTCGCGCAGTTGAGGCGAGCACCGCGTCGCGATCCCACGGCCACAGCGTGCGCAGATCGATGACTTCGGCCGAGACACCCGCATCGCTCAGCGCCTGCGCGGCGTCGAGCGACGGCTGCAGGCCGCGCGACCAGGTCACGATCGTCAGGTCGTTGCCGGCGCGCGCGGTGCGCGCGCGGCCGAGTTCGACCACCTCGGCCGTATCGACCTCCGCCTGCGCGCCCCACAGCTCCTTGTGCTCCATGTAGACGACCGGGTCGCCGCTCGCCAGCGCGGCGCGCAGCAGGCCGTGGTTGTCCTGCGGCGTGGCGGGCGTGACGACGACGAGGCCGGGGATGTGCGCGAACCAGGCTTCGAGCGACTGCGAATGTTGCGCCGCCGACGCGCTCCAGATGCCGATCGGCAGCCGCATCACCAGCGGCACGCGGCCCTGGCCGCCGAACATGAAGCGGTTCTTCGCAGCCTGGTTGACGATCTCGTCGATCGCGCACAGCGCGAAGTCGATCACGCGCATCTCGACCACCGGCCGCAAACCCGCGAGCGCCATGCCGACGGCCGCGCCCAAAATGCCGGCCTCGGAAATCGGCGTGTCGATCACGCGCTGCGCGCCGAACTCGGCCTGCAGCCCGCGGTACTGGCCGAACACGCCGCCTCGGCCGAGGTCTTCGCCGAGCGCGATCACGCGCGCATCGACGCGCATCAGGTCGCCGAGCGCGGTGGCCGCCGCCTGCGCGTAGGTCATCAGCGCCACGTGCCGGCTCCGGTGGTGATGACGTCCTCGAAGGCGTCACGGGCCTCGGGCCAGGGCGCGGCTTCGGCGGCGCTCATCGCGGCCGCGATCTCGGCCTGCGCGGCGGTGTCGATCGCATCGACATCGTCGGCGGTCACGCCTTGCGCGAGCAGCTTGGTGCGGGCCAGCGTGAGCGGGTCGGAGAGCAGCGCCGCCTCGACCTCGGCCGGGTCGCGGTAGGTGCCGGGATCGACCGACACATGGCCCTTGAAGCGATAGGTGAGCGCGTGCAGGAAGCGCGGGCCGCCACCGGCGCGGATCTGCGCGAGCAAGGTCGCGGTGGCATCGTGCACCGCCATCACGTCGTTGCCATCGACCGTCAAGCCATCGATCCCCATGCTGCGCGCGCGCGCCGTGGCGCCCTCGCCGGCGGTCATGGCCGCGGTCGGCGTGGTGGCCGAGATGCGGTTGTCCTCGCAGACGAACAGCACCGGCAGCTCGTAGACCTTGGCCCAGTTCAGGCCTTCGAGAAATGGCCCGCGGTTGACCGCGCCGTCGCCGAAGAAGCAGGCGACGACATGCGGCTCGCCCTTGATCTTGAGCGCGTGCGCCGCGCCGACCGCGATCGGGATGCCGGCCGCAACGACGCCGTTCGCGCCCAGCATGCCGACGCTGAAATCGGCGATGTGCATCGAGCCGCCCTTGCCCTTGTTGGTGCCGGTGGCACGGCCGAACAGCTCGCACATCATCGGCACCACCGACGCGCCCTTGGCCAGCGTGTGGCCGTGGCCGCGGTGCGTGGAGGTGAGCAGGTCAGCGTGGCTCAGGTGCTTGCACACGCCGGCCGCCACGGCCTCCTGGCCGGTGGAAAGATGCAACGGCCCGCGCACCAGCGCGGGCTTGGCGTTGGCCGCCAGACCCCACGCGGCGACGCCCCCCTGGCTGGCGATCTCGGCCGCGTTCTCGAACGCGCGGATGCGCGCCATCGTGCGATACAGATCGAGAAGCAGTGATGCGGAGTTCAAGTCTCGTGCGGCCGATGCGGTGGGCCAAAGATGCTAGCAGCAAGCCCCGTCGATCCCTGTCGGGGTAGACGACTATTCGCAAGCCAAGTTGCAAAGCTCAGTCTTGGAATTGGGCAAAGACATCGGGTGCAACTGTCACATGACCAGGGCTCAGTTGATCGGGTGCGGTAACCCCCAGCATGCCCAACGCACCGTCAATTTCTTTTTTCAGAAGCTGTGATGCCTTGATAACCCCCGCGTGCCCGCCCACGGCAGCAGCGTAGTTGAATGGGCGCCCTACAAATACGAAGTCCGCTCCCAACGACAGAGCCTGGATGACGTCGGTGCCCCGCCTGAAACCGCTGTCGATCATCACGGGGAAGTCGACCAC
The DNA here is from genome assembly GCA_964247075.1 of uncultured Rhizobacter sp. Taxonomy (GTDB): domain Bacteria; phylum Pseudomonadota; class Gammaproteobacteria; order Burkholderiales; family Burkholderiaceae_C; genus LMDS01. The sequence continues at coordinate 2,052 of CAXTSS010000043.1, read as the reverse complement.
CGCCGCACGAACAGCAGACAACGCCCGCATGGGCGATATGGCCCCATCGAGCTGGCGCCCACCGTGATTGGACAATATGACGCCGTCCATACCCATGTCTTTGGCCATGCGCGCATCACGTGGATGCAGTATTCCCTTCAAGACGAGCCTGCCTTTCCATTGATCGCGGATTCTTTGAACGGCATCCCATGCAAGGTGTGCCCGGCCGCTGAATTCGCGAACCACATTGCGCGCAATCACTGGGATTCGCTTTTCGCTGTCGCTGTTTTCGAAGTGCGGAATGCCGGTGGTGGCAAACGTTCTCCCAAAGGTTCCCAGTGACCAAGATGGGTGAGACAGGCCTTCCCACAACAAGCGAAGTCCTGGTTGCAGTGGGCTGTGAAAGTGTGCCCGTTCATAGTGTTCGGTGCTGCCACGTACTGCAACGTCAACGGTCACCACGAGTGTTCCGACGCCTGCATCTGCGACCCTTTGAACCGGTGCGGCGATGCGCTCCGTGGTGGGGGGCAAGTAGGCTTGGAACCAGCTGTCTGGCGCCGCACTGATCACCTCTTCGATGCGCATAAGAGATCAGCCGCTCATGACCATGGGAATGTTCTCTGCAGCGGCCGATTCCGCAAGAACCCGGTCACCCCGGTACGCCGTCAGTGCGCTGACGGCCATGGGGCTGATGCAAAAAGGTGCAGCCCACTCGCGCCCCAATAGTGTCCTTGCAGTCGCGCGTTTGAAGATGTCACGCAAGATCCGCGGAACAAAGCGTATCGCCTGAAAAATGGTTCTGTTGTCCTCCATCGATTGGCCGGTTTCAGAAGGGCTGAAGACGTAGGCAAAAATCGAAGCGGGAAGGTGGCGTCGCGCTGCCGGTTCAAAGTCGTCAAGACAAAACACGTTGCGCATTCTGCGACTTGCCAAGAAGGAAGGCGTCATATCAGCTGCAAGGTGGTTGAGTTGAATCATACGTAAGTGCCGTATGGCTACCGCTCACTGTGACTGTCAGAACTTGTAGCCCAACTGCAGCGAAACGCAGCCATCGACGTTTCGCACATTCGGAAACCCCACCAGTGCAAGTTCGAAGCGATCAATTTCCAAGGTTGCGGTAAGCATTGCCGACACGACAAATCGCCCGTCGTCCGCGTCGTAGTGGTTGACAACGCCGCCCAACGCACCGAGTCGAACCCGCCCGATCTTGAAGGGCTCGTAGTGAAGGTAAACGTACTCGGCGGTTCGGTATTGACTGTTGCGATAGGCGCCGATCATTGCGCTGCGTTCGCGATCAAAATTGTATTCAACGCCCAGCCCCAAGTTGATGTTGTTGTGGTCCTCGTTGTTGCGCCAGTGATGTGTAAAGCCGCCGAAATGCAGCGTCCACGGTCGCGACTCGTCAGCGCCCCAAGATGGCTGAGACAACACGACGAGCAGGGCAACGGCCATTCGCTTCATGCGATCCAGCCTATGGGCAGGGTGCTCAACTCGGGTTGACCAGCGTCAAGCTCGATCCGAATTCGCACTTACTCAGGATCCCGTTGTAGTTGAGCCAATGCCTCCGGCCCGCACCGCGGTGGTTCTGACAGACTATTGGGCAGCGGTCACGGGCAGATCATGCTTCCACGAGTTGCAGACGCATGACGGTGCGGTGATTTCAGTCCGGAACCGGGTGTTGACCCGCTCGCTGAAGGACAAGCCGTGCCGCCATGCCTCCCTGTAGTTCCGCTTTGGGCCGTGCAGAACCATTCGGCCCTGCACTCGAAAGCCGACACCCGTCCGCGTTTCCTCGTTCGCAGGGAGTAGTGGCCTCGGCCGATGTTGCGCACCCCGGACAGCACCGCCGTGATCAGCATCGAAGTCCACCGGTGTCTCCCGGCAGGGCACCTGACAGTGGCGCGCACCACGCTAGAAATCAAGGCAGATCGACTTGATCACCGCCGCGTCACCGAGCGGCGTCTCGACCCCCGCGGCATCGGCCATCTGCACCGCGAGGCCGACATCCTTCGTCAGGAATTCGTACCTGCGGACTTCGAGCGCGACGATCTGGGGAGCGCACTGCGGCAGGCG
>CAXTSS010000042.1:0-18672 GCA_964247075.1 uncultured Rhizobacter sp. | reverse complement strand
CTTTGCGTTCCGGCGAGATCACCACCCTGGGCTTGGACCACGCGCTCGTAGTACTCGATCGGACTCGCGAAAGGAACGCCCGGATCCGCGGTCCCGTTGAACATCATCAGCTTGCCCCCGGCAGCCTTGAATTGCGTGAGATCAGGGTCGTTGGCGTTCATGATGGACGCCAGCCGGGCATCGACCGCGTCCATGTCGTGGTCGAGATCGAATGTTGCGTAGTTCCAGTTCGCGCCGAGTGCCCACTTGAACATGTAAAGCTGCTGCGACGGCCACGAGACGGTGTCGCCTTGAAATGCAAGCCCGAAGACGGCGCTCTCCGAGCCAACTGCAAGGCCGGAGAAGATTCGTTCACCGGTGCGAGGGTTTACCGGGCCGTTCCATGCCGTCTTCAACGCTGACAGCTGGGGCGCGGTGAGGCAGGTGTCGGCGTCGGTCCCAGTGCACTTTGGCAGCGTCTCGGGATCGAAGTTGCAGCGACGAGGATCGGTCAGGAAAGTGTCGGTTGGCGCACCGCCATCCTTGCCCACACAAGCGGTGAGCACGTTGCCGGTGACCATGTTCAGCTTGGCTTGTGAGAGCTTTGCACCAGGCGCATTGAGTGCCTGGAGATTGTTCAGGAACATCGTGTGCAAGTGGGTGCGGTTGTTCGCGGGTGCGCCTGCGATGATTCCGTTGTAGTCCTCCGGATACCGTTGGGCGAGCGAAAGCGCCTGCTGTCCACCGGTCGAACAGCCGGAGAAATATGACGTCCGAGGGGCTGTCTGGTAGTACGCGGTGACCAGCGTCTTTCCGGCCACGGTCATGTCGTGATTCGCGCGATATCCGAAATCACGCCACCGTTCGGGGTGGTCGATGGCTTGATTGGGATCCGGCGCGGTTCCGAGGTCCGTGTTGGCCACCGCGAATCCTCTCTTGAGGCCCTGAGCGATCCCGGTGATGTAGGCGATCGCGCCGGCTCCGCCGCCATTGCCCGTGCCGAGAAAACGGCCGTTCCAGTTCTGCCGAGGCATCCACAGCTCGACGTTGACACCCGAGTCCGGCGAAGGCTGCATCGCGATCGTGACCCTGCAGAACGCCGGAAGCCCTGTGACAGCGGCCGGTTGACCAGGCGGCGTGTAGTCCCCGGCGGGAATGGCTGCGGCAGCCGTCACCTTTCCACCTGCGATGGTCGTACCAGTCAGGCTCTCACAGGAGACTCTCTCGGCGTTGGCCGCCGGCGAATCGTCACTGCCACCACATCCCGTCGCCAATAGAGCTGCAAGCGCGACCGAGGTGGCTGAAAACGGTCCGAGGCCATTCCGCCGCGTATCTTCGCGCTGCGTGCGCGATTGATTTGTGATGTTCACTGGTTGTCTCCGTTGTACTGTTTTGTGGGTGAGGCCACTTGCACACTTCGCGTGCCGAGCGCTAACCGCCGCTCAACTTCCAAAGACGCCAGGCTGGTGCACTTCGATGACATTGCCGTCCGGGTCCTGCAAGAAGACTTGGTACCAGCCCGGGATCGCCCAGGTGCCGTAGTCGGAATAGCGAATCCCCATCTCGTCGCATCGGCGCATGAAGCCTTTGATGTCGTCGGTGCGGAAGCAGAAGTGGCCGTGAGCCATGGGGTTGACGAACTGCTTCATCTTGAAGCCGGTATCCAGATCCCGCTCGGCCCAGTGGAACTCGATGGCGCCGTCGCTGAGGAAGTCGACCTTGCCTGTGTAGGCGCGGCTGGGCGTATTGCCGCTGACCACGGTGTGCTCTTGGTCTTGGATGGTGCCGAGATCAAACAGCGTTTTGTAGAACCTGGTGAGCCTTGGAAGGCTGTCCGTGCACAGATTCATGTGGTGGAACTTGAAGTTCATGGATCGTCCTTGCAATCGTGAGGTGTGTCTTGCACCGGCATGGCCCACGGCCGACGTTAGAAAACTGGCGAGCGCGATGCAGGCCCGAAGCGAAAGGGTGGAACTGGAACCGGGCGAAAAGTGAGGGCTGCGGCCAGCAGCAAACAAAGGTTAGAATAATTCATATGTGAAGTCAAGAATGCATAGGTGAAAACACCTATCAAAGTCCGCTGTGATCTTGGGAGGTGGAAAACTAGACTTCATCCATGCAATGAGGATTGCACTCACGTTTGAAGTGAATTCGCTTTGCTCGCCAGGCAAGGCGCTGAAGGAGCTCAATGTCCGAGACCGATCAGGGCGTCCGTCGCATCGAAGCCTGCAGCCTCGTTGCGGTGCGCAGAGTCGCGGCAATGCTCGATGTCGACCCGGAGCACATGGCCGATGGCGACCCGCTGCCCAGGGGGTGGCACTTTGTTCTCATGGGCGCCGACACACCACGAGCCGCGCTGCGTGCAGATGGTTTTCCGGGCCTCGGTGTGGCGATGCCGGACCTGGGCCTGCCGCGCCTGATGCTTGGCGGAAGAGCGGTCTCCTATCGGCACGACATTCCGATTGGGGCAACCGTGCATCGCACGAGTGCCATGAAAGGCCTCGTCCGTAAGGACTCCGCGGCTGGGCCGATGGCCATCGCCACGATCGCTCACGAACTGCGCATCGCGAGCCGCGAAGAGCCGGCCATCTTGGAAGAGCAAACCTACTTGCTGCTCAGTGCGCGCAAGCCCGCGACAGACGATCGCGCTTCGGCGCCGCCACCATCTTCAGACGAGCGAACACAGAGCGTCGTGCCTGACGACACGCTGCTCTTCCAGTATTCGGCACTCGGCTTCAACTCGCACAAGATCCACCTTGACCGGAGACACGCGCAGGACGTGGAGGGGTTTCCCGACCTGGTTGTGAACGGCGGGCTCACGACCCTGTTCCTGACGGAATTCCTGCGACGCGATCTCGGGGCCGTCCCTGCGGCGCTCAAGGTGCGTCACCTCGCGCCTCTGTATTGCGGCCGGCCGATCACGTTGACCGCGCGGCGCGAGCACGCGCGATGGCGGCTCAGAGCCCTCGACGACAAATACCTTCCGGCAGTTGAGATGGAAGTGGAGATTCGATGAGCTTCGAGCCTTTGAAAGGCGTGCGTGTGCTGGACCTGACAAGTGTTGTTGTCGGGCCGGTGTGCACTTGGCGCCTCGGACAGTACGGGGCAGAGATCGTCAAGGTCGAGAGCCCGGAGGGCGACTTGATGCGCGGGCTGGGGGGCCTGTCGCCGACCGGCCAGCATTCCGGCGCCTACCTGCACTTCAATCGCGGCAAGCGCAACATCGCTCTCGATCTCAAGAAGCCCGGCGCCAAGCAAGCGATCGAGCGGCTGGTGGCCTCGTCCGACGTGATCGTTGCCAACATGCGCCCTCAGGCGCTCGAGCGCCTCGGCCTGGACGCGGCATCGATACGCGCAGTCCATCCCGACAAGGTCTATTGCCTGATCACGGGCTATGGCACCGACGGGCCGTATGCAGGGCAGCCGACCTATGACAGCGTCGTGCAGGGCGCCACCGGCATGGCCGGTCTCATGCTCGCCCGTGATGGTGCGCCCGCCTACGTTCCGATGCTGATATGCGACCACGTTGCCGGTGAGATTGCGGCAGGCGCAATCCTGGCCGCAGTGCTGGAACGCCGGGCCAGCGGCCAGGGCTGCAGCATCGAGGTGCCCATGTTCGAGACGATGGCGGCGTTCGTGCTGCAGGAGCATCTGGCCCAGCACAGTTTTGATCCGCCGGTCGGCCCACCGGGCGACCTTCGTCTTCTGAGCCCGCACAACAAGCCGGTACGGACTGCGGACGGCTGGATCTCATTCACGATCAACACGGACCCGCAGGTTCGCGCGTTCCTGAAGGTCACAGACCGTCAGGACCTTCTGGACGATCCGCGCTTCTCCAGCGTTGCGGCGCGGGCACGCAATGTCTCGAAATGGTTCGAGATCCGTGGCACACCGCTCACGAGCCGCACCACGGCGCAGTGGCTGGAAATACTGCGCGCAGCTGATATCGCTGTCCAGCCGTGCCATACGCTCGACACGCTGCCGCGCGATCCGCATCTGGACGCGGTCGGGTTGATTCGATTCGAGGACCATCCCACCGAAGGGCGAACAGCGGCAATCCGCTCGACGATCCGATTCGATCAAGCGTACCCGCCGCGGCGTTCGCCTGCGCAACCGCTCGGCGCGGACACCGTCTCTGTACTCGCAGAGCTCGGATACACCGATGCGAACATCGACGAAATGCTGAGCCAAGGAGTTGCGCTGTCTTCACCACCAGCCAGAAAGGGATGATTTGGTACGTGCCGATCTGGCTCCGCTGGTGCGCGTTTCATCGTCTGGGCCAAGTGAGTGATGTAGATTTACATTTGAAACGTGTATTTCATCGGTGGACTATGATCTTGCGACAGCGGCAAGGCTCAGGCGCAGTAACTCACAGGTGGTGGACATGAAGGACGATCTGAAGGAAGCGGCAGCGGACGCGGATGGCCGATCCTATGCGGCACCAGCGCTGGAGAAGGGTCTCGACATCCTCGAGATCCTCTGTCGGAGCGAGCAGCCGATGACGCAGAAGGACATCGCGCAGCACCTGGGCCGCAGCGTCGGCGAGATCTATCGGATGCTGTCGTGCCTGGTCAGCCGCAACTATGTGGCTTTGGTCGATGACACTTCCTACAGCATCACGACCAAGCTCTTCGAGCTGTCGCACATCAACCCGCCGACGCATCGCCTGTTGTTCGAGGCGATGCCGATCATGCAGCGATTGGCAAGCACGCTCGACCAGTCTTGCCATCTCACGGTCTATGGCCAGGGCAAACAGATTGTCCTGGCCAAGGTCGACACGCCAAGCGGTATGGGTTTTGCCGTGCGGGCCGGGGCGGAGCTGGACGTGTTGATCTCCGCTTCGGGACGTGTCCTGCTCGCCTTCCAGGACGAGGACACGCGAAAATTCCGCATCGAGGAGTCAACGAAGCGGCGCCCGGACCAGGAAGACCCGCAGATCGAACGCACGCTCGAATCGATTCGCGCGAGCGGGTATGAATCCATTCCCAGTGTTCAGGTGCGCGGGCTGTACGCGGTCAGCTTTCCGATCCTGGACACGCAGGGTCGTGCGATCGCCGCTTTGACGGTTCCCTATGCCGAACGCATTGACCAGAGCCAACGCAAGTCGGTGCCGGAAGTCACCGAGGCATTGGGTGCGGCCGCGAGGCGGCTCGCCGCCCGGATCGGCGGCGCGGGGACGTATGACGGTGCCGTGCTGGGCGAGGGTGATCGCCTCATCAGGCGAGCCGCGCGCTCTGTAGGGCGGTAGCGCGGCTGCACTTGCTGTCGGGGCTGCTGTTCGTCGCGGTTGCGCGGTTCGCGACTGGAGGCCGTGAGGCTGAAAAAGCGCCTGCGCTGATGCGGCCCGCCGCGAGTTGTCCTCATACTGCAAGTCACCGGACAAACCACGTTCAGGAACAGGTGAAGCTGGCCGCGACTTTTGGATCTCCGGAAACGAAAGTGATGGCTTTGGGGTAGACACATGCTGGCATGCTCCGAGTTTCAGTGCCGGAGGTGGCTTGCAATGTGACCCTGTCCGGCGCGACACCCTTCTCGACCCAGTCCGTGAGCATGTCGTACATCTGCGTCGGAGTGAAATTCGGCACGACCGCAGCCGCATTCGACGTGCCGTTGGGAGTTCCATGGCCGAGGCCGGGCACCAGATAGAGGCGGAAGAAATCCTGCACGCTGGTCATGCCGCCCATTTGCCCGGCAACGCGGTGGTAGTAGTTGACCGTGCCCTGCGGAAAGATGAGCTCGTCGGCGAGGCCGTGCCAGGTCAGGATCTTGCCGCCACGATTCTTGAAGGCTGACAGGTCGGGGTTGTCGGTGTTGATGTTCCCGAACTCCGCTTGAAGGGCAACGCCGCGATCGTAGGCATTGGAGAGCTGCGAGTACGACAGGTCGCGCCATAGCGACTGACCGTTGCCGGTGGCGTTGACGAAGCTTGGCCCCGCGATCGTCGAGTTCTGCAGCTCAAGCGCAACCACGTCCGGTGCGATCGGGAAGGGCCCATGAGGGCTGCCCGGTCCATCGAGACCGAACAATCCAAAGAATCGGCCCCACAGCGATGTGCCGCGCGCCATGCCGAACCACCGTTGTGTCCCACTGCCCATCAACGTGCTCGAAAAGGCCGCGGGCCAACCGTTGTCGGCTGCCGGGCTGGGCACGCTGCCGTCAGCGGTCATGCCGTACCAGATCTTGTTGACTGCGCGCGCTTGAGCGGTCGTCACGCATGCAGGGGTCGTGTTGGTCCCGCCGCTCGATGCGCAAAGGACACTGACGTCCGACGTGGGGTCATACGAACAACTGGATGGTGCAATGATGTAGCCGAGGTGCTGGCCACCCGTCGAGTCGCAAGCGGCGATGGCTGCGTTCGAGACCAGGTCCAGCTGGTCGGTCGTCGGAGGCGTGCCCGCCAGGTCTCGCTGATAGACCGTCTGTGGATACAGCTCCGCAGTGATGAACCGGGTCCAGTTGATGGCGGGGTAAAGCGCCACCATGCCGTCGAAGTCCGTCGGATTGTTTTGCGCCAGGTTCAGGCCTTGCCGGCCTCCGGTGGAACCACCGTCCCAGTATGCGTACTTTGGAGCCATACCGTAAAAGGCCGTGGACAGGGCCTTGGTCTTGACGGCTTGCTCATGGATGGAGCGAGAAGCAAAGTCCGTCCAAAGCGTCTGATTGATAGTGCCGTCGGCATTCATCGCAAACGATCCGTCGCCAACAACGTGACCCGTGTCGGTGATCGACGACACGGCGCCTTCGCCGCCGGCAACGCTCGCCGCCGCCGGACTCGCGACGACGGTTGCGGATCCCGCGGGACCGCCTTGCCATCCGGCGCCCCCGAGCGCATGGACGCGGTTGTTCCAGTTTGCCTTGGCCGGCAGCCAGATTTCGATGCCGATGCCGGCAGACGTCGAAGGCGCTCCTTGCGGTCCTGGCGTTCCTGGACCGACGTTGAGCTTGACAAGGCAGAGATCCTTCGCGGCCGATGGCGTGCCCGTGGCAGCCGTTCCGCTCAGGATGAGTGGATCACCTTGCTTGAACGACTTCACGAGCGTCACTTGCGTGTTGGCATCCGGCTTGAACGCAGTCTTCATGCTGTCGTCGCATGAAAGCAGCGCCACAGGCGCTGGTGCTTGGCCATCGTCGCCTCCGCAGGCGGTGACCAACGCGCCCAATGCGCTGAGAGTTGCTGCAAGGAGTAGGAAACGAAGTCGATCGCGGGGGACCGGCGTGATGTGGCTTGTCGGATCGTGGCGGGCAATTGCACGCATTTGTGTGTCTCCTGATGTCTCTGATTTGGCCGTCGTTCGCGGCTGCCCGACATGTGGGGGTGGTTCGCGAAGAGACGGGGACGTTAGGTGGACAGACTCGTTCACCGAAACGTCGGGTTAACGCGCGGAGCGCGGTTGTTCCGTCTAGGAGCAGTCCGCACGCCGAAGTGGCTGCCCGAGGGCTCTTGCCTCCACTTTGCGCAGGCGTCGGTAGATGAGGTTTCGAGACACTCCCAGCGACCTCGCGGCCGCGGACACATTCCCGCCGCAGGCCGTAAGCGTGCGGTTGATCAGGTCCCGATCGGATTCGCACAGCGTCGGCGAAGCGCTGATCGTTGAGCTTCCCGGCAACGAACTCGGATCGCTTGTCGCGGCCAGGGTCGGCGCCGTCTCCGAACCATGGTCAGCGGGACTCGTGACCACAGATGCCAGGGCCTCTGGTTCCGCGGGCGGCCTGTCGTTGGCGAGCGCCGGCGCTCCAGTGACGAGTTTTCGAAGTCCGTCCGGCGATCGCATGTCCGCTCGAGCCCAAACGAGCAGGCCATTGGGCAAGGTCAGCATCACTGCGCCGATCGCAGGCAGTGATGCCAGCTGAGCGACCGTCAGATTGAGGGAAGCCTCAGTGTCGTGTCTGTGCACTTCCTCCGACGACGGCACGCCGAGCAGCTTTCGTGCGGCACCGTTCTGCCATGCCACACGGCCCCGCGAGTCGATCCCGATGAGCCCGACGAGCGCTGAATCGAGCAACTCTTCAGCCACTTGGAAACGGATCACCAGATGATCGGTGGATTGCACGACAAGCAATCGATTTTCGATCGCGCCGGCATACAGACCGGTGATCGCCGCGGCATCGAAGGTGAAGGGAAACGCTTCGCTCGATAGGTCCAACACGCCGGCAAGAGCACCCGTGATGTCCCTGATGGGAGCCGCTGCACATTGCATGCTCTTGACGCTGTCGAAAAAGTGATCGGCACCGAGCACACAGACGGCCTTTCCTGTACGCGCCACGACGCCAGGTGCCGTGGTCCCGACGGCCTCCTCGGACAAGTTGACACCGACCCGCGTCGCGACCGGCATCAGTTCCTCGTGCGCACGTCCCGCGCAGCTGGCGCCGATGAGCACGCCGGCGTGGTCGGTGAGCATCGCGGCGCAGGTGGTCGTGCCGAGCACCGCCTCCAACTTTGGCAAGACCTCGAGCCATGCCTGGAGCAGGTGGCGATTCTTCTGCAGCGCGAGATGAGCCCGGCTTGCAGTGACCGGTTCAAACACGGCTTGCTCAGTCGGTCGATGGCGCAATCGCAGACACCTCGACCAGGACTGGAAGACGGCCTCGGTCACTACACCGGTCGGGACCAGACCTTCCTCGAAGAAGCGCTGGCGCGCCAGGGCGACGCGGGAGGCGCGCGAACCCAAGAACGAGGTGGGTGGCAGTTGCGACGTCATCGCAGTTCGATCGTCAGAGCACCGGCGATTCGCTCGGCATTGTCCGAGCCGACCCGATCGCCTTCACGACGCGTCGGGCTGGCCGGTGGGCACAGCCTTCCGAAAGGCTTCGATCCGAGCGCAGGCAGCATCGATCGCCTGCACCCGTGGCCAGCGCCCGATGTCGAGCTTGAACCGGCGCGCGCTCTCGACTTGCGGCACGAGGTAGACATCGGCCAGCGTCGGTGTGCTGCCGAAGCAGAACTCGCCTCGCTGCGTGTCGGCCGCCAGCAGGGCTTCGATCGCGTCGAATCCGGCGCTGATCCAGGTCGCGCACCATCGCTGCACGGCGGCCTCGTCGGCGTCGAAGTCGCGACGCAGTGCCTCGAGGATGCGCCGATTGTTGACCGGGTGCACGTCACAGCCCACGATCGCCGCGAGTGCGCGCACGCGCGCGCGCGCCTCGGGGTTGCCCGGCAGCAGCGCCGGCGCGGGGTAGCGTTCTTCGAGCCACTCGATGATGGCCGGCGACTGGATCAGCACATGGCCGTTGTCGACCAGCGCAGGCACGAGGCCCTGCGGGTTGAGCGCCCGGTACTCGGCCCCGAGATGCTGCTCGGTGCGCAGATCGATCGGCAGGTACTCGTAGTCGAGGCCTTTGAGGTTCAGCGCGATGCGCAGCCGGTGCGACGTACCGCTGCGAAAGAAGTTGTAGAGCTTCATGGCCATCGCCTCAGTTATCGATCTGCACCCGATGGGCGTGAAGCGCTTCGAAGATCGGCGCGTCGCCGAAGCGAAAAAGATCCAGGTTCGACGCGCCCGTTGCCTTCGCAGCGAACGGCATCCACGAAGGTACGACGAACATGTCGCCGCGGCCCACGCTCCATTCGCTGTCGCCTACGGTGACCGCGCCTGTCCCATCGAACACCTGGTACACGGACGAGCCGACCTCGCGCCTCGTGAGCGTCTTGGAGCCGGCGCGCACACGGTGCATCTCGGTGCGCATCGTCGGCAGCACATCGCCGCCGGTGGTCGGGTTCGTGAACCGGACTGCCGCGTGTCCCGGGCTCAGTGTGGACGCATCGCCTTCCTCCTCGAGCGCGAGTTGCTCGGTGAGCGCCCGGTCCGTGTCGACCCATCGGTAGGCGAGCAACGGCGTGGCGGACAGTGCGTCGGTCTTGGACACCGGACGCAGCCCCGGGTAGCCCCACAGCCGCTCGGAGCGGGAACGATCGGGCGTCGTCTGTTCCGCCCGCGAGATCTGCTCGCGCCCCACCTCGAAGAACTGGCTCTCGGTGTAGTAGGAGAACGGAATGTCCAGCCCATCGATCCAGGCCATCGGCTGGGTAGCGGCGTTGTGGTGGGCGTGCCAGTTCCATCCCGCTTGCGGCAGGAAGTCTCCGCGCGACATGCGCACCGCGTCGCCGTTGACGACCGTCCAGACGCCCTCACCTTCGACAACGAAGCGAAACGCGTGCTGCGTGTGGCGATGCTCCGGCGCGTTCTCGCCGGGCATCAGGTACTGAATCGCGGCCCACAGCGTCGGCGTCGCGTAGGGCTTGCCGCCGAGCGCCGGGTTGGCGAGTGCGATCGCGCGCCGCTCGCCGCCGCGGCCGACCGGAACGATGCGGCCGGCTTGCGTAGCGAGTTCCTTCAACCGATCCCAGCGCCACAGGTGAGCGGCCGCCTTCGATTTGGGATGCATCGGCATCAGGTCGCCGATCTCGGTCCACAGTGGGACCAGCAGTTCCCGCTCGAAGCCGCGGTAGAGCTGCTCCAGTTCAGGCGAGGGATCGGGCTGACCACGGCCAGCGACGGCCTTCAACCGCACCGGGGAGGGAGTGACATCGATGGTCATGGTCGTGTCCTCTCACTCGGCGGGCCCGACGTTCAGGGTGATCGTGCCGACGCCATCGATCCGCCCTTCGATGCGATCGCCCGCCTGAAGCGGCCCGACGCCTTCCGGCGTGCCGGTGAAGATCAGATCGCCGGGCTGTAGGTGATAGAACTTTGACAGATCGGCGATCAGTTCGGGGATGTTCCAGATCAGTTTCGACAGGTCCGACGCTTGGCGCTGGGTGCCGTTGACGCTCATCACCAAGGCTCCCTTGTCGAGGACCGTCTTCGCCATCGGCACGATCTCGGACACGACCGACGACTCCTCGACGTCCTTGCCCAGGTCCCACGGCCGGCCCTTTTCGCGGGCGATGAGTTGCAGGTCGCGGCGCGTCATGTCCAAGCCGCAGGCGTAGCCGTAGATCAGCTCAGGCGCCTGGGCCTCGCTGACGCGAAAGCCCGGCGCACCGATCGCGACGACGAGTTCCATCTCGTGCTGGTAGTCCTTCGTCGCCGGCGGGTACGCCACCGTGGCGCCCGATTCGACGAGCGTCGACGGGGCCTTGGTGAAGTAGAAGGGCACCTCGACCGACTTGTCGACCGGCCTCCCCATCTCGATCGCATGCGCGTGGTAGTTGCGGCCGACGAAGAAGAGTCGGCGGATCGGATAACGCTCGGTGCGGCCGCGAACTGCCACGGAGGGGACGGGCGGCGGGTTCCAGAGGTACGTGGTCTGCTTCATGTTGGGTCCATTGAAAGTGGGTGCTAAAAGTCAAGCCCCGTGGGCAACCGATATGCTTCCCGGCGCGTCGGGCAGATCGGCACTCGCGTCTTCGTGATGTGCCGAGGCCGATCGCCGGTGATCGATCAGCAGTACGGCAATCATTCAAACAATGGCCGGTATCGCGATCGCGATGAAGTTCTGTTGCAGCGGCAGCTTCATGCCCACAAGGATGCCGATGACGATCGGTGCCAGGATCGCGCCGGTGCGGCCGATACCGAGGGCCCAGCCGAGACCGGTGGAACGAATGGCCATCGGATAGAACTGACCCGTGTACGCGTTGGCGACGATCTGCGTGCCGATGGTCGATGCGCCGGCCAGCCCCACAACCATGAAGAGCGCCGTGGTCGGCATCGGGACCCCGAGCAGCGTGATCGAGATCGCGGCCATGCCGTACATCGCCGCGAGCACGACCTTGATGTGAAACCGGTCGGCGAGCCAGCCGCCGCCGACCGCCCCGATCACGGCACCCATGTTCAGCACCAGCACGAAGGTCAGCGCGGAGCCCAGGCTATAGCCGGCGCCGGCCATCAACTTGGTGAGCCACGAGCTTAGTGCGTACACCATGAACAGGCACATGAAGAACGCGATCCAGAACATCACCGTGCTGAAGCCGCGGCCTTCCATGAACAGATGCTTGATGGGTGCGCTGTCGGCCTTGTCCTCCGCCGGCACGGTGAAGCGGTCGGTCGTTGCGGGTCTGTAGCTCGGCTCGAGTTTCGTGGCGATGGCTTTCAGCTCCTCGTGTCGGCCTTTGGCGAGCAGAAACGGCATCGATTCAGGCAGCGACTTGAGGATGAGAGGAATCAGGATCACCGGCAGGCCCGCGGCGAAGAAGACGGATTGCCAGCCGTAGGCCTCGATCAGGCCTTTGCCCAGGAGCGCCGCCACGACGCCCCCGACGGCGTATCCGCTGAACATCAGGGTGACGAGGGTCGCGCGGATCTTCTTCGGCGAGTACTCGGTCATGTGCGCAACGACATTGGGCATCACACCGCCAATCCCGATCCCGGCCAGGAAGCGAACCATGCCGAACGTCACCGGATCCCGGGTCAGCCCCGCGGCTGCAGTGAACAGGCTGAACAAGGCAATGCAGATCGCCATCGTCTTGCGCCGTCCGATCTTGTCGGCGATGGTGCCGAGGAAGATGGCACCGAACACCATGCCGAAGAGCGCCGAGCTGACCATGAAACCTGCGCGGGTCGGGTCGACGCCGAGGTCCTTCATGATCGACGGCAGGGCAATGCCGACGACCGCCAGGTCATAGCCATCGAAGACGATGATGAGCGCGCACCAGAACAGCACGAGCCCGTGAAAGCGATTGAAGCGTGCCTCGTCGGCCAGCTTGTGAACATCGATTTGCCGCATGATTCTTGTCTCCTGGTACTTGTTTTTAAGTCGATGGATCAGTGCTTGGACATCGGCACCTGCACATCGGCAAGTCGCTCGGGGTCGATCACCTTGCGTTGCTCGATCAGGCGCCGCGCAAAGCGCAGTTCGCGTGCCGAATTGGGGCCGAGCGCGGCGCTGACGACGTTGCCGTCGAGATAGAAGAGCACGAAGCTGTCGGACCCCGTTGCTCCGCGCGCGACGACACGATGCGACGGCGTCGGGACGCCGTAGATCTGCAGATTGGTGTCGTATTGATCCGACCAGAACCAGGGAAGCGGCTGGTAATCGACCTCGAGACCCAGTGCAGACCTGGCGGCGGCGATGCCTTGTTCCTGCGCGTTCTGCCAGGACTCGAGACGCATGCGGCGGCCGGCCCATTGAGAGTGCCAAGAGGCCACGTCGCCTGCAGCGAGGATGTCCGCATCCGATGTGCGGCACTGCGCATCCACGACGATCCCGCCATCGCACGCGAGGCCAGCTTCGCGGGCCAGTTCGTCGTTGGGGATCAGTCCGATGCCGACCACGACGGTGTCACATGCCAACTCGCGACCGTCACTCAAGGTCACCACCAGCATGCCCTCCGCGTTGCGCGAGAGCCCCTCGACGCCAGCGCCCAGGATCACCTGAGTGCCGTGCGAGAAGTGAAGGTTCGATAGGTATTCGGAAATCTCCGGCGGGACGGTCCGCTCACACAAGCGGTTCATCGCTTCGACCACCGTGACCGCCATTCCCTTCCTGCGGGCGGTCGCAGCCACTTCGAGGCCGATCCACCCGCCACCCACCACGACGAGCTTCTTGCCGGGGAGGAGCGCCTGACTCAGGGCGCGGGCATCCGCGATGGTCCGAAGCGTGAAGACTCCTGGCAGGTCGGACCCCGGCACCTGCAGGGTTCGTGCTCGCCCCCCGTTGCACAGGATCAGCTTGTCGTAGGCCATGGGCTCGCCCTCGGACAAGCGCAATCGCTTGGCCGCACGATCGATGGACGTCACTCGCACGTTCGGTCGCCAGTCCAGCGCCAGCGCGTCGAACGCCTCTCTCTTGATCAGATGCGTGCTCTCGGCGGACGCGTCACCCGACAGGACGGCCTTGGACAACGGCGGCCGCTCGTACGGGACATGCGGCTCGTCCCCGATCAGAACGATCTTGCCGGCGTGGCCCTCCTTGCGCAGCGTCTGGGCTGCCCAACCGCCTGCCTGTCCGGTGCCGACGATGACGATGGTGTCTGCAGTCATTGCTTTGTCTGCGTGATGTGGGCCGCTGCGAAAGTGGGGTCAGCCGATCGCGAGAAACACGCGACCGCCTTCGATCTTCACGGGGTAACTTCGGATCGCCTCCGTCACCGGCGCGCAGCTGGGCTGCCCGGTCCGGACATCGAACTTGCCCTGATGCAGCGGGCATTCGATCTCGTGGCCATCGAGGAAGCCCTCGCACAGCCGCGCATGACCGTGCGTGCAGATGTTGTCGGTGGCAAAGATCTCGCCGCCGGCGCTGTACAGCGCCATGTCGCGCCAGGCGACGATCATGCCGATCACGTCATCCGCAGGCACGTCGTCCACGGCCGCCGCGTCGGTCCATTCGGTGTTGCTCAAGGTTGCACCTCAGATCGGATAGATGATGGAGTTCGGGATCATTTCGCTGTCGTACACGACCTGCCGCGACTTGAACTTCAGACCCTGCGGCGTGCGCACGACGACATCGACGTATCGCCCGACGCTGAACACCGACGACAACTCCGACAGCTTGGTGCGAAAGACGGCGTAGTTCGCTTCGCTCTCGTATCGATCGCCCTCGACCTTGCGCACGAGGGGCGTGCCGACGACGTTGCGCTGGTAGTAGGGGTCGTGGAACAGCGTCTCGCGGATGCCGTACACACGGTCCTTCAACATGCCTTTGCTTTCGAACGACAAGGTCGCCAGCGGAAAGCCCCGGTCGAAGTTCTCGCGCGGCTGGAGCCGGTAGCTGCATTCTTCGGTGAAGAACTCGGGCCACTGCTCCCACTGGCCGGAACTCACCGCGGCGGCATAGTCTGCGTAGAGCTGGGTCAGCTCGAAATAGTCCTGGAAGTCCATGGTCAGGCCTCCATCTGCTTGCGCCAGTATTCGTACATGCCGCGGATCAGCGTCTCGGTGACCATGTGGTCGGTATCGCCGACTTCGCGGCCGCCGAGTTCGGCGAGCGTGCGGTGGAACGGCTTCTGCTCGAAGCCCTTCTGCGACAGCTCGATGACCTCGCCATCGTCGGCCGAGACGAAGCCGGCCGGCCCGAACAGGTTGGCCTGGCGCAAGCGCCGCTGCGTCATTTCTTCGGTGTCGTCCTCGAAGCCGAAGTGCGTCCACACGAAATCGAATGCGCCGGGGCCGCTGGGCTGGATGTGGCGCGTCGAGACGCTGTTGACCTGCTGCTGGAAGATGACGCTCGGGAACAGCGTCATCATCACCGCGGTCGGGCCGCCCCACCAGGGTTCGGGCACGATGTCGAGAAAGCGCGGGTCGTTGAGCTGCATGCCCTCCTTGAAGCTCGACACCTGCGTCACCTGGTCGGCCTTGCCACTCGCGCCGCGCGTCGAGATCATCGCGGCGTGGCGATGGTGCGCATCCATCTTCAGCTCCGACTTGTTGTCGGCGCGCCAGAGCCCGAAGGTCACGAACCAGGTGTGCAGCAGGCCCGGGTGGTAGGGGTCCTTGATGTTCTCCTGCATCAGCTTCCAGTTGCCCGGAATGCGCTGGCGGTTGTAGCCGAGGATCGTGAGCTTGCGGCCGTTGAACAGGCGGTCGAAGTAGCCGAGGATCGCCGGGCCCATGTAGTCTTCGAGCGACTCCACGTCGGGATCGAACGACGCGAACACCACCCCCCCGCGGGTCGCGACCTTCAGCTTGTTCAGGCCATGATCCGCCGGCTTGAAGTCCGCCGGCATCCCGCCATTGACCTTGCCATCCTGCTTGACGCCGCGGCGAAACGGCACGCCCTGCAGATCACCTTGAAGCGTGTAGTTCCACTGGTGATACGGGCAGGTGAAACCCGCGTCCTTGCGGTTGCCGTGGCGCTCACGGCAGAACTGCATGCCGCGATGAGCGCAGACGTTCTCGACCACGTTGATGGTGCCGTCGTTGTCGCGCACCACGATGACCGAGCGCTCGCCGATCACCGTGCGGGTGAAGTCTCCGGCGTTCGGGATCTCGGCCTCCAGGCCGACATAGCACCAGTGCTTGCGGTAGAACAGCCGCTCGAGCTCCTTGCGATGCTGATCGGCCTCGGTGTAGGCCATGAAAGGGATGCGGCTGGTGCCTGCGTTCTCCCAATGGATCTTCTTCGGGAATACGGGGGATGCGGTATCCATGCTTGTCTCCTTGGTGGCGGGGCGGCTCTCTGGCGGCCTCTGAGGGACAAATGATTGCGCTTCCCTTGATATGGATCAATAGAATCCCGGAAATACGCTGTATAGATTTTCTGAATGTGGATCGCATGGACCTGAAGGAGATCGACCTCAACTTGCTGGTGGTGTTCAACCAGCTCCTGATCGAGCGCCGTGTCTCGAAGGTCGCGGACAACCTCGGCCTGTCGCAGCCTGCGGTCAGCAACGCACTGGCCCGTTTGCGCAAGTTGACCGGTGACACCTTGTTCCTGCGTACCACCAAGGGCATGGAGCCGACACCCTTCGCACAGCAATTGGCAGAGCCCGTTGCCTACGCGCTGGGTCTGATCCACAGTGCGATCAATCAGAGGACATCCTTCGATCCTGCGACGGCCAAGCGGTCGTTCACGATCGGGATGACGGACATCGGGGAGATCTACTTCCTTCCCAAGCTGATGGAAGAGCTGGCAAAGGTCGCACCCCTTGTGGCCATGAGCACCGTGCGCAACACCGCCGTCAACTTGCGCGACGAGATGGAAGCCGGTCACATCGATCTGGCGATCGGGCTGTTGCCGCAACTCAAAGCGGGCTTCTTCCAGCGGCGCCTGTTCAGGCAGCGCTACGTCTGCATGTTCCGCAAGGGCCACCGACTCGACAAGCGCAAGCTGTCATTGACCGAGTTTTCCTCGGCCGATCATGTCGTCGTGGTGTCGGAGGGGACGGGTCACGGCAAGGTCGATGAGTTGCTCGAGCGCGGCGGCGTAGCGCGCAATGTGCTGCTCACCGTTCCGCACTTCGTGGCCGTCGGCCACATCCTGCAGCACAGCGACATGGTGACGACGGTTCCCGAGCGTCTTGCCCAGGCGCTGGTCGGCCCCTTCGGACTTGTGTATCTGAATCACCCGGCGCCGTTGCCGGAGATCGCGATCAACATGTTCTGGCATGCGAAGTACCACAAGGACCCTGCGAACGAATGGCTTCGGGGCCTGGTGTTTCGTATCCATGCCGATCAGCCGGCAGACCCGGTGTCGTCGGTGAGGGGCCGGGCGATTTGATCCCGCGCGGCCGGATCGGCGGTCTCTGATGGCTTACACCCACTCGTGCTCTTCTTCGGTCAACACCAGTTCCGCTTTGGGTCTTCCACGCGTCGCCGCCTCGTCGTGTGCACACGGTACGCGATCGACACGCGGTAGGCTAATCAGTTCAACGAACTTCTAACTCACAACACTAGGTGCCGTACAGGGTGATCAGGAACAGCACGAAGCGGTAACCCAGCACGATCAGTCCGACGGCGAGCGTCAGCACGATGGCCTTGACCACGCGCATCGCACCGCTCGCGCCGTAGACCTGGCCGATTGCGGCGTAGAGATACAAGCCGCACGCCACGAGGTTGAAGACCGTCAACACGTTGTCGACCCGCGGCGAATCGAGTCCGCCGCCCCCGAGCGCCGCGCTGAGCCGGGCCGCGAGCAGCGCGACGCAGAACAGCAGCAACAGAAACGTGTAGTGGTGGAGCGAGAAAACCACATGCGCCATGAACGGGCGCCGCTCGCCGAAGAACATCAGCGGCAGCAACAGCGCGAACGGCAGCGTCATCAGCACGATGAGCGACTTCGCGTTCAGCACCACCGCACGATCGAACACCGGCGCGTACAGCGCGAGAGGCGTGTGCGATGTGTCGAGCCGCTGCTTCAGCAAGCTCTGGGCGAGCTCACTCCAGTCCTGATGGTGGATGTGCGAGTCGAGCGTGGAGCTGAAGATGTTCATGCCCGTCAGCCACTGCATGGCGAAGAACAGCACGTTCGCGACCAGGAACAGCTGAAACGGCGCGACGTAGGGCTTGCGCGTGCCGACGACCCATGCGCGTGTCAGCTCGCCGGGGCGACGAAGCAGGCACCACGCGCTGCGCGCCACGCGGGCATCGATGCTGGCGACGGCGTGCAGAACCTTCTCGGCCACGCCGCGCAGCGTCAACTCCTGCGGCGGGTGCGGCTCCTCACCACACGCCGGGCAGAACGGCGTGACCACACTCGTGTTGCACGTCGGGCAAGTCCATCGCACCGTGTCGCTCATGAGCGCCGCTCCCAATCGAATCTCAGGTCCCCCACACCTCCTGCGCCACCTCGACGACGAGCCTGAGCTTGTCCCGCTGCGCCTGCACCGCGATGTTGTTGCCGTGCACCGTGCTGCTGAAACCGCACTGCGGCGACAGGCAGAGCTGATCCAGCGGCGCGAACTTCGCGGCCTCGTCGATGCGACGCTTCAACACGTCCTTCGATTCCATCGTGCCGAACTTGGTGGTGACGAGCCCGAGCACCACGACCTTGCCCTTGGGCAGGTAGCGCAGCGGGCGGAAGTCGCCCGAGCGCTCGTCGTCGTACTCCATGAAGTAGGCGTCGAGGTTCATCTCGGCGAGCAGCGCTTCGGCCACCGGCTCGTAGTTGCCGGCGGCCGCGTGTGTGCTCTTGAAGTTGCCGCGACACAGGTGCATCGCCAAGGTCATGCCGGGCGGCTTCTGCGCGACGACCTTGTTGATGAACCACGCGTAGCGGTGCGGCAACTCGTTCGGGTCGTCGCCGCGCTGGCGCGCCGCTTCGCGCATCTTGTCGTCGCACAGGTAGGCGAGGTTGGTGTCGTCCATCTGCACGTAGGTG
>CAXTSS010000041.1:0-20143 GCA_964247075.1 uncultured Rhizobacter sp. | reverse complement strand
TACGAAAACATGAACTACCCCTTGAAGTAGTCCAAGAAATCGTCCGCGCCCCCGATGGGTCAGATTTAGATCGGCGCCGACAGCTCGGCTTCCTCAATGCGATCACGCTCCCCGATGAGGCGCAGTCCGTTTGCTCGAATTTCTGCTCTGTCCACTTTCATTTCTGTTCAGGCGCATGTTCCTCGAACTTTCGACTCTGTTCGGAATATTTCATCTCTTTTCCGCCGAAACAACGGTAGTCCGCGTCTATGTTCTGCCCCTCGGGAGAGGGGCCTGGAGCAGTCGCCTCCATTTCAATTTATGTTCCAGGCATCCTTTTCAACGGTTGAATGCCTGTTCTGGAATTTGAATTCCTGTTCAGGGAAAACACGTTTCGCTGATGCCACATCAGCCTGCTTTGGTTGTGGCAGACGATACAGGCCGGCAAGGTTGTCCTCTTCGCGAGTTTTATCGCTGCGGCGGTTAGGCTTGCAGCGAAATCGCTCGCAAGCGACTTCGCCACGTCCAAGTTGGCGCGTTTCCCCTCTGCCCACGGTATGACCAGATAGTCCGGAAGGACGAGTTGGCTCGCGTAGCGATTGGCGTGGGCCTCGACAGACTTGGCCTCGGCGTTTTGCGGACCGATGACCTCCTTGGCGCACAGAAACGAACCCGCTTTTCGGTCGCATAGCCAATGGGCCAGTTCGTGCGCCAACGAGAAGCGTTGGCGCCCATCGTAGTTTGACGAATTGATGCTGATGACGGCGCCGTTGCTGCTTGCCAGCAGCCGCGCCTCGCAGCCGTCCATGTGTCTGCGGACGACTCGCGCGCCGTTGTCGTTGGCGATGGCGTCGAGGTCGATCTGGTCTGGCGCGACAACGCCGTAGTCCCAAAGCAACCGCTCGGCCCGCGAAAGCCTTGAAGGATCAATCCGCATCTTGTTCTGGCGCGATCTTTCCCAGACTCACGAGGTCGTCGTAAAGCGTTTCCCAATCTCCGTCCGACTGGCGCTTTCCGTCGCGGAACGCCAGACCGAGCGCCGAGTCCGCCTGAAACGCTTGCTGGACCAGCGCCTTCACTCGATCGATTCCGGGTCGGATGGTCCAGCTCTCTTCGTTGCTGCGCTCTGCATGTCCGTCTTGGCGGTTGTCATCCGTTCCCGAAGCGTCCGGGCGGCGGTATCGCGCATGGCAGTTTTGACTTGGGCAGCGTTCGCTTCAAGATCGATTCCGTCTTCCAACGCCTCGACCCGAAGCTCCAGGTCCGTGGTCAATTCCAAGTCGGCCAAGGCGAGGTCCAGAAGAGCAGCCATCTCGTGCGCATGCTTCGCTGCGGTCATTTCGTGCTCCTGGAGGGAAACAGCCTGGACAAACCCCGACGAAATTTCCGCCGAGCTGAGTTGTATTGGGTTTGGCTCATTCCTGATATCTGCTGGATTTCCGCTGCACTCCGATCGTCCTTGTGCCCCATGACGATCCATCCGATGTTGTCGTCGCCGGCAAAGTGCGTGTCGATCGCATCCACGTCGGCCTTAGCGCGTTCTTGGCGCTCGATTCGCTCTTGGTTCTCAACGGCAAGTTCAAGGACGCTGGGATTGGATCGGCCGAGGGCGCCGAGGACATCTTCGGAGGAGCAGCCCTCAGCCGTCATGAGTTCCAGACGATTTGTCTTCCGCTGAACCAGAGACTCCCGTGAGTCGTCCGAGAGGCCTCGGACAGTCATGATCATGAAAGCGATGAACTCCACACCAATTTTCCAGTGACGGCCCGATCCGCCACCGGCGGCGCTCATCGCGCGCACGACCGCTTCATTAATCAAGTCTTGGAAATGATCGTATTCCGATCCGGGAAGGCAGTAGATGGCGGCCAGTCGAAGGCGGGCAGACTCTTCCGGAGTCAGCGCCTCGATCGCCATCCGGATTTCATTTGCCGTGGCGTCGCGGCTCTCCGTCCCGTCTTCTGGTTCCACAGGCTTCCCCTTGGCTTCCTTCCCATGTGCGGAGCGCCGCCGCTGCTCGGACATGGACCTCTCGAGTCCGGGCCCGCGTGGATCTCCGCACATGTGGGTGAGCGGCAGTTCTGCCGCGATAAGAGATTGCAATGAGTTCCAAGAGAAACCAACACGTTGTTCCGCATCAAGGCAGCTGGGCGGTGCGCGGCGCGGGCGCGCACCGCGTCACAGAGACGTTTGACCGCAAGGTCGAGGCCGTCGAGCGAGGCCACGAAATCGCGCAAAACCAGGGCACCGAACTCCTGATCCACGGCAAGGACGGCCAGATCCAGTCAAAGGACAGCCACGGCCACGACCCGTTTCCGCCCAAGGGTTGATCGCCCACCCCGTCACAACAGACTTGCGACGACTTTGTGGCACTTGAAAAGCCTGGATTCGTCCATAGGTTTTCGGCGGGACGCTGCAACGTGCCGCAAGCAGTAGCAGAGACGACAAATAGGAGGAAGCCATGCCGGCAGTACAAAAGCATCTCGAAGATTTCCACGGCACCATCCGTTTCGACGAGGATGACGAGAAGGCCACCCTGCGAGAGAAGCGCGACACCATCGTCAAGGCGCTGAGGGCCAACCTCGGCGACGACGTGCCGTCGTTCACCAACTTCAACCAGGGCAGCTATTCCATGCATACCGGCGTGGTCCCGCTGGACGGCAACTTCGACATCGACGTCGGCCTCATCTTCGACTGCGACCAAGACGAGTACCCCGACCCGGTGGTGTTGACGAAGAAGGTGCGCGATGCCGCGGACACGAACTTCCGCACCGTCCTCATCCGCCGCCCGTGCGTGACCGTGAACTACGTGAGCGGCGGCAAGACTATTTATCACGTTGACTTGGCCATCTACACCCAGGATGCAAACGGCAAGCTCTACCTGGCCATGGGCAAGGAGAACTCAGCCGAGGAGCACCGCGTCTGGGAGGTCTCCGACCCGAAGGAGCTGACCAAGCGTATTTGCGACGCCTTCCAGGACTCGGTCCAGCTGGCGCAGTACCGCCGCTGCATCCGCTACCTGAAGCGCTGGCGCCAGTGGCAGTTCTCGGGCGCGGGTGCCCCGCTCAGCATTGCACTGACCGTCGCGGCGCTGCACTGGTTCAAGCCGAACTTCGGCACGTCGGGCAAACCCGTCGATCTGCTGGCGATGCTTAACTGGGTCGAGGTGATGCTCGGCCAATTCACCTACGAATACCGTCAGGAAGACGGCATGCACGAGCGCTTGAAGGTCATGCTGCCCGTGGAGCCGTTCACCGACCTGATGGCCAAGCGCACCGCCGCCCAGATGAAGAACTTCAAGGAGAAGCTCGAGTCGCTGCGCGACGCTCTACGCGACGCGTACAACGAGGACCTGCCCGAGGACGCCTGCAAGCTCCTTAAGAAGCAATTCGGCGACGACTTCAAGGTCCCCGAGAAGGCCGAGACGGCCAAGGCGGTCGCGCCGGCGGTCATCAGCACCGGAAACTCCGCTTGACGGACGCCGCTGCGCCGGTCGTCGATGCCACGAAGGTCGAAGCCGGCTTCGAGGCTGTCAGTGCCGCGTGCGCGTTGCGCGGCATCGCCGTGGCTCGCCTGGCAGGCTCGGCGATGAATACCTTGGGCGTCGAACTCACGGGCACGACGCGAAAGTGGCCGGTTTACGTCGACTGCGCCGAAGAGCACCTGCAGTTGCCCACGGTCTTCACGTACCCGTCGACGGCCTTGCTGGCCCACGTCAGCTACCGGGGAGTTATCTGCATCGATGACGGCCAGGGCCTTTCGCTCGATCCGAAAAGGCCGGCCGACATCGTCGCGCACACCGTCCTCAAGGCGTACGACCTGCTCGAAAAATCTGCCGAGGACGCCGCGACGGGGTACGTCGAATTCTTCAACGAGCTTGAGGGCTACTGGTACGGCTTGCCTGGGTCGCTGCGGGCCCGGGCCTACTTCGAGGTCGACGGCAAGTCGCGCCTGCTCAAGGGATTCTCCAACTTCAGCTTGAAGAAGCCGACGTGGTACTTCCTCGAGCGGGACGCCGAGGTACCGTGGGAGGTCGAGCACAAGAAACTGGAGGCGCACCGTGCGCTCTACGTGCACCTCGACACCGTCGCGATGCCGCCGGTTCATCCTGACAAGGCGACATTCGAGTTCATCGAGGATGTTCTACAGCGGATGTCACCTGAGCAGCGGGCGCTTTGGGACCAGTTGGTCGGGCCGTCGAAGAACTCCCCGAAGTGGCTGGCTTTGCTGGTGTCGGTACCACGCCAAGCGGGTGGACGGTCGCTGGTCGCCATCAGCTTTACCGCTCATCGCGGTGTCGTCGACAAGAAGTCGGCGGCTACACCGTTGACTATGCGACGGCACACAACCAACTACATGCGCGAGCGTGGCGGCGCGTCGCTGGACTTGCTCGGCAAGCACGTCGTTGTGCTCGGAGCGGGCGCGGTCGGGTCGGTGGTGGTCGATACGCTGGCGGCGGCAGGCGTTGACAAGCTCACCGTGGTTGACCATGACGAGTACTCGGAGGACAACGTCTTTCGCCATGTCCTGCAGCCGCTATACATCGACTTGGACAAGCCGCTGGGTATGCAGTTAGCGCTAGAGCGGCGTTACCCAGGGCTGATCATCACGCCGGTATGCAAGACAGCGCAGGAATGGCTCAAGACAGCCGACCTCAACAAGTACGACGGCATCGTGCTCGCTTTTGGCGCACCTTCCATCGAACGGTCGTTCTCTCGGTCGCTCAAGGACCGCCGGTTTGACCTGCCCGTAGTGTTCACATGGCTCGAAGCTCTCGACCTTGGTGGACACTCGGTACTGACTTGGACAAAGGGCGAGGGCTGCCTCAACTGCGCGTACCGCGACGACGAAGGTCAATCATCGCTGGCTTCGCGCACTGCGTTTCTGGAGCCGAACCAGCCGGTGACTCGAAACCTCACCGGATGCGCCGGCGCATTTGTGCCGTACGGCGCGCTTCAAGCGCGGCGCACCGGGCTGATGGCAGCCGAACACATTCTGGCGGCCGTGTCTGATGCCGCCGCTGACAAGCAGGTGCGAGACCCGTCCTACAGGTTCTGGGTTGGCGAGGGCAAAGTCGCGGCCGAGCACGGGCTGCGGACGACGCCCTGGTTCCACGCTGCACGGACTACATCCGCGGAGGACGCAACACGTCAGGTGTTCGGCTCTGCATGTCGTCTATGCCGTGCGCCCAAAGAACCGACATCGTGAAACTGGTCTATCGCGTGACGCCGCGGCAAAGGCTCATCATCGTGGAACACGCGCTCAAGCAGATGCAGGCGTTCGCGCAGCGGCACTGCCGGGACAGCGAGGCCGGCGGCGTGCTTCTGGGCCGACACCTACTGGAGTCGCGCGATATGGTCGTCGATGAGGTGTCAACGCCTCAGAACGGCGACCGCCGCAGCAGATTCGGCTTCTTCCGTTCGTCGAAGCACGAACAGGTGGCGCGTCAGCGGTGGCTGGAGGAGAACAGCACCTTGGCCTACCTGGGGCTTTGGCATACCCATCCCGAGCGCGACCCGACACCGTCCAGCGTCGACCGGCGCGACTGGCAGCAGGCCGTAGCCAGAGACACGTACGAAAGCGACCGACTGTTTTTCCCTATCGTCGGCACGCACTGCATACGCATCTGGACGTTAAGCCGTCGAGGGACATTTCGAGAGTTGAAGCTGGAGTAGAAAAATGGCAACGAAAAAGGCATCCGCGCCGGCCAAGGCTGCGGCTAGAACCCCTGCAGAGGCGGCAGCGAAGTCGAAAGACACGCGCATTCAAGACCGTGCCCGCATCCCCGTCGAGGTGAGGCGCGACCTCTGGGTGGCCGCTGCTGGTCACTGCGAGTTCCGCGGTTGCTGCAAGCCGGTGGGACGCGACTTCCTCACCAAGGAGATTGCCTTTACGAGCGAACACGCGCACATCATCGCAGACAGCCCCGGCGGCGCGCGCGGCGTGAAAGGCGAGTCCGAGCGCCTAGCCAAGGATGTCAGCAATCTGATGCTGGCTTGCTTCGACTGCCATGCACGCATCGACCGGCACGGAAAGAACAACAAGTTCACCACGCCCCAGCTCCAGGCGATGAAGCTCGAGCACGAGGCCCGTATCGAGCGCATCTACTCTGCCACTGGCGTTGTCGAGAGCCTCCCGCTGGTGATGACCTTCCCCGTCGGGCCGCATCCGACGAACGTCGACGTGGAGCAGATTCACTTCGCGATGCTGGAGAACAGCGGCTACAAGGTTTTCCCCCAGGGCAATCACATCCACATCAATCGCAGCAATTTCGACTTCCAGGACAACGACCCGAACTTCTGGCCCCTGGCTGAGAAGGCCCTGTCCGACCAGTACGCGCGCCACATCGAGCCCGCGCTCGTCGAGCGCAATGGCAACGCCCATCTAACCATCGCTGGCTTTGCACCGATTCCGATGCTTATGAAGCTCGGTGCTCTGGTGGGTGATAAGACACGTGCCAACGTCTTGGACCTTCCCAACGACGGCTGGCTCTGGGACACGCGTGACGCCTGTCCCGAGCCGAAGTTCACGTACGATGTGCCCACGACGCTCCCTCGTGAGGCGTCGGTGGTGGTCAGCATCTCCGGCAGGGCCCAGCATCCGACCGGCCGCGACGTAGTCGAGTTCCAAGCAGTGACGCCCGACCGCGGCATCATCCGGAAGGAAGCGCACCTGCAGCAGTTCCGCACCAGCTTCAACGCGTTTTTGCGGCATCTCTTCGGTGCTGGCGCGCGCGTCGTACATATCCACCCGGCGACTCCGTTGTCGGCCAGCATCGAGATCGGCCGCACGCTCTTGCTCAAGACATTCGAAGAAGTCCATGTGTGGGAGTGGCAGGCCCCGGAGTGGAAACGAGCTTTGCGCTTGAAGTAGCGCGATGCCTGGTTCCAGTACACGCCTTCAAAGTGCCTGCGCCGCGCCCAGCTCTAGCCAGATAGTCCACTTGTACGGTAACCGGTAGAGCGCCACACATGAGTGGGCGGTTTCCGCCGCACGTCTTCCAAAGTGCAAGTGGCAGAACTCAATCGGAACCTGTCGCGGGTTTGAATCGGAATGGGCGTCGGGATCGAGTCGGAAGCGATGGCGCTTTTGGTCCGGGATACGCAGTCGTGTGAGGGTCTGCGGTCTTTGCGCCGGAGTGGCCGACTCCGATCATCAAACTAGAGGCACACGGAAACGTTCGATTGTTTCGTCCCAGCCGGTAGGCATCGCCACAAATCTGGACAAAGCGAGTTGTCCCCTGCGGATTTTGGACAAAATAAATTGTCCCTAAGAAACCCCTGGGTGGACAAAATAAATTGTCCCTAGACAGCTGCGAGGGTGTTGGGGTGGGCTGGCGCAATTATCGCTCCCCGACCCGCGCGCGCATCCCCCGCACGGCGGCGCCGGCGGGTGCCCCCGAAAGGGCCGTAGCATCGCGGCTTTGCACCGCCGACCCCGTGACCACGCTCCCCGCCACCATCCTGCACGACGTCTTCGGCTACAGCGCGTTCCGCGGCGCGCAGGCCGAGATCGTCGACCACGTCATCCAAGGCGGCGATGCGCTGGTGCTGATGCCCACCGGCGGCGGCAAGAGCCTGTGCTACCAGGTGCCTGCCATCGCGCGGCACCGGCGCGAGCAGGGCGTGGCGGTGGTCGTGAGCCCGCTGATCGCGCTGATGCACGACCAGGTCGGCGCGCTCGAAGAAGCCGGCGTGCACGCCTCTTTCCTGAACTCGACGCTGACGCTCGACGAGACGCAGAAGATCGAGCGCGAGATGATGAGCGGCCGGCTGGTGCTGCTCTACGTCGCGCCCGAACGGCTGACGACGCCGCGCATGCTGGCGCAGCTCGATTCGCTGGAAGAGCGCGGCCTGCTGAGCCTGTTCGCGATCGACGAGGCGCACTGCGTCAGCCAGTGGGGCCATGACTTCCGCGAAGACTATCTGGCGCTGAACCTGCTCCACGAGCGCTACCCCGGCGTGCCGCGCATCGCGCTGACCGCGACTGCCGATGACCTCACGCGCGCCGACATCATCGAGCGCCTGCAGCTGCAGAGCGCGCGCGTCTTCATCAGCAGCTTCGACCGGCCCAACATCCGCTACGCCGTGGTCGAGAAAGACGAAGCGCGCAAGCAGTTGCTGCGCTTCATCCAGGACGAGCACGAGGGCGATGCCGGCATCGTCTATTGCCAGTCGCGCAAGAAGGTGGAGGAGACGGCGGGCTGGCTCAACGACGAAGGCATCGCCGCGCTGCCATACCACGCCGGGCTCGACGCCGGCGTGCGCAAGCGCCATCAGGATCGCTTCCTGCGCGAGGATGGCATCGTGATGGTCGCGACGATCGCGTTCGGCATGGGCATCGACAAGCCCGACGTGCGCTTCGTCGCGCACATGGATCTACCCAAGAACATCGAGGCCTACTACCAGGAGACCGGCCGCGCCGGCCGCGACGGCCAGCCCGCCGATGCGTGGATGGCCTACGGCCTGGCCGACGTGGTGAATCAGCGCCGCATGATCGACGAGAGCCCGGCCGCCGAAGAGTTCAAGCGCGGCCAGCGCGGCAAGCTCGACGCGCTGCTGACGCTGGCCGAAGCGCACGATTGCCGCCGCGTGCGCCTGCTCGCCTACTTCGGCGAAGCCAGCGAACGCTGCGCCGCTTACCAGAACGCCTGCGACAACTGCCTGACGCCGCCCGCCACGTGGGACGCGACCGAGGCCGCGCGCAAGGCGCTCAGTTGCGTCTACCGCTTTCATCAGAACGGCGGCCAGCGCTACGGCGCGGCGCACCTGATCGACGTGCTGCGTGGCAAGGCGACCGACAAGGTGGTGCAGCGCGGGCACGAATCCCTCAGCACCTTCGGCATCGGCGCCGACGTGAGCGAGGCGCAATGGCGCGTCGTGCTGCGCCAGCTGATCGCGCTCGGCTACCTGCGCACCGAAGGCGAATACAACACGCTCGAACTCACCGCGACCGCGCGCGAGGTGCTGCGCGGCGAGGTGCAGATGCTGCTGCGCCAGCCGAGCGACACGCCGAAGCGATCGTCGAAGACCGGCCGCGTGACGCGCACCGCGCGCGCCGGCAAGGCGGCAGGCGGCAAACCGCCGCCGCTGCCGTTGGACGACGCCGCGCTGCTGCGCTTCGAAGCGCTGAAGGCCTGGCGCGCGGAGGTCGCGCGCGAGCACAACCTGCCGGCCTACATCGTCTTCCACGACGCCACCTTGGCCGAGATGGCGCAGGCGCAGCCCGACTCGATGGACGCGCTGGCGCAGATCAGCGGCGTCGGCGCGAAGAAGCTGGAGGCGTACGGGCGCGAGATCTTGCGGGTGCTGGGGGAGTGAGCCGATACGACTGCTTACAGCGCACAACGAATCCCGCACACTAACGCACAGTCAATTCGCGCGCACTCGCCTACGATCCGTTTCCGTTCTGCTCCGTCTCGGGTCGCGCATGACCTTTCCGCCACGTTGGGCCGCTGCTGCGGCCACTGCCTTGGGCTTGTTGAGCCTCGGCGGCTGCACGACCACCTCGTTGCTGCTCGGCGCGGCCGGCGTCGCGAGCGACTCCAGCATGCCGTGGGCGATCGTCAAGCACGTGCACGCCAAACTCACCGAGGGCGATCCGGCGCCGTGCGCGGCACTCGACAGCGTCGAGCGCGCGCTGAGCCCGCGCTGCGGCGAATTCGTCGCCGGCAGCCTGCGTCCCGCCGACATCGCTTCCAGCGGCTTCTCGGCCTGCGCGCTCACCACCGCCGCGCACGACACCCGCCTGTGGCCGGCGCTGCCCGAGCTGATCGCGATCGGCGCGCGCGCCGAGACCTGCACGCAGCCGCCGCTGGTCGCGCTCGCGCAAGCCAATGAGTGCCCGAATCTGCTCGCCGCCTCCACCGACGTGCGTGGCGCGTTCACCGGGCTGGCGCAATCCGACCCGCGCTCGGTGCACCACGACGTGGTGCGCTGGCTGAGCTGCCCGAACAGCCGCGCCGCGGGCCTCGACAACGTGTTGAACGGCTGGCTCGCCGGCGGCGCACTCGACCCCGGCACGCTCTCGTTCAGCCCGCTCGCCGCGTTGCACCCGGGCGCGATCGGCTCGCCGCTCTCCGCCGCGCTCGAAGCCCGCGGTCACCGCGTCGAGGCCGCGTTCGGCGGCTATGTGGGCCAGCGCGCCTCCGGCTTCGAGGAGGCCTTGCGCCACAGCGACTGGGCCGCGCTCGACTGGTGGCTGGGGCGCGCGCCGCAACTCGCCAACCGCGTGCCCGGCCCGCAGCTCGACTGGCTGCCGCTGGCACGCGTGCTCGCGCCCGGCTTTCTCGTCCACGCCGAGGGCCGCGCCGACATGGTCGGCTTCCTGCTGGCGCGCGGCGCCGACCCGCGCACGCGGCTGCCGTCGGATTCATCGCAGTCGGTGCTCGCGCTGGCGCGCTCGATGCGCAGCCCGCTGGTCGCGCTGCTCGAAGCCGCGCCTTCGAGCAGCACGGAGTCGGCCCCGACGCTCGCGACGAACTCGCGCGCGTTGCGGCTCATCGGGCCGTAACCCCCGGCGCCGACGCCGGCTCGACGAACGCCTTCACGGGCAGTCGGCCGACGCTGTGCCGCTTGACGGAGGTCGCGACATCGGGCACCGCCACGCCGCCCACGATCAGGTTGAACATGCCCTCGGGCGCAGGCTTGTGCTTGGGGTCGAACACATCGCCGGCGAGTTCGCGCCAGGCTTCCAGCCCCCACGGGACCGCACGCCAGCGCGTGGCGCCGCGAAACGCGAGCCAGCCGACTTCGGTGTCGATGCGCACGGCCTCCGGGCGCATCGCGCCGAGCACGAGTTCGTTGAACAGCGGCGTCTGCGATTCGATCGCGCGCATGTCGCCCGAGCCGCGCACCCGGTACAACGTGGCCAGCGTCGGCGCCACGCCTTTCGGGCTGCGATAGCTCGCGGTCTCCAGGTGCAGGCAGTAGGCGGTGCTGTCGCCTCGGCCGTCCGACACCACGGCCTCCAGCAGCGCGTCGCTCTCGGCGATTCGGATGACATCGGCGCTGGCGCGCGCAAACACGCCGCAGGGTGAGGTGCCCGTCGCCGATTGCATCGCGACGGCGCGCATCGCCGAGGTCGTCGCGATCGGCACCGGCTCGAGGTCGAACAGCCGCACGGTCCGGTCGCCCAGCGCCAGATCGGTCGCGAACGGCCGCGGCGTCGCGCGCAGCACGTCCACCGCACTCGCGACGATGCCGCCCGGTGCCGCGCCGTCGGTGTCGTCGGGCGCCCGCGTCGACACGGCGCGCTGGCGCATCTGAACGCCGTTCGGATCGACCCACAGCACCGAATAGAACTGCCGGTAGCCGGCGAAGCCGACCACCACGTTGGACAGGTCGGCGGCGAGCGCGAGCCGCGTCGCTTCGAGCGGCGTCGAGAGCAACTGGTCTTCGATGCCGCATTCGCGGCCGCCGCCCTGCAGGCGCCCGGCGTACAGCGACACGCCGCCGGAGCCGGAGCCGACGACGAT
This sequence comes from uncultured Rhizobacter sp., assembly GCA_964247075.1. Classification (GTDB taxonomy): domain Bacteria; phylum Pseudomonadota; class Gammaproteobacteria; order Burkholderiales; family Burkholderiaceae_C; genus LMDS01. The sequence continues at coordinate 8,691 of CAXTSS010000041.1, read as the reverse complement.
CAATCCGCGGCCGGTGGTCGAACCCGGCCGCGCGAAGAAGCGCGCGCCGCTCGGGTTGATGTTGCGCCCGGGTTCGGCAAGGGCCACCGATTCACAGGCCACCGGCGCGGGGCCTGCCGGCGCGTCGGACGCGGGCGTGTTCAGCATCCAGGCCGCGCCGCGCAGCACGGTGCCCAGCGTGGAGGCGTTGCGAACTTCGCTCAGCAGCTGGGTGCGCAGCACGGCGTCGAGCCGGCTCGCATACATCAGGTTCAGCACCGGCCAGCGCGCCGGGCCGTTGCTGCTGGCGTAGCCTTCGTCGAACAGGCTGGCGCCGAGCAGCGCGGTGTAGAGCGGTGTCTGCGCGCCCTCCGCGCCGGAAAACTGGCTCGCGAAACCGACCTGCGTCTCGGCCGCGAGCGCGTAGCTGCGGTGCAGCGTGCGCTCCTTCTTCGCCAGATCGGTCTCGGCCCACCACAGCACGGTCAACCCGACCAGCACCGCCGCCAGCCCGAGGATGCCGGCGATCAGCGCATGGCGCTGCGCCCGCTTGCGCTCGGCGGTCGCCTTCTCGGCGCGCACCTCGGCTTCGGCGCGCTCCTTCTCGGCCAGGATGCGGCGGTTGTCGGCTTCGGCCTGGCGCTGCTGCACCTTGAACTCGCGTTCGCGCTCGGCGTTGAGGCGGTCGCGCTCGGCCGCTTCGCGCTTCTGCGCCGCGGCATCGAGCCGCTCCTGCTCCTGCGCGCGCTGGCGCGCGCGCGACGCGGCGAGAAAGGCATCGATCTGCGGCTCGACGCGGGCCAGCCGCTCGCCGTCGCGGTACTGCAGCAGCACGCGAAACCAGTCGCTCCGCTCCACCGGATCCTCGAACACCGTCGTCAGGCCGCAGGATTCGAGCCGTGCGAGTTCGGTGGCTTCGAGCAGGTACTCGGGCCGCTCGACGCCCAGTGCGCATTTGCGCAGCACGCCGACGAACTCCTCGAAGCGCTCGGCCTCGGCATCGATGAGCATGCGAAAGTGCGCCCAGCCGCGAATGAACGATTCGTGCGAGACCTTCAGCGTGACGCGCTCCGGGTTCTCCTTGTCCCAGAACAGGTAGTTCACCGAGTCGAGAAAGCCGTGCTCCAGCAGCGCATGCAGCGTCTCGCGCGGTTGCGCGATGCCTTCGAACAGGCGCGGGTCGTCCACATCGATGCGCTGCTGCGAATACAGGCCATTGTTCGGGTCCTTGAACGCCAGATTCCGCAGCACGACATCGATCTGCACGCGCTGCTCGGCGCTGCGCGCTTGGTAGATCGCTTCGGCCTGGTTCTCCAGGCTGCGGCGCAGGGTGTTGACGGCGGTCTGCGCGTGCAGCCCATCGGCGGCCGGCGCTGAAGCCGTTGCCCGGGCCGGCGCGACGGCGTGCTCCAGATCGGCCCAGATCACGCGCGCCGGCACCTGCTCGGCGGTCAGGCCCTCGCGCTCGCAGGCCGCCTCCCAGGTGCGCGCGAGCACATGCTGGAGCAGCGGCAGGTGATCGGCATCGCTGGTGATGCGCTCGACGTCGGCCAGCAGCCGCTCGATCACGGCGGGCTCGAACACCACATCCGGCGGCAGGGTCGTGCCGGGCACCGCGCCGCGGCGTTGCAGCAGACGCAGGTAGACCTTCGCCGGGCCGACGATGGCCTCGCGCAGCTCGCGCTCATCGAGCCGGCGCACCAGGTACGAGGACTTGTTGATCGCGTCGGGCAGCTCCAGAAAGCCAGCGCAATCGGCGAGGTGCTCGCTGCGCATCGTCAGCACCACGTAGCAGCGCGGGTGCGGATTGAAGAAGTGGTCGATGACGGCCTCGACGATGCGGCAGGCGTCCGGGTTGTCGTGGTTGTTCGGGTGGAACAGCTCCTCGAACTGGTCGATGACGAACAGGAAGCGCGCGTCCTGGGCGGCCGGCCCGCGCGCCGGCAGCTCGTCGAAGTAGGCATCGACGAGCCGCGCGAAGCCGGCCTCCTGGCGGAACACCGCGGCGATCTCGCTGCGCCGCTGCGCCTCGGCGTCGGTTGCGGCGAGCGGCTTCAGCAGCTGCGAGAACTTCCACGCCAGGCGCGTGATCGGCGTCTGCGCGGCCGGGGCGCCCGCGCTTTCAGCGCCGACCTCGGCCGGCGCGCTCGGCGGCAGCGTGGTGCCGGGCGTGCAGACCACCGGAATCCAGTAGTCGCCCGCCTCCTTGATGCCGAAGCCGCGCAACTCGGGCACGACGCCGGCCCGGATCAGCGACGACTTGCCCGAACCCGAGCCGCCGATGACGGCGACGAAGCGCGTCTCGCGCAGCCGCTCGATGATCTCGCGCACCTGGCGGCTGCGGCCGAGCAGGAGCGCGGCCTCGTGGTCGAGGAACGGCCGCAGCCCCGGGTAGGGCTCGGTGGGCAGGCGCAAGGCCGCGGCGCGTGGGGGCGTGTCCATGGCGGATCAGGGGGCAGCGGCCACCACCGGCGTCGCTGCGGGCGCACCGTTCGCGGCACTCGCGTCATTCAAGCGCTTGCGCTTGCGTTCGAGCACGCTGGTCAGAAACGCCTTCAACGCGGCCGCGTCTTCGTCCAGCACCGCGATCCCGCCGGCGGCGGTGGCAGCGAAGCGGACCACCGGCCAGTTCAGCACCGAGCCGGCGCTGCGCGTGTCGTTCGGGCCCTCCATCAGGTAGGCGATCAGGCCAGGCGCGTAGTTCGGCCCGGAGAGCTTGGGCTCGACCTTGTTGATCTGCGCCGCGAGCGAGTCGGGCGTCTTCTTGCCCCACAGCAGCACCACGCCGTCGGCGTCGTCGAGCACCGGACGCTGGTCGATCTCGGTCATCTGCAGACCGGTCGGGCGCAGGTAGAGCTGCGGCTCGATCCGCATCGGCGCCACCACCTCGTTCCAGCTGGCGACGACCTGTGCCCCGAGCGACTCCCAGTACGTCTCCTGCTCCTTGTTGCCCTCGATGTAGACGCGCACCAGCGGTTCATCCTCAGGCACGGCCGCGCTGCGCGCCACCGCCGGCGCGACATCGGGATAGGTCGGCGCACGCTGCTCGCGATCGACCGTCGCGCGGATCCTGTTCGCCAGCGCCTCGCGCACGCGCAGGAACTTGCGCCAGAAGCCGTTCGCGACGATGACCTGCTTGTCGCGCGTGTTGCTGGCGTAGATCTCCATCGGGATGTCGTGGTCGTCGTCGTCGAAGAACGGCATCCAGACCTGATCGTCGAACGGGCACACCAGCTTCCATTGCGGGCGGCTCGTCAGCTCCTTGATCGCGTGCTCCGACATCGCGATGACGAAGAAGCGCTCGCGAAAACCGTCGTCGCCGAACAGCTCCTTGAAGTACTCGAGTTCGTGCAGGCACCAATCGGAGGTCAGGTAGTTGTCGTGCACGAACAGGATCATCGCGAACGAGGCCGCGACGTTCTTGCGCAGCTCCTCGTTCAGCGGCCCGGCGATCGGCCCGTTCTTGCTGCTTAGGTGTGCGTTAGGCACGGCGATGCCGTGCAGGCGCGGCGGCAGCATGCGGTTCAGCTCGGTGTTGAAGTTGGTGATCCAGCCGGCCCAGGCCTGATCATCGTCATGCGCGTAGCTCAGGAACGCGCTGTGCGTGTAGCTGGAAAAAATCCGTTCGCTCATGACGCATCTCTTTCGAGCTGCGCCAGCACCGCATCGAACGGCCGCTTCACGACCGTACGGCAGTACAGCGTCTCGGTGCTGCCGAGGTCGCCGTTCTCGTACAGCTTGTTGGCCGGCGCGCCGCCGCCGCAATAGCCGAAGTGCGCGCATGAGCGCTCGCAGGTGCGAACGCCGCGCGCGACCGCGCCCCACAGCCGCGCGAACGGCGCGCCCGCGGCTGCGGCGAAGAAGCCGTCGCGCTCGACGTGGCCGATCGCAAAATTGGCGAACTCGGCGGAAGGCTGACCGAGCAGCTCGGGCGAGAAGGTGCCGAAGCGGCCATCGTGCGCGACGTTGACGAGCGCGAACGGCAGCGTCTGCACGTTCTCCGGCCAGCGGTGTTCGCGCCAAGCCGTCATCGGCAAAGGCTGCGCGATCAGGTGCAGCGCCATCGCCAGCTCGCGCACCCGCGTGCGCGCGCCGGGCGCACGCGAACGCTCCAGCATGCGCGCGAGAAACACCGCGTGCGCGGCCTCGTGGCCGGCCAGACTCGAGTGGCGATGCGCGCCTTCGGCCTCGTCGAAGTTGCAGCCGACTTCGGGTACGCCCTCGGCCTCGAAGAAATCGAAGAACGCATCGGCCTGCGCGAAGGTGGCCGGCGTCACGACCGCGATCGCGTGGAACTCGATGCCGTGCGCGCGCAGACACGCCATGCCGCGCCGCACGCGCGCGTGCGTGCCGCGCCCGCTGCGCGTGCGGCGGTGCGCGTCGTGCAGATCGGCCGGGCCATCGACGCTGACACCGATGCGGATGCGGTGGCGCAGGAACAACTCGCACCACGCGTCGTCGATCAGCGTGGCGTTGGTCTGGATCGAATGCGTGAGCTCGCAGCGCGCGCCGAGCACCTCGCTCAGCATCGTGATCGCCGCGTCGAAGTACGCCACCGGCAGCGTCAGCGGTTCGCCCGCATGCCAGACCACCGTGAGCCGCTCGCCGACCAGGTCATCCGCCAGCAGGCGTTCGGCGGCGCGGCGCATCGTGGCGAGCGCCATGCGCGCGGTCGAGTTGCGATCCGGCAGGTAGCAGTAGTCGCAGTCGATGTTGCAGAACGGCGTGGGCTGCAGCACCAGCAGCCGCGTCTTCAGCGCCGGGCTGAAGTCGGCCGGATCGAACGCGATCGACGCAGCGGCCGGGGCGGATCGCCTCGACAACCAATGGATCAGCGATTCGTCTGCCATGCGATGCCGCGCATCAGCGGTGGTTGGGCCAGTTGCCCCAATTGCCCCAGTTGGACCAATTGTTCCAGTTGTTCCAGTTGCCCCAGTTGAACCACGCGGCGCGCGGGTCGGCATCGGGTGCATCGGCGGAGGCCGCGGAGATCGCCTCGCGCATCGCCTCGACCCGCGTCTCCAGCGCCAGCCGATCGCGTTCGACATGCGCTTGCGCCTGCAACGCCGCGCCCAGCAGGCCGGCGGCAGCCGCGGCCATGAGCAGGCGGTGAACCATCGTTGATCGGCGCATCGTCGTGCGTGTCACGGGAACTCCCAACGGTCGAGGCGAACGGTTTGATATTAGGGCGCGGCCCCGGCCTTGGGAAGCATCCGTCCTCCCTAGAACAGCGGAGGTTCACCCCGCAAGCATTCGCCGGACGTATCAACACGACATGAGGCAGACTTCGGGCCGTGCCCGCCCCCACCCCCGCTCCCACCGACGATGCGCTGATGACCGCCTATGCGGGCGGCGATGCGCGCGCGTTCGAGCAGCTGTATGCGCGTCATCAGGCGAGCCTGTATCGGTTTGTTCGCCGCCTGCTCGGCAGCGCGCTGAATGCGCAGACCGACGAGGTCTTTCAGGACACCTGGCTGCGCGTCGTGCAGGCGCGTGCGCGCTGGGAGCCGCAGGGGGCGACCTTTCGCACCTGGCTCTACACGCTCGCCCACCACCGCGTGATCGACATGCTCAGACGCAGCGGCCATGAAGTCTCGATCGATGCGTTCGCAGCCGACGACGACGCGCCGTGGGAGCCCGCAGCCAGCGACGGCGGCGCGTGGCAGCACTGGCCCGCGCCGTCGGGCGCGGCCGCGCACACCGAGGAGCTGGCGTTCTGGCGCCGCGCCGGCGTGCAGCTGCTGGCGTGCCTGGAGCAACTGCCGCTGCCGCAGCGCAGCGCTTTTCTGCTGCACCACGACGACGGGCTCGCACTCGACGAAGTGGCGAGTGCGCTCGAAGTCGGCTTCGAGACCGCGAAGACGCGGCTGCGCTACGCGATGAGCAAGCTGCGCACCTGCATGGGCGCGCACCTGGCGCCGCTGGCCGAGGGAGCGGGTCGATGACGCCGCACGACGACGCCGAACGCGATGCCTGGCTGACGCAGGCGCTGCGCCACGCGCCGGACGCCGACGCCGCGCCGCCGGCCGAGCTCGGCGAGACCATCCTGCGCGCGGCGCGCAACGCGGTGAAGGCGTCGCAGGCCGCCGCACCCGCGCGTGCGAACCCGTTGGGGCAACTGTGGTCGTGGCTCGCACGGCCGTCGGTCGCGGCCGGGTTTGCGACCGTGATGGTGGCGACGCTGGTCGGCGTGATGTGGTGGGACAAGCCACTCGACGAGACGTTGCCGCAAGCAGCCGCCCCGGCGACCACGGCCACCGCCGAGCGCAACGCGGCGCCTCCCGCAGCGGTACCCGCAGCGCCCGAGCCATCGCAAGCGCAGGCCGAGCTGCGCGTCGAGAAGGAAGCGCCGCGTGCCGCCGCGCGGCCCGCGCCCCCCGCGCCAGCGCAGCCTGCGCGCAAGCGCGCCGCCGAGCCCCCTGCCGCCGTCACGGCTGACGCATCGAGCAAGCGCAGCGCCGATGCCGCGACGCCGATGGCTGCGGCGCCATCTGCCTTTCCGGCAACGGCGCCTCCACCAGCGCCTGCACCTGCCGCCGCACCCGCGCCGGCGCGGGAGAACGCCGCGACATCGTCCGGCGCCCTCGCGCGCGACGAGCGCGACGAGCAGCGCGCCGAGCGTCCGAGTGCGCTCGCCAAGTCCGCAGCGCCAGCCGCCGGCCTCTCGGCACGCCGTCAGGACGCCGCACCTGCGGCATCCACCACGCTCGCGATCGACGAACCCGAACGCTGGCGCTGGCAGCGCGGCGCCGGCCCGCAGCCGATGACGCCGGCGCTGCAACGCTGGCTCGCCCAACTCGACCGCACAGCGCGCTGGCGCCCCGCGACCGGCGCGCCGCCGGCGGCGGCCGCGGCCGACGTGTTGCAACTCTGGCGCGACGGCGCTCTGCACACGACGATCCAGCTCGGCGACGACGCGGTCTGGCTCACGCCCGCCGGCGGCGCGCCGCTGATGGCGCCGCTCGCGCCCGCCGCTGCCGCATCGCTCAAGACGACCCTGGCCGACGCCGCCCCTTGAGTCGCGCAGGGGCGGGCCGTTATCATCATGGGTTTTGCGCGACCCCTCGATGCCCGCCCCCGCCGATGACTTCCCCGCCGCGCGCACCCCTGCGCCAAAAGTAGAAATCGCGAACGCGATTCGCGTTCGCGGGGCACGCACGCACAACCTGAAGAACATCGACCTCGACATCCCGCGCAACCAGCTCGTCGTGATCACCGGGCTCTCCGGCTCGGGCAAGAGTTCGCTCGCGTTCGACACGTTGTATGCCGAAGGCCAGCGCCGCTATGTCGAGAGCCTGTCGGCCTACGCGCGCCAGTTCCTGCAGCTGATGGACAAGCCCGATGTCGATGTGATCGAGGGCCTGAGCCCGGCCATCAGCATCGAGCAGAAGGCGACCTCGCACAACCCGCGCTCGACCGTCGGCACCGTGACCGAGATCCACGACTATCTGCGCCTGCTCTACGCGCGCGCCGGCACGCCGTACTGCCCCGATCACCACCTGCCGTTGCAGGCGCAGAGCGTGAGCCAGATGGTCGATGCCGTGCAGGCGCTGCCCGAAGGCACGCGGCTGATGGTGCTGGCACCGGTCGTGCGCGACCGCAAGGGCGAGTTCACCGAGCTGTTCGCCGACATGCAGTCGCAGGGCTATGTGCGTTTTCGCGTCGACGGCGCGGCTTTCGAAGCGGCGGACGTGCCCAAATTGAAAAAGGCCGAGAAGCACGACATCGATGTCGTGATCGACCGCATCAAAGTCCAGGCGGGTCTGGAGCAACGGCTGGCCGAAAGCTTCGAGGCCGCACTGCGCATTGCCGACGGCCGGGCGATCGGGCTCGAAATGGAGGGGAGCAAGGAGCATTTGTTCTCGAGCAAGTTCGCCTGCCCGGTGTGCCGCTACTCCTTGAGCGAACTCGAGCCGCGGCTGTTCTCGTTCAACTCGCCGGTCGGCGCCTGCCCCACGTGCGACGGCCTGGGCCACACGACCGTGTTCGATGCGGATCGCGTCGTCGCCTTCCCGTCGCTGAGCCTGGCGAGCGGCGCGGTCAAGGGCTGGGACAAGCGCAACGGCTACACCTTCTCGCTGCTCGAAAGCGTGGCGAAGCACTACGCCTTCGACATCGACACCGCATTCGAGGAGTTGCCGACCACCGCGCAGAACGTGCTGCTGCACGGCTCGGGTGCGACCGACATCGAGTTCGTCTACGAAGCCGAAGGTCCACGCGGCAAGCAGCGCACCGTGAAGCGCTCGCACCCATTCGAGGGCATCCTGCCGAACCTCGCGCGACGCTTCAAGGAAACCGATTCGGCCGCGGTGCGCGAAGACCTGATGCGCTACCAGAGCGCCAAGCCCTGCCCCGATTGCGACGGCTCGCGGCTGCGGCGCGAGGCGCGCAACGTGTTTCTGGTCGACGTGGCGGGCAACACGCAGGAGCCGATCTTCCGCGTCGAGCACTTCACGCTGCGCGAGTGCCTGGCGTACTTCGAGCAACTCAAGCTGCAAGGCGCGAAGGCCGAGATCGCCGACAAGGTCGTGCGCGAGATCCGCTCGCGGCTGAAGTTCCTGAACGATGTCGGCCTCAACTATTTGAGCCTGGACCGAAACGCCGATTCGCTCTCCGGCGGCGAATCGCAGCGCATCCGCCTCGCGTCGCAGATCGGTTCGGGCCTGACCGGCGTGATGTACGTGCTCGACGAGCCCAGCATCGGCCTGCACC
>CAXTSS010000040.1:0-20666 GCA_964247075.1 uncultured Rhizobacter sp. | reverse complement strand
CAGACCCCTTGTTGGTCTCGATCGAGAGACGAAACTCGACGTTCGCGAAGACCAGGCCCACGCCGGCGAGGCGACCGCCGTCGCGGCGTTTGATCGTCTCGATGTAGCCGTCGATCCCACAGTAGTCGGTGATGCCAAGGGCGCGGATCGGCGGATCGCTCTGCTCGATCTTGGTGAGGAAGTCGTGCCAAGGGTCCGCCCCCTTGTACTGATCGTTCAGTGCGGTGCCGGGGGCATGGATGTGAGGATCCCATCGATGCCAGACCGAGCCGCGCGGGTTGATCGCCTCGAAGACTATTGCCATCCGGTGCACTCGTCTTGGTTGTTTAGGGGCGTTTCGCCGCCCGGTTGCGCAACTTCGTTGCTGGTCGTGCGCCTCCCGCTTGGGTCAGCAGCGAGCGCAGCAGCTTGCTGTGCTCACGGGCTTTGGCCTGCGACTGATCCAATGCTTTGTTGAGCTGCTCTTGCAGCCTTTCGATCTGCGTCGCCATAGCGACTTCGCGCTTGGCTGCAGCGTCGTTCTCGCGGCGCAGGCGTTGCAACTCGGCTTGATCGGCAGCGTGCGATCGCTCGATCTGCTTGCGCTCCTTGGCCGCTGTGCTCGCATCGCGCGCGAGACGCTCCATTTGCGCAGCCCCATCTTTCTCTAGGCGCACGATCTGCTGCTGTGCTGCCTTCAATGTCTCGCGCGCACGATCAACTTCCATCGTCCAGCGCTTCTCGTGTGCTTCAGCGCGTGCTTCGATGTCGGCGCGAGCCTTTTCGTGCGCGTGACGTTGCGTCTCAAGTTGTGCTCGCAGCGCATCGCGCTCGATCGCGAGTCGCTCCACCGACTCGCGCATCGCGACAGCTTCCCCCGTTTGACCCTGGAGCCGATCTCGAAGCTCATCGAGCAGCCGCTGCGACTCGCCGAGTTGATCGCGCAGCGCTTGGGCCACGTCGTCGCGCGCTTGCGCTTGCGCGGCCAGCCGCTCGCGCTCGGCCGCCAGCGCCGCCTTTTCTTCCGTAGCAGCCTGCCGATCGGCGTGGAGCTCCTTACGCTCCATCGCCAACTCGTTCGCCACCTGCGCCCGAGCGCTGGCCAGCGCGGCCTCCCAGAAGTGGGTTGCGGCCTGCTGTACGGGGTCAGGGATCGCCGGCGGGGCAGAGAAGGCCATCGGGTCTTTGATCCGCGCCCCGAGCTTCTTGAACCAGGTGTCGAGGTACGGACTGACCGTGTTCGGACTGCCCCGCCCTACCTTCTGCCGCACCCGCTCGATCGTCGGCCGCGCGCCTTCGAGCAGCAGCGCGTCGGCCGCCTGCCACACGTCGGTTTCGGTGATGCCGCGACTGGTTGAACCGGTGCCCACTGCCCTGCCCTCGCTTTCCACTGCCACCCACGATAAGAGAGTGTTATCGTGACTTAGAGGGAACTGCTGTAATACATCATACATTCAACAAGCAATGAATAGACCGAGCACCACCGTGCCCCGTACCGCTATGCCGATGGTCGCGCCAGCCGAAACCGGCGTGGCGCCTCTCGACCCGGCGTCCTTGGCGCCGCTGGCCGAGGCCGCCGTCCAATCGCTGCTACGGGAAGGAGAAGCCGCCAACACCCAGGCCAGCTACCGCGCGGCGTTGCGCTACTGGGCAGCCTGGTATGTGCTGCGCTACCGCGTGCCGATCGCCCTGCCCGTCTCGGAAGCCGCGGTGCTGCAGTTCATCGTCGACCATGTGCCGCGGGCGACCGACGCCGGCCTGGTGCACGAGCTGCCGCCTGAGATCGACGCGGTGCTGGTCGCGCACGGCTTCAAGGGCAAGCTCGGCGCGCCGTCGCTCAACACGGTCACGCATCGCCTTGCGGTGCTGTCGAAGTCGCACACCCTGCACGGCGCGACCAACCCCTGCCAGACGCCTGCGGTGCGCGAACTGCTGGCCAAGACACGGCGCGCGCACGCCAAGCGCGGCGCCCTGCCCCAGCGCAAAGCCGCGCTGACCCGCGGGCCGCTCGAGGCGCTGCTCGCCACCTGCGACGACTCGCTGAAGGGGCTGCGCGACCGCGCGCTGCTGCTGTTGGCCTGGGCCAGCGGTGGCCGGCGTCGCTCGGAGGTCACCAACGCGACGCTGGAGAACACGCGCAAGGTCGGCGAGCGCGCCTGGGTCTACACATTGGCCCATGCGAAGGCGAATCAGGCCGGTGCCGATCGGCCGGAGAACGACAAACCGATCGTCGGCGTTGCGGCCGACGCGTTGGAAGCCTGGCTCGCGGCGAGCGGCATCCGCAGCGGAGCGATTTTTAGGCGCATCCGCAAGGGCACGACGGTCGGCGAACCACTCTCGCCTGCCGCAGTGCGCGACATCGTCAAGCAGCGTTGTGTGCTCGCCGGCATCGAGGGCGATTTCTCGGCACATTCGCTGCGCAGCGGGTTTGTGACCGAAGCGGGCCGGCAGAATGTGCCGCTGGGCGACACGATGGCGATGAGCGGGCATGCGAGCGTCGCGACCGCGATGAGGTACTTTCGGTCAGGTGGCGTCGCGACAAGTCGGGCCGCCAAACTGATCGACGGCACGCCTTGAGACGCCCAGCACTCACTCCGAATCCAGACCTTCACCATCGTCGCGCCAATGAGCTGACATCGGGTCGAGGAAGGCGCGGGACACCTCCTCCGGCTTGGAGGCGAGCACACGGCGAAGATGAACGGTGTTGAGCTCGGAAGCTCCTTTCGTATGTGCAAGGAAGGAACGCAAGGGCATCCTGAGCAGATCAGGATCAACATGGCGACTGTTGGCTACCAGTACTTCTCGGTGCTCGACCTCTGCGACTGATCCAGAGATCAAGGCAGTCGTCAACTTGGAAATAGCAGGAAAAGTTCTTTTGTGGCCTGTCGATTTCGACCCTGGTTGTTCGTCGACCCAATGACCACAGCCATTTCGGTTCGGGACACGAAGGCAGAGCCACGGCTACTGAGAACCACCATGCAAACAGTCCACGAACTCAACCACGTGACGCACGACGGCGTCACGCAACCGACAGGAGCATGTCAATGACCCCGACCATCACCGCATTTGCAGCATCGCCCGATCGCGGCCAGGGATTGGCGCGGGACACGCGCGTCCGCTGGGCGCTCGAAGAAGTGGGCCAACCCTACGAGGTTCGTCTTCTTTCCTTTGCCGAGATGAAGCAACCCGCGCATCTCGCGCTTCATCCTTTCGGGCAGATTCCGACCTATGAAGAAGGCGATCTCGCGCTGTTCGAGACGGGGTCGATCGTCCTGCATATCGCCGACCACCATGCGGGCTTGCTGCCTGACGACGCCAATGCAAGGGCGCGCGCGATCACATGGATGTTTGCCGCGGTCAACACCGTGGAACCGCCGATCCTCGAGCTGGAAGCGGCCAAACTGCTCGAGGGCGACAAGCCTTGGAACAAGGAGCGCCTGCCTCTGGTCGAGGATCGCATTCACAACCGGCTGAAGCCACTTTCCGCTCGCCTGGGCGATGCTGAGTGGCTCGACGGTGCGTTCAGTGCGGGTGACCTGATGATGGTGCACGTGCTGCAGAGGCTCAAGCCTTCGGGCTTGCTGGCCGGATATCCGAACCTCGTCGCCTATGTTGCGCGCGCCGAAGCGCGGCCGGCCTACAAGCAGGCTTTCGCCGCGCAATTGGCCGTCTACACCGGCAAGCCTTGAAGCGGCTGACAAAGGCACAACTAGCGGCGGCTTTCCGCCAGCGTCTTTTGGTTCTCGACCTTCGCGAACGGGCGGCTGAAGTCAAACTCGGAACGGATCATTCGCGCAACGAGTCAGAGGCGGGATCATCGAGCGTCCTCTGCACCTTGGCCTACGATTTGCCCGCTTTTTGAAGCGCCCCCTTCTTGTCTCGCCGCCGAAATTCCCCCGGCGAGCAACCGACATCGCGCCGGAACGTGCGGGTGAAGTTCGACAAGTCCGACCAGCCCGCGTCGTAGGCGATCGAGGTCACCGGCTGTTCGGTGTCGCGCAGCAGCGCGATCGCGCGCAGCAGACGGATCCGCATCAGGTACTGGTGCGGCGTGACGCCCACGGCACGCCGAAAGATGCGCATCAGATGAAACGGGCCGACGCCCACGGCAGCGGCCACATTGTCGAGCGTGATCGGCGCTTCGGCGCGGCTTTCGATGTAGTGTGCGGCGGTCAAGGCGCGGTCGTCCTGCCGCGGCAGGGGCGTCGGCGCCGCACCGTCGTTCAGCGAACGCTGGACGTGGCTGATGACTGCCAGCGCTGTCTCCTCGAGAGCGAACCCTTCGTCGCCATCGGCCCGCAGCGAACCCAGCAGCGCCGCAACGCGCGGCGACGGCGGCAGGCCGGCGCGGCCGAAAGCGAGCTTCGAGCCCGATGGGCCCAGTGCGCTGAGCGCCGCGTCGAGCGCGGGCGCCGACATCGACAGCATCACGCAGTCGTCGCCGCTGCCGTCGCCTTGTTCGTGCGAGCAGGCATAGCCCTCGCCCTCATTGCCCAGCATCAGCCAGCCCGGGCTCAACACAGCACTGCCGGCGCGCGTGCGGTAGGTCAACGTGCCCCGCTCGACCAGCGTGATGGAGAAGGCCTGGTGCTGTTCGTCGCTGGGCCGCTCGTTCGCACCGGCACGGCACTCGCAGCGCATCAGGTGCAGGCCGCAAGCAGCGCGCAGCGGCCGGTAGTCCCGATCGGGCAGGTGGCGTTCTGGCGAGGCGCTCGGCACGGTGAGGCGTTCTGGTTGCTGCGGCTGCGGTGATTTTAGGAGAACGACGAAGTCAGTTTTTGCCAAGTCGGCAGCGCTGACGATGCCTAGGCTTCAGTGCCATCGCAGTCGTAGAGAGGCCGCACGCCATGAGTGTCGACACATTGCAGCAACAGCAAGCTGAGGCCCTGCATCGCTTGCACCAAGGCGGCAGGCTGCTGATCTTGGTGAACGCTTGGGACGCGGCCAGCGCGGCCGTGCTCCAGGCGGCCGGTGCCAGCGTGATCGCGACCACCAGCGCGGGCATGGCGTGGTCGCTCGGCTACGCCGACGGCGAGCAAGTGCCGCACGAAGAGTTCATCGCTGCCTGCGCCCGCATTTGCCGCATCGCGCGCGTGTCGGTGACGGTGGACATCGAGCGCGGCTTCGGGCGCGACACGAGCGACGTGTGCAAACTGGTCCGCAAGCTCATGGCGCTGGGTGTCGTCGGCGTGAACATCGAAGACGGTGTGTCGCCGGCCACGAAGCAATTGCGGCCGCCCGAGATGCTGTGTGATCGCATCCAGGCCCTGCGCGCGCTTGCCTCGCAGGAGAACGTGCGACTGTTCATCAACGCGCGCACCGACGTGTACGTTGCGTCGTCAGGCAGCGTCGGCAACCGCTTCGAAGCCGCGCTGCAACGCGCCCAGATGTACGCAGCGGCGGGTGCCGACGGCATCTTCGTGCCCGGCATGGACCAGCTCGATGAGCTGTCCCGTTTTGCGCGAGCCATTGATCTGCCGTTGAACGTCTACGCAGGCTATGCCGGCGTGCCCGATGTTGCGGCGTTGGCCGCCGCCGGCGTGCGGCGCGTGAGTCTGGGATGCGGCCCCTTGCAATCGGCTCTCGGCCTGCTCGGCCGCATCGCCGCCGAAACCTTCACGGACGGCCGGTCTGACGCCATGACCCACGGCATGGCCGACGTCGGCAGCTTGAACTCATTGTTTTCTTCACTCACCTCATCAGAAGCATGTTGATGTCCATCACGAGGCAAGACGTCGAAGCCCTCGGGCCTTCAGGTCTTCGGCGAGGATCGGTTCAGCACCCAGCCGGCTCGAGTCGGCCGGCAGGTCAATTCATCATCAAATCTGTCAGCGCGTTCGCGCTGCTCATGGGCGCTTCGACTGCGGCGCCTGTCGCACTCGCCGCCGATCATCTCGACACGCCCACAGTGACAGCAGACCCTGCGGCCGACATCGGCGATCTCTACGCCTGGACGTCATCGGACGGCAAGCGGCTGAACCTCGTCATGGACATCGTCGGTCGCAAGTTCTCCGACCGCGTCCAATATGTGTTCCACGTCGACAGTGGATCGCGTTTGGGCACGACGACAGCGACAACGACCATCCTGTGCCGCTTCAACGTCGAAAACGCGATCGAATGCTGGGCCGGCGACGCGGACTACGCGCGTGGTGATGCGAGCCGGCCAGAAGGCATCGAAGGTCGAAACAAGCGTTTCAAGGTCTTCGCCGGACTGCGCGACGACCCTTACTTCAACAACGTCCGAGGCACGCGCGCAGCACTCAATCTGGCCGCTGACGCAATCCAGAAAGGCGTTGCGGCCAAGGATGCGTCGGGGTACTTCAATCTCGACGGCACGACGTCCAAACAGGTACTCGCCCAGTGGCGCTTGACCAACGGCGAAGCGGCCAAGAACTTCCTGGCTGGATGGAAGACCTCGGCGCTGGTCATCTCAGTCGACCTCGGCGTGTTGAACCAAGGCGGGCCGCTGTTGGCCGTTTGGGGAAGGACGTACAAGCCATGAAGCATGCATTTGAAGGCAGGGCCGCGGGCGCCCTCGTCGTCGTGGCTGCATTTTTGCTGGCTCTCGTGGCTTGCACCATCGATCAGGATAAGCAGCGCGACATTCCGGCGCGCCCGGCGCTGGGCAGTCCCATCGATCGCATGGGCCGGGCGCTGACGGGCAATGCGCTGCTGGGCACCATTGCATCGGACGAGATCAGCGATGCGCTCAAGGAGGACTACAACCGCGCAGACCAAGCCGCATGGCAGACGTTCGCGCTGGAGATCGCGCGCAATCTCGCCCTCTACGACAGCTTCGACGCGGTTGCGGGCAATCAATGGTTGGCCGATCGAGTGAACCACACCGAAGAGCGTTATGGCGTGCTGGCCCAGCTGCTGGCCGACGACCGCCTGTGGGTCAACACGGCCAGCGCCGTCTGCAACCAGTATCTGGCGGTGGAGCTTGCGGCTCACGGTTCGCCGAACAAGGACTGCGGCGGGCGAACGCCTCATTACAACGTCAACGGCGTGTTCCGGTCGCTGCTGATCCGAGGCACACCCGACACCGTGGATGACGGTGTCGACCGCGACGACAAGACGCACTCGACGGCGGCGTTTCCCTTCCTGGCGGCGCCATGACGCAACGTCGATGGACTTGGGGACTGCTGCTGGCGCTGGCGCTAACAGGTTGCAGCCGAGAGAACGAACGGCTGGTATTCGAAGGTCACCGGCCGGCGACCGACAGCACCATCGCGCTCGCGAACCTCGATCACTTGATCGAACAAGGCGCAGAAGAACCCGGGGTCGAAGATCTGTTGTTGCTTCGCTCGAAGATGGTCGCGGACTACGCCGCATTGGACCGCGCCGTTCGGCTCACTGAAAGCGGCTCGACCAGCGCAGACGCATTGTTGCGGCGCGCGCGCAGCCGCGCTGCGGTGCATCGATTCGCGCACGCGTTGGCCGACCTCGATGCCGCCGCGAGCGCAGGCGCAAACGCCGCCAAGGTCGAAATGCAGCGGGCTTCGATCCTGATCGCGATGGGGCGCGCGAAGGACGTGCTCGGGCAGCTGGAGTCGAATGCGGTGCGGCGGCCAGGTTTCGCGTCTCACAGCGCGCTGGCCGCGGCTTATGCCGCGCTTGGACGCTTGGCCGAGGCCGACCGGCTCTACGCGGTGGCGCTCGAGGAGCTGGACACGACCTCGCCGTTTCCGTATGCATCGATCTACTTCATGCGCGGCCTGATGTGGGCCGAACAGGGTCATGACGCACAGCGTGGCGAAGCGATGTATGCCCAGGCGGTTCGATACGTGCCTGAGTTCGTTGCGGCGAACATCCACCTGGCCGAACTGGAAGTCGCGCGTCTCGACCTGACACCGGCGATGAAGCGACTCGAGCGGATCGCGGCGGCATCGAATGAGCCCGAGGCACTTGCACTGCTGGGGCGGCTTCACATTCTTGTCGGGCAGTCCGCGCATGGGCGGCAGGAGATTGCACTCGCGGCGCAGAGATACGAGACCTTGCTGGTAAAGCATCCGCTCGCGTTTGCCGATCACGCTGCCGAGTTCTACCTTCGCGACGGTGACAACGCGGAACGTGCCTGGGTGCTGGCGCAAGAGAATCTGAGCGCGCGCCAGACCCGTCGCGCCTACACGCTGGCGATCCAGGCGGCGCGGGCGACGAATCGGCGAAGCGATGCAGCTGTGCTCGAGGCGGCGATGCAGGCCAGGTTGGGGCCGAGAGCGGCGTGATTGCAGTCTCAACCATGTGTCGATTGATCCCTTCAACCGCTGATCGTCATGGCATCAATACACCGGCACACCAGCGCGCCGCTGCATCTTCGCTGCCAACCACCCCACGCGCTGCAACGCACGGCGGTGGGCGGTGTCCCAATCGCCGCCAAGCCCCAGTCGCACGCAATGCCGAAAGTGGTCCGTGGCACTGAACATCGTGCCGGGTGCGATGACGATGTTCTCGGCAAGGCAGGCTTGGAACAGCGCGAGCGAATCGATGCCGCGCGGCAACTCGGCCCACAGAATCAGGCCACCTGACGGGTTGGTGACCCGCGTGCCTTTCGGGAAGTGCTCCGCGATCAAGCCTCGTGCTTCGTCGACACGCGCCGCGAGACTCGCACGCATCTGGCGGTAGCCTGCCTCGATGCCGGGTTGCGTCAGCAGGTCGGCCAGCGCGCGCTCGAGAATCACAGCCTGACTGCCGCTGGTCGCCTGCTTCAAGCGCGCCAGGCTCGCGCTCCAGCGCCCAGCCTCCACCCAACCCAGCCGCAACCCCGGTGCGATCGTCTTCGAGAACGAGCCGCAGATCATCACGTGCCCGCTCGTGTCGAACGAGCGCACAGCGCGGCGCTGCCCGTCGTCCTCGGCCATGTCGTTGTACAGAACGTCCTCGATCAGGGGTATGCCGCGCTCGGCCACCATCAGCGCCAGGCGCCGCCGCTCGGCCAGCGGCATGGTCGCGCCGATCGGATTCGACAGCGTGGGCACGGTCAACACGGCCTTGACAGGCTGCGTGTCGAAGGCAAGCTGCAGCGCGTCGATCGACAAGCCGGTGCGCGGATGCGTTGGGATCTCCAGCGCACGCAGGTGCAGGTTCTCGAGGATCTCGAGAAAACTGAACAGCGTCGGTGACTCCAATGCAACGACATCACCGGGCTGCGTCACCGATCGCAGGCACAGCGTGATCGACTCCAGGCAACTGTTCGTGACGACGACATCGCGTGCTTCGAGCTGGCAGCCCATGCGCAGTGCGTGGCGCGCAATGGCGCGGCGCAAACTCTCGTCGCCAGGCCCGATCGTGTATTGGGTCAGCGTCGCGCGATGGCGCTGCGCGGCGCGGCTGACCGCGCGGCGCACGAGCTCCTGCGAGAACAGCTCCGAGCTCGGGCACGCGGCGCCGAACGAAACGCAGGCAGGATCGTGCGCCAGGCGCATCACGCGTTCCGCCAGTGAGCTGAGGTCGACCGCCATCGAACCCGCCGGCGGCTTTGATGGCTCCGGCTCGGCCAACTTCGGCGGCCGCGCCGAAACAAAGTAGCCCGAGCGCGGCCGTGCCTCGATCAGGCGCGAGTCTTCGAGCATGCGATAGGCCTGCAACACCGTGCCCAACGAAACGCGGTGCAGGCGCGCCAACTCGCGCACCGATGGGATGCGCTCGCCACGTGCCAGCGTGCCGGCACGGATCGGTGTCGCGATCGACTCGGCGATTTGCAGGTACAGCATCTCGCAGCGCTCTTGCTCTCGCATGCCGTCATTCTGTACCGCAACGCACTCAGTCGACTGGTACAGATTGCAGGAGCCGCGACTGGAACAGATGACGCTCGCCTGCTGCTGTGTCGCACAGTTCGCCAGGGCGCTGTACCTGTTCGCGTCGACGCTCGAAGCCTATTGTTGACTCCGTCAGCAACAGGAGCGTTTTGGCATGGACTTGAACATTTGGCTCATCTACCTGGCGGCCATCGTTGGCTTGTCGCTGTCGCCGGGCCCCAATGGACTGCTGGCGTTGACGCACAGCGCCGTCTACGGATGGCGCAAGGCCACGTTCACTGTCTGCGGAGGCGTTCTCGGATTCGTCGTGGTGATCGCGCTGTCGATGTTCGGCATCGGTGCTTTGCTCCAGGCCTCGTCGACTTGGCTCACGCTGATGAAGTGGGTCGGCGGCGCCTATCTCGTCTGGCTGGGAGTCCAGGTTTGGC
Organism: uncultured Rhizobacter sp.; assembly: GCA_964247075.1. GTDB lineage: Bacteria > Pseudomonadota > Gammaproteobacteria > Burkholderiales > Burkholderiaceae_C > LMDS01. Next base: position 10,501 of record CAXTSS010000040.1, on the reverse strand, counting down.
GCTCGCCGCCTGTGGGCGTGAAGCTGGGCGCGGCGATGAACAATCGCTCGGGCGCATCGATGTTCCGGCAGGGTGCACTGTCAGCGGTGACCAACCCGAAGGTGCTGCTGTTCTTCACGGCCTTCCTGCCGCACTTCATCGATCCGGCCAGGAGCCTGGTGACGCAATTCATCGTCATGGCCGGCAGCTTCGCGGTGTTGGAATTCGCGACTGAACTGATGATCGTCGGCACGGCGCAACGCATCAACGCATGGCTGGCTCGCGTGGGCCAGCGGTTCAACCACGTCTGCGGTGGCCTGATTGCCACGATCGGTGCGGCTTTGCCGCTGCGTGCCTAGCGCGGAACTCGGACTCGTGATTCTGTGATCAGCAAGCTGCCGAGTCATCAACCACACGACAGACACACTGCGACGTCGGTGGCACTGGAACGAACCGCCCAACAGTGCAAGCCAGTAGCTGGGATGGCATTCGCTCGGACCGCTGCACACAGTACGCTGGTCAATCGGCCCAAAATGTTGGCACCGCATCGCTGCAGGTCAGCATCAACAAAGGAACCTCTTCATGCTCAAGCTCTACGGATTCTCTAAGGTCAACGCTTTTGCGCGAACCCGCACTCGCGATCTGCGCGCGCTGTGGGCCCTCGAAGAAATGCAGCTGCCTTTCGAGCTGATCGGCATGGATCATCCCGCACAGGATCTGAGTGCAGATGCCTATCTTCGGCTCAGCCCCTTCGCGCAAATCCCGTCGATCGACGACGACGGCTTGGTGCTGTCCGAATCGGCAGCGATCCTCATCTACTTGGCTAAGAAGTCCGAGCGCTTGATCCCCAGCGACCTGGCTGGCGAAGCGCAGGTGGTGCGTTGGTGCTTCGCCGCGCTGACCACAGTCGAGGCGCCTCTGCAAAGCCTGATGGTGCATGACTGGACGGCCGATGGAAGCTCCGGTAAGTCACGCGAGTTTCTGGTTGGCTGGATTCACCGGGTGTTTGGCAACCTGGAGCGCTGGCTCGCTGATCGCGACTTCGTCGCAACCAGCAACTTCACCGTCGCCGACATCCTGATGGCGCATGTTCTTTCAGCGCAGATCACGGATGAAACACTCATCGCGCCGTATCCGAAACTCACTGCCTATCGCGATAGATGTCTCGCTCGGCCCTCGTGGAAGGCGACGTTCGAGGCGTACTGTGCGCGGGTCGAGGCGGGTTAGCAGTCATCGTCGGCGCCCGATGAAGTCTTCACTGGGCGAGCAGTCAATCGGCGAAGGCCGCGTGACCGAACCCTGATGGCCGAGAACCGAAAATCAACGTCGGCTATCTGAACACCCCGGCAAGCTCACCACGACGTACGGCACTTGTTGGCTATCACCGGCTTGTATTTGCCCGTTGACGAGCTCTTGTCCACGAAGCTGGATGCGAGCCAGCGCAAGCACCTTGGGGCGAATGAAAGATTGGCACTGCAACGTACCGCTATGCCGATGGTGGGCGGGGCGACAGGCTCTGCCATCGGCACAGCGGTACGTCCCGGCCTGCCGTCCCCCAAAAGCCGGGCTTACCAAGCGTATCGCTATGCCGACGCGAGCCCGGCCCGTTACCGTAACGTCGTCGGCATAGCGATACGCCCTGCCCGTCGCTCAACCCACAATGCGCGCGCCAGGGGCCGATGCGAGGGCCTCGCGATCACTCGGACCGCTCTGCTGGACGTGTGGACGGCCGGAGTCGCCCCGCATCAACATGGCAAATCGCGGCTTTCAAAGCCGCATCGCGCGCAACCTCGCGCAGTACGGCCCGCGGTTGGCCCAGTACCAACTCGCCGCCATCGCCGCTTTCAACGTCCGGTGTTGAGGCGACACGTCCAGGCGTTGTGAGCTCGCGCGGTGTGCTCATGACTGCATTGCGATGGAGGTTGCGTTGGCCCGATTGTGCTCCTCTGCGTCGTCACTGCGGTCAGCCGAGCTTTCTTCAACCTGCGGCCGGTCACGAAAGCCCGGCCGCAGGTTGATGGGTTGAAGGAATGCAGGGCTCCGACGAGCCTCGGGCACCAAACGAGCCGCCTTCTCAGCTCACATTCCCTCAATGACACGTCGCACAAGATCATTGAAGTACTTCGTGCCCCGAAGCCCCAGTAGCGCGGCGCTCTCTTGCCGGATGGCATCCTCTTCGCTCGTATCGCGCCAATCGGGATCGATCCACGCGCGCCAGCCGGGCCTCCCTCTCCTGCCATGCGCGGTCGAACCTTTAGTCGAAAGGGCTTGCAGCCACGCCCGCGTGTCGGCTGGAACGTCGAGCGAGTGGTCAATGGCTTGCCAGCAGGCCGAAGCGATGTACGCGGCACGCACCCTCGTCAGGATTGTCGACCAGGGATGTTGCGTGTCGGGCCAGTCGATGGCCCTTCGGTGGTCGTCGCACCACCGCTCGTGCTTCCCACGCCCAAAAACGCTGAACACGGCCTTCTCCACATGCTCGCCGACGGTCGAGCCGCAGAGAAGCATCAAGCTGCGTCCCAAGGGCGAACGCAACATTGCCGGGTCGAGCCATCGTGGACGAGACGGCTTGCGATTGACCGCGCCGGTTTCCCCCCAAAAATGCAAGCGCGGGTTGAACACCGCTACTGTGCCGAGGCGCGTCGTCCCCAGGCGACGCTGTTCGCTGGGCGAAAGTCCGTCGGGGAGTTTCTTCGCGCTGAGTCCGGAAGGCGGGTGCACATAAGCCCCGAGCAGACAGCCGTGCACCTCGCACTGCAAGCACCACGAATCGATCCATCGACGGCGGGTGTAAACAGCGCGGCGCTCGACATCCTCCTTGAAGCATCGGGGACAGTAGGCGTCGCGGTGCCGCTTGAAGAGCACATGCGGCCCTTTCTTGACCATCATCCGCATCAACTGCTGCTCGCACACCGCCGTGCGACGAGCCAGCACCGTGATCAACCTCAGCGGTGTTTCAGTGTCAAGATCGCTGACCTCCCAGGACAGCGGGCGCATGCCCTCGGATCTCAAAACGCCGTCGGCGAAGCGTCTGGCGCTGTCCATGCCATGACTGACTGCGCACCGCAGCAGCCACGAGCTCAGCAGTTCGTCGTCGAAGGGCGTTGGCAGACAGGGAATCCGCGCGGGGTGCGCCAGAGCCTCGACGCCGGTCTCCACGGGTGGGGGTTTTCGGCGAGCCATGATCTACGCCGCCCACTTGAACAAGCCACGCCAGGCCGTGAGCGTCTGCGCGGTGATGCGCTCCTCACCGGTGCGAATCGCGCGGATCGCTGCAGCCTCGATCACCTGCTTCACGCCGTGCGTGATGCCGGTGACCTGCTGCTTCGCAAACGATTCGTGCAGCAACGCCTCCTGCATCGCGGTGTTTCCCAACCCCGAAGGGAGCTTGAGCGGCAGCGATCGTTCGAACGCGTTCAGAAACTGCGCAAACGCGGGGCCGACACTCCAGCGCGGCAGGTGCACGACCTCGAAGCGGGTTTGCAGTTGCCGCTCCTGCACGATCATCTCTTCCGATCCGGGAATGCCAGCCGTGACGACACTGACGCGGTTGGCTGTGCTGACCCACTTGATCCAATCCCACATCGCCGCCCGCTCGCGCCGCGGCAAATTCAGAATGTGCTGGACCTCGTCGAGGATCACGATGCGTGTGCCCAACTCGGCAATAGCACGTCGGATCAGTTCGTCACCGTCGTAGCGGCTGCGCCTGGCGAATTCCGCGCTTGGGCTTCCCAAAGCGCCGAGCAAGGCTGCCTGCAATACGCCTAGTGTGGGTAGCGCGTCGGCCACGCAGTAGGCGACCCTATGCAGCCGCGGCGAGTTCGTGTTCGCCCCCGCCCGGCGAAGAAACTCGCCCAGCAGCGACGACTTGCCCGAGCCGGCATCACCAACCAGCGCCAGGCACGGCGGCCTGACGCTGTCGGGGCGCTGCAGAAAGTCATCGAGGATTTCGAGCACAGCAAGAACGGTACCGTGGGCGACAAAGCGGTCGCACTGCACCTGACGAATGCGTTCGATGTTGCTGGCATCGATCACCGCCAGCGCCGAGGCATCCAAGTGGGGATAGAGGTTGTCACTCATGGCTCATCTCCCCACCCTGCACGACAGCTCGCCGTCGGTGGCAGACGGCGAGATCATGTTCGTCTGCGGTGCATTCGGGCTGCGCTCGGAGGGCCAACTGTCCTGACGTGCCTGGCGGCGCACATCGCGCAGTCGATTGCTGCGAGCCGCCTTGTCGGCAATCAGTTGGCGGTTGGCTCGCAGCTCGGCGGCCACGGCGTGCTCGTCTCGCATGCGGCCGTTGGCGATCTGTTGTTTCCTCACTTCCCGCCATTCCCACAGCGAGAACGGCATCCCGGCACCCCTGATCAGCGGCGTCGCGATGTGGCCGTCGCCGACTTCGACGTACACCTCGGACAGGTTGGTCGGGTCAAATCGCACCATGGCCTTGTGCCGCGGGCGGATCCACGGGCGCAGTGCGTCCGCGTGGTAGCGCAGCCCATGCAACTCGACGCCCTCACGGGTGATCGTGCGCCACTCGCCCGGCAGAAAAGACAACCGAAACTGCTCCGCGTCCGCGGGCAGGCGCGGTGCGACGGGCTCGCCGTTGATCACCCCCATTTGCTCCCACGCTGTCAGCGGCGGCATGCCCAAGGTCGAGTGCGGGGTCTTGTGATAGCGGCTGATCTCGCGCGCGATGTAGACATTCAATTCGGCCAAGGTCAAACGGGCGTCGCGATCGGCATTCTTGGGTGCTTCGCCCAGGAGCTTGCTGTAGCTGCTTCCTGGCAAGAGCCGAACCTTCGTCATGAAGGTTCCGATGGCGCGCTCAACGATCCCACCGGCAGCCGGATGACCGAGCGGGCGGAACGACATCTCGATGCCATAGACCTGGCACGCCCGCTGCAATGACATCGCGTGGAACTCCTGAGCGTTGTCGGTGAAGATTCGTCGCATCAGCCCGAACGCGGGCCAACAGGCGTCAGGGATGCCGAGTTGACGCAGCCACTCGTCTTTGTGCATCACGGCGTGGTGGATGCACAAGCCCACCGTGTAGCGGCTGGGTGCCTCCAAGGTCAGCACCATGCCGAGGATGACGCGGGTCGCGCGGTCGATCATCAACGTGAGAACCGGCCGTCCGATCGGGCGGCGCGAGTTCGGCTCGACGATGTGAACGTCGACGATGGTGTGGTCGATTTCGACGACGCTCAGCGGACCTTCGGCTTCGATCGCGCCGCGAACCGGCCGTTGCTTGTAGCGCAGTTCCCCCGCGATCTTTGCAGGCAGCAGGTCGGTGTTTGCGCGCGCCTGTTCCAAGCGGCGGGCGACAGTGCTGCGCCCGGGTGGCCGCAAGCGCAAGGCCTTGGCGGAATCGCGCAGCACCGGGTACAGATCGTCGACCGCTACGTCAGGGCTGTCTCGCAGCGCCCGCGTGATCTCGTCGCGGATCAGCAACTCCACTCTCGGGTTGACTCGGGAGGTGCCTTGGGCGACGCCTGGCTTGAGCGGCAAGAACGCCGCTGGCGAGTCGATCTCTCGAAAGCGCCGGATGGCGCGCCGCAATTGCCGATCGCTCATGCCCAGCGCCTGGGCGACTGGTGCCCGGGCTTTCGGAGAGAGGTCACCGCCGGCGAGCAGCACGCGCACCTTGGCTTCCTTGTCGAGCGCACGCTGCCACTGCTCCGGCGAGTGAGCCTCGATGGGTTTGGCCGCTGCACCTTCGTCCGTGGTACCGGTCTGTGGCGCCACGGGGCGCAATGCGCTGATGGCCGCCCTTTTGATCTGCCCGCCTGCGATCATGCGGACCAAGACTTCCGAGGCCGAGACTTGGTGCTGGATCATGACGGCCGCTTCGTCCAGCAGCCACGTGCTTCCCGGCACGAAACTCACCACGGCGCCGGCCGACTTGCGGATCACGCGACCCAGACGGCCAACGGACTCGGGGATGCCGGCCGGTGCCGGCTGGTTTTGCTTGCGGTTCATTGAACACTCCTTGAAAACGGCGAAACGGGCTACGGCTCCGCTCCAAGGCGAACCGCTGCCGGCCGAAGCAGGCAAAGCGAATCCCTCGGATCGGCTCCGAAACTTTGAAAACGGCTTGGGGAGTGCTACAGTGAAGTTGTCAGAGGTTCACCGCTTCTGTGCTCCACGGCCCGAATCGACGCCTTGCAGGGCGTCGGTTCGTGGCAACACTGCCCGATCGGATCGAGTGTTGTTTGCTCTCTGGTGGGCACCCCCTCTCTTCGCGCAGCGAAACAGACTCGCTCGGCCGGTGCCGGCGAGTTGGTTGGCGCGTCTGCCTCCACCGAAGTGGCGGCCCGTGTACCGCACGAAGAGTCAGGACGCAAAGCGCAACGTGAGCAGCTAGTTGGCGCTGCCGACACACACTGCGAGCCTTGGGTGAGGTTTCCTCGCCCACACGTCATTTTTGACGGTGTGAAGGCAGAGTTCAAGGAGTAATCTGTAGCCGTCCCAGAGTCCTTGTCCAATCGCCGCCTTGGCTCGCGATTGATGTCCAAATGCCGATATTTCGACCTGATTGGGCTTCCGGGGAGCGGCGTCGCGCAGACCCTCCGCGCAATGGCGGCAGGTCAGAACCCAGGATTGGCGCAGTTCAGCGCGGCGGCGCGGTCAGAATTCGACGTTTGGGACATCAATTGTGGAACGCGACACCTGCGGCATGAAGGCCGGCGATGTAGCCGAAGGTCATGGCCGGGCCCAGGTTGATGCCCCCTGATGGGTAGAAGCCGCCCATGACGCTGGCCATATCCGTGCCCACGGCGTACAGACCCTCGACCGGGCTGTCGTCGCGGGCCAGAACCTGCGCAAAGGCGTTGGTCTTCAGGCCGGCGAATGTTCCGAAGCTGCCGGGCAACACCTTCACCGCGTAGAACGGGCCGCGCGCTATCGGTGCCACGCAGGGATTGGGGCCATGCAAGGGATCGCCCTGCTTGCGGTTGTACGGTGTCGAGCCGCGCCCGAAGGCAGGATCCTCACCGCGCCGCGCATGTTCGTTGAACCTCTGCACGGTCTCGATCAAGCCTCCGGGCGCGATGCCGCAGACCTTGGCGAGCTCTTCGATCGACGCGCCCCGCTTCAGATAGCCGCTGCGCAGGTACGGGCTGAGCGGCAGCGGGAACGGCTTGGCGAAACCCAGGCCGTATCGACGCTGGAAACGATGGTCGCAAATGAGCCAGGAGGCGACCTCCTCTCCCTCGGGCACCGCGGCGACCATCGCAGCCGTGTAGTCGTAGTAGCCGTCGGCCTCGTTCACGAAGCGCTTGCCATCGGCCAACACGCCGATCAGCCCCGGTTTCGCGCGGTCGATGATGTGCGGGAAGTGACCGACGCTGCCGTCGGCATGCGGCACCCTGGACACCGGCGCCCACGCGGCGGGCGATGCCACGTCGGTCACCAACGAACCGCCGGCCGATTCGCCGAGCGTGATGCCGTTCCCCGAGCAACTCGTGGGCGGCAGGGCGAGGTGCTCCTGGCCTGTCGGCGTGCGCGGGAACAGGGCCTTGCGGCGCTGCACGTCGTTCGGGAAGCCGCCTGCGGCGAGCACCACGCCCTTGGCTGCGCGAATCTCGATCTCGCCGTCAGCGGTGGCAACGATCGCCCCGCGCACAGCGCCGTTCTCCAGGATCAGCCGTTTCGCCGACGTCGACTCGATCAACCGAACGCCCAGTGTTTCGGCCGACTTCGCCAGCCGTGCGACGAGCGCCACGCCGTTGACGAGTTGCATCGCGCGGCCGTGGACGGCCAGGTCGATCAGGTGGAGGCAGAAGCGCCGCGTCACGTGCAGCAGCGACTTGAACGAGCGCGTCATGCTGAGGAAGGCCATCAGGTCGGCGCCCGCCATGATGGGCATGCCGAGGAACGAGGTCTCGCGCATGGTCTTGCGCAGGCGCCTGATCAATGGCCCGACTTCACGGCCGTCGTACGGCGCAGCAATCACTTGATGCCCTTGCGTGCCGGCGCCGGGCACGTTGCCGTGGACGTCGGGGATCGCGTTGCCGTCGACGAACTGCAGCGCGGTGTGCTGCTCGAAAAAGGCGACCATCGGGCCGCAGTGGTCGAGGAATGCATCGACTCGCGACGCGTCGTAGCGCGCCCCGAGTTCGTTCTTCAAGTAGGTGCGCGGCTGCTGCGGATCCTCATGGATGCCGGCGCGTTTCGCCAGCGGATTACCGGGCACCCACATCCAGCCGCCCGACCAAGCCGTGGCGCCGCCGAACACCGGATCCTTCTCGACCAGCACCACCTTCAGCCCATGGTGCGCGGCGGTCACGGCTGCCGCCAGGCCGGAGGCGCCCGAGCCGATGACGAGCAGATCGCAAGAGATCGGGGTGGGAGGGTTTGTCTTCATGCGTCGAGTAGCGCCAACACGCGCCGGGTCGCGGCCAACGCCAATCGCGCCCGCTCGGTCGCGCCAACGGTGCGTGCCAGCGTGTGCGTCGGCACTTCGAGGCTGAGCGCGATGTCGCGTGGCACGGCGCGCAGCAGGCCGAGCAGGTCGAGACCGCCCTCGCCCGGAAACAAGCGTTCGGCGCGGGCCTCGGCGAGGATCGCATCCATCGTCGGCGGAATCGCAGCGGGCACGTCGCAGAACTGCATGAAGCGCAGCCGCGATGCCGGGATCGCCGCGATGTCCGCGATGCGGCTGCGCGAACGGCTCAGGTGGAACGCGTCGATCAGCACGCCGGCGTTGTCGCGGCCGGCGCGCTCGACGACGCGCGCGGCCTGCGTCAGATCTTTCGCGTCGGTCCAGGGCATGAACTCAAGGCCTGCGCCGAGCCCATAGCGGTCGGCCAGGTCGCAGAACGCGGCGAAGGTATCGATCAATCGAGCCTCATCCGGATCGTTGCCGGCGACCAGCAACTCAAGCGCTCCGAGTCGGGCGGCGGTGGCAATCGCGGCTTCGCAGTCGGCGACGCGGGTCTCAGGTTTGATGCGGAAGATCTCGACATCCAGCACGTTGACGCCGGTGTCCGCGAGGCGGCGCTCGAGGTCGCGCAGCATCGGCGTGTCGCCGATGATGTCGTACTGCGGCTCGGTCCGTGTGGCCGGCAGCAGGCGGATGCCGACATGGCTGAAGCCGGCTTCTGCCGCGCAGCTCACCATCTCTGGTGGCGTCAGTTCCAGCACCGTGAGGGCGGCAAGCGAGATGAGTCGGGTCATGTCCCCTGCTTCCTGGATCGGTTTGCAATGACGAGACTGTATCGACGACAGTTCGCGCAGACAACGGGGATATTGTGGCTTTATAGTTCACGAATCGTGAGGCTCAACTTCCAACTCGACGACTTGCACGTGTTTTGCACAGCGGCTCGCAAGGCCAGCTTCGCCGCAGCGGCTACCGAGCTGGGCATGTCGCCGGCATTTGTCAGCAAACGGATTGCGATCCTGGAGAAGGCGCTGGGCGTAACGCTGTTTCACCGCGCCGCGCGGCGCGTCACGGTGACCGATGACGGCGAGCGCGTGTATGCCTCGGCGCAGCAGATCTTCCAGGGTGTCGATCACATGGGTGAGACCGTCGCCGGCGGCCGGCTCGACCCGCGCGGTGCGCTGCGTGTGACGACGAGTTTTCGGCTCGGGCGCAAGCACATCGGCCCCGCCCTGTCCTTGCTGGCTCAGCGCTATCCGGCGCTGGACATCACGCTCGACGCCGTCGACCGCCGGGTCGATCTGATCAAAGAGAACATCGATCTGGACGTGCGCATCGCCGACGTCGATGAGCCGCATCTGGTCGCCCATCGCATCGCCGACAGCACCCGGGTGCTTTGCGCCGCCCCCGCCTACCTCGAGCGCTGCGGTGTTCCGGCCAGCATCGCAGAACTGAGCCAGCACGATTGCCTGGTCCTGCGCGATCGCAATCAGGCGTTCGGCGTGTGGCGGCTGACCGGGCCGAACGGCCCCGAGAAGGTCAAGGTCACGGGCCGGCTCTCATCCAACAACGCCGAGATCGTGCGCGGTTGGGGCAACGACGGCCACGGCATCCTGCTGCAGGCCAGATGGGATGTCAGCGCCGACCTGCGTGCCGGTCGCTTGCGCGCGATCCTGCCGGGCTGCTCACAGCCCGCCGACATCTGGGCTGCGAGCACCGTGCGCCTGAGCCACTCGGCGAAGGTGCGTGTTTGCGTCCGCTTTCTTCAGGAGCAACTCGCCAGTGGCCCATTGGCGCTGCAGCAATGAGCGCCCTTCCATCGGCCTCCGTCACCGCAATTCAGGCGCCCGTGCGCGACGCCTTCTTGCGGTCGTGCTCCTTCAGGTGCCGCTTGCGAATGCGGATCGATTTCGGCGTGATCTCGACCAACTCGTCGTCGGCGATGAACTCGACGGCGTACTCAAGCGTCAGGATGATCGGCGGTGTGATCTTGATCGCGTCTTCCTTGCCGGAGACGCGGAAGTTCGTCAGTTGCTTGCCGCGCACCGCGTTGACGACCAGGTCGTTGTCGCGCGAGTGGATGCCGATGATCATGCCCTCGTACAAGGGGTCGCCGGCCTTCACGAACATGCGGCCGCG
>CAXTSS010000039.1:0-21184 GCA_964247075.1 uncultured Rhizobacter sp. | reverse complement strand
TCGCCTGCGCGGCGCTCCAGTGGTGGTGCTCGACGAGCGCGGCCGAGATCATGGTGGTCAGCGCGATCACCGAGCCGACCGACAGGTCGATGCCGCCCGACAGGATCACGAAGGTCATGCCGACGCCGACGATGCACAGGAAGGCGTTGTCGATCAGCAGGTTCAGGAAGACCTGCGCCGAGAAGAAGCTGGTGTACGCGACCGAGCCGTAGCCGGCGGTCAGCACGAAGACGGCGATGGTCCCGAGCAGCGGCACGTATCGCGAGTCGACCCTCGTCATGACAGCCCCTCGTCGAACGGGTACGTTCGCCGATCCCCCGAGGGGATGCGGGCCGGCTTGGGAGCGGCCCGGCGCTCGGCCCGCATCACCGCACCGCACCCGCGTCGCGCCGAACGAGGAGTGAGCGCAGCGCGGCACGGAACTCCGCGGACTGCATCAGCATCACGATGAACACCACCGCGGCCTTCACGACCATGTTGATCTCGGGCGGCACGCCGATCGAGTAGATCGTGGACGTGAGCGTCTGGATGATCAGCGCGCCCAGCACGCTGCCGGCGAGGCTGAAGCGCCCGCCGGTCAGCAGCGTGCCGCCGAGCGTGACGGCGAGGATCGCGTCGAGCTCCATCAGCATGCCGGCGTTGTTGCCGTCGGCGCTCTTCACGTTCGAGCTGATCACCAGCCCGGCCACGCCGGCCGCGAAGCCGCAGAAGGTGTAGACGCAGACCGTGATCAGCCGCGCCGGCAAGCCGGCGAGCCGCGCCGCGGCCGGGTTGATGCCGATCGCCTGGATGAACAGGCCGAGGGCGGTGCGCGTCATCAGCCCGTGCAGCACGATCCACACGGCGGCGGCGATGAACACCGCGAACGGCAGGCCGAGCAGGAAGCCGTTGCCGAGGAAGAAGAACGGCGCGTAGTAGACCGTGATGATCTGGCCACCGGTGAGCAGCTGCGCGACGCCGCGGCCGGCGACCATCAGGATCAGCGTCGCGATGATGGGCTGCATGCCGACCTTCGCAACCAGCAGCCCGTTCCACAGCCCGCACAGCGCCGCGGCGGCGAGCGCCGCGATGATGGCCACGCTCATCGGGAAACGGCTGACGTGCGTCTGCACGCCGCCTTTCACGACCAGCTCGCCGCCGATCATCAGCGCCGCGACAGCGGCCGAGATCGCGACCACCGCGCCGACCGAGATGTCGATGCCGCGCGTCGCGATGACGAGGGTCATACCCATCGCCACCAGCGCCAGCGGCGCGGCGCGGTTCAGGATGTCGATCACGCTGCCGTAGAGGTGGCCGCCGCGCCATTGCAAGTGCCAGAAGCCGGGGTTGAACACGGCGTTGACCGCGAGCAGCAGCGCGAGCGTGACGAACGGCCACAAGAGCCGATGACGAAGCAGACGCTGCATCACGCACCCGCCGCGATCAGGTGGTAGACGGCCTGCTCCGAGCTGTTGCCCGGCAGCTCGCCGACCTTGGCACGGTCGCGCATCACGACGATGCGATCGGCCACGCGCACCACCTCGTCCATCTCCGACGAGATGAACAGCACCGCGACGCCGCCGCGCGCGAGCGACAGGATCTCGTTCATGATTTCCTGCTTGGCCGCGACATCGATGCCGCGCGTCGGCTCGTCGAGGATCAGCAGGCGTGGTTCGGTCGCGAGCCAGCGCGCGAGCACGACCTTCTGCTGGTTGCCGCCCGAGAGCAGCGCGATGGGCGTGTCGATGTCGGCGGTCTTGATGCCGAGCGCCTGCACGAAGCGATCGGCGATCTCCTTCTGGCGCGAAGTCGACAAATACTTCCAGACGCCCATGCGCGCCTGAAGTGCGAGCGCGATGTTCTCGCGCACCGACAGGTCGGCGACGATACCCTCGACCTTGCGCTCTTCCGGGCACATGCCGAGACCATGTCGGATCGCCTGCGCCGGGCTGTCGAAGCGCACGCGCGCGCCGTCGAGGTGCAGCTCGCCGCTGTCGCTGCGGTCCAGTCCGAACAACAACCGCGCGAGCTCGGTGCGGCCCGAGCCGAGCAGGCCGCCGACACCGACGACCTCGCCGCGGTGCAGGCTCATGTCCACCGGCTGCAACTGGCCGCGCCGGCCGAAGCCGCGGGCGTCGAGCAGGGCCGGGCCATTCGCTTCGTTGACCTGTTCATTGCGCCCCGCTGCGGCGCTCAGCTCGCGCCCGACCATCGCGGTGATCAGCGCGGCGGGTGGCAGTTCGGCCTTCAGGTACTCGCCGACGAGTTCGCCGTTGCGCAGTACCGTGATGCGGTCCGAGATCGCATACATCTGATCCAGAAAGTGCGTGACGAACAGGATCGCCATGCCCTCGCCGCGCAGCTGGCGCAGTACGCCGAACAGGCGCTCGACCTCCTGCTCGTCGAGGCTGGAGGTCGGCTCGTCGAGGATCAGCACGCTGGCCTCGACGCTGAGTGCGCGCGCGATCGCGACCATCTGTTGCACCGCGATGGGGTAGCTCGCGAGCAGCCGCGTCACATCGATGTCGAGGTTCAGCCGCGCGAGCAGCGCGCGCGCATCGACCTGCATGCGCGACCAGTCGATGCGCCACAGGCCGGCCGCGCCCTTGCGCGGGTAGCGGCCGGCGAAGATGTTCTCGGCCACCGAGAGATTCGGGCAGAGGTTCACCTCCTGATAGACCGTGCTGATGCCGAGCCGCTGCGCTGCCGCCGGCGACGCCGGATGAATCAGCGTGCCGTTCAGTCTCAGCTCGCCCGCATCGGCCGGGTAGACGCCGGTCAGCACCTTGATCAGCGTCGACTTGCCGGCGCCGTTCTGCCCCATCAGCGCATGGATCTCGCCGGCGAGAAGGCGGAAGTCCACGCCCGAGAGGGCGAGGACACCCGTGAAGCGGCGGGTCAGCCCGCGCGCTTCGAGAACGACGTTCGAGCTCAACGGACTCAGCCGGCGCCGGGCCGCCAAGGGCCACGCAGGGGCCCCTGCGTGGCCCTTGCGGCTGAACGCCCCCTCGGGGGGCAGGAGCGAAGCGACGTGGGGGCCGTCATTTCAGTATTTGCGGCTCGGGAATTCCTTCGCGGCCACTTCCATCGGGAAGATGCCTTCCTGCGTGACGATGCGCCTGGGCAGCGTCTTGCCGGCCTTCAGGTCTTTCACGGCCTGCATCAGCTGCGGCCCGAGCAGCGGGCTGCACTCGACGCTGACGTTGAGCTTGCCGGCGATCATCGCCTCGAACGCGCCCTTCACGGCGTCGATCGAGATGATGGTGATGTCCTTCGCGGGCTTCATGCCGGCTTCCTCGATCGCCTGGATCGCGCCGATCGCCATGTCGTCGTTGTGCGCGTAGAGCACGTTGATCTTCTTGCCCTCGGCCTTCAGGAAGGCTTCCATCACTTCCTTGCCCTTGGCGCGCGTGAAGTCACCGGTCTGGCTGCGGATGATCTTGAACTTCGGGTCGGCCTTGATGATTTCCTCGAAGCCCTTCTTGCGGTCGATCGCCGGCGCCGAGCCGACGGTGCCCTGCAACTCGACGATGTTCACCGGCGTGGTCGTGGCCTTCATCTTCTCGACCAGCCAGCGGCCGGCCTTGCGACCTTCTTCGGTGAAGTCCGAGCCCATGAAACTGACCCACAGGCTGTCGTCCTTCTCATCGACGGCGCGGTCCGACAGGATCACCGGGATCTTCGCCGCCTTGGCCTCGCGCAGCACCGTGCCCCAGCCGGATTCGACCACCGGCGAGAACGCGATCACATCGACCTTCTGGGCGATGAATGCGCGGATCGCCTTGATCTGGTTCTCCTGCTTCTGCTGCGCGTCCGAGAACTTGAGTTCGATGCCGGCGTCCTTGGCCGAGGCCTTGATCGACTCGGTGTTGGCGGTGCGCCATTCACTCTCGGCGCCGATCTGGGCGAAGCCGAGCACGAGTTTGTCCTGCGCGAACGCGGGCAGCGGCAGGCCGGCGGCGATCAGGGCGGCGAGGGCGGTACGACGTTGGATGTTCATGTTTGTCTCCTCTTCGGGTGGTGTGTTCAGTCAGTGCTGAAACGGTGCACGGTCGTGCTCTGGAACGTCTCGCCGGGCCGCAGCACGGTGGACGGAAATTCGGGCCGGTTCGGCGAGTCGGGATAGTGCTGCGTCTCCAGGCACACGCCGTCGCCCTGGCGGTAGGCGTGGCCGCCCGAGCCGCGCAGCCGGCCATCGAGAAAGTTGCCGGAATAGAACTGGACGCCGGGCTCGGTGGTGGCGACGTCCATCACGCGGCCCGAGGCCGGGTCGCGCAGGCACGCGGCGTGGACGAGGCCGCTGCGACCAGCGCGGTCGAGTGCAAAGCAGTGGTCGTAGCCACGCGCCGTCATCAGCTGCGCGTCGCCGCTGCGGATGCGCTCGGCGATGCGCGTGGGCCGGCGGAAATCGAACGGCGTGCCATCGACCTCTTTGATGCCAGTCGGGATCAGCGTGGCATCGACCGGCAGGAAGCGGCTCGCGTTCAGCGTCAGCTCGTGATCGAGCGCGCTGCCGGCGCCGGCAAGGTTGTAGTAGCCGTGGTGCGTCAGGTTGAGCACCGTCGCGCGGCTCGTCGTCGCGTGGTAATCGATGCGCCACTCGTTCTGCGGCGTCAGCGTGTAGCGCACCGTCACATCGAGCCGGCCGGGGTAGTGCTCGTCGCCGTCGTCGCTGACGAACTTGAGTTCGAGCGCGACGCTGCCATCGGCCTGCGGCGGCAGCGGCTCGATCGCCCACCAGCGCTTGCCGAAGCCGCCCGGGCCACCGTGCAGCGCGTTCGCGCCATCGTTCAGCGTGAGCTGATGCGGTTCGCCTTCGAGCACGAAGCGCCCGCCGGCGATGCGGTTGCCATAGCGGCCGACCAGCGTGCCGAAGTTCGGGTTGCGCTCCACGTAGTCGTTGAGCTTGTCGAAGCCGAGCACGACGTTGGCACTGTTCCCTTCACGATCCGGGCAGTGCAGCGCCGTCACGATGCCGCCGAAGTTGATCGCACGCAGCACGAGACCACGACTGTTGTCCAGCGTGTGCTCGAACACCGCGCGCCCATCCGCCAGGTGGCCGAACGCCCGCACCGCGCTCATCGATTCAGACCCAGCCGCCATCGATGATGAAATCCTGTGCCGTGCACATCGCGCTGTCGTCGGCCACCAGGAACAGTGCCATGCGCGCGATGTGTTCCGGCAGCAGCGGCTGGTTGATGCACTGGCCGCGCGCGATCTCCTCCTTGCCTTTCTCGTCGAGCCAGAGGCGGATCTGCTTCTCCGTCATGACCCAGCCCGGCACCAGCGTGTTGACGCGGATGTTGAAGGGCCCGAAGTCGCGCGCGAGGCTGCGCGTCAGGCCCTGCACCGCAGACTTGGACGTCGTGTAGACCGGCATGCCGCCCTGCTTGAGCTTCCAGCTCACCGAGCCGAAGTTGACGATGGAGCCGCCACCGGCCGCCTTCATGTCGGCGGCGACGTTCTTCGCGGCGAAGAACTGGTGCTTCAGGTTGACGGCGATGCCGGCATCCCAACTCTCGGAGGTGGTGTCCTCGATCTTGTGGCGCACGTCGTTTGCCGCGTTGTTCAGCAGCGCGCCGATCGGGCCGTTGCGGTCGCGGATCGTGTCGATCGCGCGGTCGAGCGCCGTGACGTCGGTCAGGTCGGCGGCGACGAAGACCGGCGTGTGGCGCGCACCGGTCAGCGCCGTGACCAGCGCCCCACCGGCCTTCGCATCGAGGTCGATGAAGCCGACGCGCGCGCCCTGCGCGACGAACTGCTCGACCAGCGTCGCGCCGATGCCCGTCGCACCGCCGGTGATGAGCACGGTCCGATCCCGCAGGCTGGGGTACTGGGCAAACGAGGTCATGCGCAGCTCTTGGCGAGTGGTCAATAAGGTCATACTAAAAGACAGTCAACGCAGCAATTAGAGGGAAAACACTCACTGTCAATGACGTAAAGACATACTTTATTATTCGGCCAATCTCAGTTCTCAGCCCCGACATGCCCACGACACGCCCGCCGCTCCGATCCGCCGCCTGGTTCGGCACGACCGACAAGAACGGCTTCATGTACCGAAGCTGGATGAAGAACCAGGGCATCCCGGACCACGAGTTCCAGGGCAAGCCGATCATCGGCATCTGCAACACCTGGTCGGAGCTGACGCCGTGCAACGCGCACTTCCGCCAGCTCGCCGAGCGCGTGCGGCGCGGCGTGTTCGAGGCCGGCGGTTACCCGGTCGAGTTCCCGGTGTTCAGCAACGGCGAATCGAACCTGCGGCCCACCGCGATGTTCACGCGCAACCTCGCGAGCATGGATGTCGAAGAGGCGATCCGCGGCAATCCGATCGACGCGGTCGTGCTGATGGTCGGCTGCGACAAGACCACCCCGGCGCTGCTGATGGGCGCGGCGAGTTGCGACGTGCCGGCCATCTGCGTCACCGGCGGGCCGATGCTCAACGGCAAGCACGGCGGCCGCGACATCGGCTCGGGCACGGCCGTGTGGCAGCTCTCGGAGCAGGTCAAGGCCGGCACGATCACCTTGCACGAGTTCATGTCGGCCGAGTCCGGCATGTCGCGCTCGGCCGGCACCTGCAACACGATGGGCACGGCCTCGACGATGGCCTGCATGGCCGAGTCGCTCGGTGTCACCTTGCCGCACAACGCGGCCATTCCGGCGGTCGATGCGCGGCGCTACGTGCTGGCGCACATGTCCGGCATGCGCATCGTGCAGATGGCGCTCGAAGGGCTGACGTTGTCGAAGATCCTGACGCGCGCCGCGTTCGAGAACGCGATCCGCACGAACGCCGCGATCGGCGGCTCGACCAACGCGGTGATTCATTTGAAGGCGATCGCCGGCCGCATCGGCGTGAAGCTCGATCTCGAAGACTGGACGCGCCTGGGCAAGGGCACGCCAACGTTGGTCGATCTGATGCCGTCGGGCCGCTTCCTGATGGAGGAGTTCTATTACGCCGGCGGCCTGCCCGCGGTGCTGCGCCGCATGGGTGAGGCGGGGTTGCTGCCGCATCCGGAGGCACTGACCGCCAACGGCATGAGCCTCTGGGACAACGTCAAGGACGCGCCGATGCTCAACGACGAGGTCATCCGCCCGATCGACAAACCGCTCGTCGCCGATGGCGGCATCTGCGTGCTGCGCGGCAACCTCGCGCCGCGCGGCGCGGTGGTGAAGCCTTCCGCGGCCACGGCATCGCTGCTGCAGCACCGCGGCCGCGCGGTCGTGTTCGAGAACCTCGCCGACTACAAGGCGCGCATCAACGATCCCGAACTGGTGGTCGACAAGGACTCGGTGCTGGTGCTGAAGAACTGCGGACCGAAGGGCTACCCCGGCATGGCCGAAGTCGGCAACATGGGCCTGCCGCCGAAGCTGTTGGCGCAGGGCGTGACCGACATGGTGCGCATCTCGGATGCGCGCATGAGCGGCACCGCGTACGGCACCGTGGTGCTGCACGTCGCGCCCGAGGCGCGCGCCGGCGGCCCGCTCGCGGTGGTGGAAGAAGGCGACTGGATCGAGCTCGATTGCGCTGGTGGCCGGTTGCACCTCGACATTTCCGAGGCCGAACTGCAGGCGCGTTTGACCGCGTGGATCGCCGCGAAGACCGTGGACCCGGCCGACGGCGCCGGCTACCGCAAGCTCTACGTCGAGCATGTGCTGCAGGCCGATGAAGGCTGCGACTTCGACTTCCTCGTCGGCTGCCGCGGCGCCGGTGTGCCGTCGCACTCACACTGATTTCGGAGCGGCCATGAAACCTCCACGCTACCGCGGCGTCTTCCCCGTCGCGCCGACGACCTTCACCGAATCGGGCGAGCTCGATCTGGCGAGCCAGAAGCGCTGCATCGATTTCATGATCGACGCCGGCTCGAACGGCATTTGCATCCTCGCGAATTTCTCCGAGCAGTTCGTGCTGTCGGACGACGAGCGCGAGGTGTTGACGAAGACCATCCTCGAACACGTCGCCGGCCGCGTGCCGGTGATCGTCACGACGACGCACTTCAGCACCCGCGTCTGCATCGAGCGCAGCCGTCGCGCGCAGGCTTGTGGGGCGGCGATGGTGATGGTGATGCCACCGTATCACGGCGCGACGATCCGCGTGCCGGAGGCGCAGGCGCATCAGTTCTTCGTGGCGCTGTCGGATGCGCTGACGATCCCGATCATGATCCAGGACGCGCCGGTCAGCGGCACCGTGCTGAGCGCGCCCTTCCTCGCGCGCATGGCGACCGAGATCGAGCACGTCGCCTACTTCAAGGTCGAGACGCCGGGTGCCGCCGCGAAGCTGCGCGAGCTGATCCACCTCGGCGGTGCCGCCATCGAAGGGCCGTGGGACGGCGAAGAGGCGATCACGCTGCTGCCCGACCTCGACGCCGGCGCGACCGGCTCGATGACCGGCGGCGGCTACCCCGACGGCATCCGCCGGATCGTCGATGCATATGCCGCAGGTCGCCGGGAAGACGCGATTGGTGAATACGAGCGGTGGCTTCCGCTGATCAATTGCGAGAATCGCCAGGGTGGGCTGTTGTCGGCCAAGGCCCTGATGAAAGAGGGCGGCGTGATTGCCTGCGAAGCGCCGCGCCACCCGTTCCCTGCGATGCATCCCGCGACGCGAGCCGGGCTGATCGAGACCGCCAAACGGCTCGATCCGCTGGTGCTGCGCTGGGCCCGCTGAATTCGTTCGACCCCACCCAAGAAGGAGACAAGTTCATGAAGTTCATCAAGACCCTCAGCCTCATCGCCGCGACCAGCGCGCTGATGTTCGGCAGCGCCGCGCAGGCGCAGGACAAGGGCACCGTCGGCGTCTCGATGCCGACCAAATCCTCGGCGCGCTGGATCTCCGACGGCAACAGCATGGTCAAGTCGCTGACGGACAAGGGCTACAAGGCCGACCTGCAGTACGCCGACGACGACATCCCGAACCAGCTCGCGCAGGTCGAGAACATGATCACCAAGAAGGTCAAGGTGCTCGTGATCGCCGCGATCGACGGCACCACGTTGTCGAACGCGCTGCAGAAGGCGGCCGACGCCGGCATCAAGGTCATCGCCTACGACCGCCTCATCAAGGGTTCGAAGAACGTCGACTACTACGCCACCTTCGACAACTTCCAGGTCGGCGTGATCCAGGCCACGTCCATCGTGGACAAACTCGGGCTCAAGTCGGGCAAGGGCCCGTTCAACATCGAACTCTTCGGCGGCTCGCCCGACGACAACAACGCCTTCTTCTTCTACGACGGCGCGATGAGCGTGCTCAAGCCCTACCTCGACAGCGGCAAGCTCGTCGTGCGCAGCAAGCAGATGGGCATGGACAAGGTCGGCACCCTGCGCTGGGACGGCGCGGTGGCGCAAGCGCGCATGGACAACCTGCTCAGCGCCTTCTACGGCAACGCCCGCGTCGATGCGGTTCTGTCGCCGTATGACGGCCTGTCGATCGGCATCCTGTCGTCGTTGAAGGGCGTGGGCTACGGCACGCCGAAGCAGCCGATTCCGATCGTCTCGGGGCAGGATGCCGAGGTCGCCTCGGTCAAGTCGATGTTGCGCGGCGAGCAGAGCTCGACCGTGTTCAAGGACACGCGCGAGCTCGCCAAGGTGACGGTCAACATGATCGATGCGGTGCTCAGCGGCAAGCAGCCCGAGATCAACGACACCAAGACCTACAACAACGGTGTGAAGGTCGTGCCGTCGTACCTGCTGAAGCCGGTCAGCGTCGATGTCTCGAACTGGAAGCCGATCCTGATCGACAGCGGCTACTACAAGGAAGCGCAGATCAAGTAGGTCGCTTTCCGTGACCATTCTGGAGATGCGCGGGATCACGAAGCGCTTTCATGGCGTGACCGCGCTCAGCGACGTGAATCTCGCCGTCCGCGCGGGCGAGATCCACGCGGTCGTCGGCGAGAACGGTGCCGGCAAGTCGACCTTGATGAAGGTGCTGAGCGGCGTCTACCCGCATGGCGAGTACGAGGGCGCGATCCACTTCGAGGGCAGCGAGCGGCATTTTCGCGGCATCGCCGACAGCGAGCACGCCGGCATCATCATCATCCACCAGGAGTTGGCGCTGGTGCCGCTGCTCTCGATCGCCGAGAACATCTTTCTCGGCAACGAGCCGGCGCGGCTCGGCGTGATCGATTGGTTCGCCGCGTATGCGAAGACGCAGGGCCTGCTGCGCAAGGTGGGCCTGAGCGAACGCCCCAGCACGCTGATCACCGACATCGGCGTCGGCAAGCAGCAGCTCGTCGAGATTGCGAAGGCGCTGTCGAAGGAGGTCAAGCTCTTGATCCTCGATGAGCCGACCGCGAGTCTGAACGAGACCGACAGCGATGCGCTGCTGGCGCTGCTGATGGACCTGAAGGCGCAGGGCATCGCCTGCATCCTGATCTCGCACAAGCTGAACGAGATTTCGAAGGTGGCCGACACGATCACCGTGATCCGCGACGGCAGTACCGTGCGCAGCTTCGATTGCCGCAGCGAGAGGGTGAGCGAGGACCAGGTGATCCAGGCGATGGTCGGCCGCGAGATGGCGGATCGCTACCCGAAGCGCACGCCCGCGATCGGCGAGACCGTGTTCGAGATTCGCGACTGGCGAGTGCACCACCCGGAGCACGCCGACCGCCTCGTCATCAAGGGCGTGAACCTGAACGCGCGCCGCGGCGAGATCGTCGGCATCGCCGGGCTGATGGGCGCGGGGCGCACCGAGCTGGCGATGAGCGTGTTCGGCAAATCCTATGGCCGCAAGATCAGCGGCCAGGTGCTGCTGCACGGCCGCGAGACCGACGTGAGCACGATCGAGAAAGCGATTGCCGCCGGCATCGCCTACGTCACCGAAGACCGCAAGGGCTATGGGCTGGTGCTGGACGACGACATCCGCCGCAACATCACGCTCGCCAACCTGGGCGGCGTCTCGAGCGCCACGGTGATCGACGACGGGCTGGAGTTCAAGGTCGCGAACGACTACCGGCAGAAGATGCGCATTCGGTGTTCCAGCGTGCTTCAGCAGGTGGTGAACCTGTCGGGCGGCAACCAGCAGAAGGTCGTGCTCGCGAAGTGGCTGTTCGCCAACCCCGAGGTGCTGATCCTCGACGAGCCGACGCGCGGCATCGATGTCGGCGCCAAGTTCGAGATCTACAGCCTGATGGCGGAGCTCGCGGCGGCCGGCAAGTGCGTCGTGATGATTTCGTCGGAGATGCCCGAGCTGCTGGGCATGTGCGACCGCATCTATGTGATGAACGAAGGGCGCTTCGTCGGCGAGTTCGCCGGCGCCGAAGCGTCACAGGAGAAGATCATGCGTTCCATCGTCACCGCGGGGGCCGCGTGATGGCCGAGCCCACCGTTGCCGCCTCGACACCCGCGGCCGTGGCCGCGCACCCGTACACCGGCTTTCTGAAGAACAACCTGCGCGAATACGGCATGTTGATCTCGCTGGTCGTGATCATGGCGCTGTTCCAGGTGCTGACCGACGGCACGCTGCTGCAGCCGCTGAACCTGACGAATCTGGTGCTGCAGAACAGCTACATCGTCATCATGGCGCTGGGCATGTTGCTCGTCATCGTGGCGGGGCACATCGACCTGTCGGTGGGCTCGGTGGTCGGCTTCATCGGTGCGCTCGCGGCGGTGCTGATGGTCGAGTTCAACTGGCATTTCGTGCCGGCCACGCTGGTCTGCCTGGTCGCGGGTGGCGCGATCGGTGCGGCGCAGGGCTGGTTCGTCGCCTTCTTCCGCATCCCGTCGTTCATCGTCACGCTGGCCGGCATGCTGGTGTTCAAGGGCCTGAGCCTGGCGCTGCTGCAAGGCCAGTCGGTCGGGCCGTTCCCACCGACGTTTCAGCTGCTCAGCTCGGGCTTCATTCCCGACTGGCTCAACGGCGAGACGCTGCGCACCACCTCGCTGCTGGCCGGCGTGCTCGGTGCGTTCGCGTTGATCGTGACCAAGCTGCGCGAGCGCGCGAACCAGACGCGCCATGCGATGGAGGCCGAGCCGTATCCGTTCTTCATCGCGAAGAACCTGATCTTCGTCGCGATCATCATCGCGTTCTGCTGGAAGCTCGCGTCGTACAAGGGCCTGCCGAACGTGCTCCTGATCATGACGCTGCTGATGCTGTTCTACGATTTCGTGACGACGCGCACCACCATCGGCCGGCGCATCTACGCGCTCGGCGGCAACGAGAAGGCGGCGCGCCTGTCGGGTGTGAAGACGCAGTGGCTGTCGTTCTACACCTTCGTCAACATGGGCGTGCTCGCGGCGGTGGCCGGGCTGGTGTTCGCGGCGCGGCTGAACACCGCCACGCCGAAGGCCGGACTCGGCTTCGAGCTCGATGTGATCGCGGCGTGCTTCATCGGCGGCGCCTCGGCCTCCGGTGGCGTCGGCAAGGTGCTGGGCGCGGTGATCGGCGCGTTCGTGATGGGCGTGATGAACAACGGCATGTCGATCCTCGGCATCGGCATCGACTACCAGCAGGTCATCAAGGGCCTCGTGCTGCTCGCGGCCGTGTTCGTCGACGTTTACAACAAGAGCAAGACTTGAATGCCGCGCAGGGCCACCGCGACTATCGGCAGCCGCCCGAACGCAAGAGCATGCACGCGCGTATCGTGCGCGATCTGGGCATGCGCATCGTCGCGGGCGAATTCAAGCCGGGCGATCGGCTGCCGAGCGAGGCCGCGCTGCTGGCCGACTACGAAGTCAGTCGGCCGGTGCTGCGCGAGGCCACCCGCGTGCTCGTCGCGAAGGGCCTGGTGCTGTCACGCCAGCGCGCCGGCGCGACGGTGCGGCCGCGCAACGAGTGGCACCTGCTCGACCCCGACGTGCTGTACTGGCTGATCCAGACGCAGCCCCCACCGGAGTTCGTCGAGACCCTGCTGACTGCGCGCCGCGTGTTCGAGCCGGCCGCCGCGGCGCTGGCGGCGAAGGTTGCGAGTGAAGCGGCGCTGAAAGGCATCGCCGAGGCCTACGCCGGCATGGAGGCAGCGCACACGCCCGAGGAGTTGCTGGAGCCCGACCTGGCGTTTCACCGCCGCATCGCCGAGGCCACCAACAACGACCTGCTCGCCTACATCGGCAACATGCTCTCGCTCGCGCTGCGCGAATCGATCAAGCTCAGCAGCCTGCACCCGAACACGCACGCGCTCTCGCTGCCGCGCCACAAGGCGATCCTGACCGCGCTGCTCAACCGCGACCCGTTCGCGGCACAGCAGGCGACGCTGGTGCAGCTGAAGGAGACGCGCGAAGACCTGAGCGAGGTGCTGGAGTCGGGGCATGGGCTGATCTAGGGTTCAGCCGCCGAACAACGACGCCGGCACCCCCGGCTCGCCGACCTCGATCGCGAACAGGCCACCGGCCCGCGGCTGCGCCGCCAACTGATCCGCCGACAGATCGGCCCTTGCGCTGGTGATGAACAAGGTGCGCAAGTCCGCGCCACCGAACGCGCAGTTCGTGATGTGCGCGGTCGGCAACTCGATGCGCCCGAGCTCGGCACCGCTGACCGGGTCGTGGCAGCTCACGCACGCGCCGCCCCAGTGCGCGATCCAGAGGCGGCCAGCGGCGTCGGTCGTCATCCCGTCGGGCAAGCCGTCGCCGCGCGCGAATCGCAGCCACTCGCGCTGGTTCGCGATCGCACCCGATGCGGCATCGAAATCGAACGCGTGGATGCGGCCGCCGACGGTGTCGTTGAAGTACATCGTGCGTTCATCGCGCGACCAGGTCGGGCCGTTGGTGACGGCGAAGCCGACGTCGTGGCGCGCGCAGCGGCCGTCGGCCTCGTAGCGGTACAGCGCGCCGGCGCGTGCCTTGCACGCGAAGTCCATCGTGCCGCCCCAGAAGCGGCCGGCGCGGTCGCACTTGCCGTCGTTGAAGCGGTTGCCGGTGGGTTCTTCCGGGGGCTGATACAGGGTGCGCGGCACGGCGCCGGGCGTGTCGGGATCGAACAGCGCGTAGCCGCGGCGCAGCGTCACGATCAGGCCCGGCGCGTGCGCGCGTTCGGCGACGGCGGAGATCTCTTCATCGAACTGCCACTGCGCACGAGCGCCGTTGGTCGTGTCGTATCGGTACAGGCGGTGCTCGAGAATATCGACCCACCAGAGCGACTGCGTGCGCGGCGACCAGCAGGTGCCTTCGCCGAGCGTGGCCGCGGCGTCCCAGACGCAGCGCAAGTGGCCGAGCGTCGGCATCGAGAGGGCGGGCGTGGGGCTCAAGACGGTCTTTCCATCGCGGGCGAGAGCAGCCATTCTGTCACTCGTCGCGGGCGACGAGTTCGCGCGCCTTCATTGTGCTCATCTCGTTCGACGCGCGGCGGCGGGTTGCATCATCAACCGGGAGGATGCCCACGCCGTCGGGCGCGCCAGACTCGTCGCCTGTCGCCGACTGTGAAAGCGAATCCGTGAAAACGACCGCATGGCATCACCAAGGGCTCGAATCGCTGGTAGCGCGGTTTCGTCATATCGACGCCGAATCGCGGCCGGTGGGTGTCGACGAGACGGATGTCGATCTCGTCATCGTCGGCAGCGGCTACGGCGCCGCAGTGGCGGCGCGCGAGTTGGCCGGATGCCGGGTCGGGCAGGTGCCGAACGATCGGCCGCTGTCGATCTGCATCCTTGAGCGCGGCTCCGAGTACCTGCGTGGCGCGTTTCCTTCGCGGCTCGCCGATCTACCCGGCCATGTGCGCTTCAGCACGCCGCACCAGAACACGCCGCGCGGCGTGCGCACCGGTTTGTTCGACGTTCGGGTCGGCGGCGACGTGATGGCCATCGTCGCGAGCGGTGTCGGTGGCGGCTCGTTGATCAATGCGGGGGTGATGCTCGAGCCGTCGTCCGAGGTCATGCAGTTAGCGCCCTGGCCCGACGCCGTGCGTAAAGACACCACGTTGCAGCAGCATTTCGACACCGTGCGCGATTGGCTGGGTGCGGGCCCGAAGGAAGAGCCGAACACGGTCAAGCGCACGTCCTTCGCCGAACTCGGCAAGACGCAGGCGCTGATGCGGCTGGATCGCAAGACGGCGACCGAGGTTCCGATCACCGTGGCGTTGCACGACAACCGGGAGTCCGTGGCCGGCGTGCCATTGAAGAAGTGCGTGGCCTGCGGCGACTGCGCGACCGGCTGCAACCACGGCGCGAAGATCTCGCTCGATGTCGGCCTGCTGGCCCAGGCCTGCGCGACCGAGGGCGTGAACCTGTACACCGGCGCGACCGTGCTGCGTCTCGAGAAGTTGCGCGGCGACGCCGGCTGGGTCGTGGTGATCCAGCACACCGACGATCAGTTGCGGGCGCGCCAGGGCACGCCGTTCCGGCTGCGCTCCAAGCGCGTGATCCTGGCCGCGGGCACGCTCGGGTCGACCGAAATCCTGCTGCGCTCGCAAGGCTCGGAGCTGATGTTCTCTTCGCTGCTCGGGCAACGCTTTTCGACCAATGGCGACCTGATTGCCTCGGTGCAGGCGCAGCGGGAGCACGTCAACGCCGTGGCGGATGAAGACTCGCCACCCGCACGGCGCCAGGTCGGCCCCACCATCACCGCGATGCTCGACCTGCGCCGCGCCACCGATGGCTTCGTGGTTCAGGATCTGGGCGTGCCCGGGCCCTTGCAGCAGGCCTTCGCGGAGTTGTTCGCCACCGGCGACGTTCTGCATGGATTGACAAGGCCCGACCGCGAAGTCCACCGCGCATGCGATCCCGACCCCTGCGCCGTGGCGGCGACGACGTACACGCATTCACTGCCCGTGGCGATGATCGGCCACGACGGCTCGGACGGCCGACTGCACCTCGTCGGCGACGCCGGTGGAGATGCCGAGGGCGACGGCGCACTGCGCATCGACTGGCCGCAACTCAAAGACGATCCACGCTGGCCCCAGCAGCATGCCCGATTGGAGACGATCGTCGCCGCCAACCCGGCCGGCGGGCACGTGTTGCCCAACCCGTTGTGGCAACTGCTGCCAGATAGCCTGCAACGCAGCCTGGACGTGCCCAAGGGCACGCTGGTCACCGTTCATCCGTTGGGAGGCTGCCCGATGGGCGAGGACGCCCGCAGCGGCGTGGTCAGCGACATCGGTTGCGTGTTCGATGCGAGCGACGTGAATCTGATGCGACGCAAGCTGCACGCGGGCCTGGTGGTGCTCGACGGCTCGATCATCCCGACCTCGCTCGGGGTCAACCCGGCGCTGACGATCGCGGTGCTGGCCCGCCGTGCGGCGATCACGCTGCGAGACGCTGTCCACTGGAGCCTCGGCGAGCCGCAACCGCATTCCGGCAAACTCGGTACGCGCCCCGCACTTCGTGTCGTGCCCGACCCGCCGCCGGTGCAGCCGACCCGGATCGAACTCGTCGAGCGCATGAGCGGCCATGCCATGTTCGTCGATGGCGAGACACGCTGGCTCGAACTCACGCTGTACTCGAAGCCGACGCCGCTGCGCGATCTGATGCAGCCTGCGGCTGCGCGCGAACTGGTGTTCGATGCGGAGCGCAGCACACTGCGCGTGTTCGCGCGTGAGCCGGAGCGCACCCGCTCCGATCCCACCGACGAGGAAGCACTCGCCATCGCCCGCGTCGGTGGCACGTTGAGACTCTTTCAACGCGAGCCGAGTTGCCGCGGGCAGCGCATCTTCGGGGCTATCCGGGACTGGCTGCCCAATCGCGGCGTGCGGGATGGCGTCCAGCGTTTCCTCGAAAACTATCGACAGGGCAAATCTCTTTTCAGCTTCGGCTTCTCGTTGAGCGAACTGTTCGCGCTCGCCAGTCACCAGGGCGCGGCGCGCCATCTGGGCTACGAATTTACCGTCGCCTCGGTGGTCGAGCAGGCCCAAGAGACCGCGTCGCCGCTGCCCGTCGGGCTGATACCCATCGGATCAAAGTTGGCAGGATTCAAGCGCCTGGCCTACGGACGCGCCGCCTCGCCGCTGACGCAGTTGATGGAAATGACACTGACGCAGTGCCCGGGCCTGAGGCGCGGCGCCAGGCCGGTTCTGTCGCTGCAATTGCCGTTTCTGGCGCAGCAATCCGTGCCGCTGCTGCGCATCGTCGGCCAGCAGGATCAGGCCACGGCGTTGGCCGACATGGCGGCGTTCGTGGCGTATGTGGCGCGCATCCTGATCGATGGTCATTTGTGGAGCTTTCGCAAGCCGGATGCGCCGGCTGCACGTGAACCGCAGCGCCTTCCGGGCTTCGTGCCCGATGCGCCGCCGCCCTGCGTCATCGAACTGTCCGTGGCGACCAAATCCAACGGCATGCCGGTGCACATTCGCCTGACCCGCTACTGCCCGAACGATGTTGACAGCGACCGGCCGCCGATTCTGATGATTCATGGCTACAGCGCCGGCGGTACGACGTTCGCGCACCCGACGCTGGAGCCCGGTCTGATGCGTTTCATGACCCAGACGTATCGACGCGACGTGTGGGTGCTGGACATGCGATCGAGCTGCGGCATGCCCACCTCCACCGACGACTGGACGTTCGAGGACATGGGCTGCGAGGACATCCCGCTGGCCGTGGACTATGTCTGCCGAACCACGGGTCACGAGCAGGTTGACATCGTCGCGCACTGCATGGGCGTGGCGATGCTGTTCATGGGGCTGTTGGGCAACGACGATGCCCAACTGCCCCCGCTGGGTCAGTATCCTGAGTTGCGCAATGCGCTCTGGAAGCGCAATCGCATCCGGCGTCTGGCGATGTCGCAGGTCGGGCCAGCGCTGCTGCTGACGCCCGCGAACGTCGCACGCTCGTACCTGATGCGTTACGTCAAGCAGTTCATCGTCGGCGGGCAGTACGAATTTCGTCCCGGCACCGGCCTGGTCGGTGAGTTGCTGGATCGCCTGTTCGCGGCGCTGCCGTATCCGGAGGGCGAGTTCGCGCGCGAGAACCCGTGGTGGCCGCCGGGCAAGTACCTGCCGTGGGTCGGTACCCGGCACCGCATCGATGCCTTGTTCGGCCGTGTCTTCAACCTCGCGCACATGAGCGACGCGACACTGGCGTGTATCGACGACTTCTTCGGTCCCTTCAGCGTCGAGACCGTGTCGCAAGTGATGTACTTCGCGCGCTACCGGATGATCACCGACAGCCACGGTTGCAACCGGTTCGTCGAGCCCGCGCGTCTGCAAGAGCGCCTGACGTTTCCGATGTTGAGCCTGCACTCGAAAAGCAACGGGCTGGCCGATTGGGGAACGAAGCTGATGTTCGATCAAGTCCTGAAGCCCAACCTCGGCGTGGGCGGGACGCTCGAATCGAAGATTCTGAGCGACGATTCGCTCGGGCATCAGGATGCCTTGATCGGCAAGCGCACATCGACGCGGGAAATGTTCGACGAGATCGGCAAGTTCTTGCAGCGGCCTTGAGAGGAGCCCAGATGATGCCAACCCCGGTTGTGCTCACGTATCCGCTGGAAGCCACCACGCCGTCTCTCGGCGTGCGCGTCTGGATCGAATCGGGCAAGGTGTGCCTTCATGTCGGCAGCGAGGGCGGGCGAGGGCTGCCGAAGAAGCTGGTCCTGATGCCGGTCACCGAGACCGGCTCGGGCCGGCTCAGCCCACGGGAGAACCTGCGCGAGATCTATGAGGATCCGGACAAGCGCCGGAAGTTTCGGGGGCGCCACTACCGCTCGCCGCCCTCGACGCTGTTCTCGCCCTTCACCGAACGCTTCAGCGCTCAGGAATGGTCTGCGATCAATGCCGGCGGTCCGTTGCTGCTCGCGATTCTGCTGTTTCGAAAGATCGACACCGGCACGGCTTCGAACCTGGCCGCAGCGGACGACTACAACGACGGCGCGGATTGGCGGAGCGAGTTGAACGCGCTGTCGGACCTGTTCGAGCGGCCGCTGTCGGCGGCGTGGCTGCGCCGCGGTCTCCTCCGTATAGAGCTTGACGAGGCCCCCGTCGACGGCGCCGAGTCCTCGCCAGCGCAGCCCCCTGTGCCGATGACATTCGCGCTCGCGAGTTGCCAGTACCCGGCGGGCTTGCTCGATGGCACGCCGCAGGAGTTCGGCAAGGCGCCGGGCCCGGCGGACGCCTCGATGCTTCGCCTCTCCGCCCGCCTGGAATCGAAAGACGCCTCGACGCGGCCGAGCCTGCTGGTGCTCTGCGGCGACCAGATCTACGCCGATGCCACGGCCGGCCTGTTCGATCCGCGGGCGCGGCCGAGCCTGCATGCCCGCAACGGTGCGCGCCTGGACGAGGACTGGTTGCGCGTGCCCTACCAGAACTGGCTCGGCAGCGTCGGCGCGCAATCGGTGCTCGGGCGCGTGCGCACGTTCATGCTGCTCGATGACCATGAGATTCGCGACAACTGGGAGCCACGAGCGGCAGACCCGGCCAACGACGAACTTCGAAAAGCGGGCCTGGAGTCGTATGGACGCTACCAGCGCAACCGGCCTCCTGGCGGATCGTTGATGAGAGCGTGGAAGCGCCTCTCGCACCGTGGCATCGAATTCTTTCTGGCCGATACCCGGACCGAGCGGCAAGCGCGCAAGGCGTTGCTCGATCCAGAGGTGCCACGGATCATGTCGGCCCGGCAAGCCGTGATACTGACCGCTTGGCTGACGCAGACGCGCGGCCGCCCCGCCTTCGTGGTCTCGCCTTCGATGCTGCTGCCGCGCCGCCGGCTCAGCGCGCGCCATGCGCGTTCCGCGTTGCATTCGGACGCCTGGGACGGTTACCCCGGCTCGCTGAACGCATTGTTGGCGGCGGTGTGGCGCACCGGCCGCTCCGACCTTGTCTTCCTCTCGGGCGACGAGCACCTGTCGTGTATCGCGCGCATCACGGTCAGCGACCTTGCGCGGAAGCGGAAGGTCACGCTGCACTCGGTTCACAGCTCCGGCTTGTACGCGCCGTGGCCGTTCGCGAACTCTGTCCCTGAACTGTTCGCGGAAACCGACCACTGGTGCTTTCGCGACCCGGGCGATCCGAGTACGCGCCTGTATTGCAAGGTCAAGGTGCTGGACTGGGTGCCAGGTGACGGGTTCGCCTGCCTGACCCTGGGTCGCAGCGACGAGTGCCGCTGGGAGCTTACTGTCGCATTCGATCGCGCGCGTTGCTCGCCGAAGCCGCAGACCTTGCGCCTATCGGGTCAACCTTGGCCGATCGCATCGCGCAGTGCGCGCGCCAGCACCTGACCGCTGACCGGTTTGTGGATCATGCGGTGCCCGGCAGCGCGCGCCAGCCGCATCGTGGCGGGTTCGGTGTCACCGGTGACGAGGATGGCCGGCACCGGGCCCAGGGCCGCGCAAACGAGTGCGATCACCTCGGTGCCGCTTTCGCCGCGCAGCCGGTGGTCGACCAGCAGCAGCTGCGGTGCGAAGCCATCGTCCAGCACCGCCAAGGCCTGGGCGCCGCCCGACGCGCTGCGGGTCACGCACCCCAGCTGCGCGAGCAGCGTTTGCATCGACCGCAGGATCTCCGTCTCGTCATCGACCAACAGAACCCGCACGCCTGCGAGCATGCCGGCAACGACCTGATCGGTCTCGCCATGCTCCGCTTCGAGCCCCGGCTCCGATTCGGCCTGCTCGAAGCGCAGCGCGATGCGCGTGCCCCGCCCGGGCGGGCTGTCCAGGCGCAGTGGCGCGCCCAGCAGCGCCGCCGTGCGCTTCACGATCGAGAGCCCAAGCCCGAGGCCCTTGCTGCGGTCGCGCGAGGTGTTGCCGATCTGGTAGAACTCCTCGAACACGCGCTCCTGCTCGCTCTCCGGGATGCCCGGCCCGGTGTCGGCGACGACCAGTTCGACCTTCGTGATGCCTTCGCCTGAAACGCAGCGCTTCGTGCTTAGCGAGACGCTCCCAGCGTGGGTGAATTTCAACGCGTTGCCGACCAGGTTGTTCAGAATTCGCCGCGTGAGATCGGGATCGGTGCGCGCGACGCAGGCGTGCGTGGGCAGGACAAGTTTGAGTTCCAGCCCCTTCTGGGCCGCGAGCGCCGCGAACTCGTCACGCACGCTGTGGAGCAGCGCGGCCAGATCGACGCTCTGAAGTTGCGGCTTGACCGCATTGGCGTCGAGATTGGAGATGTCCAACAGGCTGTCGAGCAGGCCATTGCTCTGGCTCAGCGCGCGGTTGATGCCGTGGCTGAGCTCCTTGATCAGCGGGTCGGATTGGCGTTGCGCGAGCAACTCCAGCGTCGTCGCGTTGATCGCGAGCGCATGCAGCGGCTGCCGAAGGTCGTGGCTGGCGGCGGCGAAGAAGCGTGTCTTGGACATGCTCGCGGCCTCGGAGGCTTCGTGTGCGATTCGTAGCGACTCGGCCAGCATCTCGTTGTCATGGGCCA
>CAXTSS010000038.1:0-22658 GCA_964247075.1 uncultured Rhizobacter sp. | reverse complement strand
GTGTTCATCACCTCGAACAACGAGAAGGAGCTGCCGGACGCCTTCCTGCGCCGCTGCTTCTTCCACTACATCAAGTTCCCGGATGCCGAGACGATGAAGAGCATCGTGGGCGTGCACTTCCCGAACCTGAAGAAGGATCTGCTGGCGGCAGCGCTGAAGAACTTCTACGACGTGCGCAACCTGCCGGGGCTGAAGAAGAAGCCCTCGACCAGCGAACTGCTCGACTGGCTCAAGCTGCTGCTGGCCGAGGACATTCCGCTCGATGTGCTGCAGAGCAAGGACGAGAAGGTCGCGGTGCCGCCGCTGGTCGGCGCGCTGCTGAAGAACGAGCAGGACGTGTCGCTGTTCGAGAAGCTGGTGTTCATGCAGCGGAACAATAGATGAGCTGGTTGGCGCCCGTCTCGTTGCAGGGCACGCACTGCGCGCTGAAGCCGCTGTCGGCCGACCACCACGATGGCCTCGTCGCAGCAGCGCAGGATGGCGAGCTCTGGAAGCTCTGGTACACCGCGATCCCCAGCCCCGACGGCATGGCCGCCGAGATCGCGCGGCGGCTCGATCTGCAGGCCCGGGGCACGATGCTGCCGTTCACCAGCTTCGACGCGCAGGGCCGTGTCGCGGGCATGACGACCTACATGAACGTCGATGCGACACACAAGCGTGTCGAGATCGGCTCCACCTGGACCGCCGCGCGGATGCAGCGCAGCCCGTTCAACACCGAATGCAAGCTGCTGCTGCTGGGCCACGCGTTCGAGGCGCTGGATTGCATCGCGGTCGAATTCCGCACCCACTTCTTCAATCAGCAGAGCCGGCGCGCGATCGAGCGCCTCGGCGCCAAACTCGACGGCATCCTGCGCAACCACCAGCGCGCCGGCAACGGCACGCTGCGCGACACCGCCGTCTACAGCATCACCCAGGCCGAGTGGCCGACCGTGAAAGCCCACCTGCAATGGCAGCTGGCCAAACCGCGCACCTGTTGAACGACCTCAGAACGACCTGATGAACAAGACCCCTGCCCTGACCCTGCTCGTGATGGCCTTGCTGGCCGCGTGCAGCACCAACTCGTCGTCGAACGGCCCCGACCTGCAGGCCAAGACCAACGCGCAGATCACGCAGGCCGCGACCACGCCGCTCAGCGACCTGAACCTGGTGCGCGCCGACATTCCACCGGTGCTCGCCGCGGCGCAGAAGGCGCCTTACGCGCTGCCCGCGGACCGGGGCTGCCCGGCGCTGGCGAGCGACGTGCGCTCGCTCGACGCCGCGCTCGGCGCGGACCTCGACACGCCTGCCACCGAGAGCAACCCGAGCCTGATCGACCGTGGCAGCAACGCCGTCAGCGACGCCGCCGGCAACGCGCTGAAGGGTGCGGCCGAGAGCGTGATCCCGTTCCGCGGCTGGGTGCGCAAGCTCAGCGGCGCCGAGCGCTACTCGCGCGAGGTGGCCGCTGCGATCGCGGCCGGCACGATCCGCCGTGCCTACCTCAAGGGGCTGGGTCAGGCCGCGGGTTGCCAGGCACCGAGTGCACCGCGGGTGTAGTTCGCGCAAGGCATGACGATGTCACCCATCACCGTCGACGACCTCTGGAAGTTCGAGCGCGTCGGCGCCGTGGCACTGTCGCCCGATGGTGCGCAGGCGGTGTGCTCGGTCGCCACGCACTCGATGGACGAGAACAAGGCGAACAGCCGGCTCTGGCTGCTCTCGACCTTCGGCGGCGAACCGCGCCCGTTGACGCACTGCGGCGAGAAAGACGGCCAGCCCGCCTGGTCGCCGGATGGCACGCAGATCGCGTTCGTCGCGAAGCGCGAGCAGCAGGGCAAGAAAGACGAAACGCCGCAGCTCTATCTGATCGCGCCCGATGGCGGCGAGGCGCGCCGCGTCAGCACTTTCGCACCCGGCATCGAGGGTTTCAAATGGCTGCCGGGCGGCAAGCGCATCGTCTTCATCGCCTGGGTCTGGCCCGAGCTCAAGGGCACGAAGGCACAGGCGAAGCGGCTGAAGGAGTTCAACGAGCGCAAGGCCACCGGCTACGTCACGAGCGAGGCGCAGTACCGCTTCTGGGACCACCACCTGCCGATGGGCCGCGTGCCGCACCTGCACCTGCTCGACCTGGCCAGCGGGCGCGTCACCGATCTGTTCGAGGGCACGGCTTACGAGTTGCCGCGCGCCGAGCCGAGTGCCGACGGCTTCGACATCTCGCCCGACGGCCGTCACCTGGTGTTCGCCTTCGACCCGCAACCGGTCAAGCGCATCGACAACCGCAACGCGCTGGTCGAGATGAACCTGCGCGCGGGCAAGTTCGAAGCGCTCACCGCCGACCCGGCCTGGGATTTCGGCGCGCCACGCTACAGCCCCGACGGCGGCCAGATCGCATTCAGTGCCGCGCACACCGGCAAGCGCCACACGGCGCCCGGCCACCTGGCACTGCTCAAGCGCGGCAGCGCGCCCAAATGGCAACTGCTGAGCGCGAGCTGGGATCACGATGTGAGCGGCCCCCTGCGCTGGTCGCAGGATGCCGGCGCGATCTACCTCGCGGCCGAAGATCGCGGCCGCCATCACGTCTACCGTTACGCGATCGCGAGCCGCAGCGCGAGCATCGCGATGCAAGGCGGCTGGGTGCAGGGTTTCGATGTGCAGGCCGACGTGCTGCTGACCGCGGCCGATTCATTGATGCACCCGGTGCGCGTGCACGCGGTGCGCGACGGCCAGGCGCCGCAGCGCCTCGAACGCTTCAACGATGCGCTGCTGGCTGGGCTGCGCCTCGGTGCGTGCGAAGAAGCCACGGTCAAGGGCGCCGGGGGCGAGCCCGTGCAGATGTGGTTGACCTACCCGCCGCGCTTCAATCCGAAGAAGAAGTACCCGCTGCTGCACAGCATCCACGGCGGCCCGCACGCGGCAGCTGGCGACACCTTCCACTACCGCTGGAACACGCAGGTCTTCGCAGCGCAAGGCTACGTCGTCGCGTGCGTGAACTACCACGGCTCCAGCGGCTTTGGCGATGCGTTCCTCGACAGCATCACGCACCGCTGGGGCGCGCTCGAACTGCAGGATGTGGAGGCCGGCACCGACTGGCTGCTGAAGCACCCCTGGGCCGACCGCAAACGCGTCTTCGCCGCCGGCGGCAGCTACGGCGGCTACATGGTGGCGTGGATGAACGGCCACGTGAAGCCGGGCCGCTACCAGGCCTACATCTGCCACGCCGGCTGCTTCGACTGGACCGCGATGTTCAGCGACGACGCCTACACCTGGCACGCCAAGGAACTCGGCGCCTGGTACTGGGAAGACCCGGCCCTGATCAACGCGCAGAGCCCGAGCAGCTTCGTCGGCGCGATGAAGACGCCCACGCTCGTGATCCACGGCGCGCTCGACTACCGCGTGCCCGATCAACAGGGTCTGGCGTACTACAACACCCTCAAGGCCAAGGGCGTGGACGCACGCTTGATGTGGTTCCCCGACGAGAACCATTGGATCCTGAAGCCACGCAACTCGAAGCTCTGGTACGGCGAGTTCTTCGCGTGGCTGCGCAGCCACGACCTGCGACGCGGCTGACGCCCGGCCAGGGCCTGTTCACACTAGGAAGTGCGCAGGCCGAACCCGACCGGAGGGTCGGCCAAGACGACGCGGTCGCGGCCCGCGTGCTTGGCGCGATACAGCGCCTGGTCGGCACGCTCGAGCACGGCCTGCGGCGGCTCGTCGGCAGACAGCGCAACCGCCACCCCCACGCTGACCGTGATGCCGCGCCCGAACTCGCTCCACGTCTCGCGGCGCACCGCCTCGTGCACGCGCTGCGCGAGGTGGGTCGCACCGGCCAGGTCGGTGTGCGGCAGCAGCAGGCAGAACTCCTCGCCGCCGAGCCGCGCCACGTGATCGACCTCGCGCGCGGCCTGGCGCAGCACCTCGGAGAGCTGCACCAGCGCGCGATCGCCGGCGGCGTGGCCGTGGTCGTCGTTGATCGACTTGAAGTGGTCCACGTCGACCATCAGCAGTGCGTAGCTCTCGCCATAGCGGCGCAGCCTGCCGGCCTCGCGCTGCAGCAGCGGCGCGAGGGCGCGGCGGTTCAGCAGGCCGGTCAGCGCGTCGCGGTCGGACAACTGCCGCAGGCGGCTCACAAGCCGGCCGACGACCATCAGCGCCAGCACCAGGTTGATCATCAGCCCGACGAGCATGAACGCCAGCGCCGCGCTGGTGTTGAACGCGTTGCCCTCGTGCAGCGGCCGCGCCGCGATGTCGGGCGCCAGCATGCCGGCCACTGCACGCAGTGCAAACAGCCCCCCGAGCAAGCCGAGCGGCGCCGCCACTGCGCGCGCGGTAGCGATCGCCCCTTCGGCCCACAAGGCGCGATGGCTTTCCATCGCCGCGCGCAGCAGCGTCCAGGCGATCGGCACGGACGCGCCGATGACCGCCGCCGCGCCCCAACCCGGCGCCACCAACAGCCCGAGCAGCAGCAGCGCGTCCAGCCCCAGCACCAGCGCGTGCTCGCGATCCGTGATGGCGATGCGCAGGAAGACCTGCACACCGCGCCGCATCGCGACGAAGCCGAACATGACCGCGAGGTTCGCGACCTCGAGCGTCAGCCAGGCCGGCCAGCGACCGCGCTGCAGCACCAGCGCCAGGCCGACGGCGGTGGCCAGCGCCGCCACCATCCAGTGCGCCGCGACGCGCCTGGGCAAGCCCAGGTGCCAGCCGCCGACCCACCACGCGAGGGCGCACAGCACTTGCTGCAAGGCGATCAGCAACAGAACAGTCTGGATGTCGTTCACGGGATAGCGGCGCGATGCCGGCCACTCAGGTCCACTGACCGGTGCGAGTATGCCGGCTGCCGCGACGCTGCGCGAACGCCCCCTTCGGGGGATAGCGCCACACGGCCGTGCCCACCGGCCGCGGGCTTTGACAACGCCCCGCCGGCCACAGCGTGTTGCACAGAGAACGCGCGCGGGGCCGGCGCAGCGGCCACAATAGCAGGCGTAAACGCCACCACACTCACCCGCGCGCGACAGCGCCCGGCCCGGGCCATGCTGATCAACTTCTTCTTCACCCTGCGCGCGGCCAAACTGAAGGTTTCGGTCAAGGAATACCTGATGCTGCTGGAGGCCATCCAGGCCGGCGTGATCGACAACACTGTCGACGAGTTCTACTACCTCGCACGCACCTCGCTGGTGAAGGACGAGGCCCACTTCGACAAGTTCGACCGCGCCTTCGCCGCCTACTTCAAGGGCGTCGAGATGCTGACCGACTTCACCCAGGAAGTACCGCTCGACTGGCTGCAGAAGAAGCTCGAACTCGAACTGAGCGCCGAAGACAAGGCCGCGATCGAGAAGATGGGTTGGGACGAGTTGATGGAGACGCTCAAGAAGCGCTTCGAGGAACAGAAGGAGCGCCACGAAGGCGGCAACAAGATGATCGGCACCGGCGGCACCAGCCCGTTCGGCGCCTACGGCTACAACCCGCAGGGCATCAGGATCGGACAAGACAAGTCGCGCAACAAGAGTGCGGTGAAAGTGTGGGATCAGCGCCAGTTCAAGGACTACGACGACTCGCTCGAACTGGGCACGCGCAACATCAAGGTCGCCTTGCGCCGCTTGCGTCGTTTTGCGCGCGAGGGCTCGGAAGAAGAGCTCGACCTCGACGACACCATCCGCTGCACCGCCGCGAACGCCGGCTGGCTCGACATCAAGATGGTGCCCGAGCGCCACAACAAGGTGAAGGTGCTGCTGCTGATGGACGTGGGCGGCACGATGGACGAGCACATTCACCGCGTCGAAGAAATTTTCTCGGCCGCGAAGAGCGAGTTCAAGCACCTGGAGTTCTATTACTTCCACAACTGCGTCTACGACTTCATGTGGAAGAACAACCGGCGCCGCTACAGCGAGAAGTTCAGCACCTGGGACATCATCCGCAAGTACAACAAGGACTACAAGCTGATCTTCGTCGGCGACGCGACGATGAGCCCCTACGAAATCCTGCAAGCCGGCGGCAGCGTCGAATACAACAACGAGGAGCCGGGCGCCGAATGGCTCGCGCGCCTGACGCAGGCGTTCCCGAAGTTCGCCTGGATCAACCCCGAGCCGCAAGGCGTGTGGGGCTATCGGCAAAGCATCGCGGTGGTCCAGCAGTTGATGAACCAGCGCATGTTCCCGCTCACGCTCGCCGGGCTGGAAGGGGCCATGCGCTTGTTGAGCAAATGACGGTGTGGCGCCCGGTCGTCGTGATGATGACGGCGGCGATCATGAGCGGCTGCGCGAACCTGCCGTTCGGTGCCAAATCGCCCGACGCCGCCGCAACGACGCAGCGTGCCGAATACCGGCTCGACGTGCAAGCACCCGAGCCGCTGCGCAAGCTGCTGACCGACTACCTCGACCTCGCGCGTTTCCAGAGCGCGCCGGCCACCGAAGGCATCAACGGCCCCGAGCTCGAACGCCTGATGCGCGCCGCGCCCGCGCAAGCGCGCGAGCTGCTGGAGACCGAGGGCTACTTCAACCCGACCGTGACGGTGCCGCCCGCAACCCTCGAGGCCGACCTGCCGCTGGTGCGCGTGATCGTCGAACCGGGCCCGCGCGCGATCGTCGGCGCGCTCACGCTCGACGCCGTCGGCGAGCTGCAAACCGGCGATGGCGCGCGCGAGCTCGACAGCCTGCGCAGCCGCTGGCCGCTGCCCGTGGGCGAGGCCTTTCGTCAAGGCGCCTGGACCGACGCGAAGAACCTCACCCTCGCCCGCCTGCGCGCCGATGGCTATGCCGCGGCGAGCTGGCAAAGCACGAAAGCGCGCGTCGACGCGGTGGGCAATCGCGTCGAGCTCGAGCTCGTGATCGACAGCGGCCCGCTCTACCGCCTCGGCGCGCTGCGCATCGAAGGGCTGGAGCGCTACGACGACGACACGGTGCGCCGGCTCGCCAATTTCGGCACCGGCGATGCGTACCGCGAGAAGGTGTTGCTCGACTTCCAGGAGCGCATCCAGAAGGTCGGGCTGTTCGAAGGCGCATCGGTCGAGCTCGATGCCGACCCCGCTACGGCCGCGGCGGCACCGGTGATCGTGCGCGTCCGGGAGCTGCCGCTGAACCAGGCCACGACCGGCATCGGCTACAGCGCGAACACCGGGCCGCGGGTGTCGGTGGAGTACACCAACCGGCGCCTGTTCGGCAGCCGCTGGGTCGCGCACAACAAGGTCTCGGTCGGGCCGGATCAGCAGATGTGGGAGGGCGAACTCACGTCGCATCCGCTCGACAACCTCTACCGCAACCTGGTCTCGGGCAGCGCAACAAGGCTGCGCGCCGACGACCAGGTGCTGCTGAGCTGGAACGCGCGCCTCGGCCGCACGCAGGACACGCCGCGCATCGAGCGCCTGTACTTCGGCGAGTTCGCGCATGCACGAGTCGACAGCGCCACGCTGACCAGCCAGGCCGATGCCGCATCGCTCAACTACCACTGGGTCTACCGCGACATCGACAACGTGCTGCTGCCCACCTACGGACTCACCACGTCGCTGCAGGCCGCGCTGGGCTATGCGAAGGGCACCCGCTCGGTGCTGGGCGATCCGCTCGAGAGCGCACGCGGCCCGTTCGGCCGCGCTTACGCACGATTCACCTGGTACCAGCCGTTCGGCGACGCCTGGTACGGCACCGCGCGTGTCGAGGCCGGCCAGGTGTTCACGCACGATGTCATCGGCATCCCCGACACGCTGCTGTTTCGCGCCGGCGGCGACGACTCGGTGCGCGGCTACGCCTACCGCACGCTCGGGCCCACCATCGACGGCGTGACGATCAGCGGGCGCAGCCTGTTCACCACCAGCATCGAGGTTGCGCGGCCGATCTCGAAGCGCTACCCGGCTTATTGGTGGGCGGCGTTCATCGATGCCGGCAACGCCGCGGACAAGTTCAACGAAATCCGCCCGGCCTATGGCTACGGCGTCGGCCTGCGCTGGCGCAGCCCGGTCGGCCCGTTGCGTGTCGACCTCGCCTACGGCCAGCAGACGAAGCAGTTCCGCACCCACCTCAGCGTCGGGATCGCGTTCTGATGCGCACACGCCGTGCCCTCGGCTGGGCCGCAGCGGCGATCGCGCTGCTGTTGGCCGCGTCCACCGCAAGCGTGTGGTGGAGCGTGCGCAGCGAGCGCGGCAGCGCCTGGCTGCTGAGCCTGCTGCCCGGCGTGCAGGTCGAGTCGCCGAGCGGGCGGTTGCTCGGTGACTTCAATGCGAAGCAGGTGATCGTGAAGTTGCCGGGCGCAAGCGACACGCTGACGCTGACCGGCCTCGCCTGGAAAGGCCTCGCGATCGAGCGCGCCGCGTCGCCGCGCTGGCTGCGCATCGACATCGCCACGCTGGAGATCGCGCGCGTCGACCTCGCGCTCGGCGCGGCCAGGCGCGAGCCGCTGAAACCGCCGGCCGACCTGAGCCTGCCGATCGAACTCGATCTGCACGCGCTACACATCGGCGAGCTGCACGCCGCCGCGCTCGGCGCGCAACCGATCCGCGGGCTGCGCGCCCATGTGCATGCCGGCGCGAACGGCGGCGCCGAGCACCGCATCGACGGCCTCGCGCTGAGCTGGGATCGACTGCAGGCGAATGGCGATGCACGCATCGCCAGCACCGCGCCGATGGCGCTGAACGCGACGCTGCAACTCGCGCAGCAGGCTGCCGACAGCTCGCCACCGTGGAGCGCGAGCGCCACCCTCGCCGGCCCGCTCGCCGAACCGATGCTGCAAGCCACGCTGCGCGCCGCCGCGGCACGCGACGGACAGGCGCAGGCGCTCGACGCGCGCGCCGCGCTGCGGCCGTTCGCCGCCTGGCCGCTCGGCGAGCTGCAGGCGGCCACCACCGCGCTCGACCTGTCGGCCTTCAGCAGCGCCGCGCCGGCGACCGCGATCACCGGCCGTGCCGTGGCGATCAGCACCGCCGCCGACGAGCCCGCCAAACTAACGTTCGATCTGAGCAACGCTCTGCCCGGCCGATGGAACGAAGGCAAGCTGCCGCTGCACCGCCTCGCCCTCGAACTCACCGGCCGGCCGGATCAGCCGAACGCGTTGACCGTGCAGCAACTCAGCGCCGAGCTCGGCACGCCGCGACAAGCCGCCGGCCGCATCACCGGTCAGGGCCGCTGGTCGCCCGCCGAGTGGTCGCTGGACGCACAGCTCGCCGACGTGCGGCCTGCGCTGCTCGACGCCCGCGCGCCGTCGATGCGGCTCAGCGGCCCGCTCGCGCTCGCCGGTGCCGCCGCCGTGAGGGCCAAGGCCGAGCTCACGGGCCAGGTCGATGGCATCAAGGCCGCACGCGCGGTACAACTCAAGCTCGATGCAACGCTCAGCGTCAACGCCGACACCGCGCGCATCGAGCTGCGCGACTTGCAAGCGCTTGCCGGCGAGGCGCGCGCGCAGCTCTCCGGCCTCGTCACGCACACCGCGCGCGACGCGCCGTGGGCCGTCAAGCTCGATGCCGCGCTGAAGGATTTCGACCCCGGGCTGTGGTGGCCCGGGCGTGACGACTCGCCCTGGCGCAATCAGGTGAATCGCCTCAACGCGAGCGGCAAGATCGACATCCAGCTGCCCGCCTCCGCGACCGCGCGCGCGCCGCTGGCGATGCTCGCGGCGCTGCGCGGGCAAGCGGCCTTGACGCTGAAGCCGAGCACCCTCGCCGGCGTGCCGCTGACCGGATCGGCGACGCTGCAAAGCGGCGCCGGCGCGCAGGTCGCGACAACGTTCGATCTCGTCACCGAGAGCAACCGCGTGCACGCGACCGGCCAGCTCGCCACCAGCGGCGACGGTGCGGCCGACGTGTGGGACGTGACGATCGCCGGCCCGGCGCTGGCCCGCCTCGCGCCGATCTATCGCCTGCTGCGGCCTGCCGCGAGCGCTACCGCGTTCGCGGGCTCGCTGAACGCCAGCGCGCACGTCGTCGGCCGCTGGCCGGCGCTCACCACGCAGGGCGAGCTGGAAGCGAACGCACTGCGTGTCGGCGCGTTCAGCGTGCAGAAGGCGCAAGGGCGCTGGTCGCTCGGCACGTCGGCGAACGCGCCGGTCGATGCGCAGCTGACCCTGACGGAGACCGCATTCGCGCAGGCCGGCGCCGCGGCCGGGCCCTCGTTCGAGAGCGTGCAACTTCAGCTCAAGGGAAGCGGCCGCGCGCACACGCTCGAGGTGCGCGCCGATTCGAAGG
The DNA here is from genome assembly GCA_964247075.1 of uncultured Rhizobacter sp. Classification (GTDB taxonomy): domain Bacteria; phylum Pseudomonadota; class Gammaproteobacteria; order Burkholderiales; family Burkholderiaceae_C; genus LMDS01. Next base: position 12,520 of record CAXTSS010000038.1, on the reverse strand, counting down.
CGCGGCCGCCGGCATGGGTCGATCGCGTGCAGGCCGCGCCCGCTTCGAGCACGGCGCACACCCTGGCGTTGCTGCAAGTGCAAGGCGGGCTGGTGGATGTGCCCGGAACGGCGCTCGCCGGTTGGCGAGGCACGATCCAGCAGCTCGATGTGCGCAGCTCGGCGACGGCCGCGAACGCGGCGCCGCTGCTGCACGCGCAGGCCGTGGCGCTGGAAGCGCTGTGGTCCGGCGGCCCGCTGCGTGCGAGCGTTCAGCCGGGCCGCGCCGAGGCGCTCGGCGGTGCGGTGCGCTGGAGCCGCATCGCGTGGACCGCGGCCGCGAGCGACGGCGGCTTCGCACAGATCGAGGCGGAGGCCGAGGTCGAACCGGTGCGTGTCGCGCCGCTGCTCGCGCGCGCGCAGCCCGATTTCGGCTGGGGCGGTGACTTGAGCGTCAGCGCCCACCTGAAGCTTCGTACCTCCACAACCCCGGCGCCGACCTTCAGCGCCAACATCGTGATCGAACGCGCCGGCGGCGACCTCACCGTGACCGAAGAGCAAGGCACCCGCGCACTCGGCCTGACCGACCTGCGGCTCGGGCTCGCGGCCGACGATGGCGTCTGGAACTTCACACAGGGGCTGGCCGGCAAGACACTCGGCGTGGCCGCCGGTGCGGTCGTCGTGCGCACCAGCCGCGAAGCCACCTGGCCCGCGGCCGACGCGCCGATCCAGGGCGTGCTCGAGCTGCAGGTGACCGACCTCGGCACCTGGGGCACCTGGGTGCCACCGGGCTGGCGGCTGGCCGGCGCGTTACACGCCAGCGCCGGCATCAATGGCCGCTTCGGCGCCCCCGAGTACACCGGCGAGGTCGTCGGCACCCAACTCGGCGTGCGCAACTTCCTGCAGGGCGTGAGCGTCAGCGAAGGCGATGTGGCGATCCGCCTGCAAGGCACGAGCGCTCGCATCGAACGCTTCACCGCAAAGGCCGGCGGCGGCAGCGTCAAGCTCGAAGGCGAAGCCAGCCTGGGCGAGGCGCCGAAGGCGGTGCTGCAGCTCACGGCCGACAAGTTCCAGTTGCTCGGCCGCGTCGATCGCCGCATCGTCACGAGCGGCACCGGCCGGTTGCAGCTCGATGCGAAATCGCTCGCGTTCGACGGCAACTTCGGCGTCGACGAAGGGCTGATCGATTTCACGCGCAGCGATGCGCCGGCGCTGTCCGGCGATGTCGAAGTCGTGCGTGCGAAGGGCGCGCCCGCACCTGCGGATGCGGCGAGTGGAGTGGTGGCCAGCACAGCCGCCGCGAACCCGGTGCGCGAGGTGGCGCTCGATCTGCGCGTCGCGCTCGGCGACCAGCTGCGGCTGCGCGGCCGCGGCATCGACACCGGCCTGAGCGGCGACCTGCGCATCACCTCGCCCGGCGGGCGACTCGCCGTCAACGGCACGGTGCGCGCCACCGAAGGCACCTACGCCGCCTATGGCCAGAAGCTGACGATCGACAAGGGCCTGATCACATTCAACGGCGCGGTCGAGAACCCGCGCCTGGACATCGAGGCGACGCGCCCGAACCTGGACGTGCGCGTCGGCGTGGCCGTCAGCGGCCTGGCGACGAATCCGCGCATCCGGCTGTTCTCGGAGCCGGAGCTCTCCGAGCTCGACAAGCTCAGCTGGCTGGTGATGGGCCGCGCCAGCGAGGGCCTCGGCCGCACCGACACCGCGCTGGTGCAACGCGCGGCGCTGGCCTTGCTGGCCGGCGAAGGCGGCGGCGTCACCGACCAGCTCACGAAGGCGATCGGCCTCGACGACATCGGCGTGCGCCAGACCGACGGCGAAGTGCGCGAGACGGTGATCTCGCTCGGCAAGCAACTGTCGCGGCGCTGGTACGTGGGCTACGAGCGCGGACTGAACGCCACCACCGGCAACTTCCAGCTGATCTACCGCATCGCCCAGCGCTTCACACTGCGCGCGCAATCGGGGCAGGACAACTCGCTCGACCTGATCTGGACGTGGCGCTGGAGATGATCCGGCATGAGAAGATCCGGCCCGCCTCGCCGTAGTTCAATGGATAGAACGGCCGCCTCCTAAGCGGCAAATACAGGTTCGATTCCTGTCGGCGGGACCACGAAGTTATTTCACGCAGCCCCAAGCTCAGTCAGCTTCACCGTGAAATCAATGGGTTAGGCACAGACACTGTGTCAGGCCGCGTCAGGTTAGGTCTAGACAGCGCAGTCCGATCCGGGGAACAATGCGGGGAACAGACCGGAACACCGGGGCGAAACTGGGAGCCTGTTCCCCGCCTCCCCACCCGGAACTCCCGAAGGCCAGTCATGCTCACCGACCACGAATGCAGGAAGGCTACCTGCCCGCCCGACAAGGCGAAGCGCCGGCTGACCGATGGCGGAGGGATGTACCTGGAGGTCTCCCCGTCCGGGTCGAAACGGTGGTTTTGGAAGTTCACTATGGGCGGCAAGGAGAAGCGCCTTGCACTTGGCAGCTACCCGACCGTGACGCTGAAAGCAGCGCGGACAGCACGCGATGACGCCCGTAGAACCAAGGAATCCGGCACGGACCCGGTGCAGCAGCGCCAAGCCGACAACCTCGCCAAAGCGACCAGCAACGCGACAACGTTCGAGGCCGTTGCCCGCGAGTTCCACACCACGAAGGCACCCGGGTGGAGTGCATCCCATACCAAGCAATGGCTGCGGTGCATGGAGAAGGACTTGTTCCCCTGGCTGGGCTCACTGCCCCTGACCGGAGTGTCAGCACCGCTGCTGCTGCACACGTTGCGCAGGGTGGAGGCCCGGGGCGCAACCCAGATGACACGCGACTTGCGCGAGTGGGCTGGACAGGTGTTCCGCCACGGTATCGCCACGGGCCGCTGTGAACGCAACCCAGCCGCCGACCTGATCGGCACCCTGACCCCTCACACGGTCAGGCACGCAGCGGCAGTGCTCGAACCGACCGAGGCCGGGGCGTTGCTGCGTGGCATGGATGCCTACGCCGGCCACCCGTACACCCGCGCGGCGCTGGTGCTGTCTGCCCTGCTATTCCAGCGCCCGGGAAACATCCGTGCGATGGAGTGGTCCGAGGTCGATTCGGACGCGGCACTCTGGACGATCCCATCCAACAAGATGAAGCGCACCGTTCACGCCAAGCTGAACGGCAGGCCGCACCTTGTCCCGCTCGCATCGCAGGCCCTGGCGATCCTGGCGGACGTTCGCCCGCTCTCTGGACACGGACGCTTTGTGTTCCCGAGTCTGCTGACCGGCGAGCGCTGCATGAGCGACAACACCATTCGCAATGCCTTGCGACGCATGAGCTACACCAACGACAACATGAGTGCTCACGGCTTCCGGGCGATGGCTCGCACGCTGATTGCAGAGCGTCTGCCCGGCATCGCTGGCGAGGTGGTAGAGGCTCAACTGGCCCACGGCAAAGCAGGGCCGCTCGGCATGGCCTACGACCGTGCCGAGTTCATGGAGCAACGGCGCGTGATGATGCGGACGTGGGCGGACTACCTGGACACCTTGCGAGCCGGTGCGCTGATCATCCCGTTCAAGGCAGCGTGACCATCGCGTCAAGCTGTGCCCGCCACAACACAAGGAACAGCGATGGAACCAGACCAGCCGGACGAGTCCTACTACGACACCTTTCATGGCCGGGGACAGGACGAGCAGGATCAGCACGACCTGTTGAACGATCTGCTCCCAAGCGAGAAGCACGCGTCGGCACAACCGGCACCCTCTTCTCCGACCCCGGAGGAGCAGGAAGAGATGGCGTCACGTCAGCGTTGGACAGTCGGCCGCAACAAGATGCTCGCGGAACCGATCTCGCCGGCCTCCCCGCCGAAGCCCGAACAATCGGAGCCCTGATCGACTCCTTGATGCTCGATGGCGAGCCTGTGGCCCTCTCCCGACGCATCAGCCGCCGGATTCAGAACGCGGAACCGCTCGCAACCGTTGCCGGAAACACGGCTCGCATCGTTCAACTGATGGGAGCGTGAGACCCAGCCTCAAAGAGCAACGGATGGCTAATCCGTTGAGCCCAGTTTCTGCCTCTCACGCAGCCTCGGCGACTTGCACGCCGAGCAGATTCAACTCACTGCCTTTCGCTCCTTTGGTTTCACACTTCCCAGGTTCCCCACTACCTTGGATAGCAAACCAAATGACCCAAAGCACCATCCCATCTTTCGACGATCTGCCAGACAGCGCCTTCATCCGCGCATCGCATCTGGTGCGTGATCCGAAGCACCCGAACCGCCCAGTTCCCTTGCAGATCAGCATGGCGACGCTCTGGAGGTATTGCTCACCCGGCGGCACGTTTCCGAAACCTGTGAAGTTGTCGGTGGGCATCACCGCATGGCGGGTGGGCGAAGTCCGAGCATGGATCGACCAACATCACGCAGCCGCTCTGGCGCTGGCGGCTTGATGCACTTGACCACTCATCCGGCCTTCGTGGTGGGCCGGCCGGAACCGGCCACCGGTGGGCACCTGCCGCCGGCCACCACGACCGGCCGGCACCGAACCACCGGCATCCACCCCACGAGGACCACGGCGATTCGACCCCGGGGTGTCTGGTCCCATGGCGAGCCTTCATGCGCGACCCCCGTCGGACCCATGAGCGGTCGTCGGCTGTGCAGCCCGATGGCGCAGAATATTTTTCACATTCTTCCATTGGCCGGTCGGTCAACCAGCCGTGTTTGTTGGACACATTCCATCCGCGTGAGGACGGTCCACAGGGGCCTCGCGTGGTGATGGCCCAGTGCTCCATCCAAGCGGCCCGTGCGTGCCTTATGGTGCGTCGTGGGGCCATGCTGTGAGCGTTGACGATGGGCTGCTGCGGCTGAAGATGCAGAACGGAATTGGCGGTGTGCTGAAGGCGTCGAAACACAACAAGCGGCGGCTCCCATCGCTTAGTGGGGCTGACCCGGAACGCTCGCATCTGAATTACGCACTGCGTGGACCCGCAACACCGAACGAGGTGGCGGCACTGGCGAAGCGACTCATGGCGGATGCTGGCATCCACAAGCTCAAGCGGAAAGACAGCATCACGGCAATCGAGGTTGTGTCGAGTCTGCCGGTGGGTTCGTTGATCGACCCGATGACTTACTTCACCGGGTTCATAGCATTCATCGAAGGCAGATTCGGAGCGCACAACATACTCAGTGCTGACGTGCACCTGGACGAAGCCGCACCGCATTGCCACATACTCATCCTGCCATTGCTGGGCAACAGGCTGGACGCATCGAGCATCGTTGGCGGGCGGGACGAGGTGAACGCATTTCATGCCGCGTTCTATGCCGAGTTCGCCGGCCAGCATGGTCTGCGTCGGCCACCGCCGAGGCTGTCGGGCAATGCAAAGAAGGCAGCTTCCGAGATGGTGCGAAATCGGCTCGCCGAAGACGCGGACGTATCCCTGGTGAGTAGCGTTTGGACGCCGATCTGTGAAGCCATCGAACGATACCCGGAGCCGTTTATGGCGGCACTCGGCATTCAACGGCCCGCATCGGTCAAGTCGGCGAAGACATTCGAGCAGATCGTCACCAGCACTGGAGCAGGCCCGAAGACTGCAGCAGGTGAGGCCAGCCGAGATCGTCGTTTGACCCATCCGATTCCGACACCTATAGGGGTTGATGGCGATTCTGAGGCCCGACCCCTCCCCTGTGTAGGGGTTGCCCAATCCGCAGGGTCTTCACCGTCATTCCCAGACCACCCGCAACCGCCTTTGGCAGCCAACCCGATAGCCCTACCCGATCCCGTAGAGCCAACCCGACACCGAGACTGCGACCAAACCCCAGACACTTGGGACGGCGTGACCGGCGAGTTCGTCCCACGGATGCCGCCACCTACGTTCCCCCGGAAGGCTGCTGCGGATGCCGGGGTGCGCAGCGAACTGGGGCAACGATGAAGTCATACCGCACCCTCCCGCCCGACCTCGACGCCCGCGTCATCCTGTGCGTTCCACCCGGCGAGCAATGGTGCCGAGCGCTGGCTTGTCGGATAGCATCCCCTCGCTGCCGGCATGGAGCGCGGTACTCAGCCGCAACGCTCGCTCACCGGACAACACCTTGAACTTCACCACTCGTTTCGCGGCTGGCGCACTGCTTGTACTTTCCGCTCTCGCCGGTTGCGCCAGCACTGCCGACATCGATCTGAGCAAGGTCGAATCCAAGTGCGGGCAGACCTGCTCTGCGAACTACTCCGAATGTCTTGGGAGGTTCACCTTCTTCCCCATTCAATCCCAGCACCAATGCACTGACGCAATGAGACTGTGTGCGCAAAGCTGCCCATCGCGGTAGCCTGATGCTCAGGCCGTCAAGGTCACGCCACCTCGCCGACCGAGTTCCACAAGCACTGCACCCAGCATCTCCGGGTGATCCCCGGCAATGAGGCTCGGCAAGCCTTCCACAAGCGCGGTGGTGGTGAGTCCTGCAACCGCAACCCCATCAACCCACAGCGCGACCCGGCCACGCTCACGCTGCGCCGCTTTCCACTGCGCCGGGGTCAGTGCCCCATCAGGCTTTGGTGGTCTCCCGCGTCGATTCATGGTGGCTCCCTATCCGTGGCATTGAGATACCGAATTGTATCGACAGTCAGGATAATGGACAGTCAGGTTTAATCATGCCATCATCCGTGCCGCTGCACTTCGTCAGCACTCACGAAGACCATGATGACCCACACTTCCCCCGCACCCGCCCTGGCCGACTTCGGCGACACCATCACCCGCATGGACGCATTGGCGCAGGACGGCTTCTCAGCTGTCGCAGCAATCGCCAAACGAGCCCTGCAAGGCCTCGATGCAGCAGACGGCACCCTACCCCACCCCGAAGACATGGCGACGGCTCTGCGGGCGATCTGGGGCAAGGCGGAGCAGTTCGGCAACGACATCAACACCAAGGCTGAGGAAGCCGGCTGCAATTGGGTGGCAAGGCACTGAACTACGCTGGTTTTCACCGGCGATACGTACTCACGCGCGAAGGCACACCCCTCGCACCCCGTCACCAGCCCGGCCCCATGCCGGGTTTGTCGCTTCTTGGGCGTGACTCCGCAATACGCTTTCGATCACGGAACCGGTAATCGAACTCTGGCAGCGTGAGTGAACCCGGGGAACAAACCGGGGAACGAATCACACACTATTGACTCCACACTGAGCATTCATGCGGGTTGCGGGCCGGTGTTCAATCCCTGTCGGCGACCAACGGGCTTGCCTCGCAAGGTCTCGAGTGCGCTCAGCGCTCATTCCAGCGCACCCCATCGCGCTCGGCGTTGACGAGCAGGTCGCTCGTGTTGCGGATGTGCGCCTCCAGCGACAAGGCCGCGCGCGCCTCTTTGCCGCCCACCGCCAATTCACAGAGCTCGGTGTGCTCGGCGTGCACGTTGCGGGCGCTGCCGGGCAGGCGCATGGCGTAGCGGCGGTAGCGCTCGCCGTGGCGCGCCAGCATGCGCAGCAGTTTGAGTGTCCAGCTCGAGGCGTGGGCCGAGATCAAGGCTTCATGGAAGCGCGTGTTCAGCCGCTCCCACTCGTGGCGATGTTCGGGCTTGACCGGCTGCTCGAACTTCGACAGTTCGTCGAAAGCCTCGCGGACGCGCAGGCGCCAGGCCTCATCGCCTTTTCGGATGGATTGGCGCAGCGCATCCAGCTCGATGTGCACGCGCAGTTCCGTCAAGTCGATCAGGTCCTGCAGCGCGATCGGAGCGACGCGAAAGCCGCGCTGACCTTCGGCCACCACCAGTGCGTCGCTCACCAGCCGCGTCAGCGCTTCGCGCAGCGTGCCGGCGCTGACGCCGTAGTGCTGGCGCAGGTGCTCGACGCGCAGTTTGTCGTCGGGCGCCAGGCGCCCTTCGATGATGTCGTCGCGCAGGCGCGCGCAGGCTTGTTCAATCAGCGTGCGCGGCTCGTCGTCACCGTTCGACTCGGAGGCGGCGCCGCGAGGTGCTGGCGCGTCGCCGCCTGCATCGCCGTCGGTCGCGGAGGCAGGCGCGCGCCGGCTTGCGCCGGATGAGCGGACGCCCGGGTCGCTCACGAGGCCGAGAAAGGTCTTTTTGGCCATGGCCTTGGGTTGGAGCAGCAGCGCCGCATCCCTGTGTTCATGAAACGTCTTTGGCGCGCGAGCGTTGCGCACGGTAGCTCAGCTGGGGCCGCGTGATGCCCAGCGCGCGGGCCGCCGCCGACAGGTTGCCGCCGTTGCGCTGCACGGCTTCGCGGATGAGGCCGTCTTCCAGCGCGTCCAGGCTCAGGCCGCGGCGCTGAACCTCGTCGTAAAGAGCATCGGCACTGCCGTCGCTGGGTTGCAAATCGCCAGCGGCGTTGATGGTCACGGTGGCATGGCCAGGCGGCGTCGTGAACAGATCGTGGACATCGATAAGCTCGCCCGCGCCGGCCAGGATCACGCCGCGCTCGATCAGGTTCTCCAACTCACGCACGTTGCCGGGCCAGCTGTAGTGGCGCATCGCGTCCAGGGCACGGTCACTGAAACCAGGCACGCGCTTTTGATGCACGCCGGCAAATTGCTTGAGCATGCTGGCGGCCAACAGCTCCACATCTTCTTGCCGCTCACGCAGCGGCGGGATGGCGATCGGGTAGACGTTGAGGCGATAGATCAAGTCACGCCGGAAGCGGCCGTTGGCGACGGCGGCCTCGAGGTCCACGTTGGTGGCGGCGACGACGCGCACGTCGACCTTGCGCACCTGGGTGGACCCCAACCGCTCGATTTCGCCTTGCTGCAGCACTCGCAACAGCTTGGCCTGCGCCGCCAGTGGCAGCTCGCCGACCTCATCCAGGAACAAGGTGCCGCCGTCGGCACGCTCGAAGCGCCCGGCGCGCGCAGCGTTGGCGCCGGTGTAGGCGCCGCGCTCGGCGCCGAACAGTTCGCTTTCGATCAACTCCGCCGGCAGCGCGGCGCAATTGACGGCGATGAACGCCTTGCCGGCGCGTGGGCTCAGCGCGTGCAAGGCACGCGCAAAACGTTCCTTGCCGACGCCGGTTTCGCCGGTCAGAAGCACCGTCACCTGGGTGGCGGCGGCCTTGCGCAGCAGCTCGATGGCGCGGCGAAAGCTGCGCGAGTGGCCGACGAGCTCGCCCAGATCGTCGCTGGGCGAGAGGGTGGACCGCAGCGACTCGACCTTGGATTGCAGGTCTTCGATGCGCACGAGCATGGAATCCGGGTCGTAGTCGCGCGCCAATTGCGCGCCGTCGGGCCACGCCTCCAGCGGACGGCCTTCGATCCGGCAATGCTTGTGGCCGCAGGCGCAGCACTCGGTTTCACGGTAGATCACCGGGCGCCCCATGAACGCGCTGACGTAGCCCGAGGCGTAGCCGATCAGCATCCAGCACACCGGCTCATCCTGTGGGCCGAAGTCGCGCACGTGGGTCTCGACTTCCCAGGAGTGGTCCCAGCGCACGAGGCAAAGGTGGTGGTCGGCCTTGATGTCCATCTCGAACTTTTCCAGCGTGACCTGGACCGCGCCTTCAAGCATGTGCAACTGTGGCCCCACCGCAAACTGATCCATCACCGAGGCGTCGGGCCGCACCTGCCGCGCCAAGGCAGCGTCACGCTGGCCCGAGGCGTAGCCGGTGCGCATCAAGACGCGGCGGGTGTGGTCGCGGCCGATGGTCTGCATCAACTCGCGCCGCAAGGTGCCCAAGGCCTCGGCGTGCAGCAGCAGCATGCGGTGCCCGGCCAGCCAGATGCGACCGTCGCCAGCGGAAAAATGCACCAGGCGGCGCAGATCGGCATCGGACGGCAGGGGCAGGTCAATACCGGGGTTGCTCATAAATTCTCGATAATCTTCTCAGCCGATCCTGATGCCTTGGGCCGTATCAACACGAATGAGTGTGACATCGATCGAACGACGCCTCATCATTTGATAAAGAAATCCCACCTTTTTCGATGACTAGTTGCCCATTTGATCAAATCAAATGCGTGCGGTGCTAGATATTACCCTTAGAGCGACCGACGCCTGGTGGTCACTTCGTGTGTCGAATTTCGGGGTATTCCCTCATTTTATCGATATTTTGGCGAAAAGTGGCTGGCAATGGCATGGCGGTTGCGTACCGTTTCGCCAAACCGTGCCGCGAAGTCAAACCCCAGTGCCCGCTCCCAAGATCGCCACCCCTCCTGTCGCGCCCGACGCCGGCTCAGGCCAGGTTTCTGAGCCTGCCCGACAAGCTGCTGATTGGCCGGCCACAGGCATGCCACGCAAATTTGTCCACGTGCTGGAGCGCAACGTCAATGGCCTGGTGCGCTTCGAATTTGCGGTCGGTTGGCCCGACCTCGGCTGCGAACTCGTGCTGCCCAGCGCGATGTTCGAAGCCTTTTGCCAGCAGCATCAAGTCGAGTTCATGACGGCGGCAGACCGGCTGCTGAACCGATCCATCACCGGAGATCACGTCGATGACGAGCATTGATCTGCAAGCGCGGGAAATCAAACCGCTGCGCAACACCTACACCCACGTTGCCAAGCACATCGGCGGCGACAAACCAGCCTCGCGCTATCAAGAAGCGACACTGGGCGCGCAGCCGACACAGAACTTTCACTACCGCCCGACCTGGGAGCCGCAATACGAGCTGTTCGACGCCACGCGCAGCGCGGTCAAGCTGGCCGACTGGTACGTGCTGCGCGACCCACGCCAGTACTACTACGCCAACTGGACGATGGCGCGCGCGCGCCAGCAGGAGGCGGTGGAATCCAACTATCAGTTCATCGACTCGCGCAACCTGCTGGCCAAGCTGCCCGACGAGGTGCGCGACAGCGTGCTGAAGGTGATGATGCCGCTGCGCCACGTGGCCTGGGGCGGTAACATGAACAACTGCTTCATCGCCGCCTACGGCTACGGCACGGCCTTCACCGCACCGGCCACCTTCCATTCGATGGACCACCTGGGTGTGGCGCAATACCTCACCCGTTTGGGCCTGGCACTCGACGACCCGCACGTGCTGGACGAAGGCAAGCGCCAATGGGTGAGCGACCCGCGCTGGCAGGTGCTGCGGCGTTTTGTCGAAGACACCCTGGTGGTCAAGGATCCCTTCGAACTGTTCATCGCGCAGAACCTTGCGCTGGACGGTCAGCTTTATCCGCTGATCTACGGCAGCTACATCGACGATCACCTCGCGCTCCAGGGCGGCACGTCGATTTCCATGCTCACCTCGTTCATGCCCGAGTGGCACGACGAGACGGCGCGCTGGATCGACGCCGTGGCGAAAGTGGCCGCCGCCGAGTCCCCCGAAAACAAGGCATTGATCGGCGGTTGGGCCAAGACCTGGGGCGACCGCGCCCATGCGGCCCTGGCGCCTGTGGCCGAGATCGCGCTGGGTGCCGAAGGCCAGGAAGCCCTGGCTGCCGTGCGCGCAGCCTACGACGCGCGCTGCAAGAAGCTCGGCTTGCTCTGAAAGGCACCCATGTCCAAGGTTTTCATCGCCTTCCAAGCCAACGAAGAGTCGCGCCCCGTCGTCGACGCGATCCTCGCCGACAACCCGGAGGCCGAGGCCGTGTACTCGCCGGGCCTGGTCAAGATCGACTGCCCGCAACGCCTCGTGATCAAGCGCGCCACGATCGAAGAACAAGTCGGCCGCTCGTACGACCTTCAGCAGATCCACATCAACCTCGTCACGCTGTCGGGCAACATCGAAGAAGACGACGACGAGCTGTCACTGAGCTGGAAGCACTGATGGACTCGCGGGTCGTCAAGAAGAAGCTCGGCCTCAAGGAGCGCTACGCGGCGATGACGCGCGGCCTGGCGTGGGAGACGAGCTACCAGTCGCGCGATGCCATCTTCCCGATGGATCGCTACGAAGGCATCAAGATCCACGACTGGGACGCCTTCCAGGACCCCTTCCGCCTGACCGTCGATGCATACTGGAAGTACCAGGGCGAAAAGGAAAAGAAACTCTACGCCGTGATCGACGCCTTTGCCCAGAACAACGGGCATCTGGGCGTGAGCGACGTGCGCTACATCAATGCGCTCAAGCTCTTCATCCAGGGCGTGACGCCGCTGGAGTACTACGCGCACCGCGGCTACGCCCATCTGGGCCGGCAGTTCAGCGGCGACGGGCTGCGCATCGCCTGCCAGTTTCAGTCGGCGGACGAACTGCGCCACTTCCAGACCGAGACGCACGCGCTCAGCCACTACAACAAGTTCTTCAACGGCATGCACAGCGCGAACCACTGGTTCGACAACGTGTGGTACCTGTCGGTGCCGAAATCCTACTTCGAAGATGCGCTGACAGCCGGGCCTTTCGAGTTTCTCACCGCGGTGAGTTTCTCGTTCGAATACGTGCTGACGAACCTGCTGTTCGTGCCCTTCATGAGCGGCGCGGCGCACAACGGTGACCTGTCGACGGTGACCTTCGGCTTCAGCGCGCAGAGCGACGAGAGCCGCCACATGACGCTGGGCATCGAATGCATCAAGTTCATGCTGGAGCAAGACCCGGCCAACGTGCCGATCATCCAGCGCTGGGTCGACAAATGGTTCTGGCGCGGCTACCGCCTGATGACGCTGGTGGCGATGATGCAGGACTACATGCTGCCCAAGCGCGTGATGAGCTG
>CAXTSS010000037.1:0-22963 GCA_964247075.1 uncultured Rhizobacter sp. | reverse complement strand
CGCATCCACTTCTGACTCGTCGCGTCTGTTTGAGCAGAGAGAGCGCAGCGAACGCAGGGAGTTCAGCGACGTGGCCATGAGCGCGAGCATCGCAGGGCAGCCGGAGCGAAGCGAAGGCCGCTCCAGCGAAGCGCGGAAGCCTGCCCGGACGCGCCTTTGCCGCGCCCGACATGGGTGCGCCGCTCGATCAGACGCCTACGCCGAACCGGCGCAGCAGTTGCGCCGCCTCGAACAGCGGCAGGCCCATGATCCCCGAATGGCTGCCGTCGATGTGCGCGATCCACGCCGCGAAGGCGCTCTGGATCGCATACGCGCCAGCCTTGCCGAACGGCTCGCCGCCGGCCACGTAGCGCTCGATTTCCGTAAGCGGGATCGCAGCGAAGGTGACATGCGAGGTGCTGACCGCCAGCGACGTGCGGCGCGCTGTGCCGACCGCCACGGCCGTGATCACCCGATGCGTCTTGCCCGACAGCAGCGACAGCGTCCCGATCGCGTCGGCGGCATCCACCGGCTTGCCGAGGATGCGACGGCCGAGCGCGACGGTCGTGTCCGAACACAGGATCGGCGCGTCGGGCAGCCCGCTCGCCTTCAGCCGCGCACGCGCCGCATGCAGTTTGGCGCGCGTCACGCGCTCCACGTAGTCGGCGGGCAGTTCACCCGGCCGCTCCGCTTCGAGCGCTTCGGCATCTTCATCGGCACGCGGCAACAGCAGTTCGTGGCGCACACCGATCTGTTCGAGCAGCTGGCGGCGGCGCGGGCTTTGTGATGCGAGGTAAATGAACTCACTCACGGTGGTACGGATGATTCACGGTGACCGTCCACGCGCGGTACAGCGCCTCGGCGATCAGCACGCGCACGAATGCATGCGGCAAGGTGAGTTCGGAGAGGCGCAGCGTCTCGTCCGCACTCGCCTTCAACGACGCATCGAGCCCGTCCGGCCCGCCGATCAGCAGCCCGACATCGCGGCCATCGTGCAGCCAGGCTTTCATGCGCGCCGCGAGCTGGATCGTCGTGACGCGCTCGCCGCGCTCGTCGAGCACGACGCGGCGCACGCCTTTGGGCAGCGCCGCTTCGAGGCGCTGGCCTTCCGCCGCCATCAGCTGCTCGGCAGTTTTGGCGCCGCGCGACTCGGCCTTCACGACCTTCAGCTCCAGCCGCATCTCGGGCGGGAAGCGCTTCGCGAACTCCGCATAAGCCTCCTCGGCCCACGCCGGCTGGCGCTGGCCGACGGCGACCAGCAGCAGCTTCATGCCCTGCGGGTGACCTTCTTCGCAGGAGCCTTCTTCGCCGGCGCGGCTTTCTTGACGGGCGCCGACCGCTTCGCCGGCGTCTTCTTGACGCCGATCACGCGCGTCACGACACGGCCCGGGGGCGGCGCCGCCTTCTTCGCCGGTGCCTTGCGGGCAGCGGTCGTCTTGGTCGGCGCGGCCTTCTTTGCGGCCACCTTCTTCGCGGGCGCGGCCTTCGCCGGCGCCTTTTTGGCGGCGGCCTTCTTCACCGGTGCGTCGGGCTCGGCGGCCTTCACGAGGCGGGTCGTCGTGCTCGCGAGCTTCATGTTGACCGGCTTGTCACCCCAGATCTCTTCGAGGTGGTAGTAGTCGCGGATCGTCGGCTGCATCACGTGCACCACGGCGGCTCCGCAGTCGACGATGATCCATTCGCCGTTGCTTTCTCCCTCGGTGCGCGGCACCGGGTAGCCGGCGGTCTTGACTGCCTCGCGCACGCTGGAGGCCAGCGATTTGGTCTGCCGGTTGCTCGTGCCCGAGGCGATGATCACGCGCTCGAACAGGGCCGACAAATGCTCGGTGTTGAACACCAGGATGTTCTGGGCCTTGAGATCTTCCAGCCCATCGACGATGACGCGCTGCAGCTTGCGAATGTCCATTCAGTTCCCGTTCAGGGACTCCTTCAGTTTCGGTAAAGATCGTGTCGGGCAATATAGCGCGCCACCGCGGCGGGCACCAGATCAAGAATGCTGTTGCCCTGCATCACGCGCTCGCGGATGTCGGTGGACGACACATCCATCATCGGCAAGCTCACGGCCGCGTGGGCGGCCGACGACACCTGTGGATCGACCGCGTGCTGCGCGTCGGGCCGGTCGGCGATGGCCAGCGTCACCAGGCCCAGCAGCTCGCGCCAGCCGTGCCAGGTGTGGAAGCCGGCGTACTGATCCTGCCCGATGACGAGAAACCACTGCGCGCCCGGGCGCGCGGCCTGCAGTGCGCGCACGGTGTCGATCGTGTAGCTGGCGCCGCCGCGCTCGAGTTCGATACGCGAGAGCACGAAGCGCGGCTCGCCCTCGATCGCGAGCCGCACCATTGCCTCACGATCGGCCGCCGGGGTGAGATGGCGCCGCTTCTGCCAGGGCTGCCCAGCCGGCACCCACAGCAGTTCGTCCAGCCGCAACTCGGCCAGCGCCACGTGCGCCAGCGCGACATGCGCGTTGTGGACCGGGTCGAAACTGCCGCCGAAAATCCCGAAACGCGGAGCGTTGTTCAAGCCGGCGTCCAGTTCGCCCAGTCGCGCGGGCGCAGAAAGTCGCTGTACAAGCGCGCCTCGGGCGTGCCGGGCTCGGGCTTCCAGTTGTAGCGCCACGTCGCGATCGGCGGCATCGACATCAGGATGCTCTCGGTGCGGCCGCCCGATTGCAGGCCGAACAGCGTGCCGCGGTCGAACACGAGGTTGAACTCGACGTAGCGACCGCGCCGATAGGCCTGGAAGTCGCGCTCGCGCTCGCCGAATGGCAGGTTCTTACGCGCCTGCAGGATCGGCAGGTAGGCCGGAAGAAACGCATCGCCGACGGCGCGCAGCATCTCGAAGCTGCGCTCGAAGCCGGCCTCCGAAAAATCGTCGAAGAACACACCACCGATGCCGCGCGACTCGTCGCGGTGCTTCAGGAAGAAGTACTCGTCGCACCACTGCTTGAAGCGCGGGTACTTGTCGTCGCCGAAGGGTGCGAGCGCATCGCGGTTGACACGGTGGAAGTGCGCCGCGTCTTCCTCGACGCCATAGTAGGGCGTCAGGTCCATGCCGCCGCCGAACCAGATCACAGGCGCCTGGCCCTCGGGCAGCGCCGCGAACATGCGCACGTTCATGTGCACGGTGGGCACCTGCGGGTTGCGCGGGTGCATCACCAGCGACACGCCCATCGCCTCGAACGGCGCGCCCGCCAGCTCGGGCCGGTGCTGCGTCGCCGATGGCGGCAAGGCCTTGCCCTTGACGTGCGAGAAGTTGCAGCCGCCGCGCTCGATCACCCGTCCGTCCTCGATCAGTTGCGAGCGGCCCTCGCCTTCGAGCTTGCCACCGGGCTCGCGCTGCCAGTGGTCGCGCAAGAACGGCGCGCCGTCCTCGGCCTCGAGCGCCGAAATGATGCCCGTCTGCAGGCTCAGCAGGTAGTCGCGGACACGCTCGGTGGTCATCGAAATTCCTCAGCGCTTGATGGCGCGAAAGCCGATGTCGCGGCGGTACTGCGCACCATCGAAACGGATGCCGCGCAGCGCTTCGTAGGCGCGCTGTTGCGCGAGGCGAACCGAATCGCCCAGCGCCGTCACGCACAGCACGCGCCCGCCGGAGGTGACGGTGCCGCCTTCGGCTGGCGCCGTGCCGGCGTGAAACACCATCGCATCAGCCGCATCCGCGGGCAACCCGCTGATCGCGTCGCCCTTGCGCGGGTTCAGCGGATAACCGCTCGCCGCCATCACCACGCCGAGGGCGACGCGCCGATCCCACTTCAGATCGACGCGGTCGAGCGTGCCGTCGGTGGCATGCATCAGCACGTCGAACAGGTCGCTCTTGAGCCGCATCATGATCGGCTGCGTTTCGGGATCGCCGAGGCGGCAGTTGAACTCCACCGTGCGCGGCTGGCCGCTCGCATCGATCATCAGCCCGGCGTACAGGAAGCCGGTGAAGGTGATGCCGTCCTTCGCCATGCCGGCGATGGTCGGGTAGATGATCTCGTGCATCGCGCGCGCATGCACGTTCGGCGTGACCACCGGCGCGGGCGAGTACGCACCCATGCCACCGGTGTTCGGGCCTTCGTCGTGGTCGAGCAGCCGCTTGTGGTCCTGGCTCGTCGCGAGCGGCACGATGTTCTTGCCGTCGCACAGCACGATGAAGCTGGCCTCCTCGCCTTCGAGAAACTGCTCGATCACGACGCGCGCCCCACAGTCGTTGTGGACCACGCCGAGCTTGTTGTCGTTGCCGCCCAGCATCCAGTCGATCGCTTCGTGGGCTTGCGCCAAGGTGGTCGCGACGACCACGCCCTTGCCCGCCGCCAGCCCATCGGCCTTGATCACGATCGGTGCGCCCTTGCTCGTCACCGCTTCCGCGTCAACGTGCGCATGCGCCGCAGCCGCATCGCTGAAGGTCGCGAACGCTGCGGTCGGGATCTTGTGGCGCTGCATGAACTCCTTGGCGAAGGCCTTGGAGCTTTCGAGCTGCGCCGCCGCCCGCGTCGGCCCGAACACGCGCAGCCCGCGGGCGCGGAACACATCGACCACGCCACCGGCCAGCGGCGCCTCCGGGCCGACGACGGTGAGCGCGATCTTCTCGGCCAGGGCGAAATCGGCGAGCGCGTTGAAGTCGGTGATCGGGATGTTGTGCAGATCGGGGTCGGCCGCGGTGCCACCGTTGCCGGGCGCCACGAACACGGTCTTCACCTTCGCCGAGGATTTGAGCTTCCAGGCCAGCGCGTGCTCGCGCCCGCCGTTGCCGATGACGAGCACCTTCATTCCGAAATTTCTGCGTTGTGGAAGACGGCCTGCGTGTCGTCCAATTCTTCGATCACGTCGAGCAGCTTCTGCATGCGCTGCGCGTCTTCGCCGGTCAGCTCGATCGTGTTCTCGGCGCGCATCGTGACCTCGGCCACCTCGGGCTTTAGGCCGGCGGCTTCGAGCGCGGCCTTCACGGCCTCGAACTGCGGCGCGGGGCACAGCACCTCGATCGCGCCGTCGTCGTCGGTGATCACGTCGTCGGCGCCAGCTTCGAGCGCCACTTCCATGACCTTGTCCTCGTTCGTGCCGGGCGCGAACACGAACTGGCCGCAGTGCTTGAACTGGAACGCCACCGAGCCTTCGGTGCCCATGTTGCCGCCGTACTTGCTGAACGCGTGGCGCACCTCGGCCACCGTGCGCACGCGGTTGTCGGTCATGCAGTCGACGATGATCGCGGCGCCGCCGATGCCGTAGCCCTCGTAGCGGATCTCCTCGTAGCTCACGCCTTCGAGGTTGCCGGTGGCCTTGTCGATGTTCTTCTTGACGGTGTCGGCCGGCATGTTGGCGGCCTTGGCCTTCTCGACCGCGAGCCGCAGCCGCGGGTTCATCGCCAGATCGCCGCCGCCCTGGCGTGCGGCGACGGTGATCTCGCGGATCACGCGCGTCCAGACCTTGCCGCGCTTTTCGTCCTGCCGGCCCTTGCGGTGCTGGATATTGGCCCACTTGGAATGACCAGCCATGAGGCTCCTCGTTATTGGATGTGATGTTCGCTAGACTGCAATTTTACGTGGGGCGCCGCCCCTTTCATCCGGAGCACCCATGGCCGAGCCCATCCTGATTGCGAAGCACGACAAAACGGAGTGCTTCCTGCTGCCCGCGCTGGCGAATCGCCACGGCTTGATCACCGGCGCCACCGGCACCGGCAAGACCATCACCCTGCAGACGCTGGCCGAGAATTTCAGCCAACGCGGCGTGCCGGTCTTCATGGCCGACGTGAAGGGCGACCTCACCGGCATCACCCAGGCCGGCAAGATCGGCGACAAGCTCGCCGCGATCCTGAAAGAGCGCGGCATCGATGCGCCCGCCTCCGCCGCCTGCCCCGCCACCTTGTGGGACGTGTTCGGCAAAGAGGGCCATCCCGTGCGCGCCACCGTCAGCGACATGGGCCCGCTGCTGCTCTCGCGCATGCTGGCGCTGAACGACATCCAGCAAGGCGTGCTGCAACTCGTCTTCAAGATCGCCGACGACAACGGCATGCTGCTGCTCGACCTCAAAGACCTGCGCGCGATGCTGCAGCATGTCGGCGACAACGCAAGCGACTTCACCACCGAGTACGGCAACGTCAGCGCCGCCAGCATCGGCGCGATCCAGCGCGGCATCCTGCAGATCGACCAACAGGGCGGCAACCAGTTCTTTGGCGAGCCGATGCTGAACATCGCCGACTTCATGCAGACGGTGGCTGGCAAGGGCGTGATCAACATCCTCGCCGCCGATCAGCTGATGAACAGCCCGCAGCTGTATGCCACGTTCTTGCTGTGGATGCTCAGCGAGCTGTACGAGCAGCTGCCCGAGGTCGGCGATCTCGACAAGCCCAAGCTCGTGTTCTTCTTCGACGAGGCGCACCTGCTGTTCGACGACGCGCCCAAGGTGCTGCTCGACCGCATCGAGCTGGTCGTGCGGCTGGTGCGCAGCAAAGGTGTCGGCGTCTACTTCGCGACGCAGAACCCGCTCGACGTGCCCGACAGCGTGCTCGCGCAACTCGGCAACCGCGTGCAGCACGCGCTGCGCGCGTTCACGCCGCGCGACCAGAAGGCGGTGAAGGCCGCGGCGAGCACGATGCGCGCGAACCCGGCACTGGACATCGAGACCGCGATCACCGAACTCGCCGTCGGCGAGGCACTGATCAGCATGCTCGACGAGAAGGGCCGGCCCAGCGTCACCGAGCGCGTTTTCGTGATCCCGCCCGGCAGCCAGATCGGGCCGATCACACCCGAGCAGCGCGCCGCGCTGATCGCGGGCTCGCTGGTGGCGGGCGTGTACGAGAAAGCGGTGGACCGCGAATCGGCCTACGAGAAGCTGAAGGGCCGCGCCGCGGCGAGCCCGACGGCGGCTCCCGCGACGACGACGCCCGTCGGCACGGCCGCGCCGGCGCCCGCCGAGGCCGGCGGTGGGCTGATGGGCGGCCTGAAGGACGTGCTCTTCGGCAGCACCGGCCCGCGCGGCGGCAAGCACGAAGGCCTGGCCGAATCGGCCGCGCGCTCGGCAGTGCGCAGCATCGGCTCGAGCCTCGGCCGCGAGATCATTCGCGGGGTGCTGGGAGGGATTCTGGGGGGTGGGAGGCGGCGGTGAAGCAGAGGCGAACGCGCCGCCGAAGAGGCGCGTTCGATGGCGGAGTGACGACCTTCGATGTGTCGATGCGGAGACCGTTCACGTACCTCGCGGCAGTTTCTTCGCGCGTGAGGGGAGATGAGATGATGGCGAAATTACGTTAGCCGTCATAAGGGACTTCCGATGACTCCCGCCTTGGAACTTCGATGGGCATACACACCCGAGGAGTTCTTTGAAGAGCCCTTCATCGTGTCACGCCCGGAATGCGAGATTTCTATTCAGCCCGGAATCGTCGTGGCCACAATCAACCGGTCGAGCCTAGACAAGGACCCGACGATCCGCGCAAACGTCGAATCACAGGTTGCCAATGCCTTTCTTGGCGTACAGGTCCAGTCCCATGTCCGCTTCGAATTGTCCAAGCCCGCTGTAACCAACTTGAAGGCCGACGGAACCAGAGGAATGGTCATAGAGTGCGAGCCGGGTCGCGTTGTGTGGCGCGGACACAGGGCAGACCTGCGGTACACGCGTGAGGACGGAACAATTGTGGACACACGAGCGGAGCGAATTCAGCAAAAGCGGACACTGGGAAAGTTCGCCGCCTCGCTCGCGCCGACCGACCAAACCCTATCTCGGATGCTTAAGAGCTACGACGCGGCGGTGCGAGACCCGCCTGATGAACTTGTGCATCTCTATGAAATCCGAGACTCCGCCGCCGCCAGGTTTGGCAGCCAGGTTGCCGCAATTTCCAATCTCCGAATCTCGAAGACGGCTTGGTCGCGGCTGGGGAAACTCTGCAATGAACTTCCGCTGAGGGAAGGACGTCATCGCGGCAAATCTGCTGCTACGCTCCGAGCAGCAACCGAAGACGAATTAACAGAAGCAAGAGCTCTTTCCGCAGCACTGATTGAAGCGTACATGAACTACCTTCGAGGGCAAACGAATGACGGCTAACCATTCCTTCAAGCAGACAGTCAACGGGCTGCGCCCGTCGCTTGCCGCTTAAGTCAAACGTTAGTCCTCTCGCAGGCCGCACACGTCAGGAGAACCCATGTTTGACCACGTCAAATTCGGAGTCAGCGACTATGCAGCGAGCAAAGCGTTCTTTCTCAAGGCACTCGAACCGCTCGGTGTAGCTGTTGGCTCGGAGGGGCCGCCGACGTACGGTGTCGAGCTTTGCTCAAAGGGTGATGCTTCACTGTGCCTGTTCAAAACCGAGGAGAAGCCGGCGCATCTTCACTTGGCGTTCACGGCCGAACGTCGCCAGCAAGTCGAAGCCTTCTATCGTGCCGCTCTGGAGGCGGGTGGCTCAGACAACGGTGCCCCTGGTCTGCGCCCGCACTACCATGCAAACTACTATGCTGCCTTTGTCATCGGTCCGGACGGGCACAACATCGAAGTGGTTTGCCACCAACCTGACGCCTAACCCTCATGTCAACCGTGAGGCCGCAGCGGCGAGATTCCTCACCGCCACCGCGCATCGGAGGTCACATGAAACGAGTCACTGGCATCGGCGGAATCTTCTTCAAGGCCAAGGACGCGCCATTACTGCAGGCTTGGTACAAGCGGCACTTGGGAATCGATGTCCAGGTCTGGGGCGGAGCTGCCTTCACTTGGGCCGACGCCGAGGGCAAGCCGGTTGCAGGCACAACGATCTGGTCCATCGGTCCGGAGGAAAGTGATCACTTTGCTCCTAGCTCTGCTCCCTTCATGGTCAACTACCGAGTGGAAGACCTCCACACCATGGTCAAGGTCTTGAAGCAAGAAGGCTGCAATGTGCTTGAGAAGATTGACGAATCCGAGTACGGGAAGTTTGCCTGGGTCATCGATCCAGAGGGAAACAAGGTGGAGCTGTGGCAACCGCCTCAAGGCCAATGAGCAGGCTCGTCGGTCACGGTGGCGAACTGCGGCCCGACCACTCCTTCAAGCGGACAGTCAACGGGTTGCGCCCGGCGCCTGCCGCTTAAGTCAAACGTTAGGCGGCGCAAATGCATCACCTGAAACCGCTCACCATAGCTCTCGGCGCAGTCATCACCGCCATTGGCTTTCTTGGTGTCGTAGCGCCGTCGCTCCTGCTTGAGTTCGGACGCTCGCTGCAAACTGTTGGTTCGCTCTATGCGGTCGCAGCGGTGCGCGTCGCCCTTGGTCTGCTGCTCTTTTGCGTCGCCTCGGTGTCGCGCATGCCAAAGGTGCTTCGCGTCCTCGGCGGAGCAATCGTCCTCGCGGGCTTGTTCACGCCGTTCTTCGGTGTCGAGCGCACTCAAGCCATGCTTACCTGGTGGTCAGGTCAAGGCCAAGTGTTCATGCGGGCCTCGGCGAGCGTCGCCGTCGTTGTCGGTCTCTTCATCATCTATGCTGTCACCTCTTCCCGCCGCGCCGCCGCCTGACCCTTTCATCGAGGGGGCGTCCTACGGGCTACGCCCTCCGGCCGCCACTCATGTCAAACGTTGGACGGCACGACTCACCCACGCCGCGTTCCAGAGGCCCCAGACATGAATCATCCCTTGCGCTGTCGGTGCGGAACCCTGAAGGGCCATGTCAGTCACCCGGAGAAGGCGAGCCGCGGCGTGTGCTACTGCAAAGACTCTCAGGCCTTTGCGCGCCTCCTCGGCACGACCGACGACATCCTGGACGACATGGGAGGGACAGACGTTCTTGCAACCTTGCCCAAGTACACACCCTTCTTTGTCCCGGATCGAGGAACCCCCGTCGTGCCGGCAAAGGTGCTCACCCGCAATGAGCGAGAGCGCGTGACAAATGCCGTCTAGCGCTTACGTCGAACTACAAGGGGAGCTCATTGAGCAAGCGCCTGTTGCAGCAACAAGTCATTCAAGTCAAGGTGAAACCCAATTCACGTACCCCTGTGTTCGAGCAACGCGACGACGGTACGTGGCTCGCTCAACTCAAGTCACCGCCGATCGACGGCAAGGCCAATGAAGAACTCATCGCGCTCGTTGCAAAGCACTTCGACTGTCGCAAGGCCGCTGTGTCGATCAAGAGTGGCGCAGCAGGTCGCATGAAACTGATACGAATCGAAGGCTTATAACTGCCCTGCTCGTCCTGAAGAAGACAAGCCGAAGCAAGGACGATCGCCAACCTTTCCAAGGAGCAACGCGTGCCTCAGCCCGAACCCTTCTTTCGCGAAGCCGGTACCGGTCCCGGGATCGTGTGCGTGCACTCGAACGCCAGCACGTCGGGGCAGTGGCGGGGCCTGCTGGATCTTCTCGCGCCGACGTTCCATGCGCTCGCGCCGGATTCCTATGGCTCGGGCAAGAGCCCGGAGTGGCCTTCGGATCGAGCCATCTCGCTTCACGACGAGGTCGCTTTCCTGGAGCCGGTCTTCGCGAAGGCTGGCTCGCCGCTGACGCTCGTGGGTCATTCCTACGGCGCCGCGGTCGCGCTCATCGCGGCCCTGGAAAATCCCGGTCGCGTGCGTGCGATGGCACTGTACGAACCCACGCTGTTCTCGCTCCTTGATACGGAGGCGCCACCGCCGAACGAGGCCGACGGCATCCGGGGTGCCGTGGCGGCGGCAAGCATCGCCCTCGACGAAGGCAATCGAGATGCCGCCGCCGGGTGCTTCATCGACTACTGGATGGGCGCGGGCGCCTGGGCGCAGACGCCGGCACAACGCAAGCCGCCGATCGCCGAGTCTGTGGTCAATGTGCGCAGATGGGCGCATGCATTGACAACCGAGCCCACGCCCTTGGCGGCGTTCCGCGGGCTCGATGTGCCGGTGCTCTGCATGGTGGGCAAGCGCACGACGGCGTCGGCCCGTGGCGTGGCGCGGCTGCTGCTGAGTGCGCTGCCGCGCGTCGAACTGCTGGAGTTCGATGGGCTGGGCCACATGGGGCCGATCACCCATCCGGACACGGTGAATCACGCCATTGCGCAGTTCCTCGAGCGGGTTTGACGCTGCCATGTACGCCGATGTCCTCGAGTTCTGGTTCGTCGAGACCGCGCCGCGCTTGTGGTGGGCGGCGGACCCGGCATTCGACGCGGCCATCGCGAAACGGTTCGGCACCGTTCACGCGGCCGCTGTGGCCGGTGAGCTCAGCGAGTGGCGGCGCGAGCCACGGGGGCGGCTGGCTGAAGTCATCGTGCTGGATCAGTTCTCGAGGAATCTCTTCCGCGGTAAGGCGAGGGCCTTTGCGAGTGACCCGATGGCTTTGGCCTTGGCGCAAGAGGCTGTTGCGAGCGGCCAGGATCAGCGTCTTGCGGATCAGGAACGGGCGTTCCTGTACATGCCCTACATGCACAGCGAATCCCGCGTCATCCATGTGCAGGCAGAGCGTCTCTTTGCCTGTCTGGGAATGAAGGACAACCACGAGTCCGAACTCAGGCACAAGGCGATTGTCGATTCCTTCGGCCGCTACCCGCATCGCAATGCCGTTCTCGGACGCGATTCGACGCCGGAGGAGTTGGCGTTCCTCCAGCTGCCTGGCTCGCGCTTTTAGCGGCATGCGTGCGAACCGCGCTGCGCCTGCCCCGCCCGCCTCGACTCGCCTACTTGATCCCGCTGCAACTCGCCCCGATCCATCGGCCGGCCACTTCGAGCGTCATCGCCTTGCTGCCCTTGGTCGCGCTCACGGCGATGAATCCGCGCACGCGCTCGGGCGACTCCACGGTGAATTCCGCATGGACCTTGCGATCGCCCTCGCAGACCTTGTCCGCGGACCAGGTCTTTGCGCCGAGCGTCGGTGGCCTGACCAGCTTGCAGCCGTCGTCGTCGTCCTTCTCGGGGCCGCGCGCCAGCTCCGCCAGATCGGCTTTGGTGAGGCACTCCTTGTCGACCATCGCTCGAGGCAGCTCGCTGCTCTTGTGGGTCATCTCCCAGGCGCCGAGCTTCAAATCAAGTGACTGGGCGCCAGCGAGCACCGGCAGCAGCAGACACAACCCGGTCAAGGCAGGTTTCATGGGCACTTCCCCGAAGTGATGCGCGCCCATCGTAAGCCCGTGGCGTCGCCGCGGAAAGGCTGCTAGAACCGCGTCGTCAACTCCGTCAGCCAATCCGGCGAATGCTCGACGGCCCAGGTCTCGAAGGCCTTGTCCCAGCCGGTCAGGATCGAGAGGCCGACGAGCAGCAGCACGGCCCCGAGCAGCCAGCGCCCGCGCTGGCCCGCCGCGAGCAGCCGGCCGCGCAGGCGCTGCATCGCCTCGCGCGAGAGGCTGCCGATCACCACCAGCGGCGTGCCCGCGCCGAGGCCGAACAGCAGCATCAGCAGCGCGATCTGCGGCAGGTGGCGGCCCTGCGCCGCGAGCGTGCTCGCCGCGCCGAGCGTCGGGCCGACGCAGGGGCTCCAGACGATGCCGAGCACGAGGCCGACGGCGAACTGGCCGCGCCAGCCGGTGCCGCTGATGCGCGCCAGCAGGCCGTCGCCGGCGGTGCTCAGGCCCGAGGTCGCTTGCGTGAAACGCGCCTGAAGTCGCGCCGACAGCAGCAACACGCCAAACGCGATCAACAACACCGCCGCACCCTTGCGCAGCACGGCGGCATCGAGCCCGATCGAGGTGCCCAGGGTGGCGATGAACAAGCCGACGATGGTGAACGACAGCGTCAGCCCCGCGGCCAATGCGAGCGGCCCGAAGCGGTGTTGCGTGGTGGCGCTGCCGATCAGGATCGGCAGCAGCGGCAGCACGCAGGGCGAGAGCGTGGAGAGCGCGCCGGCCAGGTAGCCCAGCGCGTAGGTGACGGGGCCGAAATCCACTTCGGTTCGGCCGGCGCTTCGCTCAGAGTGCCTTGTCGAGCAGGGCCCCGAGTTCGGCCTTGTCGGTCTGGCCGGTGGAGCGGGCCACTTCCTTGCCGCCCTTGAACGCCAGCAGCGTGCTCTGCATCGTCACGTTGAGCTGCTTCTTCAACGCTTCTTCCTTGTCGAAGTCGGCGACGAAGACAGTCAGCGTCTTGCGCTTCGGGTCTTTCAGCAGGCCTTGCACGATCGGCTTCTGCTGCTTGCAGGTCGGGCACCAGCTCGCCGCAAAGTCGACAACGACCGGTTGGCCCGCCGCGATGGCCTTGTCGAACGCCGGCTTGCTGAACGGCAGCTCGGCGGCGAAGGACGCCATCGCCGCCAGCGCCAGACCGGACGCCACCAGGAAAGATCGAACCGCAACTCGCATGACATCTCCTCGAAAGCCAACGGGCCCGAGCGGGTACGTCGCACGGGGGCTGCAAAGCTTACAGGGCTCCTAGCGATAAAACGCCTCGACCCTGCCCTTGAGCGTGATCATCAGGGGCTGGCCCTTGCGATCCAGCGCTTTGCCGGCGGGCACCTTGACCCAGCCCTCGCTGATGCAGTATTCCTCGACGTCGGATCGCTCCTTGCCGTTCAGCCGGATGCCGACCTGATGCTCGAACACCGCCGCGACGTGATGCGGGCTGCGCGGGTCGACGGACAAACGGTCAGGCATCGGGGGCGCGGATGGGGCTTCGGTCATGGGAGCATTCTCTCAGCCTTTGGCGAACCCGCAACGCGCACCCACAATGCGCGGGTGCGCTCCCGCACCACCAGGAACAGCTCCATGGCAGACACCGTGCTCGTCTCGGGCGGCAGCGGCTACATCGCAGGCTTCCTCATCCGCCAGTTGGTGGCCGAGGGCTGGAGGGTGCACACGACCGTGCGCAGCCTGGACAAGGAGAGCGCAGCGCGGCAGCTGCTGGCCGTGGACAACAGCAGGCTCACGTTCTTCGCCGCCGACCTGAACGCGGACGTCGGCTGGGCCGAGGCGATGGCCGGCTGCAGCCACGTCGCGCACGTGGCGTCGCCCCTGCCCACTGGCGTGCCCAAGGACGCGAACGAGCTGATCGTGCCCGCACGCGACGGCGCCCTGCGTGCGCTGCGCGCCGCGAAAGCGGCCGGGATCAGGCGCTTCGTGATGACCTCGTCCGTGGCGGCCATCTCGTATGGCCGCGGCCGCGGCGTTCACCGCTTCACCGAGGCTGACTGGACACGGCTCGACAAGCCGGGCATCTCACCCTATATCCAGTCCAAGACCATCGCCGAGCGCGCCGCGCGCGACTGGGTCGCGAGCGAAGGCGCAGGCATCGAGTTCTGCACCATCAACCCGTCGGTCGTACTCGGGCCGGTGTGGAGCCGCGACTATTCGGCCTCGGTCGGCATCGTGAAGAACCTGCTCAACGGCAACCTGCGCGCCTGCCCCGACTTCGGCTTCGGCATCGTGGACGTGCGCGACGTGGCCGACCTGCATGTGCGCGCGCTCAAGGCACCGGGCATGACTGGCGAACGCTTCATCGCCTCGGGCCGCTTCATGAAGCTGCGCGAGGTCGCCGACGTGCTGCGCGCCGAACTGGGCGCGCAGGCGCAGCAGGTCACCACCCGCAACGTGCCCGACTGGCTGGTGCGTGTGGCCGCCCTCTTCAACCCGTTGGCCAAGGCCGTCGTCGGCGAACTGGGCTCGGTGCGCCACCAGGACGCCTCGCACGCCAAGGCCGTGCTCGGCTGGGCCACGCGACCCGTGGAGCAGAGCATCTTGGACAGCGCGCGCAGTTTGATCGAGCTGGGGTTGGTCAAGGCTTGATCGGCAAAGGTGCGTCCGGGCAGGCTTCCGCGCTTCGCTGGAGCGGGTCTTGTTCTCGTCGAGAAAGCTCAGTCGGTGGCAGCGCGGCAGGCGGTGCCCGGTGGGGGCGATTTGTGTGGCGATGAGGAGCGGAGGTTCGAGGTCGGCGCGCGCAGCGCGCTTCGTCAACTGACTCGCCGCGTTTGTTTGAATGGAGTGAGCGCAGACCGCCACAGCATGAGCCGCCGCCGGGTATCGCCTGCCGCGACGCTCGGACGGAGCCGCATGTTCCGCGAATACGGAGCGCCCTAAATCCCCGCGTACCACTCGTACCCGTTGTCTTCCCAGTAGCCGCCCTTGCCGTCGCGGATGCCCGCGAAGCTCTCGACGAGTTCGATCTTCATCAGGTACTTGGCGTGCTTGTAGCCGAGCTGGCGCTCGATGCGTACGCGCAGCGGCGCACCGTTGTTCACGGGCAGCGGCTGATCGTTGAGCTCGTAGGCGAGCACGGTCTGCGCGTGGTACGCGTCGTCGAGATCGACGCTCTCGTAGTATTTGGAATCGCGGCCGTCGAGCGACGGACCTTCCATCGAATCGGCGCAGCGAAACACCACGTACTTCGCCGTCGGTAGCGGCCGCGCGAGTTCGAGCAGGCGGCTCAGTTGCACGCCCTTCCACTTGCCGATCGTGCTCCAGCCTTCGACGCAATCGTGGCGCGTGATCTGGGTGCGCGACGGCATCGCGCGCAGCTCGGCGAGCGAGAACGCCAGCGGCTTCTCGACCAGGCCGGCGACCTCGAGCTTCCAGTCCTTGAAGCCGCCCTGCATCAGCGCGCGGTAGTCGGCATCGCTCGGCACCAGCGTGCCGTTGGCCTTGAAATGCGCGGCGACATCGGCCTGCGTGAACTCCTGCGCCATCGCCTTGCGGCCGGCCACGAGCTGCTGCGCCGAGTGGCTGAGGTGCTGCGCGCTCTTGAGCACCTCGACGAAGCCGGGCGTGTTCGAGAGCTTGTCGCAGCCGGCCAGCGACATCGTGCCGACCGAGGCCAGCGCCGCGCGCAGCGCGGTGCGGCGGCTGGTCGCACGCAGTGCGTGGCCGCTCTTGATGGCGCGCGCGGTGGTCATGCGACCTCCTTGTCGGCCGGCACGACGTAGTGGCCGGTCACCATCGATCGGATCTGGTTCCACGCGCCGCTGATGATGACTTCGAACAGGTGCACGAGCACGAACAGCAGCAGCCCGCTCGCGGCGAGGAAGTGCAGCGTGCGCGCCGACTGGCGGCCACCGAGCAACTCGATCCAGCCGGGGAACACCGCATCGAGCCGCGGCGACATCGCCATGCCGGCGACGATCACCAGCGGCAGCAGGCCGAAGATCACAACGAGGTAGGCGAGGTTCTGCAGCACGTTGTAGCGCTTGGCGGCTTCGCCGGTCGGGTGGCGGAACAGCACATGATCCTTGATCGAACGGCCGATGTGGCGCAGCTCGTCGCGCGTCGGCAGCAGGTCGCGGTTCAGGTGCCCGCTGAAGAACGCGTAGAGCACATAGGCGATGCCATTGAGCACGAACAGCCACGCGAAGAAGAAGTGCCAGTGCCGCCCCATCGAGAGCCACTGCGGCCCGGGGATCGTGGCCCAGGACGGGAACGCGCGCACGGTGGGCGTGGCCGCGTCACCGACGCGCGAGTTGCCGAGCACGCCGTCGGTCGTGAACTGATGCCCGGCGATGCGCGTCACGCCGACCGCGGCGCCGTTCGCGCCCTGCACCGCGGTGATCGAGACCCAGGGCCTGTCGAAGGTCGAGCCCTGGCCCCAGTAGAGCGCGGGGTGGGCGTTGAAGATCGTCAGCCCGCTCATCAGCAGGATCGTCAGGCAGATCACGTTGATCCAGTGCATCACGCGCACTGGCAGGCGGTGGCGGTAGAAGCGCAGTGGCCTGGGGCGAGCAGCGTTGTCGTTCATGGGTGACCTCGGAGGTCTGTCGATGCCGGCGCTCGGCCCTTACAGCGGTCAGGGCACGACACTGAACTTCAGCGCGGGCCGGCGCAGCACGCGCGCGATCGCGCCGACGCTGTCGATCAGGCGGTTGGTGACGAAGCTGTTCTGCGTGTCGGGCTCGATCGCGGCGATCACGAGATGCGCGAGCGGTTGATCGAGGCCGACGTAGTAGCTGCCCGCGACGGCGTCGATCAGCGCCGGCGCCAGCGCGACCTTGACGCGCAGCGCCTGCGTCAACGGATCGGCGCCGCCGCCATCGGCGATGCTGCCGCGCACATCGGCGCGCGCGCCGAGCTCGCGCGCGGTCTCGGTGTAGGCCTCGCCGCGCAACTCGCCCGCCTCGTCGATGCGCTTCACCTGCACGCCCAGCCCGCGCAGGCGCAGCACCGCGTCGCTCTGGTCGGCGCCCAGCCAGTAGCCGCACGGCCGCAGGCGCCTCAGCACCGGCCGCAGGGCGAGCGCCGAATCCCAGGCGACGTTGACGCTCTTGTCGGCGCCGGTCTGCGGATCCAGCATCGCGAGCGTGTATTCGCTGGTCGTGGCGGCGGCCTCGACGATCACCTCGCCCTGGCACGCCTTGGCCGCGACCTCCGCATCGACGAAGCGGCGCAACCGCTGCAGATCGTCGGCGCGCACCGCGGTGCTTTGCAGGATGCTGGTGATCGCGGTGACGTGCGTGTGCACGCGCCGCAGCAGGTGAGCGTGGCCGAGGTCGGAACCGCGGGTTTCGATCAGGACGCTGACCGCGTTGCGCAAGCCGTTGACGTTGCGCCCGGTGTCGGGCTGCACGCCGCCCATCGAGAGCTTCTTGTCCGCCGGCTCGGTCGAGGTCGTGTGGTACCACTCGCTGCTCAGGCCCTGGCCTTTGAGCGCCAGCAGCAGCGGCTGGCGAAACCATTCCTCCGAAGCGCGCGTCACCAGCCCGGGCAGGTTCGCGACCGTCGCGTACTGGACCATCGCGTCCGGCCGCTGCGCCGCGCCGAACTTCTCGACGTAGCGGCCGAGCGCCGCGAACTCGTGCGCATCGACGACGACGACAGGCATGAACTCCCGCACCAGCTGCGCCTGGGCCTGCGCCTCGGGGGTGCGCAGCAGCAGGTGGTCGCGGTTCGCGTCGATGCCGCTGGCAGTGCCGCGGCGGCGCGCCGCCGCGCCATCCGGGTTGGCCCGCGGCAGGATGATCACATCGATGCGGTCGAGCAGGCCGGCCAGGCTGCCTTGCGCGAGTTCGCGCGCGATCACGAGCAGCGCCTCGCTGCCGGCCGGCTCGTCGCCGTGTTGCTGGCCGACGAGCAGCACGCGCGGATGCGCCGCGCCGGCGGCCGGCCGGCTGAGCAGCAGCGCCTCCAGCGGCACGCCGGCCTGGGAGCTGCCGACGTCGATCAGCTTGACCGCGCTGGTGTTCGCCGGATCGACCACCAGCGCCTGGAGCAGCGCGCGCAGTTCGGCGTTGCTGGTGAAGCCCTCATGGCCGGGCTCGAACGCCGGCGTGCGGTAGACCGCCGCCGGATCGGGGAAGCGCGCGGCCAGCGCCTCGCTCTCGGCCGCCGCGGTCTGTGCGAAGGCGGGGATGCACGCGGCCAGCAGCGGGGCAATCGCCCAATGCAAGAATCTCATCGGCGCATTTTGCAGCAGCAGCCGGCGCCGGCCGATCGCCATTTCGCGCCGGGCCGCGCCGTTTCGTCGCACACCGCTGGTGGCGGCCGGGCGGCGCCGCCACAGTCCCTCCATCGCGCCACGTGCGCCACGTCTTCGGAGAGCCGCACCATGTTCAGCAGCATCGTTCAACACACCCCCGCCTGGGTCTGGGGCCTGCTCGTCGCGCTGATCGCCCTCGGTCTGTGGCAGACGCGCGACCGCGAGATGACGCTGACGCGGATCACGATCCTGCCGCTGGTGTTGATCGCGCTCTCGCTCGGCGGCGTGCTCACGGCGTTCGGGCACGTGCCGATCGCGCTCGGCGGCTGGGCGGCGGGCGTCAGCGCGGCGCTGATCGTCGGGCGGCAACTCGTGGCGGTGCGCGCGGCGCGCTGGTCGGCCCAGGCCGGCCGCCTGCACGTGCCGGGAAGCTGGCTGCCGCTGGTGTTGATCGTCGGGCTGTTCTGCATCAAGTACGTCGCGGGCGCGAGTCTGGGGATGCATCCGGCGCTGGCCCACGATGCCGTGTTCGCCGGCGTGTGCAGCCTCGCCTATGGAGCTTTCAGCGGCCTGTTCCTGGCGCGTGCGGTGTCGTTGCGCCGCCTGGCCATTCGCAGCAACGGCCTGAGCGCGGCCTGAGCCAGAATCCAGCCCATGGCCGCCATCCTCGATCAGTCGACGGGCAGCGTCGTCGCTCAGCGCCGGGCGCGCTTCGCGGTGCGCGGGCTTCGCACGATGGTCGCATGCGTGGTCATCGCGGTGATGATCACGGCGCTGGGTGGCCCGTTCTGGATCAACCTGATCCACTCGGTGTGCATCGGCACCTGCTGCTGGCTCGCCATCGACGTCGGGCGCGTTCCGCTGGCGCGCTGGCAACACCGCAACGCGCCGCCGGATTCGCCCGAGGCGCAGAGCAACTGGCCGGGCTGGCCGCTGATGTCGATCGTGATCGTGCTCGGCACGGTGATCGGCTTCAGCATCGGCAACGAGGTGGCGCGCTGGATCACCGGCGTCACCTCGCCTGGCTACTTTCGCGGCAGCTGGCCGCAGGCGGCGGCGCTGCTGCTGGGATCGCTGGTGCCGAGCGCGGTCATCACCTACTACTACTACTCGCGCGAGACCATCGCCGCGCACGAGGCCGCGACACAGACCGCGCAGCGCCAGGCTGCCGAGCACCAGCTCAAGCTGCTCGAATCGCAGCTCGAGCCGCACATGCTGTTCAACACGCTGGCGAACCTGCGCGTGTTGATCGGCACGGACCCGCCGCGCGCGCAGCTGATGCTGGATCAGCTGATCGCCTTCCTGCGCGCCACGCTGAGCGCCTCGCGCGCGTCGCAGCACCCGCTCTCCGCCGAATTCGCGCGGCTCGCCGACTATCTCGCGCTGATGCAGGTGCGCATGGGCGACCGGTTGCAAGCGCAGTTCGATCTGCCCGCGGCGCTGGCCGCGGTGCCGGTGCCGCCGCTGCTGCTGCAGCCGCTGGTGGAGAACTGCATCAAGCACGGGCTGGAGCCGTTCGTGGCCGGCGGGCGCATCGTTGTCAGCGCGGCGCGCGAAGGCAGCAGCGAAGGCGATGTGCTCGTGCTGCGCGTGCGCGACACCGGCGCCGGCCTCGCCGACACCCAGGGTGACGGCACCCGATTCGGTCTGGTCCAGGTGCGCGAGCGGCTGAGCACGCTGTACGGCGCGCACGCATCGCTGACCTTGCAAGCCGCACCAGACGCCGATGGTG
Organism: uncultured Rhizobacter sp.; assembly: GCA_964247075.1. GTDB lineage: Bacteria > Pseudomonadota > Gammaproteobacteria > Burkholderiales > Burkholderiaceae_C > LMDS01. The sequence goes on along the minus strand of CAXTSS010000037.1, from coordinate 3,045 downwards.
GAACGATCGCGACGATCCGGCTGCCTCTGAGCACGCCCTCATGAACGCGACCGCGCTGATTGCCGAAGACGAGCCGCTGCTTGCCGCGAACCTGCAGGCCGAACTCGCGCGTGCCTGGCCCGAGTTGCGCATCGTCGCGAACGTCGGCCACGGCGCGGCGGCGGTCGAACAGGCGCTGGCGTTGCAACCCGACGTGGTGCTGCTCGACATCCGCATGCCCGGCATGACCGGGCTCGAGGCCGCCCAGGCGCTCGCCGAAGACTGGCCGGAGGACGCGCACGCGCCACTGCCGCTGATCGTTTTCGTGACCGCCTACGACCAGTACGCGCTTCAGGCCTTCGAGCATGCGGCGGTGGACTATGTGCTCAAGCCAGTGCAACCCGAGCGCCTGGCGCAAACCTGCGGCCGCGTGCAGGCGGCGCTGGCATCGCGGCGCGAGCCGGCCGCCACCGGTGCGCCGGCCGCAATCGAGGCGACGCTGTCGCAACTGCGCAGCCTGCTCGCCGCGCCCGGCCTCGGCGCAGCGGCTCCGGCGTTGCTGACGGTGATCCAGGCCAGTGTCGGCAGCGCGATCCACCTGGTGCCGGTCGCCGACGTGCTGTACTTCGAGGCCGCCGACAAGTACGTGCGCGTGATCACCGCGGAACGCGAGTACCTGATCCGAACCTCGCTGCGCGAATTGCTGCCGCAGCTGGATGCGCAGCGCTTCTGGCAGGTCCACCGCGGCACGGTGGTGCGCGCCGACACGATCGCCACCGCGGTGCGGGACGAATCTGGCAAGGTTCACCTGAGCTTGCGCGGCAGCAAGGACAAGCTCGTCGCGAGCCGGCTCTACGCGCACCTGTTCAAGGCAATGTGAGGCGCGCTTCGCGCCGCGGGGTCGTCGTTTCGTCGGGCTGATCCGCAGGCCGTCGCAGCCGATCCCAACACCGGCCCGAAACAGCGCACCATTCGTTCATGGCCGCTGCTTCCGGCGGCCAACAAGGAGCAGATCATGAGCCGCGACCGAATCGACAACGACAGCCTCGAATCCCGCGCCGAGCGGCGCGTGCGCCGCAAGATGGGGTTCTACATCCACGCGTTCGTGTTCGTCACGGTGAACCTCGGGCTGTACGCGATCAACAGCGTCGCCGGCGAGCCGCGGTGGTCGCACTTCCCGCTCTGGGGCTGGGGCCTGGGCCTGGCAATCCACGGCCTGGTGACCTTCATCGCGCTGCAGGGCGACGGCGTTCGCCGCGGCATGCTGGCGCGCGAGATCGAGCATCTGCGCCGCAGCGAGCGCTGAGCGGTTCAGATGCGGTGCAGCTGGCCGCCCTCGAACTTGACGCGGTCGCCGGTGCGCAGGTCGTCGATGCGCTGGAAGTCGAAATCGCGCAGGCTGCCGTTGTCGAAACGCACCTGTACGCGATAGACCTCGTCGTCGCGCCGGTTGCGGCCCTCGATCGCGTTGCCGGCCACGGCACCGCCGATCGCGCCGGCGCCGGTGGCCAGCGCCTTGCCGCTGCCGCCACCCAACTGGTGGCCGATCACGCCGCCGATCACTGCCCCCAGCACCGCACCTGCGCCGCTCGGCCGCTGCGCGATCTGGATGGTGCCGATGCGCTCGACCCGGCCGTACTCGGCATACACCGGCACCGGCCGGCTCACGGGTACGGGCGCCGGCACGGGCTGGTACACGACGCGCTCTTCACGGGCCGGCGCGACGACGCAGCCGCTGACCGCGGCCAGCGCCGTCACGCAAATCACGGCTAACAGTGGGCGGATGACCATGACTCAGTTATGGCTCCAGGCCCGGCCTTCGTAGCGGCGGTGATCGCGGTAGCCGTCGTGATCGCGGTCGCCCTCTTGGTGCCGGTAGCCGTGGTCGTGGCGGTGTTCCCATGCCGGCTGGTAGTAGCGCGGATAGACCACCGGCACCGGCCGGACGTAAACCCGAGGGCGCGGCTCGTAGTACACCGACTCGGGCGCGTAGACGGGCTCCTGCCTGTAGACCGGCACCTGCGAGTACACGGGGGCGGGCGCATAAACGGGCGCGGGTTCGTAGTAGCGCTGCGGCGCGGCCACGATCACCGGCAGCGGGGGCAACGGCGGCAGCGGCAGCACGAGGCGCGGCACCGGCAGGTTGATGCCGACCGACCACGACACATGATCCCCCGCTTGCGCAGCGCCGGCAGCCAACAGGGTGGCGCTGGCGACCAGCGCGAGAACGACGGACTTGCTCATCTGTCTCTCCTACGTCAGACCACGAAGGCGGGCCTGGGTGCTTCTACAACGTGCCGCACCCCCGCCCGCGTTGACTCCGGGACGTAAAGAGAAGTTGCTGAGTGCGTCGATAGAATCGCTCGATGACCTCTGCCAACGACCTCGCCGCGAAGCCCGGCAGCAATTTCCTGCGCCAGATCATCGAGCGCGACCTGGCAGACGGTACTTATTCACGGCGCCGGTTCGCCGGTACACCGGGCGACGCGGCGCACCACGCGGCAGGCCTCCCCGACCCGGCGAGGATCCGCACCCGCTTCCCGCCCGAGCCGAACGGTTATCTGCACATCGGCCATGCCAAGAGCATCACGCTGAACTTCGGTCTCGCGGCCGAATACGGCGGCGTGTGTCACCTGCGCTTCGACGACACGAACCCGGAGAAGGAAGAGCAGGAGTACGTCGACAGCATCCTCGACGCCGTGAGGTGGCTGGGCTTCGACTGGCACGCGAACGGCACGTCGCACCTCTTTTATGCCAGCAACTACTTCGACTTCATGTACCGCGCCGCCGAGGCGCTCATCGAAGCTGGCTTTGCATACGTCGACGAGCAGACGGCCGACGAGATGCGCCACAACCGCGGCGACTTCGGCCATGCCGGAACGGACAGCCCGTTCCGCAGCCGCACGCCGGCCGAGAACCTCGCGCGCTTTCGCGCGATGCGCGACGGTGCGCTGCCCGACGGCGCCGCCGTGCTGCGCGCCAAGCTCGACATGGCGAGCCCGAACATCAACCTGCGCGACCCGGCGCTCTACCGCATCAAGCACGCCGAGCACCACAACACCGGCA
>CAXTSS010000036.1:0-23426 GCA_964247075.1 uncultured Rhizobacter sp. | reverse complement strand
TCGGGCCTGACCGGCGTGATGTACGTGCTCGACGAGCCCAGCATCGGCCTGCACCAGCGCGACAACGAACGCCTGATCGGCACGCTGCGGCACCTGCGCGATATCGGCAACAGCGTGCTCGTGGTCGAGCACGACGAGGACGCGATCATGGCCGCCGACCACGTCATCGACATGGGCCCGGGCGCCGGCGTGCACGGCGGCCGCGTGATGGCGCAAGGCACACCGGCCGAGGTGGCGGCGAATCCGCATTCACTCACCGGAAGGTACCTGTCGCGCGCGCTGCGCATCGCGGTGCCGGCGCGCCGCGTCGGCCGGCGCGGGCAAGCGTGGGAGCCGCGCGGCGAGACGGCCAACGAGCTGCGTATCGTGGGCGCGCGCGGCAACAACCTGCAGAACGTGACGGTCGAGATCCCGGTCGGTCTGTTCACCTGCGTGACCGGCGTCTCGGGCTCGGGCAAGAGCACGCTCGTCAACGACACGCTCTACGCGACCGTCGCGCGCAAGCTCTACAACAGCCACGCCGAGCCCGAGCCGGTGGACGGCATCGAGGGGCTCGATGCGTTCGACAAGGTCATCAACGTCGATCAGAGCCCGATCGGCCGCACGCCGCGCAGCAACCCGGCCACCTACACCGGCCTGTTCACGCCGATCCGCGAGCTGTTCGCCGAGATGAACACCGCCAAGGAGCGCGGCTACGGCGCCGGGCGCTTCAGCTTCAACGTGGCCGGCGGGCGCTGCGAGGCCTGCCAGGGCGACGGCGTGCTGAAGGTCGAGATGCACTTCCTGCCCGACGTGTACGTGCCCTGCGACGTGTGCTTCGGCAAGCGCTACAACCGCGAAACGCTGGAGGTGCTCTACAAGGGCAAGAACATCACCGAGGTGCTGGGGCTCACTGTCGAGGATGCGCACGGCTACTTCAATGCCGTGCCGAACATCGCTCGCAAGCTGCAGACGCTGCTCGACGTGGGCCTGGGCTACATCCGCCTCGGCCAGAGCGCGACCACGCTGAGCGGTGGCGAGGCGCAGCGCGTGAAGCTCGCGCTCGAACTCAGCAAGCGCGACACCGGCAGAACGCTCTACATCCTCGACGAGCCGACGACGGGCCTGCATTTCGCCGACATCGACCTGCTGCTGCGCGTGTTGCACCAGCTGCGCGACGCCGGCAACACCATTGTCGTGATCGAGCACAACCTCGACGTGATCAAGACCGCCGACTGGATCATCGACATGGGGCCGGAAGGCGGCGCGGGTGGCGGCACGGTGGTGGCGCAGGGCACGCCGGAAGCCGTGGCGGCGAACACCGCAAGCTTCACCGGGAAGTATCTGCAGCCCTTGCTCGCCGGCTGAAACCATCGGGTGCGGCGCGCCGCGGCCGCACTTAGAATTTCGCCATGCCATCGCGCGCCTGCCTCCGAACGTTCGTCGCCTGGATCGCCTGTTGCGCGGTCCTGGTGGGCTCGCTCGCGCCGGCGGTGTCGCGTGCGCTGTCGGGCGACGCGGCTCAGGTCTGGGCCGAGGTCTGCACGACGCTCGGACCGAAGCTCGTCAATACCGGCGACGACGCGCCCGCGGCGCCGGCCGACGCCCTGTTCCAGCACTGCCCCTACTGCTCGCTGCATGCCACGGCGCTGGGCATGCCGCCGGCCGCCGTGGGCGTGCCGGCACTCGCGCGGCTCGGCTTCGCGCTGCCCGCGCTGTTCCTCTCGGCACCGCGCACGCTGTTCGCGTGGGCCCACGCGCAGCCGCGCGCCCCGCCTCGCTTCTCCTGAGATTCAAAGACCCTTGCCGCGGGCGCTGAAGCGCCCGGCGGCCCACCTTTGTTCTTCGGCCGATGGCGCCATCGCGCCCGGTCGTCAGGAGTCGTGATGACAATCGTCGCCCATCGCCCATGGCGTTTCAACCCCGTTGCCGCTGCGTTGTGCGCGCTCGGCGCATCGCTCGCGTCCGGCCCCGTCTTCGCACAGGCGGCCGCCGCCGAACCGCGCGACGGCACCGACACCGCGTTCACGCTCGGCAGCGTCACCGTGAGCGGCCGCGCCAGCGGCGCGCTGCCACTACGCAGCGTGCTGAGCTCGGTCGACATCCTCGGCGACGAGCTGCTGCGCAACCAGCAGGTCAACAACAGCTGGGAGCTGTTCGGCCGCGCGCCGGGCGTGCTGCTGACGCCGTTCCGGCAGGGAAACGTCTCGGGCAAGCTCTCGTTCCGCGCGTTCAATGGCGAGGGCGAGCTCAACGCGGTGAAGCTGCTGATCGACGGCGTGCCGAGCAACTCGAACGATGGCAGCATGCCGTTCCTCGACATGATCTCGCCGCTCGAAGTGCAGCGCCTGGAGATCGTGCGCGGCACGAACGACGCGCGCTACGGGCTGCACAACATCGCCGGCAACGCCAACGTGGTTACGCGCAGCGGCGGCAACGAGACGCTCGCGAGCCTGAGTGGGGGCAGCTTCAATTCGCGCGAGCTGCAGGCGGCGCAGGGCGTCGAGAGCGGCAACTGGTCGCAGAACTACTTCGCCGGTTACCGCGCGAGCGACAACGATCGCGACCACGCCGCCTCTGAAAAACTCACGCTCGCGGGCAAGTGGTTCTACACGGCCGACGACGGCCGCTGGCGCGCCGGCCTGATCGCGCGCCACTATCACAACAACGCCGACGAGCCCGGCTACCTGACCGCCGCCGACGCCCGCGCGACGCCGCGCCTGTCGTACGCGTTCTCGGCCACCGACGGGGGCTGGCGCGACATGAACGCGCTCAGCGCGCACGTCGATGCGAACCCGAGCGACGAGCTGGCCTGGTCGGCCAAGCTCTACGGCAACGCGCTGGAGGACACGCGCTACGTGCGCTTTTCGGCCGGCGTATCGCAGCAGGAGCGCGTCGCCGACGAGACCCAGTACGGCGCGCTGGCCACGCTGTCGTGGCGGCCGCGCGTGGCCTGGGCGCGCGAGTTCGCGCTCGAAGGCGGGGCCAACCTGCATCGCGAGGACAACGCGAGCCTGCGCTACCGCACCGTGGAACGCGTCGCGCAGGCGCAGACACGCGACCAGCGGTTCGACTTCGGCACGCAGGGCGCGTACGTGCAGACCGTGGTCAGGCCGATCGACGCGCTCAAGCTCGTCGCGGCCTGGCGCGTCGACCGGCTGCGCGGCAGCTTCACCGACCGGTTGACGGGGTTGACCTCGCCGATCAACGACTTCGGGTTGATCCAGCAACCCAAGTTCAGCGTTCTCTATTCGCTGCTCCCGCAGGCCGCCGTGTACGCCAACTGGGGCCGCACGTTCCAGGTCGGCGCGGGCGCGGCGGCCTACAAGATCCCGCCGCGGACGGCGGACCTGAAGCCGTCGATCAACGACGGCTGGGAACTCGGGCTGAAGTTCCAGCCGGCCGACTGGATCGACGGCCGCGTCGCGGTATGGGCGCAGCGCGCGTCGGACGAAGTGCGGCGCAAGCTCAACGACCCGGCGGGCGATTCCGAGAACGTCGGCAAGACCAAGCGCCAAGGTTACGACGTGCAGCTGAACCTGCGGCCGCTGCCCGGGGTGAGCGGCTGGCTGACCTACGCCCGCCAGCGCTCGGAGATCGTCGAGCCCGACCCGGCCGCGCCGGCCACGCTCGGCATGGAAATCGATCATGTGCCGCGCCAGCTCGCCGCCGGCGGCATCGACGTGCAGCTGATGCCGGCGCTGCGCCTGTGGGCTTCGGGCAATGCGCAGGGCAGCTACTTTCTGGAGCGCACCAACGCCACCGGCAAGTTCGGCGGCTACGTGCTCGTCAACGTCGGTGCGTCGTACCAGATCAGCCCGGCGCTCAGCCTCGACCTGCAGGTGAAGAACGTGGCCAACCGCGACACCGAATACGTCTGGTGGGACGGCACGCAGACGCTCCATTCGCCCGGCGATGCGCGCGCGTTCTACGCCACGCTGAACTGGCGGTACGCGCCATGAGCGCGGTGCCCGACACGGCGCGCGCGGCCGGCCTGTACCGCGCGGTGTGGCGCTGGCATTTCTACGCCGGCCTGTTCGTGCTGCCGTTCCTCGCGCTGCTCGCAGTGACGGGCGGGCTGTACCTGTTCCACCATGAGATCGACGCGCGCTGGCACGCCGACCTGAAGACCGTGCCGCGCGGCGTGGACGCGCCGATGCCGCACCAGGCCGCGGTGGACGCCGCGCTCGCGGCGCGACCCGGCCGCGTGTTCAAGTACGTGCCACCAGAGCGGCCCGACGCGTCGGCGGAGGTCGACATCGCGACGCCGTCGGGCGACAAGGTCGCGGTCTACGTCGACCCGTACCGCGCCCGCGTGGTCGGCGAGCTGCCGGACCGCGGCACGGTGGTGTGGACCGTGCGCAAGCTGCACAGCCTGAAGTACTTCGGCCCGGTGGCGAGCGGGCTGATCGAGATCGCCGGCGGCTGGACCATTCTGCTGGTGCTCACCGGCCTGTACCTCTGGTGGCCGCGTGGGCAGCGCGGCGGCGTGGTCACGGTGCGCGGCGTGCCGGCGCAGCGCGTGTTCTGGCGCGACCTGCACGCGGTCACCGGCGTCGTCGCCGCGGCCTTCGTGCTGTTCCTCGCGGTCACCGGCATGCCGTGGTCGGTGCTGTGGGGCGCGAAGGTCAACGAGTGGGCGAACGGCCACAACTTCGGCTACCCGGCGGGGGTGCGCGTGGCCGTGCCGATGTCGGGGGAGCACCTCGACCACGTCGCGCCGGCGGCCTGGTCGCTGCGACAGGCGCAGGTGCCGCAGTCGCGTGCCGCCGGCATCGACCCGCTGACGCTCGACCAGGCGATCACGCGCTTCGAGACGCTCGGCCTGACGTCGGGCTACGCGGTCAACCCGCCGGCCGATGCGACGGGCGTCTACAGCGCGTCGGTCTACCCGGGCGATCTGGCACGCCAGCGCGTCGTCCATCTCGACCAGTACACCGGTGCGGCGCTGATCGACATGGGCTACGCCGACTACGGCCCGCTCGGCCGATGGCTCGAGTGGGGCATCAACGTGCACCTGGGCCAGGAGTTCGGCGCCGTCAACCTGTGGCTGATGGTGGTGGCGTGCGTGGCCATCGTGCTGCTGTGCGTGTCGGCCGGCACAATGTGGTGGAAGCGCCGGCCGGCCGGCACGCTCGGCGTGCCGGCACTGCCGGCCGACCCTAGAACCGTGTGGCAGGTGCTGTCGCTGCTCGCGATCGGCGGGCTGGTGTTCCCGCTGGTCGGTGCCTCGATGGCCGCGATGGCGCTGGCCGACGCCCTGTGGATGCGCCGCCGCGCCGCGCGCTAACGACCGGCGCGCAGCGCGCGCGCGCTCTCCTGCACCATGCTCTGCACGTTGCGCGTCTCGTCGAACACCTTGCGCAGGTGGGTGGCATGGTTGCCATCGCGCGCGGCGCAGCGTTCGATCTCTTCGAGCGCGGGGAGGCTTTGCAGCACCGCGCCGTGCGGCTCCACCACGCGCAGGGTCGCGAGGATGTCTTCGCGGATGGTGCGGCTTTCGCGCGTGCGCGGGTCGACCATCGTGCCGTCCAGGCCGAAGCGGCAGGCCTGGAAGCGGTTGAAGGTGTAGACGAGGTAGTCGTCTTCGGTGGGCAGCGGTTCGGCCCGGTCGAGCAGGCGCCGGCAGATCGCCTGCAGGTAGCACGCGAGCGCGGCGGCGCGCTCGACGGTGAGCGGCGTGTCGCACACGCGCAGCTCGATCGTGCCGTACTCGGGCTTGGGGCGGATGTCCCAGTAGAAGTCCTTCATCGACTTGACGACGCCGGTCGCTTCCATCTTCCTGAAGTAGTTGTTCGCGAAGTCTTCCCAGCTCAGCGTGAACGGCGCGCGGCCGCTGAGCGGGAACGCGAACACCGAGTTGAGCCGGGCCGAATCGAACATCGTGTCGACGCCCTGGAAGAACGGCGACGAGGCCGAAAGCGCGATGAAGTGCGGCACGTAGCGGCTCAGCGAGTGCAGCAGAAACAGCGCGTCGTCGCCCGAGGCGCAGCCCACGTGCACATGCTGGCCGAACACGGTGAACTGCTTGGCGAGGTAGCCGTAGAGCTGCGAGATCTCCTGATAGCGCGGCTTGTCGAACACGCGCTGCTCGCTCCAGCGCTGGAACGGGTGCGTGCCTCCGCCGGCGATGCCGATGTTGAGCCGGTCGCAGGCCGCGGTGAGCGTGTCGCGCATGCCGCGCAACTCGGCCAGCAGCGGCACGTGCTCGCGCTGGATGCCGGTCGCGATCTCGATCATGCTTTGCGTCATCTCGGGCGTGACGGTGCCGGGGAACGGCTTGCGCGAGAGCAGCTCCAGCAGGTCGTTCGAGGCCGAGGTCAGGTTGAAATCGACGGTGTTGACGAGCTGCAGCTCGAGTTCGACGCCGAGCGAGAGCGCGGCTGATTTGCCGAAAGGTTCAAGAGCCATCTCAGTTTCCCTCCGGGTGCGCCTCGCGCGCCAGCAGCAGCGCGCGCTGCGTGACGAGCGGGCCCATCACTTCGAGCAGCATCAGCAGGCCGACGATCACCGGCAGGCTGTCGCGCGCCAGATCGAAGCCGTACAAGCGGCTCTCTTCGAGCAGCAGCACCGCGAACGCCGACATCGGCATCAGCGCCAGGCCGGTCAGCGCGCCTTTGCGCAAGGTGGTGCCGCTGACGCGCGCGATGCCCAGGTTCACCAGCGTGTGCGAGGCCGTGCGCGCCAGCAGCACGGCCACACCGAGCAACAGGCTCGTGAGCAGGCCGGTCCACGACAGCAGGCTGCCGACGAACACGAACAGGAACACCGCGAGCACGTCGCCGAGCGCGCCGAAGTCGCGCTGCGCATGGCTGAGCATGATGCGGCGCTCGCGCGCGACCGCGCCGAACGCGAGCGCCGCCAGCAGCGGCGACAGGTGCAGGCTCTGCGCGACATCGCTGAGCAGCAGCACCGCGATCGCGAACGTCACGGTGGTGGCCTGGCTGCTCGTGGCGAGGCGGTTCAGCAGCGGCGCGACGACACCGAACACCGCGCCCGCGACGAGCGAGAGCGCGATCACGTAGATGCTGTCGAACGCCGCCTTGCCCAAGTCGCCGCTGGTTTCGAGGTGCCAGTAGCCGACCACCATCTTCAGCAGCAGCACCGCGATCAGGCAGTTCAGGGCGCACAGGTGAAACAGCCGCTCGGTCACCTGGCCGGCGCTGCGCAGCTCGTGCGTCACGCGCATCACGGCGGCGGGCGAGGTGGCGACGCACAGCGCGGCGAGCACGAGCCGCTGATCGATCGAGACGCCGAACTGGCCGGCGACCCAGAACACCGCGCCGAAGGTCAGCAGCGATTGCGCGATGCCGGCGAACAGCACCCACGGGTTGTGGCGAAACCAGCGCGGGTTGACGCGGTAGCCGAGCTCGAACAGCGTGAGCGACAAGGCCACGTTCGCCATGAAGCCCTGCGTCTCGCGCGAGGCCACGCCCTGCGACAGGCCGATGGCGCCGATCAGCAGCCCGACCGCGCCATAGGCGCAGACGCGCGGCAGCTGCCAGCGGCCGTGCAGCCATTCGCCGGCCAGCCACGCGGCCAGCAGCATCAGCGGCCAGGCGATCAACGGTCGCAGCAGGTCTTCGGTCATCCTCTGGGCTCTCCTTCGTCGGGCGCCTAATCTAAGGCCACGGCGCGCTCGAACACTGTAGGACGGCAACCCGAACATGCAACAGACGGCAATAAAAAAGCCGGTGCGAGCACCGGCTTTTTTCTGGCGACCTTGAGGCCGCGCAGTGGCTATCAGCTCAGGTGGCCATTGATCAGCTTGGTCATCTCGAACATCGAGACTTGCGCCTTCTTGAAGATTTCCTTCAGCTTGGCGTCGGCATTGATCATGGTCCGCTTCGCCGCGTCTTGCAGCTTGTTGGCCTTGATGTACTCCCAGACCTTCTTCGTCACCTCGGTGCGGGGCACCGGCTTGGAGCCGATGATCGCAGCGAGCGCGGCGCTCGGGGTCATGGCCTTCATGAAGGCCGCGTTGGGAGTGCGCTTCTTGGCCGGCGCCGCCTTCTTGGCGGGCGCTGCCTTCTTGGCCGGAGCGGCCTTCTTCGCGACGACCGCCTTCTTGGCCGGTGCCGCCTTCTTGGCCGGAGCGGCCTTCTTTGCTGCCGCTTTCTTAGCCGGCGCCTTCTTCGCAGTTGCCATGTTGATTCTCTCCATCAAGAGTTGTTGATGTGCGCGGGATGGGCGAGAGCCGCGTGGACTCTCATTTCTCCATAGCACCGTGCGGAGCGAATACTAATGCCTGTATAGGGCAAAGAGAAGAAGTTTTCACTGGGAAAACACGCTATTTCCATAGGCAAAGCGTGCTTTGTCGCTGTGAGGCGTCACTGCGCGGCGTCGCGGAGCTTCGCGCGGCGTCGTTTCGACGCGCTATTCTTCGCGTCATGAAGATCATCGTTCGCTGGTTGTTGCTCGCCGCCGCGCTGTTGCTGGTGGCCTATCTGTACCCCGGCGTCACGGTCAAGAGCTTCGGCTCGGCCATGATCGCGGCCTTCGTGCTCGGGCTGTTCAACACGCTGCTGCGGCCGATCCTCGTGCTGCTGACCTTGCCGGTCACGATCATCACGCTCGGGCTGTTCCTGTTCGTGATCAACGCGCTGATGTTCTATTTCGCCGCGTCGGTGCTGGACGGCCTTCACGTCGCCGGCTTCGTCGCCGCGCTGATCGGCTCGCTGCTCTACAGCCTGTGCGGCATGGTGATCGACGTGGCGATGGAGCGCATCTTCGCGAAGTGATGTTCGCCCCCGATCACCGAATACGGTGATCGACCCCCGAGGGGTCGCGGGCCGGCTTGGGGCGGCCCGGCGCTCGACCCGCGTCGGCTTCGACAAGCGCCATTGCTTTCAGGCCCGCGCCGCGCACCTCGAAGTGCACCGTCTGGATCGTCTCGCCGCTGCGGTTTTGCAGCGTCAGTTCGTGGCGGCCCGGCCACGGCGCCCACGCGAACTTCTGCGCAGTACCCAGCCGCTGGCCATCGAGCACCCACACGCCGTGCTCGCCTTCGAAGGTGATGCGCTGCGCGGCCGGTGGCATGTCGGGGTCGATCGCGAAGACGCTGCCGTCGCGCGGGCTGCTGATGCCGTAGCGCTCCGTGCCGGCGACCTGTGCACTCGCGCGCTGCGCCGATTGCTCGGTGCCTGCGATGAAGAATTCGTCGCGCGCCGGTTCGCGCCGCGCCTCGAACTGCACCGCCGCCGTCACCACACCCGCAGGCGCGCGCGGCGGCTTCGATGGCGCGCCGGCGTGCAACTGGCTCACCAGCGTCTGCCACACCGGCGCCGCGCCGCTCACGCCACTGACGCCGTGCATCGCCTCGCCGCTGGCGTTGCCGACCCACACGCCAACGGTGTAGCGGTCGGTAAAGCCGATGCACCAGTTGTCGCGCATGTCCTTGCTGGTGCCGGTCTTCACGGCTGCGAAACCGCGCGTGGCGAGCAGGCTGGTCAGGCCGAAGGTGCGGGCGCGCGCGTTGTTGTCGGCGAGGATGTCGGTGACGAGATGCGTCGCCGCCGCGTCGGCGACGCGCACACTTTTCGCTGACGCATCGCGCAACGCCACCGGCGCGTAGAGCCCGCCGTTGGCCAGCGCACGGTAAGCGTTCGTCAGGCCGAGCAAGGTCACGTCGGCACTGCCGAGCGCGAGCGCGTTGCCGTAGAAACCACCGGTCTGCGCGAGGCCGAGGCCGAACGCGTTCAGGCGCGCGACCAGCGCATCCGGCCCGAGCATCGCGCCGACGCGCACCGCCGGCACGTTCAGGCTCGCGCCGAGCGCAGTGCGCGCACTGACCCAGCCCTTGAAATCGTGGTCGTAGTTCTGCGGCAGATAGAGGCCGTTGGTGGTCGCGATCTGCGCCGGTGAATCGTCGATCAGGCTCGCCGGCGTGATCAGCCTCTTTTCGAACGCGAGCTCGTAGACGAAGGGCTTCAGCGTCGACCCCGGCTGGCGCCGCGCGAGCACGCCGTCGACTTCGCGCCCGCCAGACAGATCACCGCTGGAGCCGACCCAGGCGCGCACCTCGCCACTGGCGTTGTCGAGCACGATCACCGCGCCGTCTTCGACGTTGCGGCCCGAGAGTTCGCCGAGCTGGCGCCGCAGCGCGGCGATCGCGACACGCTGCAGCTGCGCGTCGAGCGTGCTGCGCTGCACCGACGCGCCGTCGGCTCGCACAATCTGCCGCGCGAAGTGCGGCGCGAGCTGCTCGCTCAGCGGCATGCCACCCCGGCGCGCGAGCGCGGTCGCGGCCAGCGCGGTGACGCCGGGGCATGCGAGCTGCTGCAACTGCAGCACGCCGCAGGCGCGTTGCGCCACGAGCTCGGCGCTCGCGTTCGGGCCGCGCACGAGCGCGACCGTGATCGCCGCCTCCTGCGCGTCGAGCCCGCTCGCATGCTTGTCGAACAGCGTGGCGGCGAGCGCATCGATGCCGACGACCTCGCCGCGAAACCCGACCGAGTTCAGGTACGCCTCGAGGATCTCGCTCTTCTTCCAGCTCGTTTCGAGCGCCGAGGCCGTCATCGCCTGGCTGATCTTCTGCGCGACGCTGCGCCCGCCGCCCGGCCGCGCCAGGCCATCGTCGATCAGGCCGGCGAGCTGCATCGTGATCGTCGAGGCGCCGCGCGTTCGGCTGTTCCACAGGTTGCCCCACGCGCTGCCAGCGATCGCGCTCCAATCGACGCCGCTGTGCTCGTAGAAGCGCTTGTCTTCGCTCAGCACGAGCGCTTGCAGCAGCGCGGGCGACATCTCCGCGAGCGGTATCCAGGCGAGGCGGCGCACCTGTTTGTCCATGCGCATCGTCTGGAGCGGCGTTCCGAAGCGATCGGTCAGCACGATGTCGGACGGCCGGTGCGCGGCGCGCACCTCGGTGAAGGTCGGCACCGCGTGGGCCGCGGCGGCGACCAACGCGAGCGCCGCGACGATCGCCTTCATAGCGCCACTTCCACCGCCGTGTTCGGCAACTCACCGAACGTCTCCGGCGCATACATCGCCTCGACGCGCGTCGGCGGCAGCGCGAACTTGCCGGGGTTGTTGAGCCGCAGCGTGTACTCGATCACCGTCTTGCCGCGCGGCATGTACTCGTAGTAGCTGCGGAAGGCCTCGAAGCTGCGCTCCTCGAATGCCGGCCACGCATCACCGGCGCGCTTCTCGGTGCGGGTGGCGATCGCCGAATCACGCCCCAGCCCCGAGCCGAGGATGGTCGCGCCGCCGGGCACCGGGTCGCTGACGACGACCCAGGTCATGTCGCTCTGCGCATCGACCTCGACGCGCACGCGGACGACATCACCGCGTGACCACTTCGCCTTGTCCTTCTGCTCGACCGCGACGAGGCCACGCGCGATGCTGTACCCGGCACGCAGCGGCGCCTTCAGTGGAATCGCCGCGAGGCTCTGCACCGTCAGCCACGGCTTGCCCGGGCCGTCCTGCGCCACGTTGAGCGGGCCGGGCTGGGCCGGCCACGCGAGCTTCATCGAGCCGCCGTCGGCGAGCTTGGCCCAGTCGATGCCCACGGTCTTGTCGCCCAGGGTCGCGTTGGTGCGGCCCGCGATCTTCACCGACTCGAACTTCGCCGAGAACTTGTCGAGCGCGAGCGAGCCCCACAGGTTCGCGGTCGTCGTCAGCCACGCACCCGCGCGCTGGCGAGCCAACGAGCCGACGACCATGCGCGGCAGGTCGTCCTTCCAGGCCGGGTCGTCGAGCACCGAGAGGATCAGGCGCGCGGCGTTCGCGTCGGCGCTGTCCATCAGCCACCACCAGAAGTCACCCTCCTCGTTGCTGAACTTCAGCGTCGTGCCGGCGTAGGTGAGCCGGCCGCGCAGGATCTGGTTCGCCTCGTCGAGGCGTTTGGCCGCGTTCGGAATGCCGTTGACGCGCTTCAGGATGCCCAGCCAATCGATCACGCCGGCCGTCGGCCAGACGTTCGGTGTCAGGTTGATCGAGCCGAGCATCTTTGGGCTCGCGCGGCCGTAGCGCGACAGTGCCTCGACGGCGGCGAGTTTGCGCACGTCCAGGTCTGGCTTCGGCGACCAGAACTTGCGCTCGATGCGGCCTTCGACGAACGCGGTGAGGCCGTTCAGCATCGCATCCCGCGCCGGCGCGGGCAGCGCGAAGCCGGCTTCGTGCGTGGCGGCGAGCACGTAGGCGGTCAGCGTGTCGCTGCCGCGCGGCGCGTCCTCGACGCGCGGCGGGAAGTAGCCGGCGAGGCCGTCGCTGTCGAGGTAGGTCGGCAAGGAGTTGGCGACCGCGGCCCACAGGGTCGCGTCCTTCAGGCCGACCGACTTCGAGATCTTCTGTTCGAGGCAGATGAACGGGTAGTTCTCGAAGTAGCGGCGCATGCCGGGCAGCGCACCGCTGAGCTTGGGCTGCACCGAGACGTTGATGCCACCGCGTTTCACGCCGACTTCCGGCAGCGCATCCGAAGGCGCGGCGATCGGCAAGGTGAGCGTGCCCTCGAGCTGTTGCAAGGTCGCCTGCAACACGCGCACCGGCACCGCAGGCGACACGAGTTGCGTGAGCTTGAGCTTGTCGGTGGCCCGCTCTTGTGTCGCTCCACCGGCTTGCTCCGCTGCAGCGGCCTCCCAGGTGATGCTGAACGCCTCGGCCGGCACATCAATCGGCCAGACGATCTCCTGCGCGGCACCGGCGGCCAGCGTCACGTCCTGCGGCGGCAGGTTCAACGGCGTGCGCGTGATCGCGTCGCCTGAGTTGGCCGTGCCTTGCAAGGTCGCGCGCACCAACATCCCGCGCGCGGTGGTGTTGCGCAAGGTCAGCATCGCGCTGAAACGATCGCCCTCGCGCACCAGCGGCGGCAGGCCGGAGAGCATCTGCAGATCCTGCGTCACGCGCACGCTTGCGCTGCCGGTGCCGAACTGCTGGGTGCCCGCATCGGCGATGGCGACCAGCTTGAAGCTGGTGAGCGAATCGTTCAGCGGCACCTCGATCACCGCCTCGCCGTTGGCGTCGAGTGCGACGACCGCCTTCCAGATCAGCAGGGTGTCGAACAGCTCGCGCGTGCTGCCGCGCCCACCTCCGCCGCCGGCCGCCACCGCCTTGCGGCCGTAGTGGCGGCGGCCGATGATTTCGCTCTGCGCGGTCGCGGTCGCGACGCCCCAGGCACGCTCCCGGATCATCGCGTTCAGAAGATCCCACGAGTCGTTGTTGCGCAGCGCGAGCAGGCCTTCATCGACAGCCGCGAACGCGACCTCGGCACCGGCCAGCGGCTTGCCTTCGAACGCGACCTTCACGCGCGCGCTCACCTTCTGGCGCACGATGTACTGCGGCTTGTCGGTCGTCACGCTGACCTGCAACTCGTGCGCCTTGATGCCGACCTTCAACGCCGCCACGCCGAGCTTGAACGCCGGCTTGCTGAGATCGACCATCGCGGTCGGCGCCCGGTACTCGCGGCCTTCGACCCAGAAGCTGCGCGCCCAGTTGATCGGCTCCTTCCAGCCCCAGCTGAAGAACGAATACCAGGGCACATCGCGGATGCGGCCGCGCAGCGCGAGAACGCTCACATAGACGTTCGGGCCCCAGCCCGGTTCGATCTTCAACTCGATCGTCGGGTCGTCGCCGCGCAGCGTGACGATGCGCGTGTCGATCACCCCCTCGCGTTCCACCGCGACGAGCGCGGTCGCTTCGCGGAACGGCATGCGCACCTGCAGCTTCGCCGTCTCACCCGGTTCGTAGCGCTTCTTCTCGGGCAGCACGTCGATGCGGTCGTCGTTGTCCTGCGCGAACCAGAGCTCACCCTGTTTCGTGACCCACACGCTGCTCGCCGCCTGCACCGGGTTGCCGGCCGCGTCCTTCGCGTTCGCGATCAGCTCGACCTGGCCGGCGCTGTTCAGCTCGGCCTCGCACGGCAGCAAGCCGCGCTCGTCGGTGCTGCCGCTGCACAGCGCGCCGAGATCCTTGACCTCGGTGCGGTTGTCGTACGCATAGAAGCCGCCGACCATGCGCTTGCGCGTGCTGATGACCTGGCTCAACCGGCCGCGCACTTCGATGCGCTGGCCTTTGAGCGGCTTGCCCGCCGTGTCGAGCGCGAGGGCGCTGAGCTTGACCTTGCCACGGCTGCTCGCCCACGAACCGGTCTTGACGCCGAGCACGACGGCGCTCGGCCACAACGGGATCGTGGTGGATGCCGTCTGCACCTCGCCGTTCGGATCGTTGTACGTGACCTCGGCAGTGATCTGGCTCGGCCGCGTGATCTTCGGCAGGTCTTTCAGCGTGAGGGCCGCGGCACCGTTCTTGTCGGTCGTGAGCGGCAGCTTGTCGGCGACGAGCTTGCCGTCGCGTGCCGCGGGCGTGGCCTCACTGTCCTCATCGGCGTCGGGGTTTGCCTGAACCTGCGCCGGATCGCGCGGCGGCTCGAACGAGAACTCGTCGTAGCCGTTGAACGCGACAGAGCGGCTCTTCAACAGCGCTGACGCGCGCGCCGCCGTGCCCGCCATCGCGCCGCCCGAGAAATAGTTCAGCTGCACCGCGACCGGCAGCGCGGTGGGCGCCACCGCGGCGTCCTTCGGCCCGGTCACGCGTGCATCGACGAGCGGCAGGCGAAATTCCTCGACGCGGAAGTTGCCGCTGGGCCATTGCACGCGCCGCGTTTCGTCGGCGCCGTTGTGTTCGAGCACGACGTTGTAGACACCGAGCTTCGCGGCAGGCGGGATGCTCCAGCTCGCGGTGGCGTTGCGCGTGCCGTTCCATTTGATCGGCTGGGTGAACTGCTGGCCGCTGCCTTCGTGGACGATCTTCATGCGCGTCGGCAGATCGGCCGGCGCGAGCGCGGCGAGCCCGGTCGAGGTTTCGGTGCGCACGAAATGCTTCATCGAGACCGTCTCGCCGGCACGGAACAGCGTGCGGTCGAACACCGTCGCGACGCGCGCGGTGGTCTGCGAGCCACCACCGGTCGGCACGTTGAAGCGCCAGGTCTCGATCCCCTTGTCCCAGCCGCTGAACACGAACGCGGTATCGACCGCGCCCTGCGCATCCGCCTTGCGCGCGCTGACGAAGAAGCCATGATCGGCTGGGCACTGCGCGAAGTTCACGTCGGCAAAGCTCTGCGCGGCGCGCGCCAGGCCTTGCGCATCGGTCGTGCCCGACCAGAGCTTCTTGCCGTTGCAATCGTTGATCGCGACTTCGGCGCCCTCGACCGGCTGGCCTCGGTCCAGCGTCGCGACCCAGACGACGCTGTTCTCGCGGCTCGTTTTGAGATGCACGCCGAGGTTGGTGACGAGCACGCCGGTGCGCACGAACATCGGCGCGCGCTTGTCGAGCAGTGACTGGCCGAGCCGCAGCGATTCGATTTCGACGACGTGATAGCCGGGCTCCGCGAGCGGAATGCCGACGACCTCGAACGGCCGCGGGTCGCCGCCATCGAGCTGCGGCAGGTCGAGCCGCTTCGCGTTCGCATCGGTCGTCAGCAGCGAGACCTCGCGCGTCGGGATGAAGCGCTCGAAGCGCTTCTTCGTCACCTTGCCCTTGCCGTCCTCGGTGTCGCGCAGCTCGAACCAATCCTTCTGCGGCAGGCCGATCTCCTTCGCGCTGAGCTGGGTCTCGTGGTACTTCTGAACCTTCGCGTACCAGGCGAGGATGTCGGCATCGGTGCTCAGCCGCTTCACGCGCACCTGCCCGCCACTTGCGGCCGCACGCAGATCGCCCTGCACATGGCGCAGCGTGACCGGCAGCAGCGGGTCGGCGCGCTCGATCACGCCGAACGGCGCGGCGGCGAACTTGGCGATCGGTGGGGCATCGCCGGTCGCGACCTTGAGCGGGAAGCTCGCGGCGTTCGAGAGCGTGCGACCGGCGTTGTCGGTCAGCCCGCTCGGCAGCTCGATCGTGAAACCCGCGTTCTCCGCCAGCGGAATCGGGAACGTGACCGCGCTGACTTCGGCGGACTTGTCATCCTTGTCGAACACCGGCGCGAGCGATTCCCCCAAGGCCGGCTTCAAACGGATCTTCGCGACCAGATCGCGCGCGATCGGCGCCGAGAAGCGCAGCGACATCGGCCGGACGGCCAGGCACGGCGCGTTCGCGCGTTCGCGTTCGCAGCTGAATTCGGCGGTCAGCGCGGCCCGTACCGTGAAGCGCAGGCGTTGCTCGGTACTGGTCGTGATCTTCGGGTTAGCGACCGCGGCGATGCCCTTGCCCCAGACGACGCGCACCGCGCTGCCGTTGGGCAACGGTCGTTGGCAGGCGAGCACCAAGGTGCGTTCGGCTTGTGCCTTCTCGATGCGGCGCGCTTTCAGCAATGCCGCGCGTTCATCGCCTCCGATCACGCGCACGCCGATGCGCTCGCCGATGCCTTCGACCTCGCACCCCGCGTTGGCAAGGACCGTGCTCTCGACCGCCGCGCCGCTCAGGCGCAGCATGAAGTACTGATCCTCCTCGATCGTCGCACCGTCATACGGTTGCGTTGAAACGACCGCCGGCCCGCCGGTGTTGAATGCGTACTCGGTGCTGCCGGTGAGCGTGCCCGAACTCGGCTTCCACTCCGGCCGCGCCTTCAGCGTGCAGCGCGTGCCGGGCGGCAGCGCCTCGCGAAAGTCGTACAGCCAGACGCGGTCGCTGGCCCAGCGGCCGGCGCCGGCAGGCGCGGCACCCTGGCAGGCGAGCGTCATCGGATCGGGCAGGCGCAGATCGCCGAACGGCACGACCGGTTCCGAGAACTTCACCGTGACCTGCCGCACCTGCGCCACCTCGCCCCGTGGCGTGACACTGGCGATGGTGGCGGCGTGCGTGCCAGCCGCAGCGAGCAAGGCCGCCACGGCGGTGAAGAGTGATCGCATCGAGCGCTCCGATTTCGCGTTGTGCCGCGAGTCTAAGAGCACGCTGCCGCTACTTCAGCGCCTTCTCGTCCTCGCGCTGCTGGCGCCGCAAGATCTCGACATCGCGCAGCCGCGCATCGATCACCGAGAGGTCGATGAAGTCGACCGCACCGCCGCTGCGCGCGCGCCGCTGGCCGGCCTGAAGGCGGTCGGCGGCGCCGTTGAAATCGCCGAGCGCGACACGCGCTTCGGCGTCGGCACGCAGTGCGCGCAGTGGGTGCGCCAGGCGCTCTTCGAGCTGCTTGAGCGCCGTCCACGCCAGCGAGTCGCGCGGGTGCGTCGCGACCCAGGTCTGGAGCTGATCGACGCTCGGTTTGAGCTGCGTGTTGTCGGCCGATGGCGCGAGCGGCGCCGCGGCGAGCGCGGCTTGGGCGGCAAGCAGCAGCACCGGCCGCGAGCCGTCGGCGGCGTAGGGCGCGAGCGCGGCGGTGGCACGGCTCACGTCACCGCGGGCGAGCAGCGATTGCACGTTCAGCAGCACCACGGCGCGCTCGGCGCGCCGATCTGATCCATCGCGCTCGGCACGTGCATCCTTCGGCGAGGCGCCGTGCACCAGTTGTGTCGCCACGGCGATGGACGCATCGGCACGCGGCCACTCGCGCAGCAGCGTCGAGGCGAGCGCGCTTTCGTAGGCGTTCGACAGTTTGTCGGCGGTGCCGCTCGCGACGCGATCGCCATCGAGCGCCTGCCAGCGGCGCAGCGCGTCGAAGCGCGTGTCCATCATCACGCGCGCGCGCGCCTGCGCCACGGTGTGCTCGAGCCGGCCGATCGGCGCCGCCGGCGCGGCCGTGCCCATGCGCGCGCGCGCGTCACCGATGCGCTCGCTGGTGAGCGGGTGGCTGCGCAGGTACGGGTAGCCGCCGGCGTCGTTGAGGCGCGACGACTGCTCGAGCTTCTCGAACATCGCCGCCATGCCACCCGGCGAGAAGCCGGCGCCCGTCATCACCTGGAAGCCGACGCGATCGGCCTCGCGCTCCATGTCGCGCGAGAAGTTGAGCTGGCCCTGGATCGCCAGCGCCTGCGTGCCGACGATCGTCGCGTTCGCGGCGTCGATGCTGCTGCTGCCGGCGCGGCTGGCGACGACCAGGCCGGCCAGCAAGGCCGCGAGGCTCAGCAGCGACTGACGCTTGCTGTTGGAAATGCTGCGCGCGATGTGGCGCTGCGTGATGTGCGACATCTCGTGCGCGAGCACCGAGGCGAGCTCGTCGCGCGTCGCCGTCATCGCCATCAGGCCGAGATTGACGCCGACGAAGCCGCCCGGCAACGCGAACGCATTGACCTCGCGGTCGCGCACGAGGAAGGGCTCCCACGCGAGGCGCTGGTCGGTGTCGGCCGTGATGTTGCCGCGCACCCGCGCCTGCGCCACCAGCGGCTGCCACAGCTCCTGCAGGTATTCGAGCAACAGCGGGTCGTCGAGGTAGTCGGGGTCGGCGCGGATCTCGCGCATGATCGCGTCACCGAGCTTGTGCTCGGTCGCGATGCTGAAATCCTCGGAGACCGGATCGCCCAGCGACGGCAGCTGGTTCTGCGCGTACGCCGGTGCAAACAGCTGGGCGCAGGCGCAAGCGGTCGCCGCGAGGCGCATACGCCAGGGGCGGCGTGGGGTGGGGTCGTTCGGCAAAGCGGGATGCAGGTGGAGCGCGGTGGCTATCATGCCGCACAAACGTTTCGAGACTGTTTCGCGCGATGAGTTCAACCCTGACCCACTTCGACGCTCACGGCCAGGCGCACATGGTCGATGTCTCGGCCAAGGCCGAGACGCATCGCATCGCGCGCGCCACCGGAACGATCCGCATGCTGCCGGCGACGTTGGCACTGATCGCAAGCGGCACCGCGAAGAAGGGCGACGTGATCGGCGTGGCGCGCATCGCCGCGATCCAGGCCGCCAAGCGCACCGCCGAGCTGATCCCGCTGTGCCACCCGCTGCCGATCACGCGGGTCACGGTCGAGTTCGAGATCGACGCGGCGGCCAGCAGCGTGCGCTGCACCGCGCAGGTCGAGACGCTGGGCCGCACCGGCGTCGAGATGGAAGCGCTCACCGCGGTGCAGATCGGCCTGCTGACGGTCTACGACATGTGCAAGGCCGCCGACCGCGGCATGGTGATGGGCGAGATCCGCGTGCTGGAGAAGCACGGGGGCAAGTCGGGGGATTGGGTGGCGGCGTGAAGCGCTAAATCCTTGTGTGCTTGCCTAAATGGCATGCCCATTGGAACACCAGTGGAACAAGAAAGCCAAGGGGAACGCCCGGAAGGCGATGACCGCCTCCAGCCGCGCGCCACTGAGGTTTCGCAAACCCCTTTTTATATAGAGAGCATGGGGCGGCAGGCACAGCACGCACCGCGGCCACTGGCGCCGCCTGTGCTGTAGTCGCCGGCCTTGGGGGCCGTCAGTGGCAGGCCTCCCCAGGATGACGGGGTAGGTTTCGTGGCTCGCTGTCGTCGTCGCGGCACGCCAGGGGCCCTCAAGATTTTTTTGTTGATCTTGGAGGTTGAAAACCCTGAAGAGATTTCCCGGTCGCACCGTTGACCGCCCTATAGACTTCCGCCGACATTCGAAAGGGAAAATCTATGGTTCAGCGCTGCTTGTTAGTCATGCTCTCGTGCGTGCTGTTCGGGTGCGCTGGCCCGCGCGAGTTCTACCAAGCGAAGTCTCTTGCAGTCAGCCGACCGGCAATTGGCGAAGAGACGACCGCCCGTCCGGGTGACAACTTGCTTGAGCAAGGTACCCAGACTGAGCACGATGCGATCGAACTAACCGTACCTGTCACGTATGCGGCACTCGGCTCCTTTGTCTTGCCTGCGGGTCGCTACCTGAAGACAGGCCAGACCACCATGTACGAGGCTTTCGTTGCCGAAGAATCGATGGGGGCCGTTGTTTCGGGCGGTGAGTCGCTGCTGGAGGTCACGCTGGGGAACAGCGGCAAGACGTCAATTATGAAGACGATGAGCGGAAAGCTCTACGGAGCGGACAACCCGCCATTTCGCCGCATCAAGGCCATCGTGCTCGATCGCGCTTCATTTCAGCAAACGCTGATCTACAACGGCAAGGTAGGAAGCAGGATCACCCTTTCCTACCGAGAGTTTTCTGGAGGAATGGCCCGCGGTGCGTTTACAAACACAGCGGAATACGATCTGTCGGAGTCCAAGATCATTGGCTATCAGGGCGCACAGATCGAGGTTATCGAAGCGACCAACCAACTCATTCGCTACAGGCTGGTGAGCAACTTCAGTAAAGCAAAGCAGTAATCCGAACGATGGCAACCAAGACCAAGAAACCAACCACCTCCCCTGCGACGCCGTTCCCTGCTGGTGCTGACTCCCTGCACCAGGTGGGCAACTGGCTATGGATTCCGCTGCGCAAGGAGTGGCGCGACGTGACCACTAAACCGGAAGAATTGGTTCGGCAGAAGTTCATCCGTGTACTCGTCGAGCACTACGCCTACGACCTCGCACAGATCGACCAAGAGCGGCGCACACAGCACGGTCACAAGAGTCCTCGGGCAGACATCATCGTCTGGCAGACTCAAGCCGATAGGCAGGCCAAGCCGGTGCGTTCGCCCGTGCTCGTGGTCGAATGCAAGACTGACAGCATCGAAATTCAAGAGCGGGACTACTACCAAGGCGAGTCGTACACGCGGGCAACGGGCTGTGAGTTTTTTGTCGCGACCAACACGCGCCACACTGCGGTCTTCAAATTGCTGCCCGGCCTGCCCGGTGGTTTCGTTGCCATTAATGAGATACCCAAGGCGACAGACTGGGGCGACAGCAAACGTCTGAAGGCGATTCGGGAGTCATTGCGGGCCTTCAATCGCAAGGAATTTCAGGACCTGCTGCTTACCTGCCACAACATCCTGCGCGACGTGCACAAGATGGACCCTGGGCGGGCCTTCGACACTATTTCGAAAATCCTGTTCATCAAGATGTTCGTAGAGCGGTCAGGCCTGCATGGCACGTTCACGGTCGAGTATCTCGACAAGCGCGCGGCTTCGCGCATGTCGAACGACGCCCAAGTCCACGATGGCCTGTTTGAGCTGACCAAGGACTTCTACAAAGCCGACGAACTATTTACCGCGACGGACAAGCTCGACATCTCGGAAGCCACCTTCCGCCGCATCGTCAAAGAGCTTGAGCGCTTCGATCTTGCGAAGACCGGCGACGACATCAAGGGACTGGCCTTCGAGAAGTTCCTCGGTACCACATTCCGAGGCGAGCTGGGCCAATACTTCACCCCGCGTCCGGTGGTCGAGTTCATGGTCGATTTGTTGAACCCGAAGGAAGGGGAGCTGATTTGCGACCCGGCCGCTGGTTCCGGCGGCTTTCTCATCCGTGCATTCGAGCATGTTCGCGCGCTGATCCAGCAGGACGTGCAGGCGAAGAAGGACGCCGAGCGAATTCGCATCGAAACGCTGGGCTTGCCTGAAGTAGACGAGGAACGGCAGGTTGAGGCGGCCTTCGCCGCGCTAAATCAAGAACTGCTGCCCAGCGGTCCGGACAACAAGCCCATCGACACGCGCGTGGGCCGGCTGGCGTGGAAGTGCATTTACGGCACCGATGCCGAGCCACGCGCCGCTCGCACCGCGAAGATGAACATGGTGATGCACGGAGACGGCCACGGGGGGATCCACTATCACGATGGGTTGGTGGACATCAACGGCATATTCGATGGCCGCTTCGACGTGGTTCTGACCAATCCACCTTTCGGCTCAAACGTCGGCAAGGACCAGGTGCTCGGCGCCAGCGAAGAGACTCGTATTCCCACGGACCCGCTCTACATTGGCAACTGCAAGAAGCGCTACGGCAAAGCCTGGGAAGAAAACCACAACCGGTTGTTGCAAGCGATGGATGAGGAGACTCCCATCCTGGACCTGTTCGAAATCGGCTTCGGCAAGAGCAACCGTCCCACCGAGCTGATATTCGTCGAGCGCTGCTTGAACCTGCTCAAGCCCGGCGGCCGAATGGGCATCGTTCTCCCCGATGGCAATTTGAACAACCCGTCGCTGGCCTGGCTGCGTCGCTACGCTGAAGGACGGGCCAAGCTGTTGGCGGTAGTCAGCCTGCCCGAGGAGACCTTCCGGTCCAGTGAGGCCACTGTGAAGGCGTCGCTGGTCTTCATGACCAAGTTCACCGATGCCGAGGCTCTCGCGTGGGAGGCTGCATGGACGCAAGCCCAGCAGGAGCTTGATCCACAGTTCGACGCTCAACGCGACCAACTGCATGCCGCCTTCGCGGCACGCATCGTGACAGGCGGTGATGCGAAGGCCGACAAGTTGCTCAAGAAGTTGACGAAGGTTGGCATCAAGCGTGACTTACCCAAGTGGATCCAGGGCGAGCCACCGACCTATCCCTTGGCAACCGGACCAACGCTGCAGGCCAAGCCGGCGTGGGAAGGTACCGCGCACAGCAAGGACAAAGATGCTGCTGCGCAACTCAAACGTGAGGCACTGGCAGAACTTGCCACAGTGGCCAAGGTCATCGATGGCGCGCTGGCGGAGTTGAAAGCCAGGTACCGCACATTGGATGACGCCCACACCGCCGCGCTGTGGGCGCGCGTGCGAGTGCTTTTCGACTACCCAGTGTTTGTCGCAGCACCTAAGGCTGTAGGCATCACGTCTACCGGCGAGACTGGCGACGGCGTGGCCAACGAGCTGCCCAGCACGCTCAAGCAGTTCCGCGAGTTCGAGCGCTGGCTCGCCAAGGGAGCTAAGCCGGAGAAGCAACCAAATTTTCCGGTGCCCTCCGCTGCTTAATTCGGCAGTGGAGGGACATCGAGCGCTGGATTGAGGCCGAGGCCACCGAGGCCAGGACCAGCGGCTTCCCGCTGGTGCCGTTGATGGAACTTCTGACAGAGCGCAAGGAGTCCGTGCGCGTCACCGGTGCGTTCGGCGAATGGCAGCCCATCACCATCAAGTTCACGGGTGATGTGCTTCCGCGCGACCGCGCTGAAGCCTTCAAGGGTGGGATGTTCGCCGCCTACCCTGGCGACCTCGTATTCTCAAAAATTGACGCCCGAAATGGCGCAGTGGGCCTGATACCGGCGCGCATGCCGAAGGTGGTGGTCACCCCTGAATACCCCGTGATGGTGCCGGACCGGTCCAAGCTACGGCCCGCCTACCTGAACCACCTCCTGCGCGCCGAGCATTTTCGGCATGATTTGCAGCGCCAGGCGTCAGGCACCAGCGGACGCAAGCGGGTTACGCCAGACGCGTTTTTGAGCTTGTCGGTGCCCCTGCCTTCATTGGAGGAGCAAGACGAAATGGTGGCTTCCTACGCTGCTTCGCTGGCTCATGCGATTCGGAAGGAGCAAGAGGCGGCGGGGATTGTGCAAACGAGTCACCGCGAGTTCGAGTGCGGGCTCGGCGTGGCGTCGCCGCTCCCGCTGCCCAGCCGCCCAGTGTTCGTGGCTCGATTTAAAGATGTCGAGCGGTGGAGCCATGATGGAATCCTGAGGCACGCGACGCACTCAACCGCAGCGTCGTCCGCCTGGCCTATCGTGGCGCTGTCGACTGTCGGTAAGGTCAGCTATGGACTGCAAAAGAGCCCTTTGAACCGACCGGGGCTCCATTGACCTGCCCCCTTCCAGCCATACCAACCTGAAGTAGCAGGAGTCCGCCAACCCGGAGAATGGCGGACA
>CAXTSS010000035.1:0-23701 GCA_964247075.1 uncultured Rhizobacter sp. | reverse complement strand
CAGCACTCGGGACCAAGGTCAAGCGCATGCCGCCGATCACCCCCAGCGAGGACTTCGCCGAGTACGGTGGTGCGGGTGTGCCTGCGATGTTCTTCCTCGTCGGCGTGTACGACCCGAAAGACGTCGAGGCTTCGCGCCAACCGGGCGGCAAGCCGCTCCCGATCAATCACTCGCCGTTCTTTTCGCCCGTGCCCGAGCCCTCTATCAAGACCTCGATCAAGGCGATGAGCTTGGCGGTGCTGACGGCACTGCAGCGCTGAACCACAGAGGCAGGCATGGGGCACCAGGTCACCATAGCCAACACCGGTGAAGTGTTCGGCTGCGCCGAGGACGTGCACATGCTCGCGGCGATGGAGCAAGCCTGCTGCCACGGCATTCCAGTCGGTTGCCGCAACGGTGGTTGCGGCGCCTGCAAGGTGCGCGTCACGACCGGCAGCTACCAGACCCGGAAGATGAACCGTGCCGTCCTCAGTGCTGCCGAAGAGGCTGACGGCTGCGTGCTGGCCTGCAAGACCTACCCGCGCAGCGACATCGCGGTCCACGCGTTGGGCCGCGTTTGGCAAGCGGCAAGAACTCCCCAGAGTACGTCGTTCAGCGTCGGGTTCGCCTGGACGACATCGATTCCCCGACCCGACAAGGAGACATGAATGGCACTGACCGGTGTACTGCGGCCTGGACACGTGGCGATCCGCGTGCTCGAACTTGAGCCCGCACTCAAGCACTACAAGGACGTTCTCGGCCTGATCGAGGTGGCGCGTGACAAGAAGAAGAAACGCGTCTTCCTGAAGGCCTGGGATGAGCATGACCACCACAGCGTGGTGCTGCGCGAGGCCGACGAAGCCGGCATGGACTACATGGGCTGGAAAGTCGATTCGCCGGCCACGCTGAAGAAGCTGGCGGCTGACATCGAGAAGTCTAAGCTGTGCCAGGACCTCGAGTGGATCCCGGCCGGCGAGCATCCCGAGACCGGCGAACGCTTCCGCTTCACGATCCCGACCGGCCACGTGATGGAGCTGTATGCCGAGAAAAAGTACGTCGGCAACAACTGCGGCACCGACGGGCAGAACGTCAATCCCGATCCGTGGCCCGACGGCCAGCACGGCATCTCGCCGTCGCGCTTCGACCACTGCCTGCTCTACGGCGACGACCTCGACGGCACCTTGAAGCTGTTCTGCGAAGTGCTCGGCTTCTCGCTGGCCGAGAAGATCGTGACCAAGGCGAACCCCGACTTCATCATCGGCGCGTTTCTCACCTGCTCGAACAAGGCGCACGACGTGGCCTTCATCCGCCAGCCGGTGAAGGGCAAGTTTCACCATGCGTCCTTCGAGCTCGGCAGCTGGGAGAAGGTGCTGCGCGCGGCCGACATTCTGTCGCGCACCAAGACCTCGATCGACATCGGTCCGACGCGCCACGGCATCACGCGGGGCGAGACGGTGTACTTCTTCGACCCCTCGGGCAACCGCAACGAAGTCTTCGCGGGCGGCTACATCCACTACCCCGACAGGCCACCGATCACCTGGTACGACGAGACGCTCGGGCCTGCGATTTTCTATCACGACCGAACGCTGAACGAGGCCTTCCTGTCGGTGTTCACATGAAAGGACAGTCATGAGCAAAGACATTCTGAATTTCATCAACGGCGAGTACGTCAGGAACGCCAGCGGCAAGACCTACGAGAAGCGCAATCCGGTCGACAACTCGCTCATCGGCATGGTCTACGAGGCCGGCAAGCCGGAGGTCGATGCCGCAGTCGCCGCGGCCCGGGCTGCGCTGCATGGCCCGTGGGGCAAGCTGTCGGTGGCGGCGCGATGCAACTTGCTCGACGGCCTGGTCGACGAAATCAACCGCCGCTTCGACGACTTCCTGCAGGCCGAGATCGCCGACACCGGCAAGCCCGCGCACCTGGCTTCGCACGTGGACATTCCGCGTGGCGCCGCGAACTTCAAGATCTTCACCGACACCATCAAGAACGCCTCGACCGAGTCGTTCGAGATGACCACCCCGGACGGCAAGACGGCGCGCAGCTACGGTGTGCGCGTGCCGCGCGGTGTGATCGCGATCATCTGCCCCTGGAACCTGCCGCTGTTGCTGATGACCTGGAAGTGCGGCCCGGCGCTGGCTTGTGGCAACACCGTCGTCGTCAAGCCGTCCGAGGCGACGCCGAGCACGGCCACGCTGCTCGGCGAGGTGATGAACAAGGTCGGCGTGCCCAAGGGTGTCTATAACGTCGTCAACGGCTTCGGCGTCGATTCCGCCGGTTCCTTCCTGACGGCGCACCCGCAAGTCAATGGCATCACCTTTACTGGCGAGACCAAGACCGGCACCGCGATCATGAAGGCCGGCGCCGACGGCATCCGCCCCGTGTCGCTGGAGCTCGGTGGCAAGAACGCCGCGGTCGTGTTCGCCGACTGCGATTTCAACAACGCCGTCGCGACCGTGACACGTTCGTGCTTCGAGAACGCCGGCCAGGTCTGCCTGGGCACCGAGCGCGTGTACGTGCAGCGCACCATCTTCGACAAGTTCGTCGCCGCGTTGAAGCACCAGGCCGAGACGATGAAGCCGGGCCGCCCGTTCGATGCCGACACCAAGATCGGCCCCCTGGTCAGCAAGATCCATCAGAAGAAGGTCCTGTCGTACTACCAGAAGGCCAAGGACGAAGGCGCCACCATCGTCACCGGCGGTGGCATCCCCGACATGCCGGCCGACCTGAAGGACGGCTGCTGGATACAGCCGACGATCTGGACCGGCCTGCCCGAGACCGCGTCCGTCGTCACCGAGGAAGTGTTCGGCCCGTGCTGCCACATCCAGCCCTTCGACACCGAAGAGGAAGTGCTGACGATGGTCAATGCCAACCGCTATGGCCTGGCCACCTCGATCCACACACAGGACATTGGCCGCGCGATGCGGCTGGCGTCTGCTATCGAGGTCGGCCTGTGCTGGATCAACAGCTGGTTCCTGCGCGACCTGCGCACGCCTTTCGGGGGATCCAAGCAGTCGGGCATCGGCCGTGAAGGGGGCCTGCACTCGCTGGAGTTCTACACGGAACTGCGCAACGTGATGGTCAAGTACTGATCGGAATCTTCATCATGGACAAAGCAAAGATTCAGCACTACGGCGACAAGCTTTATCAGGCGCTGCTCGACCGCAAGGCGGTCGATCCGCTGACCGATCGCGAACCGTCGATCACGATCGAGGATGCCTACCAGATCCAGTTGCGCATGATCCAGCGCCGGCTCGATGCCGGCGAAACCATCGTCGGCAAGAAGATCGGTGTCACGAGCAAGGTCGTGATGGACATGCTGAAAGTCAACCAGCCGGACTTCGGGCAGATGACCTCGGGCATGGTCTTCAACGAAGGCGAGGCCATCCGTGCCGATTCGATGATCGCGCCCAAGGCCGAGGCCGAGGTGGCCTTCGTGCTGAAGAGCGACCTGATGGGCCCCGGTGTCACCGCGGCCGACGTGCTGCGCGCCACCGATTTCGTCGTGCCGTGCTTCGAGATCGTCGATTCGCGCATCCGCGACTGGAAGATCAAGATCCAGGACACCATCGCCGACAACGCCTCCTGCGGCGTGCTGACCTTGGGTGGGGTGCGCAAGAGCCCGCGCCAGCTCGATCTGGCGCTGGCCGGCATGGTGCTCGAGAAGAACGGCGAGGTCATCAGCACCTCGACCGGCGCCGCGGTACAGGGTTCCCCGGCCAACGCGGTCGCATGGCTGGC
Source organism: uncultured Rhizobacter sp. (assembly GCA_964247075.1). Classification (GTDB taxonomy): domain Bacteria; phylum Pseudomonadota; class Gammaproteobacteria; order Burkholderiales; family Burkholderiaceae_C; genus LMDS01. Next base: position 19,980 of record CAXTSS010000035.1, on the reverse strand, counting down.
CAACACGCTCGGTCGCCTGGGCATCGGCCTGAAGGCCGGCGAGGTGATTCTGTCCGGCTCGCAATCGCCGCTCGTGCCGGTGAAGGCCGGTGACAGCTTGCGCTGCGACGTCGGCGGCCTCGGCGGCACGTCGGTGCGCTTCATCTGAAATCGAAAAGAGAGACCCTCATGAACCTCGATCAGAAGACCATCCTCGCCCTTGCCGAGCACCTCGAGAACGCCGAGTTGCAGGTGCGCGACGTGACCATGATCACGGGCGACTATCCGAACATGGACTGGGACGACGCCTATGCCATCCAGGACGAGATCAAGCGCCGCAAGGAAGGCCGCGGCCACAAGACCGTCGGCCTGAAAGCCGGGCTGACATCGTTCGCGAAGATGAAGCAGATGGGTGTCGAAACGCCCGTGTTCGGCTTCGTCAGCGACTACATGGCGCGCCCCGACGGTGGCGAGATCAAGCTCAGCGAACTGATCCATCCGAAGGTCGAGGCCGAGATCTGCGTCGTCACCAAGGCGCCTCTCAAAGGCCCGGGCTGCAACGTTGCTGCGGTGATGGCGGCCACCGACTTTGTGATTCCTGCGGTCGAAGTGATCGACTCGCGCTACCGCGATTTCAAGTTCGACCTCAAGAGCGTGATCGCCGACAACACGTCGTCGTCGCGCTTTGTCATCGGCGGGCGGCCGCGCGACCTGGGCGACCTCGACCTGCGCACGCTCGGCGTGGTGCTCGAGATCAACGGCGAGGTGCAGTCGATGGCCGCCGGCGCGGCCGTGCTCGGCAACCCGCTCGCCGCAGTGGCGATGATGGCCAACCACCTGGGCGCGCGCGGCCAGCACATCCCGGCCGGCAGTTTCATCATGACCGGCGGCGTGACCGAAGCCATTCTGGTCAAGGCCGGCGACAGCGTCCTGGTCCGCTACCAGGATCTCGGTTCAGTCTCGATGCGTTTCGTCTGAGCGAGAGCGTCGCGATGCGCCAGGTCCCTCGGGCGCTAGCGCTCGGGCGCCAGGCAAGCGTCGGCCCAGGCCACACCACACAGGAACAGCCATGTCATCGAAAAAAGAAGCCACCAGCCCCTTCACGCAGGAAGAAGGCACGGTCAACATGGGCGGCATCGACGCGCTGGTGCGCCTGACGCTCGACCAGTCGCGTGCCGACGAGCGCCGCGGCCTGAAGACCGGCATGTTCATCTCGGGCTACCGCGGCTCGCCGGTGGGCATGCTGGATGCGGCCTTCATCAAGAATGCGAAGACGCTGCTGTCCAGGAACATTCACTTCGTCGATGGCCTGAACGAGGACCTGGCGGCGACCGCGGTGTGGGGCACGCAGATGCTGCACACCGTCGGCAAACAGAAGTTCGACGGCGTCACCGGCCTGTGGTACGGCAAGGCCCCGGGCGTGGACCGCAGCGGCGACGCGCTCAAGCATGCCAACTACACGGGCATCGGCAAGAACGGCGGCGTGCTCGCCGTGGCCGGGGACGACCCGAGCTGCAAGAGTTCGTCGCTGTGCAGCCAGTCCGAGCCGATGCTGATGCACGTCGGCATTCCGTCGCTCTATCCGGGCAATGTGCAGGAGATTCTGGACTTCGGTTTGCACGGCTACATGATGTCGCGACTGTCGGGGCTGTGGGTCGGCTTGAAGATCGTCACCAACGTGGCCGACGGCAGCGGCACGGCCAACGTCGATCCGAAGCGTCTGAGCTTCGTGACGCCCGATTTGATGTTCGACGGCAAGACCTTCACGCCGACCATGAACCTCGGCATGAACGTTCGTGCCCAGGCGCTCGAGATGGAGCAGTCGCTCTACACGCGCCGGCTCGAGGTGGCCAAGCGCTACGCCGCTGCCAACAAGCTCAACAACGTCGTCTTCGAGAACCCCGACGCCTGGCTGGGCATCATCACCGCCGGCAAGACTTACAACGACCTGCGCCAGTGTTTCCTTGAGCTCGGCCTGGACGACGCGGCGCTGCGCCGCTATGGCATCCGCATCCTGAAGATGGGCATGCTGTTCCCGATGGAGCCGCAGATCGTGCGCGACTTCGCGCGTGGGCTGGAGGAGATCTTCGTCGTCGAGGAGAAGCGCCCCTTTCTCGAGATGTTCGCCAAGAACGTGCTGTACGGCATGGCCAACGCGCCGCGCATCGTCGGCAAGTTCGACGAGGAGGAGAAGGAACTGTTGCCGCACTATGGTGAGTTCGAGTCCGACGTGATCGGCCGGGCCTTGACCAAACGCTTGTCGCAGAAGGCACGCATCGAGCCGGCCGAGGCCTGGCTGGCGCGCCTCGACGAGATTCACGTGCGCGACAAGCTGGCGACCGCGACACGCACGGCCTGGTACTGCTCGGGCTGCCCGCACAACAGCTCGACCACCGCACCTGACGGCAGCATCGTCTCGGCCGGCATCGGCTGCCACACGATGGCGATGTGGATGGACCGCAATGTCGTGATGGGCACGCACATGGGTGCCGAGGGCGCGCAGTGGATCGGCATGGCGCCGTTCACCGACACCAAGCACATCTTCCAGAACATGGGCGACGGCACCTACGCCCACTCGGGGAGCCTGGCGATTCGCTACGCCGCCGCGAACAACGTCAACATCACCTACAAGCTGCTGCGCAACGCCCACACCTCGATGACCGGCGGCCAGCAGATCATGGGCGAAGAGCCGCTCGCGAACCTGGTCTCCGACCTGCTGGCCAACGGTGTCAAGAGGGTCATCGTCACCAGCGATCGCCCCGAGTTGATCAGCGGCTTGGCGGGTGGCACCGAGGTCTGGCACCGCGACCGGCTCGACGAGGCTCAGCGCGTGCTGGCCGAGACGCCCGGCACCACGGTGCTGGTGCACGACCAGGAATGCGCGGCCGAACTGCGCCGCGCGCGCAGCCGCGGCAAGGCCGAAGAACCGGTCGAAGTCACCGTCATCAACGAACGCGTCTGCGAGGGCTGCGGCGATTGCGGGGTCAAGTCCAACTGCATGAGCGTCGAGCCGGTGGCCACCGAGTTCGGCCGCAAGACGCGCATCCACCAGTCGTCGTGCAACAAGGACTTCTCCTGCGTCAAGGGTTTCTGCCCCTCGTTCCTGACGATCACGCCCAACCCCGAGCCAGCGGCCGGTGACGACGGCAAGAAGAAAAAGAAGAAGGGCCGCATTCCGGCGCTCGAGCGGGAACTGCCAGTCCCGGTGTCCAAGGTCGATGCGAGCTTCGGCTTCGGCATTCACGTGATGGGCATCGGCGGCACCGGCTCGGTGACCGTCGTGGCGACCATCGCCAACGCGGCCAGGCTCGAAGGCAAGCACGTGATCGGGCTGGACCAGACGGGTCTGGCACAAAAGGGCGGCGCGGTCATCTCCGACATCAAGATCACCAACGAACCGTTCAGCGGCTCGAACAAGATCTCCGACGGCCGCACCGACCTGTACCTGGGCTTCGACATCCTCAACGCGACGGATCCGAAGAACCTGGACAAGTGCCTGCCCGAACGCACGATCGCCGTGGTGAACACCACGCAGACGCCGACCGGACAGATGGTCAGCAACCGCAAGGTGCTCTTCCCGATCGTGCCGAACCTCACCGCCGGCATCGACAAAGTCACGCGCCAGGCCGACAACGTGTTCCTCGATGGCCAGGCGCTCGCCGAGGGCCTGTTCGGCGATGCCATGGCGACCAACAACTTCATGGTCGGCGTGGCCTTCCAGGCGGGCACGATCCCGCTGAAGGCGGAATCGATCGAGACCGCGATCAAGAACTCCGGCGTCAGCGTCGACATGAGCCTGGCCGCGTTCCGGTGGGGCCGCATGGCCGTCGTGGACCGCGCGTTCGTGATGGCCGAGATCGCCAAGGTCGCGCCGAAGATCGACAAGCCCACGCTGTCCGCCGCTGCGCGCGCGATAGTCGATGCCGTCGGCGGCCAGGGCGAGACCCGGCGCTTGCTGGAGGTCCGGGTGCCCGAACTGATCGCCTACCAGGACGAGGCGTACGCACGGCGCTACGCCGACGTGATCCAGCGCGTCGTCGCCGCCGAGGCCAAGGCCGTTCCCGGCAAGAGTGGCCTGGCGGAAGCCGCCGCGCGGTACGTCTACAAGCTGATGGCCTACAAGGACGAGTACGAGGTCGCGCGCCTGCACACCGATCCGGCCTTCCTGGCCCAGCTCGACGCGATGTTCAAGCATGGCTACACGGTCAAGTACAACCTCGCGCCGCCGACGATCTCGAAGAAGGATCCGGTCACCGGCCACCTGATCAAACAGCAGTTCGGTCCCTGGATGCGAAGCGCCTTCGGCTGGCTGAAGAAGTTCAAGGGCCTGCGCGGCGGCTCGCTCGACTTCTTCGGCAAGACCGAGGAGCGTCGCCACGAGCGCCAGATGATCGAGGAATACGTCAAGGAGCTCGACGCCATCTGCGCCGCGCTCAGCCCGGTGAACCATGCCGCGGCCGTGGCACTCGCCAGTGTGCCCGACGAGATCCGTGGCTACGGCCATGTGAAGGAGAAGAGCGTTGCCGAGGCAAAGACCTTGCGCGAGCAGCGCCATGCCGCTTTCCGCAATCCACAGCCGGAACGCCAGGCAGCGTCGGCGAAGGTGACGGCGTGAAGCAGCGGTTTGCCGATGAATGCGAACACGACTCCGGCCCCGGTGACCGTCATCGTCACCCGGAGGGTGCGGCCCGGCCGCGCGGCGGAATTCGAGCGCCTGATGTCCGGCATGCAGGCTGCCGCCGCGCGGTTTCCGGGGCACATGGGCGGATTCCTCATCCCACCGGAGGCGCCGGAGCGCGGCTGCTACCGCACGCTCTTTGCGTTCGACAACGAAGCGCACCTGCAAGCCTGGACGCGCAGCGCCGAGCGCAGCGAATGGCTGGTGCAGATCGCCGCGGTGACGCACGGCGACGACACGGCCTTGCGCGTGCTGACCGGCCTGGAGACCTGGTTCGCGTTACCGGCCGCCCGCACCCAGGCGCCGCCGCCGCGCTGGAAGATGGCGTTGGTCACGTGGTCGGGCATCTTCCCGCTGGTGCTGCTGAGCTCGCACACGGTCGCACCGCTGCTCGGACCCTGGTTCCAGCCGGCGCTGGTCGTGCTCGTGGCCACCGGCTTGATCGTCGCCGCGATGACCTGGCTCGTCATGCCCACGCTGGTCCGGCTGCTCGCCGGCTGGCTCTATCCCGCGACGCGGGAATCCTGAACCGAACACCTTTTGCGAAAACACCATGAACGAACTCGACGGCTACGACATTGAAGACCTGAGCGCCGGCATGAGCGCGACTTTTTCCAAGACGATCACCGAAGCCGACATCGTGCTGTTCGCCAGTGCGTCGGGCGACAACAACGCCATGCACATCAACGAAGAGTTCGCACAGACCACGCAATTCAAGGGCCGCATCGCACACGGCATGTTGACCGCGAGCGTGATCTCGGCGGCGATCGCCGGCCGGCTGCCCGGACCCGGCACGGTCTATCTCGGTCAGAACCTGCGCTTCAAGGCGCCGGTGCGGCCTGGCGACACCGTGCACGCCACCGTGACCGTCAAAGAGCTGTTTCCCGAGAAGCGCCGCGTGGCGCTCGCCACCGTGTGCACCGTCCAGGGCAAGGTGGTGATCGAAGGCGATGCGCTGGTGATGCCCACCTCCCGTGAAGTGCGCTCGACGAACCGCGTCTAGCGAACTGTCCCCCCAACCGAAACCTCAACTGGAGAAGAACCATGGCAACAAGGAATCAGACCGCAATGGACATGTCCAATGCCTTTGGCGACCTGACGAAGATGCTCGAGCAGTTCAAGGTACCGGGGGTCGACACGAAAGAGATCGTGGAAGCACGGCGCAAGGATATCGACGCACTGGTCCAGGCCAACCAGGCGATCTATGAAGGGATGCAGGCGCTGGCGAACAAGCAGGGCGAATTGCTGAAGAAGGCGATGGAGGACATCCAGTCGGCCGTGAAGGGTGCGGCCGGTGGCGTCGGTGTCGGCGACCCTGGCAAACAGGGCGAACTCGCGCGCAAAGCCTGCGAAAAGGTGCTTGGCGACATGAAGGACCTGGCCGAGATCGCTCGCGAGTCGCAAGCCGATGCGATGGCCAAGATCACTCAGCGTGGCACCCAGCACCTCGAAGAGGTCAAGAAGATGATGAAGCTCAAGTAGAGAACGAATCGTCGGCGCCGTGGCCACCTCCGGCTGACCAAACCTGTGGCCCCAGTGGTGAACTGAACGCTTTCCAACGGAGTTGACGATGAAATCGCCATTCAACATGCCGGACGAATATGTCCAGGGCTTCTTCAAGGCCGGGCAGAGCCTGCTGCAGGCGTTGACGCCGGCGCCCGGGCCGGCCGGCGACGTTTCCACGCCGGCACGTGCGGCGCCGTTGGGCGAACTGCAGGTGAACTACTTCCAGCAGCAGCTTGCGCTGTGGGCCCGAATGATGAGCGGCGCCGGCGCCGGCGCGCCACTGGTGGCGCCCGAGCGCGGCGACCGGCGCTTCAATGCCGCCGAGTGGCGCGACAACCCAGCGTACAGTCTGTTGAAGCAGAGCTACCTGCTCAACTCAAAGCTGTTCACCGACGTCGTCGAAGCGGCGAACCTGGACGACGCGACCAAGCACAAGCTGCGCTTCTACATGCGTCAGTTCGTCGACGCGATGAGCCCAGCCAACTTTGCCGCGACCAATCCGGACGTGCTCAAGGCGGCACTCGAATCCAAGGGCGAGAGCATCAAGGCGGGCTTCGAGAACCTGCTGGCCGACATGCGCAAGGGCGGTCTCACGATCACCGACGAGTCGGCGTTCGAGGTCGGCAAGAACGTTGCGGTGTCCGAAGGCGCGGTGATCTTCGAGAACGAGTTGTTCCAGTTGATCCAGTACGTGCCGCTCACCGATCAGGTGGCGACGCGCCCGCTGGTCATCGTGCCGCCGTGCATCAACAAGTTCTACATCCTCGACCTGCAGCCGGAGAACTCCTTCGTTCGCTTCGCGGCGGGGCAAGGTCAGACCGTGTTCCTTGTGTCCTGGCGCAATCCCGACGCGAGCTGCGGCCATGTCACGTGGGACGACTACTTGGCGAAGGGCGCGATGAAGGCCATCGAGGTCGCGCTCGCCGTCAGTGGCGCCGACAAGGTCAACGCGGTCGGCTGGTGCGTGGGCGGAACCATCCTCTCGTCGGCTCTGGCCGTCATGCGCGCGCGGGGCGATGAGTCGGTCGCCAGCCTGACGCTGCTGACCACGATGCTCGATTTCCGCGATCCGGGTGACCTGGGCGTGTTCATCGACGAGCAAGGTGTCGCAAAGCGCGAACAGACGATCGGCCAGGGTGGCATCTACTCCGGCGCCGAACTCGGCTTCGTGTTCCAGACCCTGCGTGCCAACGACCTGATCTGGCCGAACGTGATCAACAACTACCTCAAGGGCCAATCGCCCGAGGCCTTCGACCTGCTGTATTGGAACGCCGATGCCACCAATCTGCCGGGCCCGATGTACGCCTGGTACCTGCGCAACATGTACTTCGAGAACAACTTGCGCGTGCCTGGCAAATTGACCATGTGCGATACGCCGGTGGACCTGGGCGACATCGACATGCCGAGCTACGTGCTGGCGACGCAGGAAGATCACATCGTGCCGTGGCGATCGGCCTACCGCACCACGCAGCTGGTGGGCGGCAAGTCGCAGTTCGTCCTCGGTGCCAGCGGTCACATCGCCGGGGTCATCAACCCGGCGTCGAAAAACAAGCGCAGCTACTGGACCGGCGGCCAGCAGGGCGATGACGCGCAAGCATGGCTCGCCAGCGCGACTGAAGCACCGGGCAGCTGGTGGACGCACTGGATGAAGTGGCTGTCGCCGAAAGGCGGCAAGGTCGTGGCCGCGCGGCGCAAGCTGGGCAGCAAGAAGTACCCCATCGTCGAGCCGGCGCCAGGGCGCTACGTCAAGGCCAGAGCGAGTCAACCCCAATGAGCTACGACAACATCCTCGTTGAAGTGCACGGCGATGGGTCGCTTCGCACTGGTGTCATCACGCTGAACCGACCCAAGCAGCTCAACGCACTGAACGATGCGCTGATGGACGATCTCGGCGCGGCGCTGAAGGCCTGTGACGCCGACGACGGCATCGGCTGCATCGTCGTCACCGGCAGCGAGAAGGCGTTCGCTGCCGGTGCCGACATCGCCGCGATGGCGACCTTCGATCACATGCACGTCTACAAGACCGGCTACATCACGCGCAACTGGGAGACGCTGACAACCATCCGCAAGCCTGTCATCGCCGCCGTCGCCGGTTTTGCGCTCGGCGGCGGCTGTGAGGTGGCGATGATGTGCGATTTCATCATCGCCGCAGACACTGCCAAGTTCGGGCAACCGGAGATCAAGCTCGGCGTCATTCCCGGTGCAGGGGGCACGCAGCGACTGCCGAGGGCCGTCGGCAAATCCAAGGCGATGGACATGGTGCTGACTTCGCGCATGATCGACGCGGCAGAGGCCGAACGGGCCGGGCTCGTCTCCCGCGTCGTGCCGGCTGACAAGCTGATGGACGAGGCGCTCGCCGCTGCGGCGGTGATCTGCGGTTTGAGCTTGCCGAGCGTGATGATGGCCAAGGAAGCGGTGAACCGTGCGTTCGAAGCGCCACTGGGCGAGGGTGTGCGGTTCGAGCGGCGCCTGTTCCACTCGTTATTCGGTACCGCGGATCAGCAGGAGGGCATGACCGCCTTCCTCGCGAAGCGCAAGCCCGCGTTTGAGCATCGCTGAGACGGCGCCCGAACCGTCCATGCTCATGCCCACGAAATCCGCCGACGACTCGACCTCGGCAGTCGCACAAGATGCCTTGCACCGCGTGGTCATCGTCGGGGGCGGTGCGGGGGGTCTGGAGCTCGCCACCGCGTTGGGCAAAAGCTTGGGCAAGAAGTCAGGCCAGAAGTTCGGCAGGTCGGGCCGCGCCGCCGTCACACTGATCGACCAGGCCCGCTCGCACGTGTGGAAGCCCAAGCTGCACGAGATTGCCGCCGGCAGCATGGACATCGGCCTGCATGAAGTCTCGTACCGCGCCCAGGCGCACTGGCACGGCTTCGGCTTTCGGGTCGGCCAGTTGACCGGGATCGACCGCACCCGCCGCCTCGTGCATGTCGCGCCCTTCGTCGACGAGGACGGCGTGCAGGTCACTCCCGCGCGCAGCTTCGGCTACGACACGCTGGTGATTGCCGTGGGCAGCCAGAGCAACGACTTCGGCACACCGGGTGTTGCCGAACACGCGCTGAAGCTCGAGACCACGGCCGACGCACGGCGTTTTCACCGCCGCATGGTGAACGCATTGATCCGGGCGCATGCGCAGCATGAGCCGCTGGCGCCGCACCAGCTCCAGGTCGCGATCATTGGCGCGGGTGCCACCGGGGTCGAACTGGCGGCGGAGTTGCACCGCACGACGCGCGAGCTGGTTGCCTACGGGCTGGACCGCATCGACCCCGAGCAGGACCTGCAGCTGCACCTGATCGAGGCCGCCGAGCGCGTGCTGCCCGGCCTGCCCGAGCGGATATCCACGGCAGCGCGGCAGATGCTCGAAGGGATTGGTGTGCAGGTGCATACCGGCGCCAAGGTGGCTGAAGTTCTGTCCGACGGTGTGCGCTTCAGCGACGGCCGCCGCATTGCAGCCGAACTGGTGGTGTGGGCCGCTGGCGTGAAGGCGGCCAACTTTCTGCGCGACCTGGACGGGCTGGAGACCAACCGGATCAATCAGCTCATCGTGCGGCAAACGCTGCAGACCACGCTGGACGACCATGTGTTTGCGATCGGTGACTGCGCCGCCTGCGCTTGGCCCGAGGCCAACCACGGCAAGGGCGGATTTGTGCCGCCGCGTGCCCAGGCGGCGCACCAGCAGGCCGCGCTGATGGTCAAGCAGGTGCAGCGCCGCCTTGCCGGCCATCCGCTGCTGCCCTATCGCTACCGCGACTTCGGGTCGCTGGTCTCGCTGGGGGAGTTCAGCACGGTGGGCAACATGATGGGCGGAGGCATCGGCGGCAGCCTGATGATCGAAGGCTTCATGGCGCGTGTCATGTACCTGTCGCTGTACAAGATGCACGAGGTCGCCCTGCACGGCTTTGCGAAGGTGGGGCTCGACACCCTCGCACGGCTGATCACCCGCCGCACCGAACCCCACGTCAAGCTGCACTGAGGCGCACCCCCTTGGACGCTCTGCTGCTCGCCCGCATCCAGTTCGGCTTCACGGTCTCGTTTCACATCGTGTTCCCTGGGCTCACCATCGGCCTGGCGAGCTACCTGGCCGTGCTCGAAGGGCTGTGGCTGAAGACGGGAAGGCAGGTCTACATGGACCTGTACCACTTCTGGTCCAAGGTGTTTGCCGTTGCCTTCGGCATGGGCGTGGTCTCGGGGCTGGTGATGGCCTACCAGTTCGGCACCAACTGGAGCGAGTTCTCGCGCTTCGCGGGTGGCATCACGGGCCCGCTGCTGGCCTATGAGGTGCTGACTGCGTTCTTCCTCGAGGCCGGGTTTCTGGGCGTGATGCTGTTTGGCATGCAGCGCGTCGGACCGGGGCTGCATTTTGTAGCGACGGTCGCCGTGGCCGTGGGCACGCTGATCTCGTCGACCTGGATCCTGGCCTCGAACAGCTGGATGCACACCCCGCAAGGGCACGCGATCATCGACGGCCGTGTCGTGCCGATGGACTGGATCGCGGTCATCTTCAATCCGTCGTTTCCGTACCGCTTGACGCACATGGTGCTGGCCGCTTTCATCGCGACCGCGCTTGTGGTCGGCGGCAGCGCCGCCTGGCACCTGCTGCGCGGCCGCAGCCACGAACCGGTGCGGGTGATGCTGTCGATGGCGCTGTGGATGCTGCTCGCCGTGGCACCGCTGCAGGCGCTTGTCGGCGACGCGCATGGCCTGAATACGCTCGAACACCAGCCGGCCAAGCTGGCGGCGATCGAGGGCCATTGGGAGAACCATTCGGGCGAAGGCGTGCCGCTGATCCTCTTCGGCTGGCCTGACATGCAAACCGAGACCACGCACTGGAAGGTCGAGATTCCGCGCGGCGCAAGTCTGCTGCTGACGCACAGCTGGGACGGCAAGATCCCTGCGCTCAAGGACTTCGCTCGCGCCGATCGGCCGAATTCGACCGTCGTGTTCTGGACCTTTCGGGTGATGGTCGGTCTCGGCTCGCTGATGATCCTGCTGGCGCTGCTCGGCCTGTGGCTGCGCCGAGGTGGGCGTCTCTACCGATCACGCATGTTTCTGCGCTTTGCGCTGCTGATGGCACCGAGCGGCCTCATCGCGCTGCTCGCCGGGTGGATGACCACCGAGATCGGCCGCCAGCCGTGGGTCGTGTACGGACTGATGCGCACGGCCGATGCGGTGTCACCGGTAGGTGCCCTGCAACTCAGCATCAGTCTGGCGCTGTTCGTCGGGGTCTATTTCCTTGTATTCGGCGCTGGCACCTACTACCTGCTGCAACTGATCGCGAAGGGACCGCAGGTTGACGAAGGCCAGCTGCCCGTCGATGGAGGTCCGGGGCAGACGCGCAACCCGGCCAGGCCGATGTCTGCTGCCTCTGACGCTGCACCCGCGCTCGCCGGCGCGGCTCAGCCCATGCGGAGCTGACCATGGGCATCGACCTGCCACTGCTGTGGGCCATCATCATTCTGTTCGGCGTGATGATGTACGTCGTGATGGACGGGTTCGACCTCGGCATCGGTCTGCTCTTCCCGTTCTTCAAGGCCAAGGACGACCGCGACGTGATGATGAACACCGTCGCGCCGGTCTGGGACGGCAACGAGACCTGGCTCGTGCTCGGCGGTGCGGGGTTGCTTGCCGCGTTCCCGCTGGCGTACGCGGCGGTGCTGAGCGCCTTCTACCTGCCCCTGATCCTGATGCTCATCGGCCTGATCTTCCGTGGCGTGGCCTTCGAGTTCCGCTTCAAGGCCAGCCCTGAACGTCGTGGCTGGTGGGATCTGGCGTTCATCGGTGGCTCGACTTTGGCGACCCTCTGCCAAGGCATCACGCTGGGCGCCTTCATCTCCGGCATTCCGCTGCGCGATGGCCGCTACGCGGGTGGCGCACTCGACTGGTTGACGCCGTTTTCGGCCTTCACCGGCCTCGGGCTGCTCGCGACCTACGCGCTGCTCGGCAGCACCTGGCTCATCATGAAGACCGATGGACTCTTGCAATTGCGCATGAAGCTGCTGGCGCGCAGCCTGTCCTGGGTGTTGCTGCTGTTCATCGGCGCCATCAGCCTGTGGACGCCGCTGACTCTCGAACGTGTCGCCGCGCGCTGGTTCACCTGGCCGAACCTGGTGTGGTTCATGCCGGTGCCCTTGCTGGTGGCGCTGGCCATGCTCGGCTTGTGGCGCGCGCTGCGCGGCCCGAAAGACGCCGCAGCCTTCGTCTACACGCTGGCATTGATTGTCCTGGGCTACAGCGGTCTGGGCATCAGCCTGTGGCCGAACATCATTCCGCCCGGCGTGTCGATTTACGCCGCCGCCGGCCCGCCGCAAAGCCTGGGCTTCGCCCTCGTGGGTGCGTTGCTCATTGTTCCGATGATCCTGATGTACACGGCCTGGGGCTACTGGGTTTTCCGCGGCAAGGTGCGCCGCGGTGACGGGTATCACTGATGCGAGCGCACGCCGAATCGGCGCCGCGCCGTTGGCTCGGTCGCCTGGCTTGGCTTGGGTTGTTCTGGGTCCTGGGCGTGGCAGGAATGGGACTCGTCGCGGGGCTGTTGCGTGCGCTGATGCGCGCAGCGGGCCTCGGGCAGTAGGGCGTTGTTGCCGGCATCGACGTGCCGGCAGCGGCGGATTCTTCGAACGTTGCAAAGGAGTGCGAGATGGGCAAATACATTCTGTTGGGCAACTGGACCGATCAAGGCGTGCGCGATGTGAAGAACACGGTCAAGCGATCGCGAGCGGCGCGTGAAGCGTTCGCGGCAATGGGTGTCAATGCCCGCGAGTGGTTCTTCACGCTGGGGCAGTACGACGTCGTACTGACGGTCGATGCGCCCGACGACGAGACGCTGACCCGCGCCACACTGGCGCTGGCGATGAACGGCAACTTGCGAACGACAACGCTGCGCGGCTTCGGCGAGAAGGAGATGGAAGCCATCGTCGGCTCGCTGCCGTGAGGACCGGTCACTGATCAGCGCGCCGTCCTGCGGTCGTTCGAGGGGTTGGTTGCCGCGCGATCGGCTCGCGGATGGCGAGCCGGCCGCCCGACGCTATCGCCCGAGATCTTTGGCCGTCGTGCCGGCGATACCCCACTGCGTCTTGGGCACCTCGGTGATCCAGACGCGCACGGTTTCCTTGGGCGCGTTGACGGCCTCGACCAGCGCGTCGGTCACCTTTTGGATGACGGCGCGCTTTTGATCGTCGGTGCGGCCTTCCATCATGTAGATCTGAGCGAATGGCATGTCGGTCTCCGGTTAGGGCCTGTTCACACTACAGACGGCATCTGCCGTCTGTAGTGTGAACAGGCCCTGGGCTCAAGCCGCGGCTCGGGGCTTGTTGCGCTCGCGGGACATGGTCAGCGCCGCGTCTTCGATCATGTCTTCCTGGCCGCCGACGAGTTTGCGGCGTCCCAGCTCCAACAAGATTTCGCGCGCCGGGATGCCGTATTTCTTCTCGGCGCGTTTGGCAAACAGCAGGAAGCTGCCGTACACACCGGCGTAGCCGAGTGTCAGCGCATCGCGGTCGATGCGAATGATGTGGTCCATGATCGGCACGACCAGGTCTTCGGCCACGTCCTGGATTTTGAAGATGTCGACGCCGGTCTGGATGCCCATGCGGTCGCACACGGCAACCAGCACTTCCATCGGCGTGTTCCCCGCGCCGGCACCCAGCCCCGCCGCCGCGGCGTCGATGCGGTTGGCGCCGCACTCGACCGCGGCGATGCTGTTGGCGATGCCCATCGCCAGGTTGTGGTGGCCGTGAAAGCCAAGCTCGGTTTCAGGCTTGAGCGCATCGCGCACGGCTGACAGGCGCACCTTGACGTCATCCGGCAGCATGTATCCGGCGGAGTCGGTCACGTAGATGCAATTGGCGCCGTAGCCTTCCATCAGCCTGGCTTGCTTGACCAGACCCTCGGGGCTGTTCATGTGCGCCATCATCAGGAAGCCCACCGTGTCCATCTCGAGGCCACGGGCCTTGACGATGTGCTGCTCGGCCACATCGGCCTCGGTGCAATGCGTGGCCACGCGAATGGTGTGCACGCCCAGGTCTTTGGCCATCAGCAGATGATCGACCGTGCCGATGCCGGGGATGAGCAGCGCCGACACCTTGGCGCTTTTCAGCAGCGGGATCACGGTCGAGAGGTACTCCTCGTCCGTGTGCGCCGGAAAACCGTAGTTGACCGAACTGCCGCCCAGGCCGTCGCCATGAGTCACTTCGATCAGTGGCACGCCGGCGTCGTCCAGACCTTTGGCGATGCTGCGCATCTGCTCCAGCGTGATCTGATGACGCTTGGGGTGCATGCCGTCGCGCAGGGTCATGTCGTGCACGGTGATCTTGCGGCCGTCGAGCGCGCTCTTCTTGGTTGTGTTGGTCATTGCGTTTCTCCTTAAGCAAGCACCGGCTGCAGCTTCAGCGAGCCGTTGAGGATTTCTTCGGCAAACATCTCGGCGGTGCGCGCGGCCGCGGCCGTCATGATGTCGAGGTTGCCGGCGTACTTGGGCAGGTAGTCGCCCAGGCCTTCGACTTCGAGGTAGACGCTGACGCGCTTGCCGTCGAACACCGGGCCGTTGACGAGCTTGTAGCCGGGCACGTATTTCTGCACCTCGGCGATCATGTCGTGGATGCTCTTGGTGATGGCGGCCTGGTTGGGCTCGTCTTCGGTCAGGCAGTGCACCGTGTCGCGCATGATCATCGGCGGCTCGGCCGGGTTGATGACGATGATCGCCTTGCCCTTCTTGGCGCCGCCCACTCGTTCGATCGCACCGGCGGTGGTGCGGGTGAACTCGTCGATGTTCTTGCGGGTGCCGGGACCGGCCGATTTGCTGGACACCGTGGCGATGATCTCGCCGTACGCCACCGGCTGCACGCGGCTCACCGCGGCCACCATCGGGATCGTGGCCTGGCCACCGCAGGTGACCATGTTGACGTTCATCACCTTCTTGCCCACATGCTCCTTGAGGTTGACCGGCGGAATGCAGAACGGGCCGATCGCCGCGGGCGTGAGGTCGATCATCAGTGCCCCCTGCTCGTTGACCTTGCGCGAGTTCTCCTTGTGCACGTAGGCGCTGGTGGCGTCGAAGACGATCTGCACGCCGTCGCTCCTCATGTGCGGAATGAGACCGTCGACGCCTTGGTCGGTGGTCTTGATGCCCATCTCTCGCGCGCGCTTGAGGCCGTCGGACGTGGGGTCGATGCCCACCATCCAAACCGGCTCCAGCACCGGGCTGCGCTTGAGTTTGGCCAGCAGATCGGTGCCGATGTTGCCGGGGCCGATCAAGGCGCACTTGACTTTCTTGCTCATGAAATGTCCTTCTTCAAGTTTTAGACAATGCTGCGAACCACGCCGCCGTCCACGCGCACGGCGGCGCCGGTGGTGGCCGCGGCTTGCGGGCTGCACAGGTACGTGACCATGGCCGCCACTTCGTCGGGGGTGATGAACCGCTTGATCAGCGAGGTGGGGCGCGCGTGGGCAAAGAAGTCGCGTGCCGCCTCGTCGAACGTTTGCCCTTTTTCAGCGGCAAGTTTGTCGAAGAATGTTTTCGCGCCTTCGGTCAGCGTCGGCCCCGGCAGCACGGCGTTGACGGTCACTCCGGTGCCGGCGCAGGTCTCCGCCAGGCCACGCGCGACCGAGAGCTGCGCCGATTTGCTCATCCCGTAGTGCACCATCTCCGCGGGCGGGCAGATGCCCGACTCGCTCGACACGAACATCACCCGGCCCCAATCGCGCTGCTTCATGCCCGGCAGCAGCGCGCGCGTGAGGCGCACGCCGCTCATCACGTTGACGTCGAAGAAGCGCTGCCACTCGTCGTCGCCGATGGCGTCGAAGGGCTTGGGGTCGAAAATGCCGAGGTTGTTGATCAGGATGTCGACGGGCGGCGTGTTCTTCTTCGCCAGTTGCTCGATCAGCGCTGCGCAACCTTGCGCCGTGCCCAGGTCGGCGGCGATCCCTTGCAGTTCTTTCGCCGGTGTTGAACGGCACAGCCTGGCCAGCGCCGCATCCACCGCGGCTTGCGTGCGCCCGTTGATCGTGACGCGCGCGCCCTCATGTGCGAGCGACTGCGCGATCGCGAAGCCGATGCCGGCGGTGGAGCCGCTGATGAGGGCGTGTTTGCCCTGGAGGTTCAGGTTCATGACGCGCAACTCAAGCGACAAAGCGCATCGACACGCTGCCCAGGTCCTGGAAGCGCACGTTGATGTTGTCGCCCACCGCCACGGCGATGGCCTCGGTGACGCCGCCGGTCATGATGAAGCTGCCGGCGGGAATCTCCTGCCCACGCTGGCCGAGGTGGTTGGCCATCATGGCCACCGCCGCGACGGGATTGCCCAGCACCGCGGCGCCAGCGGCCATCGCGACGATCTGGCCGTTTTTCTCCAGCACCACACCGAGGGTGCGCAGGTCGAGCTCCTCCACCTGGCGCGCGCGCCCGCCGATGACGAAACGCGAGGCCGAAGTGTTGTCGGCGATCACGCTCTTCAGGTCGAACTTGAAATCGCGGTAGCGGCTGTCGATGATCTCCACCGCAGGGATCACGAAGTCGATCGCCGCCATCACCGTGCCGATGTGGCAACCAGGCCCGCGCAGCGGTGCCTTGGTGACGACGCAGATCTCGGCTTCCACCTTCGGGTGGATCAGCTTGGACATCTCGATCTCGCCGCCATCGGGCCGCGACATGCTTTGGCTGACGAAGCCGAAGCAGGGCACGTCCACGCCCATCTGCTTCATCTTGGCAAACGACGTCAGGCCGGCCTTGAGGCCCACCGTCTTGTCGCCGCGCGCTTCCTTGCGGCGGCGAATCTCCTCCTGGATGGCGTAGGCGTCATCCCAATCCATGTTGGGGTAATCGTCGGTGATCTTGGTCACGTCGCGGACCTCGAGCTGCGCGCTTTCCAGATGCTCGGCGAGTTCGGCGATGGTGGTCTTCGAGAGGGCCATGTTGTCGTTCTCCTGACGCCTAGATGAAGCGCACCGAGGTGCTGCCCAGCCCGCCGACGCTGCAATGGAAGTTGTCGCCGGCCTTGACCGGCACCAGCGGCGACTGCGAGCCCGAGAGGATCACGTCGCCGGCCTTCAGCGCGATGTCGAACTTGCCCAGCGTGTTGGCAAGCCAGGCCACCGCGTTGGCCGGCGAGCCTTGCACGGCGGCGCCGCAGGAGGTGCTGACGACCTCGCCGTTTTTCTCCAGCACCATGCCGGCCAGCGCCAGGTCCAGGTGGCGTGGGCTCTTGCGCGTGCCGCCGAGCACGAAGACGCCGCACGAGGCGTTGTCGGCCACCGTGTCCTGGATCTTGATCTTCCAGTCCTTGATGCGCGAGTCGACGATCTCGAAGCAGGGCATCACGCAGTCGGTCGCGCGGATCACGTCGGCCGCGGTGACGCCCGGGCCGATCAGGTCGCGGCCGAGGATGAACGCCACCTCGGCTTCGGCGCGCGGCGCGATCAGCTTGCCGGTGTCCACGGCCTCGCCTTCGTTGAAGACCATGCCCGACAGCAGAAAGCCGAAGTCGGGCTGGTTGACACCCAGCATGTCCATCACCACCTTGCTGGTCACGCCGATCTTCTTGCCGATGACTTTTTCGCCGGCGTCCAGGCGGCGCTGGATCATGCGCAGCTGGATCTGGTAGGCGTCGTCGATGGTGATGCCGGGCTCGCGGGTGGTGAGGGGCTCGACCGGTGCGCGCTTCATCAGCGAGTCGTAGAGCTCGTCGCCGTAGCGATGGTGCGATTGAGTGTCCATGTTGTCTGCTTGTTAGGAGACCGCGTCGGCCTCGTCGAGGAAGTTGCCGACGAGCTGTGCGAAGCGCGCCGCATGTTCGATCTGGGTCCAGTGCCCGCACTGGCCGAAGACGTGCAACTGGCTCTTCGGAATCCACTGCGCCAGCGTGAGCGAGGTCGACAGCGGGATGACCTGGTCTTCGCGCCCGTGGATCACAAGCGTGTGATGCGGCAACGCGCGGATGGCCGCCTCGGGGCTGCACATCGCATCGACCCAGCGCTGGCGCGGGGCCGGGAACATCGCGGCGAAGGATTCCTGAAAGCCGGGCCGGATGCTGGCCAGGTAGCGCAGTTGCGCCAGTTCGTCGTTGACGAGGCCGCGGTCGAAGGCGAACCAGTCCATGATGCGCCGCATGTTCTCGAACGAGGGCTCGTAGCCCCACACCGCGTCGAGCCCCTCGGTGATCTTGAACGGCACACCCACCGAGCCCATCAACACCAGGCGCCGCACCCGCTGCGGCGCACGAATCGCCAGTGCCAGGGACAGTGCGCCGCCGAACGAATTGCCGACCACGTCGACTTGATCGACCCCCAGCGCATCCAGCACGTCCAGCGCCTGCTGCACCCACACGTCCATCGTGTAGCGGATGCCCGCCGGACGATCGGTGAAACCGAAGCCCACCATGTCGGGTGCGATCAGGCGGCGCGTCTTCGACAGCACCGGCATGATCAGCCGCCAGTTGGCGAACGCGCTCACACCGGGGCCGGAGCCGTGCACGAACAGCACCGGCTTGCCGCTGCCGAGGTCGTGCAGGTTGGTGTTGAAAGCGCCGGTGCGAACCGGCTTGCCGACTTCGGGGTTGGGATTGGCGCTCATCAGATCTTGATCATCACGTTGCGAAGCTCGGTGTAGAACTCCAGCGAGTGGACGCCGCCTTCGCGCCCGATGCCCGAGGCCTTGGCGCCGCCGAAGGAGGTGCGCAGGTCGCGCAGGAACCAGCTGTTGATCCAGCACAGGCCCACCTCGATCTGCGCGGCCACACGGTTGGCCTTGCCGATGTCTTGCGTCCAGATCGTGGTGGCCAGGCCGTAGTCGGTGGCGTTGGCGAGGGCGACGGCTTCTTCTTCGGTGTCGAAAGGCGCGATGTGGCAGCAGGGGCCGAATATCTCTTCGCGGATGACGGCCGCGGTTTCCGGCAGGCCGGTCCAGATCGTCGGTTGCACCCAATGGCCGTTCGCCAGGGAGGCGGCCATCTCGGGCTCACTGCCGCCGGTGACGATGGTGGCGCCTTCGGCCTTGGCCTTGGCGTAGTAGGACATCACCTTGCGCTTGTGCTCGGCGGAAATCAGCGGACCGAGCGTGACGCCGGGTTCGTTGGACGGGCCTTGCTTCAAGCCCTCGGCCTTGGCCTTCAAGGCGGCGACGAACTTGTCGAAGATCGGGCGCTGCACGTAGACACGCTCGGTGCCCAGGCAGACCTGGCCGCAGTTCTCGAAAACGCTGCGGGTGATGCCGGCGATGGCCTTGTCGAAGTCGCAATCGGCGAACACCACGCCGGCGTTCTTGCCGCCCAGCTCGAAACTGACCGGGCGCACACCTTTGGCGGCGGCCGCCATGATGGCCTCGCCGGTGCGCGTCTCGCCGGTGAAGGTGATGCCGTTGACGCCGGGATGCTTGGTGAGGAACTCGCCCGCCGAGCCCGGGCCAAATCCGTGCAGCACGTTATAGACGCCCGGCGGCACGCCCACCGTGTTCATCACTTCGCCCAACAGAGTCGCCGTGCCCGGCGTCTCCTCCGAAGGCTTGACGATCACGGTGTTGCCGCAGGCGAGCGCCGGGCCCACCTTCCACGTCATCAACAGCAACGGCAGGTTCCACGGGCACACCACCGCGATCACGCCCAGCGGCGTGCGCAGGCCGTAGCTGATGGCCTTGCCGCCGTCGGGCGTGTCCATCACGAAGCTTTCGGTCGGCACGTTCTTGACGATGTCGGCGAAGACCTTGAAGTTGGCGGCACCACGCGGGATGTCGACGTGCGAGGCCAGCACGTGCGGCTTGCCGGTGTCGGCCATCTCGGCTTGCAGAAAATCGTCGAAGCGCCTGTTGATCTCGTCGGCCACGGCGT
>CAXTSS010000034.1:0-24115 GCA_964247075.1 uncultured Rhizobacter sp. | reverse complement strand
GAAGACAACAGCGATTCGACCGGAGCCTGCGAAGCACACGAACGTCACGATCAACCACTCGACGGGTGTGCAGGTTGGTGACCACAACGTCAGAAACATTCAGAACGCGATCAACGAGCTTGTGCAGCGGATCGACAGTTCGAGTGGATCACCGCAAGACAAGGCCGAAGCGAAGAGTCGCTTGTCAGCGGTCCTTGCTCATCCGCTCGTTGGATCGATCGTCGGCGGCATCGCCGGATCACTCGTCAGCGGTGCTGCGAGCTGAGTGCCCGGTTTGCTCAGGTCGCCTGACGGAAACTGAGTGCGGTTGACTCGTCGAGAAAGCGTGCAAGCTCTTCCACCTGAAAATAGAACTTCGGACGGCGCATTCGACCGAAGAGCGCATGTTCCAGCTTCTCTTTGCCTGAGAGGCCCTCGGTTTCGTCGAGGAAGTGTTCGTTGTCCACACCGTACTTATCAAGGAATGCTGCGGTCTTAGTACTGTCTTCAGGGTCTTGAAAGTCAGCGTCACTGAGCGCCTGCAACAGTTCCGTCAAGGCCTTGCGCTTTCCTTCTTCCGGCTTCCACATGTATTCGAGTGACAGCGGAATGACCGCCATCCTCAACGTGGACGCGTCGAGGTCGATCCAGCTTCTTCCTCCGAAGAGATGAGTTGGAAATTCCAGCTGCGCTTCACGGAGCGCCAGCTGTCTCAGCGTCTGAGGGCTCGTAGATTCCATAGGCGCCTTCGGAGACTGACACCAAAAATGACAACAGCGGCATGAACTCAAAGCTCACCCGCTGTAATGCGTTGATTTACGTGCGGATTTCAGCGCTGGAGTTTCCGAGCTGATTCTTGCGAACGCGACGCTCTCCCAGCTGAGCTACCCCCCCACGACAGGCGCTAGTCTAGCAAATCACCCGAGGCGTCTGCTGCGCACGTGCCGAGGGTCACACGACATTGACCATCGCTCACGACGAGCGAATAGCCGTGTTCAATGCGGTGCATTGCTCGTTTGTATTGCCGCGCGCGCGGCAGTCGGTTAGCGTGCAGTGTGCTGCCGCGCGGCACCCTGCGCTTCGGTAGCCGACGCAGTTTCACTCACCAGGAGACCGACATGGGCTTGAAAGGATCGAAAACCGAGCAGAACCTGAAGGACGCTTTCGCAGGCGAATCGCAGGCCAACCGGCGCTATCTGTACTTCGCAAACAAGGCCGACATCGAGGGCCAGAACGACGTGGCGGCGCTGTTCCGCTCTACCGCCGAGGGCGAGACCGGCCATGCGCACGGCCACCTCGAATTCCTCGAAGCGGTGGGCGACCCGGCCACCGGCCTGCCGATCGGCTCGAGCCGCCAGAACCTCGCGGCGGCGGTCGCCGGCGAAACGCACGAGTACACCGACATGTACCCGGGCATGGCCAAGAGCGCGCGCGAGGAAGGCTTCGACGAGATCGCCGACTGGTTCGAAACGCTGGCCAAGGCCGAGCGCTCGCACGCCAATCGGTACGTCAAGGCGCTCGACGCGCTGGTCGATTGATCCTGTAGTCACGCTCACCGAACAGGGGGCTTCGTGCCCCTTGCTAGTTTCCGAAAGAGAAGCCGATGACGACCCGCGAAGGCAACCTCGAAGCGCCCACCCGCCATCCGGTGGACTGGAAGAGCCCCGCCTACTACGACCAGGCCGCGTGCGAGACGGAGCTGGAACGCGTCTTCGACATCTGCCATGGCTGCCGGCGCTGTGTGAGCCTGTGTCAGTCGTTCCCGACCTTGTTCGACCTGATCGACGCGACGGCCGACGGCGAGGTCCATGAGGTTGCCAAGAAGGATTACTGGGGCGTCGTCGACCAGTGCTATCTGTGCGACCTCTGCTACATGACGAAGTGCCCTTACGTGCCCCCGCACCCCTGGAACCTCGACTTCCCGCACACGATGCTGCGCGCGAAGGCGATCAAGTTTCGCAATGGCGAGGTCGGTGCGGGCGAGAAGCTGCTGGCCTCGACCGACACGCACGGCCAATTCGCCGGCATCCCGATCGTGGTGCAGGTCGTCAACGCGATGAACAAGACGAAGCCGGTGCGCAAGCTGCTCGACCTTGCGCTGCATGTGCACCCCGATGCTTGGCTGCCCGAGCTGGCGACGAAGCGCTTTCGCTGGAGCGCCGACAAGGATGACGCGACCACGCCGGTCGTCAACGGCGAGCGCACGCCCGGCAAGATCGCGATCTTTTCGACCTGCTATGTCAACTACAACGAGCCCGGCATCGGCTTCGATCTGATCAAGCTGCTCAAGCACAACGGCATCGCTTACACGGTCGTCGAGAAGGAGAGCTGCTGCGGCATGCCCAAGCTCGAACTCGGTGATCTCGATGGCGTCGCGCAGCACAAGGCCGCGAACATCCCGGTGCTCGCGAAGTACGCGCGCGAGGGCTATGCGATCCTGGCGGCGATTCCCTCGTGCACGCTCATGTTCAAGCAGGAGCTGCCACTGCTGTTCCCCGGCGATGCGGACGTGAAGCTCGTGCAGGACGCGATGTTCGATCCCTTCGAGTACCTGATGGCGCGCCACAAGGACGGTCTGCTCAAGCTCGACTTCAAGGCCGCGCTCGGCAAGGTGAGTTATCACATCCCGTGCCACGGCCGGGTGCAGAAGATCGGCAAGAAGACCGAGGAGGTCTTCAAGCTCATCGGCCAGACGGTGCCGGTGCAGCTCAACACGGTGGAACGCTGCTCGGGCCACGCCGGCACCTATGGCGTGAAGACCGCGTTCCACGCGAACGCGATGAAGATCGGCAGGCCGGTTTTCAAGGCGATGGGCAATGGAGCGCCCGACTACATCAGCTCGGATTGCGCGCTCGCCGGCCACCACATCGCGCAAGGCATGGCGCAGGCGTCGCTGCCCGCGGCCAGGCTCGCGCACCCGCTCAGCCTGATGCGCATTGCCTACGGTCTGGAGTGAGCTCGATGACGATCACCAGAGAAAGCCTGCTCACGCTCGAGGCTTACGCCAAGATCCGCAAGAGTGCCAAGGCCGATTTCATCGCGCACCGCAAGCTGCGCACGGTGCATCTGGGCGAGCACATCAGCGTGCAGTTCGAGGACGAGCGCACGATCCGGCGCCAGATCCAGGAGATGCTGCACATCGAGAAGATCTTCGACGAGGACGGCATCGACAGCGAGATCGAGGCCTATGCGCCTCTCGTGCCCGACGGCACGAACTGGAAGGCGACGATGTTGATCGAGTATCCCGATGTGCACGAGCGCAAGCGCGAGCTGGCGCGGCTGATCGGCGTCGAGGATCGGCTGTTCGTCGAGGTCGAGGGCCATGCGCGGGTGTATGCGATCGCTGATGAAGACCTGGATCGCGAGAACGACGAGAAGACCTCGGCGGTGCATTTCGTGCGTTTCGAGTTCGGCAAATCCAGACGCGATGCGGTGCGTGCCGGCGCGAGCGTGAAGCTCGGCTGCGACCACACGAACTACCCCGCGCATGTCGTGATCGCCGCGGAAACGCTCGCGAGTCTGGCGGGCGATCTGAAGTAGGTCGCCTGCCGGTCAGCGCCCGGCCATGCCGAAGGTGCGGCTCCACGAGAGTTCGATGACCGGCCCGGCATGCGGGTTGTGCAGCGCGCGCGTGGCGCCGACCCCCAGCCGAACCTCGCTGACAGGGTCAGGTTGCCAGGCGGCCCATGCGAGCCCCTGGGTGATCGCGCCGCCGGCAGTCGTCACGCCGCCGCCGCCGGCCGCACCGGCCAGCGCCTCCGCGCCGAGCCGCCAGGAAGTCGTCGGGCTCGCGCTCACGCCGACACCGACCAACCCGACCGAGTAAGCGCCGGCGCCGCCTGCGAAGGCGCTGTGCGCCTGGCCGCTGAGGTAGAAGTGGTTATCGACGTAGCGATTCAGCTTGAGGCCGATCGTGTCGAGCGGCTGCCGCGTGCCGTCGCTGCGCGCAACGCGCGTGTGGTGTTGCAATGCGCCGACCCATTCGGTACGCACCACCCGCGCGAGCGCGCCGGTGCGGGCGTCGAGCCCGGGCTCCAGATCGATGCCGAGCCAGACCTGTGCCTGGCGCGCGTGGAAGGTACCGCGTGAGCGCACGAGCCCGTATTCCGCGCCCAGCGTCCAGCCCAGCAGGGGGCTCCATTCCATCGTGCCGGCAGTCTTGCCGATCAAGCCACCGCCGGTGGGCACCGCGCCGCCGCCGCCCGCGCCCGCGCTGAGGCGGGCGCCGATGCGCCAGGAGGGCAGCGCGGCCTCGAACGGGGCGAAGCTGAATTCGGTGGTGCCGAGCACCTCCAGGTAGCCGGCGGCGTCGCCCTTGGCGGCCGCGGCGGCTTCCATGCCCCAGGTGAAGCCCCGGACGTTCGAGCGACGCTCGGCGCGTGCGCCGGCGAGGCCGAGGCGCCGGTCGCTGCCGTCGTTGAAGCGGTAGGTCGCGCCGGTGGCGGCCATGCGATCGAAGCCGAGCCCGGCCGATGGCAGGGCAGACGCATCCGTGATCGCGCCCGAGCCGGTCAGGTGAACGAACTCCTGCCGCCAGCCCAGTATCAACCCGACCTGGTTGCTCTGGATCTGCCCGCTCGGAAACCTGACGGACGACAACGACAGGCCGAGTTGGAAGGTCGGCCCGATGTCCTTCAGCAAGGTCAATGCGGGGCGCAGCATCAGGCCGCTGCCGACAGGCGCCGCTGCGCCCCCGCCCCCGCCCGCGTAGAGGCCGGTGGCGAGCGAGAAGCCGTTGCCGAGGCCCCAGCGCCGCTGCAACTCCACGCCCCCGACGAACAAGCCACCTCGTTGCCCGGTGGCCGCGCCGTAGACGCCCGGGCCGATGCCCCAGTCGCCGCCGATGTCGAACAGCAGCGAGCCGCCGACGAGGCCCATGCGCTCGCCGCGGGGCAAGCGAACGAATTCAAAGCCGAGGGTGCCCGAGGTGGGCAGCGAATCGACGCGCACGTTGTCGGCGTGCGCGTCGAACGGCATCAGCATCAGAACGGCCAGAGCGTGAAGTGGGCGCAGCGAGATCACCGGAGGGGACAAAAAGGCTGCGATTGAACCACGGCGAAGGCCGGCATGTTGTCGGAGCCTATTCGATCAATAGTCAACATCAACTGCAATGTATATGTTGATAGCTTAGTATTAACCCGTGAATTTGGTTTCCATTCCCTCCACTCCCAAGGAAGTACGCATGTCTCTCATCAACACCCCAGTCCAGCCCTTCAAGGTGCAGGCATTCAAGAACGGCAAGTTCATCGAGGTCACCGAGCAGAGCCTGAGGGGCAAGTGGTCGGCCTTCATCTTCATGCCGGCCGCCTTCACCTTCAACTGCCCGACCGAAGTCGAAGACGCGGCCGACAACTACGCCGAGTTCCAGAAGCTCGAGAGCGAGGTCTACATCGTCACGACCGATTCGCACTTCGCGCACAAGGTGTGGCACGAGACCTCGCCGGCCGTGGGCAAGGCGAAGTTTCCGCTGATCGGTGACTCGACCCACGCGCTGACGAAGGCGTTCGACGTCTACATCCCCGAAGAAGGCCGTGCGCTGCGCGGCACTTTCCTGATCAGCCCGGAAGGCGTGATCAAGACCGCCGAAGTGCACTCCAACGAGATCGCCCGCGACGTCAAGGAAACCCTGCGCAAGCTCAAGGCGGCCCAGTACACCGCCGCGCACCCGGGCGAAGTCTGCCCAGCCAAGTGGAACGAAGGTGCCGCGACGCTGACCCCGTCGCTCGACCTCGTCGGCAAGATCTGAGTCATCTCAAAGCAGTAAAGAAGGAGCTTCACGATGTTGGACGCAAACCTGAAGGCACAGCTCGGGGCCTACCTCGAACGCGTGAAGCTTCCTTTCGAAATCACCGCGTCGCTGGACGACAGCGCTGCGGCTCAGGAGATGCATGGCCTCTTGCAGGACATCGTCTCGCTGAGCGACAAGATCACCCTGAAGACCGACGGCACGGATGCCCGCAAGCCGTCGTTCGCGCTGAACCGCATCGGCGAGGCACCGCGCATTCGTTTCGCGGCGATCCCGATGGGGCATGAGTTCACATCTCTCGTGCTGGCGCTGCTGCAGGTCGGCGGCCACCCGCCGAAGATCGAGGCCGAGCTCATCGAGCAGATCAGGAATCTCGACAGTGACTTCCGCTTCGAGACCTACATGTCGCTGACCTGCCACAACTGCCCGGACGTGGTGCAGGCGCTGAATCTGATGGCAGTGCTGAACCCGCGCATCACCAGCGTGGTGATCGACGGCGGGCTCTACCAGAAGGAAGTGGAAGAGCGCCAGATTCTGGCGGTGCCGATGGTGTTCCTGAACGGCGAGCATTTCGGCCAGGGACGGATGGACGTGGAAGAGATCGTCAAGAAGCTCGACACCGGCGCCGCCTCGCGCGACGCCGCCAAGCTCAACGCCAAGCCGGCCTACGACGTGCTGATCGTCGGTGGTGGCCCCGCGGGCGCGGCGGCGGCGGTGTACGCCGCGCGCAAGGGCATCCGCACCGGCATGCTCGCCGAGCGCATGGGTGGTCAGACGATGGACACGATGAGCATCGAGAACTTCATCTCGGTGCTCGAGACCGACGGCCCGAAGTTCGCCGCCGCGCTGGAGCAGCACGCGAAGCAGTACGACGTCGAGATCCTGAACCTGCAGCGCGCGGAGAAGCTGATCCCCGCGACGGAAACGGGCGGCCTGGTCGGCGTGCAGCTTGCCAACGGCGCGATGCTGCACAGCAAGACCGTGATCCTATCGACCGGTGCGCGCTGGCGCGAAGTCAACGTGCCGGGCGAGCAGGAATACCGCAACAAGGGCGTGGCCTATTGCCCGCACTGCGACGGCCCGCTGTTCAAGGGCAAGCGCGTGGCGGTGATCGGCGGCGGCAACTCAGGCGTCGAGGCGGCGATCGATCTGGCCGGCATCGTCGGCCATGTGACGCTGCTCGAATTCGGCGACCAGCTGCGCGCTGATGCGGTGCTGATCTCGAAGCTGAAGAGTCTGAAAAACGTGGTGGTCCACACGCAAGCGCAGACGACCGAGATCACCGGCGCTGATGGCAAGGTCAACGGCCTGCGCTACACCGACCGGGCCAGTGGTGAGGCGAAGCACGTCGAGCTCGAAGGCGTGTTCGTGCAGATCGGCCTGGTGCCGAACTCCGAGTGGCTGAAGGGCACGCTGGAACTCTCACACCACGGCGAGATTGTCGTGGACAACCGCGGGCAGACTTCGTTGCCCGGCGTGTTCGCGGCAGGCGACGTGACGACGGTGCCGTTCAAGCAGATCATCATCGCGACCGGCGACGGCGCGAAGGCGGCGCTGGGCGCGTTCGATCACCTGATCCGCACGTCGGTGCCGGAGCCGGTGGCGGCTTGATCGACCGGTCGGGCTACTTCCGCCACACCGTCGTCCGCCAGTTGTCGATGCCCAGGACGACGGCGCCGGCTGGACTGCCGACCGACAGGTTGACGCGGCCGGTGAGTCCGAAGCGAAGCGGCACGGCCGTGGCGGAAAAGTCCGGGCACGATTCGCCGGTGCCGCAAGCCGGCCCATCGACCAGCACGAAGTCTGTGGTGCGAAGGCTCGCGTTGCCCGGCAGCGTGCCCCACGCCGCCCAGGCGCAGAAGGGCGTGAACGCCGACGCGTAGCGACGCCCGCCCTGTTCGATCAGCAGCCCCGATTCGACAGCCGCGCCGGACGTGCTGGTGCTGGCCCTGAGGCAGTCGGCGCTGAAGTCGATGACGTGGATCGCGCCTTGCGATGCAGGGTCGTAGCTTGCGGGCTGAAAGGTGTGGAAGACGGACAGGCTGCTCGGCCCAGGCGTCATCGTGTAGACCATGCTGCGGAACGCACCCGGATTGCCCCCTGTCGTCGCGCGTGTCTCCGAGTGCGACGGACCGCCTTGCGCCGGGTTCGCGACGGCGCTCGCGAGCCAGTCGCCCGGTACGAACTCGCCGTCCTGGAGCACGACACCCGGCATCGACGACACGGCCAACTGGCCGAACCCGAAGGCGGAGTTGGCTCCGCTCGCGCTTTGCACATCGACGCGGAACAAGGTGCTGTCGTCGACGAGTTGCGCGCCTGCGAGCGTGAAGCTGGCGCCGGTCGCGCCGGGGATGTCGACGTAGGAGCTGCCGCCGTCCGACGAGCGCCGCCAGCGATACGTCGGCTTGTCGAAGCCCGTCGTCTCGACCGTGAAGGTGGCGGTACCACCGACCTGCACGGTCGCGCGTTGCGGGAAGACCTGCGCGGTGGAGATCTCGCCGATCACCAGGCCGGAGAAGTCGCACGTGTTGGAAAAGAGGATGCCGCAATTGCCGCCACCGCCGCCACCGCTGCCGACGATCGTGACGAGCCCGAGCGCGGCGATGCACGCCAGTGCGAACGGCCGCCACCGATTCGTGGCACCGACTGTTCTATTGCGCATGTTCCGGCTCCGGACGAGGCTGCAACTGGTACAGGACGACGGCTGCCGCCAGCGCGCCGGTCAACGCGGCGAGCACGTCGCCGACATCGAATGTCCCGCGAAGAAAGTAGTTGGCGACCGCGCGCGTCAGCGCCGTTCGACCCAGGGTGTCCTGCAGTGCTTCGGCCAGTCGCCCACTCAGCAGCGGGTGCTGTCCGAACTCGAACGCGACGTTGACCGCACCCCACGCCACGCAGGCGTCGTATCGCGGCCTGGCGCGCGGCGCCAGCGCTGCCGCGGTGAACAGGCTGAATGCGAAGGGGTGAACGAAGCTCGGCAGCCATTGCCCGACGACGCCGAACACGGGGCTGCCCGCCAGCGCCGCGATGCTCGGGATCAGCATGGCCCGTGTGGGCGATCGATCCAGCAGGTAGACCAGGAGCCCGAGTGCGAGCGCAAGGCCACCCGTTGCGGCCATCAGCGCAGGCCGCCGCCAAGGATCGGCGCTCATCTCACTCATTCACGAAGGGTGCGCCGAAACCCTGCGAGTCGCAAGTTCACGCTGGAACGGCGGCATTCTGCCGGGCGCGGCGCCAGCCGTCGGCGCTGTAGATCAGCAGCGCCAGCCAGATGCAGGCGAAGCCGGCGAAACGCGCGGCCGAGAACGGCTCGCCGAACACCCAGATGCCGAGCGCGAACTGGATCGTCGGGCCGACGTACTGCACGATGCCCAGCGTCGCCATCGAGAGGCGCCGCGCGCCGGCCGCGAACAGCAGCAGCGGCACGGCGGTGATCGGGCCGAGCGCGATCATCCAGAGGTTCGTCAGCGCATCCGGTGCCGGGAAGCTGGCGTTGCCGTGCAGCGCGGCGACGCCGAGCGCGATCACGGCGAGCGGCGCGAGCAGCAGGGTTTCGAGCGTCAGCCCTTCGAGCGCGCCCAGCACCGCGATCTTGCGCAGCAACCCGTAGCCGCCGAAGCTGACGGCAAGCGAGAGCGCGATCCACGGCGGCCGCCCGGCCTGCACCGTGAGCCACAGCACGCCGGCGGCGGCGATCGCGAGGGCGATCCACTGCGCGCGCCGCAGCCGCTCGTGCAGCAAGGTCACGCCGAGCAGCACGTTGACCAGCGGCGTGATGAAGTAGCCCAGGCTGGCCTCGATCACGTGGCCGTGGATCACGGCGATGATGTAGGCGAGCCAGTTCGCGCCGATCAGCAGCGCGCTCGCGACGAACGCCGCCAGCACCTTCGGCTGGCGCATCACCTGCCGCAGCCAGCCCCACTGGCGCCGCGAAGTGAGCAGCGCGCCGAGGAACAGCAGGCACCACAGCACGCGGTGCGCCAGGATCTGCGGCGCGGGCACCGTGGTGACGAGGCGGAAGTAGAGCGGGAACAGCCCCCACCAGACGAAGGCGAGAGTCGCGTAGACGAGGCCGGGATGCAAGCGGGATCAGCCCGTCAACTCGTCTTCACCAGCGCGTCGCCGTATTGTTCGCGCAGCCGGTTCTTCAGCATCTTGCCGGTCGCGCCGAGCGGGATCGCGTCGACGAAGATCACGTCGTCGGGCGTCCACCACTTGGCAATGCGGCCTTCGAAGAACGCGAGCAGCTCATCGCGCGTCAGCTCTGCGCCGGGCTTCTTCACGACGATCAGCAGCGGCCGCTCGTCCCACTTCGCGTGGCGCGCGGCGATGCAGGCGGCCATCGCGACCTTCGGGTTGGCCATCGCGATGTTCTCGAGGTCGATCGAGCCGATCCATTCGCCGCCGGACTTGATCACGTCCTTGCTGCGGTCGGTGATGTGCATGTAGCCGTCGGCGTCGATCGTCGCGACGTCGCCCGTCGGGAACCAGCCGTCGACGAGCGGATCGCCGCCTTCGCCCTTGAAGTAGGTCGAGATGATCCACGGGCCGCGCACCAGCAACTCGCCGGATTGCTTGCCGTCCCAAGGCAGCGCTTCGCCGTTCTCGCCGACGATCTTCATGTCCACGCCGAACACCGCGCGGCCCTGCGTGCTCTGCACCGCCATGCGGTCTTCCTGCGACATCGCCACGTGCTTGCCCTTGATGACCGCGGCGGTGCCGACCGGGCTCATCTCGGTCATGCCCCAGGCGTGCAGCACGCTCACGTTGTAGCCCTGCTCGAACGCCTTCATCATCGCCGGCGGGCAGGCCGAGCCGCCGATCACGGTGCGGCGCATGGTCGAGAACTTCAGGCCGTTGGCTTCGACATAGGCGAGCAGGCCTTGCCACACCGTCGGCACGCCGGCCGAGAGCGTGACGTGCTCGGTCTCGAACAGTTCGTAGAGCGATTTGCCGTCGAGCCCGGCGCCGGGGAACACCAGCTTCGCGCCCATCATGCAGGCCGCATACGGCAGGCCCCAGGCGTTGACGTGGAACATCGGAACGACCGGCAGTATCGCGTCGCGCGCCGAGACGTTGAGCGCATCGGGCAGGGCGATCGCGAAGGTGTGCAGCACCGTCGAGCGATGGCTGTAGAGCACGCCCTTCGGGTTGCCGGTGGTGCCGCTGGTGTAGCACAGCGACGAGGCCTGGTTCTCGTCGAAGCTCGGCCACTCGAACGCGTCAGGGTTCGCGTCGATCAGGTCCTCGAAGCAGAGCAGGTTAGGGACCTTGCTTTCTTTGGGCATGTGCGCGCGGTCGGTCATCGCGACGAAGGTCCGAACAGTCTTCACGCGCCCGGCGACCGCCTCGACCAGCGGCAGGAAGGTCATGTCGAAGAACAGCACCTGGTCCTCGGCGTGGTCGGCGATGTAGACGACGTGATCCGGATGCAGGCGCGGGTTCAGCGTGTGCAGCACCGCGCCCGAGCCCGAGACCGCGTAGTACAGCTCCATGTGGCGGTAGCCGTTCCAGGCGAGCGTGGCAACCCGCTCGCCCGACTTCACGCCCAGCTTCGCGAGCGCGTTCGCCATGCGGCGCGAGCGCGCGGCCATGGCGCGGTAGGTGCAGCGGTGGATGTCGCCTTCGGTGCGACGCGAGACCACTTCCTGGTCGCCATGGTGGCGCTCGGCGTGAATCAGCAGCGACGAGATCAGCAGCGGCTGCTGCATCATCAAACCGTTCATGTTGTCTCCATCAATCCGTATGAGGAATTCACGATTGATTGTGACGCAGCCGCGCGGCATGATGGGCTGGTGGCACGCATCGTTTTCACTCAGCAGCTGCGGCGTTTCACCGAGACGCCCGAGGTCAGCGCGCCAGCGGCCACACTGCGCGCCGCGCTTGATGCGGCGTTCGCGCTGAACCCGCGCCTGCGCGGCTACGTGCTGGACGAACAGGGCCACATGCGTGGCAACGTCGTCGCGTTCATCGACGGCCGGCGCTGCCTGGATCGCATCCAACTCGACGACGCGCTCGCGCCCGACAGCCAGGTGCATGTGCTGCAGGCCCTGTCGGGCGGCTGAAGGAGAAATCGCATGGATCAACGCGCCTGGGTCGCCACTCGCAAGGGCTTGTTCGAGATGCGGCGCCGGCGCGGCGCGTGGGCTATCGAGCGCGTGCACTTCCTCGGTGAGCCGGTTTCGATGGTGCTGCCGCCGCAGTCCTCACGTCGCATGCTGGCGGCGCTCCACCTCGGTCACTTCGGCGTCAAGGTGCAGGCCTCCGACGACGCCGGTGCGAGCTGGCACGAGCTGCCGGCGCCGGCCTATCCGCCCCAGCCCGCGGGCGAGCCGGTGGCAGGCGTGGCCTGGAAGCTGCAGCAGATCTGGGCGTTCGAGGCCGCGCACGGCACGCTCTGGGCCGGCACTCTGCCGGGCGGGTTGTTCCGCTCCGGTGATGGCGCGGAATCGTGGCGACTCGTCGAGCCGCTGTGGATGCAGCCCGGCCGCGCCGAATGGTTCGGCGGCGGCTACGACGTGCCGGGCATCCATTCGATCTGCCCGCACCCGGCGCGTTCTGGCGAGTTGCTGGTGGGCATCAGCTGCGGCGGCGCCTGGGTGACGCGCGACGATGCGGCGAGCTGGCAATTGCAGGCCGACGGCATGCGCGCCGCCTACATGCCGCCCGATCAGGCCGGGAGCCCGAACACGCAGGATCCGCACCGCATCGTGCGCTGCGCGGCGCAGCCCGACGTGCTCTGGTGCCAGCACCACAACGGCATCTGGCGTTCGACCGACAACGCCGCCTCGTGGCACGAGATCACGGAGGTGCCGATCGCCAACTTCGGCTTTGCGGTGGCGGTGCATCCGGAGCACGCCGACACCGCGTGGTTCGTGCCCGGCACAGCCGACCAGCAGCGGGTGCCGGTCGATGGCGCGCTCGTCGTCAATCGCACCCGCGACGGCGGCCGCAGCTTCGAGACCTTGCGCAGCGGCCTGCCACACGAGAACTGCTATGACCTGATTTACCGCCACGGGCTGGCGGTGGATGACACCGGCCACCGCTTGCTGATGGGCAGCACGACCGGCGGGCTCTGGGCCAGCGACGACGGTGGTGACCGCTGGGCCACCGTGGCCGCGCACCTGCCGCCGATCTACGCGGTGCGGTTCGGGTAGGTCCTGTTCACACTACGGACCGCGTCGCCGTCCACGTAGAACCAGCGACCATCCTCGCGCACGAAGCGGCTGATCTCGTGCAAGCGCCGGGCGCGCCCGGCGAGCTTGCTTCGGGCGACGAACTCGACGGTGGCGTGGTCGGCATCGACGATCGTGTGGCGCCGCAGCTCCAATCCCAGCCAGGTCAGGCCGGGCTCGTTCAGGTCGAGCCCTGCCGGCCGCGCGCGCGTGCCACGTCGCGAGCAGGTACTCGATGCGGTCGAGCACGAAGGCGCTGTAGCGCGAGCGCATCAGCGCCTCGGCGGTCGGCGCTTGCAGGTGCAACGGGCCCGCGTGGTAGCGGCCGCAGCAATCGGCATAGTGGGCGCCCGAGCCGCAGGGGCAGGGCGCCGTCACAGCGTCAGCTCCCAGATCTCGCCGACCAGATCGTGGCCGAAACTGTGGTGCTGTTCGCTCTTCACCAGCACGTAGCCCTGCTTCGTGTAGATGCCGCGTGCGGCGAGCAGGATGGCGTTGGTCCACAGCATGATCTTGCGGTAGCCGGCACGGCGCGCGAAGCGCTGGCATTCGTCCACCAGCCGCTCGCCCAGGCCGAGGCCGCGTGCCGACGGCTCGATCAGCAGCATGCGCAACTGGGCCACGCCATCGATCAGCGCGTGGGTGGTTTCGTCGCGCGCCTGCACGAGGAACACGCTGCCGACGTTCGCGCCGTCGCGCTCGGCGATCCAGCAGGCTTCGCGCTTCGGATCGAAGCGCTCCAGGAAGTCGGCCGCGATGCGCGCCACCAGCGCCTCGAAGCCGGCGCCGAATGCGTACTCGTCGGCGTAGAGCGCACCGTGGCGGGCGATCACCCAGCCCATGTCGCCGGGGCGGTGCTGGCGCAGCAGCACCGGTCGCATCCGCGTGGCCTCGCCCAGCAGTTGCTCGATGTTTGACATCGACGCCAGCAATTGCTGTTGCTGCGCTTCGCCGAGCGTGACGAGCAGGGCGTTGACATCGGCCTGCGAGCGCGCGTTGAGCGGCGCGAACGCGCGCTTGCCGGCGGCGGTGAGGCTCAGGTGCTGGTGCCGCGCGTCGGCCGTGGCGCGCGCGCTCTTGATCAGGCCGCGCTCCTTGAAGCTGCGCAGCAGGCGGCTCAGGTAGCCCGCGTCGAGATCGAGATCGCGCGCGAGCTCGGTGGCGGTGAGGACGTCGCGGTGCGCCAGCTCCCACAGCAGGCGCGATTCGGTGAGCGTGAACTTCGACGCTGACAGGCCTTCGTGCAGCACGCCGATGCGGCGCGTGTAGAAGCGGTTGAAGCGGCGGATGGCTTCGACGCGGGTCAGGTCAGGGTCAGTCATGGCGGGGATTCTTTCGCAACAAGTTGACAAAGGCAACTGACAGATGGCTTTTCGTGGGTATTCTGGAGGTCGCGGCGCTTGCTTCAAACACTGTATAAACGTACAGTTGTCAAATGGACCGCATGCCCGCCACGCTTTCAGCCGCCGCCGCTGCATCAGTCGCGTCGGCCGCGCCGCCGCGGCTGCTGCGCCCCGAAACCCTGCACCCTGCGCTCTGGCTCGGCCATCAGCTCGGCCGCCACGCCGAATCGGTCGTGCCCAGCGGCTTTGCGCCGCTCGATGCGCAGCTCCCCGGCCGCGGTTGGCCGCGCCGCGCACTCACCGAACTGCTGCTGCCGCATCCCGGCATCGGCGAGATCCGCCTGCTGGCCGCGAGCCTCGTCGCCACCCAGCGCACCGGCCGGCTGGTGATGCTGTTCGATCCGCCCACCGAGCTGTCGGCGCTCGCGCTGGCCGCACTTGGCTTCGACGTCGAGCAACTGCTGATCATCAACACCCGCAGCCGTGTGATCCCAGGCAGCGACAGCCTCTGGGCGTTGGAGCAGGCACTCAAGAGCGGCCATGTCGGCGCGGTGCTGGCGTGGCTGCC
Source organism: uncultured Rhizobacter sp. (assembly GCA_964247075.1). Classification (GTDB taxonomy): domain Bacteria; phylum Pseudomonadota; class Gammaproteobacteria; order Burkholderiales; family Burkholderiaceae_C; genus LMDS01. The sequence continues at coordinate 9,304 of CAXTSS010000034.1, read as the reverse complement.
GCCGCGGCTGCGCAGCGAGCGGCTGCACCGTTTGCAGATCGCCGCACACGCGCACGACGGCCCGGCCTTCGTGCTGCGCGAGATGAGCGCCGCACAGCGCCCCACGGCCGCGCCACTGCGCCTCGCACTGCGCGCCGGTGGCGCCGATGTGCTCGCGGTGCGTGTGCTCAAGCGCCGCGGCCCGCCGCTCGAAGCGCCGATCCGGCTCGAGCTTTCGCCGGTGCTGTGCGAGACCGCGCGCGAGCGTGCCGACGCGGCCACCGAGCCCGCCGATCTGCACGCCGCCACTTTCGTCAACTTCGCCGCGTGATGCGGTTTTCGGCAAACGCCCGTGCTCTGGATCGCCCTGCATCTGCCGTTGCTGTCGCTCGAAACTTTCGCGGCGATGCTTCCTCACGACTTGACCGAGCCTGCGCTGGCGCTCGTCGATGCGCACCACATCGTCAGCGCCAACGCCGCGGCGCGTGCGCTCGGCGTCAAGCCCGGCCTCAAGCGCGCCACCGCGCTCGCGATCGCGCCGCAGATCGCGCTCGGTCAGGCCGATGCGGCGCGCGATGCCCAGGCGTTGCGGGCTGTGGCGCACGCGGCGCTGGCGTTCACGCCCAACGTCGCGATCGAGCCTGGCTCGGCCGATGCCGCGCCGCACACGGTGCTGCTCGAAGTGCAGGGCAGCCTGCGCTATTTCGGCGGCTTGCCGGCGCTGCGCAAGCGCCTGCACGCGGCGCTCGCGCCGCTCGGCCACCGGCTGCACACCGTCAGCGCCGCCACGCCGCTGGGCGCCGCGCTGCTGGCGCGCGTGCACCGCGAGCTGAACTGCGCTGATGCAGAGGCCACCCGCCGCGCCCTGGCCAACGCCCCGGTCTGGCTGCTCGGCCCCGGCCGCGCGCACTGGGAGGCGCTGCAAGGCATGGGCCTGCGCACCATCGCCGATCTGGGCAGCGTGCCGCGCGCCGGCCTGGCGCGGCGCTTCGGCGAGCAGGTGCTGCGCGAGGTCGATCGCGCGATGGGCACGAAGCCCGATCCGCGCGAGCCGCTCGCGCTGGCGCCGAGCTTCGACACCCGCCTCGAACTCTTCGCCCGCGCCGACACCGGCGAGCAACTGCTGCATGGCGCGGCGGTGCTGCTCGCGCGGCTGGTGGCGTGGCTGTCGGCGCAGCACGCCTTCGCGCGCCGCTTCACGCTGCTGATGCACCACGAGCAGCGTTCGCGTCGCGACACCACGCAGCCCGGCATCACCACGCTCGAGATCGCGCTGGCCGAGCCCTCGCGTGACAGCGCGCACTTGCTGGTGCTGCTGCGCGAACGTCTCCTCGCCTTGCAGCTGCCCGCGCCCACGCTCGAGCTCGGCCTGCACGCCGAAGACATCGCGCGCCGCGCGCCGCCCAACGCCGAGCTCTTCCCCACACCCGTCTCAGAGCACGAAGGCCTGATCCGCCTGATCGAGCGCCTGCAGGCTCGGCTCGGCCCCGAGCAGGTGACGCGCATCGCGCCCGTCGGAGAGCACCGACCCGAGCGCGCCACCGTCTCCCGCCTGGCCGATGCGCAGATGCGCCCGGTGCGCGCGGCGCCGGCCGCCGATGCCTCGATGCAGCTGCTGATGCGCCCGGTCTGGCTGATGCGGCAACCCGAACCCCTGCGCGAGCGCGACGCCAACCCACTGCTCGACGGTCAGGCGCTGCGCCTGCTCAGCGGCCCCGAACGCATCGAAGCCGGCTGGTGGGATGCCGACCTCGTCGAGCGCGATTACTACATCGCCCAGCAGCCGGGCGGGGCGCTGGTGTGGGTCTACCGCGCGCGCCGGCCAGTGGCACCGCAGACGCCGAGCTGGTTTCTGCAAGGCCGCTTCGGCTAAGGCGTTCCCCTGCAATTGAGCGGCAGGAAGTTCGCCGCCACGTCGGTGCGGTCGGTGCCCTTCAAGGTCATCTTGGCGACCGCACCGGCGTGACCGCAGACCCAGGCCACCGGCACGATCGGCGCGTCCTCGACCACGGCCGGGCGCAGCGACAGCGTCTTGCCGCGGATCGCGCCGTTGGCGCGGTTGCCGAAGGTCACATGGATCGCACCGCTCTCGACCACCAGCGAGCTCACCAGGTTGCTGACGATCTTGTCGGCGGCCGGCAACCCGGCGGCGGCGTTGTCCGCCGGCAGTGCGCGGCCGAGGGCCCAGAACGCCGCGATCGGCGGCTTCGCGATCTCGGTCAGCTTCATCGCCTCGACGATCTGCTCGCGCACGATCCGGTCCTGGATGCTCGGGATCGCGATCGTCGCGAGGATGGCGACCACCGCCAGCACGACCACGATCTCGATCAGGGTGAAGCCGCGCGCGGGTTCCTTCATCGCCAGTGCGACAACCTCAGGCGACGCGCCCGAACCACCACACGCTCAGGCTCGCCGCGAGCACGACCAGCAGCGCGCCGAAAGCGGCGAACAGCGCGCTGATCTCGGTCTCTTTCTTCTCGACGATCAGCCGGGTGGACAGGCCCTGGTAGACCTTCTTCAGGTCTTCCGCGGTGCCGGCGTAGAAGTAGTCGGCGCGGGTGATGGTGGCGATGCCCTTGAGCGTGTCCTCGTCGAGCCGCACGCGCATCGACCAGCCCTCGAAGCCGATCGTCTCGCCCTCCTTGGTGCCGACGCCGACGGTGTAGACGCGCACGCCGCGGTCGGCCGCCATCTTCGCGGCTTCGAGCGGATCCGGCCCGGTGGTGCGCTGGCCGTCGGTCAGCAGGATGATCGCGGCCGACGGGTACGAGCCCGGCGGCACCGGCGTGAACTCGGGCTTGGGCTTGTCGTTCGGGCTCGGTGGCATCGCGCGCTGGCCGGTGATCTGCGAGAGGTCGATGCCGGAGTCGGGGAACAGCGTGGCGAGCGAGAGCACGATGCCGCTGCCGATCGCGGTGCCGCGCTGCAACTGAAAGCGCTCGATCGCGGCGACCACGTCGTCGCGGCTCAGTGTGGGCGCCTGCACCACTGCGGCGGTGCCGGCGAACTGCACGACGGCGATGCGCACACTGCGCGGCAGCTCGGCGACGAAGGACTTCGCGGCCTCCTTCGCGGCGGTGATGCGGTCTGGCAGCACATCGGCGGCGCGCATGCTGCCGGAGACATCCATCGCGAGGATGATCGTCTCCTGCTGTGACGGCAGCGTGATCACCGCCGCCGGCCGCGCCGCGGCGATCAGCAGCGCGCCGATGGCGACGAACAGCAGCCCCGGCGGCAGGTGCCGGCGCCATGCCACGCTCTTGCCGAGTGCTTCGCGCACGAGGCCGAGGCTCGCATAGCGCAGCGTCGTCTTCTTGCGGCGGCGTTGCAGCCACACATAGAGCAGCACCAGCAGCGGCAGCGCGATCAAGCCCCACAGCATCTCGGGCCAGATGAAGGTCATCGGCAAATTCTTCATGGGTGCCCCTCGTCCGCGGAGTACCGCGGCCGATCCCCCGAGGGGATGCGGGCCGGCTTGGGGCGGCCCGGCGCTCGGCCCGTCGCGTGTTCGTTTGCGACAAGGTGATCCGGCACACCCGCGCGCCCGGCCTTGCCGCTCCAGTTCGCGAGCCGGCTGCGCTGCTTGCGCAGGTCGGCGAAGCGCAGGATTGCGTCCATCAGGTCGTCGTCGGTGGCGAGTTCCAGCGTGTCGACGCCGGCGCTCGCCAGGCCCGCGAGCAGCGCCGCCTCGCGCCGCTCCGCCGCGGCTTTGAAGCGCTCGCGAAAGCCGCGGTCGTGCGTGTCGACGAGCAGTTGCTCGCCGGTCTCGGCATCGCGCAGCGTGAGCAGGCCGATGTCCGGCAGGTCCATCTCCAGCGGGTCGAACAGGCGCACCGCGGTGACCTCGTGGCGCCGCGAGAGCTGCGCCAGCGCCTTCTCCCAGCCCGGCTCGCTGATGAAGTCGGAGACGACGAACACGGTGCTGCGCCGCTTCACGATGCGCTCACCGGCGAGCAGCAGGTCGCGCAGGTTCGTCGCGCCGGGCGCCGCCTCGGCCGGCCGTGCGTTGATGCGTTGCAGCAGGTTCAGCACATGCACGCGGCCGCCGCGCGCGGGGATCACGGTATCGACCTCGCTGCCGTACAGCAGCGCGCCGACGCGGTTGCCGTGGCGCGTGAGCAGCCGCGCCAGCACGCCGACGAACTCGGCCGCGACACGGCGCTTGCTCAGCACATCGGAGCCGAAATCGACGCTCGCGCTCAGATCGACGAGGAACCACGCGGCCAGCTCGCGGTCCTCGGTGAACTGGCGCACGTACGGTTGCTGTAAGCGCGCGGTGACGTTCCAGTCGATGTGGCGCACGTCGTCATGGTGCTGGTACTCGCGCAGGTCGGCCAGGTCCAACCCGGCGCCGCGCCACAGCGTGCGGTAGTCGCCCTGCAGCAGGCCATCGAGACGGCGGATCACCGTCCATTCGAGCCGCTTCAGCAGCGCTTCGGCGTCGAGGGCGTTCGGCATCGTTCAGGCGCTCGTCGCGAGCGGCTTGTCGGGGACCGGGATCTTCTTCAGCACGCGCTGCACCAGCGCGTCCGGCGTGAGCCCTTCGGCGAGCGCTTCGTAGCTCAGCACCAGCCGATGCCGCAGCACGTCGCCGACCAGCACCGTCATGTCTTCGGGCAGCGCATAGCTGCGGCCACGCATGAAGGCCAGCGCCCGCGCGCCTTCGATCAGGCCGATGGTGGCGCGCGGGCTCGCGCCGTAGGTCAGGTACTTGGCCTGATCCGCCAGGCCGTAACGATCGGGCCGGCGTGTCGCGCTGACCAGCTTGACGGCGTACTGCATCAGCGACGGATCGACATAGACCTTGCGGCACTCCTGCTGCAATTCGGCCAGCTGGCTCATGCTCGCCACCGCAGACACGATGGTGGCCGGGCCGGTCACGCGCTGCGCGATCACGAACTCTTCTTCTTCGCTCGGGTAATCGACCAGCACCTTCATCATGAAGCGATCGACCTGCGCCTCGGGCAGCGGGTAGGTGCCTTCGGTCTCGATCGGGTTCTGCGTCGCCATCACCAGGAACGGCTCGGGCACCTTGTGCGTCTCGCCGGCGATCGTGACCTGGCGCTCTTGCATCACCTCGAGCAGCGCGCTCTGCACCTTGGCCGGTGCGCGGTTGATCTCGTCGGCCAGCAGCAGGTGCGTGAACACCGGCCCGAGCGAGGTCGAGAACTCGCCGGTGCGCGGGTTGAAGATGCGCGTGCCGACCAGATCGGCCGGCACCAGATCGGGCGTGAACTGGATGCGCTTGAAGGTGCCGCGCAGCGTCTGCGCCAAGGTCTTCACCGTCAGCGTCTTCGCCAGCCCCGGCACGCCCTCGACCAGCAGGTGCCCCTGCGCGAGCATCGCGACCATCACGCGCTCGAGGAACTGATCCTGCCCGACGACGACGCGCTTGACCTCGTACAGGATCTCCTCCATCAACGTGGAGGCGTGGGCGCTGCTGCTGGTTTCCATTCAGGGGCTCTCTAGAAAGGTGGCATGCCGGCGGCCGACGCGGCGTTCTCGATCGGCACGGCGAATCCGATGCCGATGAAGGTGCGTTGCCGGCTCGGGTTCAGGATTGCGGTGACGATGCCGACCACCTCGCCGTCCATCGTCACCAGCGGCCCGCCCGAGTTGCCGGGGTTGGCGGCGGCGTCGAACTGGATCAGGTTGGTGAGCGTCTGCTGGCCCTCGGGCGAGCGGAATTCGCGCTTGAGCCCCGAGACGATGCCGGCGGAGGCCGATGGCCCGATGCCGAACGGGAAGCCCACCGCCAGTACGTGGTCGCCGGGCGCCAGGTCGGCGGTGGAGCGCATCGTCGCCGCTTCGAGGTCGTCGGGGATGGTCTTGGCGCGCAGCACGGCGAGGTCGTCCTGCGGCTGGGTGTTGAGTACCACGGCGTCGGATTCGGTGCCGTCCATGAACGTGACCCGGATGCGCTTGGCGCCGTGGATGACGTGCAGGTTGGTCAGGATCGTGCCGTTGTCGATGATGACGACGCCGGTGCCGACGCCGCGTTCAAACGGGGCGTGGAGCTTCTTGCCATCCTTGCCGTCCTTGCCGTCCTTTTTGGCGTCGCTCTTGCCGTCGCTTTTGGCGTCGCGCTTGTCGTCCTCGTCGCTGCCGTCGTCGCCCTCGCTCATCAGCCCGACCACCCGCACCACCGACGGCAGCACGGTCTCGTAGGCGCGCGTCACCGGCGAAGGCAGCGGCTTGTCGTCGATCGATTGGCGGATCGCGGTGTCGATCTGCTCGATCGTCAACGGCGCGGCGCGCGGCGCACGGTAAGCGTTCAGCGTGAACCCGCCCGCAACAAGCAGCAGCACCGCGGCGGCCCACAGCCGGCGTTCCTGGCGCGCCAGCGCGGCGTGGAGGCGCGAGGCGCGCGTGACGACGGGCGCCGCCTCGGGTGGGGCGGCGTCAGGGGCCCGGGCCGGAGCACGCGAGCGGCTGTAAAGCGGTGCCTTCTTCATCGCGCTGCAACGGTAGCACGCAGCGGGAATCCTGTCACAGGACAGGTCGATGACGGCCCCCACGTCACTTCGTTCCTGCCCCCCAAGGAGGCGCTCAGCCGCAAGGGCCACGAAGGGGCCCCTTCGTGGCCCTTGGCGGCCCGGCGTCGTCTGAGTGCATCATCCCGAACCCATGTGGATCGACACCCATTGCCACCTCGATGCGCCCGAGTTCGACGCTGACCGCGCCGCAGTGGTCGCCCGCGCCGCGGCGGCCGGGGTCGCGCAGATCGTGCTGCCGGCCGTCGGGCGGATGAACTTCGACACGGTGCGCGAGCTCGCCCACGCGCACGACTTCGTTTACGCGCTCGGCATCCACCCGCTGTACGTCGAGCGTGCGGCCGACGACGATCTGGACGCGCTGAGCGATGCGCTCATCGCGCACCGCGGCGATCAGCGCCTCGTCGCGATCGGCGAGATCGGCCTCGACCACTTCGTGCCCGGGCTGGATCACGCCCGGCAGGAGCGCTTCTGCGCTGCGCAGCTGACCTTGGCGCGCCGCTTCGAGCTGCCGGTGATCCTGCATGTGCGCCGCTCGGCCGACACCTTGTTGAAACATCTGCGCACGACCCCGGTACGCGGTGGCATCGCGCATGCCTTCAACGGCAGCGAGCAGCAGGCGCTCGCGTTTGTCGCGCTCGGTTTCAAGCTCGGCTTCGGTGGCGCGATGACCTTCGAGCGCGCGTTGCAGATCCGCCGCCTCGCCAAAGAGCTGCCGCCCGAGGCCATCGTGCTGGAGACCGACGCGCCCGACATCCCGCCGCACTGGCTCTACCGCACGGCCGCCGAGCGCGCGGCCGGCCAGCAGTCGCGCAACGAGCCCGGCGAGCTGCCGCGCATCGCGCAGACGCTCGCCGACCTGCGCGGCCTCTCGTTGCCGGCGCTCGCGGCGCTGACCTCGGCCAACGCGCGTGCGGCGTTGCCGGGGCTGGCGTGAGCGAGGTGCTGGAGGGCCTCGGCCCGGTCATCGATGCCGACACGCGCCTGATCGTGCTCGGCAGCTTTCCTGGCGCCGCGTCGCTGGCCGCGCAGCAGTATTACGGCCACCCGCGCAACCACTTCTGGCCCATCCTCGGCGCGCTGTGGCAGCTCGATCTGAAGAATGCGCCGTACCCCGAGCGCCTCGCCGCCATGCGCGCCCACGGCCTCGGGCTGTGGGACGTTTACATGCGCTGCCGGCGCGAAGGCAGCCTCGACAGTGCGATCATCGACCCGGTGCCGAACGACCTCGCCAGCCTGATGCAGCGCGCGCCGAGGCTGGCGGCGATCGTCCACAACGGCGGCGAATCGGCACGCGCGATGCGCGTCACCGGCGCGCTCGGCCTGCCGGTGCTGCGCCTGCCATCGACCAGCCCGGCGAATGCGAGCTGGAGCTTCGAGCGCAAGCTGGCAGCATGGCGCACCGCGCTGGAACAACACGGAGTGGCATGAACGTCAAGAACAACCCACGCAAGAGCGCCGACCCAGAACTCGCCCCCGCCACGATCTCCGAGGCCGATGGTGTGCGCTACCTGCACCTGGGCACGCCGTGGGTGCAGGGCGCGATGCGCATCCGCCGGTCGCTCACACTCGAGCTCGAGTACATCCAGCGCATGATGGTGTGGATGCTGCTGCGCCCGCCCGCCGAACTCGCGCGCGGCCACGCGGTGCAGCTCGGCCTCGGCGCCGCTGCGATCACCCGCTGCTGCCACAGCACGCTGCGCATGCGCTGCACGGCGGTCGAGTTGAACCCGAGCGTGATCGACGCTTGCCGGCTCTGGTTTCACCTGCCGCACGAGTCGGCGCGGTTCACGGTGCTGCAGATGGACGCGGCGCGCTTCGTGGCCGACCCCGAGCGCGCCGAATCGGCGCAGGTGTTGTGCGTCGATCTCTACGACCACGACGCGGCCTCGCCGGTGCTCGACAGCGCCGCCTTCTATGCCGACTGCCACCGCCTGCTCGCCGATGGCGGCGTGATGACGGTGAACCTGTTCGGCCGCGACGCCAGCTTCGAGCGCAGCGCGCAGCGCATCGCGGCAGCGTTCGGTGCGGCGCAGGTGTTCAGCCTGCAGCCCACGCGCGAGGGCAACACGATCGTGGTGGCGCTGAAAAATGCGCCTCTGCCGGAACGCGACACACTCGCGGTGCGCGCGGATAACATCGAGAGCCGGTTCAAGCTGCCGGCAAAAAAATGGCTGCGCATGATCCGACCGCTGACCGAGCTCACCTCACGATGAAAGCTGCCACCCCCGCCCGAGCCCCCGCCGCCACCAACCGCAACGGCCGGCTGGAGTGGCGCCCGCTGCTCGACTGGCTGCGCGAAGACGGCATGATCAGCGCGACGGATGCCGACAGCACCGCACGCCGCTTCGCCGGCGGCCACAGCAAGCAGCACCCGCTGGTGCGCCTGGCGGCGGCCGACCTGATGCAGCAGGGCACATCGAAGCCGCTCGATGTCGAGGCCCTGACCGAATGGCTCGCCGGGCGCTGTGCGCTACCGTACTTGCGCATCGACCCGTTGCGCGTCGACGTGGGCCGTGTCGCCGAGATCATGTCGATCACCTACGCCGAGCGGCGCCGTGCGTTGCCGCTCAACGTCGGCCTGAACGATGTCACCATCGCCACCTGCGAGCCGCTGGACGTGGGCTGGATGCCCGAGATCGAAGCGCATGTCCGCAAGGCCGTCAAGCTCGTGGTGGTGAGCCCGCTCGAGCTGGCGCGCTACACGACCGAGTTCTACACGCTCTCGCGCTCGGTGCGCAACGCGATCAAGAACGGCGAGGTTTCGGCGCTCGCAAGCTTCGAGCAGCTGGTCGAGCTGGGCAAGTCGAACAAGCAGCTCGACGCCAACG
>CAXTSS010000033.1:0-26327 GCA_964247075.1 uncultured Rhizobacter sp. | reverse complement strand
GTACCGAGACCCTCTCCGGGATCACTGAGTTACACCACTCTGCGGGACGCGATCCCGAAGCGCGCCCCGCCCTTCAAGCAAGAACGGCTTGAAGGATTGGCCGATCGCACCTCGCGCGCCCAAGCGCACGCGCATACCCGTTGACGAAGGTAAGCGGTCAATGGACCACGCCCTTGCGCAGAGTGCTGGATGTTGATCAGCGATCGGTCAGTGCCAGGCGCCAAGGCAACAGGGCTTCGTAGTCTTCGACGGTCTTTGCCTTTGGCAACTCGACGAGCAGCGCCGTGAGGTACCGTTAGCCATCGATCCCGTTGACCTTGCAGGTCTGCAGCAGCGAGTACAGGTTCGCGCTGGCGTTGGCGCCGCCCGCCGTGTCGGCGAACAACCAGTTGCGGCGCTCGACGACAATCTCGGGGTCATTCTGCCCGTGTCGGGCAGGAGGTAGAGGTCTTCTACCGCTGGCATGCGCTCTATGGTCGTCGACTTCGACGGCAATACCGCGAACAGCGCGCGGCAGGAGACGTGGTTCACGTCGAGGTCACTCCGGGCCCAAGTCTTTCAGCGAGTGGATTGCTCCTCATTGCGCTTGAGAAAGGTGTCGCGTTCATCCCCGGCGCTGCCTTTTATCTGCACGACGGCGACGACTCGACGCTGCGATTGTCCTTCGTCACCGCAACCGTGCCCGAGATCGACATCGCCATCGCAGCGCTCGCGCAAGTGGTGCGAGGGGTGAGCAATACGAAGCTCTGGTTAAGACAGGCGCAAGGAGATTGCAGTCCGGGAACAACGCTTCGATCACCCAAAGATCGACGAAGCGCTTGTGACCGCCAACAGTTGCGCCTACTTCACCAATCGACCGTCTTGGCCAATCATGGTGATGTCAACGAAACGCGAGCCGTGGTGTCGCCCTGGAGCAAAGTCGACGATGTACTGCCCGAGGTCGTAGGACTTCAGACTTTCGAGTGCATCGATCAAACGTTCACTGCTCAAATCTCTGCCAGCACGACGCAGCCCTTCCACCACGAGGCGCGCTGAAATGTGCCCCCAAAGTCCAAGATGGGACGGACGCGCCAGCCCGCCGGCCGGAGCGAGCGAGAGGTACTCTCGCACGATGGGGATTGCCGGGCTCCATGGAAACGGCACGGTCTGCGAAACCACGATGCCGCGACTCTGAGCGCCGAGCTCCTTGAACAGGATGTCGGCGCCGACGCCAGAGAACGTAAGGACTTGCGCGCCTGAGCCAGCGGCGCGCAGTGCCCGCACGAATGCCACGGCACTGCCTGCAACGGCACCCAGCAGCACCGCTGCCGGGCTGGCGGCCGTGATCGCGGCGGCGGCCCGAGACAGGCCGGTCCCGTCGAGATCGAATGCCTCGACCGCCGACAGCATCATTCCGCGCCGCGTGGCGGCCTGCTGCGCCGCGGCTCGCAGGGCTTTACCGAATGGGTTGGAGAGGTGGGCAACCGCGATCTGCCGCAGACCCAAGGTGTACAAGTGCTCGACGAGGCGGTCGATCTCGTCCTCGAAGCTGGCGGTGGCGGTGAACAGGTAACGGGACGGCGCACGGCGAATGGCAGCGTCACCGTTCATCGGAAACAGCAGCGGGACTTTTCCCTCTGCGGCGAGCGGCAGCGATACGGCGGTGTTCGGAACTCCGAAGACACCGAACAGAGCCAGCACCTTGGTGTCTTGGATCAACGACTGCACGTTCTTCGACGTGCGCGCAGGGTCGTAGGCATCATCCAGCGTGTGCAGCGCGATGCGCCGGCCGTGCACACCCGCTGATCGGTTGACGTGGTTGAAGTAAGCGTTAGCCGCCTCGTTGAATGCCGCCGCCGGCGCGGCGAGTGGCCCCGTGAGGGCTGTGGACTGACCCAGGTGGACCGTGGTGTCGGACGTGTTCGCGCCTGAACTCGCGGGCGCGAGCCAGATTCCGGCCGTACCCGCAACGACTCGGCGCATAAGGCGGCGCCGTGCGCTTCGCGCGTTAGACCCCGACATAACGCATCCACACGTCCTTGGCGTCGGACAGTTCATTGGAGCTGCCCGTCCACACAACAACACCGCGCTCCATCAGATGGTGGCGGTCGGCGATTCGCAAAAGCGGATCGAGATGTTTGTCCACCACCAGAATCGAGTGCCCTTCGGCCTTCAACCCTGCGACGCAATCCCAGATCTCCCGCCGGATCAGCGGCGCGAGCCCCTCGGTGGCTTCGTCGATCAGCAGCAGGCGGCCATTGCGCAACAGCGCGCGACCGATCGCCAGCATCTGCTGCTCGCCGCCAGAAAGCTGACTGCCCAGGTTGGCCACTCTGCGAGCGAGCGATGGAAACTGTTTCAGCACTCGCGAGACCGTCCACGCACCTTTGTCCGACGAGCACCTCTCGAATGCTGTCAAGTTTTCCAACACCGTGAGATTGGGGAAGATCCGGCGCCCCTCGGGCACCAATGCCACCCCGGCGGCGGCGATCCGCTCGGGCTCGAGGCCGCGGATTGATTGGCCTTGAAGCAGCACGTCGCCACCGCAGATGCGAGTGAGCCCCATGATGCTGCGCATCAGGGTCGACTTGCCCATGCCGTTGCGGCCGACCAGCGTCACCACTTCACCGGCATTGACGGTGAGGTTCATGCCGAACAAAACCTGGCAGTCTCCGTAGGCCGCCTCCACACCACGCACGTCGAGCAGCGCCTTCACGCTGCCACCGCTTCGTCACCGAGGTAGGCCTCGCGCACTGCTGCCGATGTTCGGATGGCCGAGGGAGTGTCCGATGCGATCACCTGGCCGTGCACGAGCACCGAGATGCGGTCTGCAAGTCGAAACACGGCGTCCATGTCGTGCTCGACCAGCACGATGGTCGTGCGCTGCTTGATCTGCTCGATCAAGGCGATCATTTCACCCGCGTCGCTGGCGCCCATGCCGGCGAGGGGTTCATCGAGCAGCAGCAACTTCGGCCGGGTCGCCAAGGCCAGAGCCACTTCGACGCGACGCTGCTGGCCGTAGGACATGAGACTCGCCTGGGCGTGCTCGCTGCCGGCCAGCCCGACCGCGGCGATCACTTCCTTCGCTTCCCGCAGCAGGGCAGCTTCTTCAAGCGGCGACCCGACGAAGCGCAGACTCGAACCGCTGCGCGCCAGCACCGCGAGCATCACGTTGTGCAACACCGAGTAACGGGCGAAGATGTTGGTGATCTGGTAGGAGCGCGCGATACCGGCAAGCACGCGTTGATGAGTCGGCAGGCGGGTCACATCCTGGCCGAGAAAGTGAATCGACCCCGAGTCGGCGCGCAGCGTGCCGGCGAGCTGGTGTACGAGCGTTGATTTGCCGGCGCCGTTGGGGCCGATGAGCGCGTGGATCTCGTTGGGCCAAACCGTCAAGTCGACATGATCCGTTGCCAGAACTCCGCCGAATCGTTTGACCAACCGCCTGACCGCCAAGGTTGGCGTGCTCACACCCGCCTCCGCGCGCGCCACCAGTCCGCCAGGCCGGCGAGTCCGCCACGGCCGAGCATCACCACCACGATCACGCCGATGCCGACGAAGAACTGCCAATACTCGGTGTGGCTGGACAAGACCTCCTCCAGCACCAACATCAGCACCGTGCCGTAGATGCCGCCGCACACATGGCCGACACCGCCCAGGATGAGCATGACCAGCAGGTTGCCGGATTGAACCCAGTCCAGCATGCGCGGGCTGACGAAGCTGTTCTGGTTTGCCAGGAGCGCACCCGCCAAACCTGCCAGCGCGCCGGCCATCACAAAACAGATCAGCTTATAGCGATAGACCGGAAACCCAATGGCTGCCATGCGGGATTCGTTCTCCTTGATGCCCTGCACCACGTGGCCGAAGCGCGATCGAACGATCGATCGGATGGCACAGAGGCTGGCCACCAGCAGCGTGAGCACGACGAAGTAGAAAGTCGTGTCGTCTTTGATGTTCAACGGCCACAGCGCTGAGCGCTCGGGCAGGCTCATGCCGTTGTCGCTACCGAAGGTGTGCATGCCGACAAAGAGGAAGTACACCATCTGACTGAACGCGAGCGTGATCATGATGAAGTACACCTGCCGCGTGCGCAGTGCGATCGAACCGATGACCAGCGCCAGCAAGGCGCTGCAGGCCATCGCGAACGGCCACGCGAACCAGGCAGAGCCTGCCCATGCGGGAAGCAGCTTGCCCGCGTGGACGCTGATGAAGCCGATCGCGTAAGCGCCGAATCCGAAGTAGGCCGCGTGCCCGAAGCTCACCAGGCCCGTGTAGCCGACCAGCAAGTTCAAGCTGCTGACCGCCAGCACGAAGATCATCACGCGCGTTGCAAAGCCGATGTAGAAACCGTGGCCCAGCACTTGCGCCGCGAGCGGGAATGCAATGGCGGCCCCCAGAGCCAAGCCGGGCACCATCAGCGAGCGCACCTGGGGCGCCCATCGAGCGTTCGGCCGAGATGATTGCAGGGCGAGCACCGCAGCGCCGGAGTTCATGGCGGCTCGGGTTTGACTCATCACGCTGTCTTGAACAAGCCCTGCGGGCGCCAGCACAACACCCCCACCATCAGCGCGTAACTCAGAATCGCGGCGATCGCCGGGGCCATCGTGTCGGGCGATACGCTGGGCAGGTTGGCGCGCAGCCAGAGTGGCAGGAACGAGCGGCCGAGCGTGTCGATGAACCCGATCGCCAAAGCGCCCAGGAACGCGCCCTTGACCGAACCCGTGCCGCCGATCACAACAGTGACGAAGGCCAGGATGATGATGCTCTCGCCCATGCCGACCTGCACCGACAGCAGGGGCCCGAGTAACGCGCCGGCAAGCGCGCAAAGCATCGCCCCGAGTGCGAAGACGAGCGTGAACACGAGTTTGATGTTGACGCCCATCGCCCGCGCCATTTCACGGTCGGACGCGCCAGCCCGTATCCACATGCCGAGCCGCGTGCGATGGATGAGGACCGCAAGGAATAACGCTGTCGCGAGGCCCGCCCCGATCACGAGCAGCCGATAGGCGGAGTAAGAGAAGCCGGCGAAGATCTCGACCGGACCAGCCAGGGCCGGCGGCATGTCGAGCATCATCGGATTGGGGCCGAACAGGAAGCGCACGGCATCGTTGGACACCAGAATCAGGCCGAACGTCGCCAGCACTTGGCTCAAATGGTCACGCCCGTAGAGACGCCGCAGCAACCCGATCTCCAGCACCGCCGCAATCGCTGCCGTGCCGATCACCGCCAGCACAACCGCCAGGTAAAACGACCCGGTCAGGCGCATCCCGACGACGGCCAGGAACCCCCCGATCATGTACAGGGATCCGTGGGCCAGATTGATGAGATCCATGATCCCGAACACCAAAGTCAGCCCCGACGCCAGCAGGAACAGCATCAGCCCGAGTTGCAGGCCGTTGAGCGACTGCTCGATCAGGAAGGTCGGCATGGTCGGACAACCGCTCTACATCTGGCAGGCCGACGCGCTGCGGGAAGTCTGGCCGGAGGCGATCATCTTCTGCGTGCGGTTGACCAGCTCGCCCTTGTCGGTCTTGAACACCTTGCGCAGGTAGGTGTTTTGCACCGGGCTGTGGTCGGCGTTGAAGCGAATCGTGCCGCGCGGCACTTCCATGTTCACGGCTTCCAGCGCCTTGCGGAAGGCTTGCTTGTCTTCGATTTTTCCACCCACGGCCTTCACTGCCGCGTCGAGTACCAGCACGGTCGTGAAGCCTTGTTCGCTCGCCAGCGAAGGCGCGCGGCCATACTCTTTCTGGAACGCAGCCACGAACCGCTTGTTCGGTTCGCTGGCCAGGTCCATGTGCCAATGGCCTGCGGTGACCACGTCGAGCATGGCCTCTCCGGCGGCGGGGATGTTCTCTTCGTCGGCGAGAGGCGCAGGGCCGTAGAGCGGAATCGATTTGAGTCCGGCCTGCGCGTACTGCTTGGTGAAGTTCACCGAAATCGGCCCGAACGTGAAGGCATAGACCGCGTCGGGCTGGGCGGCGCGAATCTGCGCCAGTTCGGCGCTGAAATCCAGGGTCTGGGGTTTGTAGTAGGCCTCGCCGACGGGCGCAGCGCCGTACCCGCGCTTGAAGGCCTCAATGTGTTCGCGACCGACCGGAACACCGGCGCCGATCACGTACACCTTCTTCACGCCTTGCGACGCGAGGAACTTGCCCATGGCCTCGTTTACGCTCTCGATGTGCCAACCGGTATTGAAGTAAAACGGGCTGCACTTCTCACCCACCAGGTCGCGCGAGCCAACGTTGGCGTTAAGGAAAAACACTTGCTGCTGCGTCGCCAGCGGCGCGACCGCGAAGATAACGCCGGAAGCAATAATACCGGTGATCACATCCACCTTGTCGCGCTTGACCATGCGATCAAACACCTGTTTGCCGACATCGGGGTTGCCCTGATCGTCACCGGTAACCAACTCGACCGGCAAGCCTCCCACCTTTCCGTCCAGAAGTTTGAGCGCCAAGTCGAAGCCTGCTCTCAACTCCTTCGACGGTCCGATCGTCGGGCCGCCGGAAGACGTCGCCAGAAAGCCAATCCGAACCTTGTCCGCAGCCGATGCGCTGCTCAGCGCACTCGCCAAAAGACCAGCGATGAGACACGCGCTCGAAAATTTCATTGGTGTGTCCTTCTTTTTCTCAGTGCATCGAAGTGCAGACCGCTCAGAAGGAATGACGGACGCCAATCTCGAAGCCGGTCGATTTGCCACCGGCGATCGGCGCAGCGGTTTGCGTGGCGCCGGCGAACGTGGCGTTCCAGCCGGCCACCGATTGCGCAACGCCCCCCAGCGGGTGGTCGCCGTTCGACAGCCTAGATGCCGATGCGTACATTGCCGTCCGCTTCGACAGGTTGTACTGATAAGTCGCCGCGAACTGATTGACTGAATTCGTGTTGTGAGCGATGTCGTTGGTCAGCTTGCTGCGGGCATAGCCGAAGTGCACTTCGCTCTGCCCGAAAGGAACAGCCCCGCTGATCGAGCCACGAGTCTCCTTCAGGTTGGTCCGGCTCTGGCGCTCGGCATATCCGAACAACTTGAAAACCCCAAAGTCGTACACACCACCTGCGTTGACGGTGGTCTGATGTCCACCGGCTGTTATTCCCGTCACCGCCGGGTTCACTGCAATGTCGAAGCGCTGTTGCCCGGCAGAGATCGCCACGTCCAGCGGACCTCGGGCGTAGCCGAGGCGAGCCCCGACGTAGCGACCGAGGTTGGTTCCGCCCTCACCGGCACCGACCATCGCCTGCCCGTACACGCCGCCCAAGTTGGGCGGAAGGAAGTAGCCAATGGAGTTGTCGGAGCGCACGAAGTTGCCGAAGGCGGGGGACCCGGGGTAGGTCGCCTGCAACTGCCACACATTGAAGGAATTGCCAACCCCGTTCGCGCCGTGAGCATCGAACAACGGGTTGGTCCAGAACGTCGGTACGTAGTCGCGGCCGAGGCGCACTTCGCCGGCATTGCTGAACAGACTCACCGTCGAGCGGCGATTGAAGAACTTCGCGTTCGTGGTTCCCTGGTCGGGGTTGACGGTCGACAGCAGCGTGAAGCCCGCCTTCAACCCGTCACCGAGATCCTCGACGCCACGGAAACCCAACTGGCTGCTGTTGATCCCGTCCTGACTCAGGGACAGGCGTCGCGCGGTGTTGTCGTTCTTGACGTACTTGGCACTGACGTCGAGCGTACCGTAGACCGTGACCGATGACTGCGCCGAGGCCAAATCGACAATCGCCGCGAACACTGTGAAAACAACTAGATTCTTCTTCATTACTGTGTCTCCTTCGTTGATCAATCGTCGCTGATCGTTGTGCAGTCGCATGCACCGTCGCGTTTCATTAAATGCTAGGGAGGGCGGCTGCCAGCGTCCAATGGAGCTTGGTGATTCACTCAATACGATTGAGAAATGCTTGTGCATGCAGGGGATGTGGATGCTCATCCCGCGCAGTCAGCGCAGGCGCACAAACCAATCGGTACCCGCTAGAGCGAATCGATGTCCGTGGCTTGCAACTTCAGCGTATTGCGCAGCACACCGATGCGATCGATCTCTACTTCGACGACGTCTCCGTCCTTCATGAAGAGCTGCGGCTTGCGCCCTGCCCCTACACCGGCGGGCGTGCCGGTGAGAAGCACGTCACCGGGATGAAATTCGTACCAGCGCGACAAAAACGAGATCGTTTCGCGCAGCTCGAAGATCAGATCACCGACGTCAGCGCACTGAACGACTTGACCATTCAGTCGCGTGGTCAACCGCAGTTCACGCACATCGGGTATCTCGTCCATCGTCAACAGACAGGGCCCCAGCGGCGTGAAGCCGGGGAACTGCTTGCCCATGATGTTCACTTCCCAGGTTCTGCGTGCCTCCCAGGGCGCGCTGGCCGACCAAACGTCCTTGACCCAATCGCGGGCCGAGATGTCGTTGGCGATCGTGCACCCAGCAATGCAGGCCATGGCCTGCTGCGGCGTCACGCCGTGGCAACGACTGCCAAACACGAGTGCCAATTCGCCCTCGTAGTCGACCATGGCGGGCGCATCGGCTGGCAATGTGACCGCGGCCCCCGGTGCAGTCACCGAGTGCGGTGACTTCATGAAGGCAGTTGGATGAGGCGGCTGCGGCGTGCCGGACATCTCCGCCAGGTGCGACTTGTAGGCCAGCCCAGCCGCGACCATCAGCCGCGGCTCGGGCACAGGTGCCGCAAGCGGCGTGTGCGCTGGCAGCAGGGCACCACGCGAGCGAAGCGCTGCGCGTTGGGATGCGGGCGCGGCGGCGACATGATCAACGATTCGCCGCGCGAGTGACAGGCCTTCGGGGCCTGCCTCGAGCAGCCTTCGCATGGTCTGCGGCAGCCAAACCTCGATCGAGCCACCCTCTGCCGCGAGGCCCAGATCCAGCACCTCACCCCAGGGCATTGCCGCGCCGATGCGGGGTCTGGCTCCATCGATCGTGACGAGTTTCATGTGCAGCGACTCCGTTGCTCTGTCGTTCAAGTCGATCCTCGCAGCAGCGCCCAGGCGCCAGCGGGAATCAACACGTTCGCAATCCAAACCGACTGGTCATTCATACCCCAGGCCAGCAACAGCATCAGCAAGCCGCTGCCGATCCACGCAAGCCGGGTGCGCCTGGATTCGCCTGATGCCATCGGTTCAGCCGGCAGCGATCTTTGATGCGTGTGGCGGCTCGATAGGCGAGGAGGCGGCCAGCGCCATCCCGCGCCACGGATGTTTGCGCGGCACGACAATCGTCATCCACGCGGTGACCGCGATCACCAGCGTGACCCCGACCGCGAAGAACGTCCAATCGGTGGGGCGAATAACGCCCAGGGTGACGATCAGCGCAAAATTCGGAACGTCGAGAAAGTGAGTGGCGAGCGTCAACCGAGCGCGCAATTCGTGTTCCAGTTCGGGCACGGGCCGACCGGACTGGCGGGCTTGCTCGGTTGCCTGCTTCAGCTTGACATAGTGCAGCTTCATGATCAGGTGGCCTTCGAAGAACTCGAATGCGAACAGCACCATCATTCCGCTGAGCCACGGTGTTTCCAGCGCAGACCAGCCGTAATAGCCGAATACCATCGAGAAGCCGCTGAGCAGAATCAACAGCGACCCCGGCATGACCAGCCGATAGTAGAACATCAGCATCGCATCGATCGAATCGACGAGCAGGCCGAACTCTTTGGCTTTGCGAGCTCGAAGATCGGACACCAGCACGCCAATCAAACCCGCCCCCAAGATGACGAAGGCGAAGACGTGCACGAGCTTCAAGACCGTGTAGGAAGGGACAGTGCGACCCAGCAGCCAGGCGATTCCCAGCAGAGTGCCCGCAACGAGGGGAAGTTTGATGAAGATGGAAGCCATGCAATTTTCCGGGTGATGCGAAGAAGCGGTTCAGAAGGCGCCGGGCCACGTGGCCAGTAGCCGGCTCGGGTCTGCGTGCATGTCGTCGATGAGACGGCGGCACAGCGAATCGGCAGCGGGCGAATCGGCACTGAGGTAGATGCGGTAGGGGCTGAGGTCGGGCAGGTCTTCGACGAGTGCATCGACGACCTCGCCGACGCGGCCGCGCCAAGCGCCTACGGAGCCCGACGTGGTCGGCAACCGAACCACCGGTGTGTAGTCGATGTGGTCGTTGGACTCTGCCCAGCCTTGCACGAGGGCGTGCAAATACAGATCGTCAGGCGCGCCGACACCCCAATAAATGTGCAGAGGCCGACGCAGATGCTGTTCGAGCCCGAACTCCACCATCGACTTCAAGGAAGCGAAGTCCCGGCCCAGGGCCAGCAACACCACAGGACGGGCATCGTTCTCATGCCAGCAGAAGTCACCCGTCGGGCCTTCAATCAGCACTTCGGCCTGAACCGGCGGGATGGCGACGGGCGAGGGAACGTCGGCCTGCGGCGCCAATGGAGGTTGTCGAACGTGCAGATGCAATTCGATCATTGAAGCGCCTGATCGACGGGGCGCACTCGCAATGGCCAGCGAGTGCGCCGAACCGTCGGGCAAGCGGAGCCGGACTCGCTGACCGGCGAGGAAGTGCATGGTCGAGTCGTTGGCGAGTTGCAGCATCAACAACACGATGTCGTTGCCAAGCTGACGCGCTGAATGAATCCGCGCACGCCAAGTACCCTGGGCCGGGGGTGGGGGCGGGAGGCCCTTGGCGCTGCGTGTTTGATTCGGAGCTGGCACCGTCGGTTGCCTTCTTTGGTGGCGGAGCACGACTCGCGAATCGAGCCATTGCAAAGCATGCTATGCAGTCGCGGTAGGCGCAGCCAACAAATTCCGATGATGCCGGGCATTGATCGGCGAAATGCGCCACAGCCCGCGTGAACGACGCGCGAACGACACGCGAATCGCGTGTTGGCGGGCCGGCGTTGGCGCTCAGCCGAATGCGGCGCGCAGCACGTCGACGAGCACCGCGCGCAACCACTGGTGACCGCCGTCGGCGTCGAAGCGGTCGTGCCAGTGCAGCCAGATCGGGAATGGCTCCACGTCGAAGGGAAGTTCGGCCACCCGCAAATCATCACCGCGCTCTGCCATCGCCCTCGCCAGGCGAACGGGCAAGGTCAGAAGCAACGATGACTGCGCCACCAGCGCTGACAGGCCAAGCGCGTGCGCGGTCGTGAGCACCACGCGCCGCCGCGCCTGAATGTTCTCGCGCGTCAGCGCCGCGTGCAGCGCACTTTCGGTACTTCCGCTCGGCCGGTATGAGAGGTGTTCGGCCGACATGTACTCGTCGAAGCTCAATCGAGGGGACTGGATTGCATGCTGGCGACTCAACAGCACACAGAACGACTCGTCGAACAAGCGCGCGTGATGGAAGCCGGTGCCCATGGGCTCCCAGCTGCCCAGGGCGATGTCGATCTCACCATCGATCAAGAGCTGACGCGCTTCGTGCGCGTTGGACGCACTGACAGTCTCCAGCCGCACGCTGGGCGCACTTTCGCGCGCCGCCACCAGCAGCCGCGGCAGCGTCACGAATTGACCGATGTCGTTGATCGCGATGCGGAACAGCCTGTCGGCGGTGCCCGGTTCGAACTTTCTCGCGCTGTCAATGGCCTGCGTGAAACTGGCCACACCCGCGTCGATGAGTCCGATCAGTTGCTCGGCCATCGGCGTCGGCACCATGCCGCTGGGCGTGCGAACGAAGAGCGGGTCGTTGAAGCGGTCGCGCAGGCGCTTGAGCGCGTTGCTCACTGCCGACTGGGTCATGCACAGCCGGTCGCCGGCTGCGGTGACGCTGCGGCTGGCGTAGATCGCCCGGAACACCAGGAACAGGTTCAGGTCGATCGTGTTGATGTTCATCGCATGGGCCTGTTCGAAGTCGACCCGTCGGCCTGTGTCTCATTCTGCGCCGCCAGCAGCAGAAACGGGCTCATGGCGGCGGCACGGGCTTACCCCGAGAGTCATCCGGCGCGGCAAACCGAGGGGGCCGCCGTTCGAGCCGGGCGCGAATCCCTTCATCCTTGTCGGCGGTCGCGAACAGAATCTGGAAAGACTTGCGCTCGAGCTGCAGGCCTCGATCCAACGCAGACTGCTGGCTCTCGATCACGGCTTCCTTGATGAATCGAACCGCCAACGTCGGCAGCTGCGCGATGCGCTCTGCCATGTCGAGCGCGCGAGTCTCGACCGCGTCGTCGGCCGTCACCTCATTGATCAGCCCCCACTCGAGCGCCAACGACGCCGAGACCGGCTCGCCCGTCAACATCATCTGCATCGCGCGGGCTTTGCCGATGCAGCGCGTCAGGCGCTGCGTGGCGCCCCCCCCCGGCATCAGCCCCAGCAGCACTTCGGGCTGGCCGAAGCGCGCGGTGTTGCCGGCGACGATGAGGTCGGCATGCAGGGCCAACTCGCAGCCACCTCCCAGCGCATGCCCGCGAACTGCGGCAATTAGCGGCTTGCGGCAGTGGGCCACGGCGCCCCAGAGGCGATCCATCTCGCGAGCAATCACATTCTCCGGGGTTGCCCCGACGTATTCCGTCAAGTCGGCGCCAGCGCAAAACGCCTTGGGATGACCGGCCAGCACGATGGCCCGCACGCCGCCATCCGACTCAAGCGCGAGAAGGCGCGCGGCCAATGCTTGCCGCAGACGCAGGTTCAGCGCGTTCAACACATCCGGGCGATCGAGACGCAGCATCGCGACGCCGGGTCTTGGGCGGGTCACTTCGACGCATTGGATCCGTTGCTCGCCGCCTGCTTCTCCGGTGACCAGTGTGCTCATGGTCGAGTCACAGTGCGGCCCGTGAAAAAGACTTCCAGTGCCGCACGGTGTTCTTCGGTGTGGTGTGCCAGTCCCTGCAGCCTGCCAGCATGCGCCAGCGCGTCGGCCAAAGGTTCTACTCGGCCACGGCGCAAAAGCTGTTTGGTCCAGCGCAGTGCCTGCGGTGGATTTTTCGCGATCCGTTGCGCGAGGGCCAATGCACAGTTCATGAGTTCGACCGACTCGACCACTTGCGACACGAGGCCGATGCGCAGCGCCTCAGCGGCGTCGATGGTGTCACCGGTGAACGTGAGTTCGGCTGCGTGCGAATCGCCCACGACCCGGGGCAGCAGCCAGCAGCCTCCGTCGCCGGGCACGATGCCCAGTTTGACAAAGCTCTCGGCGAACCGAGCCGCGTGCGAGGCGACGCGGATGTCGCACATGCTCGCCAGGTCGCAGCCTGCGCCGATGGCGGGGCCGTTGACGGCCGCGATGATGGGCAAGTCGAGTGTCTGGAAGGCTAGCGGAATCCGCTGAATCCCTTCGTGGTAGCGCTGCGTAATGTCTTCCGCCGTGCCGGCGAACATGCCGCTGCGTTCGCGCATCTCGATGACGTTGCCGCCGGCGCAGAAGCAGTTGCCGCGGCCGGTCAGGACCGCTGCGCCGATGGTCAGGTCCGCGTTGAGCGTGGCGAAGACCGATTCGAACGCGGCAAACATGGCCTCGCCCGACAGGGCATTGCGCGTGTGCGGACGATTCAATTCGATGATGGCCACGGGCCCCGCGCGGGTCACCCGCAGAGGCTCTTCTTCGATATTCGCAGCCATGATTCAAACCCTCTCCATCGCGAGGGCGATGCCTTGCCCAACGCCGATGCACATGGTACACAGGGCCCGCTGCCCGGCGGTGCGCTTCAGCTGTAGCGCCGCGGTCAATGCCAGGCGGATGCCGGACATTCCGAGCGGGTGCCCCAGCGCGATGGCGCCGCCATGGGGGTTGATGTGATCCGCGTCGTCGGCCAAGCCGAGCGAGCGCAGCACCGCGAGCCCCTGGGCCGCGAAGGCCTCGTTCAGTTCGATCACGTCGTAGTCGTGGATCGACGTGTCGCTGCGCGCGAGCAGCCGCTGCACGGCCGGCACCGGGCCGATGCCCATCACGCGGGGTGCCACGCCGGCGGTGGCGATGGACGACACGCGTGCGACGGGTTTCAGCCCATGCCGTTCGACGGCTTGTTCGCTGGCCAGCAGCAGCGCCGCAGCGCCATCGTTCACGCCCGACGAATTGCCGGCAGTCACCGTGCCGTCATCGCGAAAACTCGGGCTCAGGCGCGCCAATGATTCCAGGCTGGTGTCGGCGCGCGGATGCTCGTCCTCGCTGACCAGCCGACTCTCGCCCCTGCGTGGCCCGGGTACGCTGACCGGGACGATCTCTTCGGCAAAAACGCCGGCACGCTGGGCACGTGCAGCCCGATGCTGACTTCTCAGCGCGAACGCATCCTGCTCGGCGCGCGACACCTTGTGCTCGGCGGCCACGTTCTCTGCCGTCAGGCCCATCGCGTCGACGCCGTACAGCGCCCGCATGCGCGGGTTCACGAAGCGCCAGCCGATGGTGGAGTCGTGAATCTCCGCATGCCGCGAAAACGCGCTCGCGGCTTTGGGCATGACCAGCGGCGCGCGGCTCATGCTTTCGACGCCGCCGGCGATGGCCAGATCGATCTGGCCGCAGGCGATGGCGCGCGCCGCACTCGCGATGGCTTCCAGCCCCGAGCCGCACAAGCGGTTCACGGTGGCGGCGGGTACGGTGGGTGGCAGCCCCGCCAGCAGCACCGCCATCCGCGCCACGTTGCGGTTGTCCTCGCCCGCCTGGTTCACGCAGCCGAAGTAGACCTCGTCCAGGCATTGCCAATCCAGCGAGCGGTGGCGCGCCATCAAGGCCATGATGGGCAGCGCGGCGAGGTCATCGGTGCGCACGGCAGATAACGCGCCGCCGTAGCGGCCGATCGGCGTGCGCACTCCATCACAGAGGTACACCGTGTCCATGTCGGGGTCTGCCTACAGGCCCAGCACGCGCTCGGCGTTGCCGTGGAAGACCTTCTCCATCACGGCGTCGCTGTAGCCGAGTTCATTCCACTCGCGCAGGATGCGTTCGTACGGCAGGCTCGGGTAGTCACTTCCGAACATGATCTTGTCCTGCAGGCGGCCGCGGATGTCGGTCTTGAGGTTGCCGGGGAAGTGCTTAGGCGCCCAGCCCGACATCTCCCAGTACACGTTGCCCTTGTGAAGCGCGACAGCGGTGGTCTCGTCCACCCAGGGCCAGCCGGGGTGCGCCATCAGGATCTTCAGGTTCGGGAAGTCTGCCGCCAGGTCGTCGACGTGCGAGGGGTGCGCGTGCCGCACCCGCGCGCCGTGCCCACCCGGCATGCCAGCGCCCATGCCGGTGGTGCCGACGTCGATCATCACCGCCGCACCGAGCGCGTTGATCTCCTCGAACAGCGGGTAGTGGCGGCGATCGTTGACCGCAAAGTGTTGCATGATCGGATGGAAGTGGAAGCCCACGAATCCCAACTCGCGAACCGCGTGGCGAACCTGGCGCATGGCGATTTCGCCCTTGGCCGGCTCAACTGCTCCCCAGCACTGAAGGATGCGCTCGGGGTGGCGCTTCCACATGGCGTACACGTAGTCGTTGTCGCAGGGCGGCGTCGCCACGGTGGTCTCCAGATCGAGCGCAACCAGGCAAGCCTCAACGCCGGCAGCCGTGAACTCGGCGATCACATCGGCCTCGGCCTTCGCCGTCCACTCGCGTTTCCAATAGGTGGCGAGCGCTTCCGGGTACGGGCCCTGGGCTTCGATCCAGGTTTGGGTGCCGGGGTAGCAGTGCAGATCGATGATGCGCATGGGCTTGAGCTTCAGTGGTTGTTTGCTGTGACTGCGGCGGCAGTCACAGCAGCAGCGGAAAGGGACTCGGCCAGGCCCTTCTTCGACACCTTGCCAAAGGTGGACACGGGAAAGTCGTGGAACACTTCCAGGCGTTCAGGCAGCTTGAACTTGGCGATCTCGCGTTCGAGCAAGAAGTCGGTCAGCTGCTTGAGCGTCAGGCTGGCGCCAGCTTTGAGGATCACGCAGGCACACATGCGCTCGCCCAGCGCCGGGTCAGGCAGCGGCACGCAGGCGACGTTCTGCACTGCGGGGTGCATGAGGATCAGGTTCTCGACTTCCTCGGCGCTGATTTTTTCACCGCCACGGTTGATGAGGTCCTTCTTGCGGCCTTCGACGATGTAGTTGCCTGAGGGGTGCTTGCGCATCAGGTCGCCCGACCGATAGAAGCCATCGGCGGTGAATTGGCGCGCGTTGTAGTCGGGTACCGAGAAGTAGCCGCGCAGCGTGTAGGGGCCGCGGCAAGCAAGCTCCCCCACCTCGCCGTCGGGCACCTCGGAGCCATCTTCGTCGAGCAGCTTCACTTCATCGTCGGGGCTGACTGGCCGGCCACAGGTTTCGGCCAGAACCTCAGGCTCATCGCCGTGGCGGACGAACATCAGCAGCCCTTCCGACATGCCGAAGTTTTCTTGTACGAAGACGGTCGGAATCAACTCTCGCGTGCGCTTGCGCACCTCGGGTTGCATGCGCTGGCCACCGCTTTGGATTTGCTGCAACGACGAGAGATCGAAATCGTTGATCGAAGGGTCGTTGATGAGGCGGATCAGCAGCGCCGGCACCACCTTCAGGTGCGTGACGCGGTGCTGCTGAATCAGCGCAAACAATTCGTCGGGTCTGGTGTTCGAGTGGACGATTACCTTGGCACCCTGAAACATGAAACCCTGGATACCTGGGCATGCCAGCGGTAGGTTGTGCGCAATCGGCAGAACCAGCAGCAAGACCGATTCGGCATCGACCTTCGCGACCTCGGCAGCAACCTTGGAGTTGTAGGCGTAGTCGTTGTTGGTGCGCGGGATGAGCTTGGGGATTCCGGTGGTGCCGCCAGAGAGTTGGAAGATGCAGGGATCAGTGGGATCGATAACGATGCGTTTCAGCGCCTCCCGGGGCAGCCGCGCCTCCCGTTCGATCAACCCGCTCAGCGAAGTTTCGCCTGGCCCTGGCGTACCCAGCACGAGGCGCAGCGCGAGCGAGATATTCGCGTGCTGCACGCGCTGGATCATGGGCCCGAACTCGAAGTCACCCTGCCGATCCGGATATGCACAGCAGCTCGCTTGCGACTGCTGCACGAACTGGTTGATTTCGAGGAATCGGTGGGTCACCAGTGCGGCAATCGGGATGCATCCCAGTTTCTGCAGCGCGAAGTACAGAATGACAAATTCGGCGACGTTAGGCAGCGTCGGCACCACGCGGTCCAGCGGACGCAACCCGAGTTCGTACAGGTTGAGCGCGAGGTTGTCGGACAGACGATCAACCTCGGCATAGGTGAATTGCCGTTGGCCGTCAATCAGGGCCACGCGCTCGGAAAACTTCATGAAGACGGCAGCAAATTCCTGGGCCAGTGACTGGTCGCGCCAATAGCCCTTTGCGCGGTAACGGGCAGCGAAGTCCGCCGGAAAGGGAACGAATCCTTGCAGCATGGCGGCCTCTCAGGTCGAGCTGGTGAAGCCGCCATCGATGACGATGATCTCGCCCGTGACGAAGCGGTGGCCCTGGATGAGCGACAGCATGCTTTCCGCAACATCGTCGGCGGTGACGCAGCGGCGCAGCGGAGTAGAACGTGCGCGCTTGCCCATCAGGTCGTCGTACTTGTCGCCGAGCATGCGTTCCATCCATTCGCCTTCCATCCAGCCCGGAGCCACTGCGTTGACGCGAATCTCGGGGCCTAGATTCCAGGCCAGGGTCTTGGTAAGGTTGACGACTGCTGCCTTGCTTGCTGCGTAGGGCAGGGGTTGCGGCCCGGGTCGCAGACCGACGATGCTGGCGGTGTTGACCACGGCCGGATTCTTGCCCTTGCGCAGCAGCGGGGCGGCGGCGCGCGTCACCTGAAAAGTGCCGCGTACGTTGACAGCGAAGGTGCGGTCCCATTCGGCCATGTCCAGGCTTTCCAGATCCTTGACCTTCCACGTCGCCGTGGTGCCGGCGTTGTTGATCAGTGCATCGAGATGGCCGAAAGCTTCTTCGATGCGTTGCATCATCGCGCGCACCGCGGCATCGTCGCTCACGTCGCATTGCAGCAGCAGCGTCTTCGCACCGAGCGCCCGGGCTTCGGCCGCAACCTCGGCGGCCTTGGTCGCGCTGGAGCCGTAGTTGATTGCCACGTCATAGCCCGCCGTCGCCAGCGCGAGTACCGCGCTGCGGCCGATCCCGGTGGCTCCGCCGGTGACGAGTGCGGTTTTGCGTTGCTGCATGTCGGTGTCCTTTTGGTCTGCGGAGGCCGGCGCGTGTAGGCCAGTTCTTCCCCATCCGTTCATTGATCGCCAACGAACTGTAGGGATGGGGCACCATGCCTGGAAGATGGCAAAATCGATTCGGACATACATTTTTTGTATCCCCAAACGATTTAGAGTCGATGAAGCTCAACCAACTCAAGGATGTGGTGGCGATCGTCCAGCACGGCAGCCTGAGCGCAGCTGCGCGCCGATTGGAGGTGGCGCAACCCGCGCTCACCCGCAGCGTTCGCGCGTTGGAGCGAGAGCTCGGTGTGCTGCTGTTCGAGCGCGAAGCGCGGGGCATGAAGCTGACTGCCCTCGGCGAGCTGTTTCACCGGAGGGCGAGTTCGATCGTCACCGAGGTGCGGCGCGCGCAGGACGAGCTGGCGCAAGCGCAGGGCGACGACACCGGCGAGCTCATCGCCGGCCTGTCGATCATGCCCCACGTGGGCATGCTGCCGCAGGCGCTGCCGCTGTTTCGCCGCCGTTACCCGCGTGTGAAGCTGCGCCTGATCGAGGGCCTTTTTCCCGATCTGGAGCGACGGCTGCGCAGCGGCACCGTCGACTTCTATCTCGGCGCCGCGCCGCACACCGCGCCTGCGCCCGGTGTGCTCGTCGAGCACCTGTTCAAGAACACGCGCGCGGTGGTTGCGCGGCGCGACCATCCACTGCACGCAGCCAAGTCGTTTCGCGAACTGGCCGGCGCCGAGTGGGCCACCACGTCGATCGACTACAACACCGAGCACGACCTGCGGCAGCTCTTCGCGCGCTATCGCATGGGTGAACCCGAGGTGGCTCTTCGGGCACACACGGCGCTGTCGCTGATGGTTGGCCTGGCGCACAGCGATCTGCTGGCGCTGTTGCCGGTGCAGTGGGGCGAATTCCCGTTGCTGCGCGACGCGCTTTGCACGCTGCCGCTGAAGGAGCGGCTGGCCGCTCCTCCCATCGTGCTGATTCGAAGGCCTGATCTGCCGCTCACACCCGCGGCGGAGCACTTCTGCGACCTGATGCGCCGCCAGGGACCGAGGCGGTAGCGGTTGCCATACAACCCAACGGGCGCAGTGTTTACTCGGCGCAGAAACCGCGACGCGGCAGTACGGCCCACAGACATCTCACTTTCGACCCTTGCTTTGATCGAGAGTGAACAGGTCTTTCGCACCCGTCTTCGCGACAAATATCGCCATCAGCTTTGCCGGTTCCGTCGCGCTGGCGTTCTCTCCAACGACGTGGTGAGCGCCGGGCTTCTCGGTCCAGCTTTCGCCGGCCCGGTAGACGCGCTCTTCACCGTTGTCGAGTTTGCTGCGGATTGCTCCTTCGAGGACATACCCGACGACGAAGGACTGGCCGTGGCGATGCGAGGGCGTCTTCGCTCCCGGCGGATACGTGACAACGAGAGCCGAAAGTGTCTTGCCGGGTACGTTCGGGATCGGGTGAGCGAATGCAGGCGCAATCGTTTCCCGCTGAGGGTCTGCGGCTTGCGCCATCGCGTGACTTTCAGTGAAAACCAGCGCCGTACAAGCACAGGCGCGCGCGAATTGAGGCTTGATCATGGTGGATTGTTCCGGTTGAAGTCGATGGAAGCGCGTACTTCTGTGGCGCGCGCAGGGAGTCTACGAACTGCGCCGACGCGCGGCAAGACCGAGTCTCACGTCTGTGAAGGCGTCAAGTAGTCGGTGCACCGTGCCGCCAGAGACTGCCGTCTTTTTGATTTGAGGATTCGCTGGAGCCACTGTGGGCGATGGTCACAGCCGCGCAGGACTAGCGAGGCGATCGGCTACGCGGTTGCTCCGCGCAGGAACAGCGACACGGCGGCCCGCGCGACGCGGCGGATTTCAAGTGGCGGTACGGCGTCGATCGTGCGCATCAACAAGCGAAACTGGAGGTCCGTCTTCAGCATGCCGATGAACTGGGTGGCGGCCAGGTCGGGGCGCGGAAGGGTCAATTCGCCGGTTTTCGCGCGGTACAGCAACAGATTTCGCACGATCGACTCCGAGCGTTTGAAGGGGCCGTTCATCATCATCGCCCCGATCTCGGGAAAGGTCTTGGCGTCCGCGATCACGGTGCGCAGCAACTCGACCTGCTCGGCCGCGTAGATGGCCGTGAGGAAGTCAACCGCGATGCGCTCCAGCAGCGGGCCGAGTTCGGCGCAGCGCACTTCTTGATCGGAGGGGGGCTCGGCAAGCACATGGCTGCAGCGCTGCTCGATCACGGCGGCGAACAAGGCGTACTTGTTGTCGAAGTGGCTGTACAGGGTCTTCTTCGAGACGCCGGCTGCTTCGGCGATCGCGTCCATGCTCACACCCGCAAAGCCTTGCGCCATGAACAATTCGGAGGCAGCGCGGCGAACGGCGTCATGCTTGCGTACGCTGGACTCCCGACGCGATAGGGTGTGGCGCAGTATAGATGCGTCGGAAGTCGTGGTCGTCAAGGCAGCCGCACGTTGGGTCAGGCCGTCGAAGCAAACGCACGGCTAGGATTCTGGATTCTCATTCTAGGCATCGCCGCTCATCAGGCGAATCGCCAGCGGCGTCGGCCCGCCAGTACCCCAGACATTGGCGTTGGTGGGTGTACGTAGCCACTGCTTGGCCAGCCACGGCTGGGTGGGGTCGATCTGAATCAGCTCGGCGGTGTATTCGACAACGAATCCTGCCGGATCCTTGAAATAACTGAACACGTTCCCCCCCGGGCCATGTCGCCCCGGACCCCAGATGGCCTGCGCACCCCGCTCGGTTGCCAGTTCGCCGGCCCGCAGCACGGCAGCTTCGTCGTCGACCAGGAACGCGACGTGGTTGAGTGCAGTATTGCTGCCCCGCCCGATGCCAAGACAGTGGTGGTCGTTGTTGCAGCGCAAGAAGATGATTGCGTCGTTCTCGTACCAGTCCGAGATCGTGAAGCCGAGTAGCGACTGGTAGAACGCGGCGGCTTCGCGCGGCCTCGGAGAGTTCAGTACCAAATGGCTTGTGCGGATGGGCGCCGGCGCCGAACGGCCGCTCGCTGGGGCAACCTGTTTTGTCGTACTCAGTTCGACGATCCTTCCGTCCGGGTCGTTCAACTCGAAGCCGTGGTACTCACCCGGACCCTCCAAGGGCCCAGGTTCGCCACGAAGCGGCGCACGCGCGTAACCGAGCCGCTCGTAAGCGGCTCTCATGTCCGCATCGGATGCCATTGCAAGGCGCAAGCGCTGCAACCGATGCTGCGGCCCTTGGGTCAGCGCCAGCACCCAAGGCTCGTCGCCGCGCGCGCGAAAGTAACGCACGCCTGGCTGGGGCACGTCGACGAGGTCCAGGCCCCAGACCTGCGTGTAGAAAAGGGTGGCGCCATCGAGATCCGGCGTCTCCAGCACCACACCCCGCAGCGCGCTGACTTGACCCATGCAGACTCTCCTCTTGAATGGCTTGCCTCATAGAGATACTATACGGTGCAGTATCCTTTGTCACGCAGACTGTTTGCTGGTGCGTGACTTCGCTGCAAGGCGAATGTTGTGCCAGCCCTACCCCTTGGTCAAGGAGACGAACTGATGGATCAACGGCTGATCGGCTTTGTCGGGCTCGGCAACATGGGTCGGCCGCTGTCGCGGAGTCTCCTCGCCGCAGGTTTTCGAGTGCAAGGGTTCTCGCCAAGACCTTGCCAAGCCTTCCTGGACGCAGGCGGCGCGATGGTCGCCAATGTGGCCGAGTTGGCGGCTGCCAGAACCATCGTGCTCAGCTTGCCGAACGCTGCGGCTCTGCGCACCACAGTCGATGCGCTGCTGCCAGCGGCGAGACCGGGTCAGGTATTCATCGATCTCAGCAGCTACGCGCTGGCCGACAAGCGCGCCCAAGCCGAGCGTCTGGCCGAGCGAGGTGCAACCATGCTCGATTGTGAGATCAGCGGCTTGCCGATGATGGCCGAGGCCCGCAAGGCAGTGATTTTCAAATCAGGCGATATCGGGGCTGCATCTCGCGCTGAAACGATATTCGACGCGATGGCCGAAGAG
Organism: uncultured Rhizobacter sp.; assembly: GCA_964247075.1. Classification (GTDB taxonomy): domain Bacteria; phylum Pseudomonadota; class Gammaproteobacteria; order Burkholderiales; family Burkholderiaceae_C; genus LMDS01. The sequence continues at coordinate 4,333 of CAXTSS010000033.1, read as the reverse complement.
CACTTTTTTCTTGGCGAGTTCGGTGCGGCGACTCGGCTGAAACTGATTGCCAACACGATGGTTTGCGTTCACAACCTGATGGCTGCCGAGGCGCTGAACTTGGGTGCGCGCGCCGGGCTTGACCCCCAGATGGTGGTCAAGGTGCTTGGGTCGAGCGCAGCCGGCTCCACGATATTTCGCATGAAGGCGCCGCTGATGTTGAGCCGCGAATTCCAGCGGGGACTCGGACCCTTTCGCCACATGTTCGGCTATCTGACGCGGGCCAAGGAACTTGCCGCGTCCACGGGGGCCGTCACACCGCTGCTGGATGTCGCGCGCGTCGTCTATGCCCGAGCAGAAGCCGAGAATCGGCACGATCAAGACATCGCCGCCATCCTCGAAATCGTCGAGCGCAGCAGCACAACCGAGGAATGACTTGTGGATACGCACGCCGAGCAAGAAGAGATCGCACGATTGAAGTCGCGCATGCTGAAGAAGAGCTACTTCGTGATGTTCCGCAACGTCACCGATCGTCGCAAGCTGCCGGGCGCCATGCTGGCGCACTACCGGTGGATCATTGCGCTTGAGAAGGCAGGGAAGGTGTTCGCCTCGGGTCCCTTGTTCCAGGCCGACGGGAGCCCCGGCGTTGGCATGACGGTGTTTCGCGTGGACACCCTCGAGGAGGCAACGGCGCTCGCGGTGGCCGATCCGTTCTGCTCGTCCGGTGCTGCGGGGTTCGAGATCAACCGATGGCAGGTCAATGAGGGGCGCATCTGCATCACCGTGGACTTGTCGGACCAGACCTATCAGCTGCTCTAGGAGGCGTGCCGACACCCGCGAGGGAAACCCGCATTTCGGCCACCGATGGAGTGCATCACCAATCGGGATTGGACGTAGCGCGCGCCGGGCAATAGCCTCGCATTCCCGACCTTCGCGAACGGACCGATGATGAAGCCAATCTGCACCCGCTACGGCGCCCTGCTGATCGCTGTTGGCACTGCCCTCGCAGGCCTCTGTGTAGCTGCACCGACCGCCGCCGAGGAAGTGTTGCGCGCCTCCCCGTTCGGGCCTCCCGGCCACTTGCTGAACCGGCAGGTGTTGGCTTCGTGGGCTGAGTCGGTGGCGCGGGCCACGCAGGGGCGCGTACGGGTCGAGATTCTGCCGCAGTCGGTCGCGCCAGCACCTGCGATCAAGTCTGCGATTCAGCGTGGGCTTGCCGACGTCTCTCTCATGTCTAACGGTGCACTGACTGACGCGCCTGCACTGAACGCCCTGGTCGAGTTTGCCGGGCAAACGCCAGATGCAGAACGTGCGTCGGTCGCCTACCAGCGCATCGTGCAGCGCTATCCCGCCATGGTGGAGGAGTTCGAGCCCCTGGTCCTTCTTGGCGTGTTCACGCACGGTCCGGGCGTGTTGATGCTGAACCAGCCTGCGCCCGACGCGCGCGGCATGGAGAAGCTGACCGTGCACGCAGGCGGCGCCGGTGCCGCCACCGCCGTGCGCGCGCTGGGCGCGCAGGTGCTCATCTCGCCAGGCCCGGCCGCACGCGATCTGATGGAGCAGGGGCGGGCCGCTGGAAGCATGACACCCTTTGACTCTTACGCAGGCTTCGATCTGGCCCGCTACGTCAAGGCGGCGGTGGTCATGCCCGGAGGTTTCTACAACGCCGGCTTGAGCCTGGTCGTCAACCGCGAGCGTTGGGACGCACTGCCCGCCGCCGACCGGGCCGCCATCCAAGGCGTCTCCGGCGAGGTGCTGGCCCGGGCTGCTGGTCGTGCCTGGGATGAGGGAGATGCCCGCTCGCGCCAGAGAATGCAGGCTGAGGGGGTCGCAGTCAGCGGCGTTGATGCGGGTTTGTCGGCCAGGTTGCTTGCTGCCCGCACTCAGCAGGAGCGTGCGTGGATCGAGCGCCGTGGGGTGTTGGCAGCCGACGCCGAGAATGCGCTGGCCGAGTACCGCGAGGAGTTGCGCGTCCTTCCCGGGCCTGGGCCTGAGCCGATCGCCATACGACCCTGACGCTCCAATCATTACTTACCTCGACTCGCTCACTCCTCTCGATCTGCACTCAGGGTACAACTGCTATGACCACGACGACCGCAACCAACATCGTTTGCCCCGGAACGCAGGCCTATGTACGCGACCAGTGGTACGTGCTTGCTTTCTCCGACGAGGTCGAAAGAGGCAAGGCCTTGACACGCATGTGCATGGATGAGCCAATCGTGATGTTCCGAGACGCGAATGATCGTGTGGCTGCTCTCTACGACAGGTGCCCGCACCGCGGCGTTCCTCTGTCTCAGGGCAAAGTCTTGGCGCAATCCATCGAATGCGCGTACCACGGCTTTCAATTCGATGCGGACGGCAAGTGCATCACCATACCGACTCAGGAACGCATTCCATCGGCAGCATGCACCAAGAGTTACCCGGTGGTTGAGCAGATGCAGTTTGTGTGGGTTTGGATGGGCGACCCGGCCAAAGCCGACCCGGCGCTGGTGCCCGACTATTCGAAGATGGGCTGCGGCGCGGCCGATGGCGACGGGCAGTGGCAGTACTCACCGTACTTTATGATGGAAATCAAGGCCAACTACTCGCTGTTGTTCGAGAACCTGCTGGACACATCACACATCAGCTTCCTGCACATCGGCGGCATCGACGGAGGTCTGATGGCCAACTCACCGTACACGGTTGCGACCGAAGGCGCGGTGGTCACGCTGGAGCGCCATCTGGCACGCGATGAAGCAGTGCCCGGCACCGCCAAACTGTTCTCGATGCCATTGGGGCAGGTGTTCAGCCGCCATCTGCGCTCGCGCTCGTTCCTGCCGCACCTGCACCTGATTAACAACACCATTGGTTTTCCGGATGAGCCCGCGCGCAAGCACAACGTGCGGCTCAACATCATGCCGATCACGCCGGCGAGCAAGAACAGTCTGTACCAGTTCGTCGTCGTCGTGACCTCCTACCCGGTCACCGTCACGCAGGGTCTGAAGGATCAACTGTGGGCGGTGTTCACCCAGGACCTGCAGGCGCTGGAAGCCATCCAGGCCGGTTACGACCAGTTCGGCCCTGATCTGCACGAGGTCAGCGTGAAAGCGGACGCCGCGGCCTTGTCGGCGCGCCGCGTCATCGCGCGCATGAACAAGGAGAACGACAGCAAGCCTCTCGTGGATTCAGCAGGCGCTGGGCAGCCCATGGCCGCGCCAGTCTCACAGAAGGGCCCTTCGCGCGACGCGGCGCACGCCTGAGATGGTCCTTGAGGCGCTCATCGTCGAACGGCGAGACGAAGCGGAAGGAATCGTTTCGCTCCGTCTGGCCGCGGCCGACGGTGGAGACCTGCCGCCGTTCGAAGCTGGTGCGCACGTCGACGTGCACATTGCCCAAGGTCTGACGCGCCCATACTCCCTGTGCAGCGACCCCCGCCAGCTCGATTGCTACATGCTGGGCATCCTGCAAGAACCCGTGTCACGCGGCGGGTCGGCTGCGATCCATGCGGATTTCCGACCGGGACGCACGATCAAGATCAGTCTCCCGCGCAACAATTTCCGCTTGCAGGAGGATGCTGCGCATTCGATCCTCGCTGGTGGTGGCATCGGAATCACGCCCCTGATGGCAATGGCTTGGCGACTGCACGCTTTGGAAGCGTCGTTCGAGTTGCACTATTGCACGCGAACGCTGCCGCGCATGGCCTTCCGCGACTTGCTTGCGCGGATGCCGTTCTCAAATCGCGTTCAACTGCACCTGGACGACGGGCCGGCTGAACAGCGCTTCAGCGCTGCGAACGTGCTCGTTTCGCCTGCGAGCGGACGGCATCTGTACGCCTGCGGGCCAGCAGGCTTCATGGCCCATGTGACAGGTGAGGCGACGAAGCTTGGCTGGGATGGACATCAGGTCCATGTCGAGCACTTCTCAGCTACCGCGCCGAATGGCGGCGGCGCTTTTACCGTGCGCGCCGCACGCAGCGGCAAGAGTTTCGATGTGCCGGCCGACAAGTCCCTCGCGGAGGTACTCCTGTCCAATGGAATCGAAATTCCGTTGTCATGTGAGCAGGGCGTCTGCGGGACGTGCCTGATCAGCGTGCTGGAAGGGGTTCCCGACCATCGGGACTTGTGCCTGTCGCCTGAAGAGCAAGGGTCCAACCGGCAGATGACACCGTGCTGCTCCAGGGCAAAGACCCCGCTGCTTGTACTGGACCTATGAACGTGGCCTAGCGAGGCGCTTCCGAGTTCGTGCAGGGGAGTTAGTCGTCTCCGCCTGAGTTCGATAGGGCAAACTCATCAACGCGCAAATTTTGCAAAACTCCTAGTAGAGGAGTTTTCCTGAGGCGGAGACCACGCCAATGTCAGTCCAATTGCTACCAACG
>CAXTSS010000032.1:0-26711 GCA_964247075.1 uncultured Rhizobacter sp. | reverse complement strand
AAGCGAAGACCGCTCCAGCGAAGCGCGGAGGCCTGCCCGGACGCGCCTTTGCCGCTCAGAGCGCGACGGCTCACGCAAAACACAGCGAAGCCACTGACATGCTGCTGCGCCTCTTCGTCATCGCACTGCTCGCGTTCGCGATCGCGCTGCCCGTCCTGTTCCCCTGGCTCAAGACGCCGGTGCTGCTGGCGTTGGCCAACGGCCTGTCGGTGCTCGGCGTGATCGTGTTGATCCGCGCGGGCCAAGTCTCGTTCGGCAACGCGATGTTCGCGTGCCTGGCCGGCTATGCGACGACCTTCATCGCGCGCGCCTGGCACCTCGACGCGCTGCTGCTGATCGCGCTGGGCACGGCGTGCGCGGCGATTGCAGGCGCGCTGGTCGGGCTGTTCATGGTGCGCTACCGCGGCATCTTCTTCGGCATGCTGAACCTCGCGTTCTCGATGGTGCTGTTCTCGGTGCTCGGCAAGTTCGGTGGGCTCACCGGCGGCACCGACGGGCTGCGCTTCGATCGGCCCACGCTCGGGTTCATCCACCTGGAGCGCGATGGCTTCGAGACCGCGCTGCTCGGCGTCGCGCTGGTCTGCGCGGTGCTCGCCGGGCTGCTGGTGCAGCGCTACTTCCGCTCGGTCTCGGGGCAAGCGCTGGCGGCAATCAAGACCAACGAGACGCGGCTCGAATACCTCGGCATCTCGGCCAAGCGCGTGTTCTGGGGCGGCTACGTGTTGGCCGCGGCGCTGTGCGGGCTGGGCGGCAGCCTGTTCGCACTGACGCAGGGGCTGGTGACGCCGGAGATGGGCTACTGGGTGCGCTCCGGCGAGATCGTGTTCATCGCGATCCTCGGCGGCTCCGGGCATGCCGTCGGCGCATTCATCGGCGCGTTCGTGTTTGAGTTCGTCAAGCTCTACGTCGCCGCGTGGCTCACGGGCAGCTGGCAGCTGGTGCTCGGGCTGATCCTGCTGTTCATGGTGTTCGCGGCGCCGACCGGGATCTTCGGGCTGGTCGAGCGGCGTCTGACGGGGGCGAAGCCGTGAGCGCGGCCCTGCTGTCCACCAAAGGCTTGTCGCTGTCGTTCGGCGGCGTGGTCGCGGCCGATGCGATCGACTTCGAGTTGAAGGCCGGTGAACGCCTTGCTGTCGTCGGCCAGAACGGCGCCGGCAAGACGACCTTCATCAACATCTGCACCGGCTACCTGAAGCCGGCCTCGGGCCATGTGTACTTCGCCGGGCAGGAGATCACCGGCCACTCGCCGCGCGACATCACGCTGCGCGGCGTCGGCCGCTCGTTCCAGCTGCCGCAGGTGTTCGGCGAACACACGGTGCGCGAGTGCCTGCTGATCGCGGCCTCGGTCAAGACGAAGAAGCGGGGCGGCTTCCTGCTGCCGCTGGCCAAGGCGGTGGACGCCGATTCGGTCGATGCCACGCTCGAGCTGTTGCAGCTCGCACCACGCGCGCATGACCTGGCCGGCGCGCTGCCCGAAGGCCAGCGCAAGCTGCTCGATGTGGCGATGGCGCTGATGGGCCAGCCGCAGCTGCTGATCATGGACGAGCCGACCAGCGGTGTCTCCACCGACGAGAAGCACGGCCTGATGAAGGTGCTGATGCGCGCGCTCGACGAGCGCAAGGTCACCAGCATCTTCGTCGAGCACGACATCGACATCGTGCGCACGCACGCGACGCGCCTCGCGGCGTGGATCGCCGGCAAGATCGCCGCCGACGGCCCGCCCGAACAGGTGCTGGCCGACCCGGCGGTCATCCGCAACGTGATCGGAGAATGACGAGATGCTGACGCTCGAATCCGTCTCCGCCACCATCGCCAACGTGCAGGTGCTGCGCGGCATCAGCGCGCAGCTGGCGCGCGGCTCCACCGTCGCCGTCGTCGGCCGCAACGGCGCCGGCAAGACCACGTTGCTGCGGCTCGTGATGGGCTTCATGCCGAAGCACACGGGCCGCGTGCTGTTCGACGGCCAGGATCTCGCTGCCGTGCCGGCGCGCGAGCGCGCGAAGCTCGGCATCGGCTACGCACCCGAAGACCGCGTGCTGTTCCCGAGCTTCAGCGTCGAGGGCAACCTGCGCTTTCCGTGCGAGGTGATCGGCATGGCGCGCCGCGCGGTCGATGAACGCCTGGCCGAGATGCTGACCATCGTGCCCGAGCTGCAACCGATGCTGCCGCGCTCCGGCGCGGCGCTGTCGGGCGGGCAGGGCAAGATGGTCGCGCTCGGCCGCGCGATCATGGCCGGCACGCGGCTGGTGCTGCTCGACGAGCCGTTCCAGGGGCTGGCGCCGGTGCTCGCGACGCAGTACGGTACGTCGCTGCAGCGTCTCCTCAAGGCCCGGCCGGATCTGTGCGTGGTGATCACCGAATCGAACCGCAGCCTGCTGAAGGACATCCCGACCGAGACCCTGGTGCTCGAACGCGGCGAGCTGCAGCGCAGCGATGCGGCCGCACTCTCACACTGAAGGAGCCACCCACCATGCAGAAGCATTTCATCGGCGGCGAATGGGCTGCCGGCAGCAGCGGCGAGACGCTGCCCGTGATCGACCCGAGCACCGGCGAGGTCTTCGACCAGCTGCCCCGCGGCACGGCCGCCGACATCGACAAGGCCGTGGCCGCCGCGCGCGCCGCGCTCGCCGGCCCGTGGGGCCGCATGACGGCGACGGACCGCGGGCGCATCCTGATGAAGATGTCGGCGATCATGTTGTCGCGCCACGAAGAACTCGCGCAGCTCGAAGCGCGCGACACCGGCAAGCCGATCGGCCAGGCGCGCAACGACATCACGGTGGCCGCGCGCTACTGCGAGTTCTACGGCGGCGCGGCCGACAAGCTGCACGGCGAGCAGATCCCGTACCTCGAAGACTTCCACGTCGTCGTGCTGCGCGAGCCGTATGGCGTGACCGCGCACATCCTGCCGTGGAACTACCCGGCGCAGATGTTCGGCCGCTCCGTCGTGCCGGCGCTGGCGATGGGCAACGCGGCGGTGCTCAAGCCTTCGGAAGACGCCTGCCTGTCGCCGCTCGCGTTCTGCGCAATCGCGAAGGAGGCCGGCTTGCCGGCCGGCGCGCTGAACGTCGTCACCGGCCTGGGCGAAGAAGCCGGCGCCGCGTTGACCAGCCACCACGACATCGATTTCGTGACCTTCACCGGCTCGCCCGAGGTCGGCACGCTGGTGCAGAAGGCCGCGGCCGAGCGCACGCTGAAGTGCGTGCTCGAACTCGGCGGCAAGAGCCCGCAGATCGTGTTCGAGGATGCCGACCTCGACCGCGCCGCCACCTTCGTGCTGAAGGCGATCACGCAGAACGGCGGCCAGACCTGCTCGGCCGGCAGCCGGCTGCTGGTGCAGCGCTCGATCTACGACTCGTTCGTGAAGACCGTGACCGAGCGCTTCGCGCAATCCGCGGCGGGCACGCCGGCGATGGACAAGGACTGTGGCCCGCTGATCAACGCCGATCAGCAGAAACGCGTGCAGGGTTTCATCGACCAGGCGCGCGCCAGCGGCATCCCGGTGCTGGCGCAGGGCCGTGTCGCCGAGGGCGTGCCGGCGGGCGGCTTCTACGTGGCGCCGACGATGTTCGGCCCGGTGCCGCGCGATCACCGCCTCGCTTGCCAGGAGGTGTTCGGCCCGGTGCTCGCGGTGATCCCGTTCGACGACGAGGACGATGCGATCGCACTCGCCAACGCGACCGACTTCGGCCTGCTCGCCGGCATCTGGACGCGCGACGGCGGACGCCAGATCCGCGTCGCCAAGCGCATGCACTGCGGGCAGGTCTACATCAACTGCTATGGCGCGGGCGGTGGCGTCGAGCTGCCGTTCGGCGGCGTGAAGAAGAGCGGCCACGGGCGCGAGAAGGGCTTCATGGCGCTCGAGGAATTCTGCAACGTGAAGACCGTGGTGCAGTACTACGGCAAGTGAGCAAGGAGCACAGCATGAGACTCAACAACAAGGTCGCTATCGTGACCGGCGCGGCCAGCGGCTTCGGCGCCGAGATCGCGCGCCAGTACATCGCCGAGGGCGCGAAGGTGGCGGTGGCCGACATCAACGAGGCCGGCGCGAAGGACGTGGCCGCGTCGCTGGGCGCCGACGCCATGGCCGTGAAGTGCGACGTGACGAAGCGCGCCGACATCGACGCGCTGGTAAAGGCCACCGTAGCCAAGTTCGGCAAGCTCGACATCGTCATCAACAACGCCGGCTGGACGCACAAGAACCAGCCGCTGCTCGATGTGGACGAAGCCACCTTCGACAAGGTCTACGACATCAACGTGAAGTCGATCTTCCACATGGTCCACGCGGTGGTGCCGCTGATGCGCAAGCAGAGGAGCGGCGTGATCCTGAACGTCGGCTCCACGGCCGGCATCCGCCCGCGGCCCGGTCTCACCTGGTACAACAGCTCGAAGGGCGCGGTCAACCTGATGAGCAAGTCGCTCGCGGTCGAACTCGGGCCCGACAACATCCGCGTCAATGCGATCTGCCCGGTGATGGGCGCGACCGGCCTGCTCGAATCCTTCATGGGCATGCCTGATACGCCGGAGAACCGCAAGAAGTTCATCGCGACGATCCCGCTCGGCCGCCTCTCCGACCCGAAGGACATCGCCCGCGCCGCGGTCTACCTCGGCAGCGACGACGCCGAGTTCATCACCGGCGTGGAGTTTCCGGTGGACGGCGGCCGCACGGTGTGAGGTGCCCCTGAGGGCGGCTCATGGCGCGCGCAGAAGCGCCAGCACCCCTTCGATCTGGAAGTTCGCGACCGTCACCACGCGCCCATCTCGCGGCAGCCGCACATAGCGGCTCAGCCCATCGGCTGCGACCTGGCCCACTTCGAGCGTGAGCGGCGGGCGCTTTTCGGTGCCGTGGATCAGCACGATCCACTCCGGGCGATCGAGCCCGTAGGGCGTGAGGCCGGCAGCAGCCACTGGCAGCACGCGCTCGATGCGCGCCCGTGCGAAGGCGCCGAAGACCGACGCGATGCGATCGGCCGACGCGGTATCGGCGCGATGTTGATGGCCCGCCGCCTCGCCGGCCGCCTCGCCGTGCAGCAACCACCGGCCCGCGCCATCGCGCTCGAAGCGCTGCATGCCGTTCGGGCCGAGCAGCTCGACGGCCGACCAGCTCGCCGCGTCGAGGTCGATCAGCGGCGACACCGCTGCATCGTGATCGTCATGATCGGCCGGCGCACTCGGCCGCGCCACCTGCCACACGATCGCGGCGACCGCGATCGCGAGCACGGCAAGCCACGCCCAGGTCGAGCGAACGGCCGGCGCGCTCATCGGCGGCGCCGCCACCAGACGAACATCGCCAGCGCCAGCGCGCCGACCGGCAGCAGCACGGCGCTGAGCAGGAAGGTCGCGCGCATCTGCGTGTTCGTCAGCTGCACGCGCGGCATCTCGTACTGGCGCGGCGTGATGTCGATCAGCCGCTGCTGGTCGGCGAGGTAGCTCATCGCGTTCAGGAACAGCGCACCGTTGCCGAGCACGTGGAAGAAGGAGTTGGTCGCGAAATCCACGTCGCCGATCAGCACCAGCTCGGCACGCTGATCGGCCGCGCCCAGCTTCTTGGTCGCGAGCACGGCGAGCGTCTGCAGGCCCACATCGGGCTTGCCGGTGTCGGGCGGTATCGGTTCGCTGCGCGCGGTGTCGCTGGTCTGCACCAGCGGCGTCAGGCGCACCTCGCCGCTGCTCGCGGTGCGCAGCGGCACCAGCGATGCGGCGCCGGGGAAGAAGGTCAACGGCAGGTTGCGCGTGATCTTATGGCGCGGGTAGCTCGACACGGCGGGCGTGGCCGGGTCGGTCCAATAGTGGCTCTGGTCGTCGAGCACGAGCCGGTGCTGGAGCTTCAGGCCGAAGTCGGCGAACAGCGGCGAGAGGCCACTGTCGGTGAACGGATCGATCAGCGCGATCAGGCGGCCGCCGGCGGCCGCGTAGGCCTGCAGCTGCGTCACTTCGGACGCAACGAACGCCTGCTGCGGCCCGGCGATCACGACCACGGTGCAACCGGCGAGCGCGTTCGGCCCGGTCACCAGCGTGATCACGCGCACGCCGTAGCCCAGCGTCTTCAGCGCGTCGCTGGCCATGCCCAGGCCATGCCGCTCGTGCACCACCAGCGCGCGGCCGCCGGTGCTGTGCGAGTGACCGCTGCCCATGTCGCCCTCGAAGTGATCGTGCGATTTGAGGCTCAGCGGGTCGGCCTCGACATGGCCGTCGGTGAAGCACACGGTCTGGTCGCCTTTGGCGGTCACGCGGATCAGGCCGTTGGTGAAGTCGGCCTCGCTGCCGCCGTTGACGACGACGCGCCGGCCGGCCGATTCGAAGATTGCGGTGCCGGCGAACTGCACCTGCTGGCGCCGTGCCTCGGCGGGCGCGAGCGCCGGGTCGAAGCTCTGCACGGTGAGCTTTCGTGTCTGCGCGGCGTACTGCTCGAGCAGCGCGCGTGCGTCGTTCATCTCCTTGCTGCGCAGGTCGTAGAAGAAGGTCACCGCCACCGGCTGCGGCAGCTCGTCGAGCACGCGCTGCGTCTGTGGGCCGATCGAGTAGACGCCGGCGCTGGTCATGTCCCAGCGCTTCGGGTGGTCGAGCACCCACTGGTTCAGCGCAATGGCCGCGGCCAGCAGCGCCAGCGCCGGCACGAGGAACTTGAGGCGTGCGAGCCAGCGCGTCATCACGCTCTGCGCCCCTTCAGCACCGCGACCGTCAGCGCCAGCGACACCACCAGCGCACTGATGAAGTAGACCACCGTGCCGAGATTGATCACGCCGCGGATCACGTCGACGTAATGCGCCGACAGCGACAGGTGCTGGAACAGCCGCCGCAGCCCCGGCAGCGCCTCGATCGAGGCGGCGTAGTCAGCGAACCAGAGCAGCGTGAGCGCACCCCAGGTCACGAGCGCGGCGATGATCTGGTTGCTGGTCAGCGCCGAGACCAGCAGCCCGATGCCGAGAAAGGCCGCGCCCAGCATCGTGATGCCCAGGTAGCCGCCGACGATGGGGCCGAGATCCGGCTGCGCGTACATCACCAGCGGCAGCACGGCGGTGGCGCTGCCGGCGAGCATCAGCAGCAGCATCGTGAACGCGGCGGCGAACTTGGCGAGCACGATCTGCGCCTCGCTCAGCGGCAGCGAGAGCAGCAGCTCGATCGTGCCGCTCTTGTTCTCTTCCGCGAAGATGCGCATCGTCACGAGCGGCATCACCAGCAACAGCAACAGGCTGATGTTGTGGAAGGTGCCAACCATCTGCGCCACGTTGACGAAGAACAGGCCGAAGCTGAAGAACCAGCCGGCCAGCGCCCAGAACACGGCCAGCAGCACGAACGCGATCGGCGTGGCGAAGAGTTCGCGCATCTCCTTCACGTAGAGCGCGATGAAGGCATTCATGGCGTCACCGCCTCGCCCTGCGTCACGGCCGCGATGAAGCGATCTTCCAGCGTTGGGTGCTTGGTTTCGAGTGCGAGCAGGCGGCCCGAGGCGACCGCGCAGCGCGCCAGCGCATCGGCGACCTCGGGCGAGTCGATGCGGCAGTCGAACACGACGACGCCGGCCTCATCGCGCGCCGAGCCATCGCTGACGCCGGGCACTGCCGACAGCATCCGCATCGCCGTCTCGGCGTCGAGTCCGGTCATGCGCAGCTCCAGCCGCGGCGCGGCGGTGGCCTCGGCCATCGCCAGCGTGCGGCCCTCGTGCAGCACGATCACGCGGTCGCACAGCGCCGTGACCTCCTGCATCAGGTGGCTGCAGAAGATCACCGCGCGCCCGGCGCTGCCGCGGCGGATCAGCGCGCGGGCCTCGACGATCTGCAGCGCGTCCAGCCCGTTGGTGGCCTCGTCGAGCAGCAGCACCTCGGGGTCGGCCAGGGTGGCCTGCGCCAGGCCGACGCGCTGCCGGTAGCCCTTGGAGAGCGTGCCGATCGGTTTGTGCGCCACGCCGCCGAGTGCGAAGTCGGCGATCGCCTGATCGATCGCGGCGGTGCGTTTCGCGCGCGTCACGCCTTTCGCGGCGGCGACGAAATCGAGGTAGTCGCGCACGCGCAGCGCGTCGTAGAGCGGCGCGCGCTCGGGCAGGTAGCCGATGCGCTGGCGCGCTGCCAGCGAGCCGCTGCCGATGGGCTCGCCGCAGACCCGCACCTCGCCCGAGTCGGGCGACAGGAAGCCCGCAGCCAGGCGCAAGGTCGTGGTCTTGCCGCAGCCGTTGGGCCCCAGCAGCCCGAGGATCTCGCCGCGCTGCACGGCGAAGCTCACGCCACGCAACACCGGCTGCGCGCCATAGCGCTTGCGGACGTCCAGGAACTCGATGCTCGGCGACAAAGTCAATTCAGGCGAAGACAAAAAACGACCCGCCGGGCGGCGGGTCGTGGGGCGTGCGCAGAGCGGGCCTTACTCGTAGACCTTGCCCTTGTGTTCTTCGTACTGGGCCGGCTCGTGGCTGTACCAGAGCTGGCCGTTGCGGGTATCGCGCATGTTCTTCAGCCGATCGATCGAACGCATCGACTCGTTCGCGCTCCAGGTGATGCCGGGCACCACGCCCTTCTCGTTCTCGGCGGTGTAGACCGCGTCGCCCGACATGATCACGTAGCCGGTCTTGGGCAGCTTGAGCATCAGCGACTGGTGGCCTTGCGTGTGGCCCTTGGTGTCGAGGATCGTGATCGTGCCGTCGCCGAACAGGTCGAAGTCGCCGTTCAATTCGAGGAAGTCGAAATCGCGCGTGGTGTCGAAGTCCTTCAACACGAACGCGGCGCGCTGGAACTTCTCAGGCCACCAGGCGTTCTTCAGCTCGGCGTTCTGCACCACGTGCTTGGCCTTCGGGAACATCTTGATGTTGCCGGCGTGGTCGAGGTGGAAGTGCGAATAGATCACGTACTTCACGTCCTCGGCCTTGAAGCCGAGCTTCTGCAGCTGGCGGTCGATGACTTCGTCACGCGACTGCTGGATGTTGAACGCACCGCACAGGCCGGCGCCCCAATACGACGCGCACTGGTTGTCGGAGACGGCGACGTTGTTGCCGGTGTCGAACACGATCAGCCCGCGCGGGTGCTGGATGATGTGCATCGTGACGGGCGCCTTGACCTTGGTGCCGACGCCGCTCATCGCGGTGAGGAAGCCCTTGTCGAGTTCGAGCAGGCCGCTGGTCACCTGCCAGAGCTTGATCGCCTGCGCCGACGCTGCGGCACTCACGGCGCACAGCGCGACCGCGGCCGCCGCCTTCAACAGCTTGGTTCTCATGCGAGTCTCCTTTGTTATTGGGGGACGGCGGCAAGCGTGCCGTCGCCGCTGCATTCTTGCTGGGATTGCGCGAGAGTGCCAGATGGCACGGCTTTCAAAACGACGAAGGCGGTGTTCGGCATTCGCGAACTCCGGGTTGACCCGAGGGTCGTCACGGCTCAGAGCACGATCACATCCCGCATCGCGCTGCCCGACGCGAGCCGGTCGAAGCCGATGTTGATGTCGTCGAGAGAGAGCCGCTCGCCCATCAGCCGATTCACCGGCAGCTTGCCGCGCCGGTAGAGGTCGATGTAGCGCGGGATGTCGCGCGCCGGCACGGCCGAGCCGATGTAGCTGCCGCGCAGCGTGCGCTCCTCGGCCACCAGCTGCACTGGCGGCAGCGCGAAGCGCTTGTCGGGGTGCGGCAGGCCGGCAGAGATGGTGCTGCCGCCGCGGCGCGTGATGCGCCAGGCCAGCTCCATCGCGGGGATCGCGCCGGCCATCTCGAAGGCGTAGTCGACGCCGCCGTGGGTCAGTGCGCGCAATTTCTCCGCCGCATCGGGGTCGCCGGCATTGATCGCGGCGGTCGCGCCGAGTTCGCGCGCCAGGGCAAGCTTGGTCTCGCTCAGATCCAGCGCCACGACCTCGCGCGCGCCGCTGGCCACCGCGGCGAGCAAGGCACTGAAGCCGACGCCGCCGAGCCCGAGCACGGCCACCGAGCTGCCGGCCTGCACGCGCGCGGTGTTGATCACGGCGCCCGCGCCGGTCAGCACGGCGCAGCCGAACAGCGCGGCTTCGGCGTGGCTCAGTTCGGCTTCCGAGAGATCGAGCTTCACGCACGAGCGGCGCGACACGACCGCGTGCTCGGCGAAACAGGAGACGCCCACGTGGTGGTTCACCGCCACGCCGCCGATGCTCAAGCGTCGCTGGCCCGACAGCAGCGTGCCAGCGCCGTTGCTGGCCGCGCCCGGTTCGCACAGCGCGGGCCGCCCTTCCATGCACGGCATGCAGCCGCCGCAGCTCGGCATGAAGACGAGCACGACGCGGTCGCCAGGTCGCAGGTCGTGCACGTTCGGCCCGCACTCGACGACCTCGGCGGCCGATTCGTGGCCCAGCACCATCGGCACCGGCCGCGGCCGGTCGCCCGAGATCACCGACAGGTCGGAGTGGCACAGCCCGGCGGCGCGCACGCGGATCAGCACCTCGCCATCGCCCGGCGGCGCGAGCGCGACCTCGCGGATGCGCAGCGGGCGGCTCTGCGCGTAGGGCGCGGGCAGCCCGATGGTGTCGAGCACGGCGGCGCGGGTCGTCATCATGGTGTGGGCTCCTTTCGGATGAGCGAGAAGCGGTAGATGCCGTCGGCGTCGAGCCGGCGCGTCAGTTGCCCGTCCAGCCACAGCGCGTGCAGGTGCGCCACCGACTCGCCCATCGCGAACGTGGTCTGGTGCAGATCGAGGGGGCGGCGGAACAGGATCATCAGCAGGTCGGCCGCGCATTGCGGCGCCTCGCCGCACGCGGCGATCACGTCGGCGAGGCGTTCGTCGTGGTGCGCGATCAGCTGATCGACGCGCGTGTGCAGGCCGGTGAACGGCCGGCCGTGCGAGGGCAGCACCAGCGTCTCGGCGGGCAGCGCCTTCATGCGCGTGATCGAGTCGAGGTACAGGCGCAGCGGGTTCGATTCGGGTTCGATCTCGTGCACACTGACGTTGGTCGAGATGCGCGGCAGCACCATGTCGCCGCTGATCAGCGTGCCGAGCTCGGCGCAGTGCAATGACATGTGCTCGGGCGCATGGCCGTAGCCCACGTGGCAGCGCCAAGCGCGGCCGTGGACCGTGATCGTGTCGCCATCGAAGATGCGGCGGTAGCTCTCGGGCACCTGCGGCACCATGCTCGCATAGTAGTTGGTGCGGGCCTTGATCTTCTGTTGCGCCTCGGGGTCGGTCAGGCCGTGGCTGGCCATGAAGCGCGCGGTGCCTTCGCCGCCGAAGCTCGTCATCGAGCTGCTCGCGAGTCGCGCGGTGTTGTAGTCGGTGGCGCTGATCCACAGCCGCACCTCTCTTGGCAAATCCTTCCAACGCTCGGTGAGCCAGTGCGCCAACCCCATGTGATCCGGGTGCATGTGCGTCACGATCACGCGCAGCACCGGCAGGCCGCCGAGCTCGTTCGCGAAGATCTGCTCCCACGCGGCGCGGGTCGCGTCGTTGCTGATGCCGCAATCGACGATGCTCCAGCCCTCCACACCATCGATCCGGTCGCGCAGCAGCCACAGGTTGATGTGGTCGAGCTGGAACGGCAGCCGCATGCGCAGCCAGCGCACGCCGGGCGCGACCTCGAGCGTCGTGCCGGGCTCGGGCAGCGTGTCGGCGAACGGGTAGTGCAGTTGCTGCTCGAGGAGATTCATGCGCGCTGCCTTTACACTTGACGTATACGTTAATCAGACGAGTGTAGTTCGGACTGCCCTC
Source organism: uncultured Rhizobacter sp. (assembly GCA_964247075.1). Taxonomy (GTDB): domain Bacteria; phylum Pseudomonadota; class Gammaproteobacteria; order Burkholderiales; family Burkholderiaceae_C; genus LMDS01. The sequence goes on along the minus strand of CAXTSS010000032.1, from coordinate 15,072 downwards.
TGCCGCTGTCACCCACATGTCGCCCACGCTCACCATCGGCGAACTCGCGCGCGAGTTCGACCTGACGACCCGCGCGATCCGTTTCTACGAGGATTGCGGCCTGCTCGCGCCGCAGCGCGTCGGCCGCAACCGCGTCTACACCGCGCGTGACCGCACGCGGCTCAAGCTCACGTTGCGCGGCAAGCGCCTCGGGCTGACCCTGGCCGAGGTCAAGGAACTGGTGGACATGTACGAGTCGCCGCGCGACACGCTGCCGCAGCTGAAGAAGTTTCTCGTCGTGCTCGCCACGCACCGCGCGCAGCTGGAGCAGCAGATGGCCGATCTGCACGTCACGCTCGACGAGGTGCGTGCGCACGAGAAGGAAGCGAAGCGCTTGCTCGCGGACGGCGAGCGGCGCAAGACGGGTTGACTCAGGAGTGCACCGACCATGGAACCCCACGATCCCCACTACGCGCAGCGCACCCGCGAGTCGTTCGCCCGCCAGCCGGCGATGGCGACACTCGGCGTGAGCGTCGAAGAGGTCGGCGCCGGCCGCGTCGTGCTCGCGATGGCGCACCGCGCCGACCTGACGCAGCAGCACGGCTTTCTGCACGCGGGCATGGTCGCGACGGCGCTCGACTCGGCCTGCGGCTACGCGGCGTTCACGTTGATGCCGGCCGGCGCGGGTGTGCTGACGATCGAATTCAAGATCAACCTGCTGGCGCCGGCACGTGGGCCGCTGATGCGCTTCGAGGGCCAGGTGAAGAAGGCCGGGCGCACGATCAGCGTCGTCGATGGCCACGCGTATCAGTTCGAGCCCGGAAGCACCGAGCGCAAACTCGTGGCCACGATGACCGCCACCATCATGACCGTGACCGGGCGCGACGACGTTCGGCACTGAATCGCAATCAAGGAGACACGACATGACGAACCTGCCCGGCTTGAACTTCCAGCTCGGTGACGACGTGGACGCGCTGCGCGACGCGGTGCGCGACTTCGCGCAGGCCGAGATCGCGCCGCGCGCCGCCGAGATCGACCGCTCCGACCAGTTCCCGATGGACCTGTGGCAGAAGATGGGTGCGCTCGGCGTGCTCGGCATCACGGTGAGCGAGGAGTACGGTGGCGCCGGCATGGGTTACGTCGCGCACATGATCGCGATGGAAGAGATCAGCCGTGCCAGCGCGTCGGTCGGCCTGAGCTATGGCGCGCACAGCAACCTGTGCGTGAACCAGATCAAGCGCAACGGCAGCGACAAGCAACGCGCGAAGTACCTGCCGAAGCTGATCAGCGGCGAGCACGTGGGTGCGCTCGCGATGAGCGAGCCGGGTGCCGGCTCCGACGTGATCAGCATGAAGCTGAAGGCGCAGGACAAGGGTGACCACTACCTGCTCAACGGCAACAAGATGTGGATCACCAACGGGCCGGACGCCGACACGCTGGTCGTCTACGCCAAGACCGAACCCGAGCTCGGCGCGCGCGGCGTTACCGCGTTCCTGATCGAGAAGGGCATGAAGGGTTTCTCGATAGCGCAGAAGCTCGACAAGCTCGGCATGCGCGGCAGTCACACCGGCGAGCTGCTGTTCGTCAACGTCGAGGTGCCGGCCGAGAACGTGCTCGGCGCGCTGAACGGCGGTGCGCGCGTGCTGATGAGCGGGCTCGATTACGAACGCGCGGTGCTCACCGGTGGGCCGCTGGGCATCATGCAATCGGTGATGGACAACGTCGTGCCCTACATCCACGACCGCAAGCAGTTCGGCCAGAGCATCGGCGAGTTCCAGCTGATCCAGGGCAAGGTCGCCGACATGTACACGGTGCTGCAGGCCGGCCGCGCGTTCGCCTACACGGTCGCGAAGAACCTCGACATGCTCGGCAGCGAGCACGTGCGCCAGGTGCGCAAGGATTGCGCGAGCGTGATCCTGTGGTGTGCCGAGAAGGCGACCTGGATGGCCGGCGAGGGCGTGCAGATCTTCGGCGGCAACGGCTACATCAACGAGTACCCGCTCGGCCGGCTGTGGCGCGATGCCAAGCTGTACGAGATCGGCGCCGGCACGAGCGAGATCCGCCGCATGCTGATCGGCCGGGAGCTGTTCTCCGAGACGATGTAGAAAATTTTTCGAACGGGTTCACCCCGTTCGCGGCGCCGGGCCGTTCAACCGCATGTCGAAACCCACTTCTGGAGATTTGCCATGCCGACCCGCCGCCTTTTCGTCATCCTCGCCGCCGTTGCAGCCGCCTGCGTGGCCGCCCCCGCATTCGCCGTGGGCAGCCTTGTCGATGTCGAACTCATCGACCGCCAGCGCGAGCAGCCGCTGCCCACCTACCAGCACCGCGGCAACACCTGGGTCGCCGGCCGGCCGGGCAGCCGCTACGCGGTGCGCATGAGCAACCGCAGCGGCCAGCGCGTGCTGGTGGTGCTCTCGGTGGATGGCGTCAACGCTGTCAGCGGCGAGACCGCGGCGCTCGGCCAGACCGGCTACGTGCTCGCGCCATACCAGACCACCGAGATCACCGGCTGGCGCAAGAGCCTGACCGAGGCCGCGGCGTTCTACTTCACCGCGCTGCCGGATTCCTACGCGGCGCGCACCGACCGGCCCGACAACGTCGGCGTGATTGGCGTCGCGGTGTTTCGCGAGCGCGAGAACGAGGAGGCGATGCGCCGCCGCTACGAGGCCGACCGGCCGCGCGCCGCGCAGGGCAGCATCGAGCGCGAGAGCGCGGCCAACGAGTTGCGCGCCGCGGCACCCACCGCGCCATCGGCCACCGCCAAATCCGCCGCGCCGGCGCGCGACGAACGCCTCGGCACCGGCCACGGCGAGCGCGAGTACGCGCCGACGACGCAGACCAGCTTCGAGCGCGCCAGCGAGCGACCGGCGGAGGTCGTTCGGCTGCGCTACGACAGCTACGACAACCTGGTCGCCAGCGGCGTGCTGCCGCGGCAGCGCCGCATCCCGGCGACGCCGGAGCCGTTCCCCGGGTTCGTGCCCGACCCCAAGGGGTGAGCGTCGGCGAAGGGCGGTCGCGTCCGCCCCGCGTCAAAGGCTGGCGGTGATCCCGCCGTCCACATAGAGGATATGGCCGTTGACAAAGCTCGACGCGTCGGAGGCCAGAAAGATCGCCGCACCGCCGAGTTCCGCCACCTCGCCCCAGCGGCCAGCGGGCGTGCGGCCCGACAGCCAGGCGGTGAAGGCTTCGTCGGCCACCAGTGTCTGGGTGAGTTCGGTCTTGAAGTAGCCCGGCCCGATGCCGTTGACCTGGATGCCGTATCGGCCGAGGTCGATCGCCATGCCCTTCGTGAGCATCTTCACCGCGCCCTTGGTGGCGGCGTAGGGCGCGATGCCCGGGCGGCCGAGCTCGCTTTGCACCGAGCAGATGTTGATGATCTTGCCGCGCTGCCGCGCGATCATGCGTTGTGCCACCGCGCGGCCGACCAGGAACACGCTGTCGATGTTGGTGGTGGTGATTTTGTGCCAGGCATCGATCGGAAACTCCGCGAACGGCGCGCGGTGCTGCATGCCGGCGTTGTTGACGAGGATGTCGATCGGCCCGACATCGGCCTCGACGGCGGCGATGCCGGCTTCGACCGCCGCGGCATCGGTCACGTCGAAGGCGGCCGCGCGCACGTCGAATCCGCCCGCGGCCAGGGCGTCACGCGCTTGCGCCAGCTGGCCGGCGTCGCGCGCGTTCAGCACGACGCGGGCCCCCGCGCCGGCCAGGGCGTGCGCGAGTGCGAAGCCGATGCCTTTGCTCGATCCGGTGATGAGGGCCGTGCGGCCGGTCAAGTCGAAGAGTTTCATCTGGGTTCCGCAAGAGTTCTGAATTCAGGTTGCCGGCAGCCTCATGGCGCGTCAAGTGCGAAATCGTCGGTGCTTTCACCCATTCGGGCGCGCCGAGCGTGCCGACAGCCGCGGTGCGTACACTGCTGAAAAGCAGCCGCGCCGCAGCACCATGACCACCCAACTCCACGAGCTTCTCGACAGCAACCGCCTCTGGGCCGCCAAGACCGAGCAGCGCAGCCCCGGCTTCTTCACCGGGCTGCTCGCGCAGCAGGCGCCGCAGTACCTGTGGATCGGCTGTGCCGACAGCCGCGTACCGGCGAACGAACTCGTCGATCTGCTGCCCGGCGAACTGTTCGTGCACCGCAACGTCGCCAACGTGGTGGTGCACTCCGATCTGAACGCGTTGTCGGTGATCCAGTTCGCGACCGACATGCTCAAGGTCAAGCACATCATCGTCGTCGGCCATTCGCGCTGCGGCGGCGTGATGGCCGCGCTGGACGACCTGCGCGTGGGCCTGGCCGACAACTGGATCCGCCACGTGCAGGACGTGCGCAATCGCCACCAGGACTGGCTTGACAGCCTGCCGTCCGAGCAGCGCGTCGATGCGCTCGGCGAACTCAACGTGATCGAGCAGGCGCGCAACGTGTGCCAGACCACGATCGTGCAAGACGCGTGGGCGCGCGGGCAGGAACTCGTCGTGCACGGCTGGTTCTATGGGTTGCACAACGGCCTGCTGCGCGACCTGAAGATCACCGTGCCGGGGGCCGCCGACATGGCCGGCGCGTTCGAGGCGGCGATCGAATCGCTGCATGCGCGCCATGCGATGAAGACCGACTCGGTGATGGGCTCGTTGAACGGCCCCGAACTTCCGGGTGCGATCTCGCGTGGAGTGCCGGCCAAGACGCCGCCTCCGTGAAGCAGCCGACCAATTTCCCCGCGGCGCTGAGCGACCCGCGCGCGTTCGACATCGCGCAGGCGATGCTCGACGGCTTCGATCGCCACTACACGCTCTTTCGCGAGGCCAGCGCCGACGCCAAGCGCCGCTTCGAGGAGGCCGACTGGCACGGCCAGCAGCGCGCGCAGCGCGAGCGCATCGAGTTCTACGACTTGCGCGTGGCCGAGGCGAGCGAGCGGCTGCAACGCGAGTTCCAGGCCGCCGAGCTGCCCAAGGATGTGTGGCAGCAGGTCAAGCTGCACTACATCGGCCTGCTCACCGGCCACCACCAGCCCGAACTCGCCGAGACCTTCTTCAACTCGGTGACGACGAAGATCCTGCACCGCAGCTACTTCCACAACGATTTCATCTTCGTGCGTCCCGCCGTCTCGACCGAGTACATCGAGAACGACGAACCCGCCTCGCTGCCGACCTACCGCGCGTACTACCCGACGAAGGAGACGATGCGCGAGACCTGGCTGCGCATCGTGGCCAACTTCCAGCTCCAGCGTGCGTTCGAAGACCTCGACCGCGACATCGACTGCGTGCACGCCGCGGTCGTCCGGCAGCTCGGCGACTACCGGCCGCGCGCGAACTTCCAGATCCAGGTGTTGTCGTCGCTGTTCTACCGGAACAAGGGCGCGTACCTCGTCGGCAAGATCATCAACGGCTACGTGGAGACGCCGTTCGCGCTGCCGATCCTGCATGGAGAACACGGGGGGCTGGTGATCGACACGGCCTTGTTCGGCGAAGACGACCTGCTGCTGCTGTTCAGCTTCGCGCGCGCCTACTTCATGGTCGCGATGGAGGTGCCGTCGGCCTACGTGCAGTTCCTGCGCTCGATGATGCCGAGGAAGCCGCGCAGCGAGATCTACAACGCGCTCGGCCTGGCCAAGCAGGGCAAGAACTCGTTCTACCGCGATTTTCTCTATCACCTGAAGCATTCGAGCGACCGCTTTCGCATCGCACCCGGCATCAAGGGCATGGTGATGTTGGTGTTCGACCTGCCGAGCTTCCCGTATGTCTTCAAGGTCATCAAGGACTTCTTCCCCGAGCAGAAGGAGACGACGCGCGAGCTGATCAAGAGCAAGTACCTGCTGGTCAAGCAGCACGACCGCGTCGGGCGCATGGCCGACACGCTCGAGTACAGCAACGTCGCGTTCCCGCGCGAGCGCTTCGAAGACGAACTGATCGAGGAGCTCAAGCACTACTGCGCGAGCCTGCTCGAGGAAGACGGCGATGCGCTGGTGATCCGCCACGTCTACATGGAGCGGCGCATGATCCCGCTCAACATCTATTTGCAGGAAGCGTCGCTGTCGCAGATCGAATCGGCGGTGGTCGAATACGGCAACGCGATCAAGGATTTGCTGCGCGCCAACATCTTCCCGGGCGACATGCTGTGGAAGAACTTCGGCGTCACGCGCCACGGCAAGGTGGTGTTCTACGACTACGACGAGATCGAGTACCTGACCGACTGCAACTTCCGCAAGGTGCCCACGCCGCGCAACGAGGAGGAAGAGATGTCGAGCGAGGTCTGGTACAAGGTCGGCCCGCGCGACGTCTTCCCCGAGACCTTCGGCCCGTTCCTGCTCGGCAACCCGCGCGTGCGCGACGTCTTCATGCGCCACCATGCCGATTTGCTCGAGGCCGCGTTCTGGCAAGGCCACAAGGAGCGCATCCTGGCCGGCTATGTGCATGATGTGTTTCCGTACGACGCGCACAAGCGCTTCGGCCACCGCGGCGCGTAGCACGGCCGCGCACTCCGCAGGAGGATCTCGAATGCGCACACCTGCCCTCGCCGCGATTGCCGCCATCGCCGTTGCCCTGGCCGGCCTGGGCGCCTGGTGGTGGCAGCGCGAGCACGCCCTCGTGACGCCGCCGCTGCCGACCGCGGCCAGCGCCGCCCCCGTCGTTGCCGCGCCACCGCCGGCCTCGGCCGCATCGGCGGGTGCGATCAACTTCCCGGTAGAGCCGCCGGCCGCGCAAGCGTCGCCGAAAGGCGCGCCCGACTTTTCGGCGGCACTCGACGAGTTGTTCGGCAGCCGCTCGGTGCTGTCCATGTTCCAGACGCGGGACTTCGCGCGGCGCTTCGTCGCCACGGTCGACAATCTGGCGCGCGCGCAAGCGCCGTCTCAGGTGTGGCCGATGAACCCGGCCGCCGGCCGCTTCAAGGTCGAGGCGAGCGGCGATACCCGGGCGATCGCCGCGGACAACGGCTTGCGCTACACGCCCTACGTCGTGCTGATCGAAACACTCGATCTGCGCCGGGCGTTCGCGTGGTACGCGCGGCTGTATCCGCAACTCCAGCAGGCCTATGAAAACCTGGGTTACCCGGGCCGCTACTTCAACGACCGATTCGTCCAGGTGATCGACCACCTGTTGGCCACGCCGGACGTCGCCGGCGCGGTGAAGGTGCACCTGCCGACGATCAACGGGCCGGTGCAGCCGCAGCGGCCCTGGGTGCTTTACGAATTCGACGATCCGGCGTTCGAGGCGCTCTCGTCCGGCCAGAAGATCCTGCTGCGCATGGGCGCCGACAACGAGCGGCGCGTGAAGGCCCGGCTCGTCGAACTGCGCCGCCTGCTGGCGGCCGGGGCCGTGACGCGCTGAGCGAGCGGGCAGTCGGCTTTCCGAAAGATGGGCTACGCTTGCGCCGATGGCTTGCCCTGCGCCCGCGGGGCGGCGGTGGGCACCGAACCCGGCGGTGCGCCACGCAGTGTCGAGCCGGCGTGTTGAAGGAGAACATTCATGAGCGACCCCATCGTCATCGTCTCGGCCGCCCGCACGCCGATCGGCGGCTTGCTCGGCGACTTCGCCACGCTCGCGGCACACCAGCTCGGCGCCGTTGCGATCAAGGCCGCGGTGGCGCGCGCCGGCATCACCGGCGACGCCGTCAACGAAGCGCTGATGGGCAACTGCCTGATGGCCGGCCAGGGCCAGGCGCCCGCACGCCAGGCGGTGCTGGGCGCCGGCCTGCCGCAATCGGTGGGCGCGGTCACGCTGTCGAAGATGTGCGGCTCCGGCATGCGCGCGATGATGTTCGCGCACGACATGCTGGCGAGCGAAACCGCCGACGTGATGATCGCCGGCGGCATGGAAAGCATGACCAACGCGCCGCACCTGACCGCGATGCGCAAGGGCGTGAAGTACGGCATGGCGGCGCTCTACGACCACATGGCGATGGACGGCCTGGAAGACGCGTATGAAAGATTGCCCAACGGCGCTGGCAAGGCCATGGGCGTGTTCGCCGAAGAGTGCGTCGCCAAGTACGGCTTCAGCCGCGAGCAGATGGACCAGTTCGCGATCGATTCGACGAAGCGCAGCAAGCAGGCCAACGAAGACGGCAGCTTCGACTGGGAGATCGCGCCGGTCACCGTGGCCGGCAAGGCGGGCGACCAAGTGATCAAGTTCGACGAACAGCCCTTCAAGGCCAGGCTCGACAAGATTGCCGGCCTGAAGCCCGCGTTCAAGAAGGACGGCTCGATCACCGCGGCCACCTCGTCCAGCATCTCCGACGGCGCTGCTGCGCTGGTGATGATGCGCGAGAGCACCGCGAAAAAGCTCGGCTGCACGCCGCTCGCGCGCATTCGCGCGCACGCCGTGCACGCGCAGGCGCCGAACTGGTTCGCGACCGCGCCGGCCGGTGCGATCGAGAAGGTGCTGAAGAAATCCGGCTGGGCCGCGTGCGACGTCGATCTGTGGGAAGTGAACGAGGCCTTCGCCGCGGTCACGCTCGCCGCGATGACCGAGTTCAAGCTGTCGCACGAGATCGTCAACGTGCACGGCGGCGCGGTCGCGCTCGGCCACCCGATCGGCGCCAGCGGCGCGCGCATCGTCGTCACGCTGCTCGGCGCGCTGCGCCAACGTGGCTTGAAGAAGGGCGTCGCGGCGCTGTGCATCGGCGGCGGCGAAGCGACGGCGCTGGCATTGGAGATGATCTGATGGGCCTGCAGGAAACGACCGCCTTCTTCGAGCACTACCGCGACTGCTTCAACCGGCTCGATGGCGACGCGGTCGCCGACACCTGGCACGTGCCGAGCGGGATCGCCGATTCGCATGGTGAAGGCGGCACATCACGGCTCGATATCTATGCCGACGATGCGTCCGTTCGCGTCAACATGCGCGCGCTGTGCGATGGGTACCGTCGCAACGGATTCGCGCGCGCCGAGTTCGAACTGCTCGACCACGTCGCTCTCGGCGCGAACCACGCCTTCGCGCACGTGCACTGGACGTTGCGCCGTGCCGATGGCTCCGAGCTTCAAAGCTTTCGCACCGGCTACCAGCTCGCGCGCACGGCCGATGGCCCGCGCGCCTTGCTCGCGGTGGCCTATCAGGAAGACCTCGCCACGATGACGCCCGATCCACGCGGATGACCGTCGGCGTGCACGACCTCTGGCTGTTCGTCGTCACGGTGTTCGTGCTGAACGCCACCCCGGGCGTGGACATGATGATCACCGCCAGCCGCACACTGCAGCATGGCTGGCGCGGCGGTCTGGCGACCGCGCTCGGCGTCAACGCCGGTTGCGTCGTGCACACGCTGGCCGCGGCGTTCGGCTTGGCAGCCGTGTTGAGCACCTCGGCAGCGGCGTTCGCGCTCGTCAAATGGCTGGGCGCGGCGTACCTGTTGTGGCTCGCGATCGGAATGCTGCGAAGTGCGGCCCGCGGCGGCGATGCGGCACCGATCGCGGCGCAGGGCGATGCGGTGACGAGCGGTTGGGCGCTGTTTCGCCAGGGGCTGTTGACGAACGTGCTGAACCCGAAGATCGCGCTGTTCTTTCTGGCGCTGCTGCCGCAGTTCATCGAAGCGCAGGCGCCCGACAAGACCGCCGCGTTCCTGTTTCTCGGCGCGGTGATGGTGCTGCAGAGCACGTTGTTCCTGGCTGCCTTCGTCGCGATCGTGACGCACCTGCGCCGGCTGCAACCGCGGCCGGCGGCGCGCCGCGCCGTGCAGGGCGCGGGCGGCCTGGTGCTGCTGTTCCTCGCGGCGCGGCTCGCGTTGACGCAGCGCCCGGCCTAGCCTGGGTCCAGGCCGAGACGCGTTACGCTCGCGTCCGGGAACATTCGGAGACACCGACCATGCTGCTGAGCGAAGACCACCGCGCCGTGCAGGACGCCGTACGTTCATATGTGCAAGACCACATTGCGCCGCAGGCCGCGGCGTGGGACAAGTCGCGTCACTTCCCGAAAGACGAGCTGCGTGGCCTCGCGGCGCTCGGCTGCTACGGCGTGGCGGTGCCGACCGAGTGGGATGGCGCCGGGCTGGACTACCTCGCGCTCGCGATCATCCTCGAAGAGATCGCGGCCGGTGACGGCGCCACCTCCACCGTCGTCAGCGTCAACAACTGCCCGGTCTGCTCGATCCTGATGGCGTGGGCGAGCGATGCGCAGAAGGCGCAATGGTTGAAGCCGCTGGCGCGCGGCGACATGCTGGGCGCATTCTGCCTGACCGAGCCGCACGTCGGCTCGCAGGCCGACGGGCTGAAGACGACCGCGGTGAAGGACGGCGACGCGTATGTGCTGAACGGCGTCAAGCAGTTCATCACCAGCGGCAAGAACGGCGATGTGGCCATCGTGATGGCCGTGACCGACAAGGCGGCTGGCAAGAAGGGCATCAGTGCCTTCATCGTGCCCACGAGCACGCCTGGCTACACGGTGGCGCGCATCGAGGACAAGCTGGGCCAGCACGCCAGCGACACCGCGCAAGTGATTTTTGAAGGCTGTCGCGTGCCGCTGGCCAACTTGCTGGGTCAGGAAGGCCAGGGCCTGAAGATCGCGCTCTCCGGGCTGGAGGGCGGGCGCATCGGCATCGCGTCGCAGAGCGTTGGCATGGCGCGCGCGGCGTTCGAGGCTGCGCTGAAATATTCGAAGGAGCGCGTCGCGTTCGGCAAGCCGATCTTCGAGCACCAGGCCGTGCAGTTTCGGCTCGCCGACATGGCGACGCAGATCGAGGCCGCGCGTCAGCTGATCCATCACGCCGCGAGCCTGAAGGACGCGGGCGTGCCGTGCCTGAAGGAAGCCGCAATGGCCAAGCTGTTCGCCAGCGAGATGGCCGAGCGCGTGTGCAGCGCGGCGATCCAGGTGTTCGGCGGCTACGGCTATGTGAGCGACTTCCCGGTCGAGCGCATCTACCGCGATGTGCGTGTCTGCCAGATCTACGAAGGCACGAGCGACGTGCAGAAGATTCTGATCGGAAGGGCGCTCGCATGAAGCACCTCAAGGCCTTGGTATTCGACGTGTTTGGCACGGTCGTCGATTGGCGCGGCTCGATCGTCAAAGAGGTGCGCGCGGCGTGGCCGCACGTCGATGCGCCCGCGTTCGCCGATGCCTGGCGCGCCGGCTATGTGCCGGCGATGGAGCGCGCGCGCCGCGGCGAGATCGCGTGGACGAACATCGACGGCCTGCACCGCACCATCCTCGACGAGATCCGCCCGCGCTTCGGCCTCGGTGGCTTGGTTGAGCCCGAGCTCGATCATCTGAATCGCGTCTGGCATCGGCTGAACCCGTGGCCCGACACGGTGGCAGGCCTGCAGCGGCTGAAGGCGAAGCACGTGATCTCGACGCTGTCGAACGGCAACGTCGCGCTGCTCGTGAACATGGCCAAGCACGCCGGGCTGCCGTGGGATTGCGTGCTCTCGGCCGAGCTGTTCCAGCACTACAAGCCCGACCCCGAGGTCTATCAGGGCGCGGCGCGGCTGCTCGGTGTCGAACGCAGCGAAGTGATGATGGTCGCGGCGCACCCGAGCGATCTCGTCGCCGCGCAACGCGCCGGCCTGCGCACCGCCTACGTGCCGCGGCCGCTGGAGCGCGGCGAGGGCGGGGCGATGGAGCCGGTGGGCGACGCGGTGTTCGACATCACCGCGGCCGACTTCAACGCGCTCGCGGATCGACTCCACGCGTGACTCGCCGATGAACGAGACCGCCGCACGCGAGGTCGTGCTCGTCCAGGCGTTCGAGACCGCGCAGCCGGCGCCGCCGAACTGGAGCGAGGACGACCGCGGCTGGGCCACGCGCGCCGCGCTGGACGATGCCGGCCCGGGCGGCGCGCCGACGTTCATCGCGCGCCGCGCCCATCACGCGCTGCAGCGGCTCGGGCCGCGCGAGCCGGCGGTCACGGCGTGGCTGGCGCGGCGGCTGTGGCATTGGCGCTGGGCCGGCTGGGCGCTGCTGCTCGGGCTCGTGGTCGGCGTGCTCGCCGACAGCATCGGCAGCAGCCAGCGCATCAACCTGCTCGCGCCGCCGCTGTGGGCCGTGCTGGCGTGGAACCTGGTCGTCTACGTGCTGCTGCTCGGCCACGGGCTGGCGCGGCTGCTGATGCGAAAGACCCAAGCCGGCAGCCTCGTGAAGCTGACCGAGCGCGTGCTGCGTTTCGGCCGCAGTCTGCCCGGGCTCGGCTCGGTGAGCACCTCGGCGACGGGCAGCGCGAAGGCGCTGCAAGGCTTCGCGAGCCAGTGGTTGCGCGTCAGCGCGCCGCTCTCGGCGGCACGCGCCGCGACCCTGCTGCACGTGGCCGCCGCGGCGCTCGCACTCGGTTTGATCGCAGGCCTCTATTTGCGCGGGTTGGTGCTCGACTACCGGGCGGTGTGGGAGAGCACCTTTCTGAGCGCCGCGAACGCGCACGCGATCCTCGGCGTGGCGCTCGCGCCGGCGGTGGCGCTGTCGAGCATCGCGCTGCCCGATGTGGAGGCGTTCACCGCGATGCGCAGCCTCCACGGCGCAGCGCCGGACGGCGCTCCCGCCGCGGCCTGGATCCACCTGCTCGCGCTGACCTTGCTGATCGTCGTCGTGCTGCCGCGCACGGTGCTCGCGCTGCTCGGTGCGGCGCGCGCACACTGGCTCGCGCGCCATCTGACGCTGCCGCTGGAGAGCCCCTACTTTCAGGGCCTGGTGCGGGCGCGCCAAGGCGAGCTCGCGCAGGTGTTCGTGGCACCGTACGCGAGCGCGCCGGATGCGCGCGCCGGGTTCGCGCTGCGTGCGCTCATCGCCAAGGTGCTGGGTGACACGGCGCAAGTCGAGATCGCGCCCACGCTCGCGTTCGGCGCCGAGGACGATCCCGAGGCACTCGTGTTGCCGCCGGCCGGCACGACCTTGGCGGTCGCGCTGTTCGATCTCTCCGCCACGCCCGAGGCCGAGAACCAGGGCCGCTTCGCGCGCATGCTCGCGGCAAGCGCATCGACGATCCTTGCGATCGACGAAGTCGCGTTCGCGCAGCGCTTCAAGACCGACCCGGCGCGCCTCGCCGAGCGCCGCGATGCGTGGCGCGTGCTCGCGGTCGCGCTCGGCACCACGCCGGTGTTCATCAGCAGCGACGCGGCGGACGAGTCCAGCGCGCGCGGCGTCGTGCTCGCGATGCGCAGCCCGGTGAGTGCGGCGGCGCGATGAACCCTGTCTGAACCCGATAGGCGGCGCGCTCGCGCATCCCTAGGTCCGATCCATCCCTAGTTCTGATGTTGTCGCCGCGGCCGGTGCCGCGTAGCTTCGGCGCCTCGGGTTGCGGACTGTGTGGTGCGCATCCGGCGTGTCGGAGGAGCGAACAACACGATGGCGAACGAACATGTCGATCGAGCCGGCGCGCCGCGCCGCTGCGCTGTGCTGGCCGTGGTGCTGGCCGCAAGCCTGGGCACAGCTGCACACGGCCAGGCCACCGGCCCGGGTCAGCTGGAACGCCAATTCACCACACCGCCCGCATTGCCAAGCGGCGAAGGGCCGGTGGTGCCGCAGACGCCGAATCAGCAGCCGCCGGCCGATGCCGGCACAGTGCGCTTCACGCTGAAGCAGGTCGAGTTCACCGGCAACACGGCCTATTCGGCGCAGGCGCTCGCGGCACCCGGCGCCGCCTTGATCGGGCGCGAGGTCAGCCTGGCCGATGTCTTCCGGCTTGCCGACGAGTTGACGCTGATGCATCGCAATGACGGCTATGTGCTGTCGCGCGTGATCGTTCCGCCGCAGGCCATCCGCGATGGCGTGGTGCAGCTGCGCGTCGTCGAAGGCTTCATTGCGCAGACGAGCATTCGCGGCGAGTCGAGCGGGCCGCGCAGCACGCTCGACCGGCACCTCGACCTGATCCGCGATTCGCGCCCGCTGGCGGCCGGGATTCTCGAGCGCGAACTGCTCCTGCTGAACGACCTGCCCGGCATCAACGCGGTCTCGACGATCGGCCCGTCCGCCACGCCGGGGGCGGCGGATCTGGCGGTCGAGATCGCCTCGCGCCGCGCGTCGCTCACCGCGGGCATCAACAACCGCGGCAGCAAGTCGCTCGGGCCCTGGCGTGCCGATGTGTCGGGCGAGTTGAACCAGCTGCTGTGGGGCTTCGACCGGCTCAGCGCGCGCCTGGTGCAAACGCTGGCCGATCGCGAACTGAGCTTCGCCACGCTCGGCTACGACCGCGTGCTCGGCGCCAGCGGCGCGCGCATCGGCCTGAGTGGCTCCTACGTCGATTCAAGGCCCGGCACGAACCAGAATTTCCAGCTGCCCACCAGTTCGCGCAGCCTCACGCTGCAGGGCAGCGTGCCGCTGCTGCGTTCGCGCACCCAGAACCTGAACCTGCGCGCGAGCCTCGGCAAGCTGCACAGCAAGACCGATGTGGTGGCGGCCGGCACGGCGTTGCCGCTCTCCGAGGACAACATCAGCGCGCTGCGCCTGGGCGCCACGGCAGATCTGGTCGATAGCTTTCGCGGCTTGTCGGTGCTCGATGTCGAGCTCTCGAAGGGGCTGCACGCGTTCGGCGCCTCGCGCGCGGGCGACGAGAACCTCTCGGTCGCTGACGGCCGGCCCGATTTCACCAAGCTGACCTTGTATGCGGCGCGGCTGCAGTCGCTCGCGGCCAAGTGGTCGTTGCTCGGTGCGGTCAATGCGCAATACAGCCGGCAGGTTCTGCTCTCGCCGGAACGCTTTGCGTTCGGCGGCGAGCAGTTCGGCCGCGCCTACGACACGGCCGAGCTCACCGGAGACTCCGGCGCGGCGTTCAAGGCCGAGTTGCGCTACGCCGATTCGGGCGCAAGCCCCTGGCTGCGCGACTACACGCTGTACAGCTTCTACGAAGTCGGCACGCTGCGCCGGCGCGGCGCCTCGGTGGCCGCAGGTGGGCAGAAGGCGCGCGAGTCGGCGGCGAATGCCGGCATCGGCGTGCGCGTCTCGATGAGCGGTGGCTGGAGCGGCTACGCCGAAGTGGCTCAACCCCTGACGCACGACGTGGCGCAGGAAGGCAATCGCAGCGCGCGCGCGTTTGTCGGCGTGCAAGGGGCGTTCTAGGCCCGTCGTCAGCAGCGGAAAGGGAAATCTTCATGGCCAGCAACCTTCGTTTGACACCCGTCGCCGCTGCCGTCGCGCTCGCGATCGGCATGCCGGGCAGCGGCGTCGCCAATCCGCAAGGCGGCGTCGTGCAGA
>CAXTSS010000031.1:0-27424 GCA_964247075.1 uncultured Rhizobacter sp. | reverse complement strand
ATACCTCCGCGGTGTCCACAAAGGTGCGTGCGGGCAGGTTGCGGTGCGCCTCTGAGGCGCCGAGGAGCACAGGGCTCGTGGCCGCGCGCGCAGCGCGCATCAATGACTGACTCGTCGCGTTTGTTTGAGCAGAGAGAGCGCAGCGAACGCAGCGAGTTGAGCGACGGGCCACGAGACCGAGCACCGCAGGGCAGTCGGTGCGCAGCGCCGACCGCCTCAGCGAAGCACCGCGGCCTGCCCGCACGTGCCTTTGCTCGCGCCGACCGCCGGCCGCACAGCGGTCGTTCAACGGCAGCGATGGGCCGCAAGCCGACCTCTCCTCACAACCCGAGATGCAACGCTTCATGCCAACTCCGCCGACGCCTGGCTCAAGCGCAGGCTCACGACTGCCGGCGTCGCACCCATGTCGTTGATCGACACGCGCACGCCCGCGAGCAGGTGGCGTTCGTGGAAGTCGCGCAGCACCGCCTCCCAGATCGTGCCGAAGCCGCGCGCCGAGGTCTGCACGTCGAACGCGCAGGTGGCGGTGGCGGCAGGTTCGAGCATCACCTCGAGGTTGCCCGAACCGACCACGCCGACCAGCACCGGCGCGAACGCGTTGACTGCGCGCGTGCCCGGGAACTCGTAGTGCAGGGTCTCCAGACCGACGGCCGTGGACATGCTGTTTACCTCACCAGTTTCTGAAGCGACCGGGCGGCCGATACAGGCCGCCAGACGCCGTGACGAGATCGCGCATCGAGCGCGCGGCGAGCAGGTTGCGCGTGGCCAGGCGCGTGTCGATGCCGAGGTCTTCGGGGCGCCGGATCACGCCGCGGTCGCGCAGGTTCTCGATCATGCGGCGATCGCGCCCGAGGCCGACCTCCGTGTAGCCGGCCACGCCGCGCACCGCCTGCTCGCGCTCTTCATCGGTGCGGCACAGCAGCAGGTTCGCGATGCCCTCTTCGGTGAGGATGTGCGTCACATCGTCGCCGTAGATCATGATCGGCGGCAGCGGCATGCCCGCCTGCTCGGCGAGTTCCCACGCGTCGAGGTGCTCGACGAACGCCGGCTGCATGTGCTCGCGGAAGGTCTCGACCATCTGCACCACCAGCTTCTGCCCGCGCGGCGTGCCGCGCGCGCCGCTCAGGCCGGCGCGCGCCTGTTGCCCGGCCTTCAGCCAGGCCGCGCTCGCGTGACGCCGGCCGCGCGCATCGGCCCCCATGTTGGGCGCGCCGCCGAAGCCGGCGATGCGGCCGAGCGTGGCGGTCGAGCTGTTGGCGGCCAGGTCGATCTGCAGCGTCGAGCCGATGAACAGGTCGCAGGCGTAGTGGCCCGCGGCCTGGCAGAACGCGCGGTTGCTGCGCAGCGAACCGTCGGCGCCGGTGAAGAACACATCGGGCCGGGCGCGGATGTAGTCTTCCATGCCGAGCTCGGAGCCGAACGAGTGCACCGACTTCACCCAGCCCGCCTCGATCGCCGGAATCAACGCCGGGTGCGGGTTCAGCGCCCAGTGTTGCGCGATCCTGCCTTTGAGCCCGAGCGACTCGCCGTAGGTCGGCAGCAGCAGTTCGATCGCCGCGGTGTCGAAGCCGATGCCGTGGTTCAGGCGCTGCACACCGTACTCGGCGTAGATGCCCTTGATCGCCATCATCGCCATCAGCACCTGGATCTCGGAGATCTGCGCCGGGTCGCGCGTGAACAGCGGCTCGATGTAGTGCGGCGCCGGGCTGTGAACGACGAAGTCGACCCAGTCGGCCGGGATGTCCACGCGCGGCAATCGATTGGCAGCTCCGTCGACAATCTCGTTGACCTGCGCGATCACGATGCCGCTCTTGAACGCGGTGGCCTCGACGATCGCCGGCGTGTCTTCGGTGTTCGGCCCGGTGTAGAGGTTGCCCTCGCGGTCGGCGACCTGCGCGCAGACGAGCGCGACGTTGGGCGTCAGGTCGACGAAGTAGCGCGCGAACAGTTCGAGGTAGGTGTGGATCGCGCCGATTGAAATGCGGCGCTCGCTCACCAGCCGCGCCAGCCGCGCGCCTTGCGGGCCGGAGAAGCTGAAGTCGAGCTTCGAAGCCACGCCATTCTCGAACACGTCGAGGTGCTCGGGCAGCGCGAGCACCGACTGCACGATGTGCAGGTCGTGCACCACGGCCGGGTCGAGCGCGGTCAAGGCCTTGGCGAGGAAGTCCGCCTGCTTCTGGTTGTTGCCTTCGAGGCAGACGCGGTCGCCCGATTCGATCACCGCTTGCAGCAGCGCACCGATGCGCGCGGCATTCACCTGCTTGCCGTCGGCCAGGCCGCGCGCACGGGCCAGACGCGCCGCGCGTGAGGCCTGCTGCGTGTCCCAGCGCAACGGCGCATTCACTTCGGCGCGCCCATGATCAGGTCGGGCAGGCCCGTGGCGATGCCGGGAAACACGCACATCAGGATGATCGCGACGAACATCAACCCGAGGAACGGCATCACGCCCCAGATCACGTCCTTCAACGGGATGTCGGGCGCGATGTTCTTGATGACGAAGATGTTCAGCCCGACTGGCGGGTGGATCAGCCCCATCTCCATCACGATCGTCATCACCACGCCGAACCAGATCAGGTCGAAGCCGGCGGCTTTGAGCGGCGGCAGGATGATCGATGCCGTCATCAGGATGATCGACACCGGCGGCAGGAAGAAGCCGAGCACGACGACCATCACCAGGATCACCGCCAGCAAGATCCACTTCGGCAGGTGCATCGCCACCACCGATTCGGCCGCGCTCTGCGAGATGTGCAGCGAACTCATCACGTAGGAGTACAGCAGCGACATGCCGATGATGAACATCAGCATCGACGACTCCTTGATCGTGCTGGTGAGGATCGGCCGCAGCTGCGTCGGCCGCCAGATGCGGTAGACGATCGCGATCAGCGCGAGCGCGAGGATGCCGCCCAGGCCCGCGGTTTCCGACGGCGTGGCGTAGCCACCGTACAGCGCCACCATCACGCCGATCAGCAGGATCACGAAGGGCAGCACGCGCGGCAGCATCTCGACCTTCTCGGCCAGCGTGTAGACATGGTCGTCGAGCATCGCCGATTGCTGGCCGCCACCGGCGTAGGCGACCTTCGCGGCCGCGTATTCCTTGCGGTAGCGGTACACCGCGTAGCCCGCGAACAGCGCCACCAGCATCACGCCCGGCCCGATGCCGGCGAGGAACAGCCGCCCGAGCGATTGCTCGGCCGCGACCGCGTACAGGATCATCGTGATCGACGGTGGCAGCAGGATGCCCAGCGTGCCGCCGGCCGCGATGATGCCGGCCGCGAAGCCCGGCGAGTAGCCGCGCATGCGCATCTCGGGGATGCCGGCGCTGCCGATCGCCGAGCAGGTCGCCGGGCTCGAACCCGACATCGCCGCGAACAGCGCACAGGCGAACACGTTGGCAATGCCCAGGCCGCCGGGGATCTTGTTCATCCATGCGTGCATCGCCGAGTACAGGTCCTTGCCGGCCGGCGACTTGCCGATCGCCGCGCCTTTCAGGATGAAGAGCGGGATCGACAGCAAGGTGATGCTCGCCATCTCCTCGTAGACGTTTTGCGTGACGGTGTCGAGCGCCGAGCCCGGCATGAAGAAGTACATGAAGCCGACGGCCACCGCGCCGAGGCCGAACGCGATCGGCATGCCCGAAAACATGACGGCGAGCGTCAACACGCCATAGCTCAAACCCAACACGAGTGCACTCATTTATGTTTCCCCTTGTCGGCTACGCGGCTGACGAATTCGAGCAGCAGTTGCAGCGCCAGCAAGGTCATGCCGGCCGCCATCAGCGAATACGGCAGCCACAGCGGCGGCCCCCAGGTCGAGTTGCTGGTGTGGCCTTCGTGCAGCGCCTCGCGGAACAGGCTCCACGACTTCCACGCGAAGAAGGCGCAAAACAGGCAACTCACCAAGTCGACGAACAGCATGCGGATGCGGTTCGCCCGGTTCGACAGCAAGCCCGCGATCGCTTCGACGCCGACGTGGCCGCGAAACGATTGCACGTACGCGCCCGAGAAGAAGGTCGCGCCGATCAGCAGGAAGATCGCCGTCTCGTCCTGCCAGTCGGTCGGAATCTTGAAGAAGTAGCGTGCCGCCACGCTGTAGGTCAGGATGCAGGCCGCGGCGAACACAGCGAGCATGCACGGCACCATGATCAGCTTGTTCAGCACGCGCATCGCGCGCTCGATGCCCGCGATCAGCGGGTGGCCGGACGAGACGGATTCGGGCTCGGCGAGCTCCAGGCCCGCTTCACCGACCTCGAAGCCATGGCTCATGACAGCACCCTGCGCGCTGCGCGCGATCCCGCCAAGCGGGAGTGTTCGCCCTTGGGGCGGCCCGGCGCGCTCACGCCGTCACCTTCTCGGCCAGCTTCAACAGCTTCGCGCTCCCTTCGTTCTTCTCGGCGTAGTCCTTCCAGGCCGAGGTGCGCGCCAGCGCGACCCATTTCGCGAGCGCCGCATCGGTCAGGTCGTGCACCTTGGCACCGGCCTTCACGTAGGCATCGGTCACGGCCGCGTCGTCGGCGCGCGCGCCTTCGAGCGCGAACTTCTCCATTTCGGCGCCGACCGTCATGATCAGCGCCTGCTGGTCTTTGGGCAGCTTGTCGAAGATCGCCTTGGACATCAGCAGCGGCTCGAGCATGAACCAGTACGACTTGCCGACCTTGCTGATCGTCAGGTGCTTGGAGACCTCCTGCAGCCGGAACGAGATCAGGCTCGTCGCCGAGGTGGTGACTACATCGACGGCACCGGTCTGCATCGCGGCATAGGTTTCGCTCGACGGCAGCGACAGCGTCGCCGCACCTGCCGCCTTCGCGACCAGGTCCATCTCGCGGCTGCCACCGCGGAACTTCAGGCCCTTCACGTCTTCCGGCCCGACGATCGGCACGTTGCGGCTCGCCGCGCCGCCGGCCTGCCAGATCCAGGTGACGATGACCACGCCCTTGTCGGCGAGCAAGTCGGTCAAGGCCTTGCCGACCTCGGCCTTCTTCCATGCATAGCCTTGTTCGTAGGAGGTGACCAGGCCCGGCATCAGCGCGATATTGAGTTCGGCGATCTCGCCGCCGGCATACGGCAGCGGGATCAGCGTCATGTCAAGCGCGCCCTTGCGCACCGCGCTGAACTGCGCGTTGACCTTCATCAGCGACGAGCCGGGGTAGACGTTGGCCTTGAGCGCACCGTTGCTGCGCTTGTCGATCTCTTGCGCGAACTTGGCGCACAGGCGATGGCGGAAGTCGCCCTCCTTGTCGGAGCCGCCGGGGAACTGGTGCGAGATCTTCAGCGGCTCGGCCCCGAACGCGAAGCGCGTGGGCAGGATCAGTGCGGGGGCGGCGGCGAGGCCGCCGATGAGGGTGCGACGCGTGGTGTTCATGGAGTCTCCTAGTGGGTGCTGACGATTGTTGTCTTGGGCATCGTGGTCGCGCTCAGTACTTCCCCGAGAGCAGGGATCCGAATCCTGGGGCGTAGGTCTTCAGGCCCAGCTTCTTCAACATCATGAACGTGGTCGACACCGACGACGAGACCACCGGCAAGCCGATGCGGTCTTCGATCGGCTGCACCGACGCCAGCGACGGCATCTGCACGCAGGCCGACGCGACCACCGCATCGACGCCCTTGATGTTCAGCCGCTTCGTGATCTCGATCGGCGCCAGCGGGTCTTGCCGGCCGACATCGAGGTTGTCGGGGATCTCGAGTGAGATGCTGTCGATCACCTCGATGCCTTCGTTCTCGATGTACTCGATCACCATCTTCGTCAGCGGCTTCATGTAGGGCGCAAGGATGGAGACGCGCTTGGCACCGATCGCTTTCAGCCCATCGACCAGCGCGCCGGCGCTCGTGACGACCGGCGCCGGACCGCCAGCCTCGACCGTGCGGCCGTGCAGGCGCTTCTCCGACACCCGGTGGTAACCCTTGCCCATGCTCATGATCGCGACCAGGCACGCATAGCCGAGCACATCGACGCGCGCATCGGCGAGTTCGAGCGCGCAGCGGTCGGAGTCGCGGTCCATCGCCTCGAGTTCCTCCTTCGTCACCTTCTGCATCCGCATCCGGCTGGAGTGAAAGGTGAAGCGCTCGGGTTCGACCGCCTCGCGAGCGCGCAGCACGGCCGGGATCTCGGTCTCCATCGTGGTGTTCGAACTGGGCACGATCTGCCCGATGCGAAAATTCGTGGATGTCATGGTTCGTTGCTCCTCGATGAGGCCGGTCGCCGTTGGATCGGGAGTATTCGACAGGCACCGGCAAATGAAAATTCGTCGTTTCTTGACAAACCCTCAACGCCGGGTTGAGGATCGCGCACGATGGCGACGCCGACCAACCTGAACCGCTTCGACCTGGTGTCGCTGCGCGTCTTCGTGCTGGCCGTCGAGACCGGCAGCCTCACCGCCGGTGCGGCGCGCTTCGGCATTTCGCTGGCGGCTGCGAGCAAGCGCGTCGCCGAACTCGAGGCGCATGTCGGCAGCCAACTGCTCGATCGCAACAAGCAAGGCGTGCGGCCGACCCCGGCCGGCCAGACGCTGCTGCGCTACGCGATCGAACTGGTGGCCGGGCTGGAGCAGCTCGCGATGGCGATGGACGACTTCCACCATGGCGCGCGCGGCCACCTGCGGCTGTGGGCCAACACCTCGGCCTTCACGAGCTTTTTGCCCACCGTGCTGGCGGCCTACTCCGAGCAGCACCCCGCCGTCGTGATCGATCTGGAAGACGCGATCAGCGAAGACGCGGCGCGCGCCGTGTCGCTCGGCACCGCGGAGCTGGCGGTCATCGGCGAGAACACCGAGGCCGGCGCGCTCGAAACCTTCGTCTGCCACGTCGACGAACTCGTGCTGCTGCTGCCGAAGAAGCACCCGCTGTCGTCGGAGCGAAAAGTCTCGATCGAAGCCGCGCTCGCCTACCCGATCGTCGGCCTGGGTCGCGCCACCTCGCTGATGCGGCAGGTTGCCGCGAGCGCCGCCGCCGTCGGCGCGTCGATGCGAATCCGCGTCCAGGTGCGCAGCATCGACTCGATGTGCCGCATGGTCGCGGCCGGCCTCGGCTTGGCGATCCTGCCGCGCCAGGGAGCGGCACCGCACATCGCGTCGATGGGGTTGAAGATGACGCCGCTCATCGGGATGAACACCGAACGTCGGCTGGTGCTGGCGATGCGATCCAGAGAGCGCCTGTCGGCACCGGCGCAAGCCTTCGTCGAACTGGTGGGTCGCCACGCGGCGCGGCTTACGAAACCGACTCGCGTCTGATGCGACCCTGCGTTCGATCGCCCAGGTATTGCGCCCTCAGCGACGCTGGCGAAATGGCACGCGGTAAAGCCAGACGCGCCGGCCATCGGCGAACTCGAGCACCTTCGTCGCCGCCAGGCCAGGCACGTCGAACTCCAGGCTCACGAGCCAGGCGCCGGGGCGCAGTTCGCGCGTCGCCTTCTCGGCCGCACGCGCCATGCTCTCGGGGCGCTGGAAGACGTAGACGAGGTCGTAGCCCGACCAGTCGGCGGCCCAGATGTCGCCGCGCCGCACGCTGGCCGAGCGGCAGCGCCAGGCGCAGGCGAAACGCAGCGGCCAGCTCCATTCGAGGCCGTGCAGCGCCGCTTGCGGGTATTCGCGCCGCAGCTCGCACAGGCCATCACCGAGGCCGCAGCCGGCATCGAGCACGCGCGCCGTAGCGCTCAACGGCGCGAGCTGTGCCAGGCCGCGCAGCGCGCCCGACGGCGTCGGGAACACGGGCGCATCGCGCCACGCGTTGAGCGGATAGATCAGCGCCAGCAACACCAGCGGCAGCAGCCAGCCCCAGGCCGGCATCGCACCTGCGAGGCCGGAAGCGGCGAGCGAGAGCGGGAAGCCGAGCGCGATGAACACGCGCCGCCAGCGCGTGGTGCCGACCGCGCTGAGGGCCGCGCCTGCCGCCATGCCCACGCCGATCGCCAGCGACAGATCCACGCCACGCAGAGCAACGAACAGCGCCCACGCGAGCGCCCACGAGAACAGGGCCGGCAGCGGCCAGGTCAAACGCATGCCGCCGTGCGCCGCTGCTGCTGGCGCCGCGTTCAGTGCGCCCGCAGCTTCACGCGCAGGCGCGCGATCGACTGGCTGTGCAGCTGGCAGACGCGCGACTCGGTCACCTTCAGCACCGCGGCGATCTCCTTCAGGTTCATGTCGTGCTCGTAGTACATGCTCATCACGTACTGCTCGCGCTCGGGCAAGACCTTGATCGCCTCGATCAGCGCCTCGCGCATGCGGTGATCCTGCAACTGGGCGAGCGGGTTCGCCTCGTCGCTGCCGACATGACGATCCAGAAAATCGTTGTCGCCGTCGTCGCCCGACATGTCTTCGAGGTAGACGAGCTGGGTGCCGCGCACCTTGCCGAGCAACTCCTGGTACTCGACCAGCGTCGTGCCCATCTCGCGCGCAATCTCGCTCTCGACCGGCGCACGGCCGAGCTTCTGTTCGAGCCGGTGCACCGCCGATTCGATCGTGCGCTGCTGCTTGCGCGTGCCGCGCGAAAGGTAATCGTTGCCACGCAGTTCGTCCAGCATCGCGCCGCGGATGCGCTGCGTCGCGAAGGTCTCGAACTGCACGCCTTGGGCCGCGTCGAAGCGGGTCATCGCGTCGGCCAGGCCGATCATGCCGACCTGGATCAGGTCGTCGATCTCGACGTTGGCCGGCAGCTTCGCGATCATCTGGTGCGCCAGACGGCGCACCAGCCCGCTGTACTGCTTCAAGGTCGAGTTCAGGTCCAGCTGGCCTTTGGCGGTGTACATCGATGTCTCCGAGCGATTCAGTTGCGGGCCCATGCGGCAGCCCTCTCAGTGGTGTGCGTGGCGTGCGTGGTGTACGCGGGTGGCAGGCCGGTCGGCAGCTCGCCGGCGGCGCTGCGGAGCTGCTCGCGCACGAGGCGGCGCAGCTCCGGCGTCGGCGCTTCGGTGGCGTCGCAAGCCGGGTCGATGCGGACCCAGTCGCGCAGCACGGCGCCGAGAAAGTCATCGGCGCAGGTCGCGATCTGCATCGCGATGCGCTCGGAGCGCGGCGATTGCGGCGCGGCGCCGAGCAGCAGGTCGTGCACGACCAAGCCGGCGCGCTGCGTCAGCAGCTTCATCGCGGCGTAGGCGTGGGTCACGCTCGCGGGCCGGTCGTCGGCGAGCAGCAGCGGCCTGACGTTCGCATGGCCATCACGCTCGAGATCACGGCCGCGCGCGAACATGCGACACAGGTCGGAGGCGCTGGCATGCACCAGCAGCACGTCGGCCTGCGGCGCGGCGTTCATCACGGCCTGCAGGAAGCCGTTCGTCGAACCGGCGGCATCGACGAAGCGCAACGGCAGGCCGCGTGCCGCCAGATACGAGACCCGGGCCGAGAGCGGCTCGAGGCATTCGGCCAGGTCGAGCAGCGCCATCTCGGCATGCGCGTTGGCGCGCTCGGCCGCATCGATGACGAGCGTGTGTTTGCCGTGCTCCGCGAACGCGGTGCACAGGCGCTCCAGCATCACGCCGCCGAACGCGACGTTGGGGTTGGAGACCACCGGCACGATGCACGCGCGGGCATGTGCGAAGAGGCGGCGCAGGCCATCGGCCTGGTCGAGCGGCAGGGGTCGTGACATGGGTTCGCGAGTCGAGGTCATGTGGAGCGGCATCGATCAGGCGTGCAGCGCGTGGCCACGTGCGCGCGCCGCACCCATGGGCGTCGTGAAGATCAGGCTCACGTCGCTCGCGTCGAGCTTGTAGGCGCTGCCGCCGGTGGCGCGCAGCGCCCGATGCACCAGCGCGTTGGCCGACAGGCGATGCCAGTCTTCCGGCACGCGCTGGCCGTTGGCCACGCCGATGACCTTGAGCTTGTGGCGGATCAGCGCGTCCAGTGCCGGCCCGAGCTTGACGGCCTCGTCCATCTTCGACAGCACGACGCCGGCGCACAGCGGGGCCTGGTACGCGATCATCACGTCCTCGATCGTCTCGCCCTGCGACGCGGCGTTGACGACCAGCAGCTTCTGGATCGAGCGGTGGCTGAGCATGTCGAGCAGCTCGCGGGTGCGGGCATCGCGCTGCGCCATGCCTGCCGTGTCGATCAGCACCATCTTCTTGGCCGAGAGCAAATCGAGCAGGTCTTCGAGCGAAGCGCGGTCGTGCGCGGTGTGCACCGGCACGCCGAGGATGCGGCCGTAGGCGCGCAGCTGTTCGTGGGCGCCGATGCGGTAGGCATCCAGCGTGATCAGGCCGAGGTTGTTGGCGCCGTACTTGGCGGCGAACGCGGCCGCGATCTTCGCGGTGGTGGTGGTCTTGCCGACGCCGGTGGCACCGACGAGTGCGTAGACGCCGCCCTGGTCTTCGAGCGGTGCTTCGGCCTCGGCGGTCAGCAGGTTGCGCTCGAGCACGCTCGCGGCCCAGGCCGATTCATCGACCGTCTCGGCACCGAGGCTGTCGCCGATCTTGCGGATCAGCGCGGGCGAGAAGCCGGCATCGAGCAGCTTTTGCGTCAGGCGGGCCTGCGCCGGCTGGCGGTTCAGTTTTTCGATGAAGGCGAGCGCGCCGAAGCGTTCTTCGATCAGGCCCTTCACCTGCCGCAGCTCGCTCATCATGTCTTCCTGGTCGCGGCGCGAGGTGGCGGCATGCACGGCCTGGGGCAGATCCGCCAGCATCGGGGCGTGCAGATCGTGCGCTTCGCGCACTTCGCGCTGCGGCGCGGCTGCGGCTGCGGCTGCGGCCGGCGCGCGGTCGGTCATGCGTTGCTCCAACACGCTGATGCGCTCGGGTGCAGGTGCGGGGGCCGGCGCGGCGACCGCGGCACGCGGCGCCTCGGCGGCCGGCGGGTTCAGCGCGGCCTGGCGGCGGCGCAGCATGCGCTCGCGCACATAGTCCTGGAACGACAGCGTGCTCATCGAGAGCTCGGCCACGTCCTCTTCGACGGCCTTGACCGGCAGCGGCTTCGCGGCTTCGGGTGTGGTCGGCGCCGCCGCCATGCGCTCGATCTGCCGCATCCCTTCGGGCGCCATCGCCAGCACCTCGACGCCGTCGATGCTCGGCTTGGTGGAGAGCACGACCGCGTCCTCACCCAGCGCCTGTCTCACGAGAATCAGTGCGTCACGCGAGGTGCGTGCGGTGAATCGTTTGACGTTCATGAGTGGGCTCCAATGATCGAACCGATCCGGATCGAATGCGTTTCAGGGATTTCGCTGTGGCCGAGCACGCGCAGGCGCGGTGCGGCACGTTTGAGCAGGCGCGCCATCGGGGCGCGGATCATGTCGGGCACCAGCAGGCAGGCCGGGTGGCCGAGGTCTTCCTGGCGCTTCGCGGAATCGGCGGCGCTGCGCGCCAGCGTGTCGGCCACGCCCGGGTCGAGCGCGGCGCCGTGCGGCGAGTTCAGTGCCTGCGTGACGAGGCGTTCGAGTTCGGGTTCGAGCGCGATCACGTCGAGCTCCTTCACCGGGCCGTAGATCTGCTGCACGATGCTGGGCGCGAGGTGGATGCGGATGCGCCGGGCCAGCTCGGCCGGGTCGGTGACGGTGGCGGCCGCTTCGGCCAGGCTCTCGACAATCGAGCGCATGTCGCGGATGTGCACGCCTTCTTCGAGCAGAAGCTGCAGAACCTTTTGCAGTGCGGCAATGCCAACCATCTTGGGGACCACGTCTTCGATCAGTTTCGGGGCCAGCTTCGTCACATGCTCGACGAGTTGCTGGGTCTCGACGCGGCCGAGCAATTTGGCCGCGTGCAGTTGCATCAAGTGTGAAAGATGGGTCGCCACCACGGTCGAGCAATCAACGACCGTAAATCCGGCCATTTGGGCCGCTTCTCGCTGGCGTTCCTCGACCCACACCGCGGGCAGGCCGAAGGCCGGGTCGGTGGTCCTGGTGCCGATCAGTTGCGTGGTCGCACCGCCCGGGTTGATCGCCAGCAGCATGCCCGGGAAGGCCTCGCCCTCGCCCACCACCGCGCCGCGCAAAGTGAGGCGGTAGGCGCTGGGCTTGAGCTCGAGGTTGTCGCGGATGTGCACCGGCGGCGGCAGGAAGCCGACGTCCTGCGCGAACTTCTTGCGCACGCCCTTGATGCGCGCGAGCAGGTCGCCTCCGCCCGACGACGTGCGCGCCTTCTCCACCAGCGCGATCAGGCGGTAGCCGACTTCGAGGCCGAGCGTGTCGACCGGCAGCAGGTCGTCCCAGGTCGCTTCAGGATTCGCCTGCGCCGCTTCGGCCGGCCGTGGCGGCGGCGTTTCGCGGGCCTTTTTGTCGCGCTTGGCCATCCACCACGACGCATAGCCGAAACCCGAGGCGAGCAGCAGGAACACGACGTTCGGCATGCCCGGGATCACCCCCAGCAGCGCGATCACGCCGGCGGTGATGCCCAGCGTCTTGGGCGAGTTGAAGACCTGCTTAGCGATCTGGCTGCCGACATCTTCGCTCTTGCCGACGCGCGAGACCACCATCGCCGCGGCGACCGAGATCAGCAGCGCCGGGATCTGCGCCACCAGCGCGTCGCCGACCGCCAGCAGGATGTAGCTGTTCGCCGCCTGCGCGGCCGAGAGATCGTGCTGCGCGACGCCGATCACGAAGCCGCCGATGATGTTGATGAACAGGATCAACAGACCGGCCATCGCGTCGCCGCGCACGTACTTGCTGGCGCCGTCCATCGAGCCGAAGAACTCCGCCTCTTCGCCGACCTCGGCGCGACGGCGCTTGGCCTCCTTGTCGTCGATCAGGCCGGCGTTCAGGTCGGCGTCGATCGCCATCTGCTTGCCGGGCATCGCATCGAGCGTGAAGCGTGCGCCGACCTCGGCGATGCGCTCCGCGCCCTTGGTGACGACGATGAAGTTGATCACCACCAGGATCGCGAACACGATCAGGCCGACCGCGAAGTTGCCGCCGATCAGGAAGTGCCCGAACGATTCGATCACCGCGCCCGCCGCGCCCGCGCCGGTGTGGCCCTGCAACAGCACGACGCGCGTGGAGGCGACGTTCAGCGACAGGCGCAGCAAGGTCGTGAGCAGGATGACCGACGGGAACGCCGCGAAATCCAGCGGCTTGATCATGTAGGCCGCGACCATCATCACCATCAGCGCCATCGCGATGTTGAAGGTGAACAGCAGGTCGAGCGCGAACGCCGGCAGCGGCAGCACCATCATCGCCAGGATCATCACGATCACCAGCGGCGCCGCCATCGAGCGGATCGCCTTGGCGTTCGGGCCGAGCCAGGCCTGAAACTGCGCGAGCAGCGGGTTCATCGGGGCGCCTTCGTGTCCATGCGTTCATTGTTCCGGGGCGAGGCCGAAACTTGAGGCGGATAAGCGGGGTGAAGCGCTGCCAGTTCGCGGCGCGGGCCGGGCGAGCGACGCGCGAGCACAAGTTGCGGCAGAGCGCTCCGCGGCGTCCGGCAACTGTGTCCAACTGTGAACCAGTTTGCACTCAGCGCGGTCAAGCGAATCGGCCCGAGGCCGAAGACTGAAGGATGAACCCTCTCCTCAATAACGGTGAAGCAGCACCACAGGCCAGCAAGATATTGCTTGTGGAAGACAGTTTCGAGAATCGCGACATGTTGACCAGGCGCCTGCAACGCCGCGGCTTCACGGTCTGCAGCGCTCCGGATGGCTCTACCGGGGTCGCCATGTCAGTCTCGGAGAAGCCGGACCTCATCCTGATGGATGTGGCGTTGGGGGAGATGGATGGCTGGCAGGCAACACGACTGATCAAGTCAGACGTTCGGACTTCGCACATACCGGTGATCGCGTTGACCGCCCATGCGCTGGCGAGCGATCGGGAAAAAAGCGTTGCGGTGGGTTGCGCAGACTTCGATACCAAACCGGTCGACCTGACACGCTTGATGGGCAAGATCCAAGGCTGCATGGCGAGTGCGACAAGAGGCAAAACGCCGCTTCATGAAGCTCACCAACCGGCCATTTTCGCGCCTCAAGAGCCGGCGGAGGAGCGCAGCCCAATATCGTCGATTGATCCGGCGCAAGCCCTGGCAGGCAGCGTGCGCGACTTTTTCCAGCTTCAGGGAACCGACCTGATGGCTCGAGTCGCCCCGTTTTACGAATGGCAGGAACTGCGCCGGCAACGACGCCTGTGGCCCTATTCGAAGGCGACGCAAAAGGCACCCCTGTCCGTTTGCACGGCCCGTGACGACAGCGGAGCGGAATTCACGGGACTGAATTTCGGCACGCAAGATTATCTGGGGCTGTCTTCGGATCCCGCGCTCAAGGAAGTCGCGAAAGCGGTGATCGACGAATATGGCGTCCACAGCGCCGGCTCATCGGCGTTGGCGGGCAACACCAAATACTCGCTGCGATTGGAAGAAACGATCTCCGAATTTCTCCAACTGGACCACACGGTACTTTATCCAACGGGGTGGGCCGCCGGTTACGGGGTCATCAAAGGGTTGGTCCGGCCGTCCGATCACGTGGTCATGGACGGCCTCTCTCACGCCTGCCTGCAGGAGGGCGCCTACTCGGCGACGTCCAACGTGCACTTGCATGGGCACCTCAATCTCGATTCCGTCCGCCGCCATCTGAGACGGATCCGCGAAAAGGATGCGACAAGCGCCATCCTCGTGGTCACCGAAAGTCTGTTCTCGATGGACTCGGACACGCCCGATCTGAAAGCGCTGCAAAACCTGTGCAACGAGTACGGGGCGACGCTTCTTGTCGACGTTGCGCACGACTTGGGCGCCATGGGACCGGGTGGCAGGGGCTTCATCGGCGAGCAGGACATGCTGGGCAAAGTCGATATCGTCATGGGGAGCTTCTCGAAGACCTTCGCGTCGAACGGCGGATTCGTGTCCTGCAATTCGGCGGCGGTGAAGCAATATCTCAAGTACCACGGGAGCACGGCAACGTTTTCGAACGCGCTTTCGCCGGTCCAGGCCGCTACCGTCACGAAGGCATTCGAAATCGTTCAGTCCGAAAAGGGCCGGAACCTTCGCTCGGTACTGATGACGAGGATCGAGCAACTGCGCGAGGCATTGACTGGCGCAGACCTGAAGTACGTCGGCAATCCGTCTCCCATCGTTCCTGTTGTCGTCGGCGACGAAGCCTTGGCGCGCCTGGTGAGCCGACGTCTGCCGGAGCTGGAGGTCATCGCCAATCTGGTTGAGTATCCGGCCGTCGCGAAGGGCAACGCCCGCCTGCGACTCCAGATGATGCCCGCGCACAGCCACCAGAACATCCAGGCGCTGGCGTCGAGGCTGCGCGCGGCGATCGATCTTGCTCAAGTCGAGTACGCGCGTCATCGTGCCGCCGTGGCGGACGTCGCACATCCGGGTGTGGCCGTCGCTTAAGGCCCGTGCGCATCAAGGCAAAGCCATGGAACTCACCGATCGCTTGATCCGCGCCGTCGATTGGTTTGTTCCAGGCGCGCTGCAAAAGAGCACCGCGACGCTGTGGCGGGCGAGAATCTTTGTCATCAGCCACTTCCTCGGCCCATTCAGCGCGGTCGCCATCCTGGGATACCTCTATCGCGTGCAGGCTGCGCACGATTGGGTCTTCTGGACCTTGTGCGTCCTGTGCGGCTCCTTCTGGACCTTGCCGTTCGCGCTCAAGCTGGCTCGCAGCCTGTTCGGACCCGCCCTCTTCTCCTTCTGTGTTCTGACCTCCCTCAGCGTATTTGGATCGTTCTTTTACGGCGGGGTGAGTTCTCCGTTCCTGCCATGGCTCTTGACTGCGCAGATGCTCGGATTTTTCTATCTGAGCGACCGACCGCTCATGGTTCTTGGGATCATCGGCGTCAACCTCGCGGGCTTCTCGGCGGCGTATCTCACGACAGGCTCATTCCCCGAGCGCGTGCCGGTTGAAAATCTCTCCACCGTCGGCATGATTTCTGTCTGTGCCGCCACGATCTACAACTCGATGATGGCGATCTACTACGCCTATGTGATGGTCGCGCAGTCGGCACTTCAGCAGGAAAGCAAGAACCACTTCGAAACGGCGGCCAAGCTGCTCATCGCGAAGCGCGAGGCCGAGAGTGCCAATGAAGCCAAGGCCGTCTTTCTGGCGAAAATGAGTCATCAGCTCCGGACGCCCTTGAACGCCATCATCGGCTACAGCGAAATCCTGCTGGAGGACACCGAGGCGAGCGCGCACGCGGTGGACGCCGAGGAGCTGCGATCCATCAACAAGGCGGGCCGTCATTTGTTGTCGCTGGTCTCGGATGTCCTCGACATGCCGAAGATCGACTCGGAAGACATCGTGGTCAAGCTTCAGCCGGTCGATCTCGACCACTGCCTCGAAGATGTGGTCGCAACCTGTCGAAATCTGATTGCGCACAACGGGAACACATTCGCTCTGGAGAAGCATGACGAGCTCGGGACGATTCAGACCGACGAGCTTCGGTTGCGACAGATTCTGATCAACCTGCTGGGCAATGCGGGCAAGTTCACCAAGAACGGGAAGGTGGTTCTGCACGCGAGGCGCGAAGAAGAAGGCCATGCCAAGCAAGTGCTCATCTCGGTGCAAGACACCGGAATAGGCATTCCGCCGGAGGCCATTTCCAGCCTCTTCAAGAATTTCAACCAGGTCAACTCGGATCTGTACGGAGGAAGTGGATTGGGCCTGGCAGTGAGTCAGAAGCTGGCAGAACTCCTCCACGGTGGAATTTCCGTGGAAAGTCGACTGAGTCGCGGATCCGAATTCACGCTTCGACTTCCGCTGGTCGCACCGGCAATGGCCGCAGCGGCCTGACAGCATCCGTCGAGTTGGAACGGTGAATTCGATGAGAAAAAGACTCGCCAATTTCGTACCAAGACTGAACGCGTCAGTCGATTGGTTCATCCCGGCACACCTGAAGGAATCGCGGGACATCCTGCA
This sequence comes from uncultured Rhizobacter sp., assembly GCA_964247075.1. GTDB lineage: Bacteria > Pseudomonadota > Gammaproteobacteria > Burkholderiales > Burkholderiaceae_C > LMDS01. Next base: position 10,668 of record CAXTSS010000031.1, on the reverse strand, counting down.
GGCCGTCCGGATGTTTCTGTTCAGTCATCTCTTCGGCCCGTTCCTCGGGCACACGATCTCGCTGTTCATGTTGTATGTCAGCGGGCGAGCCGACCTGTCCTGGTGGATCCTGTTCCTCAGCATCTCTGCCTTCTGGCTGTACCCCGTCGTCTTGCGATTGACGGGTTGGTACGTCCCTTTGGCGCTGATCTCGATTCAGAACCTGATGTTCTGCATCTTCTGGGGTTGCTACCAATATGGCGGCCTCAGTTCACCGATCATGCCGTGGTTGGTGACCGTTCCACTGCTCGCCTTCTTCTACTTGCCGGAGCGTTCGACCAGAATCACCGTCGGGGCGTTGATCGTCACCAACCTGACGCTGTTCTTCGCCGTGTACAGCACGATGGGCTTTCGAGAAACCGTGGCGCCCCACAGCCTGGTCGTCCTTGGCCTGGTATCGACGCTTTGCGCCAGCACCTACGTCTCGATGATGGCGCTCTATTTTGCGAGCATCGTCTATTCCCAGGGCGAGCTCGAACAGGAGATCGAACGCCATCGGGCGACGGAACGAATGCTTCGTCACGCGACCGGCCAGGCCCAGCGCGCGCTGCTGGCGAAATCGGGGTTTCTGGCCAAGATGAGCCACGAACTGAAGAATCCGCTCAACGCCATCATTGGCTACAGCGAAATTCTCATCGAGGATGCCGGCGGGACGGAGACCCAGAAGTGCAAGGACCTGACCTCGATCAGAAGCGCCGGTTTCAGACTCCTGGGGCTCATCAATGACCTCCTCGAATTGTCGAGGCTGGAAGCCGGCAAGGTAGACGTTCGCGTCGAAGAATTCGAGTTTGCCGCTTTCCTCGAGGCCCTGGTATCGCGATCCCGCCCAGCCATCGCCGCCAGCGGAAACGAGCTGCGTGTGCAGCTGCCCGTCGCCGGTCGGATTGCCTGCGATGCGCAGAAGCTGGGACGCGTGGTCGAGGGCCTGTTGAGCAATGCCGCGAAGTTCACGAGCAACGGTCGCATCACGCTGTCGGCTTCATTGCGGAACGACGCATGGGTCGTGGCCATCGAGGACACCGGAATCGGGATCGCGCAGCCGCGAATGGCGAGCCTTTTCGAGACCTTCGGCCGGTCCGAGGACGAGACCGCGAGCCGGTACGGTGACCAGGTCAGGCTCGGGCTGCCGCTGGCCTATCGGTACTGCCAATTGATGGGTGGCACGCTTTCCGTTCAGAGCAAGCTGGGTGAAGGTTGCACTGTCACCGTCACGTTGCCGAGCCGGCCGCGCGGCGTCCAGGAGCCGGCAGATGCCGGAATGCAATTGCAGGGGCAAGCCGCATGACACTGCACAGCATCAGCCGTTGGCAGTCCATCGTCCACGGAACGGCCAGGCCGACGGCGGTCGACACTCCTCGCGGTGAAAAGCAGAGCTCGGGGACTGCGGGCAAGGCGCGGCTTCTCATCGTCGACGATGTGCGTGAGAACCGCGAGATCCTGAGGCGACGTTTCGAGCGTCACGGCTTCCAGGCCACCGAGGCCAGTGGCGGAGTTGAAGCACTCGAACTGATCGAGGACGACGTTTTCGATCTCGTGCTCCTGGACATGATGATGCCCGATCTCGACGGGTTGGAAGTCCTGGCGCGCATTCGCTCCAAATACGCGCCGGGCGTCCTGCCGGTCATCATGGTCACCGCCAAGAGCCAGAGCGAAGACATCGTTGAAGCGTTGAACCACGGCGCCAACGACTACATCACGAAGCCGGTCGACTTCTCGATTGCGCTCGCCCGCGTCGTCACGCAGCTCGACAGAAAGCGCGCGGAAGAGAAGATCCAGCAAATGAACGAGGAGCTGTCCCGGACCAACGCGGCACTCGAGGGCCGTGTCGCCGACCGCACGAAGGACCTGGTTCAGGCCAATGAGCAGCTCCGAAGCGAAATGGAGCAGCGCGAGAAGTCGCAGGCGAAGATCGTGCACCTGGCGCACCACGATGCGCTGACGGGTCTCGGCAACCGGTTGCTGTTCCACAAGCAGCTTGGCGAGGCTGTTGCGCACAGGCAGCGGCACGGAGGCGATCTGTCGGTTCTGTTCATGGATCTGGACGGCTTCAAGACCATCAACGACACGCTTGGACACGGGACAGGCGATGTTGTGCTCAAGCACTTGGCCTCCCGCGTGCAAAATGTTCTCCGGGATGGCGACAAGATTGGGCGGCTCGGTGGCGACGAGTTCGCGATTGTTCAGCTCGGCAACCAACAACAAGCTACGGCGCTCGCCACACGTTTGATCGAATTGATCAAGGTACCGGTCAGCGTCGACAACCAAAGGCTGGTTATCGGCGCCAGCATAGGCATTGTGGTCGCAGATGGCGACTATCAGGATTCCACTCAACTGCTCAGAGCCGCAGACTTGGCGATGTATCGCGCGAAGGCGGATGGGCGCGGCCGGTTCAGGTTTTTCGAGCCCGAGTTCGACCGGCAGGTCCAAGAGCGTCGGGATCTCGAGGTCGCGCTGCGTTCGGTTGTCGACCAGGACGCGCTCGAGATCCATTACCAGCCCCTGGTCAATTTGGAGAGTGGTCGGATCAGTGGATTTGAAGCGCTGTCACGCTGGGAAGATCCGCAACGCGGCTTTGTGCCGCCAAACACGTTCATCCCCTTGGCCGAAGAAATCGGACTGATTGGCATCATCGGTCGGCGGGTTCTCGAGCGCGCCTGCGCGCAGGCTGCGACCTGGCCCGAAGAGATCACGGTTGCCGTGAATCTCTCCCCCGCGCAGTTCCAGGGTGGCCATTTGGTCTCAGTGGTCAAGGACGCCCTTGCTTCCTCTGGGTTGCCGCCAAGCAGGCTGGAGTTGGAAATTACTGAATCGATCTTTCTCCAGGATAGTGAATCCAATCTTGCGGTTCTTAGCCAGCTGGGAGACCTCGGCGTCAAGATATCGATGGACGATTTTGGAACAGGCTACTCCAGCCTGAGCTATCTGCGCAGCTTCGCTTTCGACAAGATCAAAATCGACAAATCCTTTATTCGCGACCTCTCGACCAGCGAAAGCAGCGTCGCGATCGTGCGGGCTGTTTGCGGATTGGCGCGCAGCTTTGGCGCATCCACAACGGCAGAAGGTGTCGAGACCGATAGCCAGCTCGCGCAAATCAGGGCCGAGGGTTGCACCGAGGTGCAGGGCTACATCTTCAGCAAGCCCCTGCCCGCGCACGAGATTCCCGCGCTGCTGCTGCGCCTGCTCCCCGCGCCGAGATAGTTGTCGCTCGGTCGCTCTCGACCCGCGAGCGAAGCTCCCGACCCGTCCGTCAGTCGAAGTCTTCCATGTCCGGCACCGGCTTGTTGTGCGGGTCCAGATCCGCCGGCACGTTCAGCTCGGGCAAGTCGGCCGGCATCGCCACCTGCCCGGCGAGTGCCGCCCGCAGCTGATAGACGTAGGCGAGCACCTGCGCAACCGCCGCGAACAGCGCCGCCGGGATCTCGCGGTCGAGTTCGGCGTGGGCGTACAGCGCACGCGCCAGCACCGGCGCCTGCAGCACCGGCACCTTCGAGTCCTTGGCCAGATCGCGGATCGTCATCGCGAGCAGGTCGGCGCCCTTCGCGACGACGCGCGGCGCACCCATCTTCTTGTCGTCGTACTTGAGCGCGACGGCGTAGTGGGTCGGGTTCATCACCACCAGATCGGCCTGGGGCACCGCGGCGAGCATGCGGCGCTTCGTCATCTCGCGCATGCGGGCGCGCACCTTGGCCTTGATCTCCTGGTTGCCTTCGAGCTCCTTGTGCTCCTGCTTGATTTCCTGGTGGCTCATCTTCAGGCGCTGCGCGTGCTGGAAGCGCTGCAGCGGCACGTCGATCATCGCGAACACCGCCAGCGCAAGCAACAGCAGGGTCAGCCCGCCGAGCATCGCACCCGAAAGCGTGCGGATCGCGGCCGGCAGCGGCATCGCCATCGCGGCGGTGAACTCGTCGATGTGCGCCTTCAGGAACAGCGCTCCGATCGCACCGAGGATCAGCGCCAGCGCGCTGCCCTTCATCGCGTCGATCAGCTTGTCCTTCGAGACGATGCCCTTGACGCCGGTGAGCGGGTTGAGCTTGCCGAATCTCGGCAGCAGCGGCGTCAGCGTCCAGTTCCAGCCGCCGATCACGATGCCCGCGCCCAGCGCCGCCGCCATCATCGCGGCGCCGAACGGCACGATGACGAACACCAGGCGGATCGTCATCTCGCCCAGGCGCTCGCCCATCAGGCCGGGGTTGTGCACCGCGCTGGCGTCGAAGCGCAGACCGGTCATCAGTGTCTGCTGCAGCCAGTCGGCGGCGAGCGGCGAGAACGCCGCGAGCAGCGCACCACAGGCGGCGATCGCGGCGAAGTGGCCGAAGTCCCGCGAGCGCGCGACCTGACCTTCCTCGCGCGCCTTGTTCAGCTTGCGTTGCGAGGCGGGTAGGTTGCGGTCTTGTGAACTCTGCTCGGCCATGTCGGAGCGCCGTGACGTGGCGCTGCGTGATTGTTCCGGGGCGAGCCGCGAACTTGCGCGGGATCAGCGGGGCGAATCCGGGTCAATTCCGAGTCAGCGCGGGCCGTGCATCCGGTCACGCCGGCGCCGCGTATGGGGTTTCACGCAGCCAGATGCCGCGTCACTTTTACCCACCCAAACAGGAACCCTGTCATGAACTCGTTCAAGCTTTCTTCCCTCGTCGTGGCCGCCGTGATGTCGGTCGCCACCCTTTCGGCCGGCTCGGCTTTTGCCCAGGTCACTGTCGGCGGCGCGCCGATGTACGCTTCCAAGGACATCATCGACAACGCCGTCAACTCCAAAGACCACACGACGCTCGTGGCCGCCATCAAGGCCGCCGGCCTGGTTGAAACCTTGAAAGGCCCGGGCCCGTTCACCGTGTTCGCGCCGACGAACGCCGCGTTCGCCGCGCTGCCGGCCGGCACCGTGGACACGCTGCTCAAGCCCGAGAGCAAGCCCGCGCTGACCAAGGTGCTGACGTATCACGTGGTCGCCGGCAAGGTCGACGCCGCCACGCTGAAGAAGGCGGTGATGGACGGCGGCGGCAAGGCGATGCTGAAGACCGTCTCGGGCGGCACGCTGACCGCGATGGCCACCGCCACCGGCGTCACCGTGATGGACGAAAGCGGCGGCTCGGCCAACGTGACCATCGCCGACGTGATCCAGTCCAACGGCGTGATCCACGTCGTGGACAAGGTGCTGCTGCCGAAGTGATCGGCGTTCAGTGGCTCACGCTGTGGCCCCGATCGTCTTGATGATCTTCAGCACCTTCTCTTCCAGCGTCGCCCGCGTGAAGGGCTTGACGATGTAGCCGGCAGCGCCTTCCCGGGCCGCGCGCAGGATGTCCTCCTTGCGCGCCTCGGCTGCCACCAGCAGCACCGGCAGGCGCTTGAGCTTCTCGTCGGCCTTGACGGCGGCGAGAAGCTCGAAGCCGTTCAGCACCGGCATCTGGATGTCGCTGACGATGAAGTCGAAGCCGCCGCCGCGCAGCATGCGGAGCGCGGCGGCGCCGTCCTCGGCCTCCTCGGCATCGGCATGACCGATCTCCTTCAGCAGGCCGCGCAAGACGCGACGCATCGTCGAGAAGTCGGCGACCAGCAGGAACTTCATGTCGCTGGCGTGGAGGCGGCCGGTGCCGGCTCAACCGGCTCAGGCTCGTCGATCGTGACGCGCAGCAGTCGGTCTTCGGCATCGCGGTTCATCACGAGGATGCTGATGCGCCGGTTCACCGGGCTCACCGGGTCGGCCGGCTCGAACAGCACGCTCGACGCCAGGCCCTGCACCAGCAGCACGCGATCGTCCGGCAAGCCGCCCTGGCCGAGCTCGCGGCGCGAGGCGTTGGCGCGGTCGCTCGAAAGCTCCCAGTTGCTGTAGCCGCGCTCGCCGGCCCCGAAGGGCTGGGCATCGGTGTGGCCTTCGAGCGTCAGTCGGTTCGGCACCTCGGCGAGCACCGAGCCGATCTCGCGCAACAGCTCGCGCATATAGGGTTTGACGATGGCGCTGCCGCTGTCGAACATCGCGCGGTTTTGTTCATCGACGATCTGGATGCGCAGGCCGTCGCGCGTCATCTCGAGGCGGATCTGCGAGCTCATGGCCGCGAGCTTCGGATTCGCGGCGAGCACGTTCTCGACCTTCTTCTTCAGCGATTCGAGACGCGCCGCTTCGGCACGACGCTGGTCCGCCTTCAGCGCCTTGAGCTGCATCGTGCGGCGCTGCGCATCGACGTCGCCCTGCTTGACCTGGCCACCGGTGCGCGTGAGGTCGGTGCCGCCACCCTTGACGACACTCGACGAATCGCCCGAGCCACTGCCACCGCCCATCGCCACCTTGAGCGGCGAGCCGAAGTAGTCGGCAATCCCCTTCTTGTCGCCTTCGCTGGTGGAGCCGAGCAGCCACATCAGCAGGAAGAACGCCATCATCGCGGTCACGAAGTCGGCGTAGGCGATCTTCCAGGCGCCGCCATGGTGACCGTGGCCGCCCTTCTTGATCTTCTTGATGATGATCGGCTGGAGCTTTTTCGAGTCACCGGACATGATTACTTCTTGCCTTTGACGTGGCCTTCGAGTTCCGCAAACGTCGGACGATCGCCCGAATACAGCACCTTGCGGCCGAACTCGACGGCGACCTGCGGCGCGTAACCCTGCATGCTCGCGAGCAGCGTGGTCTTGATGCACTGCAGCTCTTTCGAGCCGTCCTCGACCTTCTGCTCCAGCAAGCCGCCGAGCGGCTCGACGAAGCCATAGGCCAACAGGATGCCGAGGAAGGTACCGACCAGCGCCGAGCCGATCATCCCGCCCAGCACCGCCGGCGGCTGGCCGACCGAGCCCATCGTGTTGACCACGCCCAGCACCGCCGCAACGATGCCGAACGCCGGCAACCCACCGGCCAGGCGTGCGATCGCGGCGACGGCCGCGTGCTCCTCGTTGTGATGCGTCTCGATCTCGCTGTCCATCAGGCTCTCGATCTCGTGGGCGTTGAGGTTGCCCGAGACCATCATCCGCAGGTAGTCGGTGATGAACTCGACCACGTGGTGGTCGTTGCCGACGACCGCGTACTTCTGGAAGATCGCCGAGCTGTGCGGGTCTTCGACGTCCTTCTCGATCGACATCAGCCCTTCCTTGCGGGCCTTTTGCAGGATGTCGTAGAGCAGCGCCATCATTTCCATGTAGCGCGCCTTGCTGTACTTGCTGCCTTTGAAGCACTTGCCCAGACCGGCCAGCGAGGACTTGATGACCTTCATCTGGTTGTTGGCCAGGAACGCGCCGAGCGCGGCGCCGAGGATCGTGATCAGCTCGAACGGCAAGGCGTGCAGGATCACGCCGATATTGCCGCCGTGGACGATGTAGACCCCGAAGATGCAAGCCAGTGCCAAGCCCCAGCCGACGAGTACGAACATGGTATGAAGACCCGAGTGTGTGCGGCGCGCCGATGGCGGCGAGCCTTGCCTGACGCTTTATCGACCCGACGCCGCGTGACTTGAGTCTGCCGATGCGGCGGCACCCCCGGTGCCCACAACAGGCCGGCTTTCGCCTGCCATTCTTTCCCTTGGGCGCGGCGCCACGTCTCCCGGAGTCCGTTTGCGGCCCCGCCTCGTAAGTGGGGTATGGGCAACCCTAGAATCGGCGGGCATCCTCCATCGGCACCCCCATGCACCTCGACAACAACCTGCCGGAGTTGCTCGCACGTGTGGCGCTCCACGACCGGGCGGCTTTCCGCAGCCTCTATGCCGCGACCTGCGCGCACCTGTTCTCGGTGTCGTTCCGCATCCTGCGCAACGAAGGCCGCGCCGACGAGGTGCTGCAGGAGGCCTACGTGAACATCTGGCAGAACGCGGCCAGCTACAACGCCATGGCGGCTTCGCCGATGACCTGGATGATCAACGTGGTGCGCAACAAGTCGATCGATCTGCTGCGCTCGCGCAAGACCGAAGCCGCCACGACGAGCCCGATCGACGACGAGACCCTGAACGTCGCCGCGAACCGCGATGGCGAGCCCGACCGCCTGCTCGCCGAGAGCCTCGTGAAGGGCAAGATCGACCGCTGCATGCAGGAGATCTCTGCGGCGCAGCGACAGGCGCTCGCCCTCGCCTACTACCGCGGCATGGTTCACACCGACATCGCGACGATGCTCGACGTGCCGCTCGGCACGGCCAAGGGCTGGGTGCGGCGCGGGCTCGACCAGCTCAAGTCGTGCCTCGAAGCGGCGGGCGTCAAGACACCATGAACTACCTGCTGCCCGAACGCCTCGACCGGCTTGCCCGCGAGTACGCGCTCGGCACGCTCGCCGGCCCGGCGCGCCGCCGCTTCGAGCGCGTGCTGCACGCGTCGCGCGCGGCCGCGATGGCCGTCGATGTCTGGCGCGAGCGCCTATCGGTACTCGAACTGGCCGTCGTGCCGATGCCGCCGCCAGCGGCAAACTGGCGCGGCATCGAGCGCCGCTTGTTCGCCGACGCCGCCGGAACCGCGCATGCGCTGACCGAACCCGGCCGCGGCGCCTGGCACACGCTGCTCGGTTGGCTTTCGGGCCGAACGCTCGCCGGCGCGCTGGCCGGCGTGCTGCTGTGCTTCTCGTTCGTGCGGCTGCAGCCGGGGGCGGTCGGCCTGGAGCCGGTGGTGGATGCCGTCTCGCCAAGCTACATCGGCCTGCTGACGGACAAGACCGACAAGCCCGTGCTGGTGGTAAGCTCGCGCCGCCAGGGCCGCCACCTGACGATGAAGCTGCTGCAGCCGATCGAGGTGCCGAACGGGCAGGTGGCGCAGTTGTGGGCGGTGCCGAAGAACGGCGCCGCGCCGTTCCCGATCGGCGTGCTGCCCAAGGCGGGCTCGGCCCGCAGCCCCTTGCCCGACACCTCGGAGAAGCTGTTCGCGAACGTCTCGCAGATCGCTCTCAGCTTCGAGGGTGCAGAGGCAAAACCAGGAACGCTGCCATCGGGTGCGTTCGTGCTCAAGGGCCACTGCGTCAAGGTCTGGTAACACGCGGCACCGCACGCCGTGATGTCACGAAAAAATTTTCCCCGGCGAGGCGATCCGTTTCGGCACCCACCTCGTAAGTGATTTGGAGCCGTGTTCACCCACCACCCCGAAAGGACCATCATGAAGACCAGAGTCATCCACCTCCTTGCGCTGACCGCCGCCGCCGTCGTCTGGCATGAAGCCCGCGCCGCCGACACGCCGGCGCCGCCGCCTGCGGCCAAGGCCGCCGTGGCCGCGCCGGCCGACAAACTCGCCGAGGCACGCAAGCAGATCACCGCGAAACAGTGGCCCGCCGCGATCGATGCGCTCAAGCGCGTCAACGACACCGGCAGCGCCGAGTGGAACAACCTGATGGGCTACTCGTTGCGCAAGGGCAAGACGCCCGACCTCGCCGCCTCGGAAAAGTACTACGACGAAGCGCTGCGCATCGACCCGCACCACCGCGACACGCTCGAATACTCGGGCGAGCTCTACCTGATGAAGGGCGAGCTCGACAAGGCGCAGGCGCGGCTGGCAACGCTTGCGACCGAGTGCGCGTCGAAGTGCGAGCAGTACACCGATCTGAAGACGGCGATCGAACGCTACCAGGCGGCCGGCAACAAGTTCGTCGCGACGAACTGGTAGGCGCCGCTGACGCGGCTCGTCGAAACTCTTGAGGAAGCCATCATGGCAGTACCCCACGCCTTCGCGAACGGCCTCTTGGTCGGCGTCTTCGCCATTGCACTGACCGGCGCGGTCGTTGGCTGCTCCGGCGGGCCGAAGCCAAGCCCGGCCTGGAAGGTCGACAACGGCGCCTCCGAGCTGCGCTTCGTGACCACCAAGAACACGAACGTCGCCGAGACGCAGAAGTTCACCCGGCTCGACGGCGGCATCGCGCCGGGCGGGGCGGTCTCGCTGGCCGTCGATCTGGCGAGCGTGGAGACGCAGGTGCCGTTACGCAACGAGCGGATGCAGACCCTGCTGTTCGAGATCGCGCGCTTCCCGGCCGCGACGTTCGAGACCTCGGTCGACCTGAAGAAGGTCGGCGCGCTCGCGACCGGCGAGAGCCTCGACATCGACGTCGCCGGCAAGCTCGGCATTCACGGCAAGACGCGGGATGTGACCGCGGCGCTGCGCGTGGTGCGCCTGAAGAACGACCGCCTGATGGTCTCGACGCGCTCACCCGTGCTCGTGAGCGCAAGCGACTTCGACCTCGCCGGCGGCATCGAGCAATTGCGCCTGCTGATGGCGCTGCCCAACATCGTCGGCACGGTGCCGGTGACGTTCTCGACCGTGTTCCAGCCGCAAGCCTGACCGACCCCGCCGGCACCGGCGAAAAAAAACGGGCCCCGAAGGACCCGCTTGAAAGACACACGAAGGTGCCAGGAGGAGACTAGCAAGAAAAACGCAGCGTTCACTGGAACCTGCAATGACGCTATCGGCGCGCCATCACAGAACTTGAGCTGAGAGTGTGAGAGGGAATCCAATGCACCCGCGCCGGGGTGGCCAAGGGCGCTGGCGTAGGCGCGTCGCGCGGCCTGGGCTGGCGCCCAGGCAAGCAACGCAACACCCGCCAGCACCCTTGGGTACCCCGGCCCTTCGGGTAAGCCCCCAAAGCAAACCCACTCGTCGTTGCAAATGCTCGTCGGGGCCCCACCCCGACTCCGCCTTGCGCCTAGATTGGGCTTGCTTTGGGGGCTTACGCGGGTGCATTGGATTCCCTCTCAC
>CAXTSS010000030.1:0-28053 GCA_964247075.1 uncultured Rhizobacter sp. | reverse complement strand
CTCCTGCTTGCGCATGCGGGCGACGTTTTCGATCTCCAGCGCCTCGCCCATCGTGATGAGCTCCGAGACGTGGATTAACTTGAGTTCTGACAGATGCATGGGCGAAAGACCCTGGGGTGATATGAGCGGCAGCCTCGCGCCGGGCACGGCGCGCAGGCTCGCAAAAGGAGCGAGCAATGAACAACGGGAGTGGGGTGCAGGATCCTCGCGCCGCCGGGTCGGGCGTTGGGGCCAGCTGTATCAGCCTGCCTCAGGGCGTGGTGGCAAATCTCTGACGGCAGAAACCGGCGGCTTGGATAAAGCGCCGGCCCCAGCCGCGTTTAGCAGAATTATAGATGACCGTCGAGGAACGCGGTCAACTGGGCTTTCGACAGGGCGCCGACCTTGGTCGCCGCGAGCTGGCCGTCCTTGAACAGCATCAGCGTCGGGATGCCGCGGATGCCGAACTTGGCCGGCACGTCGCGGTTCTCGTCGACGTTCATCTTGGCGATCTGCAGGCGGTCGCCATAGTCCTTGGAGACTTCGTCGAGGATCGGCGCGATCATCTTGCACGGGCCGCACCATTCGGCCCAGTAATCAACGAGGACCGGCTTGCTCGACTTCAGCACGTCGGTGTCGAACGAGGCGTCGGAGGTGTGTTTGATCAGTTCGCTGCTCATGGGTGGTCTTTCATTCGCCACCGCTTGACGTGGATGGCAAGGCACAATCATTCTGACACATCGCCCCGCTTCCGGTGGCCCTGCGGCCGCTCCCGGCCGTCTTCATTCCTATGGCAACGATAGAGCGGCAACCCCTTGAAAACGATGTTGCCGGCGGGGATCGCTGGGATCGTGTCGCGGGCGCCGCCGCAGCCTGGGCGCGCAACCAGGGCGTCTCGCTGCGCGACGTCATCGTGCTGCTGCCGTTCGCGCAGTTGCTGCCGCCAGCGCGGCGCGCGTTTGCCCGCGCGGGCGGCTGGCAGCCGCGCATCGAGACGACCCGGACGCTGGCCGCAAGCCTCGGCCCAGCCGCGGCGGCCGGTCGCGGGCAAATCAGCTTCGATGCCGCCGTCGATGCGCTGAGCGCCGCCGCCTTGCTGCGTTCGCAGCCCTGGGGCGCGGCGTGGGCGCGACGCGATGCGCGCGGCTTCGATCAAGCGGCAAAGGCAGTGGCCACGACGGCACAGGCACTCGCGCGTGCCGCGTTCGAGCTGCCGCCTGCCGAGCGGCCCGCGCATTGGGCCGCTGCCCGCGAAGCGCTGATACCGCTCGCCGGCCCGGGTGCGAGCGAGCGTGTGCTGGCGCGCGTCGCGCTGGAGTGGGCCGTTCTGGCGCCTGCGCCGGCGACCGACGCGCTGTTCGTCACGCCCGCGCCTGGGGCGTGGATCGCGTTGCAGGCGGGCGGCGAGGAGGCGCTCACCGACAGGCTGATGGCGGCTTCCGTGGTGCCGTGCCTGGTGATCGACGCGGATGCGGCCGCCCACGATCTCTTCGCGAAGCTCGCACCGCATTGCGCTCCCGCATTCGCGCTCTGCGACGACTTCGAGCACGAAGCCCAGTGCGCCGCCGCACAGGTGCTTGAGCATGTGCGGCGCGGCGAGCTACCGGTCGCGCTGATCGCACAGGACCGCCTGCTGGTGCGGCGCGTGCGCGCCTTGCTGGAACGACAGCAGGTCGCGCTGCTCGACGAAACCGGCTGGACGCTGTCGACCACGCGCGTGGCGGCGCAGGTCATGGGCCTGCTGATGGCGGCCCGCCCGGACGCCGGTACCGATGCGCTGCTCGACTGGCTCAAGAGCGGCACGCGCTGGGCGCAGGCCGACGACGGCAGCGCGCTGGCCGCGCTCGAAGCCGTCTGCCGACGTGGCCAGATCGCGCGCGTTGCGGCGTTGGCGCGGGCCACGCTCGACGCCGCGCCAGCGCGACTGTGGGCCGAGGCGGCAGAGGTGCTGGCCCCGTTGGCCGCGCCGGCGCGCCAGCCGCTGGTCGTGTGGTTGACGACGCTCGCGCACGCGCTCGAACGCTGCGGTGCGCTGGCCTTGCTGCAGGCCGACGCGGCGGGTCGCCAGGTGCTTGCGCAGTTGCGCGTGGCGGGGCCGGTGAGCGACGTGGTGATGAGCGCGGACGGGTTTCGCGACTGGATCGATCGCGTGCTCGAACAGGCCTCCTTCCTGCCGCCCGAAACCGGCGACGGGCCAGCCCAGGTCGTCATCACGCCACTGCCACGCGCGATGCTGCGGCCGTTCGCCGCGCTGGTGCTGCCCGGCGCCGACGACCGCCACCTCGGCGCGATGCCGGCGCCCGACCCGCTGCTCGGCGACACGCTCGCAGCCACGCTCGGCCTGCCCACGATTGCGCAGCGGCGCACGGCGGAACTGCTCGCATTTGCGCAGGTGCTGGCCGCACCGCAGGTCACATTGCTGCGCCGCCGCCTCGACGGCAGCGACCCGCTCGCCGACAGCCCGCTGGTCGAGCGCCTGTCGCTCGCGCTCGCCGCGCGCGGCGCTTCGATGACGCCGTGGCGCGATCCGCGCATCGATCTGGCGCTGACGCCGACGCCGATCCGCATGAGCGCGCCTGCGGCAGCCGAGCTGCTCCCGGCGCGCCTGTCGGCGAGCGCTTGCGAGGCGCTGCGTGCCTGCCCGTACCGCTTCTTCGCGCTCAACCTGCTGCGGCTGCGCGAGGACGACGAGCTGGAGCGCGAGATCGAGAAGCGCGACTACGGCACCTGGCTGCACGCGGTGCTGTTCGATTTCCACACGAGCCGAGCCGCGCCGGACGCTTTCGATATCGAGGTCGCGCGCCTGAAGCAGCTGGCCAACGCACGCCGCGACGCCGTCAATATGGTCGAGGCCGACTTCCTGCCGTTCGCCGCCTCCTTCGCCAGCTTCGCGCCGCGCTACATCGAATGGCTGCACGAGCGCGATGCGGTGGGTGCACGCTGGCAGCGCGGCGAGGTGACGATCGACGCGGCGCCGCCCGAACTCGGCGGCATCGAGTTGCGCGGTATCATCGACCGCATCGACGAGGTTCGCGGCGGGCTGCAGCTGATCGACTACAAGACCGGCGGCGTGGCTGGTCTCAAGGTCAAGGTCAAGGAGCCGCTCGAAGACACACAACTCGCGTTCTACGCGGCGCTGATGCGCACGCAGACGGCGTTGCCGCTGACCGCGAGCTACGTCGCAGTCGATGGCACCAAGGGCATCGACGAAGTGCCGCACCCCGACGTGGAGGCCAGCGCCGCTGCGCTGCTCAACGGCCTGGCGCACGACCTGCAACGCCTGCGCGCCGGCGCCGGCCTGCCAGCGCTCGGCGAGGGCGCGACCTGCGAGCACTGCGCCGCGCGCGGCGTGTGCCGGCGCGATGACTGGGCCGAATCGTGACGCACGCTGCCTACGAAGCCAACGGCCGACTGATCGCGCGCGGGGCGTTTTACGCGCTCGCCTGCGACCCGCAGCGCAGCGTCGTCGTCGAAGCCTGCGCCGGTGCCGGCAAGACCTGGATCCTGGTTTCGCGCATCCTGCGCGCCTTGCTGGAAGGCGCCGCGCCACAGGAGATTCTCGCGATCACGTTCACGCGCAAGGCCGCGGGCGAGATGCGCGACCGCCTCAACGAATGGCTGCGAGAGTTCGCCGCGCCGGGCACATCGGACGCCGCACGCATCGAGGCGTTGGTGCAGCGCGGCGTGCCCGAAGCGCGGGCGAGCCAGCTCGCGCTGCCGCTGGCGGCGCTGCACGAGCGCGTGCTGCGCGAGGGCCGCGCGGTGCAGGTCAGCACCTTCCACGCCTGGTTCGCGCAGCTGTTGCGCGCCGCACCGCTGGAGCTGCTGAACGAGCTCGGTCTGCAGGCCGACATGGAACTGATCGAAGACCTGACGGACCATCAACCCGAGGTCTTCCGGCGATTCCACGCCGCGATCCTGCGCGACGCAACACTGCGGGCGGATCACACGCAGCTGATCGCGCAGCGCGGTCGCCACCAGGCGCGCGCATGGTTCGATGCGGTGTGGGCCAAGCGCGTCGAATTCGAGCTCGCGGACGCGGCCGGCGTGCTCGAGACCAGCGTCGAGGCCCCGCCCGGCGCGCCCGCACATCCGGCGCAGGCGCTGCACACGCCGCCGTGGCGCGCGCTGCTGGGCGATCTGGCCGCGGCGCTCGCGCTCGGCGGCGCGCGTGCGCGCGAGGCCGCGGCCGGCGTGGTCGCCGCGCTGGAACGGGCCGACGCGCAGACGGCGTTCGCGGCCTGTCGCGCGGCGCTGTTCACGCAGAAGGACGAGCCGCGCAAGCTGGGCGATCTGGAGCTGCTGCGGGCCGTGCAGAGCGGCCTGGACGATATCGCCGCGCAGGTTCACCAGCTCGATGCGCACCTCGAACACCTGGGCATGGTGCGGCTGTCGCGCGTGCTGCTCGCCGAGCTCGCGGCGTACAAGCGCAGCCGCGGCCTGATCGAGATGGCCGACCTGGAACGCTGCGGCCTGGCATTGCTGCGCGACGCGACGCTCGCGGCCTGGGTCCAGGAGCGACTCGATGCGCGCATCCGCCATGTGCTGATCGACGAGTTCCAGGACACCAGCCCGCTGCAATGGCATGCACTGCATGCGTGGCTTTCGGGCTATGCCGGCGCCGGTGGCGGGGCGAGCGGGCAGCGTGGCCTGAGCCTGTTCATCGTCGGTGACCCGAAGCAAAGCATCTACCGCTTTCGGCGCGCCGAGCCGCGCGTGTTCGAGGCGGCGCGCGCGTTCGTTGCGCAGGCGCTCGGCGGCGACGCGCTCGCCTGCGACCACACGCGCCGCAACGCCCCCGAGGTGCTGGCGCCGCTGAACGCCGTGTTCGCGCGCGCCGAAGCCGAGGGCGAGTTCAGCGGCTACCGCGCCCACACCACCGAAATCGCGAGCACGCCGGGCGCTGGCGTGTTCATGTTGCCGCGCGTGCCGCGGCCGCCGCGCGCGCCACGCGGCGCGGCGATGCTCGCGGCCGAATGGCGCGACAGCCTGACCACGCCACGCATTGAGCCCGAGGAGGTGTTGCGCGAGCGCGAGGCCGCGCTCGTCGCGCGGGCGGTGCACGGCCTTGTCGTCACTCAGGCGCTGCGGCCGGCCGAGATCTTCGTGCTCAGCCGCAAGCGCGAATCGCTGCGGCTGGTGGCGCAGGCGCTGCGGCACGTTGACGTGCCTTACGCGGCGGTCGAGGAGACGCTGCTGATGGACGCACCCGAAGCGCGCGACCTCGTCGCGTTGCTCGACGCGCTGGTCTCGCCGGCGCACCGGCTGTCGCTGGCGCAGGCGCTGCGCAGCCCGCTGTTCGGTGCCGGCGACGACGACCTCATCGCGCTCGCGCAGCGCGCGCAAGACGGCAACTGGTGGTCGGCACTGATTGATGACAAAACCACTGCCGCGGCGCCGCTCAGCGCCGCGATGCAACGAGCGCGCGAGTGGCTGCCGCGCTGGCGGGCGGCCGCCCAGCGGCTGCCGCCGCACGATCTGCTGGACCGGATCGTGCATGAGGGCGAGCTGCGCGAGCGTGTCGCCGCGACCGTGCCCGCGGTTCGGCGCACGGCGGCGCTGGCGGCGATCGACGCGGTGCTGGCGCAGGCGCTGATGCTGGACGGTGCGCGTTACGCCACGCCGTACAACTTCGTGCGGGCACTGAAGCGGCGCGCGATCAAGGTCGGCGCGCCGCGCCAGGCCGACGCGGTGCAGTTGCTGACGGTGCATGGCGCGAAGGGCCTGGAGGCCGCGGCCGTGTTCGTGATGGACGCCGATCCGCAGCCGAAGAACCCCGACACCGCGACCTTGCTGATCGACTGGCCGGTCGAGGCCGAGGTGCCGCTTCGATGCGCGTTCGTCTACTCGGAGGCGGCCTGCGCGCCGTCGCTGAAGTTGCTGCTCGCCACGGAGGTGGAGGCACGCCGGCGCGAGGAGCTCAACGGCCTGTACGTGGCGATGTCGCGCGCCAAGCAGCGGCTCGTGTTCAGCGCGACCGAGCCGTCGCGCGCCGCGGCGGTTCCGAGCTGGTGGCAGCGCGTCGAGACGTTGGCCGCACCCTGGCCGAGGCAGGACACGCCGGAGGCGTTCGCTGCGCCGACCAGCACCGGACCGGTCACGCTGCGAGTGATCGCGCCGCTGCCCCCGCGCGCACCCGCTGCCGCCGATGAGCGCAGCCTCGACACAGACGCGACACGCCTCGGCAAGGCCGTGCACCGGACGCTGGAGTGGGCCACCGGTGCGTCGAACGGGGGATCCGTCGATGCGCTCGCCCACGCTGCCGCGATCGAGTTCGATACGGGGCCTGAAGCCACCGCGCAGCTCGCCCACCGCATCCTGCAAAGCGCCGAGGCCGCGCGCTTCTTCGACGGCGCTGCGCTGCGCTGGGCCGGCAACGAGGTGCCGGTGAGCGTGGACGGCGAGGTGCTGCGCATCGACCGGCTGGTGCAGCTGACCGACGCCTGGTGGGTGCTCGACTACAAGCTCAACCACGCGCCGCAGGAGCTCGAGGCTTACCGCGCGCAGCTGCTGCGCTACCGCGACGCGGTACAGCAACTGCAGCCCGAAGCCTCTGTGCGCTGCGCCTTCATCACCGGCGGCGGCACGGTGATAGAGATCGGCTGACCCGCCCGATCCCGATATTTGGCCGGCAATGCGCCGGCTCATCGACGCACCGGGCGTGTGCGCGGCAGGTTTCAATCGGACAACTTCACCTGCCTGCTGATGGTCGCCCACGCCTTGCCCACCGCTTCCACGAGCCCCACCCGGCTGTTCGGCCGATTCGAGCTGCGCCAGCTGCTGGGCAAGAGCGCCGGCACGATGGTGTGGCTGGCGTTCGACCCGGCGGCGGGCAGCGAAGTCATGCTGACCATGCCGCGCCTGCAGCCGCCCGACGCGGCCGCGCTTGCGCACTGGCTGCGCGACGCACGCTTCGCGGCACGCCTCGATCATCCGAACCTCGCCCACGCTGCGGAAATCGGTGTGCAGGATCACTGGCCCTTCATCTCGACGGAGCGCGCGCAGGGCAGCACGCTCAAGGAGTGGGTCGCTGAGCATCCGAACCCGACGCCTGAGGAGGTCGTCGGCTGGCTGTGCGATCTGCTGCAGGGGTTGGCGTTTGCGCACGAGGCTGGTGTGCCGCACCTCGACCCGCAGCTGCACAACATGCTGATCGACGAGCGCGGCGGTGTGCGCCTGATGGCGCTCGCCGGGGCCGGCGATGCGGCACGCGCCCAGCGTGTCGAGGCGACCGCGCGCTCGAACGAGCGCACGATGGCGATGGACACCGGCGAGTTGCGCGCCCAGCGCGCCGCCGCGGCGCGCGACCTGCTCGCCTGCGGCCTGTTGCTGCACCACCTGCTGACCGGCCAGGCGCCGCTCGATCAACCCGACACCACGCTCGCGATCGCTCGCATGGCGCCACAGGGCCGCGAACTCGTGCGCCTGCCATGGAGCACGCCGCTGCCGATCCCGGACGCGCTGCGTGCGATCGCGAACCGCTGCACCTCCGGCCAGGAGCGGTTGCGCTATCAAAATGCCCGAACCTTGCTGGGCGCGCTCGCCGGCTGGCTCGACGCGCAATCGCAAGACGGCGGCGGCCCGCTCGGCCTGTTGGTCGATCGCCTGCGCAGCGTCGGCCATCTGCCGGCCTTGCCCGGGCTGGCGTCTCGCGTGGCGCGGGTCACGAGCCTGGAGGGCCAGCGCACCGACGAGATCGCCGACCAGGTGCTCGACGACATGGCGCTCAGCTTCGAGTTGCTGCGCACGCTGAACTCGGCGCAGGTGCAGGGCACGCAGATCCAGGGCAACGGCCCGGTGCTGACCTTGCGGCGGATCATCTCGCTGATCGGCGTCAACGGTGTGCGGCTCGCCGCCAACACCTTGCGGGCCTGGCCAGGCCCGCTCAATGAAATCCAGGCTGCGGCATTGCAGGCGACGCTCGACCGAGTGCGGCTGGTCGGCCACACGGCGCAGGCGCTGCGCCCGGCCGGCTATGACGCGCAGGTCGTGTACCTGATCGCCATGCTGCAGAACCTCGGGCGCCTGATGGTTCGCTACCACTTCGCCGACGAAGCCGAGCAGATTCAGCAGCTGATGACGCCCAACCCGGCGAACCGCGAGACCGGCGCGCCCGAGCAGCCGGGCCTGAGCGAGACGGCAGCCGCGTTCGCGGTGCTGGGCGTCGACATCGAATCGATGGGCGTCGCGGTCGAACGCCAATGGGGCCTGGGCGATGACGTGATGCACATGGCGCGGCGCCTGCCGACCGATGCGGCGGTGCGCAAGCCCGACTCCGATGCCGAAGTGCTGCGTCTCACGGCGAGCGCGGCAAACGAGGCCGTCGATGTGGTGAGCGTTCTGACCGGCGCACGCGCCGTCACGGCGATCAACCAGGTGGCGATGCGCTATGCGCGCGCGCTGAACATCAACAGCAAGGATTTGAACGACGCACTGCAGGCGGCGCGCGAGGCACTGCGCAAGGGCACGCCGGTGCCGGCGAGTACGCGCACGTCGGCGCCCGAACTGCCGGCCCAGGTCGACCCCACGCCTGTGAAATGAGGTTGACGAGCCTGATCTCGGCACTGGTCGCAACGGTTGGGGCTGCTTCGTTCCCGACCTGACCCGGTTGGCCGCGCTTCCATGCGAGGAGGCCCGTCGGTTCGTATTCTAGCTAAAGCTGGTTTTCGGGCACGAACAACGACAGCAGCATCAACCGCACGCGCTGCGACAGGCTGGTGTCGGGGTCGACATCGGATTCTTCGGTGGTGTCGCCATCCACAGCGACCCAGCGCACGCCGCCGCCAGCGGGCCGCAGCCTGACCTGGTAGACGCCGGCCATCGTGTCGACCTTGAACCCGCCGAGGATCATCTCGGCCAGGCGCGGACTCTCGATGCGCACGCCGATCTCGGTATTCAGGTTGGCGGAGCGAGGATCGAGGTTCATCGAGCCGACCAGCACCATGCGGCGGTCGATCAGCCCGATCTTGGCATGCAGCCGCCCGGTGGACATGCCGAGCAGGCCGCGCAGCGTCCTGTCGAGCTTGAGGCGGGTCGAGCTGAGTTCGTACAGATCCACGCCCATTTGCAGCAGCTCGGTCTGGTGCTTCTCAAGGCCGATGCTGACCAGTGGCTCGTCGCTGACCGCAAGCGAGTTCGTGACGACGCGCAGTTTCACGCCGGCGGCGCGCATCGCTCAGCTGCAGCAGGAAGCGGTGCGTCAGCGTGTCGCTGGCCGCGATGCGGTGGTTGGCAGGGTCGATCTTGTCGGGCGAGTCGGCGAAGGCTCTGCCCGGCGCCGCGATCAGCGGGACGCGGCCGGTTGCCAGCGAACGGCTCAGCGGCGGTGCGCCGAAGTCGTCGTCGCCCGTGGGCGGCTGCGCCGGCGGATCGTCGCGCGTGACGGCGTCGAAGCGCTGCAGCAGTTCGTCCGGTGTCTGCGGCGTGCGGCCCGAGGCGCGCGCGATGTCTTGTGCCGGATAGACGGGCGTGCTGTTCCAGTACAGGTCGAACCAGCCGCTCAGCTCGGGCACGACGCTGCCGGCGAGCAGCAGGTCGAAGTCGATGAAATTGGCCTCGGCGCCGCGGAAAAAGTACTCGTCCGCCAGGTTGCGACCGCCGACGACCGCCATCGTGCCGTCCGCGATGAACAGCTTGTTGTGCATGCGGTGATTGAGCCGCTTGAAATCGCGAGCGAGCGCGATCAGCCGGCGCAGCGACGATTCGCGCGCCGTCACGAACGGGTTGAACAGGCGCACCTCGGCGTTGGGCGTGGCGGCCAGCCCGAGCAGCAGGTGGTCGAGGTCGTTGGTGTAGAGGTCATCGACCAGCAACCGCACTCGCACGCCGCGCAGTGCCGCCTCGCGCAGCGCGCGCAAGATGCCGCGGCCGGTCGGGTCGTCGGCGATCAGGTAGTACTGCAGGTCGAGCGAGGTGCTGGCGTTGGCGATCAGCGCGAGGCGCGCATCGAGCGCGAAGTTGGCCTGCAACAGCGGCCAGACGCCGGCTTCGCCGGCGGGCAGCTGCGCCGCGCGCACTGCCTCGACAAGCACCGTGCCGGGCACCGCGACGCGCGTTTGCGAGGGTGTGCGCTCGACCTGCGGCAGCGTGCCGGCGCAGCCGACGAGCAGCAACGCCGCGGCGCTGATCAGCGCGGCGATCAGGCGGCGCGGATCGGTGACGATGCGCATGTCAACGCAACTGCAGGTCGTCGTTGCCGAAGCGGATGTTCAGCGGCTCGATCAGCAGCTCCTTCGGGCCGGCCTCGACCTGGCCGGCGATCAGTGCGGCCATGCCTTGCGCGCGCGCCACGTCCACCGTGCGCCGCGCATCTTCGGCCGCGACGAAGAGCGCGAAGCCAGCGCCCATGTTGAGCGTGCTGTAAGCCTCGCGATCGTCCTGGCGCGCGTGCTGCTGGATGAATTTGAGCACCGGCGTGACCTCGGGCACCGCATGGATGTGGTAGCGGTGCTCGGCCGGGTGGCGCAGCAGCTTGCGCCAGCCGTGGCCGGTGATGTTGGCGCAGTAGTGCGGCGTGATGCCGGCCTGGTACAGCGCCTCGGTGACGGGCGAATACAGCAGGGTCGGCGCGAGCAGCGCATCGCCATAGCTCAACCCCGGCGCGACTTCGGTCAGATAACCCTGTGGCAGCCGCTCGACCAGCTTGCGCGCCAGGCTCAGGCCGTTGGCGTGGATGCCGCTGGAGGCGAGCAGCACGATCGCGTCACCAGGCTTGAGCTTGTCTCCGACCGAGAGCCGCTCCTTCGGGTTGATCAGGCCGGTGCACGAGGCGGCGAGGTCGATCCGGCCTTCCTCGACGATGCCCGAGAGCGCTGGCGTCTCGCCGCCGCCCCAGGCCACGCGACAGATGTCGCAGGCGCGTTTCCAGCCGGCGACCAGCGCCTGCGCGCGCTGCGCATCCGCGAACCAGTCCGAGCCGCCGGCGCCCCAGTAGGCCTGCACCACCAGCGGTGTCGCGCCGACGGTGATGAGGTCGTTGATCGCCATCGCGATCGTGTCCTGCGCGATGCTGTCGTAGTAGGTCTTGCCGGTGAGCCGGTGCATCTCGTCGGCGACCAGCGCCTTCGAGCCCAGGCACTCGACGATGCTGGCGATGTAGAACGGCCCGACATCGACCACATAGGCCGACTCGCCGCGCGACGCCACGACTTCCTTGAAGCCATGCGCTGCGAGGTGGCCAGCGGTCGCCGCGGCGGCGCGCTGCGCCGTCACCTTCAGCGGGTCGATCAGGTCGTAGTTGACGCCGGATTGTTCATAGCTGAGCGTGGCGGTCGTGGAAGTCGGGTTCATCGCGGGGTCGCTGAAGGCACTGGCGTGATCGAAGCGGGGATTATCGGCCCTCGTAGAATCCGCCCATGACCTACGTCGTCCTCGCCCGCAAGTACCGGCCGCCCAATTTCGAGGCGCTGGTCGGGCAGGAGCACGTGGTGCGGGCATTGGCCAATGCACTGACGCAGCAGAGGCTGCATCACGCCTACCTGTTCACGGGCACGCGCGGCGTCGGCAAGACGACGATCTCGCGCATTCTCGCCAAGTCGCTGAACTGCACCGGCACCGACGGCCAGGGCGGGATCACCGCGCACCCCTGCGGCGTGTGCAGCGCCTGCCGTGACATCGACAGCGGCCGTTTCATCGACTACGTGGAACTCGACGCGGCCTCGAATCGCGGCGTCGACGAGATTTCGCAGCTGCTCGACCAGGCCGTCTACAAGCCGGTGATCGGCCGCTTCAAGGTCTACATGATCGACGAAGTCCACATGCTCTCGACGACCGCGTTCAACGCGATGCTCAAGACGCTGGAAGAGCCGCCCGAGTACCTCAAGTTCGTGCTCGCCACCACCGACCCGCAGAAGGTGCCGCCGACGGTGCTGTCGCGCTGTCTGCAGTTCAACCTGCGTCCGATGGCGCCGCAGACGGTGCAGGAGCACCTCGTCGCGGTGTTGGCGGCCGAGAGCATCGCAGCCGAGCCCGGTGCGCTGCGGCTGCTCGCGCGCGCCGCGCGCGGCTCGATGCGCGATGCGCTCTCGCTCACCGACCAGGCGATCGCGTTTGGTGCCGGCGCGCTGACCGAGCCTGGCGTGCGCCAGATGCTCGGCGCAGTGGACCGCGGCCATGCGGTGCGCATGATCGAGGCGCTCGCCGCATCCGACGGTGCGGCGCTGGTCGCGACCGTGGACGCGCTGCGTGGCCTCGGCCTCTCGGCCAGCGGCGCGCTCGAAGAGCTGGCCGCGCTGCTGCAACAGATGGCCGTGCATCAGGCCGTGCCCGACGCGCTCGATGCGAACGACCCGGACACGCCGCAGGCCGAACGCTTGTCGGCATTGCTGCCGGCCGACGAGACGCAACTGGTCTACAGCATCGCGCTGCACGGCCGCGCAGAGATTGGCCTGGCGCCGGACGAATACAGCGGTCTGGTGATGGTGCTGCTGCGCATGTTGGCATTCCGGCCGAAGGGCGCGGCGGCGCCGGTACGCGCGCCAGCACCGACCGTCGCCGCATCACCCGTGGCCGCCAAGGCGCCAGCCGTGGCCGCCGCGCTTGCGCCTGCACTGCGTGTGGCTGCCACTGAGCCACCGCCGTGGCTGGACGCGCCGTTTGCAGACGAGCCGCCGGAGCCTGTCGCCGTCGCGGCGCGCGAGCCCGAGGCCACCGCGTATGCGGTGCCGCCGGTGGTCGTTTTCACGCCGACCGCGCTCGGCGAACGCTGGGCCGAACTCGTGCGCCTGATGAGCGACGCCGGCAGCGTCAGCGCATTTGCGCGTGAGCTGGCGATGCAGGCGCAGTGCGTCGCGCTCGACGAGGCCGCGACGCCGATCACCTGCAGCCTGCGCGTCGAGCGCGACAGCCTGCGTGCCAACGCGCCGTGCGAGAAGCTGCAAGCCGCGCTCGCCGCGCTGCTCGGCCGCGCGGTGCGGCTCGACGTACAGGCCGGTATCGCCGAAGACTCGCCCGCACGGCGCGACGCCGCGGAGCACGCGCGCCGCCAGGCGCGGGCCGAGCAAATCATTCACGACGACCCGCTGGTGCAGGCGCTGATGGCGCAGTACAAGACCGCACGCATCGTGCCGGGCTCGATCAAACCTCATTGAAACCCGAAGGAGACTCCCGATGATGAAAGGCCAACTGGCCGGCCTGATGAAGCAGGCCCAGGCGATGCAGGACAACCTGAAGAAGGCGCAGGACGAACTCGCCCACATCGAGGTCGAGGGCCAGTCCGGCGCCGGCCTCGTCAAGGTGACCATGACCTGCAAGCACGACGTGCGTCGCATCACGATCGACCCGAGCCTGCTCGCCGACGACAAGGACATGCTCGAGGATCTGGTGGCGGCGGCCTTCAACGACGGCGTGCGCCGCGCCGAAGAGGTCAGCCAGGAGAAGATGGGCAAGCTGACGGCGGGCATGCCGATGCCCCCGGGCATGAAATTCCCGTTCTGAACACGTGGCAGAACCCTCGGTAGACGCCCTCGTCGAGGCCCTGCGACGCCTGCCCGGTGTCGGCGTGAAGTCGGCGCAGCGCATGGTGTTTCATCTGTTGCAGCATGACCGCGAGGGCGCGCATCGGATTGCCGCATCGCTGCAGGCCGCGATGCAAAACGTGCGTCACTGCGAGCGCTGTCACACCTTCACCGAAGCGCCGGTCTGCTCGATCTGCCTCGATGGCACGCGCGACGCGCGCCTGCTGTGCGTCGTCGAGTCGCCCGCCGATCAGGCGGCATTGGAGCGCACCGGCAGCTTTCGCGGCCTCTACTTCGTGCTGATGGGGCGGATCAGCCCGCTCGACGGCATCGGCGCGAATGACATCGGCGCGCACCAACTCATCGAGCGTGCCACCGACGGCCACACCGACGAGGTCATCATCGCGACCAACTTCACCGCGGAGGGCGAGGCCACCGCGCACGTGCTGACCGAAGCGCTGCGCGCGCGCGGCCTGCGGGTGACGCGGCTGGCCCGAGGCGTGCCGATCGGCAGCGAGCTGGAGTACGTGGACCTGGGCACGATCGCGCACGCCCTGTCGGACCGTCGCTGACCGGCGGTCGACGCGCTTCTCTCAGTTGCGCGCCACGCGCACCCGCCCCTTCGGCGCGTGCGCGTGCTTGTCGGTGCCCTTGCGCGTTGCGGCGGCGGTGCGCGTCGGGTGCTTGGCTGAAGAACCCCTGCGCGCGCCAGCGTGTACCACCTTGCCGCGCGCGCCTTTGCCGGCGACGAACACGACGATCGTCTGGCCCGGTGCGAATGCCGCAGACTTGCCCACGCCGTTCCATTGCGCGACCTGCGCCGCGTTGACGCGGTAACGCTTCGCGATGCTGGCGACGCTGTCCTTGCGGCCGGCCTTCAGCGACAGCCGGCGCGGCGGCGGTGCGTCGGGCGCCAGCGCCATCGTCGCGTTGTCGGCCACCTCGACCGAGACATCGGTCTTGCGGTGCTCGCCGCGCGGCACCAGCAGCGTCGAGCCGGCCTTGACCAGCATGTGCGGCGGGATGCGGTTGATCTCCCGCATCTGGTCTTCGTCCATGCCGACCTGGCGCGCGGCCTCGGCTGGCCGCACCGTCTTCGGCACCGTCCAGGCCGTCCAGCTTGCGAGCGGGCCGCGATGCAACGGCAACTGGCGCACGAACAGGTTGGCGTTTTCGTAGGGCAGCAGCACCTGTGGCGTGCCGGCGGCCAGGATCACGGGCTTGTTCATCTGCGGGTTCAGCGTCTGGAACTCCGCCAGCGGCATTCCGGCGAGTGTGACGGCCACGGCCACGTCCATGTCGCGCTCGATCGGCACGCTCAGGAAGTACGGGTGGTTGCGCAGTTCGGGCAAGGTCAGGCCGAAGTCGGCCGGGCGCGCGACGATGTTCTTCACGGCCTGAAGCTTGGGCACGTAGTAGGCCGTCTCATTGGGCATCTGCAGGCTGACGTAGTCGGTCGGCAGGCCCAGCTTCTGGTTGCGGACGATGGCGCGCCGCACGCTGCCTTCGCCCCAGTTGTAGGCGGCCAGCGCGAGGTGCCAGTCGCCGAACATGCCGTACAGCTTTTGCAGGTAGTCGAGCGCGGCGCGGGTCGAGGCCAGCACGTCGCGCCGGTCGTCGCGGAAGACGTTCTGCTTGAGCGCGAAACTCTTGCCCGTGCTCGGGATGAACTGCCACATGCCGGACGCCTTGGCCGAGGACATGGCCTGTGGATTGAACGCGCTCTCGATGAAGGGCAGCAGCGCAAGCTCGGTCGGCATGTTGCGGCGTTCGAGCTCTTCGACGATGTGGAACAGATAGCGGCCGCCGCGCTCGGTCATGCGCTGTACGTAGTCGGGGCGGGTGGCGTACCACTGCTCGCGGTTGCGCACCAGATCGCCGTTGAGGTCCGGCATCGCGAAGCCGCGGCGCACGCGCGACCAAAGGTCGATCTGCGCCGAGCGATCGTCGAGGTCCAGGCGCACCTCGGGGCGCAGCGGGTCAACGGCGACGGGCGCCGCTGCGACCTCGTCGGCGACGGGTGCGCTGGCCGCCAGCGCTGCACTGACGGCAGCCACCGGAGCCTCGGCGACAGGTGAGGCCGAGGCGGAGGCGGGTGAGTCAGGCGGCGGTGTCGGGTTGCCGGTGGTGGCGCAGGCGGCGAGCAGCAGGGGCAACAGCAGCGAGCACAGCGGCAGGCGAGCCGTGAGGAGGCGGCCCAGCCCGCCGTGTTGGGAGGTCATCATTGGAAATCGCTCTTCCATGGTCGAAGGGCGGCCCGTGCCACCAGGGGTTCGCCGGCACCGGCGCCGCGCGTGCGTGCGCTCCGCACCTCCGCGTTATCGGCCACTTGCCGCAAGGGATTGAACACGCATTCGTGTGCCTGGTGAGTGGTGAGGAGGCGGGTCACTAGAATCTCCGCGAGCACCCACATCCGGTTGCAGTGGTCGGTGAAGGCGGACGGGGCAATCAGGTTCATGGCGGAACGCGCGATTATAGGTTTGACCGATTGGCTGAAAACGCCGGCGGGCGGCTATGTTCTGCATTGGGAGCAGACACATCTGGACACAGCCGTGGCCGATCTGTTCGGCTTCCACGCCCTGCAGCTCGGCTTGCCCGAGCTCGACGCGCTGCGCGGCAACCGCATGCCGCACCGCTGGATCGCAACCGACGCGACGAGCCCGGACGCGTTCGATGACGAACCCACCCCGGTGCCACCGCGCACGGCGATTGCGCTGCATTGCGACTTCGACGCGCTGCCATTCGACAGCAGCAGCCTCGACCTCGTCGTGCTGCCGCACGCGCTCGAGCTGGCGCGCGATCCGCACCTCGCGTTGCGCGAGGTCGAGCGCGTGCTGGTGCCCGAAGGCCGTGTCGTCGTCGTCGGCTTCAACCCGGCCAGCCTGTGGGGCGTGCGGCAGCGCCTGGGCCATTGGGGCCGCCGCCTGGCGCCACGCTCGACCCGGCCGCTGTTCATGCCCAGCGGCGGCGAGTTCATGCGCTACCGGCGCTTGCGCGACTGGTTGCGGCTGCTCAGCTTCGAAGTCGAGGCCGGCCGCTTCGGCTGCTACCGGCCGCCGGTCGCGGCGCAGAAGTGGTTGACCCGCTTCGAGTGGATGGAGCGCGCCGGCGAACGCTGGTGGCCGGTCTTCGGCGCGGTCTATTTCGTCGTCGCGGTCAAGCGTGTGCGCGGCATGCGGCTGGTCGGCCTGGTGCGTGAGCAGCGCAAGGCAGCGCATGCACCAGCGCCGGTGGTGGCGACGCATCACACGATCGAGAAGGAATTTGAATGACAGGCGAGGCGCGCACCGAACCGGCGGCCATCCGGCGCCCGCAGGTCACGATTTACACCGACGGCGCTTGCAAGGGCAACCCCGGCCGCGGGGGCTGGGGCGCGTGGCTGCGCACCGGCGAGCACCAGAAGGAGCTGTTCGGCGGCGAAGCGCTGACCACCAACAACCGCATGGAGCTCACCGCGGTGATCGAGGCGCTGAACTCGCTCAAGCGCACCTGCGACGTGACAGTGCACACCGACAGCGAGTACGTGCGCAAGGGCATCACCGAATGGATCTTCGGCTGGAAGCAGCGCGGCTGGAAGACGGCGGACAAGAAGCCCGTCAAGAACGCCGAACTGTGGCAGCGGCTCGATGCGCTGCGCAATTTGCATCAAGTGGAATGGCGCTGGGTCAAGGGCCACTCGGGCGACCCGGGCAACGAGCGCGCCGATGCGCTCGCGAACCGCGGCGTCGAAACGGCCCGTTAGCGCGGCCAGCGCCGGGCCGCTCCCAAGCGGCCGCGCACCCGGCCGGCGGGTGGCGTCGGTACCCCGGCGCTGGGTGCCCCAGCTAGACCAGCCCGCGCTCCAGCTCCATCAGCTGGTAGCGCGCCAACGCCAGGTTGGTTCGCTGCTTGTCGAGCAGCACGACGAGGAGCAGCTCGGGGTGGCGTGAGACGGTGCGCATCACTTGCTGGCGTGGCCCGGCGCTGGTGATGATCTCGTCGACTTGCTCCGACATCCCGACGCTGCGCGCGGCCTGCCGGTGCGCGCGCAGCAGTTGCGCGCAGGCGGCGGAGGCCAGGTCCATGTCGATGCTCGCGTCGCCGAGCGTTTCGCGCGCCAGCGCCAGGCCGGTTGTGCCATCGACGACGGCACACCCGAGCACGCCCTCGAGTGCCAGCATGCCGGCGAGCGTGAGGCGGGCGCGGTTCGGGTCGAGTGTGATGCGGCTGATCCGCATCACCGCCGGCGCGGGTTCGGGTGCCGCCGTCGCCACCGCCGGCGCACCCGGCAGCGTGGTGGCCGCGAACAGCGCTCCGGCATCGCCCGCGGCACGCGGCATGCCGACGGTGCGCGCGAACTCGCCGAGGTCGCGGACCTTGATCGGAAACTCGCCCGCACCGGTCAACAGGACGTTCGTCCCGGGCTCCCAGCCGGGCCGGGCCTTGATGTGGTTCCACATGCCGAGCATCGAGTTCCAGACCGCCGAGGCGCCGGTCATCGATTCGCTCAACACATGCACATGAAGGCGCGCCGGCCAGCTGATCGCGCCGATCTTGTTGGCGATCCAGACCGCGTTGGGCGGTAGCATGAACAACAGATTCGGGCAGCGCCAGGTGGGCAGCATCACGGCGTTGTGCAGCGCGGCCAGCAGCCCATCGATCGCGTGCGGCTGCAGCGGGCCGATGATCACGGTCGTCATCTGGCTGCGCTCCATCAGCGCAATCGGGATCTCGGCGTTGTCGCTGCCGGGCGCGCGCACATCGGCGTGGTAGACGCGCAGCGTGTCTTCGTGGCGCCGCACGAGCGTCGTGCGCTCGATCGTGGCCAGCGTGCGCAGGGTGGAGTGCTCCCGCAGGTGGAGCCGCTCGATCGGCCGCCCGCCGGCATCCGAGAGCGCCTTGATGACGGCCGACGCCCAGACGCCGGCCGGGTCGAGCAGCGTGATCAGCGAAGTCGCGGTTTCGAGGTCGGCGCGCGTCGCGGCGAAGTGCTCGCGGATGGCCTGCGCCGGCGAGCCAGTGACGACGAGGTCGTGCGAATGGCGATCGACCATCTGGCCGCGCGCGTTGACCTCGGTCGCCACGCTCTCCATGATGGCCGTGGCCGCGAAGCCGGCATCGGACGGGTCGTCATCCGCAGCCGTTCTCGCAGGGCGGCCGCGTCCGGGGCCGAGGTCGCCGAACAACGATGAAAGCACGGGGTCTCCCGGGATGAAGAGGCCCCGGTCACACAGGCTGCGCGGCGGGGAGACTCCAGTCTAGCCAGCCGCGGCAGTGCTGACCACCCCTAATTCGCGTCGATACGGCAAGCGCTGTTGCCGTTCGTTCGTCGCTCGGCGGGAATTCACGACGCCAGAAAGCGGCTCGGCGGCGCGCCGACCGAGCGCCGCACCATCGCGCTGAACGCGCTCGCACTCGCATAGCCGAGCTCGGCGGCGATGCTCGCCATCGGCAGCTTGCGCGCCGCGAGCGTCACGGCCCGCGCCAGCAGCACCTGCTGACGCCACTGCACGAACGACGTGCGCAGCTCGCTGCGGAACAGCCGCGCCACCGTGCGCGCGCTCGCGCCGGCGTCGCGCGCCCAGGCGTCGAGCGTCGCGTGGCGGGTCGGGTCGTCGAGCACCGCCTCGCACAGCGTGCGCAGGCGTTTGTCTCGCGGCAGCGCGATGCCCAGTGGCACCGGACGGGCGCGCCGCAGCTCGTCGAAGAGGAGCGCGCTGAGGCGCTTCTCGCGCTGCAACTCGTCGGCGCTCAGGCTGAGGCCGCGCGCATCGGGGCGCGCATCGAGCTCGAGGGCAAGCGCGCGCAGCAATCCCGAAACCTCGAGCACGCGGCACTGGCGCCACGGCGCATCGAGCGCGCGCGGCACCTGCGGCCCGAAGCGGCCGCGCGGCTGGTGCAGGTACAGCGTCAGCAGCTCGGCATCCTCGACGACGCTGACCGCGTGCTCGACGCCCGGCGGTATCCACAGCGCACGCGAAGGCGGCACGATGAAGCTGCCGTCGGCCATCGTCATGCGCACCACGCCGGTGGCCGAGAGCGCGATCTGCCCCCAGGCATGGTGATGCGGCACGACGCGGGTGTCGGTGCTCAAGTGCAGCAGCTTGGCACGCACCGGCCGCTGCGCGTCAGGCAGGAAGAGGTGCGGTGTCAGCGGGCCGCGGGTCACGCTGATCGACATTGGCGGGTTCTCGACAGAAGTTGACTCTCTATCGTAAAACGGCCGCCTCGCACCTGTCTACGATAGTGGCATTCGATTCACCGAGACGTTCCATGACGACCGCTGCCGCGCCCGCCCACCCCGCACGCCAGGACGTGAGCCTGATCGCGCTCGTCGGCCTCGCGCACGGCATCAGCCATTTCAGCCAGCTGCTGTTGCCGCCGCTGTTCCCTTGGCTGAAGGATGCATTCGGCGTCAGCTATGCAGAACTCGGCCTGCTGTTGACGATCTTCTTCGTCGTCTCCTGCGCGGTGCAGGCCCTGTCGGGTTTCGTCGTCGACAAGTTCGGCCCACGGCCGGTGCTGTTCGCCGGGCTCGGCCTGATCGGGGTGGCCGCATTCGGGTTCGGTATCAGCCCGGGGTACTGGACGATGGCGTTCTTCGCCGTGATCGCCGGCATCGGCAACGGCGTGTTCCACCCGGTCGACTACACGCTGCTGAACCGCAAGGTGCATCCGTCGCGCCTCGGCCATGCGTTCAGCGTGCACGGCATCACCGGCAGCCTGGGCTGGGCGCTCGCGCCCGCGATGATGGTGCCGCTGACGCTGGCGTACTCATGGCGGACCGCGCTGATGTGCGCCGGTGCGCTGGCATTCGGCGTGCTCGCGGTGCTGTGGTTCAACCGCGCGCAGCTCGAGCTCGAGCTCGTCGCGCCGAAGAAGATGGACGCGGTGGCGACGGAACACAGTCTGTCGTTCCTGAAGATCCCCGCCGTGTGGATGTGCTTCGGGTTCTTCGTCTTTTACGCGATGGCACTCAGTGGCGTGCAGACCTTCGCGCCGGCGGCGGCGCGAATCCTGCATGACGTGCCGGTGAACCTCGCGGCGATGTGCCTGACGATCTACATGGTGTGCAGCGCCTGCGGCATGGTCGCCGGCGGCTTCATGGTGAGTGACCCGGCACGCTGCGAACGCATCATCGGCGCCGGCTTCGGCGTCGCCGCTGGCGTCGCGCTGCTGATCGGCTTCGCCGATGTGCCGGCGCTGCTGGTGCCGGGTCTGTTCGGCATGATGGGGTTCGGCGCCGGCACCGCCGGGCCGTCACGCGACCTGATCGTCAAGCGCGCTTCGCCCCCGAACGCCACCGGCCGCGTCTACGGCGTCGTGTATTCGGGGCTGGACATCGGCCTGGCGGTCGCCCCGCTGATCTTCGGCACGCTGATGGATCATCAGCAGCCGGCGATGGTGTGGCTGGGCATCGCGATCGTGCAGGGCGTGCTGATCGTCAGTGCGTTCAACGTGCGCAAGGTGCGGCGCACGACGCTCGTGGCGGCAACCACCTGAGGCCGCATCCTCGCGTCACGCTGCGGCGGGCAGCCGGGTGAGGATCAACTCCGCCATCGGCGACGGTGTGCGCCCGCGCAGCGTCATCACACCCATCTCGGAGAACAGCGCAGGCAGACCGGTGACGCGCAGTGGCTTCAGCCGTGACGCTGCGACTTCGTCGGCGACGGCAGCGTGCGGCGCGCCGAGCACCGCATCGCAGCCGAGCACGACACTCTTCAGTACCGCGACATCGTCGCATTCGAGCGCCAACGGCAGGGCCGTGCCGCCTGGCAACCCGAGCAGCGTGGCGAGTCCGGCGCGCACGCCGTCGGGCAATCGCACCGAGGCGACGCCGTGGCCCCAGACCTGCGCGAGCGCGACGCTGCGGGCCGCCGCGAGCGGATGCCCGGTTCGGACGTAGAAGCCGGCGGGTTCGCGCTGTAGCGGGCGGATTTGCAGGCGCGCGTCCACGGGCAGGTCGCGCGTTTCGGCGACGAAGAATTCGATGTCTTCCTCGAACAGACGCTCCATGAGCAGTTGCCAGTTGCTGATCTCGACGCGCAGGTTCACGCCAGGGTGCTCGTGGCGCAACTGCGTGAGCAGCGGCGCGAGGAAGGTGGCGACCGGAAACGGCCCCGCGCCGAATGCCGTGTCGCCCAGGCCGCGATTGCGGTAGAGCGCAACGTCGCGGGCCAGGCACTGGCTGTTGAAGACGAGCTGGCGTGCGCGCGCGATGATGAACTCGCCGGCCGGCGTGACCGTGATCTCCGACGTGCCGCGATCGAACAGCGCCAGGCCGAGCTCCGCCTCGGCCGCCTGGATGCTGCGCGTCAGTGCCGGCTGGCTCAGATGCACCTGCTCGGCGGCGCGCACAAAGCTGCGCCGGTCCGCGACGGCGACGACGTGGGTCCAACGCCTCAGATCCATGCGGGTACTCCTGGTTGGCGATTGCAGCCACTGCATCGAATCCGTATCGATTATGCAATGGACGTTCGCAGCACAGCGATGGAAAATCCGCGCAGTGCTCAGCACCGAGCCGCCGCCTCACAGGAGACATTGCCGTGAATCTGATCCAGAACGTCGTGCTCGTCGCGATCATTCTTTGTTTCGCCGCGGCCGAGATCGTCTCGAACCGACACCGCAGTTTCAATGCCACGCGCGATGACGCAAAGCTGGAACTGTTCATGTTCCTCGCGCTGCTGGCGTTCACGCAGCCACTCATTTTCGCGATCACCGGCAAGCTGTGCGGTCTCGCGATCCCGGCACAGCGCGGTGCCTGGGCCGATCTGCCGTGGTGGGCGATGACCGCTGCACTCCTCGTCGGCGACGACATGACGCAGTATTGGTGGCACCGCGTCTCGCACTCGCCGTTGCTGTGGCCGCTGCACCGCGCGCACCACACGGCGCACTACATGAGCATCCGCATCACCTACCGCAACAACTTCTTCTACTACCTGATGATGCCGGGCCTGTGGATCTCCGGCGTGCTGATCTACCTTGGCCTGGGCAACGCCTACCTGATCTACATCGTGGTCAAACTGACCGTGATCCTGGGCGCCCACTGTGCGGTGCCCTGGGACCGGCCGCTGTACCGGATCAAGTGGCTGAGCCCGCTGGCCTGGTTGGTGGAGCGCACCCTCTCGACGCCGGCCACGCACTGGGCCCATCACGCGCTTACCAACAATGATGGCATCGGCCACTACAAGGGCAACTTCGGCAACTTGCTGTTCTTCTGGGACGTGCTGTTCGGCAGCGCGAAGATCACGCGCCGCTATCCGGCGCAGGTCGGGCTGCAGGACGATCTGATCTACGGCAAGGAGCGCTGGTTCGACGAGATGTTCTATCCGCTGTTGCAGTCGCGCCGCGAACACTCGGCGCTGCGCCTGCGCGGCGGGCGGGCTTTCGCAGAGGCAGAGGTCAAGACCGACGCTGCAGTCGGCTGATCGCCTGTCCGCGCGGCCGAACCTTCGCGCCCCCACGTTCGGGGCACACTGGGCGCCTTGCCGACAGCCGCACGCGCCATGACCCCCACCACCACCTCCCGCCTTGCCGGCCACGTCCTCGTCGAGGCCCTGATCGCCCAGGGCGTCGCCACCGTTTTCGGCGTGCCGGGCGAGAGCTACCTGGCCGTGCTGGATGGCTTCCACGAACACCGCGACCGCATCCGCTTCATTGCCTGCCGCCAGGAGGGCGGCGCGGCGTTCATGGCCGAGGCGCAGGGCAAGCTCAGCGGCCGGCCGGGCATCTGCTTTGTCACGCGCGGCCCCGGCGCGACCAACGCCAGCATCGGCTTGCACACCGCGTTCCAGGACAGCACGCCGATGATCCTGTTCATCGGCCAGGTCGCGAGCGACCAGCGCGACCGCGAGGCCTTCCAGGAACTCGATTACCGCCAGATGTTCGGCCCCGGCACGCTCGGCTTCGCGAAGTGGGTCGGCGAGGTGCACGACCCGGCGCGCCTGCCGGAGTATGTGGCGCGCGCCTTTCGCACCGCGATGCAGGGTCGGCCCGGGCCGGTGGTGCTGGTGCTTCCCGAAGACATGCTGAGCAGCCTGACCGATGCGGCGGTGCTGCCGCGCGTCGAGCCGGCGCTGGCGTGGCCGGCGCCGAGCGCACTGCGCGAACTGCGTTCGATGCTGCTGGCGGCGCGCCAGCCGTTCGTGATCGTCGGCGGCAGCGGCTGGGACGCCGGCGCAGTGGCCGCGATGCAACGCTTTGCCGAGGCCTGGCAGCTGCCCGTCGGCTGCGCGTTTCGCTTCCAGGATCTGTTCGACAACGCGCACCCGAACTACGCCGGTGACGTCGGTATCGGCATCAACCCGAAGCTCGCCGCGCGCGTCAAGGCGGCAGACCTGATCGTCGCCGTCGGCCCGCGGCTGGGCGAGATGACGACCGGTGGCTACACGCTGCTGAAGGCGCCGCGGCCCGCGCAGAAGCTGGTCCACATCCACGCCGGTGCCGAAGAACTGGGGCGCGTCTACGCGGCCGACCTGGTGTTGCAGTCAGCGATGGCTTGTGCCGCGAAGGCGCTCGAAGGCCTGTCACCACCGCCAGAACTGCCGTGGGGCGCATGGACGGTGCAGGCACATGCCGACTACGAAGCCAACCTTGTTCCGGTGCCGGTCGCGCCGATGGACATGGCCGAGGTCGTCAAGACGATCCAGCGCCTCGCCCCGGCCGACAGCGTGCTCGCCAACGGCGCCGGCAATTTCAGCGGCTGGCTGCACCGCTTCTACCGTTATCCCGGCCTGCAGCACGCCGGCCGCACGCAGCTCGCGCCGACGTCGGGCGCGATGGGCTACGGCGTGCCGGCGGCCATTGCGGCGTCGCTGCTGTACCCGGCGCGCACCGTCATCAACATCGCCGGCGACGGTGACTTCCTGATGACCGGGCAGGAGCTCGCCACCGCCACCGGTTACGGCGCCGGTCGGGGCAGCGCCAAGCTGATCGTGATCGTTGTGGACAACGGCACCTACGGCACGATCCGCATGCACCAGGAGCGCGACTACCCCGGCCGCGTCAGCGGCAGCGATCTGTTCAACCCGGATTTCGCGGCGCTGGCGCTCGCCTATGGCTGGCTCGCGCACCGGGTGCAGACCACGGCCGAGTTCGAGCCGGCGTTCGCCGCCGCGCTCGCGGCCGATCGGCCGACGCTGATCCACCTGAAGCTCGACGCCGACATCAGCACCACGCGCACGACGCTGACGGCGATCCGCGCGACGGCCAGCAAACGCCGCTGATCAGCGCGCGCGGCGCCACAGCAGCAGAAGCACGCCGGCGAGCACGACGCCGGCCGCCGCCCACTCGAAGGAGGTGACGGTTTCGCCGGCCAACGCCACGCCGAGCAACATCGCGATCACCGGATTCACGAAGCTGTAGCTGGAGGCCAGCGCCGTCGACGCGCGCGCCAGCAGCAGCATGTAGGCATTGAACGCGACCAGCGAGCCGAACACGACGAGGTACAGCCACGCTGCGATGGCCGAGGGCTGCGGCGGCCATGTGGGCGCCTCGCCGCCGAGCGCCGACATCGCCATCAGCACCGCACCGCCGCACAGCATCTCGCTGGCGAACCCCATCGCACCGGGCGCGAGCGGCAGGCTCCGCTGGCTCAGCACGCTGCCCAGCGCCCAGCCGATGCAGGCCAGCGTCTGCGCCACCAGCCCGGCGCGTGAGGCCTGGAAGCCGGCGCCCTGCGTCAGCATCAGCACGCCGACGAGGCCGACGACGATGCCGGCCGTCTCGAGCGGCCGCGGGCGCACACCCCAGAGCAGGTTGAGCGCGGCGATCATCAGCGGCATCACCGCGATGAACGCGACCACCAGCCCGGAGCCGATCGTCATCTCGGCATACGCGGTGCCGCCCATGCCGAAGCCGAGCATCAGCGTGCCAACGACGAGCGCGTTGCGCCATTGCGTGCGGTCGGGCCAGGCCGCGCCGCGCCAGCGCATCCACACCATCAGCAGCAGGCCGGCGGCGAGAAAGCGCGTGCCCATCTGGAAGAACGGCGGGAAGCTCAGCAGCGCGAACTTGATCGCGAGGTAGGTCGAGCCCCAGATCAGCCAGGTGGCGGCCAGGCACAGCACGACGAGCGATGGCAGGCCGAGCAGCGCGGCAGGGCGTCGGGCGGGCGAAGCGAGCGTGTTCATGGTCGCCATCATATGAACGCCGCGCGCAGATCGCCATGGATGAATCAAGCTTGCTGGCGCACAATGCCGTGGATTCGAAGGAGATTCATGGTTGCGACCTTGAGCGTCGAGCTGGACGTGTACGACACCCGCATCCTCGCCGAGCTGCAGGCCGATGCGCGCTTGACGATGGCCGAGCTCGGCCGGCGCGTGCACCTGAGCCAGCCGGCGGTGACCGAGCGCGTGCGCAAGCTCGAGGCCTCGGGTGTGATCAGCGGCTACCGCGCGACCGTGAATCTCGCCAGGCTCGGCTATGGCATCCGCGCCATCATGCGGGTCGGGCGCGCCGACTACGCGCGCGTCATCAAGCTCGTGCAGCAGACGCCGGAGTGCATCAACGCCTACAACGTGACCGGTGACGACAGCTGGATCCTCGAGATCGCGGTGATCGACGTGAGCCACCTCGACGCCGTCGTGACCAAGTTCTGCCTGCTGACCGAGACGGCCACGTCCATCATCCTGAATCCGGCGCGCGAGCACCAGGCGATGCTGCCGCCGCTGCGCGCCGACGTGAAACCCCTCATCAAGAAAGTGACCAACGCATGAGTACCCCAATTCTCGTCACCGGTGACCTCTGCGACCTGCACAAGAGCGAGCACGACGGCAGCTTCCGCGTGCTGCCGCCGTCGTTCCAGAACTACGGCAAGCGGGTGCGCTTCGCGGGCACCGTGAGCACCGTGAAGTGCTTCGAAGACAACTCGTTCGTCAAGGCGGCGCTTGAGGAGCCGGGCACCGGCCGCGTGCTCGTCGTCGATGGCGGCAGTTCGTTCCGGCGTGCGCTGGTCGGCGGCAACATCGCCGCCGCCGCCGCGAAGAACGGCTGGGCCGGCATCGTCGTCGATGGTTGCGTGCGCGACAGCGCCGAGCTGATTGAATGCGATGTCGGCATCCGCGCGCTCGGCCTCATCCCCATGCCCACCGAGCGCCGCAACCAGGGCCAGCGCGACATCGCGCTGCACATCCACGGCGTGTGGATATTGCCTGGTGAGTGGTTGGTGGCGGACGAGAACGGCATCGTCGTCATGCCGCAGCCCGAGTGAGGTCGGCCGAGTGAACATCGCCGAATTCGCGAAGCGCTGCGGCCTCTCGCCGCACACGCTGCGCTACTACGAGCGCATCGGCCTGCTCGGCAGCGTGACGCGCCAGGCCAACGGGCACCGCACGTTCGGGCCGCGCGATGTGGAGTGGGTCGAGTTCGTGCACCGGCTGCGTGCCACCGGCATGGGCATCGGCGAGATGCTGCGCTACGCCGAGCTGCGCGCGCAGGGCGACAGCACGCTGGCGCGACGCCAGGCGATGCTGGTGCAGCACGCCGATCGGCTCGCCGCCACGCTGCGCGCGCAGCAGGCGCACCTGCGCGTGGTGCGGCAGAAGATCGTGATCTACGACGGGCTGATCGAGGACGCGGCGACGGCCTTGACTTAGAGCGCGCTCGAACTTCTACCGTTCAGGCCCTGATGCACTGAACCGAGGTTTCGAGATGGACAACGAACGCTATGCCCGCGGCAGCCTGCGGCTCGCCGAGGTCGATGGCGAGGGCGGCCAGCACGTCATCGATGCGCTGAAGGATGTCGCCCCCGATCTGGCACGCTACGTGATCGAGTTCGGCTTCGGTGATGTCTACAGCCGGCCCGGACTCGACCTGCGCACGCGCGAACTCGCCACCGTCGCCGGCCTGGTGGCGCTGGGCCACGCCCAGCCGCAGCTGCGCGTGCACGTGAACGGCGCGTTGAACGTCGGCTGCACGCCCGCCGAGATCGTCGAGGTGATCATCCAGATGGCGCTGTACGCCGGCTTCCCGGCGGCGTTGAATGCGGCGTTCACCGCGAAGCAGGTGTTCGCCGAGCGCGGGGTGTCGCCGTTGGCTTAGGCGAATGCTTCGAGCGCGCGGTCCATGCCGCCGCTCGTGATCGACAGCATCGCCTGTTCGAGCACCGCCGGCTTCGGGTGGTACGCGATGCTCAGGCCGACCGCACCCATCATCGGCAGGTCGTTGGCGCCGTCGCCGACGGCGATCGCCTGTGCGGGCGTGATGCCGTGTCTCGTGCAGACCTCCAGCACGGTGCGGCGCTTCTGCTCGCCATCGACGATGTCGCCCCAGGGCTGATCGACGAGCCGGCCCGTGAGCGTGCCGTTGGCGAGTTCGAGCACGTTGGCGCGGGCCTCGTCGAGTTGCAGGCGGTCGCGGATTCGGTCGCTGAAGAAGGTGAAGCCGCCGGACACGAGCAGCGTGGTCAGGCCAGCCGCACGGCAGGCCTGCACGAAGCGCTCGACGCCCGGGTTCAGCTGCAGATGGTGCGAGTAGACCTCGTGCAGTGCGCTCTCGGGCACGCCTCGGAGCAGCGCGACGCGCTGGCGCAGGCTCTCCTTGTAGTCGGCGATTTCGCCGCGCATCGCCGCCTCGGTGATTGCGGCAACCTCGGCCTTGCGGCCCGCGGCTTCGGCGATCTCGTCGACGCACTCGATGTTGA
>CAXTSS010000029.1:0-36490 GCA_964247075.1 uncultured Rhizobacter sp. | reverse complement strand
CTAACGTGTTGTAGACAACATCGTATCTTGCCGCTCCCAGCAAGAAGTGGCGACAGATATGCAGGACTTGCCAGAACGCATGTCCATGAATGGCAAGTGTTACACGACTCGCGGCAGCAGCCCGAGTGCTCGTGCGGTCGTCCGGGGGATGTACCAGAGCCCGGTTCTGCGGTCGCAGACGGCGCCATGCGCTCGCACGAGGGTGCGCAGATCGTCTTCCGTGTGCGATAGCCGGAGGGCCACGATTTGAATCTTGGGCGCTCTGCGGACCGATCTTGGCTTGACCGGGCCGTGAGCCACGACGAGTTCGACAGTCGTGTACCGATAGCGGCCTGCCGGGTCGTGCCGGTAGCGCACGCAGACCAGCTGTTCGCCGTATTGTTCGGCCAGTTTGATGGCACCTGGTTGTGTCGGCGCCATGCGCTTGACGACATGGGTCGGCTGTGGGTGTGGCTTGGCCGCGCGCGGGGAGGGGCTCTTCATCGGTTGCTCGGCTGTGGGCCGTCGGGCAGGGGGCGTGGGGATGTTGTCGGCTGCTTGTTGCGAGCATATACTGTATAAAACAACAGTCAACGTTTGTCGCTACCACTGGCGCTCGTGTGCTCAACAACAGTTCCCACCCCCTGCCGCTGTTGCAGTCTTCGCGTCTGCTGGATCAGGTGCGCGAGCGCATCCGCTATCTTCACTACAGCATTCGTACCGAGCACGCTTATGTGCAGTGGATTCGCAGCTACGTGCGCTTCCATGGCCTGCGGCACCCGGCCGAGATGGGGGCGCCCGAGGTCGAGGCGTTTCTGACCTGGTTGGCGAGTGAGCGAAACGTGGCGGTGGCCACGCACCAGCAGGCGCTTTCGGCGCTTGTGTTTCTCTACCAGAAGGTGCTGGCGCTCGACTTGCCCTGGCTGAACGAGATCGGTCGGCCCAAGGCTCGCGTGCGCCTGCCGGTGGTGCTCGCGCATGATGAAGTGGCACGGCTGCTGGGCACCATCGCGCCCGAGCACCAGTTGCTCGCGCAGTTGCTTTATGGCACCGGCATGCGCATTCTCGAAGCCGCACGCTTGCGCGTGAAGGATGTCGATTTTGCGCACCGTGCGCTGGTCGTGCGCGAAGGCAAGGGCGCCAAGGACCGCATCGTGATGCTGCCGGCCACGCTGGTCGCACCGCTGCGCGAGCAGCTATCGCGCGCGCGGGTGCTGTGGGAAGACGACCGGCGCTCGGGCGGCGTGGGCGTGCACATGCCGGATGCGCTCGATCGCAAGTACCCGCGCGCGGGGGCGTCGTGGACTTGGTTCTGGGTGTTTCCGCGCCTCGATCTGTCGACCGACCCGCGCACCGGCGTGCGGCGCCGCCACCACGTGCTGGAGCAGACGTTTCAACGTGGCTTCAAGCGCGCACTCGAACGTGCCGAGATCGCCAAACCTGCCACGCCGCACACGCTGCGCCACTCGTTTGCCACGCACCTGCTGCAGGGCGGCTACGACATCCGCACCGTCCAGGAACTGCTGGGCCACTCGGACGTGAGCACGACCATGATCTACACCCATGTGCTCAAGCTGGGCGGCGGTGCGGTTCGCAGCCCGCTCGATGTGCTGCGGCAAGCGCCGATCGTTGTGTGATGCGGGCGCGGGAGTCTGCTTCATGGGCGTCCCACGCCGCATCCCCGAGCTCCCCGGCTACGCCGAACTCCACTGCCGCAGCAACTTCAGCTTCCTGACCGGCGCGTCGCACCCGGCCGAGCTGGTCGAGCGGGCCAAGGCGCTGCGCTATGCGGCGCTCGCGATCACCGATGAATGCTCTTTGAGCGGTGTGGTGCGCGCGCATGTGGCGGCGCGCGAGGCCGGGTTGCACCTGATCATCGGCAGCGAGATGCAGCTGACGCTGCCGTCGCTGGCGGGCAGCGGGCCCGGCCTGCCGCACGCGCGCCTGGTGCTGCTGGCGCAGACGCGGCGCGGCTACGGCAACCTGTCGCACTGGATCACGCTCGCGCGGCGGCGTGCCGCCAAGGGCGAGTACCTCGCGCACCCGGGCGACCTGGAAGGCAAGGCACCGAATGCCGCGATGCTCACCGGGTTGCCGGAATGCCTGGCGCTGCTGGCACCTCGCGCGGGCCAGTCGTTCGAGGACATCTTTGCCCATGCCATGTGGCTCAGACAATGGTTCGACGACCGCGCCGGCATCGCGCTCGAACTGCTGCGGCGTCCCGGCGATGCAGCGCTGCGGCAGCGGGTTCGGCGCGTGGCCGATCTCACCGGCCTGCCCATCCTCGCCGCGGGCGACGTGCTGATGCACGTGCGCTCGCGCAAGCCGCTGCAGGACGCGCTCACCGCCACGCGCTTGCGCATGCCTGTGGGCGCATGCGGTGCGCAACTGCAGCCCAACGCCGAGCAATACCTGCGCGCGCGCAGCCGGGTGGCGGCGCTGCATGCCGCCGAGTCGCTCGAGAACACGCTGCGCTGGGCGGCGCGCTGCAAGTTCTCGCTCGCCGAACTGAGCTACGAGTATCCGCAGGAGGTCGTGCCCGCGGGCGCCACACCCACCGGTCGCTTGCGCGAACTCACGTATGCGGGCGTGCCCAAGCGCTTTCCGGCCGGGCTGCCGGATGAGCACCGCGACCAGATCGAGGCCGAGCTCGCGCTGATCCGCGAGCTCGACTACGAGCGCTACTTCCTCACCGTGGCCGACATCGTGCGCTGGGCGCGCAGCAAGAGGATCCTGTGCCAGGGGCGCGGCAGTGCGGCGAATTCGCTGGTCTGCTACTGCCTCGGCATCACCGAGGTCGATCCGCGTCGCGCGAGCCTGCTGTTCGGCCGCTTCATCAGCGCCGAGCGCCACGAGCCGCCCGACATCGACGTCGACTTCGAGCACGAGCGCCGCGAAGAAGTCATCCAGTACATCTATGGCAAGTACGGCCGCGCGCGCACCGCGCTCACCGC
Source organism: uncultured Rhizobacter sp. (assembly GCA_964247075.1). Lineage (GTDB taxonomy): Bacteria > Pseudomonadota > Gammaproteobacteria > Burkholderiales > Burkholderiaceae_C > LMDS01. The sequence continues at coordinate 33,557 of CAXTSS010000029.1, read as the reverse complement.
CGTCGTGATCCGCTACCAGCCGCGCTCGGCGCTGCGCGACATGGGGCGTGCGCTCGGCATCGACCTGCAGCGCATCGATGCGGTCTCGAAGAGCCAGCACTGGTTCGACGGCCGCGGCATCGATCCGGAGCGCTTGCGCGAGAACGGTTTCGATCCTGAGGCGTCGATCGTGAAACTCTGGATGGAACTCACCGCGCAGGTGATCGACTTCCCGCGCCACCTGAGCCAGCACCCGGGCGGCTTCGTGATCGCGAAGGGCCTGCTGTCGCAGCTTGTGCCGGTCGAGAACGCGGCCATGCCTCAGCGCAGCGTGATCCAGTGGGAGAAGGACGACCTCGAGGAGCTGCGCCTGCTCAAGGTCGACATCCTCGCGCTCGGCATGCTCACCGCGCTGCGGCGCGCGCTCGATTTCATCAGCGCCAAGCTCGGTCGGCTGGTCGAGATGCAAAGCATCCCCGACGACGACAAGGCCACCTACGACATGATCTGCCGCGCCGACACCATCGGCGTGTTCCAGATCGAGAGCCGCGCGCAGATGAGCATGCTGCCGCGCTTGCGGCCGCGCGTGTACTACGACCTCGTCGTCGAGGTCGCGATCGTGCGGCCCGGGCCGATCGAAGGCGGCATGGTGCACCCGTACCTGAAGAACCGCGCGCTGCCTGCCGAGCAAGTGGCCTACCCGAGCGAAGAGATCCGCGCGGCGCTGGAGCGAACCAAGGGCGTGCCCATCTTCCAGGAACAGGTGATGCAGATCGCGATGAGGGCGGCCGACTTCACGCCCGGCGAAGCCGATGCGTTGCGGCGCTCGATGGCGGCCTGGAAGCGCAAGGGCGGCCTCGGCCACTACCACGAGCGGCTCGTCGGCCGCATGCTGGAGAAGGGCTACGAGCCCGAGTTCGCGGAGCGCATCTTCAAGCAGATCCAGGGCTTCGGCGAATACGGCTTCCCCGAGAGCCACGCCGCCGGCTTCGCGCTGCTGGCTTATGTGAGCAGCTGGATCAAATGCCACCACCCCGACGCCTTTCTCGCCGCGCTGCTGAACAGCCAGCCGATGGGCTTCTACGCACCCGCGCAGTTGGTGCGCGACGCGCGCGCGCACGGCGTCGAGGTGCGCGCCGTGGATGTGACGGTGAGCGATGTGGAGACCACGCTGGAGCGGGTCGCGGGCGCGGCGCTGCACGCGGTGCGGCTCGGCTTGAACCGCGTCAGTGGCTTGTCGATCGAGGGCATGAAGCGGATCGTGGCCGCGCGCCGCGAGGCAGCGTTCGACGATCCCGAAGACCTCGCGCGCCGCGCCGGCCTGAACGCCCACGACCTGCAGGCGCTCGCCCAGGCCGGCGCATTGCAGGCGCTCACCGGCCACCGCCATCAAGCTGCCTGGGCGGTGGCCGGCATCGACACGCGACCGACGACACTGCTGCGCGCCACGCGCATCGACGAGGCCGCGGTCGCGCTGCCCGCGCCCACCGAAGCCGAAGACATGCAGGCCGACTACCGCGGCGTCGGCCTCACGCTGCAGCGCCATCCGCTCGCGCTGCTGCGCCCTGAACTCGCGCGCTTCCACGTGCAGCCGGCGGCGGTGCTGAACGGCTACCCCGACGGGCGGCTGGCACGCGCCAGCGGTCTTGTCACGCACCGCCAGCGGCCCGGCACGGCGAAGGGCACGATGTTCGTCACGCTCGAGGACGACACCGGCACCATCAACGCGATCGTCTGGCCGAAGGTGGTCGAATCGCAGCGCAGGCCGCTGCTGGCCGCAAAGCTGCTCACGCTGTTCGGCCGCTGGCAATGCCAGGGCGAGGGCGACCATGCGGTGCGGCACCTGGTGGTGATGAAGGCGATCGACCATTCCGATCTGCTCCAGGGCCTGGTCAGCCGCAGCCGCGATTTCCGCTGAGGCTTGCGCTGAGCGAGAATTTGCGCATGAGCGATCATCAACCTGTCACGCCCGAATTGCGGGCCTGGATCATCGAGCAGGCCACCGCCGGGCACACGCCCGATGTGGTGCTGAAGTCCATGCTCGCGAGCGGCTGGAACGAAGATTCCGCCATCACCGCGCTGGAGGCCACGCTCACCGGCTACCTCGGCGAGAAGCAGGCCGAGCGCGCCAGCGTCCCGCCGCCGGTGACCGTGCCCGAGCCGCTGCCGCAAGGCGCGCGCAGCGTGGTGTGGGCCGGCGACCGCGAGGTCGGCATCGTGATGAGCATGTTCAACCCGCGCGTCGTCGTGTTCTCCGGCCTGCTTTCGGGCGAGGAGTGCGACGAGATCGTCGCGCTGGCGCGAGCGCGTCTGGCGCGCTCCGAGACCGTGCAGAACGAGACCGGCTCGAGCGAGATCAACGAAGCGCGCACCAGCCAGGGCATGTTCTTCGAACGCGGCGAGCACGCCGTGTGCGCGCGGCTCGAAGCCCGCATCGCCGCGCTGATGAACTGGCCGGTCGAGAACGGCGAGGGCCTGCAGGTGCTGCGCTACGGCCCGGGCGCCGAGTACAAGCCGCACTACGACTACTTCGACCCCGTGCACGCCGGCACGCCGACGATCCTCAAACGCGGCGGCCAGCGCGTCGCCTCGCTGGTGTGCTACCTGAACTCGCCGACACTCGGCGGGCAGACGATCTTCCCGGACGTGCAGCTCGATGTCGCCCCGATCAAGGGCAACGCCGTGTTCTTCAGCTACGATCGGCCGCACCCGATGACGCGCTCGCTGCACGGTGGCGCACCGGTGATCGAGGGCGAGAAGTGGGTCGCCACCAAGTGGCTGCGCGAAGGGCGGTTCGAGTGACGTTGCCGTTGGATGGAATCCGCGTTCTCGACCTCACCAAGCTCCTCCCGGGCCCGCTCGCCACGCGCCACCTGGCCGAGCTCGGCGCCGAGGTCATCAAGATCGAAGGCCCGGCCGATCGGGGTCAGGACGACGACACCCGCCGCATGGGCCAGACGCCGGCCGAGCGCAGGGCGGGCGAGCCGGCGCTGACCTTCCGCGAATTGAATCGCGGCAAGCAGCTGTTGCAACTCGATCTGCGCAGCGCCGATGCCGTGGCTGCGCTGCTCGATCTGGCGCGCACGGCCGATGTGCTGATCGAGGGCTTTCGCCCCGGCGTGATGGCCCGGCTCGGGCTGGGCTGGGAGGTGTTGCACACCGTCAACCCGCGCCTGGTGATGTGCGCGATCAGCGGCTATGGCCAGCACAGCGCCTGGGCGCACCGGGCCGGGCACGACATCAACTACATCGCGATGGCCGGCGTGCTGGAGCAGATCGCCACCGCCGATGGCCAACTCGCGGTGCCCAACTTCCAGATCGGCGACCTGATGGGCGGCACCCAGGCGGCGGTCAGCGGCGTGCTCGCGGCGCTGCTGGGTGCGCAACGCAATGGGCAAGGGCGCTTCGTCGATGTGTCGATGGCCCACGAGGTGCTGCGCCACCATGTGCTGGCCCGCTTCACGCTACAGGCCAGCGGCCGCACGCCGGCGCCGGGGCGCGATCTGCTCTCGGGCGGCGCGCCCTGCTACGGCGTCTACGCCACGGCCGATGGCCGGCATCTCGCGGTCGGCGCGCTCGAACTGAAGTTCTGGCAAGCGTTGTGCACCACAATAGGGCGCCCGGCCTGGGGCGAACGGCACTGGTCGCGCGGGCTGGCGGTCGGTGGAGCGCCGGGGATGGCGCTTCGGGCCGAACTGGCGGCTGTTTTTGCGGCCGAACCGCTGGCGCACTGGGCAGCATGCTTCGAGGCGGTGGACGCCTGCGTCACACCGGTGCTGAGGCTTGACGAAACCCTCGCGCACCCGGTTTTTCTGTCGGAAGATTTGTAAAGCCCTTGTCAACCGACCGGCCGCAGGCCACGTTGAAACTCCCGAGCAATCAGCTCTTTGTCCAATTTCCTGCAGGAAAAACCATCATGAACAAAATCGTCGCCGCCCTGATCGCCGCCACCTTCTCCTTCGGCGCCTTCGCCCAAGCTTCGGCTCCCGCCGCTGCTGCCCCGGCCGCTCCGGCTGCCAAGGCCGAAATGAAGAAGGAAGCTGCTCCGATGAAGAAGCACGCCAAGAAGCACCACGCCAAGAAGGCCAAGGCTGCCAAGCCGGCTGCCTGAGCTTTCAGCTCACGCGTTGTGAAAAACCCCGCTTCGGCGGGGTTTTTTGCGTTTGCAGAGAGCTGACATCAGGCGCGACGTCGCGTGTCGCCTTCCTCGTCGGGCGCGAACGGTCGGCTGCGCTCGATGCGGCGCCACTTGCGCTGTTCCCAGGTCTGCGGCCCCTGCAGCGGCCAGCGCTCCATCAGCGGCGCCAGTTCGGCGCGCGGCATGCGCATGAAGACTGCGCTGGTCAGGCCGAAGAACCAGCGGCTGGGTCGCAGCCGCAGCGGCAACGGCGCGCGCGCCTCGTTGACCCAGTAAACGCAGCCGCGCTCGGCCCAGAAGGCCTGACGCTCGAAATTGACGCGGCCGGCAAAGCCTGTCTCGGCCGGGAAGATCAGCGCCGAATCGCCGATCTCGACCACCGCCTGGACGAGATCGCCCGGCGAATCGCCCGAGCCGCGGTGCACCAGCACGACGCGATCGATTTCGCCGGCGCGCAGCCGGTCGACCTCGGTGTCGTTGCGAAAGACGACGATGTCCTGGCCTTGCCAGCCCGTCCGCCACGAGGATTTCATCATTGCGGTTTCTCCCCCAGAGGCGCGACGGTAGTCGTCTGATGCGCGTGTGGTTGTGACCAAGCGCTTCAAGATGCAAATGAACGTAGATGAAGCGCGCGGCGACGACCGCGCTCGTTCGAGCCGCTAGGATCGTGTCTGATCCGACGACCTGCCTTCCGCCCTGTATGGAACCCGACGCACGGCGCCGCCGCCTGCTCTCCGCCGCCCCGGCGTTCACGCTCATCGGCCTCGCCGGCTGCGTCACGCGGCCGCCCGACACGCCGACGCGCAGTTACCCGGCTGTGCCGGCATTCTCCGGCGTCGCTCCCGGCGGGCCGCCGCCCGACGGGTGGCGGCCCTACATCCTGCGGCCGGACCGCGTGAAGACGGTCTACTCGATGGCGCAGCGCGACGGCCGCACGGCCCTGCACGCGGTTGCCGACAGCGCCGCCTCCGGCCTGTCGTGCGCGGTGGACATCGACCCGCGGCGCACCCCGTGGCTGCGCTGGGAGTGGCGCGTCGACATCGTGCATGCAAAAGCCACCGTGGCCGACGACGTACTCGAGGACACGCCGGCGCGGTTGGTCGTCGCGTTCGCCGGCGATCTCGCCACGCTCCCGCTGAACGACCGCATCTTCTTCGAGCAGGTCGAGCTGTTCACCGGCAATGTGCTGCCGTTCGCAACGCTCACCTATGTGTGGGACGGCCGGTTGCCGGTCGGCACGACGCTGTCGTATGGGCGCTCCGACCGCATCCGCTACGACGTGGTCGAGAGCGGCGCGGCGCGCGCCGGCCAGTGGCTGCGCTACGAGCGCAATGTGCTGGACGACTACCGGCGTGTCTTTGGCGCGGCGCCGAGCGGCCACATCAGCAGCGTCGGCGTGCTGACCGACAGCGACGACCTGAAGAACCACGTCGAGGCCTGGTACGGCGACATCGGCCTGTACGCGGAATCGTCGTCAGCCTAGGTTCTCGATCGTCACCGGCGCGATCGCATCGGCCGGCGTGAAGCCGAACACCTGCCCGTAGAAATACAGCTCGGCTTCGAGCGCGCGCTTGATCGTCTCTGCACGCCGAAAGCCATGCTGCTCGCCCTCGAACAGCAGGTAAGCGACCGGCAAGCCCTTCGCGCGCACGGCCGCATACATCGCCTCGGCCTGGGCCGGCGGCACGGCCTTGTCTTCCGCGCCCTGCAACAGAATCATCGGGCTCGCCAACCGATCGGTGTGCTGCACCGGCGAGCGCGCGCGGTACAGCGCCTGCTGGGCCGGATACGGGCCGATCAGCTTGTCGAGGTAGCGCGATTCGAACTTGTGGGTGTCGCGCACCAGTGCTTCCAGATCGCCGATGCCGTAGTGGCTGGCGCCGGCCTTGAAGAAGCGGTGAAAGGTCAGCGCGCACAGTGCCGTGTAGCCGCCTGCGCTGGCACCGCGGATCAGCACGCGCTCGGCATCGACATCACCGCGCTCGATCAGGAAGCGCGCCGCGTTGATCGCATCCAGCACATCGACCACGCCCCACTCGCCGTTCAGGCGCTCGCGGTACGCGCGGCCGTGGCCGCTGCTGCCGCCGTAGTTCACGTCGACGATGGCGAAGCCGCGGCTCGTCCAGTATTGAAAGTTCAGCTTGAACCCTGCATGGGTGGAACCGGTCGGGCCGCCGTGGTTGACGACGATCAGCGGCGGCTTCGCGGCGCTTGGGGCCTGGAAGTGGCGATTCACCGGCGGGTAGAAGAAGGCGTGCGCCGTCAGGCCGCCTTCGGTCGGGAACGTGATGGCTTCGGCCGTCGAGACAAACGCCGGATCGACGGCGACCCGCGTCGTGCTGCGCAGCGTCTGGTGCGCGCCGGTGGCGAGGTCGAGGCGGATCACCGCTTCGGGCGCGGTCTCGGTCGCGCCGAGGAAGACGGCGGCATCGTCGCCCACGTGCAGCTCGTTGATCGAGCAGAACGGCGTGTCCAGCGGCTCGAACGTGTCGGCGTCGGCATCGAGCACGGCCAGCATCGCGCGGCCCTGCTGCACCACGGTGCAGACGATGCGCCCGCGCGCATCGAAGCCGTAGCTGCTCATGCCGAACGCCCACTGCGGCTGACCGAACTCGGCCGCCATCGGATGCAGCGCCTGCACCTCATCACCGCGCAGCCGGTACAGGTTCCACCAGCCGCTGCGGTCGGAGACGAAATGCAGCTCGCCGCGGGGCGACCAGTTCGGCTGGAAGATCGATTCGTCGACGCCACCGGCCGCCACGCGCGCCGCGCCCAGTGCGCCATCGGGCTGCAGATCCGCGAGCCATAGCGTCGTGCCGTCCCATGGCATGTCCGGGTGATCCCAGCTCAGCCATGCGAGCCGCCGGCCATCGGGGCTGACCCGCGGCGTCGAGAAGAAATCATGGCCGCTCGCCAGCACCTGCTGCGCGCCATTGGTGAGCGAGACGGCGACGAGCGTGTTCACCGCCTCGCCGCCGCCGCTGTGGTCTTCACGCACGCAGATCAGGCGCTTGTGCGCCGCGTCGATCTCGATGTCGGCGTGGCGCATGCCGGTCGCGGCGGTGAGTGTGCGCGGCGCCTCGCCGGCGCGGAGGCGCCAGATCTGCTGGTCGTCGTCGTTGACGAAGAAGCCGGCCTTGCGGCCGACCGTGAACGCGCCGCCGCCGTACTCGTGCACGCGGCTGCGCACGTTCAGCGGCGCCGGCGTGAGGTCGGCGATGCGACCGTCGGCGCTGCGCCAGACGAGCACGTTGCGGCCCTGTTCCTGCGGCCGGCCTTCGCTCCAGAAGATGTCGCTGCCAAGCACGCCGATCTGGCCGAGCCTGATGCTCTCGCCGACGATCAGGTCGGCCGTGATCGGCGAAGCCCAGCTGCCGAACGGCGCCGCCACCGGCGCCTTGACCTCATCACCACGCAACTGGCGCATCCGCTCGCGGCGCATGAACAGGTACAGGCTCTCGACCTTGTCGCGCGCCCATGGCGTCTTGCGCAGAAACTTCAGGCTCGAAGCGATGCTCGGGTCGGTGTTGAAGCTGTTGATCTGCACGCGCGCGCCGAGATCGGCCCAGCCGAAATGGGCCACGAGTTCGGTCAGCATGGCCTCGAGCGTCACGCCATGCAGCGGGTTCCTGGGCTGGGTCACGGGGGCGGTGTCAATACATCACCACGGAGCGGATCGACTCGCCGCTCTTCATCAGCTCGAAGCCCTTGTTGATGTCCTCGAGCTTGAGCCTGTGCGTGATCAGGTCGTCGATGTTGATCTTGCCGTCCATGTACCAGTCGACGATCTTCGGCACGTCGGTGCGGCCGCGCGCACCGCCGAAGGCCGAGCCTTCCCACTTGCGGCCGGTGACGAGCTGGAACGGCCGCGTGCTGATCTCGGCGCCGGCCTCGGCCACGCCAATGATGATGCTGCGGCCCCAGCCCTTGTGCGTGCACTCCAGCGCCTGGCGCATCAGCTTCGTGTTGCCCACGCACTCGAAGCTGTAGTCGGCGCCGCCATCGGTGAGCTGCACGATCGCGTCCACCACGTTCTCGGTCGTCTTGGGGTTGATGAAATGGGTCATGCCGAATTTGCGCGCCATCGCTTCGCGTTCGGGGTTCAGGTCGACGCCGATGATCTTGTCGGCGCCGACCATCTTCGCGCCCTGGATCACGTTCAGCCCGATGCCGCCGAGGCCGAACACGACGACGTTCGCACCGGCCTCGACCTTCGCGGTGAACAGCACCGCGCCGACGCCGGTCGTCACGCCACAGCCGATGTAGCAGATCCTGTCGAACGGCGCATCCGACCGCACCTTCGCGACCGCGATCTCGGGCACGACGATGTAGTTGCTGAACGTGCTCGTGCCCATGTAGTGCAGGATCGGCTTGCCGTCGATCGAGAAGCGCGAGGTCGCGTCCGGCATCAGGCCCTTGCCCTGCGTGCCGCGGATCAGTTGGCACAGATTGGTCTTGCGCGAGAGGCAGAACTTGCACTGCCGGCATTCCGGCGTGTAGAGCGGAATGACGTGGTCGTCCTTGCGAAGCGAGGTCACGCCCGGGCCGACATCGACGACGATGCCCGCGCCTTCATGGCCGAGGATCGCGGGGAACAGGCCTTCGGGGTCAGCGCCCGACAGCGTGTAGTAGTCGGTGTGGCAGATGCCGGTGGCCTTGACCTCGATCAGCACCTCACCGGCGCGCGGGCCGGCCAGATCGACGGTCTCGATCGTGAGCGGGGCGCCGGCTTTCCAGGCGACGGCGGCTTTGGTTTTCATGGGACTGGTTCCTGACGGCGAAGAGTTGCCGCCATTCTCACCCGAACCGAAAGCGCCTACGTCGTGGCCTTGATCAGGTCGGCGGCCTTCTCGGCGATCGCGATCACCGGCGCGTTCGTGTTGCCACCGATGATGCTCGGCATGATCGACGCGTCGACCACGCGCAGCCCCTGCGTGCCGTGCACCCGCAGCTGCGCATCGACCACGTCGGTCGCGCCGGGCCCCATGCGGCAGGTGCCGACCGGGTGGTAGATCGTGTCGGCATGGCCACGGATGAATTGCTCGATCTGTTCGTCGGTCCGCGCGTCGCCGGAGGCCGGCAACTCGCGCCCGCGGTGGCCGGCAAGCGCCGGTTGGCCGAGGATGTGGCGCATCAGCTTGAAGCCGCGAATCAGGCGCTCCACGTCGTCGCGTTCGGCGAGAAAGTTCGGGTCGATCAGCGGCGCCGCGAACGGGTCGCCGCTGGCCAGCGTCACGCGGCCGCGGCTCTTCGGACGCAGCAGGCAGACGTGGCAGGAGTAGCCGTGGCCGAAGGTCGGCTTGCGGCCGTGGTCGATCAGCTTGCCGATCACGAAGTGCAACTGCAGATCGGGCAGCGCCTCGCCCGGCTGGCTCTTGATGAAGCCGCCAGCCTCGGCGAAGTTGGTCGTCAGCATGCCTGTGCGCGCGCGTCGCCACTCGAAGATGCCGTTGATCGCGTTGATCGCGCCGGTCAACGAGAGGCCGAACAACTCGGTGAGTTGCAGCGCATTGACGACCTGCACCACGTCCACATGGTCGTGCAGGTTCGCGCCGACGCCGGGCAGGTCGTGAACCACGCTGACGCAGTGCTGCTGCAGTTGCGCACCCGCGCCGATGCCCGACAGCATCAGGATCTGCGGCGACTGCAGTGCGCCTGCACACAGCAGCACCTCGCGCTTCGCTTTCAGTTGCGTCAGCGCGCCGTTCACGCGTGCTTCGACGCCGACCGCGCGCCGGCCTTCCATCAGGATTCGCGTGGTGTGCGCCTGCGTCATCACCGTCAGGTTCTTGCGCGCGAGGTTCGGCGTCAGGTAGCCCTTCGCGGCACTCCAACGCTCGCCTGCTTTGTGCGTGACCTGGTACATGCCGACGCCTTCCTGCGTCGGGCCGTTGAAGTCGGCGTTTCTGACGAAGCCGGCCTGGTGCGCGGCCTCGACGAAGATCGGGCCGAAGCGGTTCGGGCTGCGCAGATCCATCACGTTGAGAGGGCCGCCGGTGCCGTGCCACGCATCGGCGCCGCGCTCGTTGTGCTCGGCTCGTCTGAAGTAAGGCAACAGGTCGTCGAAGCCCCAGCCCGGATTGCCGGCGGCGGCCCAGCCGTCGTAGTCCTCGCGCGGGCCGCGCAGGTAGATCATCGCGTTCACCGAGCTCGAGCCGCCGAGCACCTTGCCGCGCGGCTGGTAGCCGCGGCGGCCGTTCAGGCCGGCCTGTGGCACGGTCTCGAAGGCCCAGTTGGCCTGGCCGGTCTGCGCCAGCAGCGCGAGGCCGGCGGGGCAGTGGATCAGCACGCTCTTGTCGGCCGGGCCGGCTTCGAGCAGGCAGACGCTGACGTTCGGATCTTCAGTAAGCCGCGCGGCCAGCACGCAGCCGGCAGAGCCGCCGCCGATGACGATGTAGTCGAACATGGGTTGTCTGCCTCGGAGTCGGGCGGATCATATCGACGCCGATCTCTGCAAACCTAGGGTGTTGCCCCCAATCTGCCGGCACCCATGAACCAAGGCCCGCATCCGGAAAGGGTGCTGCAGCGTATGCGTCGATGCCGGGCTGCTTCTGGCAAACTCGCCTGACTGACGGAGAACCGCATGAGAAAAATCTGGATCGCTGCACTGATGGTCGCGAGCCTCACCCCCGCCGCGCGGGCCGCCTTGGACATTGGCGACAAGGCGCCCGACTTCAGCGCCCCCGCCGCGCTGGCCGGCCAGGAATACAAGTTCACCTTGGCCGAGTCGCTCGCCAAGGGTCCGGTGGTGCTGTACTTCTTCCCCGCCGCGTTCTCACCCGGCTGCTCGGCCGAAGCGCACGAGTTCGCCGAAGCGACCGACAAGTTCACCGCCCTTGGCGCCACCGTGATCGGCGTCTCGACCGACGACATCGCGACCCAGGTGAAGTTCTCGATGCAGGCCTGCCAGGGCAAGTTCGCCGTCGCCAGCGACTCGGCCAAGACGGTGATCAAGTCGTACGACGCGGCGATGATGATCCTGCCGGACTACGCCAACCGCGTGTCCTATGTGATCGCGCCCGATCACTCGATCCTCTACAACTACCAGAGCCTGAACCCGAGCAAGCACGTCGAGAAGACGCTGGCCGCGCTGCGCGACTACGACAAGGTCAAGAAGAAGCCGTAGAGGAGGCCGGCAGGGTCAGCTCGGCTTCCAGGCCGGGGTGCACATTGCGCAGCGTGAGTTGCCCGCCATGCGCTTTCGCGATCAAGGCGCACAGGTGCAGGCCGAGGCCGACGCCGCCGGTGCTGCGTCCGCGTGCCGAGTCGGTGCGATAGAAGGCCTCCGTCAGGTGCGCGAGTTCGGTCTCGCCGACCCCTGGGCCGTGATCGCGAACCACCACGCGCACCGATTCACCCTGCATCGAGGTCGCGATCGTTGGCGGCGCCGTGGCACCGGCACTGTGGCGCAGCGCGTTGTCGAGCAGGTTGCGCAGCAGCGCGCGCAGGCGTGCCGCATCGAGCGGCAGCGCCGGCAGTGCAGCATCGAGCGTGTGCACGATGCCGCGACCACCGAAGGTGCCGTCGAGCAGCTCGCGCACCAGCGTGTTCAGGTTCACCGGCTCGGTGTGAAGCGCCGCGTGACCGGCGGCGAGGCGCTCGCTTTCGAGCAGGTCGGTGATCAGGTCGCGCATTTCCGCCAGATCGTGCAGCAGCGCGTCGCGCGCCGGGCCATCGGCCACCAGTTCGGCGTTGAGGCGCGCGCGCGTCAGCGGCGAGCGCAGCTCGTGGCTGATCGCGAGCAACAGTTGGCGTTTTGCATCGAGCATGCCGTGCAGGCCATCGGCCATGCGGTTGATCTGGCCGGCGAGTTCACCGAGCTCGTCATTGCGGCGCGGCGCGATCGGTTGCGAGAAGTCGCCAGCGCCATAGCGCAGCGCGCCGGCGCGGATGTCGTCGAGCGGGCGCAGCAGGCGACGCACGGCTCGGTAGGCGAGCGCGGTCAGCAGCAGCAGCGTCGTCAGCGTGACCCAGCCGATCAGGCGCGGCCGGTCTTCGGGTGCGTCCTCGCGTGGCAGGCTGGCCAGGCCGAAGCGGATGACGTGGCCGTCGGCGAGCGTGCGGGTCGGACGCCAGGTGTTGGTGTTGCCCTGTTCATGCCGATCGTCGTGGCGGCGCTCGGTCGGGTGCGACGACCAGTTCACCACCGGCCCTTCGATGCGGATGCGCAGCGGCAGCCGGTCGGTCAGCGCCTTCGCGCGCGCCACGTCGGGCGGCGTACCGATCTGCGCGCTGAGCGTGTCCACGTAGTCGGCGACGAGCGGGCGCGCGTAGTCCTGCCAGCCGAAGCGGAACGCCGACTGCATGCCGACGAGGAAGGTCACGACCACGCCGGCCGCGAGCAGCACGAACAGCCCGACCATGCGCGCGCCGAGCGAGCGCCGCCACTGCCGCAGCCGTGGCTTCATGCGCGCGCTCCGGCGAACTTGTAGCCGACGTTGCGCAGGGTCTTGACGCAGTCCAGCGGCTCGAGCTTCTTGCGCAGCCGGCTGACGAGGATGTCCACCGCGCGCGTCTGCAGCTCGGCCTCGACACCGCGCAGGCGGTTCAGGATGTCGTCACGGTTGAAGACCTTCTGCGGCTCGCTCGCGAGCAAGGCCAGCAGATCGAACTCGGTGCTCGTGAGCTCCACGGCATGGCCCAGGCACTCGACCTGGCGCCGTTCGAGATCGATCGAGAGACCGTCGAACACGAGCCGCGTCTTCGCGATCTCCGGCGCCCGCGCGCGGCGCAGCACGGTCTGCACCCGGGCGAGCAGTTCGCGCGGCTCGAAAGGCTTGGGCAGGTAGTCGTCGGCACCGATCTCGAGGCCGACGACGCGGTCCATCACGTCGCCCCGGGCGGTCAGCATGATGACGGGCACGTTGCTCTCGCGGCGGATCTCGCGGCACAGCGCGAAGCCGTCCATCTCGGGCAGCATCACGTCGAGGATCGCGGCGTCGAAGGGCTGCGCGCGCAGCTTCGCCAGGCCCGCGCTCGGCGTGGTCGCGCTGTCGAGTTCGAACTCGAAGCGCGCAAAGAAGGTGGCAAGCGGCGCGGCGAGCAGCTCGTCGTCGTCGATCAGGAGGATGCGGCGCATGACTTGATTGTCTACGGTGCATCGTCGAGCGCGGGCCGAGCGCCGGGCCGCCCCAAGCCGGCCCGCATCCCCTCGGGGGATCGGCGGCCGTACTCGGGCGACGAGGGGCCTCAGCCTCTCCAGCCGTGGCGCTTGCTCAGCAGTTCGCGCACCTTCTGCTGTTGCTCCGGCTTCAGGCTGTCGAAGAAGTCACCGGCGGCGGCGATCACTTCGGGGCTCTTGCTGCGCAGCGCACCGGTCTTGGCCTCGACCAGGCTTTGCGCGCGCTCACGCTCGAACTTCGTGCCGGCGACGAGCGCCTGCAGTTCGGCGCGTGGGTCGGTGGTGGCGCCGACGAGCGCCATGCGCTGTTCCTTCAGCTTGTCGGCCAGCACCGCGAGCTTTTGCTTCTGCGTCGCGTCGAGATCGAGTTTGCTGCTGGCGCGTTCGATCATGCGTTCGCGCATCTTGGCCGAATCGGCCTCGCCCATCTGCCAGCCGCCGCCGTGATGATGGCCGCAGGCCGAGAGGCCGCCGATCAGGATGGAGGCGCCGACCACGCCGAAGAGAGTGCGTTTGATCCAGGGTCGCATGGGGTTTCCTTTGTGCGATTGATGAACAGGGGTCCATCGTGCCCATGCGCTGGCTCACGGTCTTCTCGGTGAGGTATCGCTGTGTTTCGTTTTATCTCAGGCGTTCACGACGATCTCGAACCGCGCCTGCAAGTCGTCGGCACTGCGCTTGAACGGCACCGTCAGCGCGGCGCGATCGGCCGCATCGAGGCGGCGCCACAGGCCGTCGCGTTCGTTGCCCGGGTCGCCCTCGACATACAGCTGGGTCGTCAGCAGTTCGCGCTGCGCGAACCGCACCTTGACGTGGATGTGCGGCGTGCGGCCGGTGTAGGGCACCGGCTTGATGGTGCGGAAGCGGTAGTCGCCGCGTGCGTCGACCGCTACCCGGCCGAAGCCTTGAAAGGCCGCATCGGCCCGGCCGCCGTCGCCGGGGTGGTGGTAGTGGCCCTGCTGATCGCACTGCCAGATTTCGACTGCGGCGCCGCGCACGGCACGCCCCGTCGTATCGACCACGGCACCCGTCAGTGAAACGGGCTGGCCTTTCGAGTAGTGGACCGAGCCCTGCGTGAGCAGGTCGTGGTCGGTGTCGAGCGGCAAGGTGATCGGGTAGAACGGGCCCTCGGTCTGCGCCGGCGTCAGGCGACGTGTGATCTGGGCGCGTGCATCGCGGATGAACGCCGGAGCGGCGATCGCCGCCGCGAGCCCGGTGACGAGGCTCCGGCGTCGCAGCCGGGCGAAGTGGGGAGCAGGCAGCGGCATCGTGCTGCGAGCATACGGCGGCGCGAGGGTTCCGCGCCAGCGCGGCTTCAGCGCATGAAGATGCCGTAGGACCCGATGGCGTACAGGTTGTGGCGGCCGGAATCGACCTGGCGCATGCGGCGCTCGAGGTCATAGATGTCCACGGACTCGGCCAGGTACTGGTCGTCGCGATCCTGGGCCGGGCTGGCCGACACATTGAACAGGTTCTTGATCGACTCGAAGAGGGAAGACATGACAGTGCTCTCTTGTTGATGAGCCGTCAGTTTAAGGGAAAACCCTAGGTTCTGCCCAAGTCGGGGCAATTGTCTGGAGAGTCGCGCCTCTAACGTGCTGTTCGCACCATCCTGGCGCTTCGCGCGAGCGGGCCGGGGATCGGCTACGCTTGCCGGCTTTGGCCCTGGAGCCCGCGTGTTTGCCGCCTTCGAGAAGCTGCTCGATCCCTACCCGAACGACCCGGTCGCGGCGCCGCCGCGCGGCTTCTTCCCGTTCGTCTGGGCCTGCACGAAGGGCGCGCGCCCGGCGATCGCGGCAATGACGGTGTTCACCGCAGCAACCGGCGTGTTCGAGGCGCTGCTGTTCAGCATGCTCGGCCGCATCGTCGATTGGCTCGCGAAGGTGGAGCCCGCGCAGCTGTGGACGCAGCAGCGCGGCAACCTGCTGCTGCTTGCCGGCGTGCTGGTCGCGAGCCCGCTGCTGATCGCGTTCCAGACCTTGTTCAAGCACCAGGCGCTGGCCGGCAACCTGCCGATGCGGCTGCGCTGGAACTTCCATCGCCTGATGCTCGGCCAGAGCATGGCCTTCTACCAGGACGAGTTCGCCGGCCGCATCGCCGCGAAGGTGATGCAGACGGCGCTCGCCGCGCGCGATGTGGTGATGATCCTGTGCGACATCATGGTCTTCGTCGTCATCTATTTCGTCACCATGGCGGCGGTGGTCGGTGGCTTCGATGCCTGGCTGCTGCTGCCGTTCGCTGGCTGGGTCGTGCTCTACATCGCGGCGCTGTGGGCCTTCGTGCCGCGCATGGGGCGCATCTCGCAGCAGCAGGCCGATGCGCGCTCGCTGATGACCGGGCGCATCACCGATGCCTACACCAACATCGCCACCGTCAAGTTGTTCTCGCACGCGCAGCGCGAGGCCGTCTTCGTCCGCTCGGCGATGCAGGAGTTCATGACCACGGCCTACGGCCAGATGCGACTCGTGAGCGCGTTCGAGATCGTCAACCATGCCTTGAGCGTGCTGCTGATCGTCTCGACCACCGGCGCCACCTTGTGGCTGTGGTCGCACGGCCGGCTCGGCGTCGGCGCGGTCGCCGCGGCCACCGCGATGGCGCTGCGGCTGAACGGCATCTCGCACTGGATCATGTGGGAGATGGCCTCGCTGTTCGAGCACATCGGCACGGTGCAGGACGGCATGAGCACCCTGTCGAAGCTGCACGCGGTGGTCGATGAGCCGAACGCGGCGGCGCTCAAGGTGACCCAGGGCGACATCCGCTTCGAGAACGTCACCTTCGCGTATGGCGCCGATCTGTCGAAGGCGGGAGGCTCGGTGAAGCCGGTGATCGATCGGCTCTCGCTGCACATCCGGCCGGGCGAGAAGATCGGGCTGGTCGGCCGCTCCGGCGCCGGCAAGTCGACGATCACCAACCTGCTGCTGCGCTTCTACGACGTGGCCGATGGCCGTGTGCTGATCGACGGCCAGGATATCGCGCAGGTTACGCAGGACAGCCTGCGCGAGCAGGTCGGCATGGTCACGCAGGACACCTCACTGCTGCACCGCTCGGTGCGCGACAACATCCTCTACGGCCGCCCCGCCGCCGATGACACGATGATGATTGCCGCCGCGCGCCGCGCCGAGGCGCATGAGTTCGTGCAGCAGCTCGCCGACCCGAAGGGCCGCACCGGCTACGACGCACATGTCGGCGAGCGCGGCGTGAAGCTCTCGGGCGGGCAGCGCCAGCGCATCGCGATCGCGCGCGTGATGCTGAAGGACGCACCGATCCTGCTGCTCGACGAAGCCACCAGCGCGCTCGACTCCGAGGTCGAATCGGCAATCCAGGCCAGCCTGTACAAGCTGATGGAAGGCAAGACGGTGGTCGCGATCGCGCACCGCCTGTCCACCATCGCCGCGATGGACCGGCTGATCGTGCTCGACAAGGGCCGCATCGTGGAGCAGGGCGATCACCGCAGCCTGCTCGCGCACGGCGGCCTCTACGCGCGGCTGTGGGAACACCAGAGCGGCGGCTTCCTCGGGGAGGAAGACGACGAGGTCAGGCTCGAGGCGGTCGCGGGTTAAGTTGTTGCGCGGCCGCGCTGCAGCGCACGGATCAGGTAGACGACGACCGCGACGTTGAGCGTCAAGGTCGCGGCCTTGATCCAGCTCGGCTTGTGCAGCAGCTCGTAGACCTCGACCGGCACGTAGATGCCGCCGCTGATCACGCCCAGCCACTCGGCCCAACGGAGCCCGAACCACAGGCCGTAGCCTTCCGCCAGGCGGATCGCCGAATAGAGCAAGGCCAGGCCCGCGCCGATCCACAGCCGCATGTCGGTGACATGCGCGGCCGCGTCGAGGAAGACGCCCGCATAGTGCTGCTCGGGGTCGATGTGCAGCCGCGTCACGAGCGACACCGCGATGTGCGCCACGTCGCGGTGCAGCAGCGTGAGCAGGCCGAAGCCGGCCCCGAGAACGATGAAGCCCTTGACGGCCTCCATCAGCGCGACAGCCTGCAACGTGCGGCGGGATGAATCGATGTGCAAGTGGGTCTCCGGCTTGGTGACGAGCGGTAAGTTGTGCGGCGAGCGCCGATGATTTCACACATGGGGCGCGCGGCCCGCGTCAACAATGCTGCCACCGAATGGAGGATCGATGACGCCGCACGATCGACGCACTGCCTTGATGGCGCTCTCCGCGCTGTGGCTGGCCGCGTGCGGCGGTGGCGGCTCGGAGGCGCCGAGCGCGCCGCCGGCGTCGGCGGCGCCTCCGCCCGCGCCGTCGCCGAGCCCGGCGCCCCCGGCACCTGCGCCCGGCCCCGGCGGCTATGGCAACTTCAGCAGCGCGGCCCTGGGTGTCGGCGCCGCGCTGAACGGGGCCCTCGCGTTCCCGGCAGGCAACGCGTGGAACATCGACGTGTCGGCTGCGGCTGTTGACCCGAACTCCGATGCGCTGCTCGCCGGCATCGGCCTCACCACCGGCCTGCACCCGGACTTCGGCGCCGGGCTTTACAACGGCGCACGGATCGGCATCCCGTATGTCGTGGTCGCGGGCACGCAGGCGCGCGTCGCGATGAACTGGCAGGCCTATGGTGACGAGAGCGACGCTGGCCCCTACCCGGTGCCGGCGAGCGCGCCGGTCGAGGGAGCGCCCGACACCACCGGTGATCGGCACGTGCTCGTGATCGATCGCGACAACAACCGGCTCTACGAGCTCTACCGCGCATTCGTCAACAGCGATGGCTCGTGGAGCGCCGATTGCGGCGCCGTGTTCCATCTCGACAGCAATGCCGTGCGCCCGACCGCGCAGCCGGGCTGGACCAGCGCCGACGCGGCCGGCTTGCCGATCTTCCCGGGCCTCGCGCGTTTCGAGGAGGCCGCGCTCGGCCCGGGTGGTATCCGCCATGCACTGCGCTTCACGGTGCAGCGCTCGCGCCGCGCGTATGTGGCGCCGGCGACGCATTGGGCCTCGTCGAACACCAGCACGAGCCTGCCGCCGATGGGCATGCGGGTGCGCTTGAAGGCCGGCTTCGCCATCCCCCCGGGCTTCAGCGCCGAGACGCAAGCGCTGCTCAGCGCGATGAAGACCTACGGCATGATCGTCGCCGACAACGGCAGCAACTGGTTTGTGAGCGGTGCGCCCGACGAGCGCTGGAACAACGACGCGCTCGTGCGCGAATTGGCACAGGTGAAGGGCAGCGATTTCGAGGTCGTCCGGATGGACGCGATCGTGACCACCTGAGCTGTGGTCTGATGCGGGGATGACACCTCCGCGCCTTCCCCTCGCCACCTTCTTCGCCGCCTACGCAGTGGCCCTCGTCGTGATGGGCGCGCTCGACGCGCTCTGGCTCGGCTGGCTCGCGCTCGATTTCTACAAACGCGAACTCGGCCCGCTGATGACCGACGCGGTGCGCGTCGTGCCGGCGGCGCTTTACTACATCGGCTTCCCGATGGCAATCGTCTACCTGGCGCTGAACCCCGCGCCGGCCACACTTCGCGAGGCGGCCCTGCGCAGCGCGGTGCTGGGGCTCGCCGGTTTCGGTGTGTACGACCTCACCAATCTCGCGACCTTGCGTGGCTACAGCGTGCTGATGACGGTGGTCGACATGGCCTGGGGCACGTTCGCCAGCACTGTCGGCGGCAGCGCGGCCTACACACTGATCATTTCGCGGCGGCGCCGCTGACGCGCCAGATCGTGTTGCCGACGTCGTCGGCCACCAGCAGCGCGCCGCGCTTGTCGATGGCCACGCCCACGGGCCGACCATTGGCCTTGCCGTCGTCGCTCAGGAACCCGGTCAGCACGTCGAGCGGCTCACCGCTCGGGCGACCGGCCGTGAACGGCACGAAGATCACCTTGTAGCCGCTGTGCGGTTGGCGATTCCACGAGCCGTGCTGGCCGACGAACATGCCGCTGGCGTACAGGGCCGGCAAGGCGTTTCCGGTCGAGGTGGCCAGCCCCAGCGACGCGGTGTGCGGCCCGAGGGCGTAGTCCGGCGTGATCGCCTTGGCGACCAGGTCGGGGCGCGGCGGCTGCACGCGCTCGTCGACATGCGCGCCGTAGTAGCTGTAAGGCCAGCCGTAAAAGCCCCCATCGCGCACCGAGGTGAGGTAGTCGGGCACCAGATCGCTGCCGATCTCGTCGCGCTCGTTCGCGACCGTCCAGAGCACGCCGGTCGTCGGTTCCCACGCCATGCCGTTCGGGTTGCGGATGCCGCTGGCGTATACGCGGTGTTCGCCGCTCGCGGCGTCGACCTCCCAGATCGCGGCGCGGCCTTCTTCGACATGCATGCCGTTCTCGCCGACGTTGCTGTTCGAGCCGACGGTGGCGAAGAGCTTGCGGCCGTCGCGGCTCGCGATGATGTTCTTGGTCCAGTGGTGGTTGATCGCGCCGCCTGGAAGGTCGGCCACATGCTGCCCGAGGGCGTCGATGCGCATTGCGCCGAGCGTGTAAGGGTAGCGCACGATCTCGTTGCTGTTGGCGACAAACAGCGTGTTGCCGACCAGCGCCATGCCGATCGGCGATGCCAGGTTGTCGATGAACACGCTGCGTGTTTCCGCGATGCCGTCGCCATCGGCATCGCGCAGCAGGGTGATGCGATTGGCACTCGGCGTGACTGCGCCGGCGCGCTTCATCACCAGGCCCTCGATCCAGCCACGGATGCCTTTGGCGTCGTCGGGCCTGGGCGGCGCGTTCGACTCGGCCACGAGCACGTCGCCGTTGGGCAGCACATAGAGCCAGCGCGGGTGTTCGAGGCCGGTCGCGAAAGCGTTGGCTGCCATGCCGCTGGCTGCGATCGGCGCCGCGCCAGGCGCCCAGCCTTGGGCCGGCGCGATGTTCATGGTAGGCAACAGCGTCGGGTTGGGCGCCGGCAGCGTCGGGTTGGGGCCGGTGCCGGCCGAGACCGGCAATCGGGCCATGTCGCCACACGCGGCGAGCGAGAGGGTCGCCAGGAGGAGGGCGGGGGCAGGGTGTGTGCGCATCATCGATGCACTGTCGCGCCGGTATCGATCGGCGTCTGTAGGTGGAGGCCGCGTTGCCTCGCAGCACGCGCCGCTATCCTGCCCGGCGCGTCGGTCACGTCCTACAGGCCAGCCAAAAACAGTGCCTACGATCGAACCACGTCTTCACGCTCAAGGAGAGAACCCATGAAGCTGCAATTCGTCGAAAAGTACAAGGGCTACACGCTGAACTGCGCCCCTCAGGCGACTCACCACAAGGGCTTTCTTCCCTTCGTGATCATCACCCACGGGGTCAAGCCTGTGCAGGTCGATCGCGCGGCGGTGCTCGATCTCGGCGCATTCGCGCTTCAGAGCGAAGCTGCGCTGGCGGCGTTGAGCGCGGCCATCCGCTGGGTCGATGCGGAGATTTCTCTGCAATCGGCCGATTCGGAACCAGCGGATCTCGCGCTGGACGTCTTACCGATGCGACTGGAGTCGGCCACGACCGGCGTGTGGCACGAGAGTCAGCCCGCAGATGCGTACTGGCTCGCCAGCCGAGGCATCACGGAGCGTCGGGCTGCCCCACGCTACGCCCATGCCGCTTAGTCGAGCAGCCGCACCTTCACCTTCTTGCCCTTGACCTTGCCGGCCGCGAGCCGCTTCACGGCCTGGTCGCCGATCTGTCGATCCACCGCGACGTAGGTCGAGAACTCGTTGACGACGATCTTGCCGATCTGGTTGCCGGTGAAGCCGGCCTCGCCGGTCAGGGCACCGAGCACGTCACCGGGGCGGATCTTTTCCTTGCGGCCGCCCATGATGTGCAGCGTCACCATCGGCGGCTGCAACTTGCCGCCCGGCGCCGGTGTGAGCTCGCTCAGGCGATGCCACTCGGTCTCGACACCCTGAACCTGCTCGATCTTGCCGACGCTGCCCATCTCGTCCAGGCTGGCCAGGCTCAGCGCCAGCCCTTGCGCATCGACGCGCCCGGTGCGGCCGATGCGGTGGATGTGGACTTGCGGGTCGGGCGTGATGTCCACGTTGATCACGGCTTCGAGCTGCGCGATGTCGAGCCCGCGCGCGGCCACATCGGTCGCCACCAGCACCGAGCAGCTCCGGTTCGCGAACTGGATCAGCACCTGATCGCGGTCGCGCTGCTCCAGCTCGCCGTGCAGCGCGCTCGCCGAGTAGCCCTGCGCGGTCAGCACATCGACCAGGTCGCGACACTGCTGGCGCGTGTTGCAGAACGCGATCGTACTGACCGGGCGGAAGTGCGCGAGCAGCAGCGCGACGGCGTGCAGCCGCTCGTCGTCGCGAACCTCGTAGAAGCGCTGCTCGATCTTGGTGGCGGCGTGCTGCGAGGCGACTTTCACCGTCTGCGGCGTGCGCATGAATTGCTGGCTCAGCTGCGCGATGCCGTCGGGGTAGGTGGCCGAGAACAGCAGCGTCTGGCGCTGCTTCGGGCAGTGCTTGGCGATCGTCGCGATGTCGTCGTGGAAGCCCATGTCGAGCATGCGGTCGGCCTCGTCGAGCACCAGCGTCTTGAGCGCGCCGAGTTGCAGCGTGCCGCGCGTCAGGTGGTCGATGAGGCGGCCCGGCGTGCCGACGACGATGTGCGCGCCGTGCTCCAGGCTCGCGCGCTGCGCGTGCATCGGCACGCCGCCGCACAGGGTCAGCGTCTTGATGTTGTCCTCGCTGCGCGCCAGGCGCCTCACCTCGGCGGCGACCTGGTCGGCGAGCTCCCGCGTCGGGCACAGCACCAGCGCCTGCACCGCGTTGTTCGATCGATCGAGCGTGGCCAGCAGGGCGAGCGCGAACGCGGCCGTCTTGCCGCTGCCGGTGCGTGCCTGAACGATCAGATCGTGGCCGGCGAGGGCGGCCGGAAGGCTCGCGGCCTGCACCGGCGTCATCGCGAGGTAGCCCAATCGTGTCAGATTGCCGAGTTGAGCGGGTGGCAGGGGCAGGATGCTGAAAGCATCCTCCGAATCGGGGATGTCGGTTGGCCGGGTCATCCCCGATTATCCGTACAGCGTTGTAGCTGACGTGGACATTGGAATTTCACTGACAGGAAACGCGGTCCCGGCCCGACAGAAGCGGGATGCGTTGTCACCGATAGTTGATTGACACGTTGGTCACGCTGCAGGAGCACATCATGAACGCTTCATTCGAGATCAGGTTCCAGTCGCTGTTTCACGAAGGCCGCGCCTTGTCGTTCCCGTGCGATGAGCAAGGTCACGTGGCGATGGATTCGCTCAGCGAACGGGCGCGCGAGAACTATCTCTACGCCCGCGCCGTCATCGGCCGCGAATACGCGTACCCGATGGTTCGCCCGGCACTGACGCACTGAGTTCATCCTCCGCGCTGTCGGCATCGTCCGACAGCCAAAGCTCCCCGCGACCGACTGCCGTCGCAAAGACGGTCCTCTATCGTTGACTCACTTCCTTTTGCGCCGCTCCCGCGGGTGCGAAAGGCCTTGGGTTCCAGGCCAGGTGCTCCCGGCCGCGACAGAGGAGATAGTCATCATGAACTCACGAATCTTGAGCATCACGACGATCGGCGTCGTGGCCGCCTCGCTGGCGATGGCCGGTTGCAGCAAATCCGACCAGAACGCCGCGAAAAGCACTGTCGAAGGGACAGTGGCACAGGTGGATCAGAAGGCGCGCCAGATCGGCGAAGAAGCCAAGGACGCGACCAAGAAGGTGGGCAACAAGCTCGACGACAGTGTCATCACCGCCAGCGTGAAAACCGAGATCGCGAAGGATGCCGAACTCAGCGCATTGAAAGTCAACGTCGATACCGACAACGGTCGGGTGGCCCTGCACGGCACAGCGCCGTCGATGGCCGCGAAGGAGCACGCGACGACACTGGCTGCAGCCGTCAAGGGCGTGGCCAGCGTCGACAACCAGCTGAGCATTGAGCCCGCGAAGAAGTAGCCGCGGTCCAAACGCAGTCAGCGCTTGGCGATCTCCAGCAGTTCGACCTCGAACTTCAGCGTGGCGTTCGGCGGGATCACCCCACCGGCGCCACGCGCGCCATACGCGATGCCCGGCGGGCACACGAGTTGCGCCTTGCCGCCGACCTTCATGCGCTGCACGCCTTCGGTCCAGCACGGGATCACGCCACTGAGCGGGAACTGCGCCGGCTCGTTACGCTTGTAGGAGCTGTCGAACTCGGTGCCGTTCGCGAGCGTGCCGCGGTAGTGCACCTTCACGGTGTCGGCCGCGGTCGGGCTCGCGCCGCTGCCGTCGCGCAGCGCGCGGTAGACGAGGCCGCTGGGCGCGACGACGGCGCCCTTTTCCTGGGCCGCGCTGGCGGCCATGTCGGCCTGGGCCTGCGCAAGAACGCCGAGCGAGACCAGGGTTGCCGCGAGGGCGATCGATTTGAGGGTCATTTGAAGTTCCGGTCGTTGAATCGAGTCAGTGATGGTGAGCCGCGCCAGCCCCATTCAGTGCGGCGCGCAGCGCGTCGATGGGCATGAAGCCGCTGCCCACCAGATGCAGGTGGTCGCCGTGCTCCGCGATCAGCGTCGGGAAGCCGCGGATGCTCCAGGCCTGCGATTGCTGGAAGTCCTGCAAGGTGGCATCGCGCATGGTCTGCGATGCGAACGCCTTGGCGAACTCGGCGCGCGGGATGCCCATCACCTCCGCGATGTCGGCCAGCACGCCTGGCTCGGTGACGTTGCGGCCCTCGGCGTAGAACGCGTGCTGCACCGCCTTGAAGTAGCGCCAGACCAGCTTCGGCCACAGGCTGCGCACCGACACGGTGGCGCGGGCGGCGGGCTCGGTGTCGTAGACGAAGCCGGGTTGCTGCATGGCCGTCTCCGGCCCGCTCGCAAACGGCTGGCCGCTGGCCTCCGCGACATGGTGCCAGTGGCCGCCAAGTTCTTTGGCGCGCTCCGCCGTGATGGCTTCCGTCGTGAACGGACGCAGCCCACCCATCACCAGTGCGAGCTGCAACGGCGAGGCGTCCTGCGGATCGGCCAGCAACTGGTCGAGCGGTGCGGCGAAGCCGTAGCACCACGAGCACATCGCGTCGCCGACGTAGATCAGATTCATCCAAGCATCCTGAAAATTGGATCGGTGAGACTCTATCGGAAAGAGGGTCCGCACGTTCTTACACTACCGGGGCACCCGACCCACGCCACCGAACCCGCCCGATGACCTTGCTGCTCGCCCCGATGGAGGGGCTGCTCGACTTCACGCTGCGCGACATCCTGACGCGCGCCGGCGGCATCGACCGCTGCGTGTCCGAGTTCATCCGCGTCACCGGCACGTTGCTGCCCGAGCGCGTGTTCACGCGCGTCGTGCCGGAGCTGAAGCACGGCGGCCGCACGCCCGCGGGCGTGCCGGTGCGTGCGCAACTGATGGGCTCCGACCCGGTCTGCCTGGCCGAGAACGCAGCGCGGCTCGCGGGCCTCGGGCCGGCGGGCATCGACCTCAACTTCGGCTGCCCGGCCAAGACCGTGAACCGCCACGGCGGCGGCGCGGCGCTGCTGGTCGATCCCGAACTGATCGCGCGCATCGTCGGCGCGGTGCGCCGGGCCGTGCCGGCGGCGGTGCCGGTGTCGGCCAAGATGCGCCTCGGCTTCGACGACGATGCCCTCGCGCTCGACTGCGCGCACGCCATCGCGAGCGGCGGTGCGTGCGAGCTCGTCGTGCACGCGCGCACCAAGTCCGACGGCTACCGCCCGCCGGCGTATTGGGAGCGCATCGCGCCCATCCGCAGGGCGTTGACCATCCCGGTGATCGCGAACGGCGAGATCTGGAACGTCCGCGACGCGCTGCGCGCCCGCGAACTCTCGGGCTGCGACACGCTGATGCTGGGGCGTGGCATGGTCGCCGACCCCGGGCTGGCGCTCGCGATCGTGGCCGATGCGCGCGGTGGTGATGCCGGCATCGGTTGGGTCGAACTGCAACGGCTGCTGGCTGCGTTCTGGGCGCTCGTCGGCGGCCACATCGAGCCGCGCGCGCAGGCCGGCCGACTGAAGCAATGGCTGAACTACCTGCGACGCCGCCATCCGCAGGCCGAAGCCGCGCATGCCGCGGTGCGCACGCTCAACGACCCGCAACTCGTGGCCGAACGCCTCGGGCTCGGCCACCGCGTGCGCGAAGAAGAACTTCTGGAGGTGCTGGTTTGAAAACATGGAACGTCGAGATTCAACGTGTCAAGGCGATGAGCAACAGCAATGGTTTGATCCGAGCCCAGATCGACGCGCTGGTTCAACCTGCCGCTTCCCGCGACGAAGGCGTGCCGACGACGCTGCTGCAATTCAGTGAGGAGACGGCGCGGGTGATGCTGCTGCTGCTGAAAGCGCAGCTCGCCGAGTTCGATGGGCGCAAAGCGAAAAGTCGCCGCTGAGGCTGTTGGGCCTAGCCCTTGCGCGACCGCTGGATCAAGTAATCCACGACCGCCACCGTCTGCTCGCTGCCGCCGGCCTGGCTGGGCGAGGTGGTGTAGTGGCCGTTCACGATCATGGTCGGCACGCCATCGAGCTTGTAGGCCGCGGCGAGCTTCTTCGCGCGGGTGACGCTGGTCGCGACCGAGAACGAATTGAACACGTCAAGAAACTTGGCGGCGTCGATGCCGTTCTTGCCCGCCAGCGCGGCGATGTCGGCCGGCTTGTCGAGGTGCAGCCGATCGACGTGCACGGCGGTGAAGATCTTGCGCTGCATCGCCCCCACTTGGCCCATCGTGTCGAGCGCGTAGTAGGTCTTCATGAAGTTCTCGGCGTTCATCAGGAACGGCGCCGGAATGCGGTGGAACACCACATCGGCCGGCACCTTCTTCGACCAGGCATCGACCGTCGGCTCGAACGCGGCGCAGTGCGGGCAGGCATAGGAGAAGAATTCGAGCACCTCGATCTTGCCCGGCGCCATCGGTGGCACCGGCGGATCGACCTTCGCGAACTGAACGCCCTCGGTCGGCGCACCGCTCTGGGCCGATGCGGTCAAGGGCAGAGCGGCGGCACCGAAGCTGGTGGCGACGATTGCGGCAGAAAAATCGCGACGGTTCACGTTCAATGTCCTTGTGATGGCGGGAGGCCGGCGACTGACCGGCCGTCGCCTGAAAAGTTCAGCACGGCCGGGCATTCTCCGACAAAGCCAACGCGCCGGCCCCGTGAGGCGTTGACTACACACGGGTACAAGCCCCGCGCCAGCTGTGCCAACATTCCGGCCACACCATGAATGAACCTCTCGTGAATACGCCCGAACCGGGCCGCCTGCGACGCGTGCTGACCTGGTCGGCCTGGGCTGCGGCCGGCACCTCGGCCGCGATCGCCGTCTACCTCGGCGTGCTCGTCTACACCACGCCCGATGTCGAGCAGCTCCGGCGCGCGCAGGCCGTGCGGCCGAGCGTGATCCTCTCCAGCGACGGCGAGGTGATCGGCCGCTTCTCGACCGCCTACCAGGCGCCGGTGACGCTGAAGAGCGTTTCACCCGACCTGATCAACGCGCTCGTCGCGACCGAAGATCACCGTTTCTACGAGCACCACGGCATCGACCCGATCCGTCTCGTGGCTTCCGTCTGGAACACACTGCACGGCGACATGCAGGGCGGTTCCACGCTGACGCAGCAGCTTGCGCGCAACCTGTTCCCGGTCGAGATCGGCAACGAGCGCAGCCTGAACCGCAAGCTGCGCGAGGCCATCACTGCGCTGCGGCTGGAGCGCAGCAGCAGCAAGGAGCAGATCCTCGAGAGCTACCTGAACAGCGCGCCGTTTCTCTACAACGTGCGCGGCATCGAGATGGCCGCGCGCACCTACTTCGACAAGTCGGCCGCGCAGCTCGACACCGCGCAATGCGCCACGCTGGTCGGCATGCTCAAGGGCACGCAGCGCTACAACCCGGTGCGCAACGGCGAGCGCGCGCGCCTGCGCCGCAACCTGGTGATGGCGCAGATGGTGCGGCGCGGCACGCTCACGCAAGCGCGCTACGAGCAATTGCGCGCGCAGCCGCTGGTGCTCTCGTTCACGCGGCCGGAAGACGGCGGCATCGGCCAGGCGCGACATTTCGTCGCGCACCTGCGCGAGCGGCTGGTCGAGTGGGCCGATGCGCACGATGTCGATCTCGACACCGACGGCCTCGTGATCCGCACCACGCTCGATTCGCGGCTGCAGAAGTTCGCGCAGGACGCGGTCACGCAGCAGGTCACCAAACTGCAGGGCATCGCCGGCGCCGAATGGGCCGGCGCGCGCGCGAAGAAGGGCGCCGACGCGCCCGTGCCATTCGCGCAGTTCTGGCGCGAGCACCCACCGCTGCTGGCGGAGATGGCGCGCGACACACCGGCCTACCAAAGCGCGCGCCAGGCTGGCGCCGGCGAGACGCAGGCGCTCGCCGAGGTGCTCGCCGACAGCACGCTGATGAACCGGCTGCGCGACGACAAGACGCGCCTCACGGCCGGCTTCATCGCGATCGACCCGCGCAGCGGCGCGGTGCGCGCCTGGGTCGGCAGCCCCGACTTCGCGCGCGAGCAGTTCGACCACGTGGCGCAGGCCAAGCGCCAGCCGGGTTCGACCTTCAAGCCCTTCGTCTACGGCGCGGCGTTCCAGCGCGGCATGTCCACCGAGCAGACCTACATCGACGGCGAGGTCAACATCACGCTCGCCGACGGCAGCGCCTGGCACCCGACCGACGGCAACAGCGCCACCGGGCTGCCGATGAGCCTGCGCGACGGCCTGGCGCAATCGAAGAACACGATCACCGCGCAGCTGATGAACGAGGTCGGTGCCGAGGCGGTCGTCAACTTCGCGCAGGCCGCCGGCGTGCGCGAATCGACGCTCGACCCGGTGCCTTCGCTCGCGCTCGGCACCAGCCCGGTCACGCTGCTCGAAATGGCGAACGCCTACGCGACGCTCGCGGCACTCGGTGAACGCCACGAGCCGCTGCTGATCACGCAGATCGACGACCGCAACGGCCGCGTGCTCGAATCGTTCGCGTTCCCCGCCGAGCGCGTGCTCGACCAGCCGCTGATCGAGAAGCTCGTCGATGTGATGCGTGGCGTCGTGCAAGGCGGCACCGGCACGGCGGTGCGCACCGAGTTCGGCGTGCGCGGCGACCTCGCCGGCAAGACCGGCACGACGCAGAACAACACAGACGGCTGGTTCATGCTGATGAGCCCGAAGCTCGTGGCGGGCGCGTGGGTCGGCTTCAACGACGCGCGCGTCACGATCCGCAGCAACTACTGGGGCCAGGGCGGGCACAACGCGCTGCGGCTGGTGGGCGCGTTCTTCCAGCAGGGCCAGAAGGCCGGGCTGATCGACACGCAGGCGGTGTTCCCGCAGGTCGTGCGCGATGCGCCGGTGGCGGATCAACCCGCCGCCGCGCCCGAGGCCGCGGCGCCGTCGCAGGACGCGTCCGCGTCCGCGCCGGTCTGGATCGGCGACCGCTGAAGCCTCAGGGCGTTCCGGGCGCCAGCAGCAGCGCCGGGTCGACCATCGCACGGTTCAGGCTCACTGACCAGTGCAAATGCGGGCCGGTCGCGCGACCCGTCGCGCCGACCGCGCCGATGACGGCGCCTGTCGCGACCTCGTCACCGACCTTCACCTGGATCGCCGACAGGTGGCACACCATCGTCAGCAAGCCCGCGCCATGGTCCAGCCAGACGGTGTTGCCGTTGAAGAAGTAGTTGCCGGTGTCGATGACGCGGCCCGCAGCCGGCGCGATCACCGGCGTGCCTTGCGCCGCGGCGATGTCCATGCCGCTGTGCGGGTTGCGCGACTGGCCATTGAACACGCGCCGCAGCCCGAACGAACTCGAACGCGGGCCGGACGTGGGCTGGCGCAGTTGCACGGTGGTGGGCAGCGGCTCGCTGAACGTCGCGCCCACTTGCGCCAGGTGCCTGCGCTCGCGCTCATAGCGCGCCAGATCGTCCTTCGACAGATCGACCTGGCCGGGCGCGACCGTCAGGCGCTGCTCGGCGTAGTGAAACGGCTTGACCGTGAAGGGCAGGCTGGTGCGCGTGCCGTCGCGCTGCTGCACGTCGAGCGCCGCCGTGCCCGGTTTCGCCGCGAGCGCGATGCCGACGACGGCCGTCCATTGCGCGCCGTCGGGCACGACCATCACCGGCACGCCGTTGAAGCTCGCGCTCGGCGCCTCGGCGGACGCGCCGAGGGCGACTCGAGCAATGCCGCCGGGCGCGAGGCGCTGTTGCGGCAAATCGATGGCGAAGGCGCCGCCGGTGGTGATGCACGCGAGCGCGGTGATGAGAGATGATCGCAAGTTCATTGACGCATGATGCCGCAAGGAGATCCCTCGCCATGGCACGACTGAGCCTGACCGAGATCACCCACTACGAAGCCGAAGGCTGGCTGATCCCGCAGTTCCGCCTGCCCGCGGCGCAGACCGAGGCCATGCGCGCAGCGCTGGATGCCTTGATCGCAGCGAACCCGGGCGTGCGGCCCGAGAAGCTGGTCTCGGCGCACGTCGAGGGCGATAACGGCGAGGGCGTGCACGGCAGTGCGAAGTTCCTCGAACTCGCCCGCGATCCGCAGATCGTCGAACTGGTCTCGGGCGTGATCGGCGACGACGTGATCCTGTGGGGCTGCCATGTCTTCTGCAAACCGGCCGGCGAGGGTTTCGAGACGCCGTGGCATCAGGACGGCCACTACTGGCCGATCCGCCCGCTCGCGAGCTGCACTGTGTGGGTCGCGCTCGAACCCTCGACGCGCGCCAACGGCTGCCTGCGCGTGATCCCGCGCTCGCACCGCGCGCGGCAGTTGCACGAGCATCTGCACGAAGACCGCAACGACCTGACGTTGAATCAGCGCATGGCGCCCGGCACCTTCATTGAGGCCGATGTGGTCGATCTGGAGTTGCAACCGGGCCAGATGTCGCTGCACGACGTCTACATGATTCACGGCGCGATGGCCAACACCTCGCCGCAGCGCCGCACCGGCGTGGCGCTGCGCTACATGCCGGCGAGTTCGGTGTTCGAGCGCAACCTGCGGCCGTCAGACGGCAAGACCGGCGTGGCGGTGGATTTCGCGCGGCGCCCGCTGTGGCTGCTGAAGGGCGTTGACCGCAGCGGGCGCAACGATTTCGAGGTCGGTCACAGGCGCTGAACCCTGTCCACGGCACGCGCACGCTCGGCGCCAATCCTCACTCCCGAAAATTCCCTCCTCTTAGGGGATGAAGTACACGCGCAATCGGAGTAACTTGCTGTTTCGCTGCCGAACCCGATCGAGAGCCCGTTTCAACAAGGACATTCGCCATGCGCCCGATCCTCAGATCTGTGTCGATTGAAGCGAAGCCTCGCGCGGAAGCCCCGCGACTGGAGGCCGTCGCCGCGCCCGTCCCCGCGCCCACTGCGCACCTGGGTCAGTGCTGGCACTGCGGTGTGTTGAACGGTCAGTCTGCGGAGGTCTGCTGGAGTTGCGAGGCCTCGTTGCGCATCGTCGCCGCCGAGCCGTTCGCGCCGCGTATTGCGCCGGTTGCGCACAAGCCCGAAGAATCCGCGCCGGTCGCGTTCGCCACGGGGAACGAGGCGACGATTCCCAACGCCCGCGCGCCGCGAGAGGCCCGGCAGCCTCGCGAGGCCCGTGAGTCGCATGAAGCTCACGAGGCTCCAGAGTCGCATGAGTCTCACGAGGCTCGTGATCCTGCGGTCGATCGCCGGGACGTCCCGCTGCTGACCATCCCTGTGGACATGGCGTCGGAGTACCCCGGTCCCGACCCGTTCAGGGTCGCATCTCCGGCGCCGCGCCGGGGCTGGCAGATTCCGGCGCTGATCGTGGGCCTGCTGGCGCTGATCGGTGGCGGCGGCTGGCTGCTCATGGCCGGTGCGGCGCGCGATGCGCAGCAGGCGGCCGCGACATCCGCCGCCGTGCTGCCGCCGCCACTGGCGCAAATGCCGGATGTGCCGGCGGCCACCGTGGCCGCGCCTGCAGACCCGCTTGACACCTTTGGCGCGGACACGGCGCCGCCGCCTGTCGCCGCCCCGCATGCCCTCGATCCTTCGGCGATTGTCGCCGCCGCGCCGCGATCGAACCGAGTGCGCCTGCCGAACGCGACCCAAGCCCATCGCGGCAAGGGGCGCATCGCGCCGCCGGAGCCGGCCGAATCCACGCGGCCGGTGGCGCCCCCGCCGGCCCGGCAGGCGACACCGGTCGGGTCGTGCACGCCGACCGTCGCTGCATTGGGCCTGTGCGCCTCCCCGTCGAATTGAGCCAAGGAATGACCATGCTTCAAAAGCTGCTTGCCATGCTCGTGCTCGCCTGCGTGTCCGTGGGAAGTTTCGCGGCGCGGGCGCCGGTGGCCGCGCAGGCGCCCTACAAGATCGTGACGGCCTCGGAGCGCGGCACCTACATCCAGATCGGCCGCGACATCGCCAAGTTCGTCGCGCCGGCCGCGCGCATCGACCTGGCGGTGCTGCCCTCTGCCGGGTCGGCGGACAACGTCCAGCGGCTGCGCTACGAGCCGGGAGTGAAGTTCGCGATGGTGCAGTCCGATGTCTACCAGGCCTTTCTCGACCAGGACAAGAGCGGCAACCGTGAGGCCGGAGCGCTGATACGGCCGCTGCGCGTCGTGATGCCGCTCTACTATGAAGAGATCTACTTCATCGTCCGTGCCGATGCGAATCTGGAGTTCATGCAGGACATCAAGAACGCCAAGATCAATGTCGGGCCGCTGCTCAGCGGCACCGCCATGTCCGCGACAACGCTGTACCGGCTGATGTTCGGCGCGCCGATCGACGAAGCCAACGCGAGCTACCTGCCGAACGAGGAAGCGCTGGTCAAGCTGACCGGCGACAAGAGCATCGACGTGGTCGTGGTCGTCGCCGGGCAACCCGCCAAGCTGCTGGCCGACATGACGCCGGAGGCGCGGCAGCTGATCAAGCTGCTGAAGTTCGACGCGAGCAGGCCCGAGAGCGAGGCGGCGCTCAAGACCTACTTCCCGGTCACGGTGCGCGCCACGAGCTACCCGAAGTTGCTGGCCGAAGACGTGCCCGGCCTGGCAGTGAAGGCCTACCTCGTGACCTACGACTACGCGCTCGGCACGACGGTCTTCCAGATGAGAAGCTTCGCTCGCTCGCTGTGCCAGAACTTCGCTACGCTGCAGGCGTCGGGGCATCCGAAATGGCGCGAGGTCCAGCTTGCGCTGCCGCCACTCGGCCAGGGCTGGCTCTACTACGAGCCGATGGCGCGCGAGATCCGGAACTGCGCCGCCAAGGTGCGCGTGGCCGCACCGGCGCCGCCTCCTCCTCCGGCCAAGAGTTGCCGGCAGCAAGAGCGAATTCTCGGCCTGTGCAAGTAGCGCGGCGGGGGCCGGGCGCTACTTCGCCCAACTGTCTTTGAGGCTTGCGATCCGGTTGATCACCGGTCGATCAGCGACGTGGTCGTGTCGGTCCGCGACGAAGTAGCCGTGGCGCTCGAACTGGAACTTGTCGTCGCGCTGCGCATTTGCGAGTGACGATTCGATGTAGCCGTGCACGACGGTCTTGCTGGCCGGGTTCAGGCTCGCGATGAAATCCTTGCCGCCGGCATCGGGCTGTGCTTCGGTGAACAGGCGGTCGTAGAGCCGCAGTTCGGCCGGCAGCGCATCATGCACGCCGAGCCAGGTGATCGTGCCCTTGACCTTCACCGCATCAGCGCCCGGCGTGCCGCTCTTGGTGTCGGGGATGACGATCGCGGTCACCGCAGCGATCGCGCCGCTGGCGTCTTTCTCGCAGCCGGTGCATTCGACCACCATGCCGTACTTGAGCCGCACCCGATTGCCGGGAAACAGCCGGAAGAAGCCTTTCGGCGGCACTTCGGCGAAATCATCGCGCTCGATCCAGACCTCGCGCCCCAAGCTGAATGCTCGTGGCGCGAGTTCGGGCCGGTGCGGATTCGCCGGTGCGTGGCACGGCTCGCAAAAGTCGTCGCTACCGAACAGCTCGGCCCAGTTCGTCAGCTTCAGCCGGATCGGGTCGATCACCGCCATCGCGCGCGGCGCCTTGCCCTCGAGGTCTTCGCGCAGCGCGATGTCCAGGCTGGCGTAGTCGGTCCAGCCGCCTGCCTTGCTGGTGCCGGCACGCTCGCACATCAGCCGCACCGCTTCGGGCGTGTAGCCGCGCCGGCGCAGGCCGGCGATCGTGGGCATGCGCGGGTCGTCCCAGCCGTCGACTATTCTGTCGTCCACCAGCTGGCGAAGCTTGCGCTTGCTGGTGATCACGTAGGTCACGTTCAGCCGCGCGAACTCGTATTGATGCGGGCGCGGTTGTGCCAGCAGTCCGAGCGTGCACAGCGTGTCGAGCAACCAGTCGTACCAAGGCCGCTGGTCCTCGAACTCGAGCGTGCAAATGCTGTGGGTGATGCCTTCGAGCGCGTCCTCGATCGGGTGCGCATACGCATACATCGGGTAGATGCACCAGGCGCTGCCGGTGTTGTGGTGCTCGGCGTGCTTGATGCGGTAGAGCGCCGGGTCGCGCAG
>CAXTSS010000028.1:0-38269 GCA_964247075.1 uncultured Rhizobacter sp. | reverse complement strand
GCTCGCGCTCATGCGGCGGCCTTCTCGGTAAAGTTGTCCTGCGCACTGGCGATCAGGCTGATGAACACGTCTTCGAGGTTCGCGTCGGTGCGCGTCCACGCCAGACCGGGCCGTGCGCGCAGCGGCGCGACGGCCGCGTCGAGCAGCGCCTCGTCCTGCCCCGCCACATGCAGCGCGTTGCCGAACGCGGCGACGCTGAGCACCCCGGGTGCCGCCTTCAGCGGCCCGACGAGCGCGGCGAGGTCGGCGCCTTGCACCGCCCACACCCTGAGTCGCGAGCCGTCGATGATCTCGCGCTCGGTGCCGCGCGCGAGCAGCTTGCCGTAGGCGATGTAGCAGAGTTCGTGGCAGCGCTCGGCTTCGTCCATGTAGTGGGTCGAGACCAGCACCGTGATGCCTTGCGCGGCGAGTGCGTGGATCTGATCCCAGAAATCGCGCCGCGCTTTCGGGTCGACGCCGGCGGTCGGCTCGTCGAGCAGCAGCAGCTTCGGCGTGTGCATCAGGCAGGCGGCGAGCGCGAGCCGCTGCTTCCAGCCGCCCGAGAGCGCGCCGGCGAGCTGGTGCTGGCGCGGAGCGAGGCCGAGCTGCGCGAGCGTGCGATCGACCGCGCCGCGCCGATCGGGCAGCTCGTACAGGCGGCCGATGAAGTCGAGGTTTTCGCGCAGGCTCAGGTCGTCGTAGAGGCCGAACTTCTGCGTCATGTAGCCGACCTGGCGGCGAATCTCGATCGCCTGTGTGCGCAGGTCCAGCCCGAGGCATCGGCCTTCCCCGGCATCCGGCGTCAGCAGCCCGCACAGCATCCGGATCGTCGTCGTCTTGCCGCTGCCGTTCGGGCCGAGGAAGCCGCAGATGCGGCCGGTGCGCACTTGCAGTGCGAGGTCATCGACGACGGCACGGCCGGCGTAGCGCTTCGTGAGCCCGCGCACGTCGATGGCGAGCGGCACGACAGCACCCCGCTCGACGGGTATATCGAGCGACCCTCCGGAAGGGTCGGGCCCGGCTTGGGGCGGCCCGGCGCTCGGGCCCGCGGGATCGCTCATGATGCCGCGCGCCGCACGTCCACCGGCTGCCCCGGCTTGAGCCGCGGCCCGTCGCGCGCATCGGGCCGCGCCTCGACCATGAACACCAGCCGCGCACGCTGCGTGTTCGAGTAGATCACCGGCGGCGTGTACTCGGCCTGCGTGGCGATGAAGTCGATGCGCGCGCGGATCGGCTCGCCACAGCCGTCGCACGAGATCGTCACCGGCTCGCCGCTGCGGATCGCGCCGAGTTCGCCCTCGGGCACGAAGAAGCGCGCCTTCGTACCGCCCGGCGGCAACAGCGCGACGACCGGCTGGCCGGCATTGACCCATTCGCCGACGCGGAAGTAGGTCTCGGCCACGCGCGCATCGGCCGGCGCGCTCTGCTCCTTCTGCTGCTCGCGCCAACGCGCCTGCGCCAACGACTGCTCGGCGGCCTGCGTGTTCGCGGCCGCGGCCTGGCGTTCGTCGCTGCGCGCCGGCAACTGCGTCACGCGCAACGCGGCTTGCAGCTCGGCCACGCGGGCCTGCGTCTGTCGGGCGCTGCTGCGCGCGTCGTCGAGCCGCGAGGCCGAGACGAAGCCTTGCGCCACGAGCTGCTGCTGGCGCGCAAGCTCGCTCGCCGCGAGCGCGGCCTGCGCTTGCGCCTGCGCGAGTTGCGATCGCGTCACCGCCACCTCGTCGTTGCGCTTGCCCTTGTCGGCGTCGGCGGCCTGCGCCTTGGCGCCTGCCACGCGGGCCGCGGCTTCTTCGGTGGCGGCGCGCTCGCTGTCAGTGTCGAGCGCGAACAGCGGCGCGCCGCGCGCCACGGTGGCACCGCGTTGCGCCGCAAGCTGCGTCAGTCGGCCGGCCAGCGGCGCGGCGACGTAGACGTACTCGCCCTCGACATATCCCGACCAGCCGCTGTCGGCAGGCCTGGTGCAGCCGCCCAGCAGCGTGGCGCCGCCCGCGACGAGCAGCGCCGCGAAGCATCGCACGCGCATCATCGTGGGCCTCCTGCGCGCCCGCGCCGCGTCGACCAGCCCGCGGCGAAGACCATCGGCATCACGAGTGCGCCGAGCAGGAAGGCCAGGCGCTGCACCGGCGGCAACTCGCGCAGCGCGCCTTCGGCGTGAGCCCGCTTGGCCAGCCCGGGGACAGCGCCCGACTGCTGGTCAGCAGCACGTCGTCGAGGCGATTCGAGGGGCGGTTCACCGCCCATTGTCAGGCGATCGACTGACTCCAGTCAAACTCGCTCGCCATCGGTTTGCGCTTCAGGCCTGCAACGCGAAGGGTTCCTCGGAGCTGTCGCGCAGGCACATCCAGGCGATGAACTCGGTGTGCGGCATCGGCCGGCCGAACAGGTAGCCCTGCATGTAGTCCACCCCGAGCGCGGTCAGGCGTACGCGCTGGGCATGCGTCTCGACGCCCTCGGCCACGACCTTGAGGCCGAAGCAGCGGGCCACATCGACGGTCGCCTTGATCAGCACCTCGCCTTCGCCGGGAATGTCCTGCACGAAGGATCGATCGACCTTCACGAGGCTCAGCGGTTGCTTCATCAGCGCGCTCAGCGACGAATAGCCGGTGCCGAAATCATCGATGGCGAGCGTCACGCCCATGTTGCGCAGCTCCGAGAGCGCCCGGGCCACGCCGTTGCCGCCCGCCATCGGCAGGCTTTCGGTCAACTCGATCACGAGCCGCTGCGCCGGCAGCTTGGCCGCAGCGAGCGCCTCGCGCACCTGCGCCACGAGTCGCCCCGACGTGATCTGCAGCGCCGACACGTTGACGCTCACCTTCGGCGGGTGGCTGCCCGGCCAGCGCGCCGCGTCGAGGCAGGCCTGGCGCAGCACCCACCGACCCAGTGTGTGGATGTGCCCGCTGGCTTCAGCGATCGGGATGAATTCGGCCGGCGACACCGCACCCCATTTCGGATGGAACCAGCGCGCGAGCGCCTCGACGTGTGTCGCCGTGCCGTCGGCCGAGCTGACGATCGGCTGGTAGACGACCTCCAGCTGACCCAGGTCCAGCGCCGCCGGCAGGCCCTGAGCGATCTGGTGCTGGCGTCCGGCCTTCTTGGCCAGATCGACGTCGAAGACGCGGACGCGGCCGTTGCCGTCGGACTTGGCCGCGTACACGGCATGGTCGGCCGAGATGACCAGCGCTTCGGGCGTGCGCCCATGCTCGGGCGCGACTGCGATGCCGATGCTGCAGCCGATCCGCACGATCCCCTTTTCGTGCCGGATCGGCAGGCACAGGGCGGCACGCACCTGCTCCGCGATCAGCCGCACCGGTTCGATCTTGCGCCCCATGCCGGGCAGCACGACGATGAACTCGTCACCACCCCAGCGCGCCGCGAACCCGACCCGCGGCAGGGTCTCGCGCAAGCGGTCGGCGACGATGCAGAGCACCGTGTCGCCGGCCATGTGGCCGAATTGATCGTTCACTTCCTTGAAGTCGTCGAGGTCGAGGAACAGCAGCGCCAGTTCACCGGCGTGGTCGAGGTCGCGCATCGGCGCGAGCAAGTCCGTCAGGTGGTCGTTGATGCCTTTGCGATTCGGCAGCCCGGTGAGCGAATCGGTGACGGCCTGCTTGGCGAGTTCGAGCGAGCGCCCTTCGAGCGCGGCGGTGCGCTCGTCGATGCGCTGCTCCAGCCCGAGCTGGGCGCGCTCCATCAGGCCCTTGACCTCGGCCGCCTCCTTCTGCAGGTGCTCGATCTGCCGATGCTGCTCGGACTCGATGCGTGACAGGCGCTGCTGTTCCGCGGCCGCGAGCGACGCCGCCTGCCAGGCCGTGTGAGCGGCGCGGATGCTCGCGGCGATCGCGACCAGCAACACCGCCATCATCAGCGCCACGGCGGCGTTGGCCGCGTCGTTCGAGTCGATCAGCCAGAGGCTGCCGGGCAGCACCAGCGCCGCGGCCTGAAGGAGGGCGCTGCGCGGCAACGCGCTCATCGACCGGGCCTCGACGCCGGCGACCGCGGCGGCAGCCAACATCGCGCTGATGCGCGCACCGAACGGCAGGCCGGCGAAGGCGATCCACGGCAGCGCGGCCCACGGCAGGCTGCCGAGGGTGAGACCGATCAGGTACTGCCTGACCAGGGCGGGCGCGTCGGGGGGTGACGCCGCTTGACGCCAGAACATCGCGTGCAGCAGCCGCCCGCCCGTGACAAGCAGGAACGCCACCAGCCAGGCCGAGGACATCCCGCTCGCGCTGAACAGGTCGACGGCCATCGCCATCGCCAGGCCGAGAATTGCGGTGGCCGACAGCGTGAACGGCGCGCAGCGATACAGCGGCGCCGATGCGTCCACTTCGGGTACCTCGGCGCCGGCCGGGAACGCCTTCGCCGCGATCGACTGAACGCTCTCGAGCCAGGCGCGAGGCGCGTGCGGCGCCCTGCCGAGCAGCGCCCTCAGCACGGCGGCCGCGCCCGACTCGGGGCGAACGTGGTCTGGTTGATCGGGCTCGTGGACCTCGGCACTGGGGCCTCTCAGCGTGAAGCGGGATGAAGTTTGAAAATCGTAATGCCGGAAACGATCTGCAACCGTGGGCCTGCGCGCAGTCGTGATATTGCCGCGTGATTTCGACACAGAGTCACCCGGCTTGAGCGCAGCACCGAGCCTCGGTCGTCGGTTCAGCGACAATTTGCGCCTCGGCGACTGCGCCGCGAGGAGCAGCGCCTTGCAAGGCACCGAGACCCGTAACGTCGATTCGCCGCTGATGCGCCAGGCCGGCAAGGAGTTGTTGTCGCTCGCCCTGATCGACGCGCGCAACCACAGCCTGCGCTGGTTCGCGGCCTTCGAAGCGGCACCCGGCGGCGCCGATGCGGCGGCCCGGGAGCTCGGCCATGCCGGCTGGTTCCAGGAGCACTGGATCGCGCGCAACGTGCAGCGCCAGCGCGGCGAGCGCTGCGACGCCAGCGTGCCCAAACTCGCCTCGATCCTGCCCGAGGCGGATGCGCTGTTCGCCGATGCCGGCACCGCGCCGCTGCCCGACGCGCAGACGATCCGCGAATACCTCGCCGACAGCCTGGAGACGACGCTCGACCTGCTCGACGGCGCGGCCGACGAAGACGACGCGCTCTACTTCTACCGCCTGGCACTGTTGCGCGAGGACGCGCTGGTCGAGCGCTTCGCCGTGCAGGCGCAGACGCTGGGCCTGGACGCCGGCCTGCTCGCCGCCATGCCGGTGCGTGCGCCGCGCGCGCCGCTGCTGTTCCCGGCCACGCGCTGGGCGCTCGGCAGCGCGCCGGGCGGGCTCGTGTTCGACAACGAGAAGTGGGCCCACGAGGTGGCGCTGCCAGAGTTCGAGATCGATGCGCAGGCAGTGAGCTGGTCGCAGTACATCGAGTTCGTCGAGGACGGCGGCTACGACGACCGCCGCCACTGGTGCGAGCCCGGCTGGGCCTGGGTGCAACTCAGCGGCCGGCGCACGCCGCGCCATGTCGATCAAATGCGCCAGGGCGTGCTGCAGATGCGTTTCGGCAAGCTGATGCGGGTGCCGATGGCGCACCCGGCCGTGCACCTGAGCTGGTTCGAGGCCGATGCCTGGTGCCGCTGGGCCGGTCGCCGCCTGCCGAGCGAGGCCGAGTGGGAAGCTGCGGCGGTCTTGGGCGCCACGCAAGGCTTTCGTTGGGGCGACGTGCGCGAGTGGATGGCGGGCACGCTGCGGCCGTATCCCGGCGCGGCCGCCGCGTCATCGCCGGGCCAGACGATGGCGCCGCCGGCGCAGCGTGCGCTGCGCGGAGCGGCTCAACCGACCCGCGGCCGACTGCGCAGCGTGAAGGCGCGGCAGGGCCAGGCGGCGGATGCGGACGAAGGGTTTTTCGGCTTCCGAAGCTGCGCGGTTTGACGGGGGTGTCCGACTAGGGTATCCCCGTGCTGTGCGGCGCGCGGGTGTGGTCGAACAATGGGCCGAGCGTCCAGCAGTGAACGCGCCTCTTTCGCACCCCGAAACCCCACAGGAGACACCCGTGAGCGTTCCTATTTCATTGACCGTCAACGGCAAGGCCGTTACCGCGAGCGTCGACCCGCGAACCCTGCTGGTGCAACTCATCCGCGAGAACCTGCAACTCACCGGCACGCACGTCGGCTGCGACACCGCGCAATGCGGCGCCTGCACCGTGCACCTGAACGGCCGCGCCGTGAAGTCGTGTTCGATGCTGGCGGTGCAGGCGCAGGGCGCGCAGATCACCACGATCGAGGGGCTGGCCCAAAACGGAACAATGCACCCGATGCAGGAAGCCTTCCGCGAGTGCCACGGCCTGCAATGCGGTTTCTGCACGCCGGGCATGGTGATGTCGGCGGTGCAACTGCTGAAGGACAACCCGAAGGCCAGCGAGGCCGAGATTCGCGAGGGGCTGGACGGCAACATCTGCCGCTGTACCGGCTACCAGAACATCGTGAAGTCGATCCAGTTCTGCCAGTCTGGTGCCAAAGCCAGCATGGCGGCTTGAGGAGAAGACCATGAGCGACATGTCCACTCCTCCGAACAACCCCATCGGCCAATCGGTGAAGCGCCGCGAAGACGCGCGCTTTCTCACCGGCGCCGGCCAGTACACCGACGACGTCGTGATGCACGGCCAGACCTACGGCGTGTTCTTGCGCTCGCCGTACGCGCACGCGCGGATCAAGTCGATCGACCTCGCGAAGGCCAAGGCCGCGCCCGGCGTCGTGATGATCTTCACCGGCGCCGATCTGGCCGAGGCCAAGGTTGGCGGCCTGCCGTGCGGCTGGCTGATCCACAGCAAGGACGGCACGCCGATGAAGGAGCCGGCGCACCCGGTGCTGGCGCAGGGCAAGGCGCGGCATGTGGGCGATCAGGTGGCGCTGGTCGTCGCCGAATCCGTCGCGCAGGCCAAGGACGCCTGCGAGCTGATCGCCGTCGACTACGAAGAACTGCCGGCGGTGATCGACATCACCAAGGCCGACGGCAACCCCAGCGCCGTGCACGACGACGTGCCCGGCAACGTCTGCTACGACTGGGGCCACGGCAGCAAGGACGCGGTCGATGCCGCGTTCAAGAGCGCCGCCAAGGTCAGCACGCTCGACATCGTCAACAACCGGCTGATCCCGAACGCGATGGAGCCGCGCGCCTGCAACGCCAGCTACACCAAGCACGACGAGAGCTACACGCTGTATGTGTCGAACCAGAACCCGCACGTCGAGCGGCTGCTGATGTGCGCCTTCGTGCTCGGCCTGCCCGAGTCGAAGGTGCGCGTGATCGCGCCCGATGTCGGCGGCGGCTTCGGCTCGAAGATCTTCCTGTACCCCGAGGACGTGGCGCTGGTCTGGGCCAGCAAGCGCGTCGGCCGCCCGATCAAGTGGACGGCGGAGCGCAGCGAATCGTTCCTGACCGACGCGCACGGCCGCGACCACGTCACCAAGGTCGAGCTGGCGATGGACGCGAAGGGCATGTTCCTTGCGCTGCGCGTGAAGACGATCGCGAACATGGGTGCCTACCTCTCGACGTTTGCATCGAGCGTGCCGACGATCCTGTACGCGACGCTGCTCGCCGGCCAGTACAAGACGCCGGCGATCTACGCCGAGGTCAAGGCGGTGTTCACCAACACCGCACCGGTCGATGCCTACCGCGGCGCGGGCCGGCCCGAGGCCACGTATG
Source organism: uncultured Rhizobacter sp. (assembly GCA_964247075.1). Taxonomy (GTDB): domain Bacteria; phylum Pseudomonadota; class Gammaproteobacteria; order Burkholderiales; family Burkholderiaceae_C; genus LMDS01. The sequence goes on along the minus strand of CAXTSS010000028.1, from coordinate 30,653 downwards.
TGGTCGAGCGCATCGTCGAGCAGGCGGCACGCGACATGAAGATGGATCCGGCCGCGATCCGGCGCCAGAACTTCATCACCACGTTCCCGTACGCCACGCCGGTCGGCCTGACGTATGACACCGGCAACTACGCCGCGCACCTCGACAAGGCGATGGCGATGGCCGAAGTCTCGGGTTTTGCGGCGCGCAAGGCGGCGTCGGCAGCCAAGGGCAGGAAGCGCGGCCTCGGCTACAGCTGCTACATCGAGGCCTGCGGTCTGGCGCCGTCGAACATCGCGGGCGCGCTCGGTGCGCGTGCCGGCCTGTTCGAGGCCGGTGAAGTGCGCGTGCACCCGACCGGCACCGTGACGGTCTTCACCGGCTCGCACAGTCATGGCCAGGGCCATGAGACGACGTTCGCGCAGGTGGTCGCGGCCAAGCTCGGCATCCCGGTCGAGAACGTCGAGATCGTGCACGGCGACACCGGCCGCGTGCCGTTCGGCATGGGCACCTACGGCAGCCGTTCGCTGAGCGTCGGCGGCACTGCGATCGTGAAGGCGGTGGACAAGATCATCGCCAAGGGCAAGAAGATCGCGGCGCACCTGCTCGAAGCGGCCGACACCGACATCGAGTTCGAGAACGGCGTGTTCAAGGTCGCCGGCACCGACAAGTCGGTGCCGTTCGGCAGCGTGTCGTTGACGGCCTACGTGCCGCACAACTATCCGCTCGACAAGCTGGAGCCGGGCTTGAACGAGAACGCGTTCTACGACCCGACGAACTTCACGTATCCGGCCGGCACCTACATCTGCGAGGTCGAGGTCGATCCGGAAACCGGCAAGGTGCAGATCGAGCAGTTCGTCGCGGTCGACGACTTCGGCAACATCGTCAACCCGATGATCGTCGAGGGCCAGGTGCAGGGCGGCATCGGGCAGGGCCTGGGTCAGGCGATGATGGAAGGATGCGCGTACGACAACGAATCCGGCCAGTTGCTTACCGGCTCGTACATGGACTACGCGATGCCTCGCGCGAGCGACTTGCCGAACCTGAAGATCAGCAACGTCGTCACGCCGTGCACGCACAACCCGCTCGGTGTGAAGGGCTGCGGCGAGGCCGGCGCGATCGGTTCGCCACCGGCCTACATCAACGCACTGACCGACGCGCTGGGCGTGAAGGACATCGCGATGCCGGCGACGGTAGAGCGCGTCTGGCGCGCCGCCAACAACATCGCCTGAAACCGGCCCAAGGAGAACTCACATGTATGCATTCGAGTACAAGAGGCCGGCGAGCAGGGCCGATGCCAAGTCCGCGCTGAGCGGCGACGCACGGTACCTGGCCGGCGGCCAGAGCCTGATCCAGGCGATGAAGCTGCGGCTGTCGGCCAGCGAAACGCTCGTCGATCTGGGCGGCATTGCGGATCTCAAGACGATCAAGATGGACGGCGCCAACGTCGTGATCGGCGCGATGGTGACGCACGCCACGGTGGCCGCATCGGCCGACGTCAAGCGCGCGATTCCCGCGCTCGCCGAACTCGCCGGCGGTATCGGCGATCCGATGGTGCGCAACATGGGCACGATCGGCGGCTCGATCGCCAATGCCGACCCAGCGGCCTGCTACCCGGCCGGCGTGGTCGGGCTCGGCGCGACGATCCACACCAACACGCGCACGATCGCGGCCGATTCGTTCTTCAGCGGCCTGTACGAGACCGCGCTGCAACCCGGCGAGTTGATCACCGCGGTGAGCTTTCCGCCGGCTGCGAAGGCCGCCTACGTGAAGTACAAGCAGCCGGCCTCGCGCTTCGCGCTGGTCGGCGTGTTCGTGAGCCAAGGCGCCGGTGGCGTGCGCGTGGCCGTGACGGGCGCGAAGGGCAGCGTCTTCCGCGCGACCGCGATCGAGGCGGCGCTGACGAAGAGCTTCACACCCGAGGCCGCGAAGGCGGTGAAGATGCCCACCGCCGACATCAACAGCGACATGCACGGCTCGGCCGAGTACCGCGCCGCGATGATCAGCGTGATGGCGTCGCGGGCGGTGGCCGCGGCACTGGCGCGCTAGCATCCGCTGAATGACGAAGCCGCTGGTTCTGCCCGATTCGGTCGATGCGGTCATCGCACTGCTGGCGACCGAGAACTACGTCTGCGACCGGCGGCTCGCCACCGCGCTGTTCCTGAGCCTCAAGCTCGCGCGCCCGCTGTTCCTCGAAGGCGAGCCGGGTGTCGGCAAGACCGAGCTCGCGAAGACGCTGGCTGCGGCCTTGAACACGGCGCTGTTGCGCGTCCAGTGCTACGAAGGGCTGGACATCGCGCAAACCGCGTACGAATGGAACGTCGCGCGCCAGATGATCGAGATCCGGCTCGCCGAAGCCGCGCACTCGATCCACGACGACGGTGATCGCGAGCGCCTGACGCACAGCCTTTACTCGCGCTCGATGCTGATCGAGCGCCCGTTGCTGCAAGCGCTGACGCAAGCGCAATCGCCGGTGCTGCTGATCGACGAACTCGACCGCGCCGACGAACCCTTCGATGCCTTCCTGCTCGAGGTGCTGGCCGAGAACCAGATCACCATCCCCGAGTTCGGCACCGTGAAGGCGACCGCGCCACCGATCACGATCATCACGAGCAACCGCACGCGCGAGATCCACGACGCGCTGAAGCGGCGTTGCCTCTACCATTGGGTCGACTTCCCGAGCGTCGAGCGCGAGCTCGAGATCGTGCGGCTGAAGGCGCCGGGCGCGGCCGACAGGCTCTACGTGCAGGTCGTCGAGTTCGTGCAGCGCATGCGCAAGCTCGACCTGTTCAAGGCACCCGGCGTGGCCGAGACCATCGACTGGACCAACGCGCTGGTCGCGCTGAACACGATCCGGCTCGACCCGGAGTCGGTGCAGAACACACTGGGCGTGCTGCTGAAGTACCAGGACGACATCGTCAAGCTGCAGAACGGCGACACCGCGAAGCTGCTCGACGAGCTGAAGGCCCGTTCGCTGATCGACTGACGTGATCTCGGAAAATATCGTTCACTTCGCGCGCGTGCTGCGCAGCGCCGGCATGCCGATCGGGCCGGATCGCGTGCTCGCGGCGATGACGGCCGTCGAGCACGTCGGCCTGTTTCGGCGCGAGGACGTGCACGCCGCGCTCAGCGCGGTGATGCTCGACCGCCACGAGCAGCAGACCATCTTCGATGCCGCGTTCGATGCCTTCTGGCGCGATCCCAAGTTGCTCGAACAGCTGATGTACCTGCTGCTGCCCAAGATCAGCGGCCGTGGTGACAAGCCGCTGCAGCCGCGCGCCAACCGGCTCGCCGAAGCGCTCGCCGCACCGCGCCCGCCGGCGCCGCCGAACCCGGCCAACAACACCGCCGACGAAGAACTCACCTTCGACACCAGCTTCACGTTCTCCGAGCGCGAGCGGCTGCAGCAGGCCGACTTCGAGAGCATGACGACGGCCGAGTTCGAGCTCGCGAAGAAGCTTGCCGAACAGCTGCCGTTGCCGGTTGCGCCGGTGCGCCGGCGCCGCCATGAAGCCGCTCGCAAAGGCCGGCTCGATCTGCGCGCCACGATGCAGCACATGGCGCGCAACCCGCACACGCTCACGCCGGCCTTCACGCGCGAGCGCCGCGAGCTGCCGACGCTCGTGGTGCTGCTCGACATCTCGGGCTCGATGGAGCGCTACGCGCGGCTGCTGCTGCACTATGTGCACGGCCTGACGCGCCGCTACCTGAAAGTCCACACACTCGTCTTCGGCACTCGCCTGACCAACATCACGCGCAGCCTGCGCCACCGCGACCCCGACGTGGCGCTGCTGCACGCCGACCAGCAGGTGCTCGACTGGAAGGGCGGTACGCGCATCGCTTCCTGCCTCGAGGAATTCAACCGCGACTGGGCGCGTCGCCTGCTCGGCTCCAACGCCGCGCTGCTGTTGATGACCGACGGGCTGGACCGCGACGACCAGGGCGATCTGGCGCACGCGGCCGCACAATTGCGTCGTTTGGCGCATCAGATCGTCTGGCTCAATCCGCTGCTGCGCTTCGATGGTTTCGAGCCGCGCGCAGCGGGCGTGCGCGCGTTGTTGCCCCATGTCGACCGGTTTCTGCCGGTGCACAACCTCGCCAGCCTGGCCGATCTGGGCCGGGCGCTGCGTGCGCCTCCCGTGAACCCCGCTTCACTGCTGAATCACTCGTGAACTGAAGACTGCCATGGAACTGCAAGGCGAAAAACTCATCCCCGCATCGGTAGACAAGACCTGGGCTGCGCTCAACGACCCCGAGGTGCTGAAGGCTTGCATCGCCGGCTGCGAATCGATCGAGCGCACCGGCCCCGATGCGATGACCGCTGTCGTCGCGCTCAAGGTCGGCCCGGTCAGCGCGCGCTTCAAGGGCAATATCGCGCTGACCAACATCAACGCGCCGAACGGCTACACGCTCAACTTCGACGGCCAGGGCGGCGTGGCCGGCTTCGGCAAGGGCTCGGCCGATGTGGCACTCACCGCGCAGGGCGAGCAGACGCTGCTGAAGTACAACGCCCGCGCCTCGGTCGGCGGCAAGATGGCGCAGATCGGCTCGCGCCTGATCGATGCGACCGCGGGCAAGATCACCGAGGATTTCTTCAAGGCCTTCGAGGCGCACTTGCAGGCCGGCGCACCGGCGGCGGGTGGCGCCGCCGCGCCGGTCGTCGTGGCCGAACCCACTGGCGGCATCGCCAAACTCTGGTGGCTGATCGGCGCGCTCGTCGTGATCGCGATCGCCTACTTCTTCATCAGAAAGTGAGCACACCATGGACAGTCTGGACCTCCAGGTTCTGAGCCAAGCGCGCGACTGGTTCACGCAAGGCCACAAGGTGTGGCTCGTCACCGTGATCGAAACCTGGGGCTCGGCGCCACGTCCGCCCGGCGCGCTGCTGTGCCTGCGCGACGATGGGCTGGTCGCAGGCTCGGTCTCCGGTGGCTGCGTCGAGGATGATCTGATCGACCGGCTGCGCCATGGCGAGCGCGTCGCCACGCCGTCGCTGATCGCCTATGGCGTCACGAAGGAAGAAGCCGCGCGCTTCGGCCTGCCGTGCGGCGGCAACCTGCGGCTGGTGCAGGAGCCGCTGCAGAGCGTGGCGTGGATCGACGAGGTGCTCGCGCGCACCGCGCGCCACGAGCTGGTCGCGCGGCGCGTCAGCCTCGCGACCGGTGAGGTCACGGTCGAGGCGGCCTCGCGCGGCGATGTGTTCGCGTTCGACGGCGCGCAACTCACCGCGCTGTTCGGCCCGCGCTGGCGCCTGCTGATCATCGGCGCCGGCCAGCTCTCGCGCGCCGTCGCGCAGATGGCGCTGGCGCTCGACTTCGAGGTCATCTGCTGCGACCCGCGCGAGGAGTACAACCTCACCTGGGACGTTCCCGGCACGACCTTCAGCAAGGCGATGCCAGACGACCTGGTGATCGAGTTGCAGCTCGATCCGCACAGCGCGGTCGTCGCGGTCACGCACGACCCGAAGCTCGACGATCTCGTGCTGCTCGAAGCGCTCAAGTCGCCGGCCTTCTACATCGGCGCGCTCGGCTCGCGCAGCAACACCGCGGCGCGGCGCGAGCGTCTCGCGTTGTTCGATCTGTCGCCGGCCGAGATCGACCGGCTGCACGGCCCGATCGGCCTGGACATCGGCAGCAAGACGCCGGCCGAGATCGCCGTCTCCATCGTCGCCGAGATCGTCGCGGTGAAGAACGGCGTCTCGCTGACGCAGAAGAAGCTGGGCTCATCGGTGCCGGCGAGCCGCGTTTCCCTCAGTTAGAGAACGGGCTCGCGATCGCGAAACCGCATCAGGCGGTCTGCGCCTGCCCCCAGCGATGCGCCACCAATGAGTCGATGACGGCCTGCTGCGCCGCGCTCGTCGGCCGTTCGGCCTGAACCAGCACGCTGACCTCGCGCACGATCGGCACGTCGGTGGTGTGCACGTAGGCCAGCTGCGCCGCCTCGGCGATCGAGACCGGCATGAACGCGACGCCGAAGTTCGCGCGCACCAGGGCCTGGATCCAGTCCTCGCGCGATGATTGCTGCACCACTTCGAGCGCCACGCCGCGATCCCGCAACAGGCGCTCGATGTAGGTCGAGAACTCGCACATCACGCGTTCGCAATAGCGCTCGCGGTGCAGCTCGGCCATCTCCACACCCTCACGGCCGTTGAAGCGGTGGTCGTCGCCGATCGCCAGCACGTAGTGCTCGCTGAACAGCGGTGTGGCGGCGAAGCGCTTGGGCATCTCGTAGGGTGAGCACATGATGCCCACGTCGACGTCGCCCTGGTCCAGCGCGTCGGTCAGCGCCTCGAGGTTGCCTTCGCGAAAACTCAACTCCACCTCGGTGTGGCCTTCCTGGCTTTCGACGAAGCCCGGAAGCACCTGGTGGAAGTCGATCGTGCACATCACGCCGACCCGCACCACCTCCTTTCGCTCGCGCGTCAACCGGCGTGCCTGTTCGCGGGCGTGGTTCGCGCTCTCGTAGATCTGGCGGAAGTTGGGCAGCATGCCCCGTCCCAGCTCGGTGAGCTGGACCGAATTCTTGGTGCGGTCGAACAGCCTCCCGCCAACGGCTTCTTCGAGGCGCTGGATCGCCTTGGTCAGCGCCGGCTGCGACACGAACGAGCGCTCCGACGCGCGTGTGAAATTCAGCGTGTCGGCCACGGCCAGGAAATAGCGGATCTGATAGAGCTCCATGCCCGCGTCAGTCGGGGAACACGGTCGAACCTTTCAGCGATCTGGCCGGCGCGCGATAACCGGCGCCGATGACCTGATGAATTGTTGCGATTTCCGCGCGCCGACCTTGCTGCCTAAGCTTGCCGCCATTCGCATCGCAGGAGCAACGCATCATGTTCATCGGCAAGACCGCCCTCGTCACCGGCTCGACCTCCGGCATCGGCCTGGGCATCGCCCGCACGCTGGCCGCTCAGGGCGCGAACGTCGTCCTCAACGGCTTCGGTGAGCGCGCCGCGATCGATCGGCTGCGGGCCGAGCTGGCCGAACAGAACGACGTGCAGGTGCGCTACGACGACGCCGACATGAGCCGGCCCGACGCCATCGAGGCGATGATGGCCAAGGCCCTGTCGGAGTTCGACTGCATCGATCTGCTCGTCAACAACGCCGGCATCCAGCATGTGGCGCCGGTCGATGAGTTTCCGGTGGACAAGTGGTACGCGATCCTCGCGATCAACCTGTCAGCCTCTTTCCACACCACGCGGCTGGCGCTGCCGGCGATGAAGCGCAAGGGCTTCGGCCGCATCGTCAACATCGCGTCGGCGCACGCGCTGGTCGCGAGCCCGTACAAGTCGGCCTACGTCACCGCCAAGCACGGCGTGGCCGGGTTCACGAAGAGCGTGGCGCTCGAGATCGCCGAAGCCGGCATCACCGTCAATGCGGTCTGCCCCGGCTACGTGTTGACGCCGCTGGTGGAGCAGCAGATTCCGGCCACCGCCAAGGCGCGCGGCATGACCCACGAACAGGTGGTTCGCGATGTGCTGCTGGCCGCGCAGCCGACCAAGAAGTTCGTCACCGTCGAGCAGGTGGCCGCGTTGACCGCGTTCCTGTGCTCCGACGATGCCGCCTCGATCACCGGTGCCATCCTGCCCATCGAGGGCGGCTGGACGGCGCACTGATTTCCCTTTCCCGAACCACCCCAAGGAGAACCTGCATGAACACCCGAACCCTTCGTCTGATCGCCACCGCGGCCACGCTCGCCGCCGCCAGCCTCGCCCACGCCGGCCAATGCCCGGCCGACAAGGCGATGAAGAACGAGCTCGTCGGCGCGCCGAGCGCACCGGTCGGCGTCGTCGATACGGAACTGGCCTCGCTCGATCTGGCGCAGGAAAACGTCAAGCTCGACCAGCGGCGCCTGCGCCTGCGCCACATGACGATTGCGCCCGGCGGCATCGTGCCGCTGCACAGCCACGAAGACCGACCGGCGCTGATCATGGTCAACAGCGGCGAGATCTACGAGTACAGCAGCAAGTGCGCGGTGCCGATCCTGCACAAGGCCGGCGACGTGGCGCGCGAGTTCCTCGGCACGCAGCACTACTGGAAGAACACCGGCTCGCAGGCCGTGGACCTGACCATCGGCGACATCGTCAACGACAAGAAGCCGATGACGATGGAAAAGATGATGTAAGCCTGGCGCTCGCGCCGCGACAGTTCCGATCGACCCCGCCTTTCGTGATGCCGACCCAACGAGAACCGCCATGACCACTGCCAAGACTTCCGCCGCCACCTCCAAAGGCGCGCGCGCCGCATTGCAAACCGGCCTGCCCGGCCAGGTCGTGCTGGTGCTTCAGGGCGGCGGCGCGCTCGGTGCGTACCAGGTCGGCGTCTACGAGGCGCTGCACGACGCCGGCATCGAACCCGACTGGGTCATCGGCACCTCGATCGGCGCGATCAACGCGGCATTGATCGCCGGCAACCCGCGCGAGCAGCGGATGGAGCGCCTGAACGCGTTCTGGAGTCACGTCGAACAGCCTTCCACCAGCGCCGGCCCGCTCGACTGGCTCGGCATGGGCCACTGGGTCGCCAACATGACGACCGTGATGCGCGGCATCCCGGCGTTCTTCGAGCCCAACCTGGCGGCGTTGCGCGGCACGCGCGCCAACGTCGGCGTCGAGTCGGCCGCGTACTACAGCACCGAGCCGTTGCGCCGCACGCTCGGCGAGCTGGTGGACTTCTCGGCCATGCAGGCGAGCCCGACGCGGCTCACGGTCGGCGCCGTCAACGCCTGCAGCGGCGCGATGCGCTACTTCGACAGCCGCCGCGAAACGCTGTGCGTCGAGCACGTGATGGCTTCGGGCGCGTTGCCGCCGGCCTTCCCGGCGGTGCGCATCGAGGGCGAGCCCTACTGGGACGGCGGCATCTACTCCAACACCCCGATCGAGGCTGTGCTCGACGACAAGCCGCGGCGCGATGCGCTGATCTTCGCCGTCAACGTCTGGCACCAGACCGGGCCGGAGCCGGAGTCGATCTGGCAGGTGATGGGGCGGCAGAAAGACATCCAGTTCGCCAGCCGCGCCGACAGCCACATCGCACGCCAGAAGCAGATCCACCGGCTGCGGCACGTCATCCGCGAACTGACGCAGCAACTCTCGGCGAGCAAGCAGGCCGATCCGCTGGTGAAGGAGCTGTCGTCGTGGGGTTGCGGCACGACGATGCACGTGGCCCACCTGCTGGCACCGCGCCTGGAGAGCGAGGACCACACGAAGGACATCGACTTCACGGCCGCCGGCGTCAGGGCGCGCCGCGAAGCCGGCTATGCCGACACCGCGCGCATGGTCGAGCGCTCGCCGTGGCGCGCGCCGACCGATCCGATCGAAGGCGTGATCGAACACAGCTGAACGCACCGCGAACCAACCGAAGGATTCCACCATGTTCCAAACCCCTCGACACCTGCTCGCCGGCATCGCGATGGCCGCTGCCTGCGCGGCGCCGGCCCAGGCCCAGACGGCCGGCGCCGACGGCGTCATTCGCGTGCGCAGCGCCTACTCGGTGGACGACACCATTGCGCGCATCCGCAGCGACATCGCGGCCAAAGGCATCCTGTTCTTCCAGGCCGTGGATCAGTCGCAGCTCGCGGCCAAGGCCGGCATCACGCTGCGGCCTTCGACCTTGCTCGAGTTCGGCAACCCGCCGCTGGGTGCGCAGTTCCTGACCGCGAACCCGAACGCCGGCCTCGACTGGCCGGTGCGTTTGCTGGTCTCGCAGGACGAGTCTGGCGCGGTCTGGGCCAGCTGGACCGACTTCGCCTGGATCGCCAAACGCCACGGCATCACCAACCGCCAGGAGCAGTTCGCAACGGCCAGCGGCGTGGTCGAGTCGATCACGTCGACGATCAAGGCGCGCTGACGCGCATGCACATGCTCGTGGTCTGGATCGTCGCCGTCGCCTGCGTGGGCGCCATGGGATTCGCGATCCAGCGCGGCGGCACCTGCACCGTGGCTGCGGTGGACGAGGTCTTGAGCGAGCGCCGCGCACACCGCTTGGCTGCGATGCTGGAGGCCTCGCTGTGGGTCGCGGGCGGGCTGGCGCTGGCGCAGCTGATGCATCTGGCCGGCAGCATGCCCGCGGGCCATTCGATCACGGTGTGGACGATCGTCGGCGGCGCCTTGCTGGGGCTGGGTGCTTGGGTCAATCGGGCCTGCGTGTTCGGCGCGGTGGCGCGCCTCGGTTCGGGTGAATGGGCCTACGCGATCACGCCGCTGGGCTTCTACGTCGGATGCCTGAGCGTGACGACGTTGTTCGCACGGCCCGCCGCCGAAGCGCTGGCCGAGGGCTCGCCGCTGTTCGGTGCCGTGGCCGTTTTCGGGCCGCTGTTCGTGGCCTATGCGTTGTGGCGCGTGTGGCCGGGCCTGCGTGCGCTGCACGGCCCGGGCCGTGCAGCGCTGCTGCGGCAAACGATCTGGGCGCCGCACGCTGCGACGATCGTGATCGGCGTGAGCTTCGTCGTCACGCTGCTGCTCGCCGGCCGCTGGGCCTACACCGATGTGCTCGCCGACCTGGCGCGCGCGATGAGCGACGCTTCCGTAGGCCTGCCTTGGCTGCCGTTGGCGCTGTTGCTCGCCTTGTTCTCGGGCGCGCTGATCGGTGGTCTCACGGCCGCGCGCTGGCGCTCCACGCCGGTCTCGGCGATGCAGCTGCTGCGCTGCTTCAGTGGCGGCGTGCTGATGGGCTGGGGCAGCCTGCTGATCCCCGGCTCGAACGACGGCCTGATCCTGATCGGCATCCCGTTGTTGCGCCCTTACGCGTGGCTCGCGTTCGCCAGCATGGTCGTGGTGATCGCTGCGGCGCTGCTGGCGCAGCGCGCCTGGGCACGCCGTTCAGGCGCGGCTCTCGCGGCGGATCAGCAGCACGGCCAGCAGCGCCGACGCGAGCATCAGAAACAGGCTGACCGCGTTCAGCACCGGTGACGCGCCTTCGCGCATGCGGCCGTACATCAGCACCGTCAGCGGCGCGTCCGAGCCGACCAGCATCAGCGTGGTGTTGAAGTTCTCGAACGACATCAGGAACGAGATCACCGCCGCGCCGATCAGCGCGGGCTTGAGGTAGGGCAGCGTGATCGTGCGCAGCACCGCCGCGCGAGTGGCGCCGAGGTTGTAGGCGGCCTCTTCGAGCGTGAGGTCGAAGCGCTTCAGGCGCGCGCTGATGGTGAGCGTGGCGATCGCGACGATGTACGAGAACTGGCCCAGCACGACGAGCGCGAGGCCGGGGCGCAGGAAGTCGAGCTCCCAGCCGAACACATCGTCGGCGAACTGGGCGATGCGGCTCGCGAACGCGAGAATCGAGATGCCCAGGATCACGCCCGGGATCACGAGCGGCGCGAGCATGAGCAACGACAGCGCGGCCTTGGCCGCAAACTGCGTGCGCTCGATCAGGAACGCGTTCACGGTGCCGACCGCGACCGACAGCAGCGTGACCCAGCCGGCCACCAGCGTGCTCGTCCACAGGCTGTGCAGCAGCGGCGCGTCATGGAGGAGCTTGCCGAACCACATCAGCGTGAAGCCGCGCCACGGTGGCGCCGGGTAGGGCGCGTTGTTGAATGCGAACAGCGCCACCACCGCGAGCGGCATGAACAGGAACGCGAAGAACGCCGCGGCGTAGAGCCACGGCGCAGCGCGCAGCCAGCGCGGGCGAGGCAGTGAGGGGATCATGTGCGCCTCATCACGTCACCGAACTTCTGGCCGGCGAGTTTCAGACCGAGCCACACGATCGCGGTCGAGAGCACCAGCAGCAGGAAGCCGAACGCCGCGCCCTGCTCCCAGTTGAAGCGGGTGATGAACTGGGTGTAGATCTGCTCGGTGAACCAGAGCGAGTTCTTGCCGCCCAGCAGCGTCGGCGTCAGGTAGTTCCCCAGCGTGAGCATGAAGACGACGATGCAGCCGGCCGTGATGCCCGGCGCGGCATGCGGGATGATGATGCGGCGCAGGATGTCGAAGCCGCTGCCGCCCAGGTCGTAGGCGGCCTCGATCAGCGAATCGTCGAGCGTGTCGAGCGCGCCGATCAGCGGCACCACCATGAACAGCAGCGAGGTGTAGACGAGGCCGACGAGGATGGTGGCGTCGTGGTACAGCAGCTCGGGCGGTGTGCCCTGCAAGCCCATCGAGACGAGCAGCGCGGGCACCACGCCCGATTCGCGCAGCAGGATCATCCAGCCCAGGGTGCGCACCGTCTCGCTGACCCAGAACGGGATCAGGCACAGCACGAACAGCCCCTCGCGCGCACGGCCGCGCGCCAGCTTGGCGATCGTCCACGCGATCGGGAAGGCGAGCAGCAGCGTACACGCGGTGGCGAGCACCGACATCACCGCGGTGCGCACGAAGGTGTGCCAGTACAGCGGCTCCTCGAAGAAGGTGCGGTACTGCGCCAGGCTGCCCTCGTAGACGCGCGGCGCGACGCGCGCGCGCAGCGAGAGCACGCCCAGCTCGACGTGCGGCAGCACGATCAGCCCGACCAGCCAGAGCAGCGCCGGCGCCAGCAGCAGCGCGAACAGCAGGCGCGTGCGCGCGGCGCTGTCAGCCTGCATGCGCGGTCGCCTTGAAGCAGACGGCGCGCTGCGGGTCGAAACCGAACGCGACCTTCTCGCCTTCGCGCAAGTCCTTGAACTGACCCGTCTGCGGCAGCGCGATGCGGAACTCTATCTGGCTCAGCGTCTCGCGCAGCAGCACGGCCGAGTTGGCGCCGTCGAACAGCAGGCTCTCGACGCGCGCGGTGTAGTTCGGCCGATCGGTCGGCAACTCATTGGCGTTGCGCGCGATCTGCGCGACCTCGGGCCGCACGAAGGCCTCGACCGCATCGCCCGGACGCACCGCGCCGATGCCGCGCGCGAACAGCACCAGGCCCTGGTCGGTGACGATCTCGACCGCCTCGCCGGCGACATCGCTGGCGCGGCCGGCGATGCGGTTGTTGGCACCGACGAAGCCGGCGACGAAGGGCGTCTGCGGGTCGTAGTAGAGCGCCTGCGGCGAGCCGAGCTGCTCGAAGCGGCCGGCGTTCATCACCGCGACCTGGTCCGACAGCACCAGCGCCTCCGACTGGTCGTGCGTGATGTAGACGAAGGTCGTGCCGAAGGCGGCCTGCAGCTGCTTCAGCTCGATCTTCATGTGCTCGCGCAGCTTCAGGTCGAGCGCGCCCAGCGGCTCGTCGAGCAGCAGCAGCGTGGGTTCGAGCACGAGGCTGCGCGCGATCGCGACGCGCTGCTTCTGGCCGCCCGAGAGCTGGTCGACGCGCTTGTCCTGCGAGCCGGCGAGGCTGACACGCTCGAGCATCTCGCCGACGCGGCGCGTGATCTCCAGCTGCCCCATGCCGCGCCGCGCCAGGCCATAACCGACGTTCTCGCCGACGCTCATCATCGGGAACAGCGCGAGGTGCTGGAACACCATGTTGACGGGCCGCCGGTTCGGCGCCACGCCGTTCATGCTCGTGCCGCCGATGCGGATCTCGCCGCTGTCCGGCTGCTGGAAGCCGGCGATCATGCGCAGCAGCGTCGTCTTGCCGCAGCCCGAGGGGCCGAGGATCGAGAAGAAGCTGCCGCGCTCGACCGTGAACGACAAATCACTGACGGCCGCGAAGCCGCCGAAGCGTTTGGCGACGCCGAGCGCTTCGAGATCAGCCGGCACGGCGCTGCCTGATCAGTTCGCCGCCTTGACCCGATCCAGCACGCGGCCTTCGATCTCCTCGATGCCGGCCGGCACGGCCGGGTACCAGTGGATGCTCTTGATCGCGGCCTCCGGGAAGCTCGCCGCGAACTGCGCCTTGAGCTTGGCTTCCATCAGCTGATCCGCGCCCTGCGACGCGGTGAAGTTGCCGGCCGAGGCGGCAACCTTCGCGGCGATCTCCGGCTTCATGTTGAAGTTGATCCACGCATACGCCGCGGCGTCGTTGCGGCCCTTCGCCGGCAGCGCGAAGGTGTCGATCCAGCCCATCGCGCCGGACTTCGGTGCGATGAACTGGATCTCGGGCTTCTCGGCGTTCAGCTTCCAGCCACCGGTGTCCCACATCATCGCGCCGACGACTTCACCGGCGCGCATGCCGTTGAGCAGCTGATCCTTGTTGTCCCAGAAGAATTTCAGATTGCCCTTGCAGGCGGCGAGCGTCTTGCCCACGTCGTCCATCAGCGCGGTGTAGGCCTTGGCGTCGCCGTACAGCGCGAACGGGTCCTTGCCCGAGGCGAACGCGAACGCGAGCAGCGTCGGGCGCTTCAGGCGCACGGCGGTCTTGCCCTTCACGTCGGCCTTGCACAGGTCGGGGTAGTCGGCGATCTTGGCGAGCTTGGTGTTGACGACCAGGCCATCGGTGCCCCAGATGTGCGGCAGCCCGTAGACCTTGCCGGCGAGCGTGGTGTTCGACTTGGTCGCCTCCAGCATCGCCGGGATGAACAGCTCGGTCTTGAGCTTGCTCAGGTCCATCGGCTTGTAGATGCCGAACTCCTGTTGCGGGCCGGTGATGCGGTCTTGCGACGGCTGGGCCAGGTCGAAGCCGGCGCCGCCGGTGGCGCGCAGCTTGGAGATCATCTCCTCATTGTTGGAGAGCGTGATCTCGACCTCGATGCCGGTCTCCTTCTTGAACTGCGCGACCACGTCTGCGGGCACGTAGTCGGCCCAGGTGATCAGGCGCAGCTTGTTGTCCTGCGCGAGCGCCGGCGCGGCGAGCGCGACGGCCGTCAATGCGGCGAGGATGGATCTGAGCGTCATGCGGACCTCCGGGGCGGTGAACGTCGGGTGCGCGAAGCATACCCGGCGGCGAACCCGGATCGCCCACCGCCCGGCCGCACGTTCAGTTCAGGTACACGCGCCCCGGCGCACCGCCGCTCGGCGGCAGCGCATGGCAGGTCGAGCAGGCGCCGGTCGGCGTGCCGACCATGGCGGCGGTCGCGCTGCCGTGAACGACGCGCACCGACCTGAGCGGCTGGGCCAGCGCGGCGCCGGTGTAGAAGTTTCCCGCCGCGTTGGTCGTCAGCTTCGTCTCGGCGCCGTTGGCGTCGGTGATGATGACCGACACGCCGTCGAGGCCGGCGTTCGCGGCCGACGTGGCCGCGGGAAAGACGGTGCCGGCGACGCTGAACGAGTGGCAGGCCAGGCAGTTCTCGCCGGGGCGCATCTCTGCGTTGTTGGAGCCGCCGCCGCCGCAGGCGGCCAGCAGGGCGGTGAATGCGGCGAGCGCCGTGTGGAGGGCCTTGTTCATGTTCGAATTCGCTGGAGACCGGCCGGTTCGGCGCGGGCTGCAGTGTACTGACGATGAATGAGGCGAGCCTGAAGACCGACCGGGCCGGTCGGCCAGCGCCGGCTCAGGCCGACTTGTCGACGTGGTCGCCGAGTACGGGTGCCCCGGGGAACGGCGGGCGCTGCTGCGCCGCCTGCTCGAGCTGCTGCGACAGCCCGCTCAGCCATGGAAAGCGCAGCGGTTTGGGCTGCTGAGTCAACTGGTCGATCTCGGCACTGGCCAACGTGCCGCCCTGGCGGCCCGCCGCGGCGGTCGCAGGCGCCGGCGTGTCTGCCGTTGGTGAGCCTGCACGGCCGGTGCCATTGATGCTGGGAATGCTCATCAAGTGCTCCTTGCTCCCGCGCGAAGGCGGGTCATCCCTGGCTATCGGATCATTTGGGCTGAACTTGAGGGTCTGTTCGGGCGATCGGAAAAATTCAAGCAGTCGGCATGAGACGGGCGCGCTTCTGCGCCTGGTCGATGTAGCGCTGCAGCGCGCGCTCCGCGGCGGCGTCGGGGCGCACGAACTCGCAGCCGAGGCGCACGCCGCGCGCCTCGGCGCCCAGCCGGGTCACGTGCTGCAGTCGCACGTTGACGTGCAGGCGGGTGTCGGCGTCGATCTCGAGTTCGACCTGGGTCATCACGACACCGACCGTCATCGCCGGCACGTCGTCGGGCAGGAACAGCGCGCAGCCGCCGATGCTCAGATCGACCACCCGCAATGCCAGCTGCATGTCGGCGATTTCGGTGTGCCGCACGCGCGCGACCGGCGAGTTGCGCAGCGACGTGCGCACGCGGTACGCGTTGCGGCGCTGGAATCGGAACAGCTCGCGCGGGTAGGCCACGGTCAGCACGCTGCCGCGCGCGCCGCGCACCAGGACCAGATCGTGCACATCGAACTGCAGCTTCACGCTTTCGAGGTACGCGACGACCACGACCTCCTGCGATTCGAGCAGCCCGTTCAGGGCGGGGTCGTCGGGGTTGACGCTGAAGCCCAGGCTGCCGCGCGCCGCGTCCATGGACCAGACCGTGGCGCTGACGACGCTGCCATCGCTGGCGTTCAAGTTCACCTGCACGCAGCCGTCGCAGAGCTGGCGCAGCATGGCGGCGATCTCTCGCGGCCCGGTGAGGCGAAATTCGGCGAGGCCCCCGTTGGCGGCGCCCAGCGCTTCCAGCGGCATCGGCATGGTTTGCATCGTGCGGCCCCGTTCGCTCAGTGAATGCTTTGCGACCGGCCGGCGAGCAGCGCGTCGAGGTCGTCGAGCCAGGGCTCCGCCAGCTGGCGGATCTCGGCGTCGTTGACCAGGATGCGCTGCATGATGCGCGACTTGAACTGCGCCTCGTCCTGCCCCAGCTTCGACGCCGCGGCGTTGTGCTTGAGTTGCGAGATCAGCAGCGCGCAAGCGCCTTCGAGCTTGAGCACCTCGTCCCAGTTGCCGTGGCGCGCGGCCTCGAGCATGTCCTGGCTGGCGCGCTCGATCGCCTGGTAGTAGTTGAGCAGTGCGGATGTCATGTCGGCTCCGGTCTGAAGGGGGCGAGGCATCATTGAGCGCTTGCGTTCGAATCGGCCCGTGCGCCGATGGCGACCCAGGCGGCGTGCAGCGGTTCGATCAGGCGCACGCACTCGTCGAGCGCCGCGGCATCGTTGCGCAGGTTGGCGTGCGTCAGGCGACGCGTGATGTAGCTGTACAGCGCCAGCAGGTCATCGGCCAGCCGACCGCCGGATTCGACGTCCAGCGCCGACAGCAGGCCTTCGTTGACGATGCGCACCGCGCGCACGATGGCCTTGCCCTTTGCTTCGATCTGACCCTGCTGCATCGCGGCGCGGGCCTGGACGATGGCGTCGAAGAAGCCGTCGAACAGCATCGTCACCAGATGATGCGGCGAGGCGCCAGCCACGCCGGTCTCGATGCCGATCTGGCGGTAGGTGCCGGCAAATGCGCTGGAAGGGGAGCGGTACACAGTGGCGGGCGCGAACATGGTGGCGTTGCTTTCCTGGGGGTGATGGCTTGAATATCGGTCGCCGCCCAGGTGACTTGAGTGCGGCAATCGGCGCCGCAGAGCCCGCAATCAGGCCGTGTTCTTGTTGTACTGCGCGATTTGCTGCGTCACGTAGCTGCTCACGCCGTTGAGCTTGGCCATCGTCGCATCGAGCGCCGTGTACTGGGCCCGCAGGCGCTTCTCGGTGGCGGCCAGGCGGTCGTTGAAATTGTCCTGGTCCTTCTGGTTTCGGGCCAGTGCCGCACCGAGCCCGTCGGCGCGGGTGCTCAGCGTGCCGTCGGAGGCGAGCATCGCCGCGGTCAGCACCCGGAAGCGCTTGCCGAAGCCGTCGGCCGCGGGGTCGGTGAGGCTCGAACTCGAGAACATCTTTTTCAGCTCCGGCAGGTTTGCCAGCGCGTTGTCGATCTTGGTGGCGTCCACCGTCATCGAGCCGTCGCTTTGCAGCTGGAAGCCGGCGTCGGACAAGCGCGCGAAGGTCGCCGAGGCGCTCGACACGGCGCCGGCGAGGCTGCGCATCTGGCGTTGGATGCCGACGGCCGCGCTGTCGCCTTGCAGGACACCGCCGGTCTTCGTGGTGGCGTCGTACTTGGTGTCGGCGGCGATCAGTTTGACGAGGTCGCTGTAGGCGCTGGCGAACGAGGTCATCGTCGCCTTGAGCGACTCCTTGTCGACGACGACATCGACGGTCACGGGCGCCGTGGTCACCGCCGCGAGGTTCAAGGTCAAACCGTCGACGATGCTGGCCAGCGTGTTCGTGGTCGAGCTCACCGCGATGCCGTTCAGCGTAGCCGCCGCGTTCGCCGCGGTCTGGCTTTGCGTCATGACCTTGCTGCTCGCATCGAAGGCCAGCGCCGACAGCCCGGCAACGTCGTTGTTCACGCCGTCGGCATCGGTGACGGTACTGCGGAAGGCGTTGTCCGCACCGGTCGTGTTCGAGCGCAACAGCAGGCGCGAGCCACCAGCGTCGGTCATCACCATCGCCGTCACGCCCACGCCTGCGGCGTTGATCTTGTCGCGCACGTCGGTCAGTGTGTCGGTGGCGACGATCGTGATGTCAGCCGCGGTCGCGCCCGTCTTCGGCGCGAAGCTGGTCTGGCCCGCGCCCCAGGTGCCGAGCTCGAGGTGGAGTGTGCCGGCGCCTGGCGTCGCGGCGCTCGACGCGTAGACGCCACTGGCCAGCGTTTGCGCGCTCGCCAGCTTTTGCACCTCGACGGAATAGGTGCCAGCGACCGAGCCGTTCGTCGACGAGGTCACCGCCGTCGTATTCGACGAGGTGCTGACGGTCTGCGCCCAGGTCGTGAGGCTGCCGAGCTTGCTCGACAAATCGCGCAGCGTCGAGACGGCGCTCTTGACCTTGCCGTACTCGGAGACCGTGCTCTTGATCGTCGTCGCCTTCGCCTGCAGCTTGGTCAGCGGCACCCGCTCGATCGCCATCAGCTGCGTGATGATCGAGTTGACATCCAGGCCGCTGCCCAGGCCGGCAGAACTGATCGTCGCCATGAATCACTCCTTCGAACGTGCGGGCCGATAGACGGATGTCGGCCGATGCGGGCCGGACTTGAGCGCCGCGCTTGTGCTCGTATCTGCCCGCGTCGAGGGTGCGATCAGTTGCGCAGCAGCGCCATGACCTGGTTCGGCAACTGGTTGGCCTGCGCCACCATCGCATTGCCGGCCTGCTGCAGGATGTTGGCGCGCGACAGGTTCGCGGTTTCCGCGGCGAAGTCGGCGTCCATGATGCGGCTGCGCGCGGCCGACTGGTTCTCGGAGCCGATCTGCAGATTCGAGATCGCGAACGCGAAGCGGTTCATCGACGCACCGTAGGTCGCGCGGTCGGTGTTGACCGTGTCGAGCTTGGCATCGATCGCGGCGAGCGCGGTGTTGGCGGCCGCGGCCGTCGTCACGCCGCCGCCGACGGTGGTGATGGCGTTGGTCGTGACGGTCAGCGTGTCGCCGACATTGGCGCCGACCTGGAACGTTTGCGTGCCCGCGCCGGCGCCGATGATCGCGTTGCCATTGAACTTGGTCTGCGCGGCGATGTCGGTGATCTCGGTGGCGAGTTGCTGGAACTCGGTGTCGAGGTTGGCGCGGTCGCCGGTGCCGTTCGAGCCGTTGGCGGCCTGCACGGCGAGTTCACGCATGCGTTGCAGCGCGTCCGAGACCGTGGCGAGCGCGCCGTCGGCAGTCTGTGCGAGGGAGATGCCGTCGTTGGCGTTTCGGGCCGCAACGTTCATGCCGCGCACCTGCGCGTTCATGCGCTCGCCGATCGCGAGGCCGGCGGCATCGTCCTTGGCCGAGTTGACGCGCAGGCCCGAAGACAGGCGCTGCATCGCGGTCGAGAGCGCGTTCTGGCTCATCGACGTGTTGCGTTGGGCGTTCAGCGACGCCAGGTTGGTGTTGATCGTCTGGGGCATGGAGACACTCCTGAAGCATTCAAGAAACTCCGGCGGAGGTGCCGGTGCCGCGGGAATCGACGTGCCGATCCCGTGAACGAATTCTTCGCCCGCTTGAGTGCGGCCCATGCGCGGAACAAAGGGTGAAGTGCAGGTCAGTTCAGAAACGAAAAAGCCGCCCCGAAGGGCGGCTCGCTCTGGAGAAGATCGATCAGCCGCGCAGCAGCGCCATCACCTGGTTCGGCAACTGGTTGGCTTGCGCCACCATCGCGTTGCCGGCTTGTTGCAGGATCTGGGCACGCGACAGGTTCGCGGTTTCCGCGGCGAAGTCGGCGTCCATGATGCGACTGCGGGCGGCCGACTGGTTTTCCGCGCTGATCTGCAGGTTCGAGCTGGCGAACGAGAGGCGGTTCATCGCCGCACCGTAGGTGGCGCGGTTCGTGTTGACCGTGTCCAGCTTGGCGTCGATCGCGGCGATGGCGGTGTTCGCGTTGGCTGCGGTCGTCAAGTCACCACCCACGGTGGTCACCGCGGTCGTCGTCACCGTCAGCGTGTCGCCGACGTTGGCGCCGACCTGGAAGACTTGCGCGCCGGCGCCGGCGCCGAGGATCGCGTTGCCGTTGAACTTGGTCTGCGCAGCGATGTCGGTGATTTCAGCGGCGAGTTGCTGGTATTCCGTGTTGAGGTTGGCGCGGTCGCTGGTGCCGTTCGAGCCGTTGGCGGCCTGCACGGAGAGTTCACGCATGCGCTGCAGGGCATCCGACACGGTGGCCAGCGCGCCGTCGGCGGTCTGCGACATCGAGATGCCGTCGTTGGCGTTGCGGATGGAGACGTTCATGCCACGGGCTTGCGAATCCATGCGAGCGCCGATGGCGAGGCCGGCGGCGTCGTCCCGGGCGGAGTTGACGCGAAGGCCCGAAGACAGGCGCTGCATCGCCGTCGAGAGCTCGGACTGGCTGGTGGACGTGTTGCGCTGGGCGTTCATCGAAGCCAGGTTCGTGTTGATCATCAAGGACATTTGGATAACTCCTGAAACGGTTGAAGTGAATTCCGGCATGAGCGCCGGCATTGCCTAGACAGTCGAATCGTTCTTGCGATCTTTCCGTCTGTCTCGAACTGCCGCGGGCGTCAGCCCGTGGCCTGCTGCGCCCGGCGTGGTCATCCTCAGACTTTGCTTGGGGAGTTCCCCTTGCGAAGCATCGGCCGCCTCATCCGGACCCCGGTTTCGATATCTCGTCCCCGTTGACATGCTTATCGACGAGGCCGTTTCGCAACTTGAGACTTTTCGTCAAGGAAAAGTAACGGCAGGAAAACCGGTCTTTTCTCGGCCGACGCTGACCCCTCGATGCTTTCGGCATGCCGCGTGCGGCTCTTGAGCGTCGGTCTGCCGAGAAGCCGCGGCTTGCCAGCGCTGATCGCGCGTTTGCAACGCGCCCGGCTTGCCACACTGCGCTGATCGGCGTGCATCACGCCACCTGTTCAACCTCTGCAGAACCACCATGTACCGAACCGCCCTGGTGCTGATCGCGCGCAACGAAGCGGCGGCCATCGAACGCTGCCTCGCCAGCATCGGCCCCTGGATCGACGCGATGCTCGTGCTCGACACCGGATCCACCGACGCGACCATCGCGCTGGCGCAAGCCGCCGGCGCGCGGGTCGAGCACTTCGATTGGTGCGACGACTTCGCTGCCGCGCGCAACCATGCGCTGGCCCTGTCGGATGCGGACTGGAACGTCGTGCTCGACGCTGACGAATGGCTGACCGGCGGCCGCCAGGCGCTCGCCGCGCTGCGCCGCACTGCGCCCGACTTCGTCGGCGCCATCTGTGTCGAAAGCGATTTCGGCGATGGCAGCAGCGCTGCATGCGCATCCAACTGGATCTCGCGCGTGCTGCCGCGCGGCGTGCGCTACGCGGGCCGCATCCACGAGCAGCCGGTTCACCAATTGCCGCTGCATCGCCTGAGCGTGCAGGTCGGCCACGCCGGCTACCGGCCGCAGGCGCTGGCCGCGAAGCAGGGCCGCAACGCCGCGTTGCTGGCGCAGGCGCTGCTCGACACGCCGGATGATGGCTACCTGCTCTACCAGCTCGCCAAGGACCACGCGGTCTACGAACGCTTCGAGGCGGCCGCGGCCTGTTTCGAGCAGGCCGCGCCGGCGCTACCGCCGACCGATCCGAACACCCACGACCTGCTCGTGCGCTGGCTGTTCGCCCTCAAGAAGTGCGGGCGCCACGAGGAGGCTGTGCTCTTGGCCGAGTCTCAGCGCGAGCGTTGGGAGGCTTCGCCGGATTACTGGTTCAGCGTCGGCGATCTGCTGCTCGACTGGGCCTGCGCGCAGCCGCAACGGGTGAATGAGCTGCTGCCGATGATCGAGGCCAGCTGGCAGCGCTGCATGGAGATCGGCGAGCGCCCCGATCTCGAAGGGGCGGTGCGCGGGCGCGGCAGCTTCCTCGCCGCCGCCAACCTCGCGGTGCTGTGCGACGGCACCGGGCGGCCCGATCACGCCGCAGCGTACCGGGCGCGCGGCATGCTTTCGAGAAAGGCCGCCTGATGAAAGCCGTGATCCTGGCCGGTGGCCTCGGCACCCGGCTCGCCGAAGAGACGACGGTGCGGCCGAAACCGATGGTCGAGGTCGGCGGCAAGCCGGTGCTGTGGCACATCCTGAAGACCTACTCGCACCACGGCATCAACGACTTCGTGATCTGCCTCGGCTACCGCGGCTACCTGATCAAGGAATACTTCGCGAACTACTTTCTGCACATGTCGGACGTGACCTTCGACCTGGCCGAGAACCGCATGGAGGTCTGCCACCGTCATTGCGAACCGTGGCGCGTGACGCTGGTCGATACCGGCGAACACACCCAGACCGGCGGCCGGCTGAAGCGCGTGCGCGACTACCTCGACGACGGAACCTTCTGCTTCACCTACGGCGACGGCCTGGCCGACGTGGACATCACCGCGTCGATCCGTTTCCATCGCGAGCAGAAGCGGCTGGCCACGCTCACGGCCGTGCAACCGGCGGGCCGCTTCGGCGCGCTCGACATCGACGGCCAGCGCATCACCCGCTTCGAGGAAAAGCCGCAAGGCGACGGCAGCTGGATCAACGGCGGCTTCTTCGTGCTGGAGCCCGAGGTGATCCAACACATCGAAAGCGATGCGACGGTGTGGGAGCGCGAGCCGATGGAGCGCCTCGCGCGCGACGGCCAGCTCTCGGCCTTCACGCACCGCGGTTTCTGGCAGCCAATGGACACGCTGCGCGACCGCACGCGGCTCGAAGACCTGTGGCAATCGGGCCGCGCACCGTGGAAGGTGTGGGCGTGACCCTCGATGCGCTGTTCGGCGGCGTCTACGCCGGCAAGCGCGTGCTGGTCACCGGCCACACCGGCTTCAAGGGCTCGTGGCTTGCGCTGTGGCTGCGAGCAATGGGCTCGCACGTGTTCGGCCTGTCGCTGCCGGCCGCCGCGGGCCTCGGTCACCATCGGCTGCTTCGGCCATCGTTCGACGAGGCGTTGATCGATCTGCGAGACGCCCTGGGTGTGCGTGGTGCGTTGCGGCGCTTCCAACCCGAGTTCGTCTTTCACTTCGCGGCGCAGGCGCTGGTGCGGCGCAGCTACCGCGAGCCCGCCGCGACCTTCGACACCAATGTGATGGGCCTGGTGAACCTGCTCGAGGCGGTGCGCGTCACGCCGAGCGTGCGCGTGGTCGTGAACGCCACCACCGACAAGTGCTATCTGAATCGCGAGACCGCGCGCGGATACGTCGAAGACGATGCCCTCGGCGGGCACGACCCGTACAGCGCCTCGAAAGCCTGCGCCGAGATCGTGTCGGCCAGCTACCGCAGCAGCCTTCTGCAGGGTGCCGTGGCGCTGGCGACCGCGCGCGCCGGCAACGTGGTGGGCGGTGGCGATTGGAGCGAAGACCGCCTGATTCCGGACCTCGTGCGCGCGGCCATGAATGGCGAGGCGACGCCGATCCGCAGCCCGCTGGCGACGCGACCGTGGCAGCACGTGCTGGAGCCGCTCGCCGGCTACCTGCTGCTGGGACAACGCCTCAGGGCCGATCCGAACGACGTGGCCGAGGCCTGGAACTTCGGCCCCGACGCCGCGGGCCATCTGAGCGTGGCCGACGTCATCACGCATCTCTCGGCGCAATGGCCGGCGATTCGCTGCGTGCCCGACACCCGCGCGCAACCGCACGAAGCGACGCTGCTGCACCTCGATTGCCGCAAGGCGCGGGCACGTCTGGGCTGGCGGCCGGTCTGGGATGCGCGCACCACGTTCGAGCGCACCGCGCAGTGGTATCGCCGCCATCACGAACACGGCGATCTGCGCAGCCACGACGACCTGCACCGGTACGTGGCCGACGCGCGTGCCGCCGGCTTGGCGTGGGCGGCGTCGGTCGCCGTGCCACGGGAGGCTGCGGCCGCGTGAAGTTCCACGCCACACCGATCGCCGGCCTGTGGGAGGTCGAGACCGCACCGCGCGGCGATGCGCGAGGCAGCTTCACACGTGTGTACTGCGCCGACAGGTTCGACGAGGTCATGCCGGGCCTGCGCATCGTGCAGGTCAATCATTCGATCACCGCGCGCCGCGGCACCGTGCGCGGATTGCACTTTCAGCGCACGCCCGCGCTCGAAGCCAAGCTGATCCGTTGCCTGCGCGGCCGCGTGTTCGACGTCGCCGTCGATCTGCGCGACGGCTCGCCGACCTTCGCCCGCTGGCACGCCGTCGAACTCTCGCCCGGGCGGCCGCGCCAATTGCTGATCCCGCCCGGTTGTGCGCACGGCTTCCAGACGCTGGCCGACGACAGCGAGCTGCTGTATCAGCACAGCGCGCCTTACGCGCCCGCGCACGAAGACGGCGTTTGCCACGATGATCCGCAGCTCGCGATCGCATGGCCCGAGGCGGTGACCGAACTGTCGGCGCGCGATCGCGGCTTTCGTGCGATCGACGCCGGCTTCGAGAGCGTCCGAACATGAAGTGCCGCCATTGCGCGACCGCGCTGCACCAGACGAACGATGTCTTCATCGACCTCGGCGCCGCGCCGCCATCGAATGCCTTCCTGCGCGCCGCCGATCTAGCGCACGCCGAGACGCACTTCCCGCTCAAGGTGCTGACCTGCCCGGTGTGCCGGCTGGTGCAGGTGGACGAGGTGCAACGCCACGACGCGCTGTTCTCGAACGACTACGTCTACTTCTCCTCGTACTCGTCGTCGTGGCTCGAACATGCGCGCCGCTATGTGGACGAGGCGAGCGAGCGCCTGGCGCTCGGAGCCGCGTCGCTGGTGATGGAGGTGGCGTCGAACGATGGCTACCTGCTGCAGTACGTGGCGCAGCGCGGCATCCCGTGCGTCGGCATCGAGCCGACCGCAGGTACCGCCGATGCGGCACGTGCCAAGGGCATCGAATCGATTGGTGAGTTTTTCGGCCGCGAGTTCGGCCGGCGTTTCGCCGCCGAGCGCGGCCGTGCCGACCTGGTGCTCGGCAACAACGTGCTCGCGCACGTGCCCGACATCAACGATTTCGTCGCCGGCTTTCGCGAGGTACTGGCGCACGAAGGCACCGTGACGGTCGAGTTCCCGCACCTGATGCAGCTGGTGCGGCAGGCGCAGTTCGACACCGTCTATCACGAGCACTTCTCCTACCTGTCGCTGCACACGGTGCAAAGACTATTCGCTGCGCAGGGGCTGGCGGTGTGGGACGTGCAGGCGCTGCCCACGCACGGCGGCTCGCTGCGGGTGTGGGCGCAGCACGCGGCGAACCCGCGGCCAGCGACGCTGGCGGTGGCGGCGATGCTGCGCGAAGAGGAGGCCGCCGGCATGAAGCAGCCGGCCTTCTACCGCGGCTTGCAGGCGCGTGCCGACACCATCAAGAACGAGCTGCTCGCCTTCCTGATCGACTGCCGCCGCACCGGCAAGACAGTCGCGGCCTACGGCGCCGCCGCCAAGGGCAACACCCTGCTGAACTACGCCGGCATCCGGCCCGATCTGCTGCCGTTCGTCGTCGATGCCTCGCCGCACAAGCAGGGCCGCTTCCTACCAGGCTCGCGGATTCCGGTTGTCGATGAAGCGCATCTGCGCGACGTCAAGCCTGATGTCGTGTTGATCCTGCCGTGGAACCTGCGCGACGAGATCGCCGCGCAACTCGCCTATGTGCGCGACTGGGGTGCGCGCTTCGTGATCGCGGTGCCTGAATTGCGGGTCTGGTAGGCGCATCTCTCGGCAATTTTAGAGCGTCGCGGCAGGCGGCACCCGGCGGCGGCTCATGCTGTGGCGGTCTCCGCTTCGCTCCGACTGCATTCCGGTGCTCGGTCCGAGGTCGCGCCGCTGAACTCACTGCGCTGCGCTCCGTTCAAACAGACGCGGCGAGTCAGAGATGGATGCGCGCTGCGCGCGCCGACCTCGGCCCTGCGCTCCTCATCGCCACACAAATCGCCCCCACCGGGCACCGCCCGCCGCGCTGCCAACGTTCGCGGTGTTCACGACGAAGACAAAAACCGGTTCAGCAAAGGCGCGTTCGGGCCGGCTTGCGCGCTGCTGGCCTCGATCCGCGAAACGATCGCGGTCCCTATCTGATCCAACGTACTCGCAGATCACTCACCGAAAGATGTCGTCGAGCACGCGGCGCGTGGGCGGCTTGAAGACCAGCGCACCTTTGGCGCCCTGGAAAATCGTGCAATCGCTCGGCGTGTCACGGTTGATGACGCTCACACCCTGCGCGATCACCGAACCGGAGCCTACGTTGCAGCGCCCGATGATGGCGCTGTGCGGGTACATCACCACGCCCTCGCCGAGCGTGGGCGCGTCGCCGTGGTTCTTGCCGACGGTGCAGTTCTGGTAGAGCACGAGCCGGTTGCCATAGACCGCCTTTGCCAGCACGATGCCCACCGAGTGGCCGATGAAGAAGACCTCGGGCATCTCGATCTCGTAGAACAGGTCGATGCCGTTGAGCGCCTTGTTCAGGCCGAAGAGCTTGTTGCACAGCGCGCGGTCGGCGCCTCCTTGCCACAGCGTGTTCGCGAGGTAGTACAGAAAGGTCGCGTACTGCGACGAATGCAGGTGATCGAACTCGCCGTGCGGCCACATGCGCACGGCGGCGATGCAGTGCTCGAGCCTGGTCAGCGCGGGCTGCAACTGGCGCTGGAGCTGGGGGCGCTGGGCTTCGAGGCGATCGTCCGGAAAGAAGTTCTCCAGCTGGCGGCAGAGGTAGGCGAGCAACGCGTCGTGGCTGCCCAGGCTCAGGGTCAGCACGACTGCGCCTCCCGCACCAGACGCGGCAGTTCATCCAGCAGCGCGGCGGGCTGCCAGCCGAACTCGTTGCGCAGGCGTTCGATCGATATCGGCGCCGGGCAGGGCGGTGCGTGCGATCGCAGCGCGCGCAACTCGCATCCCGCGAGCTCGCCGACCCGCGCGAACAATTGCGCGTTGCTCATGTTGAGGCCGCCGGCCACGTTGTAGACGGCGTGCGTGCCGCGCGTGGCGATGTGCACCAGCGCGTCCAGCACGTCGTTCACCTGCACGTAATCGCGCTCGGCGTGCGGCGTCGAATCCACGGCCAGCACGTTGTCGATACGCGGCTCGCGCAACCTGCGCAGCAGCGCGGCCATAAAACCGTCGGCGTCGTTCGCGTCGCCGTAGACGCAGCTCAGACGCGCCACGTGGGCGCGGCCGCCACCCGCGTGCAGACACAGCGATTCGCCGAGCGCCTTCGACAGGTCGTAGAGATGCCGAGGCTCGGCTGGATCGAGCGCGAGCGGTGTCGCTTCGTCGATCGCAGCGCCGTCGCGGCGCTTGCACTGGTCGTAGAGCCGTGTCGACGAGAGGTACACCAGCGCGTCGAAGCGCCCCCGCGCCAGCACCTCGTTGAGCAAACCGACGTGGGCGCGCACGGCATCGAACGGGCGCTGCGCGAAATCAGCCGTGAGACCGGCGCAGTAGAACACCGTGCCAAGCGCCCCATCAAGAAAGTCGAGGTCGTGGCGTGCCGGCGCGTTGCATTCCCAGCCTTCGCGACGCAGGTGCGCGACGAGACGGCTGCCGATGAACCCGGAGGCGCCCACGATCGTGGCGCGCCGGCTCATCGCCGCTCGCCTCGCTGCACCAGCGGGTTTCCGGCATGCACCGTGTAGGCCGGCACCTCGCACCGCACCAGCGAGCCGGCGCCGATCACGCAGCCCCGGCGCAGCACGGCGCCGTCGAGCAGGACGCAGTTGGCACCGATCCACACGTCGTCCTCGACGACGATGCCGCCCTTGCTCGGCAGGAAGCCCTGCTCCGCGATCGGGCGTGACCGGTCTTGGAACGCGTGGTTGACGGGCGCGAAAGTCGTGTTGGCCGCGATGGCGACATGGTCGCCGATCGTGATGCCGTTGCCGGTGTAGAAGACGCAGCCGGCGTTGACGACCGAGTGCTCGCCGATCACGAGGTCGCCGCTGCCGCCGGTGGGCTTGATCTTCACGAAACTGTCGATGACCGAGTGGGCGCCGACGACGATCCGGCTGCCGCGCACCGAATCCTCGATGTCGCAGAGCGCGGAGACCCTGGCGGTGGCGTCGATCTCGATCATCGCGAGGCCGGAGAGATCAAGCCGTGGCCAGGCCGAAGCGCTCGCAGAGGTCGCGCTCGCGCACCACATGGAGGTTGCGCGCCTGCTGCTCGGCCACGTCGGGGTCGAAGCCGACGAGCCGGTCGCTGACATACAGCAGTGCGTCCTGCAACGGCGCGGCGGGCGCATCGCGCAGGAACTCCACCGGTCGCTCGGCGTGTTGTGCGAGGTAGTCGGCAACGTGCGTGTCGAACTCGCCGACGCAGACCATGCGCTGCATGCCGCGGTTCAGGGCCGCGTCCTTCACCAGGAAGTGCAGCGTCGCCTGCGCGGCCAGCACGTCCATCGGTACGGGCAGCAGGTGCTCGTAGCCCATGCCCTTCAATCGCATCGCGAGCGTGTGGATGTCGAGCGGGTCCTTGCCCTGGGCGTGGCGCAGCCGGATGGCCACCGCCATGCGCGCCGCGATCAGGCCCTGGATGCGCAGGTGGAAGCCGGCGCGCTCCTCGGCGCCGATGCTCGAGCCGGCGCGCGCCAGCATGTATTCGAGCCCGCCGCGATAGCGGTCCCACGCGATCTCGACCTCGCCGTTGCCGACCTGCGACCTTGTTTCATCGGCGAAGTAGCGCGTGATCGCGACGTAGAACGGTTGCTGCCGCACCAGCACCGCGCCGTGCGCGAGGTAGTCGGCCGCCTGGCTGAAGGCGTAGAAGGCGATGTCGTTGACGCGCGGCATCAGGCGCTTCATGACCTCGGTGCGGGCGATGTAGATCTCGGGGAAGATGTGGTGCCGCAGCACATGGCCCAGCAACTCGGCGTGCTGGCCGCGCTCGATGCGCAGATCGCGCGGCACCTCGTAGAACTGACCTTCCGGTTGGCCGGCGACGAGGTCGTAGAGCAGCCACGGCGCGTACGTGATGACGATGCCGGGATCGGCCTCCATCGTGTTCAGCGCGTCGGCCAGCGAATCGCCGAGCACGCAGTCGTCGTCGGCCAGGTACATCATGTAGCGGCCGCGCGCCTGCGTCATCGCGAAGACCACGTTCGGGTAGCAGCCGATGCTCTGCGGGTGCCGGATGTAGCGAATCGGCAGCGCGCCCTGGTGGCGCGCCACCACCTCGGGCGTGTCGTCGGTGCAGGCGTTGTCGGAGATCACGATCTCGAACGCAGGCGCAAAGGTGGCGAGTTCCGCCGTCAGCGAGCGCAGCAACGAATCCAGGTAGCGGGCTCGGTTGAACGTGGGGATGCACAGGCTGATCAGCGGCGTTGTCATCCCAGGATGTTGCCGCCGGACGCCGCGCCCGAAACGTCGATGAGGCGCCCTAAAACGTGCCAAATGCTTGGCATCCATCCGCAGGATGCGGTCACCTTGTAGGAGTTTGCCTGACACGCGGTGCCGAAGAAGAGAGACTCAAGTCGCAGCATCGACCTGATGCCGGCCGCGTGCCGGGCTCTTCACAATTCATTTCAAGTTGAGACGCACCTCAACACCTGACAACACACCCAACGACCCGGAGCACCGCAATGAACGCCGACCAGATCCTGAACGAAATCCGCGAAGCCAACCTGTCGTACCTGATGCTGGCGCAAAGCCTGATCCGCGCCGACAAGGATCAAGCCTTGTTCCGCCTCGGCATCAGCGAAGACAGCGCGGCGATGATCGCACTGCTGACGCCGGCGCAGATGATGAAGATCGCCTCGGGCAACACGCTGCTGTGCAAGTTCCGCATGGACGACGACCTCGTCTGGGGCCTGATCACGAACCACGGCAAGGGCGCCGCGAACGACACCACGAGCCGCCTGCACGCTTCTATCCTGATGGCCGGCCGTCACCAAGAGGCTGCCTGAACCAAGCCCCCGGCGCGGTGTACCGCGCCGCCCCCCGAGGGGGTCCGAGCCGCCTTGGGGCGGCCCGGCGCCGGCTCGGGTCCACCGCTGAACAGTGAGATGTACAACATGGCCCGCTCCAAGAGCATCCTGACCGAAGCAAAGCAGATCGAGCGTGCTGTCACGCTGATCAACCTGGGCGCGCGCCTGCAGGTGCTGGAGTCTGAAACCGACATGTCGTATGAGCGCCTGCTGCGCCTGTACAAGGAAGTCTCGGGAAAGTCGCCGAGCAAGGGCCAGCTGCCGTTCTCGACCGACTGGTTCATGACCTGGCAGCCGAACATCCACGCCAGCCTGTTCCTGAACATCCACGAGTACCTGAACAAGGTCGCCGAGATGGACGAGATCGACACCGTCATCAAGGCGTATCAGCTCTACCAGGAGCAGACCAAGGCCCAGGGCCTGGAGGCGCTGCTCTCCGTCACGCGGGCCTGGCGCCTCGTCAAGTTCGTCGACAACGGCATGTTGACGATGACCAAATGTTCACGGTGCGGTGGCCACTTCGTCACCCATCCGCACGAGATCGCCAAGCACTATGTGTGCGGCCTGTGCAGCCCGCCGGCGCGTGCCGGCAAGGGCAAGGCCGCGGGTGGCATCCAGATGCATTGAGAGTGTGAGAGGGAATCCAATGCACCCGCGTAAGCCCCCAAAGCAAGCCCAATCTAGGC
>CAXTSS010000027.1:0-38858 GCA_964247075.1 uncultured Rhizobacter sp. | reverse complement strand
TGGCAGTGCGCTTCAGCAGCACGGCGGGTGGGAGGCGTCCATACCATCTCGGCGCCCCAGAGGCGCGCTCCAGCCTGCCCGAACGCGCCTTCGCTGAACCGATTTCTGTCTTCGTCGAGAAACCACGAGCCGTGTTGCGCGGCAGGACTCAGAGCGAAGCTTCCAGCAACTCGCGGTACTCGTCGCCGGTGGCTATGCGCGGGTTGGTCTTGTGGCAATGGTCGGCCAGCGCGCCGCTCACGATGCGGTCGAACAGCGCGTGTTCGACGCCCATCGCGGCCAGGCCCGTGGGCAGGCCGAGCCGCGCGTTCATCGCACGGATCGCCTCGGGAATGTCAC
Organism: uncultured Rhizobacter sp.; assembly: GCA_964247075.1. GTDB lineage: Bacteria > Pseudomonadota > Gammaproteobacteria > Burkholderiales > Burkholderiaceae_C > LMDS01. Next base: position 38,519 of record CAXTSS010000027.1, on the reverse strand, counting down.
CGCCACTGGCCAGCCCCATCGCGCGCGCCATGCGATCCAGCCGCTTGTCGCGGATCACGCTCGGCGCGCTCGCGTTGAAGCGCACCACGGCCGGCAGGAACATCGCGTTGAGCGTGCCGTGGTGCAGCCGCGGGTTCGCGCCGCCCAGGCTGTGCGAGAGCGAATGCACCGCGCCCAGGCCCTTCTGGAACGCCATCGCGCCCTGCACTGATGTGCTCATCATGTTCAGGCGCGCATCGCGGTCCTGCCCGTCGCGCGTGGCGCGCTCGATGTGGGCCCAGCCGCGCTCCAACCCGTCGAGCGCGATGCCGTCGGCCGGCGGGTTGAACGGCGCGGCCATGAAGGTTTCCATGCAGTGCGCGATCGCGTCCATGCCGGTCGCGGCCGTGAGCCCCGGCGGCAGGCCGAGCGTGAGCTCGGGGTCGCAGATGGCCGAGCGCGGCAGCAGGTGCCAGGAGTGAAAGCCGAGCTTGCGGTGGTCGTCGGTGATGACGATGGCGCCGCGGGCTACCTCGCTGCCGGTGCCCGAAGTGGTGGGCACCGCGATCAGCGGCGCCACCGCCTCGGTGATCTTGCCGCTACCACCTTCGATGGTGGCGTAGGTGACGAGCGGGCCGGGGTGCGTGGCCGCGATGGCCACGCCCTTGGCGCAGTCCAGCGACGAACCGCCACCGACGGCGATCAGGCCGTCGCAGCCGTGCTCGTTGAACATCGCCGCGGCTTCGCGCACCGCCGCCTCGGTGGGGTTCGACGGCGTGCGGTCGTAGATGGGCCCCTGCAATGACGCGGGCAGCGCATCGAGCACCTTCTGCAGCACACCGGCGGCGCGCACGCCGGCGTCGGTGACGATCAGCGGCTTCTTGATGCCGACGCGCTCGCATTCGGAGGCGAGCAGCGCGCGGCTGCCGAAGTCGAGGTGGACGTGGGTGAGGTAGTAGATGAGGGACATGGGTTGGGCTCCACGGGGTTGGCGCGTACGGCGCAACGGTAACCGAGCGGTGTGAGGAAGTCTGCCGGCGACGCAGGGCTTGCCTTCAATGAACGACGACCGACTACAGCAGTGCAGCGGGTGCTGCCTGTCATCTTGGGACCTCAACCGTCCGCTTCGTATGCGAGAGCGGATTTTTGGGCGGTTAGCCACTGCAGTCGGCCAAAGTGCGAACACCCGGATTCAACGCTCCCAAGAGAATCACCGAGTTCGAAGGCCGGGGCCAGCGCCGTCCGCCATCGCGTCGACCTCACCACTGCGAACGCTATTCGACGGTCTTGATCTCGGTCTTGCCGGACTTCAGAATCGCATTCGCCATTCCCCTCGTCAGACTCATCTTCACGTGCGGATCAGCGATCGAGCGGGCACGAATCTCTGCGTGTGCCGGGTTTTCGGACCGGTTGGCACTTGCCTCGACGCGGTCTTCCACAACCGCAACAGTGAAGCCAGCCTCGTGACTGCTCGCGCATGCAGTGCTCACCACGGCCACCGAAGTAACACATGTGGCAATGACGGGAGACGCTGCAGAGATGTCCTTCTTGAAGACTTCGACGATGCTTTCGTAGGACAAGATCGCTGTGCGGCTTACCGAGACATCGACCTGGGTGAACGCAAGCGAGGTCGCTCGTTTCTTTTCTGCCGACCAAAGGGGCTCGTACAACGCCCGGACTATTTGCTCGTGGTCGGCTACTACGTCCCCATTTGTCATTTCAGGCAGCAACTGCGCTCTTCGACTTTTCCTCGAAGAACGCAGCAACGGCATAGCTGCCGGCGACGCCCTCTGCGCCAGTGCGTTCGAAGTAAAAGCGCACGCCGTCAGCCGCAAACTCCAACTCCACGAGCGCGTCGTCATCGAGCCAATTGACCGCGACGTTCCCCTGGCGGGACATGAAGACAGCCAACCCAAAGGGTCGCAGGCCTGTATCGCGGAAGAATTGCGAGAAGGCAGCCACCGAATCGTCATTCAGTGTCTGCGCGCCTTGCCCATCCCAATTGGCCCGCAATTTCCCAAATCGCTCCAGCCGCTCGACACCATCGTCCCCGAGAGCAAGCCTCGCAGCTTCGCTCAGTGGCGACGGGGCGCCCACGGTGTATCCGCAAAGGAGAGGCGAACCGCCCTTCACCCGCGAACTGCTGGTCTCGGTCGGCGAAACGATTTCCCTGGGCGTAGCCTTCCCCTGCGTCACCCCCTCCGTGGCATGGGCCATGCCTGTCGCGGCAAGTGCTGCTGACATCCAAAGCGCACTCGCGGTGGTACCTGCGGTGGTGCTAGTGGAGAACAGCCGGCGGCTCATACTGCGGGTCCATTCTGTTAATCGAATCGGGTGTCAGGCAATCAAAAAACGCCTGCTTGTTTGTCAATCTTACTGCGTCCAGACGCGCTTCCAACTCAGCGTCAAAAGCAGCGAGGTCATTCGTCACGTGCGCGCATACGGTGTCGACGTCAATAACACCTCCCGACCTCGGTGGCTCGTCCTCCGGCTGGTATTGAGCCGGGGAAGAAATCGTCATGATGGTGACTGTATCCTTTGCATTCGGCATCTCGACTCGCAACTGGACGATTTCCTTGTCGAGCACGAATTCACCAAACTGGATCTTCCAATCAAGCATCTCAGTGTTGCCCTGCTTGCCATCGGAGGACGGGAAGAAGTTGGTGAATTTGACCGAATAGCGATCAACGCCACGAATGAGTCCGCTCTGGATCACTGTGCGGAACAACTCGTGGATGTCGAGCCGCAGTTGGGTCCACCCAGGGTATGGCAATCGGCAGGCGATCGCCACGTTGCGCGCACCTATGAGGACAAAGTATTTGCGCCAAGGAATTCTGACGATCGATGCATACGCGAGGTTGGCGTCTTGCGCCCGCATCGCCTCAGGGATCATGCCAGCAGGCAGCTGCTCCGAAGGCCCGACTTCGCCTCGAAAGGTCGCGTACAAATAGCCGGGGAGCACTGTATGCAGCGCACCCGTCGGCGACACCCGGAGCTCGCAAACAGCCTCCACGATCGGCTCCTTGCCCAGCTTTGACGGCAACGGTTTTGGCATGTACCTCCGGGTCTTCGCTGTTTGAGTCGCGGATGCAACGATGCCTCCACCAGCCTAGCCAGAGACAGATTGCTATTCACAATAGCATAGGCGCATCTCAGGACCGCGGTATTGCTTCGCAAACAGTTGCGAATCGAGGCGGGCCGCCGGCCGCTAACCTGGGTGCGTGCCCACAAAGGCGGTGGGACGGTCCACTTGTCAGGCGGGTACGATGCCAGGCGCCCCGGGCGACAGCACCGTATCACTGGCTAGACGCGCGTTAGCGGACTGGCAGATGCTCCTTTGGGAGCCCGCGAATCGACGTGGCCCTTTGCAGCCATCGTCTCTGCCATTTGACACCCATCGTCGACTCAGTCGGTGGCTCCTCGGGACGAGAGCGGTTTCCTCCCTTGAGGCTTATGCAACACCTGCCCGCAGGCAGCGAGGGCACGCCATCACACGCGCGCAAGGGCAGGTGTCGCACAAGCCTTGACTGAATCGGTCATTCGCAGCCGCACTGAAGTTCCTCGTTCGCGCTGGCGGTCAGGTTCGTTGGTGTCACATCAGGCCACCGAACCGCACCGAGTAGAGTCCCGCCATCCCAACCCCGGCCTGCTTGCACCGCCATGAACCGACTGCAATCAGAGCTGCATCGCCTGTACCTCCCGCGATCACAGGCGCACGCTGAAACCGACGCGCAGGCATCGGCGCTGATCGACCCTCAGGGCATGGTGCGCGCCATGGTGATGGAGCTGACGCGGCCACCGAGCTGGGAGCTTCTCTCCACGGTCTGGCTCGGCGTTCAGACCGAACTGGAACTTCCCGCGCCCGCGATCGCCGTCTCCGGCATCGATGGCCTGCAGCTCTGGTTCTCGCTCGCAGAGCCGATTGCGGCCTCGCAGGCGCATGCGTTTCTCGACTCCTTGCGCGCACGGTTCCTGCCTGACATCGATGCGAGGCGCATCCGCCTGATGCCCGCTTCAGACGCGTCGGCGCTGCACCCGGAGCGCCATGCCCGGCTGGTGCCGGCGCGGCAGGAACAGACCGGCAATTGGTCCGCGTTCGTGGCGGCCGACCTGGCCCCGGTCTTCGCCGAGACACCGTGGCTCGACATTGCGCCCAACGAGGAAGGTCAGGCCACGTTGCTGCGCGGCCTGGACATGATGAAGCCGGCCGTGTTCGAAGAAGCGTTGAAGCGGCTCGGGCCGATCACGACGATCGTCGATGCGCCCCTCACGCACCCGCAGCCGGTGACCGCGGCTGCGCATGAAGATCCGACGCGCTTTCTGCGCCGGATCATGAACGACGAGACCGTGGCGCTGGCGCTTCGGATCGAAGCGGCCAAGGCGTTGCTGCGGCAAGGCCACTGATCTCGCGCCATCGCTGGTGGGCCGCGCCGTCCCACGCCACGGGCAACTGGTTTCTGGCTTGCAGGTAGTGGTGGGTGAACACGTCGAGGTAGGCCGCGAGCGTTCGCTCGGCCGCGTGTTCGCCGGCCAGGTTCAGGCACAGCGCGGCCACCTCGCTGGTGCAGAAGTGATCGTCGCGGCGCGAGCGGCGCAGCTTGTATTGCGAGGTCTGGTCGGGTTGCAGGCTGAGCACCGGCAGGTGGTCCAGGCAGGGGCTGCGCCCGAACATCTTGCGGGCCTCGGCCCAGGTGCCATCGAGCAGGATGAACAGCGGGCGTTTGTCCGTCTGAACGGCGTGCACCACCCGCCCGGGCGCCGCGTACTCGCCCGGAAACACCACATACGGTTGCCACGCCGGGTCGCTCAGCAGCGCCAGCAGCGCGGGGTCGGTCGCCGTGCGTGCCCAGCCGAACGCAAACGTGTCGGCCACCACATCGGCCACCAGCCAGCCGGTGTTGCTGGGCTTGAGCGGCTCGATGTCGGCCATCAGCAGGCACACCCCCGCGCGCGTCGGCATCGAAGGGCGCAGCGCACAAAGGCAGTGGCTCGGCACCAGCCGGCAGCCGGCACACCGCTCGCGCTTGAACCCGCCCCGGGCGAGAAAGGGTTTGGCGCTGCGCGCCAGACGCGCGGCGCGCAGCAGGGAGACGGCGTGGGGCATGCGGTGATTCTCGGGGGCGATCATCCCGCCCGGCCCGCTACCGCAGGTTACAGGGCCAGCGGGATCTTGCGTAAGCTGCCCCTTCGTCAGCAAGAGCGCGCGAACGTGCGCCAAACGGGATCACAAAGGGACACGAGCATGAACACGTCAATGATCAAGGGAATGGCAGTGGGTGGCATCGCCATGGTGGTGCTGGGCTCGGGCGCCGTCACGAGTTACAAGGCGATGACGAAGCCGGCTTTTGCCGAGGTCGTCGCGGTGAAGGACGTCGTCGAGACGATGGTGACCCCACATGAGCGATGCGAAGACGTTCAGGTGCAGCACCAGGCGCCGTTGAAGGATCAGCACCGCATCGCCGGCAGCGTGGTCGGCGGGCTGGCGGGAGGCTTGTTGGGAAGCGCCGTCGGTGGCGGCAAGGGCAAGACGCTGGCCACCGTCGCCGGCGCCGCGGCCGGAGGCTACGCCGGCAACCAGGTCCAGAAGAACATGCAGGAGAAGGATGTCGTCACGAAGACGGAGCACCGCTGCAGGACCGTGAACGAAAAGTCCCAGAAGGTGGTCGGCTACGACGTCACCTACCGACTCGAAGGCAAGGATGGCGTGGTGCGGACGTCGTTCAAGCCGGGGCCGACGTTGCCGGTGAAGGACGGGCAAGTGGTCACCACGGCGACCTCCGTCAACAAGTCGTAGACACGCCAGGCGGCGGCGCCATTTGCACGCAGGCGCGGCCGGCCTCCTTGGCGATGTAGAGCGCGGCGTCGGCGCGTGCCAGCAGCGCGGGCAGTGCCTCATCGACGTTGACCGAGTCGGCGACCCCGGCCGAGAAATTGCACGAGAAGACGACCCCCTCTGCGCCTTCGAAGCGCATGTCACCGAACCTGCGCAGAAGCTCATCCACGCGAGCAGCCGCCTGCAGCGCTCGGGCACCGGGCAACAGCAACACGAATTCTTCGCCGCCGTAGCGGCAGACGACGTCCTCGGCGCGCATCTCGCCGCGCGCCAGCTCGGCAAAGCCCCGCAAGACCCGGTCCCCGGCCTCATGGCCGTGACGGTCGTTGACTTGCTTGAAATGGTCGAGGTCAACCATGACCACGGCCAGCGGCTCGGCCCGACGACGCAGCAACGACAGCAGCGCGCTGCCGGCGTCCAACAAGTGGCGTCGGTTGTACAGGCCGGTCAACGGATCTTCGAGTGCCTGCGCCTGCAGCCGCAGCCGCAGGCGTTCCGTTTCGATCACCTGGGACTGCAGCGAAGCATTCAGCGCCTCCAGTTGGATCGTCGCTTGCCGCGCCGAGTCGCGCTCCCATTCGGCATGGCTCACGCGGTGCGAGATTTGCAGGCTGAGTTGCCGCGAGCGCGCAGCACGGCCGAGCAACTGCTCGTGCTTTGCAAAGGCATCGTTCAGCAGGCGGTAGGCCAATGCGTGGTCGCCTGTCTGGTCTGCCGCCTGAGCGGCCACGCGCAGCAGATTCACGCGGTCGATGGCAACCGTGCCTTCCTCACCTTGTTCGTTCAGCAGTTCCTGCCGCTTCAGGCACAGCTGCAAGGCTTCGCCGGCACGCCCCCGGGCGAGCAGGATGCGTGCACCCAACCACACTCTTGCCGTGGCCAGTTCGTTGCTCATCGGATCCACATGCGCCTCGCCGCCCAGGGCGGATTCGGCGGCGTCGACCAGGCCGTTGTCGAGCAACGCGTGCGCGATTTCCTCATCCCTGTGCAGGGAGGGCAGATCGTCCGATTGGATCCGGCCGATCAGATGTTCTCGCGCAATCTCGAGTGCTCTTGCGGCGTGGCCCATCAGGCACAGGCACTGCACCAGGTTGCCCGCCGCGTAGATCATCTGGCGCCGCGAGCCGAGCCGGCGCGCTCCAGCCAGGCATTCCTCGAGGAGCGGCGTGGCATCCTCGAGGTTGTGCAGGTCGGACTGGTAGGAGCCGAGATTGTTCAGCGCATTGACGAGCAGGGCGTCCTCACCGCTTCGCCTCGCCAGGGCCAGCCCCTGGAAGAACATGTCCAGCGCGCCGTGATCGTCGCCGGTCATGGAGAGCACGATTCCCAGTGCGCCGGTCGTCACGTAGGCATCGATGACCGGCCGTTGCTCGGCACGCCCGTGCAACGGGCGCAGCAGGGCTTCGGCCTCGTCGAGCCTCCCTTCGCGGCGGTGCCACTGCGCCTGCACCTGCTGGAGCAGATCCGCGGCTCGTACGCCGGCGGCCGAAGCGTCAACCAGCGCCGTGGCGGCATCCCGTTGCCGCAGGCCTTCCTCGACCTCGCCCTCGCGCAACTCGTACAGCGCGCGCAATGCATGCGCCACCGCACGCTGGCCCGACTCCGCGGCAGGCGTCTGCAAGATTTCGGACGCCAGCCGCGAAGCGGCCGCGCCGTCGGCAAACAGCAGCGACAGGGCGCGGTCGCTCAGATCGCCGGCCGACAGGGGGATTGCGGTCATTGAGGGCTTCGAGGGTCGAATCTGGGGCACCAAACTCCGTTATCGGCACGGCGCGTGCGACGTTGAGCCCAACCCAAAGCCCGACAGGCTCCTAGCTTCGGTAACCCGGATCAATCCGATCCACGATCCGCTGCAACGCATCGAACGCATCCTGCCCCGCCCCGTAGCGCGCATCGAACTGCAACGAATCACGCACACAGCCTTCGAGCACCGGCCGCGCGATGGTACGCGGCCGGCCCATCGCAAGCGTGGCGAGCTGCACTTCGCACGCGCGGTTCAGTAGCCACATCAGCCCGAAGGCCTGGGCCAGCGTGTGGCCGATGGTCACCGTGCCGTGGTTGCGCAGCAGCAGCACGGGCTTGCCGCCGGCGCTGGCGAGAATGCGTTCGCCCTCGTCGGCGTGCACCGTGATGCCCTCGAACTCGTGGTACGCGACCTTGCCGAACAGCTGCGCGGCGTAGAAGTTGGTGTAGCTCAAGCCCTCGTCGAGGCAGCACACGGCCATCGTCGGCGTGGTGTGGACGTGCATCACGCAGTGCGCATCGGGCAGCGTCTCGTGGATCTTGCCGTGGAAGGTGAAGCCGGCCGGGTTGATGGGCCAGTCGCTCTTGCCGATGATGTTGCCCTTGACGTCGACCTTCACCAGGTTGGAGGCGCACACCTCGCTGTAGTGCAGGCCGAAGGGGTTGAGCAGGAAGTGCGCGTCGGGGCCGGGCACGCGCAGCGAGATGTGGTTGTAGATCAGCTCGCCCCAGCCCAGGTGGTCGAAGATGCGGTAGGCGGCGGCGAGCTCCACGCGGGCGGCCCACTCCGCTTCCGTGAACTTGTTCGCGGGTGTGTTCATGGTGTGTCCCCGACTCTCAAACGAAGCGGAACGCCACCGACCCGAGCGGGCCGTAGTCGGCGTGGATGTTGTCGCCGGCCTTCGCCAGCGTGGGCCGCGTGAACGAGCCGGCCAGCACCACGTCGCCCACGTTGAGCCGCTCGTCGTACGGCGCGATCTTGTTCGCCAGCCACGCCACGCCGGTGGCCGGGTGGTTCAGCACCCCGGCGGCAAGGCCGGTCTCCTCGATCACGCCGTTCTTGTAGAGCAGCGCGCCGACCCAGCGCAGATCGACCTCGGTCGGCCGCACCGGCCGACCGCCGAGCACGATGCCGGCGTTCGCGGCGAAGTCACTGATCGTGTCGAAGACCTTGCGCATCACCTTGGTCTCGCGGTCGAACTGCTCGATGCGCGCGTCGATGATCTCGATCGCCGGCGTCACGTACTCGGTCGCCGAAAGCACATCGAACAGTGTCACGCCCGGCCCCTTCAGCGGCTTGCCGAGGATGAACGCGAGCTCGACCTCGATGCGCGGCGCGATGAAGCGGCTGGCGTCGATGTCGGTGCCCTGCGCGAAGAACATGTCGTCCATCAGCGGCGCGAAATCAGGCTCGTCGATCTGGCTGGATTGCTGCATCGCGCGCGAGGTCAGGCCGATCTTGCGGCCCTTGATGGTGCGGCCGTCGGCGACCTCGAGCGCGACCCAGGCGCGCTGGATCGCGTAGCCGTCGTCAATCGTCATCTCGGGGAAGCGCTGCGAGAAATGGCGCAGCGGCGTGCGCCTCTTGCGCGCGTCGTAGAGCTCGCGCGCCAGCTGGGCGATGGTGTCCAGGGGCAGCATGTTCAGCCTTTGTTGAAGAGCGGGTGCAGCGTGCTGTGCTTGGCATCGAACACTTCGGCGCCGACATCGATCTGCAAGGTCACGCCCATGTGCGTCGTGGCCATCAGCGGCGCGAAGTGCGCCTGGGTGGCGGCCAGCAGCGCCGCGCCGATGCGCTGCTGCACCGCCTCGCTGCGGCCGCGGGCCATGCGCAGGTTGAGGTAGGCGAAGCCGTAGTCGCCGTCGCCACCAGCCGCGCGGCCGGCGGTGCCGCCATCGGCGATCGCGAAGTGCGGCGCCGGGTAGGCGAACACGCGCGTGCCGCCGGGCGGCGCGACGGGCTTGCCGGCGTCGTCGCGCTGCGCGAGCAGGGTGTCGGCGAGGCTGCGGCACAGCGCCGTCATGTCGGTGCGCGCATCGAGGTTGCCGCTGTAGAGGATCACGAGGTGGGGCATGTTCAGCGCTTTCTAGAGGCGGGTCGCAACCGTGGAGAAGCCGTCGGCCGCGGAGGCCACGGCCTGGGGCACGGCGTGGCCGTCCTGTGGCGTCAGCGGGAAGACGGCATTGAGCTGCCCCGTCCCCGAGGCGCCGAAGTACGGCGTGATGATCTCGGCGCGGCCGTCGTAGGCCGACCAGCCGAGCACGCCAAGCAACATCGCCGTGTCGTGCATGAAGCCTTCGCCGTGACCCTTCGCGGCGTACTCGGGCAGCATGCCGCAGAAGGTCTTCCAGTCGCCGCGCTTCCAGATCTCCACCACCTCGCGATCCAGGGTTTCGAGAAACGGGCTCCAGACCTTGAACGCATATTCCGGCGCCAGGCCGTTCTGCGCGAAGCGATGGCTCAACGACCCACTGGCCAGGAAGGCCACCGTGCCGTCGTAATGATCCTCGACCGCCTTGCGCATCGCCCAGCCCAGGCGTGCGCTGTCGTTCAGGTAGTGCGCCTGGCACAGCGCCGAGACGGAGACCACCTTGAAGTGCCGGTCGGCGTTCATGTAGCGCATCGGCACCAGGGTGCCGTATTCGGGGCCGAGCGTCGTCGCCGCGTGGGCGAGCGTTTCCACGCCATGCTCGTTGCACGCCCGGGCCAGCAACTCGCCGAGTGCCGGGTTGCCCGGGAAGCCGTACCCGAGGTTGCTGATGAAGTGCGGCAGCTCGTTGCTGGTGTAGGTACCGGCGAATTGCGGCGCGCAGTTGAGGTGGTAGCTCGCATTGACGAGCCAGTGCGTATCGAAGACGACGATGGTGTCGACGCCCAGTTCGCGGCAGCGGCGGCCGATCTCGACGTGGCCGTCGATCGCATCCTGGCGGCTGCCCTTGCGCGGGCCGTCGAGCTCGCTCAGATACATCGACGGTACGTGCGTGATCTTGGCGGCGAGTGCGACGGTGCCCATGGCGCGGTTCCTTGAGGATGGACAGTCGAGGCTCACACACCCCAATGCGGGATGTGGTGCGAGCCCATGCTGACGCACACGTTCTTCGCTTCGAGGAAGACCTCGTAGCTCCAGGTGCCGCCTTCGCGCCCGGTGCCGCTGGCCTTGGTGCCGCCGAAGGGCTGGCGCAGGTCTCTGACGTTCTGGCTGTTGACGAAGCACATGCCGGCCTCGATGGCCGCGGCGACGCGGTGCGCGCGGCCGAGGTTCTCGCTCCACACGTAGCTCGACAGGCCGTAGGGGATGTCGTTGGCTTGCGCGATCGCATCGGCCTCATCGACGAACGGGATCAGGCAGGCGACCGGGCCGAAGATCTCTTCCTGCGCGATGCGCATGCCGTTGGTCACATCGGCGAACACGGTCGGGCGGACGAAGTTGCCTCGTCTCATCGCTTCGGGCAGCTCGGGCGCGTCGAGGCCGCCGGCGAGCAGCGTGGCGCCCTCTGTCGAGCCGAGCTCGATGTAGCTGCGCACCTTCGCGAGGTGCGCCTGGCTGATCATCGGGCCGACGAAGGTCGCCTCAGCCATCGGGTCGCCGACAGCAATGCGCTTCGCGCGCTCGGCGAAGCGCTTCGAGAACTCGGCGTAGATCGACTTCTGGATCAGGATGCGCGAGCCCGCGGTGCAGCGCTCGCCGTTGTTCGAGAAGATCATGAAGAGCGCGGCGTCGAGCGCGCGGTCGAGGTCGGCATCCTCGAAGACCACGAACGGGCTCTTGCCGCCCAGCTCCATGCTGAACTTCTTCAGGCCGGCGTTCTGCACGATGCGCTGGCCGGTGGCGGTGGAGCCGGTGAACGAGATCGCGCGCACGTCCGGGTGGCCGCACAGCGGCTCGCCGGTCTCCTTGCCGTCCCCATGCACGATGTTCAAAACGCCCTTGGGCAGGCCGGCCTCGGTGGCGAGCTCGCCGAAGCGCGAGATGCTCATCGGCGAGAGCTCGCTCATCTTCAGCACCGCGGTGTTGCCGAACGCGAGGCAGGGCGCGATCTTCCAGGTGCCGGTCATGAAGGGCACGTTCCACGGCGAGATCAGCGCGCACACGCCGACCGGGTGGAACAGCGTGTAGTTCAGGTGCGTGGGCGTCGGGTAGGTGTGGCCGTCGACGCGGGTGCACATCTCGGCGAAGTAGTAGAAGTTGTCGGCCGCGCGCGGCACGAGTTGCTTAGCCGTTTGCGTGATCGTCTGGCCGGTGTCTCGCGTTTCGGTGGCGGCGATCTCGGGCACGTGCCTGGCGATCAGGTCGCCGAGCCGGACCATCATCTTCGCGCGCTCGGTGGCAGGCAACGCGGCCCATTTCGGGAAGGCGGCCTTGGCGGCAGCGACCGCCGCGTTGATCTCCGCCGCGCCACCCGCGGCCACCTCGGCCAGCACCTCCTGCGTGGCCGGGTTGGTGGTCTGGAAATAGTCGCGGCCTTCGACACTCTTGCCGTCGATCAGGTGATGGATGCGCATGTCACCAACTTTCTATCGTGTTGACCAGCCGGCCGATGCCGTCGATCTCGCAGACCACTTCATCGCCCGGGTTGACGTTGACCACGCCCTCGGGCGTGCCGGTGAGGATCACGTCGCCCGGCGAGAGCGTCATGAAGCTGCTGAGGTATTCGATCAGCGCGGGCACGTCGTTGATCAGGTCGCGCGTGTTGCCGCTTTGCGTGATCTTGCCGTTGACGAGCGTGCGCAGCGCGAGCGCGTGTGGATCGGGCACGTTCGCGGCGGGCACGAACCACGGGCCGAGCACGGTGCAGCCATCGCGGTTCTTCACACGCAGGTTCGGGCGGTACCAGTTCTCGAGGTAGTCGCGCACGGCGTAGTCGTTGGCGACGGTGTAGCCCGCGACACAGCCCATCGCGTCGGCGCGGGCCAGGTTCTTCGCGGTGGCGCCGATGATCACGGCCAGCTCGCACTCGTAGTGCATGAACGCCGCGTCGCGCGGCCGGCGCGTGAAGCCCCGGTGGCCGATCAGGGTGTTCGGCGCCTTCAGGAACGCGAGCGGCTCGTCCTTCGCGCTCATCGTCAGCTCCTTGGCAAGCTCGCGCGCGTGATCCGCGTAGTTGATGCCGAGCGCGATGATGGTGCCGGCTTCGAACGGCGGCAGCCACACCACCTGCGTCTCGGCCAGCACACGGCCATCGGTGAGCTGCACGCCGTCGGCATGCTCGACGGCCTCGTGAATCGCGCCGCCGTAGGCGACCCGCGCGGTGCGCTTCATGCGGGCGTCCCTTCGGCGATCAGCGGGTTGTCGAGCCGGCCCAGGCCGTCGATCGCGATGCCGACGCGCTGCCCGGCGCGCGCCCGCGGCGCGCCGGCGGCGACGCCGACCGAGAGCACGTCGCCCGGCACCAGCGTCATGAACTCGCTGACCTCGGCGAGCAGGCGCGCGGCCGAGCGGATCAGCCCTGCGGTGCTGGCGCGCTGCACGGTCTCGCCGTCGATCGTGACGACGATGCCGAGCGCATCGGGCGAACCGATCGCATCACGCGCCACGAACGGCCCGATCGGGCAGAAGGTGTCACGCGCCTTGAAGCGCAGCGACGGCCGGTAGTACGAAGCGTGCGGCACGCTCACGTCGTTGACGATCACGTAGCCGGCGACGAAGCTCAACGCCTGCGCCTCGCTGACGCGGCAGGCCGCGCGGCCGATCACCAGGCCCAGCGTGGCGCCGATCTCGAGCTCGGGCACGCCGGCGGGCACGACGATGGCCTCGCTCGCGCCGATCCAGGTGTTGCGCGGCTTGATGTAGAGGATCGGCGCTTTCGGCGGCGACTTGTATGGGGGCTCGTGAACCGCGCCACCCAGCACCGCGAGCGCGTCCGCATGGTTCAGCAAGGTGCCGTAGACGGTGCCGCGCCGAGGTGATGGGTTGTTCACTAACATGTGCGTAATATAATCACTGGAGACCTGCCGGCGCAAGATCTCGGACGACTTTATTTGAGGGCTTTCCCTAGGAGTCTCGGCGTATCGCGTGTTCGCCACCGATCGGTGCCGACTACACTCAGATGTGAGCAAACTCTCCCGGCCACGCACCATGCCCGCTGCGCTGCGACACCGCAACCTGCCTCACCTGCTGCTGCGCTCGCGCGAGACGCTGATGGCGCACTTCAGGCCCTTGCTGACCACCCACAACCTGACCGACCAGCAGTGGCGCATCCTGCGCGAGCTGGCCGAGCAAGGCCCGCTCGAACCGCGCCAGCTGGGCGAGGCGTGCTCGATTTCGAGCCCCAGCATCGCCGGCGTGCTGTTGCGCATGGAAGAGGCCGGCCTGGTCTCGCGCGAACGCATGGCGCATGACCAGCGCCGGGTCACCGTCGCGCTCAAGCCCAAGAGCCGCAAGATCCTGCAGCGACTGGTGCCGCTGGTGGAGGCGCGCTACCAGGCCCTGGAGGCCGCGCTCGGCACGCGCTCGATGCAGGAGGTCTACGACGCGCTCGATGCACTGCTCGCCCGCACACCGAAGGTCGAGGACGCGGCTGGAGGCGAAAGCACCTGAGCTTGTTTTCGACGCGGCCGACAGTGCGCCCTCTCCAGGGCGCCGCGAGCCGCTCTGCTTGCCGGTTCGTGCACCGCACTTGACTGTGCGTGCAAGCCCTAGGGATTCTCCCGAGGGGTGCGGGTGCCGCTTCCCGTACAAATCGCTTTGGTGGGACACGAAGGAAGCACCATGAACCGGGACGCATTCAGTTTCGAGGCGCTCACGCCCACCGCGTTCCTGCGGCGCGCGGCGCGCGTCTATGGCGATCGCGTCGGCGTCATCGACGGCGATGTGCGCTATACCTACGCGCAGTTCCTGCAGCGCTCGCTGCAGTTCGCCGGGGCGCTCAAGGCGCTCGGCGTCGCGCCCGGCGACCGGGTCGCGGTGCTCGCCGGCAATTCGCACGTGATGCTCGCCGCGCACTATGCCGTGCCGTTCGCCGGCGCGGCGCTGGTCGCGCTGAACACGCGCATCACGCCGGCGGACACCGGCTACATCCTCGGCCACTCGGGCAGCGTGGTGCTGATCTATGACGCCGAATTCGCCGCCAGCGCGAAGCAGGCCGCCGCCGACATCGGTTCGAACATCCGCCTGGTCTGCTGCGGCGGAGGCGCCGACGACGAACTCGAAGCGCTGATCGCCGCCGCGCCCGCGTACTCGCTGCCCGTCACCGACGAGCGTGCCCTGCTGGCGATCAACTACACCAGCGGCACGACCGCACGGCCGAAAGGCGTGATGTACCACCACCGCGGCGCCTACCTGCAGTCGCTGGCGATGGCGCTGCACATGGGCGTCGACCGCGACTCGGTGTTCCTCTGGACGCTGCCGATGTTCCACTGCAACGGCTGGTGCTTCAGCTGGGCGGTCACCGCCGTCGGCGGCGTGCACCTGTGCCTGCCCAGGCTCGAACCCAAGCTGATCTGGCAGCACATGCGCGAGTCCGGCGTCACTCACTTCTGCGCCGCGCCGACGGTGCTGACGATGACCATCTGGGACCCGGAAGCCGCCAAGGGCAAGCCGCCGCGCCCGGTGCGCATCGGCACCGGCGGCGCGCCGCCGACGCCGGCGCTGCTCGAGCGCCTGGCCGAACTCGGCATGGACATCACCCATCTGTACGGCCTGACCGAGACCTACGGCCCCTGCGTGGTCTGCGAGTGGCGCAGCGACTGGAAGGCACTGAGCATCCCCGAGCAGGCGCGGCTCAAGTCGCGCCAGGGCGTGGGCAACGTGATCTCGTGCGAGGTGCGCGTCGTCGACGACCAGGGCCGCGATGTGCCGGCCGATGCGCAGACGATGGGCGAGATCGCGATGCGCGGCAACAACCTGATGCTGGGCTACTACCTCGACGACGAAGCGACCGCGAAGGCCTGCCCCGACGGCTGGTTTCGCACGGGCGACCTCGGCGTGATGCACGCCGACTTCTACATCGAGCTGCGCGACCGGGCGAAGGACATCATCATCTCCGGCGGCGAGAACATCTCGTCGGTCGAGATCGAGCAGGCCCTGGCCAGGCACCCAGCGGTGCTCGAAGCGGCGGTGGTCGCGGCGGCCGACGAGAAGTGGGGCGAGGTGCCGGTCGCATTCGTGGCGCTGAAGGACAACGCGAACGCCACCGCCGCCGAACTCACCGAGCACGTGCGCACGCAGCTCGCGCGCTTCAAGGCGCCCAAGCGCATCGTCTTCGGCGCGTTGCCCAAAACCTCGACCGGCAAGGTGCAGAAGAACATCCTGCGGGATCGACTCAAGACCAGTGCCTGACTCGAACGGAGACCCCCGATGAAACTCGACCTGAGCAAACAAGAGAGCCGTCTGCCGCTGGTGGAAATCCCCGCGGACAACAAGAAGCGCATCAAGGAACTCGATGGCGAGTTCCTGAACCTCTACAAGATCATCGGCCACAACCCGACGATGCTGACCGGCTGGATCGAGTTCGCCTACTCGCTGCGGCGCGACTGCACCACGCCGCGCACCTTGCGCGAGCTGATGATCCTGCGCGGCGCGCAGCTGTGCAACTCGGCCTACGAGTGGCACCAGCACAAGCGCATGGCGAAGAAGTGCGGTGTGCCGCATGCGCAGGTCGAAGACCTGATGATGTGGCGCGAGTCGCCGCGCTACTCCGATGCCGAGCGCGCGGCGCTGGCCTTCACCGAAGCGATGATGGCCGGCGACACGACCGACGAGGTGTTCGACGAACTGAAGAAGCACTTCCCGCCGAGCGAGATCATCGAGCTCGCGCTCACCGCCGGCTTCTACGCGATGGTGCCGCGCTTCCTGAACGCGCTGCGCATTCCGATCGAGCAGGAGACGCTCGATCCGCCGCTGCCCGCGTCCACCTGACCGCGGAGAAACGCACCATGAATGCATTGGAGCGGTTCACGCTGAAAGGCCGGCGCGCGCTCGTCACCGGCGCATCGAGCGGCCTCGGCAAGCACTTCGCGCTCAGCCTCGCGCAGGCCGGCGCGACGGTGATCGTCGCGGCGCGCAGCGCCGGCAAGCTCACCGAGACGGTGGCCGAGATCAAAGGCGCGGGCGGTGCGGCGTCCGCGGTGACCATGGACGTGACCGATCTGACCAGCGTGAAGAGCGGCTTCGACCAGATCGAAGCGGCCGGCGGCGTTGCCGACGTGATCGTCAACAACGCGGGCCTCGCGGTGTCGCGGCCCTTGCTCGAGCAGACCGAGGCCGACTGGGACAGCGTCGTCGGCACGAACCTCAAGGGCGCGTGGCTGGTGGCGCAAGAGGCCGCGCGGCGGCTCGTGGCGGCAAAGCGCCCGGGATCGATCGTGAACATCGCGTCGATCACCGGCGAGCGCGTCGCGGGTGGGGTGGCGCCCTACTGCACGTCGAAGGCCGGCGTGATGCACTTGACGCGTGCGATGGCCCTCGAGCTCGCGCGCCATGGGGTGCGTGTGAACGCGCTCGCGCCGGGCTATGTGCAGACCGAGTTGAATCGGGATTTCCTGGTGTCGGAGCCAGGCCAGCGGTTGATGTCGCGCATCCCGCAGCGCCGCTTCGGTTTGCCGGAGGAACTGGACGGGCCGCTGTTGCTGCTCGCCTCGGATGCCGGTGCCTACATCACCGGCAGCATCATTTTTGCGGACGGAGGACATTTGGTGAGCAGCCTATGACGAGTGACCTTGAACTCACGGCGCCGACGACACGACCGGTCGCCTCGCAACACGCCTTCGATCGCGGCGCGCTTGCCGCCTATCTGCGCTCGCAAGGGCGGGGCTTCAGCGGCGAGCTGCAGGTTGCGCAATTCGCTGGCGGGCAATCGAACCCGACCTACCTCGTCACCGCGGGCAAGGACCAGTACGTGTTGCGACGCAAACCGCCCGGTGCGTTGCTGCCGTCGGCGCATGCGGTCGATCGCGAATACAAGATCATGCGTGCGCTCGCCGACAGCGGCGTGCCGGTGCCGAAGGTCTTTGCGCTGTGCGAAGACCCGTCGATCATCGGCACCGCGTTCTTCCTGATGGAGTATGTGCAGGGCCGCGTGTTCTGGGATGCGACGCTGCCCGGTGTGGCGCCCGCCGAACGCCGCGCGCTCTACGACGAACTCAACCGCGTGATCGCGGCGTTGCACGCGGTCGACTACACGGCGGTGGGCCTGGCCGATTTCGGCCGCCCCGGCAACTACCTCGGCCGCCAGATCGACCGCTGGACGCGCCAGTACCGCGCGGCCGCGACCGAACCGCTGGACGCGATGGAGCGGCTGATCGAGTGGCTGCCGGCGCACATCCCGGCGGGCGACGAAACCACCGTCGTGCACGGCGACTACCGCATCGACAACGTGATCTTCCACCCGACCGAGCCGCGCATCCTCGCGGTGCTCGATTGGGAACTCTCCACCCTCGGCCATCCGCTGGCCGACTTCGCGTATCACGTGATGACGTGGCGCGTCACACCCGACGAATTCCGCGGCATCAAGGGGGCCGACCTCGCGCAGCTCGGCATCCCCGACGAGGCGTCGTATGTCGATGCCTACTGCAAGCACACCGGCCGCGCCGGCATAGCAGACTGGGACTACTACCTCGCGTTCAACATGTTCCGCATGTCGGCGATCCTGCAAGGCATCCTGGCGCGCGCGATCCAGGGCAATGCGACGAGTTCCGAGGCCCTGGCCACCGGCAGACGTGCAGTACCGATGGCCCAGGCCGGCTGGCGCCAGGTCGAGCAGCTGCTGGCCCGACACAAGGCTTGAGACGATGAACGACCACCCGAGCTCCCTCTACACCGCCTGGTTCGATGCCTTGCCGCAGGCGTTTCGCGCGCTGGTGCCCGGCCCGGGCGCCGGCGCAGCGCCGCCGGCGCCAGATGCTGCGTTCGCGAACGCCGCCCTGCCCTTCCCGGCCGACCAGGTCGGCAAGGCCATCAACATGCTCGACGGCATGCTCACCCAGCTCTACCAGGGTTACCTGCCGCTGCTCGCCAAGGGCCAGCTGACGGCGCAGCCGTTGAAGGCGCTTGCGGATGGCGCCAGCGACTCGCTGCAACGCATGCTCGCGGGCTGGGGGAATCCGATGGGCGCGATGGGGGGCCAGGGTGCCGGTGCGAGCCAGCTCCAGCTCGGCATGGAACGCACCTTCGGCGGCCTGGGCGATGCCTTCGGCCTGCGCCCGATGCGTGACATCGAGCAGGCCTGGCGCGACATGCTCGCGGCCAGCACCGCGAAGCAGCGCGCGCAGGCCGAGTACCTCGCGCTCGTCGCGCAGGCCTGGAGCGCTGGCACGACCGGCCTCGTCAAGGAACTGCAGGCGATGGGCCAACGTGGCGAGCGTGTCGAATCGCTGCTCGCGTTCATCCGCCTGTGGGCCAAGTGCGTGGATGCGCCGCTGCACGAAACGATGCAGGGCGCTCGCGGCCTCGAGGTCACGGCCAAGGTGATCCGCGCCGCCTCGCAGCACCGCGAGCAGTTGCAGAAGACGATCGGCATCGCGAGCGAGGCGCTGCACGTGCCCACGCGCAAGGACATGGACGACGCGTTCCGCGAGATCCAGGAACTCAAGCGCGAGCTGCGACGCCTGAAGCAGGCACTGCCTGCCGCCACGCAGAAGAAGCTGCTGCCGAACCAGGAGGCCGATGCATGAGCGCCACGTCTAAAGCCAAGCCCGCTGCACGGCTGCCCGTGCACATCACGCCCGAAGCGGCGATGCGCGAACTCGCGCAATTGCGCGACAAGCTCGCGCAAGGTGCGAAGCGCCTGGGCGCCTTCACCGAAGAAGACCTCGCGATCGCGACGACGCCGGCCGACGAGGTCTACCGCGAAGACATGATGCGGATGTACAAGTGCCGGCCGACCGCGGCGAAGCAGAAGGGCATCGCGGTGCTGATCGTCTACGCGCTCGTCGGCCGCTACCAGATGATCGACCTGGAGGAAGACCGCTCGTTCGTGCGCAAGCTGCTCGCCGAGGGCATCGATGTCTACTTCGTCGACTGGGGCACGCCGGGCCGCGCGCAGCGCTGGCTGACGATCGACGACTACGTCTCGGGCTACCTCGACCACTGCGCCGATGTGGTGCGCGCGCGCGAGGGCATCGAAAAAATCAATCTGATGGGCATCTGCCAGGGCGGCGTGTTCTCGACCTGCTATGCGTCGCTCTATCCCGAAAAGGTGGCGCGCTTGATGCTGACGGTGACGCCGCTCGACTTCCACGGCGACATCGGCGCACCCACACCCGGCTCGGGCTACATGAACCTCTGGGCGCGCGCGCTCACGCCCGAAGACATCGACAGGCTGGTGGACACGATGGGCAACTCGCCCGGGCCGCTGGTGGGCTTCTCGTTCCTGATGATGAACCCGGTGGCCAACCTCGCGAAGTACAGCATCGAGTTGCTCGACATCCTCGACGACGACAAGAAGCTGCTCGGCTTCCTGCGCATGGAGCGCTGGATTTCAGACCGCCCGAACAACCCCGGCGAAGTCGTTCGTCAGTGGTTCAAGGATCTGTACCAGGGCAACAAGCTCATCAAGAACGAACTCGTGCTCGGTGGCCGCAAGGTCGATCTGAAGCGCATCACGATGCCGGTGCTCAACATCTATGCCGAGGGCGACGTGGTCGTGCCCAACTCCTGCTCGCAAGGCATGAAGGGCCGCTTCGGCACCAAGGACTACACCGAGCTCGGCGTGCCCGGCGGGCACATCGGCACCTTCGTCGGCGGCAAGGCGCAGAAGATCCTGGCGCCGAGCATCGTCAAGTGGTTGGGCACGAAAAAGCGTTGACGACCCGCGCCGGGAAGGTCGGCGCTCAACTTCATCACTCCGGAGACTGACATGGCCAGTACGACAGCAGACGACCACGAGCCGCACGCGCGGCATCAAACGAAGAAGGCGACCGCGAGCGGCTGGATCGGCTCGGCGCTGGAGTACTACGACTTCTTCATCTACGCGACGGCGGCGTCGCTGATCTTCCCGCAGATCTTCTTCCCGAAGACCGACCCGAAGGTCGCGATCATCGCCTCGCTCGCGACCTACGGCGTGGGCTACGTCGCGCGCCCGATCGGCGCGTTCTTCCTCGGCCACTGGGGTGACACGCACGGCCGCAAGACGGTGCTGATCGTGTGCATGTTCCTGATGGGCTTCTCGACCGTGGGCGTCGGCCTGCTGCCCACCTACGACCAGGTCGGCCTGCTCGCGCCGGCGCTGCTCGTGCTGCTGCGGCTGGTGCAGGGCTTCGCGGTGGCCGGCGAAATCTCGGGCGCGAGTTCGATGATCCTGGAGCACGCGCCGTTCGGGCGGCGCGGCTACTACTCGAGCTTCACGCTGCAAGGCGTGCAGGCCGGGCAGATCATGGCCGCGGCGATCTTCCTGCCGCTCGCGCACTACATGCCGACCGAGGCGTTCAACTCGTGGGGCTGGCGCATTCCGTTCCTGCTCAGCGTGATCGTCATCGTTGCCGGCTACATCATCCGCAAGGAAGTCGACGAGACGCCGGCCTTCGCCGAAGAAGGCGCGCACGGCGCGGTGCCGAAGGCGCCGGTCATCCAGGCCGTCACCGAAAGCTGGGGCGACATGCTGCGCGTGATGTGCTGCTCGCTGATGAACGTGATCCCGGTGGTCACGACGATCTTCGGCGCGGCCTATGCAGTGCAGCCCGGCTACGGCATCGGCTTCGCGAAGGACGTGTACCTGTGGATCCCGGTGATGGGCAACATCGTGGCCGTGATCGTGATCCCGTTCGTCGGCAACCTGACCGACAAGGTCGGTCGCAGGCCGCCCATCATCATCGGCGCGATCGGCTCGGGCTTGCTCTCGTTCGGCTACCTTTACGCCATCAGCATCCACAACGTGCCGCTCGCGATCGCGATGTCGCTGCTGATGTGGGGCGTGGTCTACCAGGGCTACAACGCGGTGTTCCCGAGTTTCTACCCCGAGATGTTCCCGACCCGCACGCGCGTCTCCGGCATGGCGATCTCGCAGAACCTGGGCACCGCGGTGACCGCGCTGCTGCCGGCGCTGTTCGTCGCGGTGGCGCCCCCGGGCGCGACCGGCATTCCGATGACGGTGGGCTCGATCGCACTCGCGATCTGCATCGTGGCTGCGATCTCGGCATGGACGGCGCGCGAGACCTACCGCGTGCACATGAACGACCTCGGCAACAAGGACGCGGTGCCGGTGCCCAAGCCCGAGTACGATCGCATCCGCGAAAAAGCCGTGGACGATGCGGCCCTGGCCAAGGCCTGAGCGAACCAAGGAGCGCGCGATGAAGGTCCTCATGCTGCACGGCATCAACCACAACATGTTCGGCAAGCGCGACCCGAAACAGTACGGCACGATCACGCTGGCCGAGATCGATGCCAGGCTGCAGGGGCTCGGCAAGGAGCTGGGGGCGCAGGTCGAGAGCTACCAGACCAACCACGAAGGCGCGATGTGCGAGCGCATCCACCAGGCCTACACCGAGGGCACGGATGCGGTGCTGATCAATGCCGGCGCGTGGACGCACTACAGCTACGGCATCCGCGACGCGCTCGCGATCCTGACCTGCCCGGTGGTGGAGTTGCACATGTCCAACATCCACGCGCGCGAGGAGTTCCGGCACCGTTCGGTGTTTGCCGAGATCATCAAGGGCCAGATCAGCGGCTTCGGCGTGGACAGCTACTTGCTCGCGCTGCGCGCCGCCGTCTCGGCGGTCAAAGCGGCCTGAGGCTCGCAATCGACGGAGAACCCCAATGATCAGCGGCAAGACCACCCTCATCGCCCACATCGGCTACCCGACCGAGGCCTTCAAGGCGCCGATGATCTACAACCCCTGGTTCGACAGCAAAGGCATCGACGCCGTCGTGGTGCCGATGGGCGTGAAGCCCGAGGACTACCCGACCTCGCTGAAGGCGATCTTCAAGTTCAGCAACCTGCGCGGCGCGCTGGTCACGATGCCGCACAAGGTGGTGACGAACTCGCTCGTCGACGAAGTCACGCCGACCGGGCGCATCGCGGGCGCCTGCAATGCGATCCTGCTGCGGCCCGACGGCACGCTGCTCGGCGACCAATTCGACGGCGCCGGCTTCGTGCGCGGCATCGAGCGCAAAGGCCGCAAGCTCGCGGGCACGCGCGTGCTGGTGTCGGGCAACGGCGGCGTGGGCTCGGCGATCGCGGCCTCGCTGGCCGCCGCGGGTGTGGCCGAGATGGCGCTGTACGACAACCACGCGGCCTCGTCGAGCGCGCTCGCGGGCCGCTTGCGCGAGCACTACCCGAAGCTCGTCGTCACGACCGGCTCGAACGATCCGGCCGGCTTCGACCTCGTCGTCAACGCCACGCCGCTGGGCATGAAGGAGGGCGACCCGCTGCCCTTCGACGTGTCGCGCATCGCGCCCACCACCTTCGTCGGCGAGGTCGTGATGAAGCAGGCGATCACGCCGCTGCTCGCCGCCGCGCAGGCCAAGGGCTGCGCGATCCAGGTCGGCACCGACATGCTGTTCGAGATGATCCCGGCCTACCTCGAGTTCTTCGGCTTCGGCACCGCCACGCCCGACGAGCTGCGCGCGGTCGCCAAGATCAGCTACTGAGATTGCTACAGCGCGTCGTGCTGCGCCTGCGAGGCCAGGCGGGCGGGCGCATTGAGCGCGCCGTAAGCGTCGTAGCCGTCGACGCGCTGCACGATCTCGAAGAAGAACCGATCGGCATACGCCTCGGTGTAGATGTGCAGGTAGTCGCCTTGCGGCGTGCGGTCGAACAGCAACCCCAGCTCGCGCATGCGCTCGACCTTCGCAGGCTCGATGTCGAAGCGCGTGACCAGGTCGTCGTAATAGTTCGCCGAGATCGGCACGAACGGCGCGCCACTCGCACGCAGCCGCGTGACGCTGGCGAAGATGTCGGAACAACCGAACGCGACGTGGTGCACCCCCGCGCCACCGCTCGCGCTCAGCGTGCGCGCGATGCGCGTGCGCTGGCTCGCCGAGACGTTCAGCACGAAGCGCACGCTGCGCGTGTCGTTCGCGACGCCGCTGCTGCGGATCAGCCCGAACGGGTCGGCGAGCTCCAGGCTGTCGCCGGTGGCCAGCCCGAGCACGGCGCGGCAAAACAGCACCCAGCTGTCCAACTGGTCTTGCGGCATGCCGAAGGCGATGTGATCGATCGTCTGCAAGCCGGCGCCGCCGTTGGCGGCCGGGCGATCCACGGCAAAGTCGACTTCGTCGAAGCGCGGCGCGCCCGCGCCGGTCGGCACGAAGTGAACGAGGCTGCCACCCGGCGCCACCACGGCGGGCATCGGCAACTCATGCTGACCGAGCGGGCTGTCGAAGCGCGCCGAGAGCAGCGCGCTCGCCCGCGCGACCGAACGCGACGGCTCCGCTGACCCCAGGCCGACCGCACAGGCGCACGGCCCCTGCGCATCGAAGCGCTCGCGGGCGAACGAGCCGGGTTGCGCGTTGACGATCAGCCGGATGCCGCCCTGCGCGTACAGCGTCGCCCGCTTCGAGCGGTGCGCGCCGGCGCGCCGAAAACCGAGCTGCCCGAACAGCGCGTCCAGCGACGCGGCACCCGCCTCGTCGACGGCGAACTCGATGAACGACACCCCCGACAAGGGCGGTGCGAGCGGCGGGTCGAACAGCTCGGTGCGCTGCGCCGCGCGTTGCGCGACCGCATCGCCGCGCTCGGCCAACAGGCGCAGCCGGGTGCGCGCCTGGCTCTCGAGGTAGAGCAGCGAGCGCATCGCGTCGGTGGCGGTGCGCCGGTTCGGCGTCTCACGGAACAAGTCGTTGAAGATCTCGAGCGACAGCGGCCCGGCATAGCCGGCGCGCAGCACCTGTTCGAAAAAGTTGTCGAGGTCGAACTGCCCCTGGCCGGGGAAGTTGCGGAAGTGCCGTGCCCATTGCAGCACGTCCATCGCCAGGCGCGGCGCGTCGGCCATCTGCAGGAAGAAAATCTTCTCGCCCGGGATCTTCGCGATGCCGGCCGGGTCGTCGTTCAGCGACAGCGTGTGGAAGCTGTCCAGGATCAGCCCGAGGTGCGGGTGGTCCGCGCGCTGCACGATGTCCCAGGCTTGGCCGTACAGGTTCACGTGCCGGCCCCAGGCGAGCGCCTCGAAGCCGATGCGCAGGTTGCGCCGCGCGGCGCGCTCGGCCAGCTCGCGCAACTGCGTGGCCGCGAGTTCGGCGCCGGGCAGCGAGGCCGGCGAGGTGTTCGAGCACACCAGCACGAGCGGCGCACCGAGCTCCTGCATCAGATCGAACTTGCGCTCGGCGCGATCGAGGCTGCGGCGAAACTGCGCCTCCGGCATGCCCTCGAAATCCCGGAACGGCTGGTACATATCGATCGACAAGCCGAGGTCGCTGGTCAATGCTCGCAGCTCCTTGGCACTGCCGGCGAACTGGATGAAGTCGGGCTCGAACAGCTCGATGCCGTCGAAGCGCGCCGCGGCGATCGCGTCGAGCTTCTGACGCAAGGTGCCGCTGAGCGAGACGGTGGCGATCGATCGGTGCATCTTGCGTCCTCCAACCGCGGGCAGCGTGTCAGGTCAGCAGTTCGACGGCTGTCAGCGCCTGCAATTCCGCGAAGCTCAGGCCCTCGACCTTCTCGATCAGTTTCAACCCCTTCGGCGTCACGTCGATCACCGCCAGCTCGGTGTAGATGCGGCTCACGCAGCCGATGCCCGTCAGCGGGTAGGTGCACTGCGGGACGATCTTGCTCTCGCCCTTCTTCGTCGTGTGCTCCATCATCACGTAGGTCTTCTTCGCACCGATCGCCAGGTCCATCGCGCCGCCGACGGCGGGGATCGCGTCGGGCGCGCCGGTGTGCCAGTTCGCGAGGTCGCCGCTGGCGGAGACCTGGAACGCGCCGAGCACGCACACGTCGAGGTGGCCGCCGCGCATCATCGCGAAGCTGTCGGCGTGGTGAAAGAAGCAGCCGCCCGGCAGCAGTGTCACCGGCTGCTTGCCGGCGTTGATCAGGTCGTAGTCTTCCTCGCCCTTGGCGGGCGCCGGGCCCATGCCGATCACGCCGTTCTCGCTGTGCAGCACCACCTCCTTGTCGGCCGGCAGGTGATTGGCCACGAGCGTGGGCAAGCCGATGCCGAGGTTCACCACCGCACCGTCGAAGATGTCTTTCGCGACTCGTTGCGCCATCTGGTCGCGCGTCCACTTGTTCATCGCGAGTGCTCCTCAGGCGAGTTGTTTGAAGCCGCCGGCGCTCGTCGCCACGCGCGGCACCTGCACGACGCGCTGCACGAACAGGCCGGGCGTGATCACCGTCTCGGGGTCGAAGCTGCCGAGGTCGACGATGCTGTGCACCGTGGCCACCGTCACCTTCGCCGCCATCGCCATCACCGGGCCGAAGTTGCGCGCCGTCATGCGGTAGGTGAGATTGCCCCAGCGGTCGCCGGCCTCGGCCTTGATGAGCGCGTAGTCGGCGTGGATCGGCGACTCGAGCACGTACATGCGCCCGCCGATCTCGCGCGTCTCCTTGCCCTTGGCCAGCTCGGTGCCGTAACCCGTGGGCGTGAAGAAGCCGCCGATGCCGGCACCGGCCGCGCGGATGCGCTCTGCCAGGTTGCCCTGCGGCACGAGCTCGAGCTCGATCTGACCATTGCGGTACAACGCATCGAAATGGTGGCTGTCGGCCTGGCGCGGGAACGAGCAGATGATCTTGCGCACGCGCTTGGCGGCGAGCAGTGCCGCCAGGCCGGTGTCGCCGTTGCCGGCGTTGTTGTTGACGATCGTCAGGTTCTTCGCGCCCTGCTCGATCAGCGCATCGATGAGCTCGTTGGGCAGCCCCGCGGTGCCGAAGCCACCGATCATCACGGTCGCGCCATCGGGCACGTCGCTCAGCGCGGCTTTCGCACTGGGCATGATCTTGTTGATCATGATCTGGTTCCTGGGATGATTCAGAAGTCGAAGAACACCGTCTCGCCCTCGCCTTGCAGGCGGATGTCGAAGCGGTAGACGACCTTGCCGTCCTTGGCCTGCTCGCGCTGCGCCACCAGCGTCTGGCGGCGCGACTCCCACTCGATCACGTTGAGCACCGCGTCTTTCGCGTTCGCCTCGGCCTCGTCGCCGAAGTACATCCGGGTGTTCAGCCCGAGGTTGATGCCGCGCGCCACGACCCACAGGTTGATGTGCGGCGCCATGAAGCGCCCCTTGCGGCCGGCCACCAGGCCGGGCTTGATGGTCTCGAAGCTGTAGACGCCGCTGTCGAAGTCGGTGCAGGCCCGGCCCCAGCCGCGGAAGTTCGGGTCGGCCTCCTTGCCGCTCTGGCGATCCGCCGGGTGGGCGTACTTGCCTTGTGCGTTGGCCTGCCAGATCTCGATCAGCGCGTCTTTCAGCACGGTGCCGATGCCGTCGAGCACCCGGCCTTCGATGCGGATGCGCTCGCCCTGGGTCTGCGCATTCGTCAGCACGTTGCCGAAGTTGTTCTCGAAGATGTCGAACCCGGCTTGCTGCGGCGCCAGGCCGATGTGCACGTAGGGGCCGGCGGTTTGCGAGGCGGTCTCGCGCATCAAGGGCTTCATCTGCTGTTGATTCATTTCGCGACTCCTTGCACGTCGTTTTCGAACAGCGTCGCGCGCTGGCCGCGCAGCACGATGTCGAAGCGGTAGGCGCGGCTGTCGAGCGGCACGAAGGCGCTGCGGTCCTGCAGCGCGATCAGCCCGCGAATCTGCTCTTCGCTCGGAATGATCTGCACGATCGGGCAGGTGGCGATCAGCGGGTCGCCTTCGAAATACATCTGCGTGATCAGCCGCTGCACCCAGCCGTTGCCGCTGATCGCGTAGTGGATGTGCGCGGGGCGCCAATCGTTGACGCGGTTGCGCCAGGGGTACGGGCCGGGGCGGATCGTGCGGTAAGCGTAGTAGCCGTTCTCGTCGGTCAGCATGCGCCCGCAGCCGCCGAAGTTCGGGTCGATCGCGCCGATGTACTGGTCCTTCTTGTGGCGGTAGCGACCGCTGGCGTTGGCCTGCCAGACTTCGACCAGGGCATTCTTTATCGGCCGGCCGAGCTGGTCGTGCACATAACCATGCACGACGATGCGCTCGCCCACCGGCAACCCGGCCTTCGCGTAATTCATGATCAGGTCGTTGTCGAGCGGCCCCAGTTCTTCGGCGCGAAATACCGGCGCGGTCACTTCCGACAGCGAGTTCTGCAGCGAGATCGGCGCGAGCCTCGGGCTGCGCAGCACGCTGGTCTTGTAGGCCGGCGTGTGTGCGGCGGGGTGCGACGTGGTGTCGCGCATCAGGTATTGCGCGTCTGCTTCGGGTGAGCGGCCCATGTCAGTTCTCCCGCCGGGCCGCCCCAAGGGGAACTGCGCCCACTCGGGGGGTGGCGAACGTAGTGAGACTAGGGGTCAACATGTTCATCTCCTTCTGCGCTGCGTGGTCTGAAAAGATAGCAAAGCGGGAGCGATCGATCTTGCCATTTTGTGCAGCCGCCTTGTCTGGCGGTGCACACCCCCGGGAATGTCCGGATCACTGCACCTGGTCGCGCCACGCTGTGGGCGCCACGCCGTGCCGCGCATGGAACGCCCGGCTGAAGTGCGCAGGATCGGCGAAACCGCATTGGCGCGCAATACCCGCGACCGAGCTCTTGCGCGCGGCCGGCTGGTGCAGCAACTCGCAGGCGCGGTCGAGCTTGGCACTCTGGATGAAGGCATGCGGCGCCACGCCGCTCGGCTCGAACAGGTTGTACAGGCTGCGCCGCGAGACGCCGAACACACTCGCCACGCGACCGACGTTCAAGGCGGGGTCGGCCAGGTGCTCGAGAATGTAGGCCTGCACCTGCGCGAGCTGGATGGTGCGCTCGGCCTGCACCTCCAGGCCGCGCGCCGCCAGTTCGATCGCAAGCGCGCGTTGGACGAGCGCGACGATCGAGTCGTGCAGCGTGGCATCGCTTTGCGCGTCGAGCAGCGCCTCGTCGCGCAGCAACGCCGCGAGCGCGGCCATCGCGATATGCGCCGGCCCGCGCGAGGGCAGGGCGCGCGCCGCGAGCAAGCCGAGCGCCGGCAACCAGCCGGGGCACTGCGCGCGCGGCACGAGCAGCATGAGCGCGCGCGCGCCGCGGTCGAACTCGATCGCGTACTCGCGGGTGGGGTCGCACACGCCCCAGGTGCCGGCGTCGAGCGTCGCCTGGTGCGGGCCCTGGCGCACGCGGCCGCGGCCGGCGAGTTGCCACACGATGTGGACGGGCGCATCGTCGGCGTCATCGATGTCGACCGAGCGCCGGACCAGCCGCGCCGCATCGACACGTAGCTCGGCGACGGTGTTGCCGCCCAGGCTGGCGACCACCGCATGGCACTGGAACGATTGCGGGTCGGCCACGCTGCAATCGAGCGCCAGCAGATGCCGGCGCAACCCGGCGTGCAAGGCGTCGCGGCTGCGAAACACCAGCTCGAGCGGCCGGATCGGCTGGTTCGCCGCCTCGACGTCGGCGGGCAACGAACCCGCCGGCAGACCGCACGCATTCACCGCCGGCGCCAGCGCCGGAGTCACCACCTCGATCGACAGGGTCTGATTCATGGCTTGTTCGATAATCGCACGTTTGGGCGATTAAAGAACAATCAGGATATCGACGATCGCCCGAACCGACAAGGGCGATAATCGAATAAGCGTGCGATCACCGAACAGCTCCGGAGACAGCCCTCATGGCCTCACGACCCCCCCTGCAAGACGCCGCACCCCAGCCGGAGCCAGCGCCGCCGACGACCGCGGCCGACGAGCACAGCGGCGACCCGAACTTCATGGCCTCGCTGGCGCGCGGGTTGCAGGTGATCCGCGCGTTCTCGGAGTACCGGCGCAACCTGACGATCTCGCAGATCAGCCAGACGACCGGCCTGTCGCGCGCCGCGGTGCGGCGCTGCCTGTACACGCTGAACCTGCTCGGCTACGTGGGTGAAGACAACAAGCGCTTCTTCCTGCGCCCGCAGGTGCTGACCCTCGGCCACGCCTACCTGTCGTCGACACCGCTGGCGGTGGCGGCGCAACCCTACCTCGACGAGGTCAGCGGCACGCTGCGCGAGTCGTGCTCGGCGGCGATCCTCGACGGTGACGACATCGTCTACATCTGCCGCTCGGCCGAGAACCGCATCCTGTCGATCAGCCTGATG
The DNA here is from genome assembly GCA_964247075.1 of uncultured Rhizobacter sp. GTDB lineage: Bacteria > Pseudomonadota > Gammaproteobacteria > Burkholderiales > Burkholderiaceae_C > LMDS01. The sequence continues at coordinate 8,917 of CAXTSS010000027.1, read as the reverse complement.
GTGGGCACGCGGCTGCCGGCGTACTGCACATCGATGGGCCAGGTGCTGCTCGCCCACCTGCCGGCCGACGCGCTCGACGCCTACCTCGCGCGCGTGCGGCTCATCGGTCGCACGGATCGCACGATCACCTCGGCAACCAAGCTGCGCAAAGTGCTCGCGCAGGTGCGCGAGGCCGGCTACGCGCTGCTCGACCAGGAGCTCGAGGTGGGCCTGCGCTCGATCGCCGTGCCGGTGCGCGACGGCCGCGGCGCGGTGGTGGCGGCGATCAACGTCGGCGCGCATGCGTCGCGCGCGTCGCTCGAGGACATGGCCGAGCGCTTCCTGCCGCCGCTGGCGAAGTGCGCGCGGGGGCTGGGCAGCGTGCTGCTGGGCTGAGAGCCTGAGAGGCTGAGTCGCGATCTCAGGCGTGCCGCGCCAGTGCCATTCGCAGCCGGCGCAGCGTCGGCGCTGCATGACGCGCGAGCAGCAGACACAAGGCCAGGGCCGCGAGCGCGAAGCGCGCATCGGCGCGCACCCGCATCGGTTTGGCGAGCGCGGGCATGGTCAGCGCCGCCGCCAAGCCCGGCGCGGATTGCAAGCGGTGAAACGCCATGCCCTGCTCGCCCGCCAGCAGACGCAAATAGCCTTCGCGCAGCGACGACAGGTGTTCGCTGCCTGGCGCCGCACCCAGGCTCGGTGCGGTCGCTCCCACACGGTCGTCGGCGAGCACTTCGCCGCTCACGCTGGCGCCGCGCCCCTGGCTGCGCGGGTCGGTCTGCATCACCTCGTCGGCGCGCCAGAAGCCGAGCGGGCCGCCCTGCGGGTCGGTCTTCGGGATCGGCGAGGGCTGCAGCTCGCCGACACCGACGATCAGCCCCGGCACCTCGCCCGGCTTGTCGTCGAAGGCCGGGCGGTAGCGCGGGTTCAGCGGTGGCGCCTCGTGGCCGTCGGTGACGAACACGAGCGCCGGTTTGCCCGGCAGCTGCCGCGCGATCTCGATGCCGCTGTGCAGCCCCTTGGCGATCTCGCTGTTGCCCGACCAGGCCATGCGCGTGTCGATCTGCGCCAGCGACGAGCGCAGCTCGGCGAGGTTCGCGCAGACCTCGATCGGGGCGATCAGCAACAGCACGCGGTGCTCGGTGAAGATGCCCCAGCCGAGCTTCGAGCCGCACGGCAGTTGCAGCAGCGACTCGCGCAACGCGTGCTTCGCAAAAGCGAGGCGAGAAGCCGGGCGGCCGTCGATCTGCACATCGGCGACGTTCATGCTCTGCGTGATGTCGAGCACGATCACCTGCTCGAAGCGCGCACGCTCCATCATCACGCCCGGGTTCAGGAAGCTCGCGACGAGCGCGAGCGCTGCGGCGCCGAGCAGCCAGCGGTCGCGGCCGTTACGCCACGACGCGGCGAGCCGATGCCACCCAGTCACGGCAACCCCGGCGAATAGCCACGCATCGTGGTCGCGGCGCGTTCGGCGTCGCGCCTGGATTCGGGCGGCGCGGCCTCCAGCTCGTCGGGTTCGGCGAGCAGCCGCTGCGCGCGCTCGAGGTTGTAGCGCGCTTCCCAGTGCTGCGGGTCGGCGCGCAGCAGATCGCGGTAATTCTCCTTTGCCAGCTCGATCAGCGCGATCGCCTTGCCGGGCTCGCTGCCGGCACGCAGCGCGATGGCCTGGCGCATCAGCAGATTCGCGCCGTTGTAGTGTGCCGCGGCGCCGAGCCTCGGGTCGTCGTACACGGCGCGGTAGCGCTGCTGCGCCGCATCGACGGCACCGCTCGCGGCCGCGGCGTGGGCCTGCGCGAAGCGGGCTTCGGGCGGCACGTCGGTGGCATCGGGCGGCACGTGGCCAGCAGCGATCAAGCCGTTCCATCGATGCTGGCGCCACAGGTGTGCCGTATCGAATGCCGCGGCGGCGAGCACCAGTGCGAGCAATGTCCACACGAGGCGGGTGCGGCGCCGCGGCGTCATCAGGCCCATCGGCGGACCTCCACCAGGCTCGCCGCCAGCAGCAACAGCACACAGGCGAGCGCGGCGCCGAAGCACGGCGCGGCGAGGTCGCGTCGGGCCACGGTGTCGAGGTAGGTGATCGGCAGGTTCTCGAGCCGGTTCACGGCCTCGATGGCCTGGCGCAGCGCCTCGGGGTTGCCGGCCTCGTAGGCGTGGTACGGCGCGCCGATCGATTCGAAGTAGCGGTGCAACGCGACCTCGGGCACGGTGTCGGCATGGCCCGGCGCCTCGCCGGCTTCGAGCGTCAAGCCCGGGCTGTTGCCCGAACGCAGGTAGAGCCAGTCAATCGCGACGCGGTGCTTGCGCGCGAGGTGGGCGATGCGCTCGCCGGCATCGGCCTCCAGGCGATCGCCACCGTCGGAGACCAGCATGACCAGCCGCGAACCGGTGTAGGGCCGCTCGTCGAAGGATGCCAGCGCGGCTTCGAGGGCGAGGCCGATGTTGGTCTCCGACAAACCGCGACCGATGTTGCCGGCGGCGATGGCGGCCTGGATCGCTTCGTCCTTCTGCGTGAACTCGAGCACACGGATCGGCAAGGTGCTGAACACGACCATGCCGAAGCGGTCGTCCGGCCGCTTCGCCACGAACTCGGCCAGCAGCTGCCGCGCGACCTTGCCTTTGGAGTCGCGCAGCCGGCCGGGCGTCTGGCTGAAGTAGTAGTCGAGCGCCTCGGGGCCGGTGCCCTTCACGGTCGGCGGCCGGGCGCCGCCGAAGCCCTGGTCCATGCTGCGGCTGCGGTCGAGCACGAGCACGATCTCCGCGCCGCGGCCGATGCGCTCGACGCTGTACTCCGGCCGATGCGGCCCGGCGATGCCGACGACGAGCGCCGCCAGCGCCAGCACGGCGGCCGCGCGCAACGCCCAGCCCAGCGCGTCGGAGGCCCGGTCGCGCGGCATCCAGCTCAAGCCCGCATGCGCGAGCGCGCCGCCGGGGTGCGCGAGCAGCGGCAACAGCGCGAGCGGCAGCAGGGCCAGCCACCACGGGTTGTCGAAGTTCACGCGGAGCCTCGTTCTGCATCCCGGCAGCGCCGGCAGAACTCGATCAGCCAGACGCGGTCGGCGTCATCGGGCCGGCCGTCGGCAAAGAACTCGCGGCGTGAGCGCTGGAAGAAGCGCCCGAGCTCGTCTCGCAGGTGCGCGAAGCGCGGTTGCGCAGCGACGAATCGTTCGATGCCTTGCTCGAACACGACTTCTCCGGCGGTTCGGTTCAGCGCCTCGTGCACGCGCTGGAACGCCGCGCGCGAGGCTGGATCGGCGCCGGCGGGCGGCGCCCGGCGCAGCGCGCGCCAGGCCTGTGCGAACGGCCGGTGGGCGCGCCGCCAGAGCGGCAAGCCGAAGTAAACGTGGCCGAGGTACGCGAGCAGCAGCAGCGAAACGGCGGCCCAGACGAGAAGCCGCATCCGGCTGGCCGAGGTATCGATCGGCGGCGGCGCGGCATCGGGCAAGAGCTCGCCGAGCCCACGCCGCGGCGACACATCGACCGGCGCCAGCGGCGCGACAGTGACCGGCCACGCGTCGATGCGCAGATCCTGCGCGCGCGGCGCCCCCTCGAAGCGCAGCGTGAAGGTCGGCATCTCGAGCGTGCGCACTTGCGGCGGGGACAGGAACACCTGGTATTCGAGCCGCAGCTCGACGCGCCGCCCGCCCGCCTCGGCGCTGCTGCCGCGCCGCACGCTGCGCAGCTCAAGCGCATGGCCGCGCGCGCCCGGCTGCGGCACGCTCGCGTCGACGAGCACGAGGCCGTCGGGAATGTGGACCGTGACCGCACGCGCCACCACATCGCCGAGCTGGTAGCCGAACGCGCGCGGCTCAACGATTGTGGCGCTGAGCTCGGTCGCCGCGACGCTGGCGGCGCAGGCCACCGCCAGCGCGGCGATACACAGTCGGCGCCACATCACGATGCACGCGTCATGAATGAAAGTGGCGCGTCACCGCGTCGGCGTCGAAGCCGGCTTCGATGACGAGCGGCCGCAGCCGCTGCGCGCGGAACAGGCGCAGCAGCGCATCGAGGCGCTGCTGCCGAGCGGCGAGCCACCGCGCGCGCAGCGCAGGGCGCCACCAGACGAGCCGGCGGCGTCCGCTCTCGGGGTCGACCACCTGCGCCAGGCCGTGCCGCGCCGTCAAGCCGAACTCGATCGCGTCCCACACCAGCACCGGCACGAGCTCGTGGTGCGCCATCGACGCGAGCACCGCCTCGATCTCGGGCAGGGGCAAATGAAAGTCGGAGACCAGGAACACCAGCGCACGCTGCCGGCCCAGGTAGCGGTGCGCGTCGAGCAGCGCACGCGCCGAGCGCCCTTCGAGCTGCATCGCGCGCAACGCCGCAGCGAGCGCGCTGCCGGCGCCGCGCGCGCGCGTGGGCGGCAGCAGCAACTCGGCGCGCACGGCGCTGTCGCAGCCGACGAAGCCGAAACTGTCGCCGGTGCGCCAGGCCGACCAGGCCAGGCTGTCGACGAAATCGGCGACCACGTCGAGTTTGCGCCGCGCGCCGGCGAAGCCCATCGAGGCCGACAGGTCGGCCACCATGGCCACCGGCACCGCCATGCGCTGGCTGTGCACGCGCACGATCCAGCCGCCGAACGGGTCGCGCAGGCTGGCGTGCAGGTCGAGCCGGCGCGGGTCGGGCACGTCGAACAGCGAGGCATGGCCACGAAACTCGAAGCCGCTCTCGCCACGTGTGCTGCGGTGGTGGCCGGGGTGGTGGCCAAGCGCCGGCGCCCCGACCCGGTAGTGCAGCTCCCGAACGCCGGCCGTGCTCATCGCTCAGGGCGCGGCCACATGGGCCAGGATGGCGCTCATCAGCCGGCCCGAGATCTCGTGGCGGCGCATTTCGTAGACCGGCTGGTAGCACAGGCGGTGCGCGATCGTCTCGACGAACACGGCCTGCACGTCTTCGGGCGTGACGTACTCGCGCCCGGCCAGCCAAGCCGTCACGCGGGCGGCGCGCAGCAGCAGGCTCATGCCGCGCGGGCTGGCGCCGGCGAGCATCAGCTGGGCGGTGTCGATGTCGGACAGCCGCACCCCGCACTCGGCCGGCGCCGCGGTGGCGCGCCACAGCGCGAGCGCGTAGTGCTGCAAGGCGTCGGAGGCCTGCACGCCGCGCTGGATCGCCTCGCCGACGAGGTTCAGCTCCTCGCACGCGACCATCGCACCGGCGAGTTCGGCGACGAGCCGGTCGGTGTCGTGAAAGCGCGGCTCGAACATCAGTGCGCGCCGGTCTTCATCGCCGGCCGGCGCGTCGATCGTCACTTCGAGCATGAAGCGGTCGCGCGCGGCCGACGAGATCTCGAAGGTCTCTTCGCGCTCGACGCGGTTGCGGTCGGCGAACACCAGCAGGTGCGGGAATCGGTGTTCGCGGTTGAACGCCGATACGCTGCGCTCGGCCATCACGCGCAGCAGCAGGGCGTGCACCTGCGGGCGCGCGCGGTTGATCTCGTTGAAGAAGAACACCGCCAGCTTCTCGCCATGCCGGATCAGCGGCCCGGGCTCGACCGCCGGCCTGCCGTCGGCGCTGATGTGGGTGTAGTAGATCAGGTCGTTCGGCATCAGATCGATCGTGCCTTCGGTGCGCGCGAAGGCGCCGCCCAGCACCTGCGCGAACGCGCGCAGCAGCAGCGTCTTGCCCACGCCCACGTCGCCCTGCAGCAGCACATGGCCGCGCGCGAACACGGCGGTGTTGACGAGGCGGATCACACGCGCCTGACCGATCACGGCCCGCGCCACTTCGGCTTCGAGCGCGAGCGCGCGTTGGCGCCAGTCGCTCAGCAGCGCATCGTTTCGATCCATCCAAGACCTTTTCGTGGCAGGAGCGCGCAAGGGTAGCAAGCGGCGCGCCGACGCGCCAGCGCGAGCCCTCCGATCGCGTTCACGGGCCATCGGCTGCATGACAATGAAACACTCTGTGCCGAAAGTGATTGCCTCGAATTCGGCGCATCGTCTGCTCATGTGATGGACTCGAATCGCGCGACGCGTCGAACCGCGGACAGACCCGATTGGGGCTAACCCGAACCCGAAGGGAAAAGCCGGTTCAACAGCGATGCAGACCTCGCGTTTTCCTGGGTGCCAACCACAAAAAACGAGCATGGGCGCCGCGGCTCGACGGCGGCATCGGGGCCTTGCCGCGGCAGGCTCGCAACTTGCAATCCGGGGGCTCAGCCGGCTTCTTCAAGTCGCACGGCGGTCGCCTTCTCAGCAGTTTCGTGCGGGCGGGCTCTGGTGATCCATAAAGGAGACTTCAATGCGAATTTCGGGGCAATCACACGGACGCTCATGGCGTCGCATGGCAGCGGCGCTGCTCGCGGTTCCGGCATTGGCGACCTACGCCAATCCGGACGTCGAGAAGAACATCGCCAACTCCAAGAACTGGGCGATGCAGGCTGGTGACATGTTCAACCAGCGCTACAGCAAGCTCAACCAGATCAACACCACCAACGTCGGCAAGATGCAGGTCGCGTGGACCTTCTCCACTGGCGTGCTGCGCGGCCACGAAGGCTCGCCGCTGGTGATCGACGGCAAGATGTACTTGCACTCGCCGTTCCCGAACAAGGTCTTCGCGGTCGATCTCGACACGCAGAAGATCCTGTGGAAGTACGAGCCGAAGCAAGACCCGGCCGTGATCCCGCAGATGTGCTGCGACACGGTGAACCGCGGCCTCGCCTATGCCGAAGGCAAGGTGATCTTGCAGCAGGCCGACAGCACGCTGGTCGCACTCGATGCCAAGACCGGCAAGGTGGTCTGGAGCGTGAAGAACGGCGACCCGAAGCTCGGCGCCGTGAACACGAACGCACCGCACGTCTTCAAGGACAAGGTCATCACCGGCATCAGCGGTGGCGAGTGGGGTGTGCGCGGCTTCCTCGCCGCCTACAACCTGTCGGACGGCAAGCTCGCCTGGAAGGGCTACAGCGTCGGCCCCGACGCCGAGATGCTGATCGACCCCGACAAGACCATGACCTGGACCAACGGCGCCATGGCACCGGTCGGCAAGGACTCTTCGCTGAAGACCTGGAAGGGCGATCAGTGGAAGACCGGCGGCGGCACCACCTGGGGCTGGTACAGCTACGACAAGGCGACGAACGCGGTGTACTACGGCACCGGCAACCCCTCGACCTGGAACCCGGCGCAGCGCCCCGGTGACAACAAGTGGTCGATGACGATCTTCGCGCGTGACGTCGATACCGGCATGGCCAAGTGGGTCTACCAGATGACGCCGTACGACGAGTGGGATTTCGACGGCATCAACGAGATGATCCTGGCCGACATCGACGTCAAGGGCCAACCCACCAAGGCACTCGTGCACTTCGACCGCAACGGCTTCGGCTACACGCTCGATCGCGTGACCGGCGCGTTGCTGGTGGCCGAGAAGTACGACCCGAAGGTGAACTGGGCCACGCACGTCGACATGAAGACCGGCCGGCCGCAAGTGGTGTCGAAGTACTCGACCGCGCAGAACGGCGCTGACGTCAACACCAAGGGCGTCTGCCCGGCGGCGCTCGGCAGCAAGGACCAGCAACCGGCGTCCTACGACCCCGAGACCAAGCTCTTCTACGTGCCGACGAACCACGTCTGCATGGACTACGAGCCGTTCAAGGTCGAGTACACCGCTGGCCAGCCGTATGTGGGCGCGACGCTGTCGATGTTCCCGGCGCCCGGCAGCCACGGTGGCATGGGCAACTTCATCACCTGGAACGCGGGCACCGGCAAGATCGTGCAAAGCCATGCCGAGAAGTTCTCGGTCTGGAGCGGCTCGCTCAACACCGCCGGTGGCCTGTCGTGCTACGGCACGCTCGAGGGTTACCTGAAGTGCGTGGACAAGAAGGACATCAACAAGGAGTTGTTCAAGTTCAAGACGCCCTCCGGGATCATCGGCAACGTGTTCACGTATGAGCACAAGGGCAAGCAGTACCTCGGCGTGTTCTCGGGCATTGGCGGCTGGGCCGGCATCGGCATGGCCGCGGGCCTCGAGAAGGACCAGGACGGCCTGGGCGCCGTGGGCGGTTACCGTGAATTGAGCCAGTACACGGAACTCGGCGGCTCGCTGACGGTCTTCGCATTGCCCAACTGACGCAAACTGGGGCAAGGCCACAGGAGATGGCGGCCGCGAGGCTGCCGTCTCCTGATTCAATTCTGCGACTCGAGGATGACGGACCCATGGAAGTGAAGCAGGTGTTGCTGGCGGCGTTGCTGTGTCTCGCGGGCGCCGCCCAGGCACAAGACAAGCCGTACAAGGTGGTCGATGGCTACAAGGTCGATGCCGAAACGATGAAGGGCTTTCGGGCCTGGCGCTCCGCAGCGTGCGACCGCTGCCACGGCGCGAACCAGGAAGGGCTCGTCGGCCCCTCGCTGGTCAACAGCCTGAAGACGCTGTCGAAAGAAGACTTCATCACGACCGTCACCAAGGGCCGGCTCGACAAGGGCATGCAAAGCTTCGGCAACAGCCCCGTCGTGATGGACAACATCAATCAGCTCTACGCCTATCTCAAAGGCCGCTCCGACGGCGAGATCACGCGGTCCAAGGTCGAAGAAATGCCCAAATGACGCCCACCTGTCGTCGCGCCGGTAACTTGACGGTTGGATTGCTGCTGGCCGCGCTGACGGTCGGTGCCGCCGCGCAGGACAAGCCCGAGGCGCGAACCGCGCTGCGCGTGTGCCAAGACCCGAACAACCTGCCGTTTTCAAACCTCAAGGGCGAGGGCATCGAGAACCGAATCGCCGACCTGTTCGGCAAGGCACTCGGCTTGCCCGTCACGTACTACTCGTTCCCGCAGCGCCTGGCGTTCATCCGCAACACCTTGCGGTTCAAGTTGCCCGGCGAGGACTACCCCTGCGACATCGTCATCGGCGTCCCTGCGGGCTACGACCAGGTCTCGGTCACGAAGCCCTACTACCGCTCGACCTACGCACTCGTGGTCGCCAAGGGCAAGGGGTTCGACGATGTGAAG
>CAXTSS010000026.1:0-40048 GCA_964247075.1 uncultured Rhizobacter sp. | reverse complement strand
CCTTCAACCAGGACTCTTGCCGAATCATTGGTATGGCGGATGGGGGCAGGTCAACGGGGCTTGGCGAAGAACACCGCGCACGTGGTCACGCTGTTCGCGCTGTCGAACCTGTGGATGGCGCGAAAGAAGTTGATGGCGATGGCGGGAGTAGTCCGCCCGCAAACGGCATGAGACGCGAGGAACGCGGCGCAATGCGCCTGAAACGCTCGAAGCGCAGGCGTTCTTGCGGCTCGATGCAGTTTGAACGGCTCAACGCGATCGCGTCCTCGCGTTGTTCAGACCATCCCTAATCTTACTGTGTCAATAAAATCACGGCAGTATGCGCAATTCTTCATTCTTTACATGAGGAATGATGGATTCAAGCGAACGGTTCGATCGATGCATGAGCCACTTGTCCGAAGGGTTAGGGCATTTGGACCGTCACGCAGGGCTCAAGGGCTATTGCACGGAGTTGATGCTGCCACTGGCACGCAAGAGCGTCGAGCCAATGGCCGCGCGGGTCGACCCCGTGCACGCCAGTGCCCGGCATCAATCCCTGCACCGCTTCGTGGCCAAGGCCGAATGGTCCGATTCGGAGATGCTGCGCCGGGTCTGCCAATGGGTCGTGCCGCAAATGGACTTCAGCCGCGGCGGCTGGTGGATCATTGATGACACGGGATTCCCGAAGAAGGGCAAGCACTCAGTGGGCGTGGCCCGCCAATACTGCGGGATGTTGGGCAAACAGGACAACTGCCAGGTAGCGGTGAGCGTGTCGCTGGCATGCGATCAAGGCAGTGTTCCGGTGGCGTGGCAGCTCTATCTTCTCGACGAACGGGCCGCTGACCCGAAGCGCAGAGTCCAGGCCGGCGTGCCCGAGGAGTTGCGCTTTGCCTCGAAGACCCAGATCGCGCTGGCGCAGTTGCGCGCCTTGCTGGCCGAGGGGGCGCCGCACCACTGCGTGTTGGCCGATGCCGGCTACGGCGTGGATACCGCCTTTCGGCAGGCATTGAGCGACATGGGGCTTGGAGTACGCCGTGGGCGTGACCTCGGCGGTCGTGGTCTGGCCACCTGGGGTCGAGCCACTGCCACCCAAGCCCTACAGCGGCACGGGCCCCGCCCGCCGGTGATGCCGCGGCGCACCGCGCGGCTCCAACCGACGAGTGTCAAGGCACTGGCCCTCTCGTTGCCGACGCGTGCGTTCCACACGATCAGCTGGCGCGAAGGCACGAATGAACCACTCAGTTGTCGCTTCGCCGCAGTGCGCGTGCGCCACGCCGGTGGCAATGCCGGAAAAGCTCGGTTGCGCCCACTTCAGTGGTTGCTGATCGAGTGGCCTGCGGGCGCCGCAGAGCCGAGCAAATACGTCCTGTCCACACTGCCCGAAGACACGCCGATCAACGATCTGGTCGGCGCTGCCCATCAACGCTGGCGCATAGAGCGTGACTACCAGGACTTGAAGCAGGACTTCGGACTCGGCCACTACGAGCGGCCGCGGCTGGCGAGGGTTCCACCACCATGCCAGTTTGAGCATCGCGGCCTTCGGGTTCCTGATGGCTGAGAGACTCATTGCCGACAAGCCAGTCGGCAGCAAAAAAACTTCATCGAACGCCAAGTGCCTGCCCTTCCCAAGGATTACGTCCCGCGCGGCAGTCCTGCGCGCGCAGCGGCACGTGGACCACTCGATCGCGACACTGCGGCTCAGCCTGAGCTACGCGCTGATCGCCCGTCTCGGCCAGTGCCCCTGCTGCGGCAGAGTCAGCGCAAAACTACTCCTGTGACACAGTAAGGCTAGGGACTAAATCCCGCGCCGCAAGCGACACGCGCAGCGGCGCGTGGATCAATTGACCACGACACTGCGGCTCATCCTGAGCTAAGGAAGGTCTGAACAAGTGCATGTTTCTTGCATGATCGATGCAGGTCATTGACGGAGCGCGCAACGATGAGCCAGATCAGTTTCTCGGACGCCGAGTACGCCGGCAAGCGCAAGAAGACCCGGCGCGAGGTGTTCCTGGAGGAGATGGAACTGGTCGTTCCGTGGAAGGCACTGCTGGGCCTGATCGAACCGCACTACCCGGTGGCTGGGCGGGGCCGCCGACCGTACCCGCTGGAGTCGATGTTGCGTGTGCACCTGATGCAGAACTGGTTCGCGCTGAGTGATCCGGCGATGGAAGAGGCGCTGTACGAGGTCGCCTCGCTTCAGACCTTCGCCCACCTGAGCCTGGCCGAACCGATCCCCGACGAGACGACCATCCTGAACTTCCGCCACCTGCTCGAAGCCAACGACCTGGCTGACGACATCCTCAGGGCGGTCAACGCACACCTGGCGCGCAAAGGCTTGCTGCTCAAGCGCGGCAGCATCGTGGATGCCACCATCATCGCGGCGCCCAGTTCGACCAAGAACGCCGAGGGCGAACGTGACCCCGAGGTGCATCAGACCAAGAAGGGTAACCAATGGCACTTCGGTATGAAGGCGCACATCGCGGTCGATGCCGACAGCGGTCTGGTGCACACTGTCACCACCACTGCGGCCAACGAGTCGGACGTCGAGCAGATCGCCGACTTGCTGCACGGCAAGGAACAGAACGTGTGGGCCGACTCGGGCTACCGGGGTGCGCAGAGTCGCGTGGACCGAGACGGTCTGCAGTGGCACATCGCAGCCAGGCCCAGCGACATTGCCAAGCTGCCCGAAGGTGGGGCGAAGGAGCAGCTCAGGAAGCAAGAGCACGGCAAGGCCAGCATGCGCGCGAAGGTCGAGCATCCGTTCCGGATCATCAAGCGGCAGTTCGGCTTGGCGAAGGTCAGATTCCGCGGCCTGGCCAAGAACACCGCGCACGTGGTCACGCTGTTCGCGTTGTCGAACCTGTGGATGGCGCGAAAGAAGTTGATGGCGATGGCGGGAGTAGTCCGCCCGCAGACAGCATGAGGCGCGAGGAACGCGGCGCAATGCGTCTGAAACGCTCGAAGCGCCGGCGCTCTCGCGGCTCATTGCGGCTTAAACGGCTGAGTGTGATCGCGTTTGCACGTTGTTCAGACCTTCCCTAAGCGGTGACCGCTCGTCATGGCCAGCGCCCCTTGGTACGGCAGAGTCAGCGAAAAGCTGCGCTTGCACCAAACTGTGACTAGTCGGATCGCGTCTCGGCACATTCCTGCAACAACCGCAATATTTCCAGTTGGTGTGCTTCATGCCCCGCGAATGCAGCCAGCGCCGAGTCCCTGTGACGCGCCGCCCTATCGATGTCCCCCAACCTTGCGAACACCTGCGTCAGGCGACCATGCGCCATTGCGCGGTCATCGAGGTATCCCTGCGGGTTAATATGCGCTTCTGCCACGAGAGCGTCGGCCAAAGATCGCTCCGCTTGGCCCAAATTAACCCTGCACCACGCTTGATCCGCGATCAGATCGGCCTGAAGGCGCCCCATCCCCTCTCGGAGTGCGGTCTCCAGGTTGGCCTCATAGAACGCGAGCGCTTCCTCAAAGCGGCCTTGCGCCGCGCAGATTTGGGCTCTCAGCACTGGGACAAGCGCGCCTAGGCTCTTGGAGCCAATCATTGCATCAAAATTGGCGACCGACTCGGCCGCGAGAAGGGCGTGGCCTTCGTCACGCCCAGCCTCCCTTTGCATCCAACCCGTCATTCGAACTCGTTGACTCCGAAGCCACGCCATGTTGTGCATCAAGGCACTTAGCGTCGCCTCGTCACCGTCAACGGATGCGTGGATCCGAACACGGCTGTACCATGGCAGAGCAAGGTCTATGCGACCAGACAGATGATAGGCCTGCGCGACAACTAGGGCAACTCGCGCCTGGGTCGCATGATCATCGTCATCGGCAAGACGCAGCGCCTGAGAAGCACGCTTCACCATCGAACTAGGATCGCCGCGCAAGTAGTCCATTTGCGCCAGCCACGCCGCGCTGAGCGCTTGCAGCTGCACTAGATTGGCTGCGGAGCTCAACGCGGACGCGCGCAGGATCTTGTCGCGAGCCGTCGGATTCATGTCGCTGAAATGTTCGACGAGCCCAGTAACCAAATGAAGCCAAGAGCTTATGAGGACGTTTGGTAAGTCGGCGTAGGCCCGTTGCAGCGCCGCCACCTCAGCCCGCGCCTCATCAAACCGGCCGACCCGCGCCAAGTACGCCGCGCGCTCCGCGCGCTTGCAATCCGCTTCCAGTAGCGAAGGCGCACCGGCGATTTCGGCCTCCAGGCGTTTCAGAAGACGAGATGGCTTCATGTGATCAGACATTGCAGGGCCTCCCGGTATCTGGCGGCGGTGTGAATGACAACCTCCGCCGGTAGCGCTGGCGCCGGCGGCTTCTTGTTCCAAGGATGGCCGTCCACGACGGCCGCTTCCAGCCAGTCGCGCACGAACTGCTTGTCATAGCTCGGCGGGTTGATGCCCTCCCGGTAACCGGCTCGCGGCCAGTAACGCGACGAGTCGGGCGTGAGCACTTCGTCCATCAGCACGAGTTCGTCGTTCGCATCCAGCCCGAATTCAAACTTCGTGTCGGCGATGATCAGGCCCTTCGACAGCGCCAGCATCGCCGCGGTCGTGTACAGCGTGATCGCCAGGTCGCGCACCTTTGTCGCAAGCACCACGCCGACGATGTCGCTCATGCGCGCGAAGTCGATGTTCTCGTCGTGGTCCCCCTTATCCGCCTTCGTCGCGGGGGTGAAGATCGGCTCGGGCAACTTGCTCGCGTTCTTGAGGCCCGACGGCAGTTTCACGCCGCAGATGGCCTGGTTCTGCCGGTACTCCTTCCAGCCGCTGCCGGCGAGGTAGCCGCGCACGACTGCCTCGATCGGCAAGGGTCGCAGCCGCCTGACGAGCATCGAGCGACCGCGCACCTGGTCACGCTCTGCGGCCGTCACGACACTGCACGGGTCGTCACCAGTGAGGTGGTTCGGCACGATGTGGCCGAGGTGCGCGAACCAGAACAGCGCCATTTGCGTGAGCAGCTCTCCCTTGCCGGGAATGCCCTCGCCCATCACCACGTCGAACGCGCTCAACCGGTCCGTTGCCACCATCAACAGCCGGTCGCTCCCGACCGCGTAGTTGTCGCGAACCTTGCCGCTCGCCAGCAGCGGGAGTGACTTGATGGTGGTGGTGAGCAGCGCGGCGGTCATGGCATCCTTTCGGTCGGTTGATGATTGTAGTTTTGCGTCCTCCGGCGCCCCCATGAAGAAACCCGGCCGGAGCCGGGTTTGCGGGTCGATGCGGCGCGGTCGTCAGACGACCGTCTGCGCCAGCTCGCCCTTCGAGTAGCGCTGCGCCACCTGCACCAGGGTCTGCGCCTTGATCTTCGGCGCCTGACCCTCGCAGCCGAACTCCACGTAGCGCTGGCGGCAGATCTTCTTCGCCGCCTCGCGCGCGGGCTTCAGGTAGTCGCGCGGGTCGAACTTGTCGGGGTTCAGCGCCAGGTACTGACGGATCGCCGCCGTCATCGCGAGCCGAACGTCGGTGTCGATGTTGATCTTGCGCACGCCGTGCTTGATCGCTTCCTGGATCTCTTCCACCGGCACGCCGTAAGTCTCCTTCATGTTGCCGCCGTACTCGCGGATCACCTTCAGCAGATCCTGCGGCACGCTGCTCGAGCCGTGCATCACCAGGTGCGTGTTCGGGATGCGCTTGTGGATCTCCTTGATGCGGGCGATCGCGAGAATGTCGCCGGTGGGCTTGCGGGTGAACTTGTAGGCGCCGTGGCTGGTGCCGATCGCAATCGCGAGCGCGTCGAGTTGCGTGCGTTTGACGAAGTCGGCAGCTTCTTCCGGATCGGTCAGCAGCTGGTCCATCGTCATCGTCGCTTCGGTGCCGTGACCGTCCTCCTTGTCGCCCTTCATCGTCTCGAGCGAACCGAGACAACCCAGTTCGCCTTCGACCGTGACACCCAGCTTGTGCGCCATGTCGACGACCTTGCGCGTCACCTCGACGTTGTAGTCGAAGCTCGCGATCGTCTTGCCGTCCGCCTGCAGCGAGCCGTCCATCATCACCGAGCTGAAGCCGAGGTCGATCGCGCCCCGGCACACGTCGGGGCTCTGACCATGGTCCTGGTGCATCACCAGCGGGATGTGCGGCCAGCTCTCGACGGCCGCCTGGATCAGGTGCTTGATGAAGGGCTCGCCCGCGTATTTGCGTGCCCCGGCGCTGGCCTGCAGGATCACCGGCGCGCCGACCTCGTCGGCCGCCGTCATCACCGCCTGCACCTGCTCGAGGTTGTTGACGTTGAAGGCCGGGATGCCATAACCGTTTTCGGCGGCATGGTCGAGCAGTTGGCGCATGGAAACGAGCGGCATGAGAGTCCCCTGAAGATGATGTGTGAAACCGTGCTGTAACTCGAAATTGTAGCGAGCGGGTCAACCGACCCGCTCGGCGCGGTAGCCCTGCGCGCGCATCGCTGCGAGAATCGTTTCGATGTGGGCAACGCCACGCGTCTGGACCACGACCTCGATTTGCGCCCGCTCGACCGACAGCGACGAGAACGCGCGCTGGTGCTGCACCTCGTCGATGTTCGCGCCGAGCTTGCCGAGCAAGGTGGCGACGTCGGCGAGCGCGCCCGGCACGTCGCGCACATCGAGCCGCAGCCGCGCGAGGCGCCCCGACTTGACCATGCCGCGCTCGATGATCTCGGCCAGCACCAACGGCTCGATGTTGCCGCCGCACAGGATCAGCCCGACTTTGCGCCCCTTGAACCGCGCTGGGTGCTTCAGCAGCGCCGCGAGGCCGACACCGCCGGCGCCCTCGACCACGGTCTTTTCGATCTCGAGCAGCATCAGAATCGCTTGCTCGATGTCGTCTTCGCTGACCAGCAGCACCTCGCTGACGCGCTCGCGGATCAGCGGCAAGGTGAGCGCGCCGGGTGATTTGACGGCGATGCCGTCGGCGATCGTCGCCTGCGCGCTCTCGTGCTGTGCGCCGTGCATCGCGTTGAACGCTGCCGGGAAGCGCTCGGTCTGCACGCCGATCACCTCGATGTCGGGCCGCAGCGCACGCGCCGCCGTCGCCACGCCCGAGATCAGCCCGCCGCCGCCGATCGCCACCGCCAGCGTGTCGATCTCGGGGCGCTGCGCGAGCATCTCCAGGCCGATCGTGCCCTGCCCGGCCATCACCGCGAGATCGTCATACGGGTGCACCAGCGTCAGCCCGCGCTCTGCCGCGAGGCGCAAGCCGTGCGCGCGGGCATCGTCGAAGGTGTCGCCCTCCAGCACCACACTGGCGCCGAACCCGCGCGTGCGCTCCACCTTCACCGCCGGCGCGAAGCGCGGCATCACGATGGTTGCCGGGATGCCCATGCGCTGCGCGTGGTACGCGACACCCTGCGCATGGTTGCCGGCCGAGACCGCGAGCACGCCGCTGGCGCGTTCTGCGGGTGTGAGCTGCGCCATCTTGTTCAGCGCGCCGCGCTCCTTGAACGACGCCGTGAACTGCAGGTTCTCGAACTTGAGGAAAACCTCGCACCCGGCCAGGGCCGACAAGGTGCGCGACGGCATGCACGGCGTGTTGATGATCTCGCCGCGCAACCGCTCGGCGGCGGCGCGGATGTTGTCAAGGGTCAGCGTCGGGATGGCAGTCGATGTCATCCCCGCATTCTCGCAGCCGCGTTCAGGCCACGCGGCAAACCTTCAGCATGTTGGTGCCGCCCGGGTGGCCCATCGGCTCGCCGCACGTGATCGCGTAGGTGTCGCCCGACTTGAGCACGCCGCTCTCGATCAACAGCGCTTCGGCCCTCGCGAGGGCCTCGTCGCGGTCCGCGAAGTTGGGCATCAGCATCGGCGTGACATTGCGGTACAACGCCATGCGGCGCTGGCTCGTCAGCTGCGAGGTCAGGCCGTAGATCGGCACATGGAGGCGGTGCCGACTCATCCACAGCGCCGTCGAGCCCGACTCGGTCAGCGCCAGAATCGCCTTGCAACCGAGGTGATAGGCCGTGAACAGCGCGCCCATCGCGATCGACTGGTCGATGCGCGCGAAACGCTTGTTCGTGAAGCTGGCGTCGAGCGCGATCTCCTCGGCCGCCTCGGCCTCGACACAGATGCTGGCCATCATCTCGATCGTCTCGACGGGGTAGTTGCCGGCCGCCGTCTCGGCGCTCAACATCACCGCGTCGGTGCCGTCGAGCACCGCATTGGCCACGTCGCTGACCTCGGCGCGCGTAGGCACCGGGTTCACGATCATCGACTCCATCATCTGCGTTGCGGTGATGACCACGCGGTCCATTTCGCGCGCCATCTTGATCATGCGTTTTTGCAGCGCCGGCACGGCCGCGTTGCCGACCTCGATCGCCAGATCGCCGCGCGCAACCATGATGCCATCGGACGCTCGCAGGATGCCCTCGAGCGCGGGGATCGCTTCGCTGCGCTCGATCTTCGCGATCATCTGCGGTTTGTGGCGCCATTGCTCGCCGGCCACGTTGGCGAGCTGGCGCGCCATTTCCATGTCGGTCGCGGTCTTCGGGAAGCTCACCGCCAGGTACTCGCACTGGAAGCTCATCGCGGTCTTGATGTCTTCCATGTCCTTCGAGGTCAGCGCGGGCGCGGTCAGACCACCGCCGGCCTTGTTGATGCCCTTGTTGTTGGAGAGCACGCCGCCGACCACCACCGTGGTGTGCACCTGCTCGCCGCGCACCGCATCGACGACGAGCTTGAGCAGGCCGTCGTTGAGCAGCAGGATGTCGCCCGCCTTCACGTCGCGCGGCAGCTCCTTGTAGTCCAGGCCGACGCGCTCGTTGCTGCCGAGCTCGCTGGTCGCGCCATCGAGGATGAACTTCTGCCCCGCGGTGAGCAGCGTCTTGTCGCCCTCGAACTTGCCGACGCGGATCTTCGGCCCCTGCAAGTCGGCCATGATCGCGACCTCGCGGCCGGCCCGGCGCGCCACGTCGCGCACCAGCGTCGCGCGGTCGATGTGATCCTGCGGCTTGCCGTGCGAGAAGTTCATGCGCACGACATCGACGCCGGCGCGGATCATCCGATCCAGCACCTCCGGCGAGCTCGAAGCGGGGCCGAGCGTGGCGACGATCTTGGTGGCGCGGGGCATGAGGGTCTCCTGGAATCGTTTTGTGGCCGCGATTATCGGAGCAGCGCCGTCGTTACGGCTCGGTTACCCGGAATGAATGTTATGCAGCCCGCTTCTGCAGGATCTCGAACGCCGGCAACGTCTTGCCCTCCAGCACCTCGAGGAACGCGCCGCCGCCGGTCGAGATGTAGCCCACGTCACCCTCGATGCCGTACTTCGCGATCGCGGCCAGCGTGTCGCCCCCACCGGCGATGCTGAACGCGCTCGATGCCGCGATCGCGCGCGCGATGGTCTCGGTGCCATGCGCGAACGCATCGAACTCGAACACGCCGACCGGGCCGTTCCAGACGATGGTGCCGGCCTTCATCAGCTGATCGGCGAGCAGCTTCGCCGTCTGCGGGCCGATGTCGAGAATCAGGTCGTCGTCGGCCACGTCGGCCGCGGCCTTCACGGTCGCCACCGCATCGGCCTTGAACGCCTTCGCCGTCACCACGTCGGTCGGGATCGGCACCGCGGCGCCGCGCGCCTTCATCGCCTCGATCACCGCCTTGGCTTCACCGACCAGGCTCGCTTCGACCAGGCTCTTGCCGATCGGCAATCCCGCCGCGAGCATGAAGGTGTTGGCGATGCCGCCACCGACGATCAGCTGATCAACGTTCTTGGCCAGCGCCTGCAGGATGCTCAGCTTGGTCGAGACCTTGCTGCCGGCGACGATCGCCACCAGCGGCCGCTCCGGCTGCGCCAGCGCCTTGGTGATCGCATCGATCTCGGCCGCGAGCAGCGGGCCGGCACAGGCGATCTTCGCGAACTGGGCGATGCCATACGTCGAGGCCTCGGCGCGGTGCGCGGTGCCGAAGGCGTCGTGCACGAAGATGTCGCACAGCGCCGCCATCTTGCGCGACAGCGCCTCGTCGTTCTTCTTCTCGCCCTTGTTGACGCGGCAGTTCTCGAGCATCACCAACTGCCCGGGCGCGACGGTGACGCCATCGACCCAGTTTGCGACCACCGGCACGTCGCGGCCCATCAGCTCGCCGAGCCGCTCCGCAACCGGTGCCAGCGAATCGGCAGGCTTGAACTCGCCCTCGGTCGGGCGGCCCAGGTGCGAGGTGACCATCACCGCGGCACCGGCCTTCAGCGCCATCGCGATGCACGGCACCGAGGCGCGGATGCGCGTGTCCTCGGTGATGTGGCCGGCATCGTCGAGCGGCACGTTGAGGTCGGCGCGGATGAAGACGCGCTGGCCGGTGACCTTGCCCTGGTCGATCAGATCGGAGAAGCGAAGAACGTTCATGACGAATCCGGGTGAAGTGATATGGAAGGGCTACCAGCCGAGGCCGGTGCGCAGCGCCACCATCACCAGCGTGCCGGTGACGATGGTGCCAAGGATGCCACGGCGCCAGAAGAAATAGGCCGTGGCGGCCAGCGTGGCGTACAGGCGCGCATCCTTGAAGGTCGAGATCAAATGTCCTTGAAGCATCACGACCTCGGGCGCGACGACGGCCGCCAGAGCGGCCAGCGGCGCGTAGCGCAACCCCTGCTTGAGCCACGCCGGCAGCGGCAGGTCGCGCTCCGGGTAGAGAAAGAATCCGCGCGTCGAGACCGTGATCACGGCCAGCCCGAGGATCGCCAGCACAGCCTCCCAGCTGCTCATGTGTTGTCCTCCACCGGCTTCGCCTCGGTCGGGGTCGCGTGGTCCATCAGCAGCCCGACCGCGATGGCCGCGGCAATCGCGACGACGACGTTGAGTTTGAGCGGCAACGCGGCCGCCGCGATCGCCGCCGCGCCGGCCACGCCGGCCGCGACCCAACTCGCGCGGTCGGTCAGCAGCGAATACATCAAGCCGAGCAGCGCGAGGATGCCGGCGAAGCCGAAGCCCCACTCTGTCGGGATCACGTCGGCGAGCAGCAGGCCGGCGAGCGTCGGCAATTGCCACGACGGCCAGTTGACCGCGACACCGCCCCAGAAGTACGGCATCTGCTCGGGCGCGGACTTGGGCTCGGGGAAGCGCGCCATGAAGACGACGTAGTTCAGGTCGGCCGTGAAGTAGCCCAGCGTCATCCGCTCCCAGCGCGTGAAGTGAGCGAAGTACGGCCGCCACTGCGCGCTGAAGATGACGAAGCGCAGGTTCACGCACAGCGCGATCGCCCAGACCATCCAGATCGGCGCACCGGCCACGAGCAGCGGCAGCGCCGCGAGTTGCGCACTGCCGGCAAACACCAGCAGCGACATCAGACAAGACAGCGGCAGCGGCAGCCCGCTCTTGGCCATCGCCACGCCGGTGACCAGCCCCCAGGCCGCGATGCCCATCGAGACGCCGACCATGTCGCGCGCGCCGCGCGCGAATTCGGGGTGGCGCCAGATCGGGCGCGGCATCGTCAGGTCGGTCATAGGACGATTGTCCTATGACCTGCGCGCCTTCAAGAGTCGTGGGGCTTGCGCTGTTTGGCGGCCGGCGCGGTCTTTGCGGCCGGCTTGTCGGGGGCGGCCGCTGGCTTGGCCTCGTCGGCCTCGCCCGCGACCTTGGCCACCTGTGTCGCGGGCGGTGCCGCCAACGTCGGCGTGACGGGTTCGATCTTGTTCTCGCGCATGTAGTCGTTCATGTCGCGCCAGCCGGCGAAGACCGAAGCCTTCTCGGCCTTCTTGTTCAGCATATAGCAGTCTTCGATGGCACGGCCGGCGTGCCGGCAGGCGCCGCCGATGGCCTTGCCGTCGGCCTCGCGCGTCGCCGCGACCTTCTCGGGCGACTCGAGGCCCAGCGCACCGCCGATCATGTCGCAGCCCGCCAGCAGCGTGGCGGCGAGAACGATAGCGCTGGCGGTGAAGGGCAGGCGGGGCATGGCGGCACTCGGGCAGTGGTCTGTCCGGGATATCGGCGGCCGCGTCCGGGACTTGAGCGACGCGTCACCGCGGCTCGATCAGCACCCTCACCGGCGTGTGCGTCAACGCGATGGCATCGGCCGGGCCGTTCGTCTCGCGGCCATCGATGCGCACGCGCGCGTTCTTCGCCCACGGCCCGCGCAGCGTGATGCCGCCCGGCGGTCGCGAGCGCAGTGCCCCGATGTCGACAGTGATCACGCCCCGCGGATCGCGCCGCGCGTTCCAGCTCAGCGGGCCATACGGCGTGCGCAGGTTCTCGATCGCGAGCCCCGGGCCGGCGAGCCACGCCATCGGCACGCCCGCGGCCAGCACCAGCGAACGATCGCCTTCGTGCTCATACGCGAACAGGTCGAGCACCGAGCGGATCTGATCCGATGCGACCCAGCCGTGGGGCATGTCACCCAGAAAACGCGGCTCGCGCGGGTCGCGCACGACGACCTCGGCCCACTGGTTCCAGCCGGCCGGGCGGCGGTCGCGGTAGAAGTACGCCATCGCCTGCTGCGCCCGTTCGCGCTCGCCGAGGCGAACCAGGGCGCCGACGTTGCGCCACTCGTAGGGCGTGTAGCCGCCGTCGCCGTGGCGGATGCCCGCAGCCTCGTCATGCCGACGCTTGTCGAACTCGCGCCAGTAGCGATCGAAGGTGTTGCGCAGCAGCGCGTCGGGCAAGGTGCCGAGCAGGCCGCCGGGGCTGAGCGCGATCGTGCTCGAGGTCGGATCGACATCGCCGCGATCCGCGGCGCCCGGCAGCACGTCGAGCTTGAAGCGCTGCGTGCTCGCGGCGAGCGATGCGCGCAGGTCGGTGAGGAACTGGTCGCGTTGCGCAGCGATGCTCGCCGCCTCGTCCTTCAGACCCAACCCCTGCGCCAGCTCGGCCGCGCTGCGGTAGCCGGCGTAGGCCCAGAAGTCATCCCAATACGAATAGGCCGGCTTGTCGGAGTAGCCCTCGTGACTGATCGACGGCGGCATCAGGCCGAAGTACGCGGTGCGCTCGGGCGTGCGGTTGGCGTCGCTGCGTTCGCTCGCGCGCAAGGCCTCCATGTGCGACACGGCCGCGGCCACATGCGGCCACAGCGCACGCGCCGTGGCGTCGTCGTGGGCGTAGCGCCACAGGTCGGCCACCGCGAACGCGAACTCGCCGTCGCTGTCGTTCTCGGGCACCGGGTCGGCGCCGCGCGCGGTGGCGCAGCACGGCACCTTGCCGCTCTTGAACTGGAATGGCGCGAACCAGCGCAAGAAGTCGCGCGCCACATCGTCGTGACCGAGTCTCAGCAATGCGGACGAGGTCAGCGCGCCGTCGCGGATCCACGAGCGTGCGTAGGCACGCGCGCCGGGTTGCAGCGCTGCGCCGCTGCGGTTGACGAGGATGTGGCCGAGGGCGGTGCGCAGCGTGCGCGCCACGTCGCCGACGTCGGCAGGGCCGGTGATGTGGACGCGGTCTAGCTTGGCGCGCCATTGGGCCGCGACGCGCACCTCTTCACGCGCGACATCGAGCTTCGCGTCGGTGGAGTGCGCCGTGATCGGCATCGCCACCGCAATTTCGCGGCGCTCGCCGGGATGTAACGTGCGCTCGTAACGCAGCCACGCACTGGCAAAGCCAGTCGGCATCGGCTCGATGCGCACGCTGGCCGGCGCGGTCAGCGGCTGCAGGCGCATGGCGCCATTGACCGACAGCGCACGGCCATCCCACGCGATCTGTTCGATCTCGCTCGCGCCGCCCGGGTTCGCAAGAAACTGCGTCGGCGGGTTCGCCTGGAACGGCCGCCACGCCAGCATCAGCGCGATCCGGCGCGCGCGCGCGCCGAGGTTGCGCACCGTGTAGCGCGCGAGCACGCGTGCCGACTCGGGCGTGCCCTGTCCGAACGCGCCGATGTCGAGCGCGAGGTCGCCGGCGCGCCAATGCGTGCGCGGCATCGGCAGGTCGCCGTCGCGCAGCGTGTGCGTGATGCGCACATCAGCCCAGCCCACGAGTCGGTCATCGACGATCAGAAACGGCTCCAGCGCGCCGACGCCGGGCACCGGTTCGATCACACCGTCTTCGCTCATCAGTGCTGCGGTGCGCGCACCATCGACGCCGAACACGGTCCAGTACGACTGTTCGCCAAGGTAGGCACGCGGATAGCGGCCACGCGGCGATTCCTTCGCGAGGCGCGTGAAGAATGAATTCGCGGTCGGCGCTTCGAACGTCTCGATTGTCGGCGCCAAGTCGCTGCCCACCACGCGCACCTCGCGCGCCTCCGACTCCGGCAGCCAGTGCTGCTGCGCATCGCCCTGCCCGTTCTCCACGTGTCGCACCGTTCGCCACTGCGCGCCATCCATCGAGAACTGGATGTCGTAGCGCGCCGGGCCGCGGCCGGGTGGCCAGCGCAGCGTGAGCGCGCCGAACTCGCGCGGCTCATCGGCGGCCGGTTGATCCGGCAACTGCTTCAGAACGAGGTGATCGAAGCAAGCCGTGCCCTTGCCCGCACCGCTGCCCGACGCGATCACCAGCTCGACTGAGGCGGTGCGGCGCAGCGTGCGGTCGGCGCTCGGCCCCCAGGCGAACCCGATCTGGCGCTGGCGGAACTTCAGAGCCTGCCAGTCGCGCGGGAAGCGGAACTCGGGCCGCTGGCCCCACCAGACGTTCTCGCCACTCGCATCGACGAGCTTGAACTGCAGCGCGTTCGGCGGTGCGTCGCCGCGCACGTTCAGCGTGAACTCGTAGCGCGCCGGGACATCGAGCGGCAAGGCGCGCTGCGCGCTGACGTAGCCGGTCACGCTGCCGAAGTCGAAGTCGATGCACATGGCCTTGCCATGCGGGCCATCGGTGGATCGCAACGCCGCCTTCACGTCGTCGGTGGCGCTGATCGTCCACGCGTCGAGGTTCGCGAAGTCGTCGAGCACGCGCTCCTGCGCCGACGCGCTTGCGGCGAGAGTCAGCGCCAGCAGCACCAGCCACCTCATCCCTTCACGCTTCCCGCCATCAGCCCGGCCATGTAGTGGCGCTGCAACGCGAGGAACACCACCAGCACCGGCAGCACGGTGACGACCGAGCCGGCCATCATCAGCTCGTTGTCCTGCACATGCTCGCGCGACAGGCCGGCGAGCGCGACCGGCAGCGTGTGCAGCGAATCGTCGGTGAGCACGATCAGGGGCCACATGAAGTCGTTCCACGCGCCGAGAAAGCTGAAGATCGCGAGCGTGGCCAGCACCGGCGTCAGCAGCGGCACGACGATCGTCAGGAAGATGCGCCACTCATCTGCGCCGTCGATGCGCGCGGCCTCGAGCAGGTCGTCGGGAATGCCGCGTGCGAACTGGCGCACGAGGAAGATGCCGAACACACTCGCCATCATCGGCACGACCGCACCGCCGTAGCTGTTGATCAGGCCGAGCGGCTTGAGCATCAGAAACAGCGGGAGCATCGCGACCTGGCCCGGAATCACGAGCGCGCCGAGCAGCGTCTTGAAGATCGCGTCGCGGCCGCGGAAGTTGAGCTTCGCGAACGCATAGCCCGCCGTCACGTTGAACGCGACCGAGATCAGCGTGGCCAGCAGTGCGATGCCCAGGCTGTTCAGGAAGTAACGGCCCATGCCGACGCTGCCGAAGAGTTGCCTGTAGTTGTCCAGCGTGAGGTGCGGCGGCAGGATCGGCGTCGGCAGCGTGCTCGACGCGCCGGCCGGCATCAGCGAGACCGACACCATCCACAGCAGCGGGAACAGGCTCACCGCCGCGAGGCCGGCGAGCAGGCCGTTGACGACCCAGACGGCGAGGCGCGGATTCATTCGGCGGCGCCTCCAGGCTCGCGATCGAAGCGCAGCAGCACCCAGCTGACCGCGAAGATCACGACGAACAGCAGGAACGCGACGGCACTCGCGTTGCCGAGGTTCCACCAGCGGAAGCCTTCTTCGTACATGAAGTACAGCACGCTGACCGTGCTGCGCAGCGGCCCGCCCTGCGTCATCACGTAGGGCTCGGCGAAGAGCTGGAAGTAGCCCGAGATCGTCATGATGCCGACCATCACCAGCGTCGGCACGAGCATCGGGACCGTGAGGTCGCTGAACTGCCGCCACGCGCCCGCGCCATCGACGCGCGCCGACTCGTACATCTCGCGCGGCACGGCCTGCAGCGCAGCCAGTAGGATGATCATGTTGTAGCCGAAGTTCTTCCACGCCGCGAACAGGATGATCGCGGGCATCGCCCAGCGCGGATCACCGAGCCAGTTCACCGGCGCGAGGCCGATGGCCTCGAAGCCCTGGTTGATCAGGCCGTAGCGCGTGTGCAGCAGGTAGCGCCAGATCACCGCAACGGCGACGACCGTCGTCACGACCGGCGCGAACAGCGCGGTGCGAAAGAACGATGGCCACTTCGCGACGTGCGCGTTCAGCAGCAGCGCCGCGGCCAGCGACAAGCCGATCGACACCGGCACGCCGACGACGACGAAGTAGAACGTGTTGCCCAGCGCCTGCCAGAACAGCGGCGTCTGCAGCAGTCGCGCGTAGTTTTGCAGGCCGACGAAGCGCAGGGTCGACAGATCGGCCAGCGCATACAGGTCGAAGTCGGTGAGGCTCAGTGCGAGGCCGGCGATCACCGGAACGGCGAAGAACACGGCGATCACGATCAACGCCGGCGCGGCAAGCACCCAGCCGACGACGCCAGACCTTTTCACGCGACGCGCGCCCGCAGCCAGCGGCGCTTTTCGAGCACGCGATCGGTCCAGGCGTCGAGCTCGGCGGCGGCGTCCGCGCTGCTCTGCTTGCGCTGCACGACGCGCTCGGCGGTGAGCTGGATCTCCTGGAAGATGCGCTCCCACTCGGGGATCTTCGGCGCCGGGCGCACGCGCTCGAGCTGGTCGGCGAAGGCGCGCGAGGGCGCGTCGTCGCGCAGCGCCGGCGCGAGCCATGCGCTGCGGCGGGGCGGCAGGTCGCCGGTGAGCGCATGGAAGCGCTGCATCGTCGCGGTCTCGCTGAGGAACTCGATCAGCTTCCAGGCGGCGTCCTGGCGCTTTGAGCGGCGCATCAGCACCAGGCTCGATCCGCCCGAGGTCGAGACGCTTGGGCCATCCGGGCCGGGCAGCGGCGCGGTCGCCCAATCGTTCTGCCGCTCGGGCGGCAGACGGCGGCGGAACTCACCGATGTTCCACGGCCCGGAGATGTAGAACGCGAACATGCCGCGCGCGAACTCGTCCCACACGTTCGAGATCTGCGCGCTGGTCATCGACGGCGCGAGGCCGTCGCGGAACAGGCCGGCGTAGAAGTCGAGCGCGCGGCGGAAGGCGGGCTGCGAAAACGCGCCGCGCGTGTCGTCGTCGCGGAGCAGCGCGCCCTGCTGCAACGCGAACGCGTACAGCGGCTCGGGCTCGTTGAGCGGCAGCAGCGCGCCGTAGTGGCCGGCGCCACCGCGTTCGCGGATCGCCGCCATCGCCGCGCGCCAATCGGCCCAGCTGCGCGGCGCCTCGTTGATGCCGGCCTCGCGCAGCAGATCGCTGCGGTAGAACAGCAGCCGAGTGTCCACATACCACGGCAGACCGCGCAACTGCGGCGGCGCGGCGGCGCTCGCGCCGGGCATGCGGTTGGTGTCGAGCACGCCGGCGTAGTAGTCGTCGAGCCGGATGCTGGTGCTCGCCGCAATGCGCGCGTCGAGCGGTTCGATCGCATCGAGCGCGGTGAACTCGGGAATCCAGGTGTTGCCGAGCTGGCAGAGGTCGGGCAGCGAGCCGCCCGCGTAAGCCGTCAGCAGCTTCTCGTGCGCGGCGGTCCACGGCAGTTGCTGGACGCGCACCTCGATGCCGGGATGGCGCGCGCGAAATTCGGGCAGCAGCTCGCCGACGACCTCGGCCTCGCGACCCATGGCCCAGAAATTCAGCGGACCGTTCGGGTCGGCGCGACGACCGCACCCGGCACCGGCAAGCGCCAGCGCGCCGATGCCGATGCGGCGCAACGCGCGGCGCCGCCGCATCAGCCCGCCGTCTCGAGCCAGCCACCGCTGAAGCCGGCGCGCGCCAGACCGCGCCGCAGCGGCGCGCAGTTGCGCATGTCGTCCCAGACCAGGCCGTTGCGGTAATTGCCGATCATCGCGAGGATCGGCCCCTGGTCGATGCCGAGGTGATCGTTGGCGATCCAGCCGAAGCGCGTATCGACGCGGCCGTCGGTGAGCGGGACGTCGGTCGCGGTGAAGCTGCGATTGAACGAATCGAAGAAGCCGTATTTCGAGTAGATGAAGGAGCCATAGCGTTCGTGCATTTCTTCGGTCGCCGGGATCACGATCTCGGGTGCGAACGGCAGCGACGAGATCGCCGCTGTCGGCGCGATGGTGCCATCGTCCACGGTGTGGGCGCGGCCGGCGCCGCGCGCCGAGTAGTCGAGAAAATAGCGCACCCGGCCGGCGCGATCGAACTGGCGCATCGAGCCGGGGCCGTCGCACGCGGTGAAGCCCCAGACATTGGCGCCGTATTCGAACCAGCCATTCGGGTTGGCGATGGCGTAGGCGCGCTGCGCATAGACGGCGCGACGGCTGTTCTCGAAGTAGTCGATGCCACGCTGGCGCATGGTCGCGTCCTGGATGCCGCGGAAATCGATCCACATGTGCGAATACTGATGGCCGAACAGCGGCGCGAAGCTCAGGTGCTCATAGCCCATGAAGCGGCCCCAGGCGCCGCGGTAGCTCTCGCTCCACGCGCTCCACGCGCCTTCGTCGACCGGGTGCGTGGGCGAGCCGAGCGCGAGCAGCACCACCAGCATCGCCTCGTTGTAGCCCTGCCAGTCGTGCGGGATGAAGGCCTTCTCGGGGCTCCAGCCCATGCTGACGAACTGGCCGCGCACCTGCGCCCACCTCCAGTCGACGCGCCAGTAGATCACGTCGACCGCGTCCCGGATCTCGACCTCTTCGGGATGCGTCGTGTCGAAGTACGCCTGCGCGTGCAGCATCCCGCCGATCAGCAGCGCGGTGTCCACGGTCGACAGCTCACTGCGGCCGGCGCGCAGCCCGGTCTTCATGTCGAGGAAGTGATAGAAGAAGCCCTTGTGGCCGCTCACGCCGCGTGGCTGCGGCCCGTGCTGCGCGTTGCGAAAGAAGCGCACGGTGGCGAGCGTTCGCGCCCGCGCCTGTTCGCGCGTGATGAAGCCGCGGTCGGCGCCGATCACGTAGGCCGTCAATGCCATGCCGATCGCCGCGATGCTGGCCGGCGACGCGCTCGGGTAGCGATCCGGCACCATGCCATTGGCGGCGTTGCCGGTGGACCAGAAGAAGTCGAAGGTGCGGCGCTCGATGTCGTCGAACAGCGCTGGCAGCACCGGCTTCGATGCGTCGGGTGGCTCCGCCGGCTGCGCCGCGTTCGACGCCGCATCGGCCGCGGTCGTGTCGTAGACAGGGCTGCGCCAAAACGTTCCGCAGCCCGCGAGCGATGCGGCAGCGCCGAACAGCAGGCCGCGTCGGGTGAGGTCGGACATGGGACGAACTATGCCGTATCAGGCCGGCAGGACCTCAATCGCCGTTCAGCGCGGCGCCGTTCGAGGCGATCACGCTGGCATAGAAGTGCGCGCTGTCCTTCGGCGTGCGCTCCTGGGTCTGGAAGTTCACATGCACGATGCCGAAGCGCTTCGAGTACCCGAGCGACCATTCGAGGTTGTCCATCAGCGACCAGGCGCAGTAGCCGCGCAGATCGACGCCCTGCTCGATCGCATCGTGAATGGCGCGCAGGTGGCCGCGGTAGTAGCCCAAGCGCAGCGGGTCGTGGACGCGCCCGTCGGCGGCCTTGGGCGGGTCGTAGAACGCCGCGCCGTTCTCGGTCACGTACTGCGGAATGTTGCCGTAGCGTTGCTTGACCCAGCACAGGATCTCGGTCAGCCCGGCCGGATGAACTTCCCAGCCGGTGTCGGTGTAGGTCGATTGCGGCTGCGGCGTGACCGCCGTCTTGACCGGCCACGCGCTCTCCTCAAAGCGGATCATGTCGCGCATGTAGTAGTTGATGCCGACGAAATCGATCTTCTGCTTGATCAGCTCGTAGTCTTCGGCCGGCCACTCGGGCCAGGCCTCGCCGAAGATCTCCTTCATCTCCGGCGGATAGCTGCCGAGGAAGACCGGGTCGAGGTACTGACGGTTCATGTAGGCGTCGGCGCGGCGCGTGGCGGCCACGTCTTCGGGCTTGGTGGTGGCCGGGTGCTTGGGCGCGAGGTTCACGACGATGCCCACTTCGTGCTTGCCGATCGCGCGATACGCCTGCACCGCCTTGCCGTGCGAGCGCAGCAATTGGTGCGAAGCGATCGGTGCCTCGAAGCGGTTCTTGTGGCCGGGCGCGAGCGCGCCGTGCAGGTAGCCACCGTCGGCCACGACCCAGGGCTCGTTCAAGGTCGCCCACTTCTTGACGCGACCGTCGAGGCGCTCGTACATCAGAGAAGCGTAATCGGCGAACCAGTCGGCGATATCGGGGTTGAGCCAGCCGCCGCGGTCGTCGAGCGCGGCCGGCAGATCCCAGTGGTAGAGCGTGGCGAGCGGCTCGATGCCGTTCTCTAGCAGCGTGTCGACCAGCCGCTCGTAGAAACCGAGCCCGCCTTCGTTGACCCGGCCGCGGCCCTCTGGCAGCACGCGAGCCCAGGCGATGCTGAAGCGGTAGGCAGTGAGGCCAAGCCGCTTCATCAGCGCGACGTCGTCCTTCATCCGGTTGTAGTGATCGCAGGCGACATCGCCAGTGTCGCCATCCTTCACCAGCCCCGGCGTGCGCACGAAGCGGTGCCAGATGCTGGGGCCGGCACCATCGGCGAGCGGCGAGCCCTCGATCTGGTAAGCCGAAGTCGCGGCACCCCACAGGAATGCTTCCGGAAACTGGTAGGTCTTCACGTCAAGGGGCTCCGAGGGTCGTTGCGATGGATGCGACGCTGATTATTCGCGTTCGATTCGGGGCTCGAACACCATGCCCGGTGCGACGGAGGCCTTGCCGTGAAGAAAGGCGCCAACCGCGAGGCGCTTGCCGCCGGCACGCTGCAGTTGGGTGAGGCGCAGCGCCTGCGCGCCGCAGGCCACGGTGACGCCGTCATCGGCAACGCCGAGCACTTCACCCGGCGCGCCGCTCGCGTCGACGACGCTGCCGCGCCAGCATTTGATCGTTTCGCCGCCGAGCACGCCGGTGGCGCCCGGAAACGGGTCGAACGCACGCAGGCGGCGCTCGATGACCGCCGCCGGTTCGCGCCAGTCGATCGCGCCTTCGGCCTTGTCGATCTTGTGGGCGTAGGTGGCGCCTTCGAGCGGCTGCGCACGGCGCTCCAGGCCACCACCCGCGGCCCGTTCGAGCGCCTCGACGATCAGGCGGCCGCCGAGCGGCGCGAGCCGGTCGTGCAGGCTGGCGCTGGTGTCGTCGGCATCGATGGGGATCGATTGCGCGAGCAGCATGTCGCCGGTGTCCAGCCCCGCATCCATCTGCATGATGGTGATGCCGGTATGGGCGTCGCCGGCTTCGATCGCGCGGTGGATCGGCGCCGCGCCGCGCCAGCGCGGCAGCAGTGAGGCATGGATGTTCAGGCAACCCAGGCGCGGCAGGGCGAGCACCCATTCGGGCAGGATCAGCCCGTAGGCGGCAACCACCAGCACATCGGGCTGCGCGGCGTCGAGCGCGGCCCGGCCGCTCCGTGCTTCATCGGGATATTTGCCGTCCAGTCGCAGGCTGCGTGGCTGCGCGACCGGGATGCCGTGGGCTTGCGCGAAAGCCTTCACCGGCGAGGCCTGCAGCTTCATGCCGCGGCCGGCGGGACGGTCTGGTTGCGTCAGGACCAGCGGGATGCGAAACCCCGTGTCGTGCAGCGCCGCCAGGGCAATCTGCGCGAACTCGGGCGTGCCGGCAAATGCGACGTTCATTCGCGCGCCTCATCGCGCGTCCTCTTCAGCATCTTGGTCTTGATCCGGTCGCGCTTGAGCTGGCTCAGGTACTCGACAAACACCTTGCCCACCAGGTGATCCATCTCGTGCTGCACGCAGATCGCCAGCAGCCCTTCGGCCTCGAACTCCTGCGGTGCGCCATGGCGGTCGAGCGAGCGCACCGTCACCTTCGCGTGGCGCGCGACCTTGTCGTAGATCAGCGGCACCGAGAGGCAACCCTCGTCGGTGAGCGTCATCTCGTCGCTCCGCGCGACGATCTCCGGGTTGATCAGCACCCGCGGGTCGTCGCGCGCGTCGGAGGTGTCCATCACGATCAAGCGCTCGTGCACGTCGACCTGGGTCGCGGCCAGGCCCACGCCGTCGGCGGAGTACATGCTTTCGAGCATGTCGTCGACGAGTTGGCGGATGCGCGCATCGACCTGCGCCACGGGCTTGGCGACGGTGTGCAGGCGGGGATCGGGGTAGCGCAGGATGTGAAGCTTGGCCATGGTCTGGATTGGAACGCGGCGCCCGGCGAGCGGCGTGGAGGTGTGGAATGGGCGCAATGCGGCGAATGTGGAGCCGACGCAACGCCGCAAGCTGTGACAGGCCTCACACACGGCCGTGCGCCGGGTCACTTTCGTTGCGATATCAAGGGTTTAGGGGCAGAATCTGTGAAACTGATTGAGGATTTTCGCCGAACTGCGGCCGGCTTGGCGCAATTGGCTCAGTAACCCCCTCGCACCAGCCGAAAAGGCAGATGTGTCCTCCGAAAGATTCTCACATGACCCGTCGTGATCGATCCGCTTCTCACCTGCGCCGGGCCGTCGGCGTCGTGTTCACGGGCCTGGCCGTGTTCGGCACACTCGGGTGGCTCGCCCCTGTGCAGGCCGCCGGCTTTCCCGTCACGACACAGCAACGCGGCACGGCCCAGAAGGTGTCGCAGGACGGTGTGCCGCTCTCCGAGCTGGCCGCGAACGCGCCCGACTCCTACACGGTGAAATCGCGCGACACGCTGTGGGGCATCTCGCGAATCTTCCTCAAGAGCCCGTGGCGCTGGCCCGAGCTCTGGGGCATGAACATGCAGGAGATCCGCAACCCGCACCTGATCTACCCGGGCCAGGTGCTGTACCTCGACAAGACCGGCGGCCGCGCACGCCTGCGCATGGGCCAGCAGCTCGGGCCGGATGGCAGCGGCAGGCTCTCGCCGCGCATCAGGTCGTCGGCCACGGGTGACAGCGCGCTGGCGTCGATCCCGTTCGACCTGATCGAGCCCTTCCTGACCGAAGCCGTGATCTTCCAGACCAACGAGCTGGAGCAGTCGCCGCGCATCGTCGCTACGCAGGCGGGTCGTGCGCTGCTGTCGCGCGGCGACCTTGCGTACGTGCGCGGCGAACTGACCGGCAACGACTACCGCATCTTCCGCGAACCCAAACCGCTGCTCGATCCGACCACGCGCGAAGTACTGGGCTATCAAGCCACCTACGTCGGTGCGGCCGAGTACACGCGCCTGGGCGAAACCCGGGTCGATGCGAACGGCAAGGCCGAGATCGTGCCGGCCACGTTCACGGTCACCTCCGTCAAGCAGGAAGCCGGTGTCGGCGACCGCCTGGCACTGGTGCCGTCGCGCGAATTCACCAACTACTCGCCGCACGCCCCGCAGGGCGCGATGGACGGCCAGATCGTCTCGATCTACGGCGACGGGCTGACGGCCGGGCAGAACCAGATCGTCGCGCTGAATCGCGGCGCGAGCCAGGGCATGGAGCGTGGCCATGTGCTGGCGCTGTTGCATAACGGCGAGCGCGTCACCGACCGAACCGATGCGGGTCGTCCGGTGATCAAGCTGCCCGACGAGCGCCACGGCCTGCTGTTCGTGTTCCGCGTGTTCGACAAGATGTCGTATGCGCTGATCCTGTCAGTGAAAGAGCCGGTGCAAGCCGGCGACCGCTTCACTCAGCCCTGATTCGCCGGGCGCCGCCCGGCCGCTGCCCGTGATCGACAGCCGCGAACTCGGCGCCTGGCTGCGCCTGACCGAGACGCCGCAACTGGGACGCGAATCGGCGCGCAAGCTGCTGGCCGCGTTCGGCTCGCCCGACGCGGTGATCGCAGCGACGACCGCGGCGCGCGTCGGCATCGTCGGCGCGGTACCAGCGGGCGCGGTGGCCGAAGCGCCCGAGACCCTTGCCGCACTCACCGAGGCCACGCTCGCCTGGCTGGCAGCCGCCGACGGGGCCTCGCCACGCGACGTGATCCCGCTGGGCGACCCGCGCTACCCGAACGCCTTGCTCGAAGCGCCAGACCCGCCGCTGTTGCTCTACGTGCAAGGCCGCGTCGAATTGCTTAGGGCCGAATCCATCGCCATCGTCGGTAGCCGCAGCCCGACGCCGCAAGGCACCGACAACGCGCGCGCCTTCGCCAGCCACCTGAGCCACGGCGGGACCACGATCGTGTCGGGGCTGGCGATGGGCATCGATGCCGCCGCCCATGCCGGGGCGCTCGAAGGTGCGGCGAGTACCCTCGCCGTGGTCGGCACGGGGCTCGATCAGATCTACCCCAAGCGCAATTCGACCCTGTGGCAGCGCATTGCTCATGAGGGCTTGATCGTAAGCGAGTACTCGCTTGGCATGCCTCCGCTGGCGGTGAACTTCCCGCGCCGCAACCGCATCATCGCGGGCCTGGCACGCGGCACACTGGTGGTCGAGGCGACGTTGCAGTCCGGTTCGCTGATCACCGCCCGGATGGCGAACGAGGCCGGGCGCGAGGTCTTCGCGATCCCGGGCTCGATCCACTCACCGCAGTCCCGTGGCTGCCACGCGCTGATCAAGCAGGGCGCGAAACTGGTCGAGACGGCGCAGGACATCCTCGAAGAGCTGAGCTGGCCACCGGCCGCATCCGCCGCGTCGTCCACGGCGGATGCCCCGCCCGGAATCGATCCGCTGCTCGACGCCCTCGGCTTCGACCCGGTCACGCTCGATGCATTGGTGGCGCGCACCGGCGCGTCGGCCGCCGAACTCAGCGTGCGCCTGTTCGATCTCGAACTCGACGGACATGTGGCACGCCTGCCCGGGCAATTGTTCCAGCGCCGACCGCGTGGCTGAGGGTGCTGCGGTATAGTGGATTCATGTTCGATGTGCTCGTGTACCTGTACGAAAACTACTGGCGGCCCGACGCCTGCCCCGACCACGATCAGCTGACCCGCAAGCTGTCGTCGGTGGGTTTTGAATCGGACGAAATCCAGGAAGCGCTCACCTGGCTCGATGGCGTTGCCACCGCGGCCCAATCGTATGTGGGCGAGCAGGCGGCGAGCAGCCTGCGCGTCTACTCACCGGCCGAGCAGGAACACCTCGGCGAGGCCTCGATCGGCTTCATCAGCTTCCTCGAATCCGCCGGCGTGCTGCCGCCGCCGATGCGCGAGATGGTGATCGACCGCGCCAGCGCGATTCCCGGCGGCCCGATCGACCTCGAAGACCTGAAGATCATCGTGCTGATGGTGTTCTGGAGCCTGGGCGAGGAGCCCGATGCGCTGATCCTCGACGAGCTGTTCGTGGACGAAGAGGATCGCCTGATCCACTAGTTCAGCAGGCGACTCGGATCTCCGTCGAGCTTGGCCATCGCGCTGCGCGTCGCGCGCACGGTCAGCGATTCCTCCTGCGCCGGGACCAGCAATCCGGCTTGCAGGAACGCCGCCAGGCGGTTCTGCTGGAACAAAACACCACGGCCTTGCGGCGAGACGAACAAGGTCAGCTGCCGACGCATGCCCTGCCAGGCGAGTTGCACGGCCTCGTTGCGGCCCCGGTAATCGAGCATGTACCAACTGCCGACTTGCAACTCCCGCGCCCAGGCCAGCATCGCCGGCGTCGGCATCGAACCGCCTTCGGAAACCACCTCGAGCTCCGAACTCTCGTGGCCCGACAAGTCGTGCACCATCGATTCGTCGATCTCGAGATCGGCGGCCTCGGGCAGCAGTTCTTCGAGCGTCTCCAGCCGCGCCATCAGTTCCTCAAGGCGCTCGTGCGGGATCGCCGCGGCCTTGGCGG
Source organism: uncultured Rhizobacter sp. (assembly GCA_964247075.1). Lineage (GTDB taxonomy): Bacteria > Pseudomonadota > Gammaproteobacteria > Burkholderiales > Burkholderiaceae_C > LMDS01. The sequence goes on along the minus strand of CAXTSS010000026.1, from coordinate 14,334 downwards.
TGAACGCCGCAGCGAGCGAATTGTTCAGGCGCTGGATGTGCTCATCCTGCTTTTCGGCCGGCACGCCAGCGTGCTCCATGCCATCGCGCAGCGTCTTGAGCAGCGGCGGCAGGCGACGGATGACCTCGGCGCGCTCTTCGCGCGAGACCTTTGCGCTGGCCGACCAGATGAGGTCGGCGGCGGCGCGCTTCATGTCCTTGGTGGCGTCGCTCTGGTTGCCGTGCTTGACGGCCGCCATCGCCAGCACGTCGGCCCAGACGTGGAACAGAAACTCGCGCACGCCCTCCTGCACCGGCACCTCGTTGAGCATCTTGCGCAGCTCGATGGTGTACTGGATCGCCAGCGTTTCGCGCTGCTCGACCTGCTGTGCCAGCGACACGCCCTTGCGCGAGGCCTCGTTCTCGTTCTTGAAATAATGCTCGAGAAATTTCTCGAACTCGACCAGCACGGTCTGGAAGACGCGCCGGCCGGTATCCGGATAGGCCTCGACGACCTGCACGACGCGCTTGATTTCCTTCTCGAGGAACTCGCCGACGGCGCGGCTGTTGGCGTCGAACCCCATCACGCACGCACCCATGCGGTCGATCAGGCGACGCGCCGGGTGGTCGATGGTGGCGAAGAAGTCGGGCTCGCTCACCGCTACGCGCAACACCGGCATTTGCAGACGCGCGAACCAGACGCGCATCGCGGTCGGGATGCGCTCTTCGGTCAGGATGCTCTGGAACAGGAGCGCGACGATCTCGATCGTGGCGCGCTCGACCGGCGTGCTGGCGGCCTGCTTGAGCGCCTGCCGGCGCTGGTTCAGCTCTTCGAGCAGCGCCGGCGTGCTGACCTGCGCGCCAGATATCGTGCGGGCATCGCCGGCCGGCACCAGACGCTGCACCAGGCCTTGCTGCGCATCGTTGATCGCGGTCCGCAGGCGCGGCGAGGCCGGTACCGGAGGCTTGTCGTATTCGGTCGTGCCGAAGCCCGGCAGTTGCCGGCCGATCAGGCGGTTGAGCCTGCCCAGCACCTGCTCCGCATGGTCGATACCGCGCGACAGGCTGGCGGCGCGGGTCATCAGGCGCGTCTCCTCGCCGACCTCACGCCCTGAGCCGGTGCCGCTTCGCGAAGGGGAGAAGCCGCTGGTTCCGGTGTTGTAGCCGCCGGCGCCGCCGTGCCCCGAGTTGCGCGAGCGCCGGATGAAAGGGCGCAGGTCGACCTCGGGCAACACATGCCGCGCGAGCAGGTAGCGGTTCGTCTCGTGGTAACCCTCTTCGGCGAAGTGGGCGAATTCCTCGTGCAACACGCCCTGTAACTGACGCCAGGTCTCAAGGCTCAGGCCAGCCGCACGCCAAGAGGCGGTGATGATGCGGGCGAACACATGCGGGCGCAGCGCGTCGTTGGTATCGAGCTCCTCGCGGCCTTCGAGCACCGTCATGCGCGAGCGCAAGTCGGTGAACTCCCACGAGGCCCGATCCATCATCGCCAGCGCCAGACGCGAGCTGACGATCTCGTGCTCGATCGTGTCGTCATCGACCAGGCTGAGCTTGGCGTGCCGGCTCGCCGGCAGCGGCAGATCCCCGGGGCGCGTGGCCGAGACGATGCCGGTGAGGCGCGCGGCGCGCAGCATCGAGATCATGCCTTGAAGCCAGAACGGCCCGGCCTTTTGCAACTCGGGTACGAGTTCGCGCCGCTTCAGCGCGACACTCGGCTCGGCCACTTTGCTGACGAGAATGCGCGCGCCCTGATCGACGGACTGAACCACCGCCGGCAGGCCGGCGAGCAGCCCCTCCACATAGGACTGCCTTGCCTGCTGAGCCAATGCCGTCGGGTTGGCGGGGGTCGGCATGTGGAGGGGTCGTGTCCTGGGTGATCGAATGTATTCGGTGACTCTACACCACCGCCCCGGCGTTCGGGTCGTCCGGATCGAGCTCCTTCGCAGGGCCGCCCTTGATCAGGTCTTCGCGCTTCACGCCGAGCCACATCGCGATCGCCGCGGCAACGAACACCGACGAGTAGATGCCGAACAGGATGCCGATGGTCAGCGCGATCGCGAACCCGTGCAAGGTCGGCCCGCCGAAGACCAGCATCGACAGCACCATCATCTGCGTGCACCCGTGCGTGATGATCGTGCGGCTCATCGTGCTGGTGATCGCGTGGTCGATGATCTCGTGCGTGTTCATCTTGCGGAAGCGCCGGAAGGCTTCGCGAATCCGGTCGAAGATCACCACCGATTCGTTCACCGAGTAGCCCAGCACCGCCAGCACCGCCGCGAGCACCGTGAGGTTGAACTCCCACTGGAAGAAGGCAAAGAAGCCGAGGATGATGATCACGTCGTGCAGGTTGGCGATGATCGCCGCGACGGCGAACTTCCACTCGAAGCGGATCGCGAGGTAGATCATGATGCCGACGACGACCGCGAGCAGCGCATAGGCGCCGTTGACCGCCAGCTCGCGCCCGACCTGCGGCCCGACGAACTCCGTGCGCTGCAGCTTGACAGGCTCCAGCGCACTGGTCGAGCAGACCGGCCGCGTCGAGACTTCGCCTTTCTCGCTGGTGACCTCGCGCGTGCTGACGGCACCGCTCTCGGCCTTGCAGAGGCTGTCGAACACCGCCCCGACGACCTCGGTTTGCTTGATGCCCTTTGCCAGCGGCAATCGAATGATCACATCGCGCGAGCTGCCGAAGTTCTGCACCTGCACGTCGCCGAAGTTGAGCTTCGCCACGGTGTCGCGGATCTTCTCCACGTCGGCGGTCTGCGCGTAGGCCGTCTCCATCACGATGCCGCCGGTGAACTCGATCGAGAAGTGCAGCCCGCGCGTCGCGAGGAAGAACACCGCGGCCAGGAAGGTGACGGCCGAGATGATGTTGAACACCAGCGCGTGCCGCATGAACGGGATGTCGCGCCTGAATCGGAAGAACTCCATGTCGTGTCCTTGTGCGGTGCGTGCGTGGGGTCAGGTCTTGACCACCGGCACATCGGCCTGCGGCTTCCAGACCTGGCCGATGGCCACACCCTTGAGCTTCTTCTGGCGCCCGTACCAGAGGTTCACGAGGCCGCGCGAGAACACCACCGACGAGAACATCGAGGTGATGATGCCCAGGCAGTGCACCACCGCGAAGCCCTTCACCGGGCCGGAGCCGAACGCAAGCAGCGCCAGGCCGGCGATCAGCGTCGTGACGTTCGAATCGAGAATCGTCGCGAACGCGCGCTCGTAACCGGTGTGGATCGCAACCTGCGGCGAGGCGCCGCCGCGCAGTTCCTCGCGCACGCGCTCGTTGATCAGCACGTTCGAGTCGATCGCCATGCCCAGGGTCAACGCGATCGCCGCGATGCCGGGCAGCGACAAGGTCGCCTGCAGCATCGACAGCACCGCGAGCAGCAGCAGCAGGTTGAAGCCGAGCGCGAGTGTCGAGATCACGCCGAAGAGTTGGTAGTACACGCACATGAAGAGCGCGATCGCGGCGAAACCGAACAGCACGCTGTGAAAGCCCTTGGTGATGTTTTCCGCGCCCAGGCTCGGGCCGATCGTCTTCTCTTCGATGATGTCCATCGGCGCGGCGAGCGAGCCGGCGCGCAGCAGCAGCGCGGTGTCGTTCGACTCGGCCGCCGTCATGCGCCCAGAGATCTGGAAGTGCGAACCGAGCTCGCCGCGAATCACCGGCGCCGTCACGACTTCGCCCTTGCCCTTCTCGAACAACAGGATCGCCATGCGCTTGCCGATGTTGTCGCGCGAGATGTCCTTCATGATGCGCGCGCCCTTCGCATCGACCGTCAGGCTCACCATCGGCTCGTGGTTCTGGCCATCGAAGCCGGGCTGCGCATCCGACAGGTTGTCGCCGGTCAGCACGACCTGGCGTTTCACGATCAGCGGGCCGCCGTCGCGGTCGGTGTAGCGCTCGGTGCCGAACGGCACCGGGCCGGAGCCGCCGGCCGCGGCCGCCGCTTCGGCGCTGTCGTCCACCATGCGCAGCTCGAGCGTCGCGGTGCGGCCGATGATGTCCTTGGCCTTGGCCGTGTCCTGCACGCCGGGCAGCTGCACGACGACGCGATCCGGCCCCTGCTGCTGGATCACCGGCTCGGCCACGCCGAGCTCGTTGACCCGGTTGTGCAGCGTCGTGATGTTCTGCGTGATCGCCGTGTCCTGCACGCGCTTGCTGGCCTCCGGCTTCAGGCCGCCCGAGAGCTTGATGTCGGTGCCATCTTGCGTCTCGACCCATTGCAGATCGGGCAGCTGATCTTGCAGCAGCGTGCGCGCGGCGGTCAGGGTCTCGCGGTCGCGAAAGCGCACATCGACGCTGTTGCCGTCGCGCGCGATGCCGGCGTGGCGCAGGTTCTTGTCGCGCAGCAGCGTGCGGATGTCGCCGGTCAGCGCCTCCGCCTTTTTCGTCAGCGCCGACTTCATGTCGACCTGCATCAGGAAATAGACGCCGCCGCGCAGATCGAGGCCGAGGAACATCGGCAGCGCACGCATCGACGTGAGCCAGCCGGGCGAGCGTGACAGCAGGTTCAGCGCCACGATGTAGCTCGGGTTCGCGGGGTCGGGGTTCAGGGCCGCGTTGATCGCGTCCTTGGCCTTGCGCTGCGCATCGAGGCCATCGAAACGCGCCTTCACCGAGCTGCCCTCGAACTGCACGAAGTCGGCCTTCAGACCGGCCTTGGCCAGCACGCCTTCGATGCGCGGCGCCATCGTCGGATCGAGCTTGAGCGTGGCCTTGCCGCTGCTGACCTGCACGGCCGGCGCCTCGCCGAAGAAGTTGGGCAGCGTGTAGACCAGACCAACGAGCAAGGCGATCACGAGGAGCGCGTATTTCCAGGCGGGGTAGCGATTCATCAGGTCGTTCCTAGGGCCGCGCCTCGGGAGGCCGAAGCGCCGCGCGTGCGATCGTTATTTGGTGGCGACGGTGCCTTTGGGCAGCACCTGGACGACCGCACCGCGCTGCACCTGGATCTCGACGCCGGGGGCGATCTCGACCGTCAGGTAGCTCTCGCCGATCTTCGCAATCTTGCCGAGCATGCCGCCGTTGGTGACGACCTCGTCGCCCTTCGCGAGCGCATCGATCATCGCCTTCGCTTCTTTCTGGCGCTTCATCTGCGGCCGGATCATCACGAAGTACAGCACCACGAACATCAGCACGAACGGCAGCATGCCGCCGATGCTGCCCAGCGGCGAATCGGCGGCGGCGGGCGCGGTCTGCGCAAAGGCTTCGGAAATGAACACGTGGAATTCCTCTGTGGGGCCGGGCACGACGCCAGCGGCATAACCTGCGGATTGTATGTTGGCGCCCGTGCCCCGCTAGCACGTGGGAACCGGCCTCGGGCGGGCCTCGCGGATGTGGCGCCGAACCGCGCGAACACAAGCCTCCGGCGCAGAATGGCGGTCCCTCAGGAGCCCTTGCCATGACGACGACAAACCAGACACCCCGGGTCGCGCTGATCATCGGCGCCGGCGACGCCACCGGCGGCGCGATCGCGAAGCGCTTCGCAGCCGGCGGCTACGTGGCGTGCGTGACGCGGCGCGAGGCCGACAAGCTGGTAACGCTGGTCGAGAGCATCGGCGCCGCCGGCCACCGCGCACATGGCTTCGGCTCGGATGCGCGCAAGGAGGAAGCCGTCGTCGCGCTGGTCGAGCAGATCGAGCGCGACATCGGGCCGATCGAGGTGATGGTGTTCAACATCGGCGCGAACGTGCCTTGCAGCATCCTCGAGGAAACCGCGCGCAAGTATTTCAAGATCTGGGAGATGGCCTGCTTCGGCGGCTTCCTGAACGGCCGTGAGGTCGCCAAGCGCATGGTCGCGCGCGGGCGCGGCACGATATTGTTCACCGGTGCGACCGCCGGCCTGCGCGGCTCGGCCAACTTCGCCGCGTTTGCCGGTGCCAAGCATGCGCTGCGCGCGCTGGCGCAGAGCATGGCGCGCGAGCTCGGGCCGCGCGGCATCCACGTGGCGCACGTCGTCGTCGATGGCGCGATCGACACCGAATTCATCCGCAGCACCTTCCCCGAGCGTTACGCACTGAAGGAACAGGACGGCATCCTGAACCCCGACCACATCGCCGAAAATTACTGGACACTGCACGTCCAGCCGCGCGATGCCTGGACGTTCGAGCTCGACCTGCGACCGTACATGGAGAAGTGGTGAAAGGAGCCCTGGTATCGGGCGTCCGGGTCAGCGGTCCGCAGCACCTGCGGCGAGCAGCCCCCATGCGTGCGCGAGTTCGTCGAACAAGCGCTGGTGGAGCTCGAAAGCCAGCTTGGCCTCATCGACCAGCGCGTTCGCCTGCTGCCGATCGACTGCGACCGCGCCGAGGCCGGCGCGGAACGCTCGCGTCAGCCCTTGGGTGCGCGCCGCATCGCCGAAGTCGTAGAAGGCCACCGCCGGCACGCCGGTCGCCGTCACGCTGTTCGCGACGATGTCGCGCAGCCGCTGCCCTCCGCTGAGGTCGCCGAGGTAGCGCACATAGGCGTGCGCCAGCAGCAAGCCGGGCGCGCTCGTCTCGAGCTCCTCCAGCCTGCCGCGGTAGCCCGCGGCGGCCGGTTGCAGCGCCAGTGCGTCCGGCCAGTCGGGGCCGTGCAGTGCGTGCAGGTCTTGCTCGAGCGCCCGTGTGCGCCACAGCGCGGGCTGAAACACCGGCGCGAGCATCGGGTATTGCGCGTGCCGCTGCAACGCCGGCTCCATTGCCGCGTAGATCGCGTGCAGGTTGCGCAGCAGCGCGCAGTAGGCCGGTCGCTGCATGCGCCCGCGCAGCAACGCCCCCATGAACGCGCTGCGCTCTGCCGCGGTGTGCAGCGCTCGGGTCTCGGTTCTCAGGCGTTCTGCGAGGCTCGGGGTCAAGCGCGGCTCCGTGACGGGGTCATGCCCCGATCATAGGGAGCCGGCACTTGCGGCCCGTGCCGCGCTACTTGATGGCCACGTCCACGCGTCGCGCTTTCGGGTCTTCGCCGGCCAGGTTGGCCTCGGCCGACATCGGCTTTTGCAGCAGCACCCGATCCTCGGCAATGCCGGCGGCCTTGAGCGCGTCGCGCACCGAGAACGCGCGCTGCTTTGCGAGTTCCTGGTTCTGTGCCAGATCACCCGACGCAGAATGAAAGCCCGAGATCGCGACCTTCGCACCCGCATTCGCTTTCAGCGAATCGGCCAGCTGGGCGATGCCCTTGCTGGTCTCGTCGGTCAGCGCGGCAGAGCCGACCGCGAAGTAGATCACCGCCCCCGTGGCCGACAACTCCGGGCCGGGCACGCCCGGCGTCAGCGTCGCGCGCACACCGCCGAGCTCGGGGTGGGTCTTTAACATGTTCGCGCCGTACATCGGCTTGAACGCGCCCTGGTGGCAGGTCGCGCAGTTCGCCTTCGGCACGTCGCCGGTCGGCCCTAGCCGGTTCGCGGGGAACACGCCGGCGAGCGGGTCGAGATATTGCGTGTTCAGGTCGCGCGTCATGCGAATGCCGTACCACGCGGTCGCGCGCTGCGGCGTGCTCGCGTCCCACTCGGCGAACGATCGCGTGTTGTGGCAGTAGGTGCAGTTCACGCCGAGCGACTTCGACATGTGCATCATCAGCCCGTACGTGTACTCGGTCTGCTTGGTGGACTTGCGGTTGCCATCGGCGAGCGGCTTCGCGCCGATCACGCGGATCTCGTTCTGCTGCTCCAGGAATGGCGTGAACGGGTCGTAGGGCAGCGACGCGAGCGCGACCGAACCGGCCGGCGCGTTCTGCCCCGCGTGGCTGCCGACCATGCCGGCGGCGTGCGTGTCCACCGGCGGCGCGAACCACACGTTGGCCGGCACGTTCTGGCCGCGGTGGCAGGTGTAGCAGGTGACGCCCGTCTCGGCGACGTGGGTCTTCCAGTCGGCGTTGATGTGGCGCGTCATCTGCAGCATGCGGCGCGCGACGACCTTGGTGTAGAGCGAGTCGCTCGAAAAATCTTCACCCGCCTTGTGGCAGTAGCCGCAGCCCTGATCGGGTGAAACCCAGGCCGTCATCGAGACCATCAGGCGCGTGAACTCGCCCACGCCCAGATCGCCGACGACCTTGACGTTCTTGAAGACGGTCGATGCCGCCGGCCCACCGGGCGGCACCATCGGCGTGTCGGCCGGCAGCGCGTTGAGCGACGCCTGCGCCGCCACCGTGCGCGGGTTGTAGACCTGGTCCATGCCGGTGCCGCGGTAGCCGCGCTGCACGCTGGCCACCGGCGGACGCTCGCAGCCGGCCAGCAGCATCAGGCCGGCGAGCAGCGCCGCACCGGCGCCGCGGGTACTGATGAAGCGCATCATGGCTTGACCCCTTGCAGTGTGGCCGGGTCGATCACCGGCGCGAACACGGCCGGGTAGATCGGCGCCACATGGTGCTTCACGGCCCACAGGTACCAGTTGTCCACCACCGTGCCGGTGAGCAGGATGCCGATGCCGCCGACCAGCGGGCACAGCACCGCGAACCACCAGCCCCAACGGTGGATGGACTCCATCGTCGCGTTGAAACCCATTGTCCAGCGCCAGAAGAGCGCGGCGCGTTCGCTCGCCGTGCCGCGATCGACGATCTGCTCGATCTCGCGCTCGCCACCGAAGCGGCTGACCGCGAGGATGGTCGCGCCGTGCATCGCGAACAGCAGCGTCGCGCCGTACAGGAACGCGATCGACAGCATGTGGAACGGGTTGTAGAACAGGTTGCCGTAGCGGATCGAGAACGCCGCCGTCCAGTCGAGGTGCGGGAAGATGCCGAACGGCACCGCCTCGCCCCACGAGCCCATCAGCAGCGGGCGGATGAAGCCCAGCACCAGCATCAGCCAGATCGCTGCGGCGAAGGCCCAGGCCACGTGCGTGCCCATGCCGAGCGCGCGTGCGCGGCGGTACATGCGCGTCCACCACAGCAGCACGGAGGCCGTCATGAAGAAGCCGGCCATCAGCCACCAGCCACCCTGGTTCAGTGGCGGAAACAGCTTCAGCCCCATGCCCGGCGGCGGCGGCTCGAGCGCCAGCCAGGGCAGCTGGCGCACGAACTGGATCGGGCTCCAGTTGACGGAGGCCAGCATGTTCAGCCCGATGATCTCGATGCAGATGAACATGCACAGTGCCGAGGCCAGGCCGAGCCAGCCAAGGTAGATCGGGCCGATCTGCGCGTCGCCGATCTTGCCGAGCCAGTGCAGGTGCACGGGCGGGCCCTCGCGCTCCTTGTTGCCGCTCGCGAGCGGCACGCCGATGTAGGCCGGTGCGTAGGCCTGGACGCGGGTGAAGATGTTCTGGTACTCAGCCATCAGGGTCTCCTTGGGCTGTGTTCTTGCTCTGGATCGAAGAAGCGCCGGGCCGTCCCAAGCTTCTTCGCTCCCCTCGGGGGGCGGGCGCCGCAACGCGGCGACCTTGGGGTCGTCATCATCTCCAGATGGGCAGGTTCAGCCACCAGCTCCACCATTCGGGCCAGCCGCGGGTCCAGAAGGGGCCGCTGATGACGATGCAGACGGCGCTCCAGAAGCCCGCCGACAGCGCCAGGAACAGGCCGAGCCGGTGGATGCCGAGCGTGCCAATCGAGTAGCCGATGGTGTCGCGGAAGAAGGTGTTCTCGTGCTCCGCGGTCTTGACCGTCTCGCCCTTCGCCGGGTTCGTCGCCGACAGGATCAAGCCGCCGTGCAGCGAGAGCGCGAACGCGGTTGCGAAGAAGAAGCTCACGCCCAGCATGTGCGCCGGGTTGTAGTGGAAGTGCAGGTACTGGTAGCCGGTGTTCGAGACCCAGTCGAGGTGGCTCATGATCCCGTACGGGAAGCCATAGCCCCACGCGCCGAGCAGCACCGGGCGGATCACCACCAGCGTCACATAGGCCAGGATCGCGACCGAGAACGCGAACGGCACGTGGTAGCCGATGCCGAGCTTTCGACAGATCTCGACCTCGCGCAACGCCCATGACACGAACGCGCCGATCGCGCAGATCGTGATCAGCTGCCACAGCCCGCCTTCCATCAGCGGCGCCATGCCCAGCCCGTATTTGAGATCGGGTGGCGCGATCGAGATCTGCCACAGGTTCCAGGTGTGCCCTTGCGACGCGCCCCACACGATCAGCAAGGTGCCGACCGTCGCGAAGAACAGCGTGGTCACGCCGAAGAATCCGACAAAGAACGGCCCGACCCAGAAGTCGAACAGATCGCCCCCGGTCAGCGTGCCGCCGCGGACTCTGTATTTGCGCTCGAAACTCAGCATCGCCATGATGCGCTCCTCGTCATCCACCCGGATCGGGGCGCGGCCGTTGCCGGCGCGCGCACCTTCAGACTCGTTGCAGCGGGCGGGGGCGGTGCGTCACGCCGCGCCCTGCCCGCTTCCACCAAGTTCGCTTGCGCTACTTGGGCGCCGGTGCCGTGGCAGGTGCCGGCATCGGCGACATCTGACCAGCCACCGCGGTCGCCTTGCGCGGGCCTTCGAGCCAGTTGAAGCGATCGGTGCTGAGCAGGATGAAGTGAATCACCAGCGCGAGCACGAACAGGAAGGTGAACAGGGCGATCAACGTCCTGCGCGGGTCGAAAAGTGTCCAGATACGCCACATGTTGTTTCCTCCTACGCGGTGAATCCGACCGCGATATAGGCCATCACGACCTCCTTGGCGTCATTCACGATCGACGCGTAGCCGCTGGCGCCGGGCAGCCAGGGCCGCCATTGCCATGCCAGGAAGTGCGCGACGACTGCGATCAACGTGAAGATGATGAAGCTCGTCATGAAAATGCCGTGGAACTCCTTGGCTTCCTGATCCGACAATCCGGACAGGGAGCCTTGCCTGCTGTCAGCCATGGTCTCTACTCCTTCTGGGCCTGTTCGGCCCCTTGTGGCCTTTCGGCCAACACCGCGAAAATTCCCCCGCGGCGGGGTTTGTCACGGCGGGTGCCGCGGCAATCGGATGGGGCCGCGCAATTCATGCGGGCTCCCCTTGTCTGAGGGCGTCGCGCGACTTCGCGACACGCGCCGCCGTCACGCGCTCTTCGCCATCGCGCTTCGCATCGCGCTCGGCGCGGTCGCGCAAACGCTTCGCGGCCGAGATCTGCACCAGCACCGGCTCCGTCTCGACGAACTCGGCGAGCAGCGCTTGCGCGTCGTCGTCCCACGGGCGCGCCGGCTCGTCACCGAGGCGCGCCGGCGTCGGGTCGACGCGGTCGAGGTCGGTGCCCAACGGCAGGATGTGGAACAGCGCATCGAACAGCGCGTTGCAGAACTCCTGGATCAGGTACGTGGCCCCCGCATAGCCCATGAACGGCGTGCCGGTGTGGCGGCGGATGATGGGCAGCGGGAACGACGCCGGGATGAAGCTCGTCTTCATCATCCCGCCCCCGCCGATCTCGGCGAGGTACATGCGCTCGTTGTAGCTGCCGTACATCACCAGCGGCGTCTTGTCTTTCACGAGCCGCCGCACCTCGTCGTTGTCGGTCTTCGCGCCCGGCTTGCGCGCGATCGCGAAGTGACACGGCAGGCCCATCTCGTCTTCGAGGAAGTGCCGGATGCCGCGCGTGTAGGTCTCGTTCGCGACGACTGCGAAGCTGGCGGTGCCGAAGAAGTCCTGCGTGACCGAACGCCACAGGTCCCAGATCGGCTTGATCGTGCTGTGCTTCTCGCGCTCGATGAAGGGCTCGGGGTCGAGGCCGAGCAACTCGCCGAGCGAGCGCAGGAACTTCGTCGTGCTGTGCAAGCCGATCGGCGCCTGAAGGTACGGCCGCTCGAGCGCCTCGCACAGCATGCGGCCGAACTCGCGGTACATGCAGATGTTGACGTCGGCTTCGACCAGACGCGACACGTCGGCCAGGTGGCTGCCGAGCGGGAACACCATGTTGATCTCTGCGCCGATGCCTTGCACCAGGCGGCGAATCTCGGCCAGGTCGCTCGGCGAGTTGAAGGTGCCGTAGCTCGGGCCGATGATGTTGACGCGGGGCTTCTCGCCGACCGGCCTGTCCGCGAACGGCTTGCGCGCAGGCACCTTCTTCAGCCCGTACTCCGACCAGAGCCAGAACATCGCGCGGTTCGCGCACTGCCACTGGTCTTCGTCGATGGTGCGCGGCAGGAAGCGCTGCAGGTTCGTGCCCTCGGGCGTGACGCCGCCGCCGATCATCTCGGCGATCGAGCCGGTGACGACGACCGATGGCAGGTCGGGGTCGAGCGACGCGTGCGCGCGGCGCATCGAGCCTTCGGTGCCTTCGCGACCGAGTTGCTCTTCGGCCAGGCCGGTGACGACGATCGGCAGTTCGTGCGGCGGCAGCGCGTCGGTGTAGTGCAGCACCGAAGTGACGGGCAGGTTCTCGCAGCCGACCGGGCCGTCGATGACCACCTGCAATCCCTTGATCGCCGTGAACACATAGACGGCACCCCAGTAGCCGCCGGCGCGATCGTGATCCAGGATCAGCGCCATCAGATCATCTCCTCGGCCTTGCGCTTCTTGATCATCTTCATGACCTGGCGCTTGGTCTCGGCCTTGAACTCCGGGCGGTCCTGCGGCACGCCGTTCGACGCTTCCCAGACGCCGGACGCGTGCGCGGTGCCGGTGCTGCCGAAGAAGTCCTTCATCTGCTGGAAGCGGGCCTTGTTGCCGATGGCCGCGTTGATCACCGTCGCGAGCGAGCCCGCGCCGGCCGGGCCCATCAGCGGGCGCGCCGAGATCAGGTTCGTGAAGTAGAGCGACGGAATCGTCAGCTCCTTCGCGGCCTGCACGACCGGCGTGGTGCCGATCGCAAGATCGGGTTGCCATTCGTGCATCGCCGCGAGATCCTGTTCGAGCGAGGCGCGGAACTGGACGTGCACGCCCTTAGCCTCGAGCCACTGCCGATCGGCATCGCTCCACACGGTGCGCGGGCACGCGGTGCCGACGTAGCGCAGATCGGCGCCGCTCTCGACGAGCAGCCGGCCGACCAGCAGCTCCGAGCCTTCGTAGCCGCTCAGCGTGATGCGGCCGGTGATCGGCATCTTCGCGAGCGCGCCCTTGATGGCCGGCAGCATGCGGTTCTTGACCGCGTCGATCTTGTCCTGCGCCACATTCGTCGCGTTGCCGATCGCCTGCAGCCAGGCTTCGGTGCCATCGTGACCGACCGGCGCCGAGCCGATGACCGTGCGGCCGGCGGCCTCGAACTCGCGGATGCTCGCGGTGTAGAACGGATGGATCGCCGCGACCGCCGCGCAGTCGAGCGCGGCATACAGCTCGCGCCATTCGCGCGTCGGCACGACCGGGCCGGCGGCCAGGCCCATCGGCTCCAGCATCATCCCGATGATCATCGGGTCGGCGGGGAACATCTCGCCGAGCAAGGTGATCGTCGGCTTGGTCGAGCGGCCCGCGCGCGGTGCCTGCACCGGGCCCGCCTGGATCTCGGCGCGTGCGTACTTCAGCATCGCACCGGCCAGCACGTCCTTCGCCTCGGCGTGCGTCGGCACGCCGAAGCCCGGCACGTCGATGCCGATGATGCGCACGCCGTTGATCTCCTTCGGCAGGATCTGCAGCGGCACGCCGCTGGCGGTCGGCACGCACAGGTTGATGATCACGATCGCATCGAACTTCGACGGATCGGCCTGCGCATGCACCGCCTCGCGGATGTCCTCGAACAGCTTGCCGGTGACCAGCGATTCGCTGTTGAACGGCACGTAGCCGACACTGCGCTTCGCGCCGTAGAAGTGCGACGTGAAGGTCAGGCCGTAGACGCAGCAGGCCGAGCCCGACAGGATCGTCATCGTGCGGCGCATGCGCAGCCCGACGCGCAGCGAGCCGAATGCGGGGCACATGCTTTGCGGCTGATCGTGCGGGCCGGCCTTCGGGTCTTTCGGATAGTCTTTGGCGTACTGGTCGAGCACCGCCGACTTGCCGGCCGACTTGGCCGCGGCCAGCATCGCCTCGCCGCCCGAGTGGCAGCCCATGCCGTCGCCTTCGATGGCCGTGGCCACCTTCAGCGGGACGATGGGAATGGTCGTGGCGTTCACAGGATCAGACCTCGTCGTACACGACTTCGAGGGTTTCCTTCTTCGATTCGGTCTTGCCGCACATGTCGAACTGCGTCGCCGGCTCGAGCACCACGTCGCGGCCGACAGACGCGGCGGAGAACAGGCCGAGCAGCGCGTCCTGCGTCATCGGCTTCGGCCGCATCGGCGTCGAGGTGCCGACGTTCTCGGCCAGCTCGGCGAACATCGGCCCCCAGGGCGAGCCGGGTCGGCCGATGATTTCGTAGCTGGCGCTCTTGCGGCGGATGTCTTCGTTCGCGGGGATGGTCGAGAGCACCGGGATGCCGACCTGCGTGGCGAAGGCCGCCGCCTCGCCGGTGCCGTCGTCGCGGTTGATCACCATGCCGGCCACGCCGACGTTGCCGCCGAGCTTGCGGAAGTATTCGACCGCGCTGCAGACGTTGTTCGCGACGTA
>CAXTSS010000025.1:0-43634 GCA_964247075.1 uncultured Rhizobacter sp. | reverse complement strand
CATCGTCGTTCTTTCGCTGCCAGGGATCGCGGGAGGTCGGTCGCTCAGCGGCCGATGAAGCGCGGCTTGCGCCGCTGCTGAAATGCGTCGATGCCTTCGTGAAGGTCGACGCTTGCAAACACTTTGTGAAGCTGCTGGGCCTCGTGCGCAACCATCTGATCGAAGTCGCCGCCCCGCAGCAGGACTTCCTTCGAAAGACGGAACGCCTGCGTCGGTCCCGACGCGATGTTCGTCGCCAGCTCATTGGCAACTTCGATTGCGGTTCCCTTCGGCACGGCGCGATTGATCAACCTGAGCTGGGCCGCCTCGGCTCCGCTGAGCAGTCGACCCGTGTAGATCAGCTCCGACGCCATCGCATGGCCGAGCCGGCTCAGCAGCAAGTAGTGGGCGCCGCTGTCGGGCACCATGCCGATGTGACGAAACGGGCTGCCGAACAAGGCGGTCTCATCGGCGATACAGATGTCGCATGACAACGCGAGCCCGAACCCAAAGCCGAGCGCCGGCCCGGTCACCGCTGCGATCGTCGGCAGCGGCAGCTCGCGCAACTGGCGGCAGAACGGACCAACCACACCGGTGATCATCGCCATCGGGTCGTCAGCCTTCGGATCGATCGAACCGATGTCCCACCCCGCGGAGAACACGGGGCCTGCGCCTCGGATCAGCAGGCAGCGAGCGCCCGAGGCACGGACCTCCTCAAGCAGCATACCGAAGCGCTGCACATCAGCGGCGCGAAAACTGTTCTTGGCCTGGGGCAGATCGATCACGATGGTCGCGACCGTGCCGTCGTGATGCAGCGCGAGGCCCGTGGGCGCGACGGGAGCTTGAAGAGCTTCGTTCATTGCCGCAACTGTCTCGCGCGAGGCCTTCGCAGGTATCGTCGCATCCGACGAATCGGCGACCGCGCCGCGCCTTAGAAGTGGGGATCGGCTCCCTTCACAGCCCACAAGGACGACGGGCAGTAACCGCGAAAGTCGTCGCGAATGCGGGAATATGGCAGTTCAAGCCAGTCACCGGACTCGCGCAGCTCACTCATGTGGCGCACGCCCTCAGCGTCGAACTGCCGGATCGCCACGTCGGCCGGTCCATCGAACTCGGTCGGCGGCGCGCTAGAAGAGCTTCATTGCGCGCTCGGTGGCGCTGCGTGGCCTCGCTTGTGAAGCGTTCTACAGGCGGGGCTTCGAAGTCAAGAATGCACGTCGGCTGGAGGTACACGCGACCGGGAATCGGGCCATGGTTCAACTCGCCTTGCGACCAGCGAACACAGGGCGCCGCCTCCCGCCGAACGCTGCGACGCCCTCGGCAAAGCATTCGCTGTCGACCAGCTCGCGCTGCCGGTCGCGCTCGTAGGCGAGTTGCGCATCGAGCGTGTTGGAACCTGCGGTCTTGAACAGCGCACGCGTTTCGAGCGCCGCATGCGCCGGCAATGCCGCGAGGCGCGCAGCGATGCGCGCGACTTCGTCCTTCAGCATCGCGTCGTCAACGCACGCCCAGATCAGGCCCCACTGCGCGGCCTGTTCCGCACTCAGGCGTTCGCCGAGCAGCGTGAGGCCGACCGACCGCGCGATACCGATTGCGCGCGGCATGAACCAGGCGCTGCCCATGTCGGGCACCAGGCCGAGGGCGGGTACGAAGGGCAGCAGGAAGTAGGCGGAGCGCGCCGCGACAACGATGTCAGCGGCGAGCGCGATGCCCACGCCGCCACCCGCCACAGCCCCGTGGACGGCACACACCACAGGCACCGGCAGCTCGCGCAAACCCATGACCAGCGGCTTACCACCGGTGTCGATCAGGTGGCCAACATGGTCACCCCGACTGCGACCATCGGTGGGCGACTCGCTGAGTGCGGCAAGGTCGGCACCGCTGCTGAAGCCCTTGCCGTTGGCCGCGACAATGAGCACGCGGATGGAGGTGTCCGCACGCACGCGATCGAGTGCGCAGAGCGCACCCGCCATCAGCGCGGGTGTCAGCGCGTTCATCTTCGCAGGCTCGTTGAGCGTCAGCGTGGCGACGCCGTCCCTCGTGTCGAAGAGGACGGCGCCGAGGCCCTGAGTCGATTCATTCATCCCAGGTCCTTCGAGGTTGCCGGGTCTGGGGGGCACACAGGTTGTTGACCAGGGATGCATCAGCGCTTGGCGATGGCGTTCTGGAAATGCAGGCGCACCACTTCGCCGTCGAGCCGCAGCGCAGGGCCGCCGCCGAGTGTCGAACTGCCGGTCGCGGCTGAGTCGCCTGCCTTCGAGCGTTCGGTCCCAGGCCCCTGGAGGCGGTGGTCGTCATCGGCGGCAGCAGTTCGGTGAGGTGTGTGCAGCCGAGCACGCCGCGAAACAATCACTGGACGCGCTCAGCGTGCGTGCGGAGGCGTCGCGAATCAGGAACTCGCGATCGATCGACAGGCACACAAGCATGTCGTGAATCGCCTCATCAGCCTGCACCTCTCGCTCTGGCGGCGACACCGCCTCAGGCTTGGTGACGGTCAGGCGGCCTTCGGTGTCCCACAGCCCGTCGTCGCGCTGTAAGCGCCTGCAGGTGAGGCGTCGCAGGTGAACCTGACGGCAGCCGGTGGGCGCGAGCGGCGTCATCAGTCGGCTCACATGCGCTTCGCGACTTCCTCGAGCATCACCTCGGTGGCGCCACCGCCGATGGTCAGGATGCGTGCATCACGCGCCATGCGCTCGATCGGCGTGCCGGTGATGTAGCCGGTGCCGCCGTGCAACTGCAGGCAGCCGTAAACCACTTCCTGCAGGGTTTCACAGGCGTAAGCCTTGAGCATCGAGACCTCGCGCACGGTGTCCTTGCCTTCGTCGATCATCTGCGCGCACTGGTACACCAGCGCGCGCGCCGCGGCCGACTTGGCAGCCATCCAGGCCAGCTTGTTGCGCACCACCGGCTGCTCCCACAAGGTCTTGCCGAAGGCCCGACGCTGGCGCACGTAGTCGACCGTCAGTTCGATCGCCTTCGAGCACTGCCCCACGCTCATCGCGCCGGCCACCAGGCGCTCGTTCTGGAACGTGCTCATGATGTAGTAGAAGCCCTCGCCCTCTTCGCCCAGCAGCGCGTCGGCGGGCAGACGCAGGTCGTCGAGGAACAGCTCGGCGGTGTCGGAAGCGCGCCAGCCGTGTTTGTCGAACTTGCGCGTGACCTTCAGGCCCGGGTTGCCCTTCTCGACGATGAACAGCGAGATGCCGCGGCTGCCCTTCGCGTGCGTGTCGGTGCGCGCCGCGACGATGTAGATGTCGCCGTAGACGCCGTTGGTGATGAAGGTCTTGGAGCCGTTCAGCACCCAGCCGTCGGCGTCACGAACCGCGCGGGTTTTGAGGCCGGCCACGTCGGAGCCGGCGTGCGGCTCGGTCACGCAGACGGCGCCGACCTTTTCACCGCCGCAGCAAGCCGGCAAGTAGCGCTGCTTCTGCGCGTGCGTGCCGCGGTGCGCGATGTGGCCGACCGACATGTCGCTGTGCACCGTGAACGCCGAAGCCACGCCCCCGTAGGTGGAGCGAGAGAGCTCTTCACCCAGGATCACCGACGCCATCGCTCCGAGCCCGCCGCCGCCGTATTCGACCGGGTGGCGCATGCCCAGAAAGCCGAGCTCGCCAAATTGGCGAAACGCCGCGCGCGGGATCTCGCCGGCTTGTTCCCACGCATCGGCCTGCGGCATGATGACCTGTTCGACATACCGGCGTATCTGCGCGCGGATCATGCGGTGGTCATCGTCGAGCATCGTCGGCTCGTTGAAGTCGAATTCGGTCATTGGGGTTTCCGCAGTCAATTTCATTTACATTATCGACCGACGCGTCGGCTTATTTTAGCTTGATCTGAGTCAACCTGTGATGTGCTTCTTCTTGGTCCACCCCAACCATCCCCAGGTGACATCTTCAATAGACGGCCGCCCCATCCCGGGCTTTCGAACGCTCTAGACCAGGAAATGATTCAATGCCACGCGTGCGTGCAGACGACTACGATTCGAAGGCGCAGTCCATTCTCGACAGTGCTGCAGCGCTGTTTGCCAAGGTGGGCTATCCGAACGCCAAGATGCAGGACATCGCAAAAGCGTGCGGAGCATCGAAGTCGATGCTCTATCACTACTTCTCCACGAAGGACGATCTGTTGTTCGACATGCTGCGGGAGCATCTCGAGAAGGTCATCACTGGCGTCGAGGAGGTCAATACGCTGGCGGGCTCAAACAAGGATCGTTTCGAAGCTTTCGTTCAAGTGTTCGCGCAGAAGTCTGCCCAGTCGAGGCGACGGCACGTGAGCGCGATGAATGACGTGAAGTTCCTGCCGAAGTCCATGCAGGCTCCATTGATCGAGTTGGAGACGAAGGTCACCGATCTTGTGGCTGCGCTGCTGCAACAATTGAATCCCGGCTTGCCAGAACATGTGTACAAGCCCTACACGATGCTTCTGATCGGCATGCTGAACTGGACCGACACTTGGTACAAACCGAGCGGCAAGATAAAGCCTCAGGAACTCTGCGATCGAATCTCGCACTTGTTTCTGCGCGGCTTCCTCGCCGAAAAGCCGGGGTAGCCGTCTCCCAAGGATTCATTGTCGGTGCGCGCGCGATGTCCGGTCACCCGGCCGATGCGACGCGTCGCCAGCCACTACAGCAAGGCGTCACGCGGGCTGCATTTCCTGATGTGACGCGGACTACAGGTCCCGAGCGATCAGCTCCTTCATGATCTCGTTCGTCCCGCCATAGATACGCTGCGCACGCGCGTCCACATACGCACGCGCGATCGGGTACTCGGCCATGTACCCGTAGCCGCCGTGCAGTTGCACGCCGACATCGACGACCTTGCCCTGCAGATCGCTGCACCAGTACTTGGCCATCGAGGCGGCCTGCGCATCAAGCTCGCCGCGCAGCAGAAGTTGCAGGCAGCGGTCGACGAAGGTGCGACCGATCTGGATCTCGGTCTTGAGTTCGGCGAGCACGAAGCGGGTGTTCTGGAAATCCACCACAGCCTGGCCGAAGGCCTTGCGTTCGCGAACGTAAGCCAGCGTCCAGCCGTACGCGGCTTCGGCTGCGGCGATGGCGGAGATGGCGATCTGCAGCCGCTCCCACGGCAGCTCCTGCATCAAGTACACGAAGCCCTGGTTCTCTTCGCCGATCAACTGGTCGGCGGGCACGCGCACCTTCTCGAAGAACAACTCACCCGTGTCCTGCGACTTCAGGCCCATCTTCTTCAGAGGCGCGCCCTTGCTCACACCGGGCAGGCGCGTGTCGACCAGCAGCAGGCTCACGCCCTTGGCCCCGGCGGCGGGGTTGGTCTTCGCGACCACGATCACCACATCGCACACCGTCGCATTCGAGATGAAAGTCTTCGAACCCGACAGCACGAAGTGATCGCCGTCGCGCACGGCGCTCGTGCGCACGGCCTTCACATCGGAGCCGGTGCCGGGCTCGGTCATCGCGAGTGCACCCACGCATTCGCCCGTAACCATGCGCGGCAGCCACTGCAGCTTCAACGCTTCGCTGCCGTAGTGCAGCAGGTAGTTGGTGACGATTTCGGAGTGCATCGTCAGCGACAGGCCGAAGTTGCTGTACTGGGCCGCTCCTTCCAGCACGACGGCCGAATACAGCAAATCGGCGCCGGGCCCGCCGTAGGCCTCAGGCACGGTCGGGCATAGCAACCCAGCGGCGCCAGCTGCATCGAACATGCCGTGCTCGAAACCGCTGCGGGCTTCCCAGCGCTCCATGTTCGGAACCACCTCCGCCAGCAGGAAGCGCCGCACCGTGTCGCGGAACTGTTCGTGTTCGGGGCTGAATATTTCGCGTTTCATCATCGACAGTTCTCCTTCAACCGACATGACGCGGCTGGCCGACCCAGTAGGCCTCGCGCAGTTTGTACTTCAGCAGCTTTCCGGCACCGGAGATCGGCAGCTCGCTGCGGAACTCCGCACTACGCCGGCACTTGTAGCCGGCGATCAGTAGCTTGCAGCGCGCGATCACGGCTTCCGCGTCGACCGTGGCGCCCAGCTGCAACACCATCACCGCATGCACGCGCTCACCCGAATCGGCGTCGGGTACCCCGAGTACCGCGCACTGAAACACGCCGGGCAGCGCCAAGAGGGTCTGTTCGAGCAAGGTGGCGGTGATCGGCGAAGCCCCGTAGTAGAGCCGCTCCAGGCTGGCGAGATCGACTTCGCGCGATGCCGGGCAATCGACTACGCGCTTGATCATGGCCGGTACCAGCGCGGCTTCGGTGACACGCTCCTGCGCGATCAGCGACAGAAACACGGCCGGATCGAACGCGGGCAGCATGACATGGGTGCTCTGCCCGGCCATCGCCTGCAGCACGACCGCGAGGCCGCCCACAAGGAACATCGGCAACGAATGCAGGCAGACCGCACCCGGTGCGCGCTGGCCGATGGCGATCGAAGCCAGCGTCGTAACGTACAGGCTCGCATGCGACAGCAGCACACCCTTGGCCCGGCCGGTGGTGCCGCCGGTGTAGAAGAGCACCGCCGCGGCGTTACCGCCGACCCCCACGTCGGGCACCGGCTGTGCGACGGTCAGCAGCGCCTTCCAGTCGAGCGCACCCTCGGGCAGCGGGCCGTCCCCGAGGTAGACCACCGTGCGCAGCGTCCGGCTGCGTTCACGCAGGGCCAGCAGCATCGCAGCCAGCGGGTCGTCGACGAGCCGCTGCTGCGCACCGGCATCGTCGAGCGAACGGGCGATCTCGTCGGCGCTCCAGCGGCAGTTGACCGGCACCAGCACCGCGCCGAGCCACCATGTACCGTAGCAGGAGGCCTTGAGGAAGCGATCGGTGTACGGGCCGGGCATGCCGACCCGGTTACCCGGGCCGGTGCCCAACGCCCGCAAGGCACCGGCCACGCGCTCGACACCTGCGCCAAGTTCGGCAAACGTGCTGCGCCGGGCACCGCAAGCGGCCGCCGTGCGATCGGGGTTCTGTTGTCGCTCCTTCTCGAGCGCCTGGGTCAAACGCATGGTCACGTCTCCAATTCGGTGAGCCAGTTGGCAAGCGCCTCGCTGCGGGGCAGTGCCGAGGCGATTCGATGGTCGAGCCTCAGTTGCGCGACAAATTCAGCGGTGGTATGCAAATCGTGAATCGTCGCCACGCCGCGGCCTGCGCTCCACGCATCGCGCCACGCCTTCGGCCCATCGCTGCCGCTCTCAGCAGCCACGCGGGGCCAGTCAGCACCATAAGCCTGCTCCAGACTCGCCCGCATGAAATTCGCGGGCGTGCCCGAGACCACAACGGTGTAGACGATGTCACCCGCGCCGGCATCGAGCAGCATCTGCTTGAACCCGACCTCGGCGCGAGACTCCGTCGTGGCGATGAAGCGCGTACCCACGCAGGCCAGATCGACGCCCAGCACTTCGGCCGCGCGCACGGCGTTGCCGTCGCCGATGGCTCCGCCAACCACGAGCGTGCCGTGCCAAAACTCGCGCAGTTCACGGGTCAGGCTGAAAAGGCTTTGCCAGCCCGCGTGACTACCCGCCCCGCTCCCCACGGCGATCAGCCAGTCGGGCCCGGCGGCAATGCACTTGCGCGCGTGGCCGGCATGCACCACGTCGCTGAACACCACGCCACCGTAAGCATGCACGGCCTCGACCGCATCGGCCGGGTTGCCCAGACTCGTTATCACTAACGGCCGCGGTGCCGCACGATCGCCGCGAGGTCAACCTCGCGGCGCGGGTTACTGGTGTGCAGGATCAGGTTGACACCGAACGGGGCCGACTCCGCGCCACTCACCTCGGCGGCGATGGCCTGCAGCCAATCGGCGAAGCCTTCGGTCGAGAGTGCATTGAGCGATGGGAGGGTACCCGCCACCCATGCTCGGCAACAGGCGATCACGAGCCAGGGGCCGGAGACGAGGAACATCGGCACCACGAGCAGTGCCACCAGAGGCGCTGATGGAAAAGTCTGGGCAATGCCATGGGTTTGGTCCTTCAGACGAAGGGCGACGCTTCGCCCGGGGCGTCGGGCTGCTTTGCGCCATCTGCCACGTGCATCTGCAAGCGCTCGCGCTTGTGCTTGTGCGCGAACAGGCCGTCGTACGCGACCTGGCCCGAGTCAGAGGCCAGTGCATCGATCGCGATGCACGTCGAACCGATCATCACGAACGTGCAGAGCGGGCCGCTTGCAGGCCGAGCGGTTCGTAGCGTGATAGGTCGACGGCGTGCCGCGGCCGGTTGACACAGAACATGAACTGTCTCCGTCGGTGCCTCGCGCTCGTTCAGCACGGCATTGCTGAGTCTGGCCGCACGCTGCGCGCCATGTATCGTCCGATCCGGCGAATTGCGGGGTCCTCGGCTCACGGGAGCAGCCCTGATCTGCGCGCCCGGGCGATCGCTTCCATGCGGTTGCGCGCGTCGAGCTTTACATTGATGTTGCGCAGATGGGTGCGCACCGTCGTTTCGGCGACGAACAGACGGACGGCGAGTTCGTCGTTCGAGAGGCCCTCGGCCGCTAGGCGCAGCACCTGAATCTCCTTGCGTGTCAGCAGCTCGCCGGGCGGCGTCGACTCGACGGTGCGCGGCGCATCGGTGGCCGATTCGGTACGCCGGCCCTCGGGCTCACGCAGCAGCCGGTCGACGAACCCTATCGAAGCTTCGCTGCCGCCTTCTTCGAGAAGCAGCGTCGGTATCTCGCGAAGTTCGCGCAGCATCGCGATCAGCTGGCGGCCTTCGACGAGAAAGGCCCGCACGTATCCCTCGGCCGCCGCCAGTCGCACGGCCTTGGCCAGCACCCGCATCGCCTTCTTGCCCTGGTTGTCGCGGTACAGCGCCTGCGCCAGCAGCAGGCGCAGCGTGAGCGCTCGGCGTTCGCGGTGCGCGCGTTCGGCCGCGTCGAGCTCACTGCGCAGGCTCACCACCACCTCGCCGGCGTGTCCGCTCGGCACCGCCCAGCGTGCCCACGCCAAATCGAGAGTCTCGACCTCGTTCGCACGCAGCGAGAGCCGTGTCACACGCGCCCACAGCGCCTTGTCGCCACAGCGATCTAGCTCGGTTCGAGCGCGCGCCACCTGCTCCTCGGCCAGCAGCATGCGCACACGCTCGATGCGCGCACTCGCCACCACACGCGGGAGGCCGTCGCGGTGGCCGATGTGTTCGAGCTCGGTCAGCAACTGCAACGCACGCTCGCCATCGCCCTGATCGAAGGCGATTCGCGCCATCACGATGTGGGCAATGATCAGCTGATCCGGGATGCCGACCCGGCGGATCAGCGGGATGTAGACCGCAAGCAGACGCTCGGCCTGCTCGCAGTGGTCGGCTTCGTACAAGGCTTCGGCGAGCAAGACGCCGGCCATCGCGTTGCCGTTGGTCGAACGCGTGGCATCGACCGTGCCGGTGCTCACCGCCAGCCGCAGCCGGGCGATGGCCTTGCGCAGGCGGCCCTGCGTCAAATCCACCGCTGCCTCGGCAGCTTCGGAGAGCGTGAAGTTGAAGCTGCTGCCGTGCTCGGTCTGGCGGCTGCGCGCGGCATCGATCAGGCGCAATGCCTCATGGTAATGCCCGGCGATCATCGCAAGGTTGGCGAGCACGATTTCCAGGAAGCCGCGCACGAAGGCCACGGTCAAGGGCAGCTCGTTCAGCAGTGCGGTGGCGAGCGCGGCGGCCTCGTCGGTGCGGTCGGTGAGCACCAGGAACAGCGGCCTCATCGCGAGCCGGTGGGCGCGCACCTCGGCGTCGGGCGAGCCCTGCGCTTCGAGCCGATCGAGCAAGGCACCCGCCTCGCGCGGCCCGCGCGCGAGACACACCGCCCAGGTGTGCACGACCTGCAGCATCGGCCGGGCATCGAGCTGGCCCTTTTGCAGCAGCGGATCGAGCCATCGCGACAGCAGCCGAACCCGGCCCTGGTCGAGTAAGGACTGGGCATGGGCCGTGAGCAACGGCATCGCGCAGGCCAGGTCGCCAGCCGCCAGCGCATGCTCGATCGCCGGCACCGGCCGATCCTGCGACGCGAACCAGCGCGCCGCTGCCTGATGCAATGCCGGAACTTCCGCTCCGTGCTGCCGCAACAACAGCGCGCGCAGGAACTCGGCAAACATGCCGTGATAGCGGTAGGCGCTGCGATCGGCGTGCAGCGGCATCAGAAAGAGGTTGGCGTGCTCCAGTTGCTCCAGCAGGGCGGCGCTGTCGTTGCGGCCCAGTATCGAGTTGCACAACGAAGCGTTCAGATGAGTGAGGATGCTGGTGCGCAGCAGGAAGCCGCGCACGTCTTCGCTCTGGCGCGCGAGCACGTCTTCGATCAGGTAGTCGACCACGGCAGCGTTCGAGCCGGAGAAACCGGCGATGAACGGGCCCGGTTCGTCACGGTGTTCGAGCGACACCGACGCGAGCCAAAGCGCTGCCGCCCAGCCCTCGGTGCTGCGGTGCAGGCGCAGGACATCGTCGGCCTGCAACACGAGTCCGCGGCGTTCGCGCAGAAAGCCATCTGCCTCGGCGACCGAGAAGCGCAACTGCGTCGGCTCGATCTCGAGCAGGCGGCCACGCGCGCGCAGGCGGCCCAGGCTCAGGTCGGGCACGCCACGCGAGCCGACGATCAGCTGCGCGCCTCGCGGCAGCTGGTCGATCAGTTCGCCGACGAGGCCGAGCACAGCCGGGTTCTGCAGCGCCTCGAAATCGTCGAGGAACAAGGCGAAGGGCGCGGGGTGCGCCGCCACGCGGTCGACGAGCGCGAACGCGATGTCGTCGGGGCCGTCGCCGTGTGCATGGGCGCCCTGCGTCGCCAGGCCCGGGAGGAGCGGATCGAGCGCCGCGGCAAGCACGACGAGAAAGCGGGCGACATCGTTGTCCGCGCGGTCGAGCGTGAGCCAGGCGGTCGGAAGGCCGGTCTCGGCGAAACGCTGCCGCACCTGCAGCATCACGGTGGTCTTGCCGAAGCCGGCGGGCGCGCGCAGCAGCACCAGCCGCGCCGCGCCGGCCGCGAAGATCTGTTCGCAAACGGCCGTGCGCGCGATCTCGAACGCGGTACCGACGGGCGGGTTCAGCTTGGAGGCGATGGCCACCGGCCGCGCGCGTGCCACCGGGCTCGCCCCCGAAGCCGGATAGCCGGGCGCAGTATTGGCAGCGACACCGACGAACAAGTTCGAGCTGCCACTTTCTTCCTGCCCTGCCGGCATGGCGTGTGCTCCCTTGGCGAACCCAAGTCGTTCAAACGGGCGCGATGACATCGGTCAACCTCGGGTGTACAGCGTGACCACGCACGCGCCCCCAAGACCTAGATTGTGCTGGAGTGCGACGCGCGCCCCGGCGACCTGGCGTGCACCGGCCTGGCCGCGCAGTTGCCAGACCAGCTCTGCGCACTGCGCCAGGCCGGTCGCACCGAGCGGATGGCCCTTGGACAGCAGGCCGCCCGACGGATTCGTGACCACACGCCCGCCGTAGGTGTTGTCGCCGTCGAGGATGAATTTTTCTGCACCGCCTTCGGGCGCCAGGCCGAGCGCTTCGTAGCTGATCAGCTCGTTGGTGGTGAAGCAGTCGTGCAGTTCGACGACCTGCACGTCTTCGGGGCCGATGCCGCTGGCCTCGTAGACGCTGTTCGCGGCGCGGCGGCTCATGTCGTAGCCGACGAGCTTGCGCATGTCGTTCTCGTCGAAGCTGCTGTTGCCGTCGGTCGTCATCGCCTGGCCCGCGATCACGACGCTGCAGTTCAGCCCGTGGCGTGCGGCGAATTCGTCCGAGCACAGCAGCGCTGCGGCGCCGCCGCAGGTCGGTGGGCAGCACTGCAGTCGCGTCAGCGGATCGAACACCATCGGCGAGGTCAGCACCTCGTCGAGCGTGACCGGCGCCCGTAACAAGGCGAGCGGATTGTTGGCGGCGTGGCGGCGCGCCTTCACCGAGATCCGTGCGAAGGTCTCGGCGCGCGTTCCGTAGAGCTGCATGTGCATGCGGCCGGCGCCGCCGAACAGTTGCGCGGCGATCGGCGCGCCGGGGTCGGTGCCCTGCGTCGCGGCCATGACGTCGAGCAGGCGTTGCGACGGGTCGGGCCGATCGGTGTAGTGCACACCGAGCGCACCACGCTGCATCTGCTCGAAGCCAATCGCCAGCACGCACTGTGCAGCGCCGCTCGCGATCGCCTGGCGCGCGAGGTAGAGCGCGGTCGAGCCGGTCGCGCAATTGTTGTTGACGTTGATGATCGGCACACCGCTCAGGCCCACGTGGTAGGCCGCGGCCTGCCCGCTGCAAGAGTCGCCGTAGACGAAGCCGGCGTAGACCTGCTCGACATGCTGGTAGCCGACACCGGCGTCGGCGAGCGCCGCCTTCGCCGCCTCGGCCCCCATCACCGGGTAGGGCGCGCTCGCGCCCGGCTTGGCGAACGGCAGCACGCCGACGCCGACCACACAGACCTTGCGCGTCATCGGAAGCTCCTCGAAGCTAACTTCGGACTCATGTCGACCGGGTCACTTCATCTGGCCGTAGTCGAGAACCACCTTCCAGCGACCGTCCTGGATCTGCGAAAGGCGAACCGCGCCCGACGCCAGATGGTTGCTGGCCGAAAAGCCCATCGGTGGATTACCGAAGATGTCGCCCGGAATGGCGTTCAAGCTTTCCATTGCCTTGACGAACGTGTCAGCCGTCAAATTCGAGCCAGCGCGCTGCAGACCGCGGGCGAGCACGTCGATCATCGTGTAGCCGTACACCGAGCCGACCGACGGCGGGTCGTTGAACATCGTCTGGTACTTGTTGGCCCAGAAGCGGATCTGCGGCGATGCGTCGTCCAAATAGGGATGCTGCGCGGTGGTGGCGGCATAGAAGCCGTCCACCGCCTTGCCGCCCAGCCGCGGAATCAGGTCGGTGTATGCCGACGAGGGCGCAACCATCGTCGCGTTGAACTGCAGCTTGCGCGCCTCGACCAGGGCGCCCACGCTTTCGCGAATGACAGTGCCCATCACGACGAAGTCGCAGCCGGCGCCTTTCAAACGGGCCACCTGGGACGAGAAGTCGGTCGCGCCGCGCTTGAAGCTCGTCTTCTCGGCGATCTCGACGTTGATCGTCTTCAGCCCCGCTTCGGCGCCGCGCAAGACCTCCGTACCGTAGTCGTCGTCCTGGTAGATCGCGCAGGCCTTCTTCGCACCCTTCTCCCGGAACAACCGCGGCACCACCGCGCTGATCTGGTCGAATGACGCGGGGAAAATGGCGTACTTCAGCCTGTTGACCGGGTCGTACATGTCGCGGGTCAACGCCATCGGGAACAGGTTGGGAACCCCCTTGGCGAACAGCACCGGGTTGGCCGCGTTGTTGTGCGCACTGCCGATGACGCCCACCACGGCGAATACCCGGTCCTGGCTGGCCAGTTTCTCCGCCGCCAGCACCGTGCGCTTGGGGTCGTAGGCGGCATCTTCGACGAGCAACTTGATCTTGCGACCGGCGACACCGCCCTGTTCGTTCAGTTCGGCCACGCGCAGCATCATGCCGTTGCGCACATCCTTGCCGTAGCCGGCCACCGGACCGGAGAGGTCGGTGATGGTGCCGAGGAGGATCTGGTCTTTCGCGATGCCCTGCTGCTGAGCTGCCGCAGATTGTGTCCACAGCGACAGGGCAGCGAGCACAGCGCCGGTGGTGTGAGCGAGCTTCATGAATCTTCTCCTGTTAATGGGGTGAAAGGACGGCTACCGATACATCGCTTCGATCTGTTCGGCGTACTTGATCTGGACGAGCTTGCGTTTCAACTTCATGGTCGGCGTGATTTCCTCGTCCTCGGCCGACAGTTGCGTTTCGAGCAGGAAGAACTTCTTGATCTGCTCCACGCGGGCAAACTTCTTGTTGATCTTGTCGATCTCGCCCTGGATCAGGGCGCGAATCTCCGGCGCGCGCGTCAGGCTGGTGTAGTTGGAGAAGGCGATGTCGTGGTCCTGCGCGAACTTCTCGACGTTCTCTTGTTCGATCATCACGATCGCCGTCAGGTAGGAGCGCCGGTCGCCGATGACGATGGCGTCGGTCACGTAAAGCGAGAACTTCAGTTCGTTCTCCCACTCGCTCGGCGTGATGTTCTTGCCGCCGGCGGTGATGATGATGTCCTTCATGCGGTCCGTGATCCTGAAGTAGCCGTCGGCATCGGCCACGCCGACATCTCCGGTGTGCAGCCAGCCGTCGGCGTCGATCGTCTCGGCGGTTTTCTCCGGCTGGTTGAGGTAGCCCATGAAGACATTCGAGCCGCGTACCAGCAACTCGCCGGTGGCTGCGTCGACCCGCACTTCGTTGAAGGCACAGGCCCGCCCGATCGATCCCAGGCGAATGCCATCCGGCGACATCAGCGTGGCAACACCGGCGCACTCTGTCTGGCCCCAACCTTCCAGCATCGGTACGCCGAGCGCGAGGTACCAGCGGATCAGGTTCGGTGCGATCGGCGCCGCGCCAGTGATGAGGAATCGGCAGCGGTGGATGCCGATGAAGCGGCGCACATTGTTGAGGGACGCGAGCCCGGCCAGTTCGTACTTCAGCTTCAGCCATGCGCTGACGGGCTGGCCGGCGAGCACCCGGTCGGCGACCTCGTGGCCCACCGAGAGGGCCCACGCGTAGGCGCGCTGCTGCACCGGGCCGGCCTCTTTCACCGCGATGGTCACTGCCGAATAGAACTTCTCCCACAGGCGCGGTACCCCGCCGAATACGGTGGGCGCGATCTCGCGCACGTTCTCGGGCACCGTGTCGGGGTTCTCCAAGAAATTCATCTTCGTGCCGGTGTAGAGCGACGAATACATGCCGACCACTCGCTCCGCCACGTGGCACAGCGGCAGAAAGCACATCCGTTCGTCCGTGTCGTCCTGTGGCATGACCGCGTCGTTGCCGCGCACGGCGGTCAGCAGGCTGGCGTGCGACTGCATCGCGCCCTTCGGCCGGCCCGTGGTGCCCGACGTGTAGACCAGGATGGCCAGATCCTGCGGGCGGCGCGTGCAACGCACGGCGTCGAACTCGGCCGGGTGTGCCGCGTCGAAGGCCGCGCCCAACTCGCGCAGCTCGGCCAGCGTGATCACCATCGGGTCGCTGAAGGTGGCCAGCCCCGTCGGGTCGATCAGCACGATCTTGCGCAGCAGCGGCAAGCTCTTGCGCGCTTCGAGCGCCTTGTCGAGTTGCTCCTCGTCTTCGACGAACACCACGACGCTGCGCGAGTCCTCGCAGAGGTAATGCACCTGGTCGGTGGCATCAGTCGGGTAGATGCCATTGGCCACGCCGCCGGCCGAGAGCACCGCCAGGTCGCACCAGACCCACTCGACCGACGTGTTGGACAGGATCGACGCGCATTCGCTCGGGCGCAAGCCGACAGCCACGAGGCCCATCGTCAGCTCGCGCACCGTACGGCCGACCTGGTGCCAAGTCCACGCCTGCCAGATGCCGTACTCCTTCTGCCGCATGATGGTGCGGTCGCCGCGCGCCTGCACGGCGTTCCAGAACATGTCGGGAAGGGTGTCGCCCGGCATCACGATCTCGTGGCGCTTCTTGAAGTGATCTTGGTTCCACAGATTCGCCATGGCCTACCTCCAGGTCTTCTTCTTTTTCCAGCGCCGGTCGCCGCGCGTGCCGGCTTCCTTCATGCCGAGGTAGAACTCCTTGATGTCGTCCTTTTCGCGCAGGCGATCGCAGCTGTCGTCCATGACGATGCGGCCGTTCTCCAGCACGTAGCCGTGGTCGGCCGCGTTGAGCGCCATGTTGGCGTTCTGCTCGACCAGCAGAATGGTCGTGCCACGTTCGCGGTTGACGCGTACGACGATCTCGAAGATCTCTTTCGTCAGCTTCGGCGACAGCCCCAGGCTCGGCTCGTCGAGCAGGATCAGTTGCGGTGCGGCCAGAATGGCGCGCGCGATCGCGAGCATCTGTTGCTGCCCGCCCGAGAGCAGCCCGGCATCCTGCTTCGCCCGCTCGCGCAGGATCGGGAAGTAGCCGTACACCGCTTCCATGTCGCGCGCGACGCCGTCGCGGTCGGGCCGCGTGTAGGCGCCCATGATCAGGTTGTCGTGCACCGAGAGCAGCGGGAACACCTCGCGGCCCTCGGGCACGTGGCTCAGACCCCTGCGCACGAGGTGCGCCGGGTCGGCCGCGGTGATGTCTTCGCCGCGAAACACGACCCTGCCCTTGCACGGATCGATGATGCCCGAGATGGTTTTCAGGATCGTCGTCTTGCCCGCACCGTTGGAGCCGAGCACGGTGACGATGCACCCGGCATCGACCTTGAGCGACACACCCCGAATCGCCTTGATCGGGCCGTAGGCACTCTCGACGTTGTTGAGCGCGAGGATCTCGCTGCCTTGTATCACCGCGCTCATGCCGTCCACCTCTGTTCGGGTGGTCGACGCAAGGATGCCACGTCGTCCACCGCGCCGAGGTAGGCCTCGATCACCACGGGGTGGGCCTGCACTTCGGACGGGGTGCCCACGGTCAGTACCTCGCCCTGGTTCATCGCGAGCACGCGGTCCGAGACCTTGGAGACCAGCCCCATGTCATGCTCGACCATCAGGATGGTGATGCCGAGGTCGCTCTGAATGTCCTGTATCCAGAATGCCATGTCGCCGGTTTCTTCGACGTTCAATCCCGACGACGGTTCGTCGAGCAGCAGCAGCTTCGGTTCGGTGGCCAGCGCGCGCGCCAGTTCCACGACCTTGCGCACGCCGTAGGGCAGGCCCGCGACCAGCACGTCGCGGTGGTGTTGCAGATCCAGCAGGTCGATCACTTCTTCGACCTTGCGCCGGGTCTCGCGCTCGGCGGCGCGCACTGCCTGGGTGAACAGCAGCTCACTCCAGACGCTGGTACGGCGCCGAATATGGCGCCCGATCAGCAGGTTCTGCAACACGGTGGCGTGCTCGAACAGCTCGATGTTCTGGAAAGTGCGGGCGATGCCGCTTCCCGCCACCTCGTGGGGCGCCACGCTGTCGAGCGGCCGGCCCTCGAACGCCAGGCTCCCAGCGGTCGGGGTGTAGATCCGGCTGATCAGGTTGAACACCGTCGTCTTGCCCGCGCCGTTGGGACCGATCAGGGTGAAGACCTCACCGCGTTTCACGTCGAAGCTGACCTGGTTGACAGCCAGCAGGCCGCCGAAGCGCACGCTGAGATCGCGCACCGAGAGCAGCACCTCGGTCGTCATTTCAGGCGCTCCGATTTCTGGAACGAACGCTGCCGCTTGAACATGCCGCGCCGGTAGAACGGATAGAGCTCGAGCCAGGTCCGCACCTTGAGCCAGCGGCCGTACAGGCCCATCGGCTCCAGCATCACGAAGCCGATCAATACGACACCGTAGACAACACCCTGCAGCCCCGGGGCCTGACCGATCGCAGGAGGCAGGAAGTCCTTGCCGAGCGAGATCAGCTGCGGCATGCCGATCAGGAAGATCGCACCCAGAAAGGCGCCGTGCATCGACCCCAACCCGCCGATCACGACCATCAGCAGCAGGTCGATCGACTGAACGAGGCTGAACTGCTCGGGCGAGATGAAATGGATCTTGTGCGCGTACAGCGCGCCGCCGAGACCGGCGAGCGCGGCCGAGATCGCGAACGACATCGACTTGTAGCGCGCGAGCTGGATGCCCATGCTCTGCGCCGAAACCTCCGAGTCGCGGATCGCGACGAACGCGCGGCCGGTCGGCGCGCGCAGCAGGTTCAACACGGCCAGCGTGCTGCCCAACGCGAAGACGAGGCAGAGGTAGTAGAACGACGGTGCGTCGTCCAGCGTCCAGCCGAACAGCGAGGGCGGCGACACGGGCCGACCGGAGTTGCCGCCGGTGACACTCTCCCAGCGCGACATCACTTCCTCGACGATGAAGCCGAACGACAGTGTCGCGATGCCCAGGTACATACCCTTCACGCGCAGCGCCGGCAGGCCGACGACCACACCGACGGCCGCCGACAGCATCATCGCGCAGCCCAGCGACAGCGGGAACGGCCAGTCCCTGGCCACCAGATACGCTTCCGTGTAGGCCCCGACGCCCATGAAGGCGGCATGGCCAATCGAGAACTGCCCGGTGAAGCCCGCCAGCAGCATCAGGCCGATCGACACGATCGCGTAGATCAGAACGAAGGTCAGCTGCGCGAGCCAGTATTCCGGCAGCAGCCAGGGGGAGGCGAGCAACGCGGCGAGCAGGAGCCCGTACCAGAAGCGCTGGCCGCCGTGCCGCGCGAGATCGATGTCCTGGTCGTAGCGGGTCTTGAAGACGAATCTCATCGCATCAGACCCTCTTGCGGCCGCTGCCGCCGAACAGCCCGGTGGGTTTGAAGGTGAGCGTCAGCAGTACCACCACGTACGGCATCACGTCCTTGAACCCTTCGGGCAGGTAGTAGCCCGACAGCGCCTCGACGACCCCGATGATCAGACCGCCGCCGATCGCGCCCGGCAGGCTGCTGAACCCGCCGACGATCGCCGCCGGAAAGGCCTTCAGGCCAATGAAGCCCATGTTCGCGTGCACGAAGGTGATCGGCGCGAGCAGCACCCCCGCCACCGTCGCAACCGCGGCGGCCAGCGCCCACACGAGGCCATTCAGGCGCTGCACCGGTATGCCCATGTAGTACGCGGCAAGCTGGTTCTGCGAAGAAGCCTGCATCGCCACACCGATGCGGGTGAAGCGGAACAAGAGATAGAGGGCGCCGCAGAGCGATGCCGTGGCCACGATGATGACCACCTGCTCGCCAGCGAGAACCAGGTCGCCGGCGCGAAAGACACTGTCCTTGTAGGGCGCTGCCAGTGTGCGGGTGTCGGTGCCGACGCCGGGGATCATCGTGATCCCGCCGCGCGCGATGTAGCCCAACCCGAAGGTCAGCATCACGATCGAGAACGCCGGCTGGCCAAGCACCGGCCGGATGATCACGCCCTCGACCAGCCAGCCGAAGGCAGCCATCGCCGCGATGGCCGCAAGCGCGGCAAGCCACATCGGCATGCCGAAGAAGGTGACGCAGGCCAGTGCGCAAAACGCACCCAGCATCATCAACTCGCCTTGCGCGAAGTTGACCGTTTCGGTGGCCTTGTAGATGAGAACGAAGCCGAGCGCGATCAGCCCGTAGACACAGCCTTGCGCAAGCCCTGCGAGGAAGATCTGCAACAGCAACAAACCATGTCTCCAGGCTTCGTCGGCGCGCGGCGCTCGCGAAGCATTCGTGTTGTCCCCAGTATTGAAGTTAACCAGCCGCGGATACCTCGGTATCGTCGGATGCGACGATGTTGGGCACGGGCCCAAGAGAACGCGGCCGCAAAGGTTGCCCTTCCGGCCGCGCAGAGCGAGCGCCAGGCGTCTGTCTATTCGACGGGTTTGAACGAAAGCGTTGCCGGGTTTGCCCGCAACAGCACCAGCTTCTGCGATGAGAAGTGAGCGCCCGGGCCGAACGAAACGGGCGACGACAACACGCCGGTGTCGTAGTCCTTCAGCGAGTCGAGCTGCATGAGCGTACACGCCCAGGTCAGCGCCTTGCCGCAGCGCTTGAAGGCCTCGAACATCACCTTCGCTCCGGCATAGCCAGTGACGGTGAAGCGATTCACGCGTGCGAAGTCCTCCGGGCTCAGCAGGCCCTTGGCCTTGTCGAGGAAGGCGCGGCCCTTGTCGCTCTCCTCGGCGACCACGTAGTCAAGCACATACACGGTCTCGCCGGCGCTGCCCATCAGCTTCAGTGTCACCGGCACGCGCGCGACGTAGGAGATGCCGACCGGGATTTTCAGGCCGAGGCGCTCGAGTTCCTTGGCCATCGCGACGTTCTCGCCGACCACGCCCCCGGCATACAGGATCTCGGCGCCCGCCTCTTTGGCGCGCAGCATCTCCGACGAGAAATCGGTCTGGCCCTTCTTGTAGATGGCCGTCGAGACGACGTTCAGGTTCTTCGCCTTCTGCGCAGCCTCGAAGCCTTGGCGCGACAGATCGCCGTACTCGTCGTCCTGTGTGACGACCGCCCACTTCTTGCCCGGATAGCGCTTGGCCAGCGCCTCGGTGAGCTGCTCGGCCACCAGCGGATGGCGTGTGCCGACCGCAAACACGTTCTTCACCGGCGGCGTGTGCATGTCGTCGGAAAAGCTGACCGGGTTGATCACCGGCACGCCGATTTCCTTGACAAGAGGCAATGCCGCCTGCCCCTGCGCGGAGCCGGACAACGAGGTCAATGCGAACACCTTGTCGACCGTGA
This sequence comes from uncultured Rhizobacter sp., assembly GCA_964247075.1. Taxonomy (GTDB): domain Bacteria; phylum Pseudomonadota; class Gammaproteobacteria; order Burkholderiales; family Burkholderiaceae_C; genus LMDS01. Next base: position 23,576 of record CAXTSS010000025.1, on the reverse strand, counting down.
CCAGCTTGCGCACACCCTGGATCGTGCGCGAGACGACGTAGCCGTCGTCTTCGGAGATCAACCGCAGCTTGCGGCCGTTGATGCCGCCGGCCGCGTTGACCTCGACGATGGCCAACTTCACGCCCAGCGTGTGTGCCACACCCAGCAGTGCGGGCGGACCGGTCAGCGGCACGATGTCGCCGACCAGGATCTCGGTGTCGGTCACGCCCTGTTGCTGGGCCCAGGCGGGCGTCGCGACGGCCGCGATCACGGCGACGACGGCAGCGACGATGCTGTTGAATTTCATGATCTTGTCTCCGATGGTGAAACGAAGAAACCGGCCGCTCAATAACGAAGCGGCCACTGGACCCAGGTGTGCCGCAGGTCGTGCCACATGCCGAGCAGCCCGCGTGAATCGAAGCGAAGGAAGGCGATGATCGCGATGCCGTACAACATGCTCTTGATCTCGTGCGCGCTGGTGGTGAGCATCTCGGCGTAGTGACCGCCGAGCGCGGTGAACACGACCGCCACGATCTCGGGGAGGGTCACGATGAACACCGTGCCGAGCACCGTGCCGAGCACCGTGCCCAGGCCACCGACGACGATGATCGCGAGCGCCTCGATGCTGAGCAGGAAAGGGAAACCCTCGACCGTCACGAAACTGATGTAGATCGCCATCAGCGCGCCGCCCAGCCCGGTGATGAACGCGCTGATGACGAACGCCAGCAGCTTGTAGCGCCACAGGTTGATGCCCATTGCACGCGCCGCGATGTCGTTGTCGCGGATCGCGACGAAGGCGCGGCCCAGGCGGGTGCGCCGGATGTTCAGCGTGACGAGCACCGTGAGCACCGCCACGACAAGGCAGAAGCCGTACAGCGCCTTTTCGTCACTCAGGCTCGCACCCAGAATGGTCGGCCGCCCGACCATGATGCCGCGCGACGCACCGGTGAATTTGCCGCCCGCCAGCACCACGGCGCTGACAATGAACGAGAACGCGAGCGTCGTGATCGCCAGATACAGGCCCTTCAGGCGCAGCGATGGGATGCCGACGATCAGGCCCGAGACCGCGGGCACCACGCCGGCGAACACCACGGCGACGAGTGGCGGCCAGCCGAATCGCGTGACGGCGATCGCGTAACCGTAGGCACCGAGCATCAGGAAAGCGACGTGACCGAGCGAGATCAGGCCGGTGAAGCCGGTCAACACGTTCAGACCGAGCGCAGCGACGAGCGTGAACAGGATCACCGTCATGTGCGACAGCAGGTAGGCGCTGGACACCCAGGGCAGCAGCGCCAAGCCCAGCAACAGGATCGCGACCCAGACCTTGACGGCCTTCGAGTCGGTCAGGGCGACGAGTTCGTTGAAGTCTTGCTTGAAGAAGCCGCTGCGCATCAGACTCTCTCGATCTCACGTTCGCCGAACAAGCCGAAAGGCCTGGCCATGAGCACCACCAGAATCAGCAGGAAACCCGCGACTTCCTTCAGCGCGGACGACAGGTAACCTCCGACGAGGTTCTCGGCCACGCCGATGAACAGGCCGCTCGCGCCGGAGCCGATCACCGCATCGAGGCCGCCGAGCACAGCTGCCGGAAACGCCTTCAGGCCGAGCGCGAAGATCGTCGGCGACAGGTTGTAGATGACCGCGAAGAACACCCCCGCCAGCCCCGCCAGCACTGAGGAGGCGGCCCAGGCCACCGCCTGCACCTGCGCCGTCGACACACCCATCAGGCGTGCGGTCCTCTCGTCGGCCGCGACCGCGCGCATCGCCACACCGAAGCGGCTGCGGTTGAAGAAGCACCAGACCCCGACCAGCGCGAAGATGAGCGCCGCGATCACGCCGAGCTGGCTGACGCGGATGCCGACATCGGCGATGCGCAGCATCGCGTCGGCGTCGGCCACGTCGAACTTGTGCGGCGACGCGCCCCAGATCAATTGCACCACCGAACGAAGGACGACCGCCAGACCGATCGTCACCAGCACCGTCGAGAACGTCGGCTCGCCGAGCATCGGCCGCATCACCAGGCGCTCGATCAGCAGCCCGAGCGCGATGCCGACGACAATCGTCGCGCCGATCACACCGAACGAGCCGGTGCCGAAGCGGGTACTGAACGCCCACGCCAGATAGGCGATCAGCATGCCAACCTCACCCTGCGCGAAGTTGACGATGCCGGTCGCCTTGTAGGTCACCGAAAAAGCCATCGCGATCAGCCCGTAGACGGCGCCGATCACGAGGCCCGAGATCACGAGTTCTGTGAGGTAGCGCATCAGGCAGCCTCCCCGTAGATGGTGTCGAGTTCGCGTGCGAACTTCTGGTTGATGAGGCCGCGGCGCACCTTTTGCGTGGCGGTAAGCTCTCCGTCGTCGTGGTCCAGTTCTTTTTCCAGGATCACGAAGCGACGGATTTTCTCGACCCGCGCCAAGCGGCTGTTGACCGCGTCGACGATGCCCTGCACCAGCTCGGTCACCTCGTTCATCTGCGTCAATGAGCGGTAAGTCGTGTACTGCAGATCGCGCTCGGCGGCCCAGCGGCCGACGGTGTCGAAGTCGATCTGGATCAGGCCGCCGAGGAACTTCCTGCCCTCTCCGACGACGATGGCCTCGCGCACGAAGGGGCTGTCTTTCAGCGCGTTCTCGATCTCGCTCGGTGCGATGTTCTTGCCGCCGCTGGTGATGATGATGGCCTTCTTGCGGTCGACGACCGTGATCTCGCCGTGTTCGTTTTCTTCGACGATGTCTCCGGTCGCGAGCCATCCGTCGGCGGCGAGCACGTCGCGTGTGCCCTGGTCGTCGTGCAGGTAACCCTGGAACACGCCGGGCGAGCGCACGAAGACTTCCTTGTCGTCGCTCAGTCGCCATTCGGTGCCCGGCAGCGCCGAGCCGCAACTGCCCGCCACGTTCGGCCGGTCGGGTCGCTGCACGAACGCAAGCCCACCGCATTCGGTCAGGCCGTAACCCTGCCCGACACCCAGGCCGATGATGTCGAAGAAGCGCAGCGTCTCGGGCGAAACCGAAGCACCGCCGCACATGCGCGTGTGGGTGCGGTTCAGGCCCATGTGGCGCTGCATGTTGCGAAACATCAGCCAGTAGAGCAACCTGAACTCGGCGCGGTCGGCCAAGCCAATCTTGTCGCTGAGCTCTGCACGGCGGTCCGACAGCGCCCGCCCGCGCTTCATGCACCAGGCGAACAGCGCACGCTGGAGGCGGCCACTGTCCTTCATGCGGAACATGAAGTTCTGCTGCAGCTTTTCCCAGATGCGCGGCACGCCGAGGAAGAAGGTCGGGGCGATCTCGCGGATGTTGATCGCGACCGTGTCGATCGATTCGGCGAAGTTGACCGTGCCGCCGGTCAGCAGGTGCACCACGGTCGAGTAGCTGCGCTCGGCCACGTGGCACAGCGGCAGGTAACAGACCGACTCGAAAGGTTTGGCCAGCATGCCGCGTGCGCTGGCATAGGCGTGAGCGCCGTAGATGAAGTTGCGGTGCGTCAGCATCGCGCCCTTCGGTGGGCCGGTCGTGCCCGAAGTGTAGACGAGGATGTTCACGTCGTCGGGGCGCAGCGCCGCGATCGAATCGTCGAGGCGTTGGCCCGCGAGCGGGTCGTCGCGTTCGAGCGCGCGGCCGAGTTCGAGCAGGGCTTCGAAGCTGTCGGGCTCGCCCTTCGGGTAGCGGCGCAGGCCTTTCATGTCGACACAGAAAACGCGCTTCAGCTGCGGCAGGCCTTCGCCGTTGCGCATCGCGTCGAGCACCTTGTCGGTCTGCTCCTGGTCGCCGGTGATCGCGACCTTCGCCCCGCAATGCCGGGCGATGTACTGCAGTTCGGGCCAGGGGTTGGTCGGGTAGATGCCGACCACCTGCACGCCGATCATCTGCGCGCCCAGGTCGGCGAAGAACCAGGCCGGCACGTCTTCGCTGGCGATGACGATGCGGTCACCCCGCACCAGGCCCAGGCTCAGCAGGCCGAGCGCGGCGTGGCGCGCATTCGCGAGGTACATCGCCCAGGTCGTGCCTTGCCAGACGCCGTGTTTCTTCTCGCGCAACGCGACCTGCGAACCGCGCTCGCGGGCATGCTCGGCGAGCAGATGTGGGAGCGTGCCCTCGCCCTTGGCGAGCAGCGCGTGGCGGGCGGCGTCACGCATGGGCTGTCTCGCCACCGAGGTAGGCCGCGAGCACCTGCGGGTTCGCAGCCACTTCCTCCGGCGTGCCTTCGGCGATCAGGCAGCCGAAGTCGAGCACGTAGATGCGGTCCGACAGGTCCATCACCACCTGCATGTCGTGTTCGATCATCAGGATCGCGGTGCCGAACTCGTCGCGGATGTCGAGCGTGAAACGCGCGATGTCTTCTTTCTCTTCGCGGTTCATGCCGGCGACGATCTCGTCGAGCAGCAACAGGCTCGGTTCGCAGGCCAGCGCGCGGCCCAGCTCGACGCGTTTTTGCTGGCCGTAGGCGAGTTGCGACACAGGCTTGTCGCGCAGCTCTTCGATCTCGAGGAACTCGATGATGTGCTCGACCTTTCGGCGCGCGTCGAATTCTTCGCTGCGCGGTCGGCCCCAGAACATCAGGCACTCGAGCACGCTGGCGCGAAAGTGGACGTGGCAGCCGATCAGCAGGTTCTCGATCACCGTGCCGTGACGGAACAAGGCCAGGTTCTGGAAAGTGCGGCCGATGCCGGCGGCCGCGTAGTCCGACGACTTCAGGCGCGCCGTGTCTTCGCCGTTGAACATGATCTGGCCCGACGACAGCGGCAGCACGCCGCTGATCAGGTTGAAGGTCGTTGTCTTGCCGGCGCCGTTCGGGCCGATCAGGCTGACGATCTCACCCGGCATCACTTTCAGGCTGACACCGGAGACGGCCTTCACGCCGCCGAAGGATTTCGAGGCTTCCCGCACTTCCAGCACCGCACTCATGAGAGCCACCTCTTGCGGCGCTTGTAGTGTTTGACGTCGCGCATGCTGGTGCGGCCGGCCTTGGCGCTCAGGCCGAGGTAGAACTCGCGCACGTCGGCGTTCTTCGCGAGCGCCTCGGGTGTGCCGTCGAGCACGACGCGGCCGTTCTCTATGATGTAGGCGTAGTCGGCGATCGCCAGCGCCCGGCTCGCGTTCTGCTCGACCAGCAGGATCGTCAGGCCGGTGCTGTCGCGCATCGCCTTGATCGCGGCAAAGATCTCGGTGACGATCAACGGCGCCAGGCCGAGCGAAGGCTCGTCTAGCGCCAGCAGCCTGGGCTTGCTCATCAGCGCGCGGCCGATCGCGACCATCTGCTGTTCACCACCGGAGAGGTAGCCCGCGATCTGGTGGCGCAGGGCGGCGAGGCGCGGAAACAGGCTGAACACGTAGTCGCGCCCGTCGACCAGCGCGCGCCCGTCTTGAAGGTGCGCGCCGACCGTCAGGTTTTCGTCGACCGTCAAGGTCGCGAACAAGCGCCGGCCTTCGGGCACCTGCACAAGACCCTGGCCGACGATGCTGTGCGCGGAGGCCGCTTCGATCGGCTGACCGCTGAGCAGGATGGACCCCTTTTCGACTTCACCATCCTCGGCATCAAGCACCGCTGAGATCGCCTTGAGCACGGTTGATTTGCCGGCGCCATTCGAGCCCAGCAGCGCCACGATCTGGCCCGCCGCGACCTGCAGCGAGACATCGCGCACCGCTTCGATCGCTCCGCCGTAAACCACCTTGATGTTGTGCAGCGCGAGCATCGGTGTGACCGAGCCCGGCGTTGCGCTTTCCTGTGTCATATGTGTTGTATTTCTTTTCTATACTTAGACCGACCCGTCGGTCTGTGAATGAAATGATTGTGTGGGCAAGCGACCCCCGATTCATCGGGAATAACCCGTGCGGCCAGACTTTCAGCCCACCGGTTCGAGCAGCGTTTTCAAAGGGATCGACTCATCGCCGAGCCGCGCCGCGTCGAGCACGCTGCGCGCCGCGACCAGGCGCTTGGCCACCATGAAGTCGCCTGGCCGATTGACAGCGTCAGCCGCGAGCAGGCGCCCTTCGCGCAGGTAGAAAGCCACGAACGAGCGCGCGTCGATCGAGCCGCGCAGCACGAAGCGGTCGTGGCCTTCGGACAGACCGGCCATCTGCAGTTTCAGGTCGTACTGGTCCGACCAGAACCACGGCACAGAGTCGTAGGCCTTGGACTTGCCGCAGAGCGAAGCGGCCGCCGCGCGCGCCTGCTCGAGCGCGTTGGGCACGGACTCGAGCCGCAGGCGCCGGCCGTAGACCGCGCTCGGGTGCAGCGTGCAATCGCCGGCCGCGTAGATGTGGCGGTCGGAGGTCTGCGCGAATTCGTTGACGACGATGCCCCCTTCCACTTCGAGCCCGGCCGCTGCCGCGAGTTCGACGTTCGGCAGGCCGCCGACCCCGACGACGAGCACGTCGGCATCGACGCGCTCGCCGCTGGCGAAAACCACCGCGCGTGCGACGCATCCGCCGCTCGTCTCGTCGCACTCGATGCGCGCGACGCTCACACCGGTGCGCACATCGACGCCCGCGTTACGATGCACCTTCTCATAGAACGCCGACACCTGCGGGCCGGTCACGCGTGCCAGCACACGCGGTTGTGCTTCGAGGACCGTCACATCGGTACCGAGCTCGCGTGCCGACGCCGCCACCTCGAGCCCGACGTAACCGCCGCCGATCACCACCAGCCGGCAGCCGGGCTGCAGGCCGGCGCGAATCGCGTCGGCATCGGCACGCGAGCGCAGGTAGTGCAGGTTCGACGGCCGCCGGCTGTCGACCAGCCCATCGACCACCATGGTGCGGGCGCGCCCGCCGAGGCACAGCGCGAGCTTCGTGTAGTCGAGCCGTTCGCCGCCGCTCAGTTGCAGCGACTTGTTCTCGCGGTCGATGGCGAGCACCTGCGTGCCCAGGCGCAGCGTGATGCCGGCCCTGGCGTAGGCTTCGACCGGGCGCATCGACAGCGAATCGGCGTCGGCCTTGCCCGAGAGGTAGGCCTTCGACAGCGGCGGCCGGTGGTACGGCAGGTGGCTCTCGTCGCCGATCAGCGTGATGCTTCCGGACCAGCCGTTCTGCCGCGCCGACACCGCGAGTTCGGCGCCGGCGTTGCCTGCACCGACGATCAGCAAACTGTCTGTGCTATCCATGGTTTTCCTCTGGCGCCCGACCTGCAATTCAGTATCGTCCGACTCGTCGGTCTAATTATGTTCGCGCTTTCCCGCAGGATCGGCCGAAACGACGAAGCTGCCGTCGGCCCCTAGAATCGCGGCCAAATCCCCGCCCCGCCCATCCACACGGACACGCCCCGCATGACACGCGTACGCGCCGACGACTACGACACCAAGAAGCAGTCCATCCTCGACAGCGCTGCCGCATTGTTCGCGCGCAAGGGCTTCGACAGCGCCACGATGATCGACGTGGCCACCGCCTGCGGCACCTCGAAGTCGCACCTGTACCACTACTTCCCGGCTAAGGAAGACCTGCTGTTCGCGATCGTGCAGGTGCACATCACAGAGCAGGCGGCCGAGCTGACCGAAATCGCGCTGCTGCCGCTGCCGGCCGAAGAGCGCTTTTCGCGTTACGTGGCCGCCTTCGTCGAGCGCGGCGCGCGCTCACGCAACGAACACCTGGTGCTGATGCACGACCTGAAATTCCTGCCCGACGCCAAGCGCAAGCAGGTGCGCAAGCTCGAGACACGCCTCGTCGACCTGATGGTCGGGTTGCTGAAAGAGATCAACCCCGAGCTGATGCTGCCGACCAAGGCCCAGGGGCCGTACGCGCTGCTGCTCTTCGGCATGATCATCTGGAGCGCGACCTGGTATCAGAAGTCGGGGCCGATTCCTCCGCGCGAGCTGGCAGTTCGCATCTCGGACTTGTTCGTCAACGGCTTCAAGCGCTCGAAGTTCCCGTCGGGTGCCTGACGCAGATCAGTCGCGCGGCTTGCCCCCTACGACCCGTCGGTCGTGCAGGCGGCCATATTCAGCCGCTCCAATGGCGAGCAGTTCAGCAAGCACCTGCTCGGTGTGCTCACCGAGCTGCGGCGCGGGCCGGGGCGCAATGCGCTCGAACGCCGAGAAGTCGAGCGGCGTGCCCGCTGCGAGGCAGGGGCCGACACCGGGCTGAGCGATCGTCCTGAACATCGGGTTCGCCTCCGAGCACGCCGGGTCGCGCTCGATCATCTGCGCGACGGTCTGGTAACGGCCCCAGCACACGGCGTGGGCATCGAAGGTCCTGGCGACCTCGGCAAGGGGGCGCGCAGCGATCCACGGGCCGACGAGCGCAGCGATTTCCTTGCGCGCGATGAAGCGGTTGCCTTCGACGTCGAGGTCGAGCCCGAGCCGCTGCGCCAGCCCGGCGATCGCTGGCTGCAGGCCGGTCGCTTCGCAGATCGCGCGCCACTGCTTCAGCGTCAGACCGACCAGCATCACACGCTCGACGTCGGCGCAAACGAAGTCGCGCGCAAAGGCCCCGAACAGCTCGTTGCCGTGGCGGGCGCGCTGCTGGCCGAGCTGGGCTTCGGCGATGAAGCCGAGGTGGCCGACCATCGCCAGCGCAACGTCTTCGAGCGCGAGCTTGATCTCCTGCCCTGCCCCGCTCTTGCGCCGGTGGCGCTCGGCGGCGAGCAGCCCGGTCGCCGCCATCTGGCCGGTCACGAGGTCCCAGGCCGGCAGCACATGATTGACCGGGCCTTGCGCATCCTCGGGCCCGGTGACGTACGGCATGCCGACACGCGAGTTCACCGTGTAGTCGACCGCCGAGCCGCCGTGGCGGTCGCCCTGGATCGTCAGCTGGATCAGGTCGGCGCGGCGCTCGCGCAGTTTCTCGAACGACAACCAGCCGCGTGGCGGAACGTTGGTGAGCAGCATGCCGGCGTCGTCGCCCGGTGCGCAGATGATCGCCATCGCGAGCTCGCGGCCTTCGGACGACGCGATGTCGATCGCGACCGAACGTTTGGCCTTGTTCAGGCCGGCCCAGAACAGGCTGACATTGTCCTGGGTGACCGGCCAGCGCCGGTGGTCGAGACCGCCGCCGAGCGCGTCGATGCGGATCACGTCGGCGCCGAGCTGTGCCAGTGTCAAACCACCGAGCGGCGCAGCGACGAAGGCCGAAGCCTCGACGACGCGCAGGCCGGACAGCAAGGTGTCGTTGAGCAGCATCGTGGCTCCTTGGGCAAGGTCAGCCGTGGCTCTTCGCGAGCGCGGCTTCCAGCAGGCTGCGTGCGACGACCTTCAGCGCCAGCGTTTCTTCCGCGCCTTCGAAGATCGACAGCACCCGCGCATCGACGAAGTAGCGGCTCACCGCCGTCTCTTCCGCGTAGCCCATGCCGCCGTGGATCTGCAGCGCTTCGCGCGTCACCATCTCGGCCGAGCGGCAAGCCAGCAGCTTCACGAGGCTCGCTTCCATGCGGCCGCCGCCGCTGTCGAGCAGCCGCCCGATCGAATATGCGAGCTGCCGGCATGCCGCGAAGCGCGCCGCCATGCGGGCGATCTTGGCTTGCGTCAACGGGAAGTCGATCAGCGGTGCACCAAAGACCTTGCGGTCGCCCGCATAGCGGATGGCCGCGCGCAACGCGGCGCGCATCACACCCGAGGCGCGCGCGGCGGTCTGCATGCGCCCGCCCATCATCCCGGCCATCGTGAAGTAGAAGCCCTTGCCGAGGCCGGCCCGGCCACCGATCACGTTCGCATCGGGCACGAAGAAGTTCTCGAACGCGAGGTCGAAAGAATGCATGCCGCGGTAGCCGATGGTCGGAATCGCCTTGCCCGAAAGCCGCCCACCGGCGGGCTGAACGAAGTCGAACTCGTGGCCTTCGTACGAAGGCTTTTCGACCAACAGGATGCTCAGGCCCCGGTAGCCGGCCGAGCGGTCGGGGTCGGTGCGCGTGACGACCATCAGCAGCCCGGCCTTGCCGGCGAAGGTGCACCAGGTCTTCGCGCCGTCGAGCAACCAACCGCCTTCGATACGCGTGCCCTTGAGCGCCAGGCTCGCCACGTCGGAGCCGTGGTCGGGCTCGGTGATCGCGATCGCGCACAGTGGGTCGCCGGCAGCGATGCCGGGCAGCCAGTGCTGCTTCTGTTCTTCGGTGCCACCGACAAGCAACGCGCGCGTCAGGATCTCGGGCCGGGTGATCAGGCTGCCGGCGGCGGCGAGCGAGGCTTCGGACAAGGCCTCGGTCACGACGATCATCATCAGCGTGTCGTCGCGGTCGTTCGGGGCGCTGCCGCCGTAACGCTCGGGAACAGACAGGCCGAACACGCCCATCTCGCGGAACGGCTGCAGCAGTGTCTCGGGCACCGTCAGGTCGCCACGATGAATGTGCTCGGCCTGCGGCGCGACCACGTCGGCCGCGAGGCGGCGAAAGGCGTCCTGCGCCATCGTGAGCTGCTCGTCGAGCAGCACCGGGCCGATGTCGCTGGTGGCGCCACTCGCATGCGCCAGCGCGCTGCCGGCGATCTTCAGGCCGGCGGCACCGGCCACCGTGCGGCGCAGGTCAGAAAGGCCACGGTCGGCGGCGATCGTGTGCAAGGCGGCCGCTTCGAGATCCAGTTCCAGGAACGCGGTCTCGACCTTGGCGACGACGTTCTGGATCGCCTCGGTCGCGAAGATCAGGGCGAGCCGAGCGTCGAGCTCGGTCGAACGCGGTGTCAGTCCGAGCAGCACGGTCTCGACCGCCAGCAGGTCGGCACTCGCGAGCGCGAGCTCGTGGCTGACGACCTGGTGTTCGTCGAGCCTGACGCCCTCGAGCTTGCCATCGACGGCGCACACGCCGGCGAGCTGCGTGACCGCACGCTCGAACAGTGGCCGCAGCAAGGCCAGCAGGCGGCGCGCAGCATCGGCCTGCCGTACCAGCACGCCTTCGACTCCGCCGTCGCTCATGCCGGCACGACCTCGTCGAGCAAGGTCACGGCACGCTGCGCCGCCACGCGCGCGGTGAACGCGCAGGCCTGGGTGCCGCCGTCGCCGTAGTCCTTGACCGCATCGCCCACGTGCCAGAGGTTGGCCAGCGGCGTGTCCTGAGACAGGTCGTAGCCGGCGCAGGAGCGCTGGGCCGGCCAGGCGCCGCGCATCACGCGGATCGACAGCATCTTCGCGTCCTTGAAGGTCGGGAACTCGTCGCGCAGGTCCTGCAGTGAGGCTTCGACTTCGGCCTTCTCGTCGAAGTCACCGATCGCCGGCTGCGGCACGGCGTAAGCCACGTAGAGGTGCCAGCCTGCGGGCGCGAGCTCGGGGCACGTGGCCGTTAACTCGCCCAGATTGCACAAGCGCCGTGTCTTGCCGAACGTGACCAGCCCCGGCGCATCGACCAGCCTGTCTCGCGTGGCGAAGTTGATCACGATGTTGGCGGCGGGCTTCGGTCCCGTCGTCGCTTCGTGAATGTATTCAGGACCGAAGGCTTCCGCGCCGATCAACGCCACCGTGGCGCTCGGCCCGGCGTTGCTGATGACGGAGCGCACCGCAACACGCCGGGTTACACCGTTGCGCTGCACGTCGAGCGCGGTCACCCGGCCGCCTTCGGTGCGCAGCCCCGTCACCGCGCTCTCGAGCCAGATCTCGCCGCCGCGCGCACGGATGCCGTCGGCCAGGTCGTTCCAGATGCCGATGGTGCCGCGCGGGCAAAAGCCGAAGCGCTTGAACGCGCCCTTGACAGCGAAGTAGGTGAGGAAGGCACGTGCCGGCAACTCGTTGGAATTGACGGCGAAGATCGCCGCGCACAGGTTGCGGAAGATCGCGTGCACAGTCTCGTTCTTCGTGTAGCCAGCGAGCCATTCCTGCGTCGTCAGCTTCGCCTCGGGCAGGTCGCCGCTGCGCGCGTCGGCGAACTTCGTGCCGATCTTTGCGGCCTGCTTCGTGAAGCCGCCGAGCAGCAAACCCCAGCCACCGCCCTTCGACACGTTGACGATCTTGCCGTCGATGCGGAACACCGTGGCCGGGCTCGGCTCGCGCAGGTCGAGCTCAACGCCGAGCTGGCCGAAAGTCTCTTCGAACACACCACCGCGCTCGATCGCGATCGCACCGATGTTCACGGTGAAGCCTTCGATCTGCTCGCTCGACGCCCGCCCGCCGACCCGGCCGAGGCTCTCGATCACCAGCACCTTCTTGCCGGCCGCGACCAGCCGCGCGGCGGCGCACAAGCCTCCGGCGCCGGCGCCGATCACGGCCACGTCGTAGGGCCGGGGGTCTGAGTTTGCGTTTGTCATCTTGTCTCCAGTGAGGGGTTCGGGCGGCGCGGCTCAGCGCGGCGCTTCGGGGGTCAGCAAGGAAAGGCCGAGCGCCACACGGCGCACCAGCCACGGGCTGGGCCGGTAGCGCGGATCGCCGGTGAGTGCCTGCATGTTGCGCAGGATGGTGAGCACACGTTCGCCGCCGATCGCGTCGCCCCAGGCGAGTGGCCCGTGCGGGTAGCCGAGGCCGAGTTGCACCGCGGCTTCGATGTCGGCCATGCTGGCGATGCCAAGCTGCGCGATCTGCGCCGCGATGTTGATGATGGTCGCAAGCACGCGCTGCAGCACGAAGCCGGGGCTGTCGTTGATGACGGTCACGGCCGCGCCGTCGTGGGCGAGCAGCGCGTGGGCCGCGTCGCGCACCGCGGGCGTCGTGCTCGCAGTCAGCATCAGCGTGCGATGTCGCGCCAGGCCGGCCAAGGGGTCGAGCGCCACGCAGCGCGCAGCATCGAGACCGAGCGCGACGCAGTGCGTGGTGGCGTCCAGGCCCCAGGGCTGGATCACGAGCAGCGCATCGTCCTGCGGTTCGTCGACGAGCGCCGCACCGGCAGCGATGAGGTGCGCTGCGAGCGCATCACGATCGCCCGCTTGCGCTTCGATCCACACACGCGTACCGATTGGCAGTGGAGGTAGCGGCTTGCGCAGCGGTGCGACCTGCTTGCCATCGTCGTAGCGGTACCAGCCCTCGCCCGTCTTGCGGCCGAACAGTCCTGCAGCGACGCGCGGCGGCACCCGCGACGAAGGCCGGAAACGCGGCTCCTGCTGAAATTGCGCGTAGATCGTCGCCATCACCTTGCTCGACACGTCGAGCCCGGTCAGGTCGAGCAGTTCAAACGGGCCCTTGCGAAAGCCCGCAGCCTCGCGCAGGATCGTGTCGATCTCGCTGGCGCTCGCGACCTGCTCTTCGAGAATCGCCAGGCCTTCGGTGTACAGCCCGCGGCCCGCGTGATTGACCAGGAAGCCCGGCTGGTCGGAGGTGAGCACGGCGCGGTGCCCTGCGCCTTCGACCAGAGCGGCGAGCGTCGCCACCGTGGCCGGCGCGGTGCGCACCGCCGCGATCACCTCGGCCACCTTCATCAGCGGCACCGGGTTGAAGAAGTGCAGGCCGGCCACACGCTCGGGCAGGCGGCACGCGGAAGCGATGTCGGCGACCGTCAACGACGAGGTGTTGCTGGCCAGAATCGTCGCGGCGCCGACCATATCTTCCAGCGCAGCGAACAGTTCGCGCTTGACCGCCAGGTCTTCGACGATGGCCTCGATCACGATGTCGCATTCGGCCAGGCCTTTCAGGCCGTCGCTGACCGCGATGTTGTCCCGGATCGTCTCGAACGCCTGCGGCGAGAGCCGGCCCTTCTCGACACCACGCTCGATCATGCCGACGACGAAGGCGACCGCCTTGGGCGCAGCGTCGTCCATCGCATCGAAGCACAACAGCCGGTGGCCAGCCGGCGCGAAGAGCCGCACGATGCCGCGGCCCATGGTGCCGGCACCGATCACGCCGATGGTCAGCGCGCGAACGGAAGATGGGTCTGGATTCGACATCGGTCGGCGCCCTGGTTCAGGTGCCCGTGAAGACGGGTTTGCGCTTCTCGAGAAAAGCGCGCATGCCTTCGGTCTTGTCCTGCGTGTCGAAGAGCAGCAGAAACTCGCGGTTCTCGAGCGCGAGCGCGGCGTCGAGCGCCAAGTCGGCGCCCTGGCGCAGCACCCGTTTGGTCGCGCGGATCGCCTTGGGTGGCATGCGCGCGGCCTTGCGTGCGAGTACCAGCGCACGTTCGAGCGCCGAACCCTCGGCCACGAACTCGGCAACCAACCCAGCTGAAACGCACGCTCGCCGGTGAGCATCTCGCCGGTCATGAGCATCAGGCTCGCCACCTGTTGGCCCACTGCGCGCACGAGCCGCTGCGTGCCCCCCGCACCGTGGATGATGCCGACCGCCAGCTCGGGCTGCCCGAAGCGCGCGCTGGCATCGGCGACGATGAGGTCGCACATCATCGCCAGCTCACAACCCGCCCCGAGGGCGAAGCCGCTGACGGCCGCGATCGTCGGCTTCCGGCTGTTCGCGACCGGCGCCCAGTATTGGCCCAGGTCGATGTCGGCCACGGCCTGCGCGCCCTTGTCGACGAGCAGGTTCAGGTCGGCGCCGGCCGCGAAGACGGTGTCGCTGCCGGTGACCACGATCGCGCTTATGGCCGCATCGCTTTCGAGTTCGAGCACGGCCTGCGCGATGGCGGCGCGCATCGTCAGGTCGAGCGCGTTGCGTTTGTCGGGCCGGTTCAGCACCACGGTTCCGACGCCGTCTTCGCGGCGGATGAGCAGCGGCGCTTCGCTCACTTGCGCGCTCCCGGACTTGAGACGAAGTCGGCCACCCGTTTTTCCTTGAACGCAGCGTAACCTTCGGCAAACTCGACGCTGAGCAGGCACACCGCCTGATCGGTCTCTTCGCGCGCCAACTCGGCGGCGAGCGAAGCGGAAGGATGGTTCAGCCGCGCTTTCATTCGGGCGAAGGCTTCGCTCGGCAGCTTGGCCCAATCGCTCGCCTTGTCGATCGCCACGGCCATCGCGCCATTGCCTGGCGCCAGCTGGTCGGCCAGGCCGCAGGTGAATGCCTGCGCGCCGTTGATCGGCGTGCCCGCCGTCAGGATGCGTCGGGCCGCCGGCAACCCGACCCGCCGTGGCAGCGTCAACAACTGGCCCCAGTCGGGCGCGAGGCCGAGCTTCAGGAACGGGAACAGGATCTTCGTGCTGTCGTCGACCGCGATGTGGTCGCCCAGCAGCGCCAGGCCCACCGCCGCACCCGCGCCGATGCCTTCGATCGCGGTGACGACCGGAATGCCGGCATGCGCCACCAGCCGGCACAGCACGTGGATGTGCCGCATGCGTTCGCGCGCCTGGGCTTCCGACAAGCCAACCATGCTCGGCACGTCACCGCCGGCCGAGAACACGCCGCCGACACCGCCGAATACCAGCGCACGGGTCTCGCCATCGGCCAGGATCGTGGCGATCGCGTCGGTCAACGACTGGCGCACCGCGTGGTCGATCGCATTGCGCTTGTCGGGCCGGTTGATCAGCAGCCGGGCCACGTGCGGCGCCGGCCGGTCGATGAGCACCACGTCGCTCGCGCCCATGCCTCAGGCGCCTTCCAGCCCGACGATCGACACCGAGCAGATGTTCTGCGACGGCTGACCGCCGAGGTTGTGCGTGAGCCCGATCTTCGGCGCGGCGAGCTGGCGTGCGCCGGCACGGCCTTTGAGCTGCAGGTACATCTCGTACATCATGCGGATGCCGCTCGCGCCGATCGGGTGGCCGAAGCACTTCAGGCCGCCGTCGATCTGGCACGGGATCGAGCCTTCGGCGTCGAACTTGCCGTCGAGCACGTCACGCACCGCGCCGCCGTCGTCGGAGAGTTGCAGGTCTTCCATCGTCACCAGCTCGGTGATCGAGAAGCAGTCGTGCACCTCGGTCAAGCTGATCTCTTCGCGCGGCTTCTGGATGCCGGCCTCGGCATAGGCGCGCTTCGCCGCGATGCGCGCGGTGTGCACATAGCTGCCGTCCCATTCGTTCGAGTGCATTTCCCAGCCGTTCGAGACCGAGATCTGCAGCGCCTTGAACAGCACCAGGTCGCGCTTGCCGAGGCTGCGCGCAATCTCGGGCGTGGTGACGATGATGGCGGCGGCGCCGTCGGACACACCGGCGCAGTCGTAGAGACCCAGCGGCTCGGCGATGATCGGCGCCTTCAGCACCTGTTCCATGCTGACCGCCTGCTGGAAGTGCGCCTTCGGGTTCTTCGCGCCGTTGGCGTGACTCTTGACCGATACATGGGCGATGGCGCGCTTCAGCAACGCGGCGTCGACGCCGTGTTTGCTCTGGTACGCCGACGCGAGCTGCGCGAAGTTGGCCGGCGCCACCGCGTTCGGGTACCACTGCGGAATGTAGGTGCCGACGGTTGCCGTCGGCAGGCCGCCGTAGCCGGTGTCCTTGAGCTTCTCGACGCCGAGCGCGATCGCGATGTCGCACGCTCCTGCTGCCACGGCATACACGGCGGCGCGAATCGCCTCCGAGCCGCCGGCACAGAAGTTCTCGACGCGCGTGACGCCGATGTTGGGCAGGCGCAGCGCGATGCCCATCGGCGTGCCGCCGCGGCCCACGCCCACGTCGTCCATGTGGGTCGAGAACCACGCAGCGTCGAGCTGTTCGGGGGCGATGCCAGCATCGAGCATCGCTTCGTTGTAGGCCTCGACCATCAGGTCTTCGGGGCTCGCGTCCCAGCGTTCGCCGAACTTGCTGCACCCCATGCCGAGGATCGCGACTTTGTCCTTGATTCCTTTGGGCATGTCTTACTCCGAAGCGCTTGTATTGACGGTTGGTGGAGCGGCGCGGTTCACCGGCGTCGCCTTCCAGAAGTAGCGGACGAAGTCGCGGCGATCGTCCACGTCCTTGATGCGGAACACCATCTCGACTTCGCATCCGACCTGCACGTCGCCTTTGCCGATGTCGGTGAACTCCATCAGGATGCGGCCACCGCCGTCGAAGTCGACCTGCCCGTAGTAGTTGGGCGGCGACATGTGATACGACAGGGTCTCGGCCGACCAGCTCAGCACCCGGGCCTTTCGCTCGGCGAGCTTGTGCGGGCGCTGTGTGTCCTGCAGCGGCTTGCCCTGGTCGTAGGAAATGCGCGACGGCGGAAAGTGCACGCTGCCCGTCACTTCGCAGCGGCCGGCCACGAGGCCGAGAATCGCCGACTTGTGGCGGTACGCGGTGCTCAGCGCGGTCTTCTTGTCTTGCTCGCCGCGCATGCCGCGCTCCAGGCGAAGCTGGTCCTTGAACGACAGAAACTTGGTGTAGTTGCGCTCCTCGACCCCACGCGCCTGCCAGCCCGACACGCCGCGCTGCGGCTTGAACTTGTCGGTCGCGTCGGTCACGCGGAACACCGCCGCCTGCGCGCCGCTGCCGAACTGCGCGACCAGAATCAGCGCGCCGGGCTGCGCGGTCTCGAGCAGTTTCGCGAGCATCAGGAAGCCGTGTGCCACGCCGGTCTCGCCGACACCTTCGGCGAGGCCGTCGACCACCGCCTCGGCGCGCACGCCGCACTTCTTCGCGAGCTGCGCATCCATCTTCTGGAACGTCGTCGGGAAGATGAAGTGGTCGATCTGCGCTGCCTCCACGCCACTCTCACCGAGCGCGGCGCGGATCACCCTAGGCATCAGTTTGCCGATGCCTTCGTCGCGCACCCAACGCTCTTCCCAGTGGTAGTCGATTTCTTCGCCGGTCATGCGGAAGCGGTCGATGAAGTCGACCGACAGCGTGCTCGCGCCGAGGTACTCGGCGATCACGTTCTGGCTGCCGATGAGCAAGGCGGCCGCGGCGTCGCCGAAGTCGAGTTCCTGTGAACTGGCGGGGCGCGTCTTGCGGTTGTCGGACGCGAGCACAAGCACGTCGCCCTTCGTCGTGCGCGCCTTGGCGATGGCTTCGGTCAGGGCCGAGAGTGCGGCGCGCTGCGACCCGACGATGTCGACCGCGTCCACGTCTTCGCGCAGCGTCAGCGCTTCGCAGACCACGCCGGCGTTCAGGCGTTCGGCGAAGGGCAAGGTGCTCGACGCGAGGTAGACACTGCGCACGTGCTGGCGGTCGGCAGCCAGGCCCAGACAGTCGCGCGCGGCAGCGACGGCCATCGTGATGCTGTCTTCGTCCCAGTTGCCAAAAGCGCGTGTGCCCTTGCCCTTGCCGGCGAACTGCGGCGCGTACCAGGCATTGGCGTCCGCCACCGCGCGGCGGCTCAGCCGCAGGCGCGGCACGTAGCCGCCGAATCCGACGATCCCAACAATTCCGGCCATGGTCAAGAACCTCTCGTGATGGTTTGGTGAGGCAGATGCCTTTGCAGGAAGGCGCCGATCGAGACGAGCGCTTCGCGTGCCTCGATCAGCTCGGCCGGGAACTGCTGAAAGACGTGGATCATGTTTTCCCAGACCTCGAGCTCGACACGCACGCCGGCCGCGCGCGCCTTGTCGGCGAACATCGTCGAATCGCTCAGCACCGTCTCGCGGTCACCGACCTGGATCAGCAGCGGCGGCAGGCCCGACAGTTCGGCGAACAGCGGCGAGGCGAGCGGGTCGCGCGGGTCGGCCGCGGATTCGGTATCGACGCCGAGGTAGTTGCGCGCCATCGCGAGGATCATCGGGCGCTGGTGGATCGGGTCGAGCCGCGCACGGCTCTCGTAGCTGGCGCCGGACGCGCTCAGGTCGGTCCAGGCCGACATCAGCACGGCGGCGGCGGGCAGCGGCCGGCCGGCATCACGCAGCGACAGCAGGGTCGAGAGAGCGAGGCCCGCCCCTGCAGAGTCACCGGCGAAGGCAATGCGCTGGGGTGCGAAGCCCTGTGCCAGCAACCCGTCGTACACCGCGAGTGCATCGTGCAGCGGCGCGGGGAAGCGGTGTTCCGGCGCGAGGCGGTAAGCCAGACCGAGCACTCGACAGGCCGACGCTTCGGAGATACACGCCATCAGGTCGCGGTGCGAGCGCGGCGAGCCCACCTGGAAGCCACCGCCGTGCAGGTACAGGACCGCGGTGTCGGGCCGCGCGTTCGCGGCGGTCACCCATTCGGCGTTCAGGCAGGCGATCAGCACCGGCTCGACTTCGGCGTTGACTGCGTTCGAGCCGAACAGCGTGTCCCAATCCGCGCGCATCTGCGCGACCGGCGTCGCCCTGCCCCAGCTGCGGTAGACCTGTCTGACGCGGTCGATGACGGCGTCGACCGGTGCCGAGCTCGCGTCGCTCATGTTCCGCAGCCCATGCCACCCGAGACGCCCAGCGTTTCACCGGTGATGAAGCCCGCCGCGTCGGAGACGAGGAACTCGACCGCCGCCGCCACTTCGTCGGGCGTGCCGAGTCGGCCCATCAGCGTGGCTGCGGTCATCGCCTGCAGCAGCTTGTCGCCGCCCTGTTCGACCGCCTGGCGCAGCAGCGGCGTGTCGATCGGGCCTGGCGCGATCACATTGGCCGTGATCCCCTTGCGGCCGTTCTCACGCGCGATCGACTGCGTGAACGCGATCACGCCGCCTTTGGCGGCCGCATAGACGGCAGCCCCGCGCGAGCCCATGCGTCCGGCCTCTGACGCGATGTTGACGATGCGGCCGAAGCCGGCGGCCTGCATTGCCGGCAGCGCGGCATGCGTCGTCGCGAACACCGATTCGAGGTTGATGGCCAGCAGCCGGCGCCAGTCGCCGTGCGAGGTCTGCGTGAAGTACGCGTGCTGGTCCGTGCCGACGTTGTTGACGAGGATCTGATACGGCCCTTGCGTGGCCATCACGTCGCGCACGCGGTCGAAATCAGTGACGTCGAGATGCACGGCGGAGGCGTGAATTTCATGGGCGAGCACGGTGGCCGCATCGATGTCGATGTCGGCGATGACGAGCTCCGCGCCCGCGTCGGCGAGGCGCCGCGCGATGGCCGCGCCGATGCCTTTCGCGCCACCGGTCAGAAAGGCTCGCTTGCCGGCGAGCGCTTGCGTCGAGGCGCCCACTCAGCGCCCCACGAACTTCGGGGCGCGCTTTTCGATCACGGCCGTGAGGCCTTCGATTGCGTCGCGCATGCCGGATAACTGCGCCTGCGTCCGGTTCTCTTCCGGCATGCAGGCCTCGACGCCGAGACCCAGGCCGCTCCACAGCAGCCTCTTGGTGCCGGCCAATGCGGCCGGCGCGCCAGCGGCGAGCTGTTGTGCAAGCGCGAGCGTTTCGTCGAACAGGCGCTCGTCGGGCACGACACGAGTCACGAGGCCCATCGCCAGCGCCTCGGGCGCCGTGATGGTCGGGTTCAGCATCAGGATCTCCATCGCTTTGCGCAGGCCGACGAGGTGGGTCAGCGTCACCGAGACACCAGCGTCCGGGACCATCGCGACCCGGGTGGCGCCAGCCAGGAATTTCGCCGAGGCACCGGCCACGACGATGTCCGACGAACACACCAGGCCCATGCCCCCGCCACCGGCCGCGAAGCCCTGCACGGCGGTCACGACCGGCGCGTTCAACCGCATCATCAATGCGACGACGATCTGCAGGTAGGAGGTGGCCATGCGGATGTAATCGGGCAGGTCCTTGCCTTTCGACAGGAACACGTGCACGTCGCCACCCGCGCAGAAGTGCCTGCCTTCGCCGGTGAGCAGCACGGCGCGCACACGGCCGTCGCCATGCACCTGCATCAGTGTCTCGTGAAAGGCCTTGAGCAGCTCCATGTTCAGGCCGTTGGACGCGTCCGGGCGGTTCAGGCGCACGTGGGCCACGCCGTCGGCGTGAAGCTCCAGGAGCACCGGACCATCGGCGACGAGCACGGTGGGCGCCGCTGATGCGGAGGTCTTGGCAGGGTTGTCTCGAGTCATTGTTTTCTTTCGTCAGCGCGGGCGCAGCATCGTCAGATCAGGAAGGCCATCGAGTAGAGCGCGGTCTCGTTGTTGACGAGGATCACCTTCTTCGACGCCATGCGCAAACCCTCGCCTTCGCGGCGCAGCGTGTACTCGTTGCGCGAGGCCCAGACCGTGTCGCCCCGGCGCCCCGACTCGAACACCATCGCGTTGCTGGTCACGACGATCTGCTGCTCGTCGCTGCTCAGCAGTTCGATGTTCGAGACGATGCGGCGCAGGCGCGAGCGCGGCGTCTGGCTGAACCGTTTGCCGGTGTGGAACTGCTTGACCCGCAGCGCGATGCGCGAGCGGTTGTCGTAGACGATCGACATCTCGTTCTCGGGGTCGGTGCCTTCGCCGTTGGCCGGGACCCAGTAGATGCCGTCGTCGGTCCAGAGCGATTCCCACTCGTCGTAGGCGTGGTCGTCCTGCAGCCGCGCTTCGCGGTAGATGAACTGGGTGACTTCTTCGAGCACCGCACGTTCGTGGGCATCCATCGCCATCACGCGGCCTCCATCAATGACCGGTAATGGCGCCAGATACCACGCGACGGTGTTTCGTCTGTCGCATCGCCGATCAAGTACCCGTCGGCATCGGTGCGTTCGCGGTGCTTGCCGCGGCCGAGGAACAGGTACTCAGGCTTGCTCGACTGCACGCCGAGCTGGGTGCGCTCGTACATCTCGGCGTCATCGGCGAGCAGAAAGCCGGCCGGTCCCACCGAGCCCATGGTCTGTTGGCGCATGCGCCGGTTCAGGTCGGGCGCGCCCTTGAACTGGATCGCGGTGACGTGCTGCACCGTTTCGTTCACCGACAGCGGCTGGATCACGAACAGCTGGATCTCGGCGATGAACAGGTTCGGGAAGATCATGATGTGCGGCGTGCCCTCGATCATGATGTGGCGCGCCTTCTCGGGCCCATAGGCGGCTTGCATGCGTGCCGTGTAGTCGGGCAGGCGTTCCGCGGTGGTGTTGAACCAGCTCATCGGGATGTCGCGCTCGCGGAACTCGGGCCGCAGGTCGTTCTCGGTGTGGCCCTTGCCGAAGTCGCGCGAGACCGCGGTGGAGTCGCTGCTATAGAGCGAACCGATCCCACTCTTGGCCACCTCGAAGATCGAGGCGTGCACGAACGACGGGTGGTAACCGTCGGTCTCGTTCTCGACCAGGAACTTCCAGTTCGAATTGACCTTGTGTTTCAGGTAACCCGCGGTGACCTCGACCTCGCCTTCGGGCGAAGTGAGGCACAGCGAATCGATCGCGCCGGCGGCCGCGCCAAGGTGCTCTTCAAGTGTTTCACCTTCTTCGGCGAACGAACCGAACACGAAGCCCTTGTACGACGCGACACGTGCGACCTTGCCGAGTCCAAGCTGGCTGCGGTCGGCGCCTTCGTAGCCGGAAGGGAACGGGTAACCACGCAGCTGGCCATCGTTGGCGAAGGTCCAGCCATGGTACGGGCAGGTGAAGGTGCGGGCGTTGCCCTTGTCGGTCATGCACACGCGGTTGCCGCGGTGAGGGCAACGGTTGTGCAGCAGGTGGACCTTGCCTGCGCGGTCGCGCGTCATGATTACCGGCTCGGGGCCGATCGACTTCATCACGTAGTCGTTCGCGTTCGGCACTTCGCTTTCGTGGCCGACGTAGACCCAGGTGCGGTACCAGATCTTCTGCAGTTCTTCCTGAAAGATCGCGGGGTCGGTGTAGAGCGAGCCGTGCACGTGCTCGGGCCGGATCAGCTGGTCCCACTGCCGTGTGTTCGCAACGGGCACCAGCGGGATCACGGGGCTGGGGGCATTCAAAGCGTCTCCTCGAATCACGGTCTTGTCGACTCAATAATAGACCGACTGGACGGTCTATGTCAAACTAGCGACAACCCTTGTGAACAGCTGCCAGGACAGCCTTGGAGACAACCGCATGCCCAACCTCACCTACATCGAAAGCGACGGCACGACGCACCACGTGGAAGCCCGCATCGACCGCAGCGTGATGCAGATAGCGGTCGAACATTCGGTCCCCGGCATCCTGGCCGACTGCGGCGGTTCGTGCAGCTGCGGCACCTGCCATGCGTACGTGGACGCGCAGTGGCTCGACAAGCTGCCGCCGCTCTCGGAGAGCGAAGCCTTCATGCTCGAAGCCGTGCCGGAGCCGCGCGAAGGCAGTCGCCTGTGCTGCCAGTTGCCGATGCGCGCCGAACTCGATGGCATGGTGGTTCGGCTCCCGGCCGAACAGCTTTGACGCGAGGCGCCGTACCGCCCAGGCGTACGCCATCAAGCGTTCCTGCGCGGTCGTCGCAACCAGTCGACCCAGCTGATCATGCGCTCCTGCGATCGACAGGCCGCGCCCGTCCGCGGGACAGGGACTTCGCGTGGCCGGTCCAGCCTTGCTGGCCAACGTGCTCGTCTCCAAATACTGCGACCACATCCCGCTGCACCGGCTCGCCCGCATCCACGCCCGTGACGGCGTGTGCTTCGATCCCTCGACCTACGGTGTCTGGGTCGAACAGAGCCACGCCTTGCTTGATCCACTGGTGGCCGCACTCGGCCGCTACGCGCCGGTCGGAGTCAAGGTGCACGCCGACGACACACCGGTGCCGGTGGTCGACCGAGGCCGCGGCCGGACCAAGACCGGGCGACTGTCGGTCTACGTTCGTGATGACCGGCAGGCAGGCAGTACCGAACCACCCGCAGCCTGGTACCGGTACTCGCCCAACCGCAAGGGCGAGCATCTAGGTGGGAACGTCGGCTGTCAGGTCGAGGTCTACTCATCAAGGACGCACTTCATTGACCGCTTGCTGAGTAAAAGTCTTGAGCGTCAGGCGGCGATACGGCTTGACGGACGCCGAATGCCGGTGGCTGCGCCGCTCCGGGCAGTTCCGGGTGACGCGAGACGGCGCCTAACTGGTGAGCGATCGCTGGTTGCCAGCGACGGGCTGGTTCTGCAGGCTCAACTTGATGGTGTTCTGCGGCCCCAGCTTGCCGCTGATCGCATGTTCCGTAAGCGGTCAATGAACCGCGTCCTTGATCGGGGCGCCGCTGTCTGACAGC
>CAXTSS010000024.1:0-45146 GCA_964247075.1 uncultured Rhizobacter sp. | reverse complement strand
CGCCGATCTCTGGGGCTGGCCGTCTAACCAGTCCAGGTTTTCGTCCGCACCCCCCTGCGGTCAACATTCACCTGCTCTTTTCACCAGACGCGGCGGACCACGTCGAACGCATCCAGCATTTCCTGGGCGGCTTGGGGTTCAAGTACCAAGGCGAGACCTTCCGGTGCAGTCGGGCCGACCTGACGCGTTTGGGGCGAGTGCACAACCCGCAAGCGGCTGACGATGGCGCCGCGTACCGCGAGGGCGTCACGCAGTTCAAGGTGAGCCTGGACGCGCTGCGCGACGCGTGGAAGGCGAGCACCTGGGCCCAGGAGAACTGCCTCATCGCCGTCGCAGGCAGCGGCCGCGACGGCACGTCCGGGTTGCAGGGCGACGCTGGCCAGTGGGAAGCCACGCGCAAGAACATTGAGGGCTTGGCCCATATCATCTTCACCGCCAACCCGAAGCAGATTGACTTCTACCTCGGCAAGGGAGCCGCAAGCGTCGCGGATCTCGAGACGAAGTGGGGTGGTTGCAAGCCTTGCCTGCACGGTTCGGACGCCCACGAGGCGGATCGTGTCGGGCTACCCGACCAGGCGCGGCGATGTTGGTTGAATGGCGACTTGACGTTCGAAACTCTGCGCCAGGCCGTGATCGAACCCGACGGGCGCGTGCACATCGGCCAAGCGCCGCCTCGCGGTGCGCTGCCTGGCAACTGCATTCACTCGGTCGCGGTCTCCAACGCGTCATGGATGAAGCCGACAAACGTGCCCATCAACGGCGGCATGGTGGCGATTGTCGGCGCGCGCGGCTCCGGCAAGACAGCGTTGGCCGACCTGATAGCCACAGGCGCGTTCGGGGTCTCATCCCAGTTGAGCGAGAGTTCCTTTCTTCGGCGCGCGGCCGAGTTCCTGACCGAGTCGAGCGTCAAACTGACGTGGGAAGCGGGCGGCACAACCGAGAACGCCGTCAGTGCCGTCGATGTCGAAGACGTGCTCGATGCGGCTCATGTGCAATACCTGTCGCAGCAGTTCGTCGACCAGCTCTGTTCGTCCGAAGGCCTCGACGACGCGCTGGTGGCCGAGATTCGACGGGTCATCTTTGACGCTCACGCTGACGCCGAACGCATGGGCGCCGACGACTTCGCGGAACTACTCGGCCTGCGGATGGAGCGCGCGCGTGAAGGTCGCAGTCGGCAGCAACAAGCGCTGGAGCGTGCCGCCGAGGGCATCACGGTGGAACTCTTGCGCAAGGACGGCCTGAAGGCACTTATCAAGGACCACGAGGAGAAGAAGAAGGCCGTTGAAAAAGACAAGGCCGATCGCAAGCTGCTCGTTCCCAAGGGTCAGGAGCAGCGTGCCAAGCGGCTGGAGGCCCTCACCTCGGCGGCCGAGGCGAAGCAGCGCGCGGTCACGACCTCGAAGCTGAAGCTGCAAGCGTTGATCGGGCTGCAAGCCGATATCGCAGACTTTCGTACGCGCCTGGTTCCCGACTGGGTCACCGACACCAAGGAGCGTCGTTCCGGCGCAGGGCTGAGCGACGCGGATTGGAAGCTGTTCGATGTGCAGTTCGTCGGCGACGTCGACGCGCTGCTCAAGGGGCGGGTAAGCCTGACCCAGGCTGAGCTGAAGAAGCTGGAAGGCCCTGCGCCGACAGACCCGCCCGAGAACCCGCAGGCCGATCCAACCAATGCGCTGATCGCCGACGACGCGGACCTTTCGTCGCCAACGCTTCACCTGCTCGAACGCGAACGGGCTCGCTTGCAGAAGCTCGTCGGCGTCGATGAACAAAACACACGGCGGTACCGGCTGCTGACCGAAAAGATCTCGAAAGCCGAGACGGCGCTCGCGAAGGTTGCCAACGACATCAAACGCGCGGGCGAGGCCGACGAGGCACTGAAAACGCTGCGGCAGCAGCGCGACAAGGCCTACGAAGGCGTTTTCGATGCGGTCACCGATGAGGAGCGCGAGCTGGAATCGTTGTACGCGCCGCTCCGCAAAAGAATCGCGCACGGCGCTGGGGCCCTCGGCAAGTTGACGTTCTCGGTGCGCAGGGCGGTCGATCTCGACTCCTGGGCGCGGCGAGGGGAGACCTTGCTCGACCTTCGAACTGCGGGGCCGTTCCGAGGCAAGGGCGAGCTTGGCAAGGCAGCAGAGGCCGCGTTGGGAGCAGCGTGGCGCCAAGGATCGGCGGCGGCCGTCACCGCTGCGATGAGCCGGTTCATCGCGGAGAACTCCGAACCGCTCAAGCAGCACAAGCCCACCGACGAGGGCTTTAGGGAATGGGCGCGCAAGGTTTCTGCGTGGCTCTACAGCACCGACCACGTTCAGGTCGGCTACGGCTTGCAATACGACGGAGTGGACATCGAGCACTTGTCGCCGGGCACCAGAGGCATCGTCTTGTTGTTGTTGTATCTGGCGATCGACGCCGAAGACGATCGGCCCCTGATCATCGATCAGCCCGAAGAGAACCTCGACCCGCAGTCGGTCTTCGACGAGTTGGTGCCGGTGTTCAGGGAAGCGAAGAGGCGGCGTCAGATCATCATCGTGACCCACAATGCCAACTTGGTCGTGAACACCGACGTGGATCAGGTAATCGTCGCCCGCAGCGGCCCGCACCGACCCGGGCAACTGCCGGAAATCTCGTATCAGACCGGCGGCTTGGAAAATTCGTCGATCCGAGCCGCGGTTTGCGACATCCTGGAAGGCGGCAAGCGAGCGTTTCGCGAGCGGGCAAAACGGCTCAGGGTTGCGCTGTGAGACTCGTGCTGTCAGCTGCTCCCTTGAGGGGGCGATTGACGCCCATGCCGGCCGGCTGCGGCGAGTCGGGCGAGGGCACGCGTTCGACCTACCTAACGACCAAAGCTGAAGGCCGCTTGACCCGATAGTCAAGCACTGAATAAAATCACAGTACGTCGATTCGCCTCTGTCGGCGGCCATGATTGTGAGGCGTCTAGGAGCGGCAATGCCGACCAACTCGAAACAAACCTCCCCAAGAGTCGCATCCAAAGCAGGCAAGACGCTGCAAAGCTCTTCTGCAAGTTCGCTTCAGAAGTCGCTCGCCGGCTCGGCACTGCGACAGGCCGGCACACCGGCGCAAACCGGCGCCGCAACTGAAAGCAAGGCATCGCGCGCGCTGGACGGCGCAAAGTCGGCGCCTTTGACCCGCACGCTTGCGGGTTCGGTCGTGTCCCAGTCGAACAAGAAGCGCTAGACCGATAGTTGGGGCGCCACACGCGTCCCCGGGGCCACGCGCCTGGTACTGTGCGGCGACTGGACACGAATCGTGAGACCGACGTTGCCCGCTGCGATTCGGAGCAACGCCTGATCTCTTGGTCGGGAGTGCGGAATTCTGTCGAGCTGACAACGCTTTAGCGTTGCAGCGGCCCTAAGCGCGAGCAGTAGGGCTAGGACAGGAATTGTGAGACGTGGACATCAATTCTGAGACGCGACAGCAGGTGCGAAATGGCGGCATCGGTGTTAGTTTACATAATATACATTGTCGTCATTGTCCTAGGCACCCGCGCGGTTCGGATCGCGCCAGGCCCGCTCGAACGGCAAACGCCAGGCGCGCGGCGCGACCAGTTGGTGGATCGCGTTCGGCCCCCATGAGCCCGGCGCATAGAGGCGCACCGGCGGTGGCGCCTCCAGCAGCGGAGTCGAAACCTGCCAGAGACGCTCGATGCCTTCGGCCGTCGTGAACAGGGTGCGGTCGCCGCGCATCGCGTCGAGGATCAGGCGCTCGTAGGCTTCGAGCACATCGCCCAGCAAACCGGTGTCGTTCATCGCGAATTGCAGGCTGAGCTTGTCGAGCCGCATGCCGGGGCCGGGCCGCTTGCCGTAGAACGACAGCGACATCTTCGACGCGTCGGCGAGATCGAAGGTCAGGTGATCCGGCCCTTGTGCGCCGACGCCGGAGTTGGCCGGGAACATGCTCTTGGGTGGCTCGCGGAACGCGATCGAGATGATCCGCTGGCCCTCGGCCAGGCGCTTGCCGGTACGCAGGTAGAACGGCACGCCGGCCCAGCGCCAGTTGTCGATCGAACACCGCAGCGCGATGAACGTCTCGGTCTCTGATTCCGCACCGACCCCCTCCTCGGCCCGGTAGCCGTTGTATTGCCCGCGCACCACATCGCTGGGCTCGATCGGCAGCATGCTGCGAAAGACCTTGTTCTTCTCTTCGCTGATCGGGCCGGGCTCGAGCGAAGTCGGTGGCTCCATCGCCACGAATCCGAGGATCTGGAACAGGTGCGTCACGACCATGTCGCGAAACGCGCCGGTCTGCTCGTAGAAGCCGGCCCGCTTGCCCAGGCCCAGCGTCTCGGGCACGTCGATCTGCACGTGGTCGATGAAGTTGCGGTTCCAGATCGGCTCGAACAGGCCGTTGGCGAACCGGAACGCGAGGATGTTCTGCGCCGGCTCCTTGCCGAGGAAGTGGTCGATGCGAAAGATCTGGTCTTCGGCGAACACTTCGTGCAGCTTCGCGTTGAGCGTCACGGCGCTGGCGAGGTCGGTGCCGAAGGGCTTCTCCATGACGATGTGCGAGCGCTCGACGAGCCCCGCTTCGCCCAACATCCGCACTGCCGGCAACGCGGCGCTGGGGGGCACGCTGAGGTAGTGCAGGCGCCGGCTTTCACCCGCGAAGGTCTTCTCGGCCTTGTCGACCGCCGCCCTGAGCGCAGGCGCGCCGGCAGCGAGCGAAACATAGTCGAGGCTGGCCGAGAACACCGCCCAATCGGCATCGGTCACCTTGCGCGCGGAGAAGTCGTCGAGCGCGGTGCGCGCGATCTTGCGAAAGGCCTCGAGGTCGATGTCGTCGAGCGAGACGCCGATGATCCGGCAGCCGGGAATGAACCCGACGCTCGACAAGTGAAACAAGCCCGGGATCAGCTTTCGGCGGGACAGGTCACCGGTCGCGCCGACGAGCACCACGACCTGTGGATGCCGTGGCCCCACGCCTGCAGGAATCTTTGCCATGGCCCCCACCCCCGTTGTTGAGCATGTCGCGACTGTACGGGGTGGCGCGCAAGCGCCGTGCCAGTGCTCGGTCGATCAGGCTGCCGGCTCGTCCGCGCCGTCGACGAGCTCGTCGAAGGCGACGGCGGCGGCGGTCGCCGGGCGTGCCGCCGTCGGCTTGTCCAGCGGGCGCCAGATCTTGCTGTGCAGGCGCGCCAGCAGTTCGGAGCGGGCCACCGCGGCGAGAACGGCCTCCGGTTCCATCATCAAGGCGAAGGGATTGGAAGTGGCTTCGGCGGGCGTCATGGCGAACCTTTCGGGGGTGGACGGAGCGGGAGGCGATGAAGCGACTCTATGCCCGCACCCCCGCTCGCCCCAGTGGGCGCAGCGCCATCCAGCGTGTCAGCGCGACTCCTACAAGGCCTGTCAGCGCGCCGCCTGTTCGAGACGCTCGGCGAGCGCCAGACGCCCTGCATTGCGCGCGAAATCGACAGCGCTCAAATCGAGCTGACTGCGGCGTTTGACGTCGGCACCCCGCGCCAGCAGCAGCGTGACGCTCTCCTCTGCGCCGTACTGCGCCGCCATCATCAGCGGCGTGGTGCCGTTGGGCGCGCCGGCATCGATCTCGGCGCCGCGGTCCAGCAGCAGCTGCACGACCCTGGGTTCTGGCCCGGTGGCCGCGTAGTGCAGCGGCGACCAGCCGCTCTGGTTGACCTTGGCACCGCGATCGAGCAGCAGCTGCGCGCCCGCCAGATTGCCCTTCAGTGCCGCCATCATCAGCGACGATTCACCGGCCTGGTTGAGCGCATTCACATCGGTCGCGGGCCGCGCCAACAACGCACGTGCGGCATTCAGCGTGCCCGCCTGCATCGCAATCGTCAGGCCGGGCTGGCCTTTCTCGTCCGCCGTGTTCGGGTCGAATCCGCGGTCCAGCAGGCCGTTCAGCGTGCCAGCGTTGTCGTTCTTGATCGCGACGAAGAAATCCTCGAACGATCCGGCACTCGCGGAGAAACTTGTAACAATGACAAGGATATAGATCAGAGTTTTAAAGTGATTTCTCATCATTTCAGACGTGTGCCGGCAGCTTGAACAGCCGTTCGAAGTTGGCCGTGGTGGCTTGCGCGACGGCCTCGACCGACACGCCCTTCAGCGCCGCGATCTGCTGCGCGACGAAGGGCACGTAGGCGGGGCTGTTGGTCTTGCCGCGATATGGCACCGGTGCTAGGTACGGGCTGTCGGTCTCGATCAGGCAGCGCTCCAGCGGCACGAAGCTCGCCACGTCGCGCAGCGCTTGCGCGGTCTTGAAAGTCAGGATGCCGGAGAACGAGATGTAGAAGCCGAGGTCGAGCGCGGCACGCGCCACCGCTTCGGTCTCGG
This sequence comes from uncultured Rhizobacter sp., assembly GCA_964247075.1. Taxonomy (GTDB): domain Bacteria; phylum Pseudomonadota; class Gammaproteobacteria; order Burkholderiales; family Burkholderiaceae_C; genus LMDS01. The sequence continues at coordinate 38,835 of CAXTSS010000024.1, read as the reverse complement.
TGAAGCAATGGAACACGCCCGCTTCGGCGCCCTCCTCGTGCAGGATCGCCACCGTGTCGTCGGAGGCGTTGCGTGTGTGCACCACCAGCGGCAGCGTCGTCGCGCGGGCCGCGCGGATGTGGGTGCGAAAGCGCTCGCGCTGCCACTCCATGTCGGCAACGCTGCGGCCATTCAGGCGGTAGTAGTCGAGCCCGGTCTCGCCGATGGCGACGACGCGCGGGCGCGCTGCGAGTTCGATCAGATCGGCCACGCCGGGCTCGCGCACGCCTTCGTTGTCGGGATGCACGCCGGCGCTGCACCAGAAGTTGTCGTAGCCGGTGGCGAGCGCATGCACATCGTCGAACTCTTCGAGCGTGGTGCAGATGCACAGCGCGCGATCGACTCGCGACGCAGCCATCGCGGCGCGGATCTCGGGCAGGCGCGCGCGCAACTCCGGGAAGCTCAGATGGCAATGCGAATCAACGTACATGCGCAGGCGTTGCGCCGCGGCGGTGGCGCGGCAAGGTCAAATCGTCTGGGTCGGTTTGGCCGACGAGATCGTGGTGCCCAGCACCTCCTCGATCTTGACCTTGAGGCCGCGCGTCTTCTCGTCGTTCGGGAAGCGCACGCCGACGCCCTGGGTACGGCCCCCGGACGCGTTCGCCGGCGTCAACCAGCCGACCTTGCCTGCCACCGGGTAACGCTGCGGATCGTCGGGCAGCGAGAGCAGCAGGTAGATGTCCTCGCCGAGTTTGTATTCGCGCGTCGTCGGCACGAACAGCCCACCATCCGCGAACACCGGCATGTAGGCGGCGTAGAGCGCGCCCTTTTCGCGGAACACGAGCTGGATGACACTGGGCCGCGTCGCAGGGGCCGGCGCCGGGCCGCTCAGCGGGGCGCCTCGCGTGGTGGGTTCGCTCATGCGCGCGAGTGTACCGAAACGCCCGGCTTCGGCGGTGCGCGTTTCGTGACGGGCGCGAGAGCGCGTTGGCCCTGCTGCACCAGCGATTCGATCACCAGCCCGGCGTTCCACGGGTGCTCGGCGTGGCTTGCGATGCGGCGCAGCTCGCCCATCCAGTCGTTCAGCGCCGCCGGCCGGGCGCCCGCGGTGATGCTGGCCGCGGGGAAGTAGCGCGGCGCCGCGCCCGCGGCGACGCAGGCGCTGTCGTGACACAGCTTCTGCAGCGCATCGACGACGCGCGCCAGCGGCCACGCGGCGATCGGCTGCGCCAGGCCCTGCGCCACCAGCGCAGGCAGCCGCGTCCAGAGTGCGGCGTCGACGCCCTGCTGCGACCACACCAGCGCCTCCTGCGGCTGGCCACCGGCGGCGGCGAGCATCACCGCGGCGTCGGCGACGCCCTGCCCCGTCAGCCACGCGGTGGCCTCGGCGATCGGCGGCAGACCCAGCGTGATGCGCTGGCAGCGGCTGCGCACGGTCGGCAGCAGCGCATCCGGCGCGGCGCAACTGAGCACGAAGCGGGTGTCGCCGACCGGTTCTTCGAGCGTCTTCAGCAGCGCATTCGCCGCGATGCCGTTCATGCGCTCGGCCGGGTGAAGCACCACGACCTTGCCGCGGCCACGTGCCGACGTGACCTGCGCGAAGTTCACCGCCCGCCGCACCGCATCGACCTTGATCTCCTGGCTCGGCTTGGCCTTGCTCGCGCGCTCGGTCGCGGCGTCGTCACCTTCGGCGCCACCCCAGCCGAGCGCCGGCTGCAGCGCCTCGGGGATCAGCACCAACAGATCCGGGTGTGACCTCGCCTGCACCAACCGGCAGCTCGCACAGATGCCGCACGGCCGCGCTTCGACTTGAACCGCTTCGCACAACCAGGCCTGCGCCAGCGTGGTCGCGAGCTCGAACTGGCCGACGCCCTGCGGCCCATGAAGCAGCAGCGCATGCGCCTGTTGCGACTGCAAGGTCTGGCGCACCAGCGGCGCGAGCCACGGCAGCGGCAGCACGCCGTCAGCGCCTACCACGCGCGCGCCTTCAGCACCGCGTCGATCTGCTGCCAGACCGCCTCGCGCGCGAGCGAGGCGTCGATGCGCGCGAAGCGCCGCGGCGTCAACGCCGCGCGCGCCGCGTATTGATCGCGCACGCGCTCGAAGAACGCAAGATCCTGCTGCTCGAAGCGGTCGGCCTCGCGCGCCTGGGTGCGGCGTTGCGCGGCGAGCGCGGCGGGCAGGTCGAACCAGATCGTCAGGTCGGGTTGCAGCGTGCCCTGCACCAGTGTCTCGAGCTGTTCGAGCACCGCGATCGGCGCACCACGCCCGCCGCCCTGGTAGGCGAAGGTTGCGTCGGTGAAGCGGTCGCACAGCACGGTCTGGCCGCGCGCCAATGCCGGCATGATCACCTGATGCAGGTGATCGCGACGCGCCGCGAACACCAGCAGCGCTTCGGTCAGCACATCCATCGTCTCGTGCAGCACCAGCTCGCGCACGCGCTCGGCGAGCGGCGTGCCGCCGGGCTCGCGCGTGCACACCACGGTGGCGTCGGCCGCGCGCAGACGTTGGGCGACAGCCTCGATGTGGGTCGATTTGCCGGCACCGTCGATGCCTTCGAAGGTGATGAATCGGCCGCTCATTTGCTGCGCCGCTGGTAGCGGTTCACGGCGCGGTTGTGATCGGCCAGCGTGTCGCTGAATTCACTGCTGCCATCGCCGCGCGCGACGAAGTAGAGCGCCTTCGTCGCTTCCGGATGCACCGCGGCGAGCAGCGCGGCCTTGCCCGGCATCGCGATCGGCGTGGGCGGCAGGCCGGCGCGGGTGTACGTGTTGTATGGCGTGTCGGCGAGCAGGTCGCGCTTGCGCAGGTTGCCATCGAACGAAGCGCCGAGCCCGTAGATCACGGTCGGGTCGGTCTGCAGCGGCATGCCGATCCGCAACCGGTTCACGAACACGCCGGCGACGCGCCCACGATCGGCGCCGACACCGGTCTCCTTCTCGACGATCGAGGCCAGCACCAATGCATCGGCCGCGCTTTGCAGTGGGCTGTTCGGCGCGCGCTCGGCCCAGGCCGCGTCGAGCCGCGTCTGCATCGCGCGGTAGGCGCGCTTGAGCACGGCCAGGTCGCTGCTGCCCTTGCTGTAGGCGTAGGTGTCGGGATGAAAACGACCTTCCGGCGCGACGTCGGGTGCACCGATCGCCTGCATGATCTGCTCGTCGCTCATGCTCGCGGTGGTGGCCTTGAGCGCATCGGCCTTCGCGAGTTCGGCGCGAAACTGGCGGAAGGTCCAGCCCTCGATGAGCCGCACGACGGCGAGCGTTTCATCGCCACGCACCATCTTGTTCAGCAGCATGATCGGCGTCACGCCGCGGGCGATCTCGTAGCTGCCCGCCCGAATCTTGCGTGACTGGCCGGACCAGCGAAACCACTCGTACAGCAAGAGAGGCGAGGCCTTCACGCCGGCACCCACCCAGGCCTGCGCGATCTCGCGCGGCGCGGTGCCGGGCTCGACCGACACCTCGACCGACTCGGCCGCCAGGTCGAGCGGCTGGTTCAACCACCAGGCCGCGCCGCCGGCAACGGCGAGGATCGTCAGCAGCATCAAGGCTGCGCAAGCGCGCCAGAATTTCATCGGCGGACAGCGCCGCGGATGTCGTTCGCACGCTGAAACCCTTTGGTGACAAGAATCATGGGCGCTGATGATAATCCGCGCATGGACACACCGATGGCCCCGAACGGCACGCTGCCGCTGACGCACTGGGGGCTGATGCGTGCCCGCGGCGCCGACGCGATCAAATTCCTGCAAGGCCAGCTCACCAACGACGTGGCGCAGATGGGCGATGCGCAGGTGCGGCTCGCCGGGTTCTGCTCCGCCAAAGGTCGGCTGCAGGCGAGCTTCGTGATCTGGAAGCTTGGCCCTGATGACGTGCTGCTCGCCTGCTCGGCGAGCGTGCTGCCGGCGACGCTGAAGCGCCTGTCGATGTTCGTGCTGCGTGCGCAGTGCAAGCTCAGCGACGCGAGCGCGGAGTTCGGCCTTCACGGGCTTGTCGGCGACAGCGCGCGTGCGCTGATCGGCAACGCACCGGTGTGGACGCAACGCGCGGTCGACGGTGGCACGCTGGTGCGCCTGCCCGATGTGGATGGCGTGATGCGCTGCATGCTCGCCGCCTCCGCGGCACCGACCGCGCCGGCGCTGGCCGCCGACACGTGGCGCGCGTTCGAAGTGCGCAGCGGCATCCCGCTGATCGAGGCGGCAACCGTCGAGCAGTTCGTGCCGCAGATGCTGAACTACGAGATCGTCGGTGGCGTCGATTTCAAGAAGGGCTGCTACCCGGGCCAGGAGGTCGTGGCGCGCAGCCACTATCGTGGCTCGATCAAGCGGCGCATGTTCCTGTTCGAGTGCGCCGCGCCGCTCGCCGTGGGCCAGGAGATCTTCCACAGCGCCGACGCGGGCCAGCCGGCCGGCATGGTCGTCAACGCGGCTCCGTGGACGACGGGCTCGGTGGCGCTGGTCGAGGTCAAGCTCGCCGCGCTCGACGCCGGCACGCTGCACGCAGGGTCAGCCGGGGGCGCGGTGTTGAACCAGCGCGAGCTGCCCTACGCGGTGTCGGCGGGTGCCGAGCAGCCGGCCTGACGCCGGCATGCGCGAACTCTTCGTCTACTACCGCGTTCGCTCGGACAACGCCGCGGCGGCGCACGCGGCGGTGCAGCGCATGCACGCTCAGCTGCGCGACAAATATCCGCGTATGAGCACGCGCCTGCTGCGTCGGCCCGAGGAAGAAGACGGTTTGCAGACCTGGATGGAAATCTACGCGGCCGAGGTCGGCATCACCGACGAGATGAGCAGCAGCATCGAGACGCAGGCATTCGCGCTCGCCCCTTTGATCGACGGTCCACGCCACACCGAGGTGTTCGTGCCATGTGCCTCGTAGTCCTGGCGCTCGACCAAAGCCGGCGCTTTCCGCTGGTCGTGGCATCGAACCGCGACGAGTACTTCAAGCGCCCCGCCGCGCGCCTCGCCTGGTGGACGCCGCAGCCCGGCGACCCGGCCGTGCTCGCCGGGCGCGATCTCGAATCGGGCGGCACCTGGCTTGGCCTGACCGCGCAAGGCCGCCTCGCGATGGTGACGAACGTGCGCGGCGGCATGGCCGTGGATCCGAGCGCACCGACGCGCGGGCGCATCGTCACCGACTGGCTCGCCACGCGCGAGACCACCGCCAATTTCTGGATGCGCACCGCGCTGTCGGGCCACAACGGCTTCAATCTGATCGCGGCGGATTTCCAGCGCGGCGAGTGTTTCTGGGGCACCAACCTGAGCGCGTATCCGCTGCGGCTGGAGCGCGGCCTGTATGGCCTGTCCAACGGCCTGCTCGATGCCCCGTGGCCCAAGGTACTGGCGCTGAAGGCGCGCATGCGCGATGCGATGCGCACGGCCGCCTCGTCCGACGACCTCGCCTCCGCGCTGTTCGCCGCCCTCGCCGACCGAGCGATCGCGGCCGACGCGGCGCTGCCGCACACCGGCATCCCGCTCGAATGGGAACGCCAGTTGTCGTCGGCCTTCATCCGCACGCCCGATCTGGCTTACGGCACGCGCTGTTCGACCCTGGTCATCACCGAACGCGTCGGCCGGCATCTGGTGACGCATGTCTTCGAGCGCAGTTTCAGCCCCGTCGGCACGATGGCGCTGCTGCGCCGCTCGGCGCTGCGCCACTGGCCACCACGCTACACCGACGAGCCCTCCACGACGCCGATCGAGCAGGCGGATGTGTCCGAATCCGAACTGGCCACACCCGATGCCGCTGCAGCGCCGGCCAAGCGCACGCGCGTGCGCAGCCTGCTCAAGCCGGCGCCAGGCAGCCGGCGCCGCAACACAAGCTTTGGCGGGCTCTAAAGCGCGCGCGCCATCTCGACGTGCGCAATACCGGCCTCGTCGTACACCGGCCCGCGCACCGTGAACCCGGCCCGCGAATAAAACGCCGACGCGTTCGTCTGCGCGCTCAGCACGACCTCAGCGTCGCCGCGCTCGCGAGCCGCCTTCATCAGCGCGTCGAGCACCGCGCGGCCCACGCCGCTCCCGCGCAGCGCCTGGCTCGCCGCCATGCGGCCGATGCGCGCGACACCAGGCGCTTGCCTCAGCAGCCGCCCGGTCGCGAGTGCCAGCCCGAGGCGATTGAACGCGACCGCGTGCAAGGCCGACGGGTCGGCGTCGTCCCACTCCATCTCCATCGGAATCTTCTGCTCAGCGATGAACACCTCGGTGCGGATCGCACGCGCAGCCGCGCCGAGCGTGGTCCAGTCGCCGAGTTGGACGTCGACCATCGCCTCGCCCGCCTCGAAGCCCGCGAACAGGTCGCGCAGCGCCGGCGGCACCGGTTTCGCGGTCTGTGCGTGCGGATCGGCGAACACGTAGACGAGTTCGCCGGTGACGAGCAGCTGCTCCTGCCGGAACACCGCGCCGCTGAACAGGATCGACGAGGTGCCGATGCGCGCACAACGCAGGCCGACATCGAGCACGTCGTCGTAGCGCGCCGAGGCCAGGTACTCCAGGCTGGCCTTGCGAACGAACAGGTCGCCGCCGAGCTGCTCCATCGTCTGCGCGTACGGCACGGCGAGCGCGCGCCAGTAGCCGGCCACCGCGGTGTCGAAGTACATCAGGTAGTGGCCGTTGAAGACGATCTTCTGGGCGTCGATCTCGGCCCAGCGCACGCGCAGGCGGTCGAAGAAGCGGAATTCGTTGCGGGTCATGCGTGGGTGGGTGTGAGGGCCAAAGCGTGTCGCAGAGACACGCCGATGAACGCCTGCGCCGCGGCCGCCTCCGACAGCGCACGGCCCATCTTGATGAAGTCGTGCGTGACGCCACGGGTCAGTTCGAGCTCGACCCGCACGCCAGCAGCGCGCAGCCGATCGGCGTAGGCCAGGCCTTCGTCGACCAGCGGATCGCATTCGGCGAGCAGCACGCAGGCCGGCGCCACGCCTTCGAGGTCGTCGGCGTGGAGCGGCGCGAAGCGCCAGTCGCGGCGCTCGGCGTGGGCGATGTACTGGTCGAAGAACCATTGGATGCCGTCGGAATCGAGCAGGTAGCCTTGCGCAAAACGATGGTGCGACGGCGTGTCCGCATGAGCCGTCGTGCCAGGCGTGATCAGCAGTTGCTGGCGCAGCCGCAGGCCGATGTCGCGCGCATGGATCGCGCACACGGCGGCGAGCGTGCCGCCGGCGCTGTCGCCACCGACGGCGAGGCGCGTGCCGTCCAGGCCGAGTGCGCGGGCATGCGCGGCCAGCCAGCGCATCGCCGCCCAGGCGTCATCGACCGCGCACGGGAAGCGATGCTCGGGCGCGAGCCGATAGTCCAGCGCAACGACCGCCGCGCCGCCGCGCAATGCGAGCTGCCGGCACAGGCTGTCGTGCGTCTCGAGGCTGCCGATCGTGAAGCCGCCACCGTGCAGGTAGAGCAGCACGGGCAGCACACCGGTGGTCGCCGCGTAGACGCGTGCGCGCAGCGGCGCGCCATCGTCAGCCGGAATGCGGATGTCTTCGACCCGCGCCAGCGCCGCGCGCGGCGGCTCGAGGATCTCTGCCGCGGCCTCGTAGGCGAGCCGCGCACCGCGTACCCCCAGCGATTGGAACGACGGTCGGTTGGCGCGACGGATGTTGGCCAGCAGCCCGGCCATCTTCGGCGTCAGCAACGGATCGCGCATTGATCAGAACCGCCGAATCAGAACAAGGAGTCGCGATCGACGCCGTGGCGCGCCATCCGACGCCGCAGCTTGAGCAGCGCCTCCTGCTGAATCTGGCGCACGCGCTCGCGCGTGAGGCCGAGCCGATCGGCCAGCACTTCGAGCGTCTCGGGCTCGCGATCGCCCAGCCCATAGCGACCCGAGACGACTTCTCGCTCGCGGTCGTTGAGTTCGTCGAGTCCGTGCATCAACAGCACGTCGACCTCGTTGCTCAAGGTCAGGCTCATCGGGTCGGTCGAGCCATCGTCGGCCACACCGTCGAGCACCGACTCGCCACCGCCCTCGCCCGCGTGGCGCTCCATCGGCGCGTCGAGCGAGGTCGGCTGTTCGGCGAACTTCAGCAAGGCGCTGACCTCTTTCGCGGGACGGCCGACCGCAGCGGCGACGTCCTCGACGCGCACCGCCTGATCGGCGTGGCCGGCGCTCGCGGCGGCCGCTTCGAGTGCGCGACGCGCTTTCAGCACCTGGTTGAGTTCGCGCACCACATGCACCGGCAACCTCACCAGACGGGCCTGGTGCATGATCGCGCGCTCGATGCTCTGGCGCACCCACCAGGAGGCATACGTCGAGAAGCGAAAACCGCGCGCGGGCTCGAACTTGCCGATCGAGTGCATCAGGCCGAGATTGCCTTCTTCGATCAGGTCGGTGAGCGGCAGGCCGCGGCCGAGGTAGTTCTTCGCGATGCTCACGACCAGCCGCAGGTTGTGCTCGATCATCATCTGGCGCGCGTCGAAATCGCCGTCGCGGGCACGCGTCGCCGTCTCGAACTCCTGCTGCGGCGTGAGCAGCGGAGCGCGGCGAATCTCGCGCAGGTAGCTTTGCAAGGTGTTGCCGACCTCGGCATTGCCGGCAGCCAATTCGACGCGCTCGCCGACGACGATATCGTCCTCCGCGGTCGGCTCGAGGCCGGCCTCGCCTGGCGACTCCGGCTCGGCCGGCGTCACCGCGACTTCGCCCGGCGGTGCGGTCTCCAGCGCGTGTCCATCAAGCGCATGGCCATTCAGCGGTGCGCGCTTCTTGACCATGGTCGTGCCCGTGAATCGCCGCGCGTCAGCGCGGTGGCAGGAGCTTCGCCGGGTCGATCGGCTTGCCCAGCTTGCGAATCTCGAAATGCAGTTTGACGCCATCGGCGTCGGTCGCGCCCATCTCGGCGATCTTCTGGCCACGCCGCACGGTCTGGTCCTCCTTCACCAGCAAGGCCTGGTTGTGCGCGTAGGCGGTGAGGTAGGTGTTGTTGTGCTTCAGGATGATCAGGTTGCCGTAGCCGCGCAGGCCCGAGCCGGCGTAGACGACACGGCCATCCGCGGCGGCGAACACCGGGTCGCCGGGCTTGCCACCGAACTGCAGGCCCTTGACCTTGGCATCGTCGAACGGCGCGATCACGGCGCCGTTCGCCGGCCAGGCCCAGCGCACGTCGTCATCGCCCTCGCGGGACGGGGTCGCGGCGGTCGTCACCGTGGGTGCAACCACGGGCGCTGGCACCGGCACCGAGGCCGCCGGCGCGCTTGGTACGGCGGCCATCGACCCACTCGCCGCCGCACCCGGCGCCTTGGCATCGAGCGGCCGGGTCTCGACCTTGGCGTTCGTCACCGGGCGCGTCGCGGCACCGCTCGCATCGATCCCCGGCGGCGCGACGCGCAGCACCTGACCGACCTCGATGATGCCCGGGTTGTCGATGTTGTTCCACTTCGCCAGGTCTTTCCAGTTCTGGCCGGTCTCGAGCCCGATGCGGATCAGCGTGTCGCTGACCTTGACGGTGTAGTAGCCCGGCTTGCCGGCGTTCTCGGCCCCCGGCAACGGCTTCGCGGCCTCGACCGGTGCGGAGGCGGCTGCGGCCGCGCTCGCGGCGGCGACAGGCGCCTTCGCGCTCGGCAGGCGGTCTTCGACGGGAGCCCGGTGCGGCGTGAGCGTGCAGCCGGCCAGCAAGGTGGCCACCAGCATCCATGCACCGGCCCATTTCGATTCAATCAGCATGCGTTTTCCGTGTAGGTTTCGTTCGGCCTGATCATGCAACCAAGCCTGATTTTAGAGGGACGAAGTGCACCGCCTCGAAGGCGTTTTGCTCGAAGCCCTGTTCGGTTCGATCGACCACCATCAGCACCTGCCGATCGCCGCCGGCCTGGCGCACCGGTGACACCAGCCGGCCACCGACGGCGAGCTGATCCAGCCACTCGGTGGGCAGCGCGTCGCCACCGGCGGCGGCGATGATGCTGTCGTAAGGCGCGTTCGGCGGGTGGCCGCGCATGCCGTCACCATACACCAGCCGAATGTTGTCGCTGCGTAAAGGCGCGAGCAGTTGGCGGGCCTTGTCATGCAGCGGTCGCAGACGTTCGACAGTGAAGACCTGACGCGCCAACAGCGACAGCACCGCCGCCTGGTAGCCGCAGCCGGTGCCGATCTCGAGCGTCTGGCCGAGGCTGCGTCCGCGACGCGCGTTCACGCCGCCCATCAGCAGCTCGATCATGCGTGCCACGACCGAGGGCTTGGAGATGGTCTGGCCATGACCGATCGGCAGGCTGGTGTCTTCATAGGCCTGCGCGACGAGCGCAACATCGACGAACGCGTGCCGCGGCACCGTGGCCATGGCGTTCAGCACCGCATCGAGCGTGACACCGGCCTGCACCAGGCGCTGCGACATGCGTCGGCGCATCTCCACCGAATCGAGGCCGAGGCCCGACGGCGTGACCCGACGCGACGCATCACCGAGCGCATGCTCGACCAGCCGTTGCGGCCGCAGCACCGCGCGCGCGGCCGCGGCCGTGGCCTGCAACTTCGGTGCGGGGACACTCGGCGAGGGGCTGGGCTTCGCGGCCGGCGCAGCCTTCGCGCGTTTGCCGAGCTCATCGAGCCGCAATGGAAACTTCGCCGCGCGGCGCTGCTCGCCGCTCACGATGCGCCGAGTCCCAACCAGCCGCGCCAGTCGGGGAGCGCGGCGTGGTCCGTGAGATCGACCTGCAGCGGCGTGATCGAGACCTGGCCGTTCGCGGTGGCATGAAAGTCACTGCCCGGCCCGGCTTCGCGCGCATCGCCGGCCGGGCCGATCCAGTACATCGTCTCGCCGCGCGGGCTGGTCTGGCGGATCAGCGGCTCGCTCGCGTGGCGCCGACCGAGCCGCGTGACCACACGTGGCAGCGCATCGGCGTCGGGCCGGTTCGGGATGTTGACGTTGAGCAGCCACGGCGCGCGTGCCGGCGGCGTGCGCAACACCTGCTCGATGACGCTGCGCGCAACGCGTGCGGCCGCGTCCAGATCGCCCCAGCCCTTTTGCACCTGCGAGAACGCGATCGCCGGGATGCCGAACAAAAAGCCTTCCATCGCCGCCGCGACGGTGCCCGAATAGAGTGTGTCGTCCCCCATGTTGGCGCCGTTGTTGATGCCCGAGACGACGAGGTCGGGCCGCTGCGGCAGCACACCGGTGAGCGCCAGATGCACACAGTCGGACGGCGTGCCGTTGATGTAGAGAAAGCCGTTGCTGGCGGTGTGCACGCTCAGCGGCCGGCCCAGCGTGAGCGAGTTCGAGGTGCCGCTGGCGTTCTGCTCGGGCGCGACCACGTCGAGCTCGCCCAGGCCTTCGCAGGCCTTCACGAGCGCGGCGAGCCCGGGGGCGAGGTAACCATCGTCGTTGGCGATCAGGATGCGCATCGGTTGATTGTATGGACACGTCGCATCGGTGACGTGACGCCACAGCAGCGCTGCGTATGATCATGCGCTCCACCATGAGGAGACCGGCATGCACGCTTGGCTTTGCGAGAACCCCGTCGGCGTCGATGCGCTGACTTGGAAAGAACTCCCCACCCCGGAGCCGAAGGCCGATGAAGTGTTGGTGGCAATCCGCGCGGCGAGCCTGAATTTCCCCGATCTGCTGATCGTGCAGAACAAGTATCAGATGAAGCCGCCGCTGCCGTTCGTGCCCGGCTCCGAATACGCCGGCGTGGTCGAGGCCGTCGGCGCCGACGTGAAGCACGTCAAGGTCGGCGATGCGGTGGCGGCGTTCGGCGGCACCGGTGGTTTCGCCACCCACGCGATCGTGAAGGCGGCATTGGTGATGCCGTTGCCCAAGGGCTTCGCCTTCGACGACGCCGCGGCCTTCGTGCTGACCTACGCGACCACTCATCACGCGCTGCTCGATCGCGCCGCGCTGAAGGCCGGCGAGACAGTACTGGTGCTGGGCGCGGCCGGCGGTGTCGGCACGGCGGCGATCCAGATTGCGAAGGCGGTCGGCGCGCGCGTCATCGCCGCCGCCTCGAGCGACGAGAAGTGCACGCTGTGCACGCAGCTCGGCGCCGATGCGACGATCAACTACGGCGGCGCCAACCTGCTCAGTCTTCGTGACGAGATCAAGCGCCTCACCGACGGCAAAGGCCCGGACGTGGTCTACGACCCGGTCGGCGGTGACCTGGCGGAGCCGGTGTTCCGCTCGATCGGCTGGCGCGGCCGCTACCTCGTCATCGGCTTTGCCCAAGGCGGCATCCCGGCGCTGCCGTGGAATCTGGCGCTGCTGAAGGGTGCGTCCATCGTCGGCGTGTTCTGGGGCGACTTCGCGCGCCGCGAGCCCAAGGCCAACGCTGCGGCGCTGGCCGAGTTGGCCAAGTGGTACGCCGAAGGCAAGGTCAAGCCGGTGATCGACCAGCGGCTGCCGATGATCGAGTTGCCCAAGGCCTTCGCACACATGGGCAGCCGCCAGGTGCGCGGCAAGCTGGTGATGGTCAACAGCTAGTCACGCGGGGCGAGTGCGCTACCATGCCGGGCATACAAGAACTACGGGCGCCGGCAGCATGGCAGTCAAGGTACTCATCGTTGAGGACAACCCGGTTGCACGCAGTTTTCTGACCCGTGTGGTGAAGGAAAGCTTCAGTGACGCGCTCGTCATCACCGAGGCCGGCGACCTGGAAACGGCACGCCGCCAGATCGGCCCGTTGCGAGATGGCGTGCAGGCCGCCGATCCATTCAAGCTGATCCTCGTCGATCTCGAATTGCCGGACGGCAACGGCATGGAGTTGCTCGCCGAACTCGGGGCATACCCGGCCACCAAGATCGTCACGACGCTCTACTCCGACGACGACCACCTGTTCCCCGCGCTGCAGTGTGGCGCCGATGGTTACCTGCTCAAGGAAGACCGCTTCGAGGTGCTGGTCGAAGAGCTGCAGAAGATCGTGCGCGGCCAGCCGCCGCTGTCGCCGGCGATCGCGCGGCGCCTGCTGACTCACTTTCGGCACGGGCCGGGTCTGGCCGGTGCGGGGCCGGGCTCTGAAGCCGTGCCACCGGCCTCGGGCTTCCAGAGCAGCCGGCCGGTGCCGATGGGTCGCGGCGCGCCGCTCGATCACGAGCGCCTCACACCGCGCGAGAGCGAGGTGCTGACTTACCTGAGCAAGGGCTTCACGATCAAGGAGATCGCGAGCCTGATGGGCATCAAGTGGTTCACCGTCAACGACCACATCAAGTCCATCTACAAGAAGCTGAATGTGTCGAGCCGCGCCGAGGCCGCCGTGCTCGCCAGCAAGCAAGGCCTGGTCTGACGAAGGCCCAGGGCCATGGCCCACGAAGGCACTGAAGCCCCGCGCGCTCCTGGCCTGAACAACACCTGGCCGGGGCGCAACTCGCCGACCTGGACCGGCGTCCCCAGCCACCTCGGCGATTCGGTGCTGGACGCCGGCTGGAGCGAGCGTGCCGACGGCCCACCGCGCGTGATGCCCTGGAAGGGCGCGCGGCTCGCGCTGTTGGTGCTGTTCGCGCTGCTCGGCTGCCTCGCCGTGGCCAGCATCATTCACGCGCTGTCGGCCTCGACGCACGTCCCGGCCCAGTGGCGCGCCGGCGCGCAAGGCCGGATCGAACTCGCGGCCAGCGACGAACCCGCTTTGCAACCCCACATCGGCAAGGTGCTGACCGGCCTGATGGGCACCAACGACGTGGTGGCACTGGCCGATTCGCTCGCGTTGCAGCGCTCGCCGCGCTGGGTCATCGACGACGGCGATCGCGCGCGGCAACGGGTGGCCCAGGCGCAACTGACCGCGGCCCTGGCCTCGGAGCGCGTGCGCCTCGTCTTTGCGGACGACTCCCGGGTCGAGCTGGCGACCGTGCCGCGCGGGCTCGCCTCCCTGCCGCTGGTGACGTGGCTGCTGTGCGCCGCAGCGCTCGCGCTGTACCTGATTGCCGTCCTCGTGACGCTCGCACACCCGACCGCGCGCAACCTCGTCTACGCCATGATGGCCCTGTGTCAGGCCGCGAGCCTGCTGCTGATGTCCGGCGAGATCGCCCTCGAGTTCGGGCTGCCCGCGCCGCTCGCACGGTGGAGCCTGCCGCTGCTGGCGGCGTTCGATCTGCTGACCGGCGCGGCGATGATCAACGCCGCCTGCCTGCATCCGCGCCGCTTGCCGGGCTCCGGCTGGATCGCACTGGCCGGCTGGGGGGCGGCGCTCGGCCTGGTGGCGGCGATCGGCGGCGGCCTGCCACAGGTATGGTGGTGGACGCAGCTCATGGTGCTGGCGATGGGCGGAGTCGCCATCGGGCTGCTGAGCTGGTCGTATCACATCGAGCCGCATCCGTTTGCGATCGTGCTGCGTCAGTTCGGTGTCGTCACCGCCATCACCTGGGGTCTGATGACGACCGCACTCGCCGTCTCCGATGGCCTGCGCGGCGTGCCGCACAACATCGCGGACACGGCCGGCGTGGTCTGGCATGTCTACCTCGTCGCGATGCTGATGCTGGTGCCGTTCCTCGCCAAATCGCGGAATGTGCTGCGCGAGTTTTCATTGCTCGCGGCCATCAGCAGCGTCGCGATCTCCATGTACCTGCTGTTCGTCGCCCTGCCCTCGCTCGGCCAGCTGGCGGCGCTGACCTTGTCGTTGTTCGTCTCGATCGGGGTGTACTCGGCGGCGCGCCAATGGATCCTGAACCAACTGCGCGGCAGCAATGTGCTGACCACCGAGCGCATGTTCGAGCATCTCTACCGCATGGCGCGCGAAGTCGAGGCGCGGCCGGAGCGCGCGCCGACGCTGCTGTCGCAATTGCTGGGCGACCTGTTCGAGCCGCTCGAGGTCAACGTCGGCGAGCTGCGCGCCCGCAAGACGCGTGTCGCCGGCGACGGCTCCAGCATGCTGGTGCCGCTGCCCGTGCTGGGCGACGAGGCGACGCCGCCGCAGTCGGTGCTGCTGCGCTTCGCGCAACATGGCCGGCGTCTGTTCACCCTCGAGGACGCGCGCCTGACCGACCGCGTCGTCGAGCAGTTGCGCCGCGCGGTGCACTTCGACAAGGCTGTCGAGCAGGGCCGCCGCGAGGAGCGCCTGCGGCTGGCGCAGGACCTTCACGACGACATCGGCGCGCGCCTGCTGACCCTGATGTACAAGGCGCAGTCGCCCGAGATGGAAGACTACGTGCGCCACACGCTGCAGGACCTGAAGACGCTGACGCGCGGGCTGGCGGCCTCCAATCACCGCCTCTCGCACGCGGCCGCGGAGTGGAAGTCCGACCTGTCGCATCGCCTCACGGCGGCGCATGTCGAGCTGAAATGGTCGCTCGTGTTCGACGACGACATCCTCCTCACGGTCGTGCACTGGTCGGCGCTGACGCGCATCCTGCGTGAGCTCGTCAGCAACGCGATCGCGCATTCGCAGGCGCAGTGGCTCGACATCGAATTTCGCCTCGAAGCCGATCGCATCGAGCTCACCATCACCGACAACGGCGTCGGCCGCAACCCGCGCTCGTGGTCGCACGGGCTCGGCCTCGGCGGCGTGCGCAAACGCGTGAAACAGCTCGGCGGCGAAGTGGAGTGGCGCGAGGCCGTGCCGAACGGCATCAGCTGCCGAGTCGTGATTCGCGATCTGTCGCTACGCTGGCAACTTCAGGCGTGAAGATCTCAAGGAGCAACACCATGTCGATTCAATCTCAGTACCTGCAAAAGCGAACCTCGGCGGCCGAGGCTGTGCGTCTGGTGAAGAACGGCGACTGCATCATCGTGCCCACCGGCGTCGGTGAGCCGCCGGCGTTGCTGACCGCGCTCTCGGAGCAGCGGCGTGACTTTCGCGACGTCAAGGTCTCGCAGATCCTGGCGATGCGCAAGTACGCGTACATCGACCCGGCGACGGTGGAGCATGTGCGCCATGTCGCGTTCTTCTACGGCGGGGCCACGCGCGCCGGCGGGCAGGAGGGCTGGATCGATTTCACGCCGAACTATTTCTCGGAGATTCCCCTGCAGATCGAACGCGGGCTGATCGGCGCCGACGTCGTGCTGGCGATGGCTTCGACGATGGACGCCCACGGCTACTTCTCCATCAGCCTGGGCGCCGATTACACGATGGCCGCGATCGCGAAGGCGCGTGTCGTCGTTCTCGAGGTCAACCCGAACGTGCCCTTCGCGGGCGGCAACTGCCATGTGCACATCTCGCAGGTCACGGCGCTGGTCGAGAGCGAGGAGCAGGTGCTCGAGGTCGGCTTGCCGAAGATCGGCCCGGTGCAGGAAGCCATCGGCAAATATGTTGCCGACCTGATCGAAGACGGCTCGACCCTGCAGATCGGTTACGGCGGCATCCCCGACGCGGTGGTGATGCAGCTGACCTCGAAGCGCGACCTCGGCATCCACACCGAGATGATCGGCGACGGCATCATGACGCTGGTGGAAAGCGGCGCCGTCACGAACCGGCGCAAGAACTATCTGCCCGGCAAGATGGTGGCCACCTTCGCGCTCGGCTCCGCCAAGCTCTACCGCTTCATGGACCGCAACCCCGGCCTGGAAATTCACCCGGTGGACTTCACCAACGCGCCCGCGCTCGCCGGCCTGAACGATCAGCTGGTCGCGATCAACGCGACCTTGCAGATCGACCTGCTGGGCCAGTGCGGCTCCGAGAGCCTCGGATCGGCGCCCTACTCGGGCACCGGCGGGCAGTCGGATTTCGTGCGCGCGGCGAACCGCTCGCGTGGCGGCAAGGCGTTCATCGTCGTGCCCTCGACGGCGAAGAACGACACCATCTCGCGCATCGTGCCGGTGCTCTCGCCCGGCACGCACGTCAGCACCAGCAAGAACGACATCAACTACGTGGTCACCGAGTTCGGTGTTGCGCAGTTGCGCGGCAAATCGGCCAAGCAGCGCGCGCTCGAACTCATCGCGATCGCGCACCCGAACTTCCGCGCCGAGCTGGCCGAGCAGGCCCGGCGAATGAAGGTCCTCTGAGCGCTACGAGGCCACCGCGTCAGCCACCCGCGCGGTGCCGGCGGGCCGGGTCGGGCTCAGCGGCGTGACCTCGACGCCGATGCCGCGGTAGCCGGTGAAGCAGCACGAATCGTTGAACATCGGCTCTCCGCTGACCCGAAACAGCTGCTCCGAGCCGTCCGCGTTGACGCGACTGAAAGCGAAATCGAGGAACGGTTGTCGCGCGGCAATCTTCTTCTGGAGCGCGATCCGCTCGGCTTCGTTCCAGCCCGTCGCACCACCGTCGTTGCCTTCTCCCAGAAACGCCGGCATCCCGATGCCGACCATGTCGAGCGCCGCGCCGGAGACCTGGGTGAAGTTGCCGGTCTCGTTCTGTTCCCAGTACCAGTCGGATGCCAGTTCCGTCAGCCGCCGAAAGCGCATCTCGCTCGCGCGCAGTTCGGACGTTCGCGCCTGCACGGCTCGTTCGAGCAACTCGTTGTAGCCCGCCAGTTGCTTGTGCAGCAGGCGCACCTCCAGCATGTTGTGAATGCGCGTCCTGACCTCGACCAGATCGAAGGGCTTGCTGATGAAATCCTTGGCGCCGGCCTGCAGGGCGCGCAGCTTGTGGCCAGGCTGGGCCGTGAGCACGATCACCGGCAGATAGCTCTCGGCATCGATGCCGCGCAGCCCGTCCATCACCTCGAAGCCGTCCATGCCCGGCATCTGCAGATCGAGCAGGATCAGGTCGTAGCGGTACTGGCGATGCAGCGCGGCGACGTCGCGCGGCGTCGTCGTGGAGCTCACGTTGGCATAGCCCGCCTCCAGCAACAGGCGCTCGAGCAACAACACGTTGGCCTCCTGATCGTCGACGATCAGGATGCCGGCATTGAGAATGTCGGCAGCGTTGAGCATCATCGCCGCCCCTTGTCGTCATCGCGTGGCCGCCTGGCCCGGGAGAGTGTCAGCGCCACGTTCAGCGTTTCCATGAATTCGTCCACCTTGATCGGTTTGGTCAGATAGCGACAGAAGCCGGCCGCCAGCCCCTTCGCCACGTCGTGCGGCATCGCGTTCGCGCTCAGCGCGATCACCGGAATCATCGCGGTCGCAGGGTCTTCGGCCAGCAACTGCAATGCCTTCAGCCCGCTGATGCCGGGCAGGTTGATGTCCATCAGGATCACGTCCGGCCGCGCCGTGCGCGCGATCTCGACACCCCGGTTGCCATCCCTCGCACTGAGCATGCGAATGTCGGGTCGGCGTGCCATGAGCTTCTCGATCAGCATCAGGTTGGCGGAGTTGTCCTCGACGCACAGCACCGTGGGCAACTCGGCATGGGGCAAGGCCGCGGGCACCGCGGGTCGGGTCGAGACACCGGCATCGGCATCGGCGACGAGCTCGGGAGCGGCCGCCGAATCGAGTTCGATCCAGAACACACTGCCGGCACCGACCGTGCTCTGCGCGCCAATCTCGCCACCCATCAACTCGACCACGCGCTTGCTGACCACCAGGCCGATGCCGGTACCCTCCTCGGCCCCTGACTCCTGCCCGAGACGGTTGAACGGCTGAAACAACTGCGCCATCTTCTCGGCGGACAGGCCTTCGCCGGTGTCGCGAAAGCTCACGCGCGTGTGGCCTTCCGCGTCGGCGCTGCAGGTGACCTCCACCGTGCCCGCGGCGCGGTTGTACTTGATGGCGTTGGAGAGCAGGTTGACGAACACCTGCTTGACGCGCGTCCGGTCGGCCTTGACGAAGTAAGGCGCGGCCAACGTCGGGAACTTCATGACGATGCCGCCCTTGCTGGCCTGCGGCTCGATCATCGCGCGGCAATCGTTCAGCACCTCGGCCAGCGAAACCGGTTCGAGCGACAGCGACAGCTTGCCGGATTCGATCAGCGAGAGGTCGAGAATCTCGTTGATCAGCTCCAGCAGGTACCAGCCCGCCTGCAGGATCTGATCGATGCTCTCTTGCTGCGCGGGTGTCGGCGCCGGCGAGCCCGACTCCAGCAACTGCCCGAAGCCGAGGATCGCGTTCAATGGCGAGCGCAACTCGTGGCTCATGCTCGACAGAAAATCCGACTTCGCGAGATTCGCTTTCTCGGCCACGAGCTTGGCGCGCGTCAGTTCGGCATTCATCTGCTGACGCGCCTCTTCGGCATGCTTGCGCGCGGTGTTGTCGGTGCCGATCAGCAGGTACCCGATGATGGTGCCCGCCGCATCCCGCAGCGCCGTGACCGACACGACCGCCGGAAAGCGGCTGCCGTCCTTGCGGACGTAGGTCAGCTCGTAGATGTCCTCGATGCCACGCGAGGCCTTGAACACCAGCGCCTCGAAACCCGGCGTGATCTCGGTGCCGAGTTCGACGCTCAGCGCCGTCGCGCGGGCGATCAGTTCCTGCGGGTCGGAGATGTCGGCCGGCGTGATCTTGTTGAGCACATCGGCCGCGGCGTAACCGAGCATGTGCTCGGCACCGACATTGAAGAGCTGGATGACGCCGCGCGCGTCGGTGGCGATCTTCGAGAACATCGCGCTGTTGAAGATGGCGCGCTGCAATGCTTCCGCCTGGAGCCAGGGTTCTTCCCCGTGAACCGTGTCGGCGATCGTCGGAGGTTTCGAATCGAGTACGAACATCCTCAATCATTGCGCGCTGCGAGCCGTCCGTCTGTACGCCAACGCACGTTGATTGCCACTCACGATGGGCGGCACCGTCTATATGTTCGGTAACGAACTCACAAACCACCATTCACTGCCTACACTTGAGTGATGGCGGCCCAGATCGATCCAAAGAAGAACGAGTTGCTCGCGGCGCTTCCGCGCGCCGAGTGGCAGCGCTGGCTGCCCCAGCTCGAATGGGTGAACATGCCGCTCGGAATGGGTGAACATGCCGCTCGGCGAGATCCTCTACGAGTCAGGCAGCACGCTGAGCCATGTGTATTTTCCGACCTCAGCCATCGTCTCGTTGCTCTACGTGATGGAGAACGGCGCCTCTGCCGAGATCGCCGTCGTCGGCAACGAGGGCATCGTCGGCGTGTCGCTGTTCATGGGCGGTGAATCGACGCCCAGCCGCGCGGTGGTGCAGAGCGCCGGGGAAGGCTTTCGCTTGAAGTCCGACGCGATCAAGGACGAGTTCAAGCGCGCGCCGGTGTTGCATCTGCTGCTGCGCTACACCCAGGCCCTCATCACGCAGATGTCGCAGACGGCCGTGTGCAACCGCCACCATTCGCTCGACCAGCAGCTGTGCCGCTGGCTGCTGCTGAGCCTGGACCGCCTGAGCGGCCTCGAGCTCGTGATGACGCAAGAGCTGATCGCGAACATGCTCGGTGTGCGCCGTGAAGGCGTCACCGAGGGCGCGCTCAAGCTGCAGAAGGCCGGGCTGATCCGCTACTCGCGCGGGCGCATCACGGTGCTCGACCGCGCGGGGCTGGAGGCACGTTCGTGCGAGTGCTACGCGGTGGTCAAGAAGGAGTACGACCGGCTGCTGCCCGGCACGATCGCTTCCTAGCTCTCGCGCGACCAGTGCGTCGTGCAACCCGGCAGCCGATTTGCGCTTGTGTGCGCTGGCACACGGTGGCGCAGGCGTTCAGGCCCCATACTCAGCTATCCATCGATGCGGTGTTTCGACACACCCGACTCTTCGGTTCACCCCCTCACGCGGGGCATTTGCAACCAATCGGAGAACCTGATGGAGCAAAACCACCTGATCGAATTGCTCCCCCGCGCCGACCGAACGCGGTTGCTGTCCATCTGCGAGCCGACGGAGCTGGTGCTCTCGGAGGTGTTGTGCGAGCCCGGCAAGACCACCCGTCATGTCTACTTCCCGACCGATGGTTTCATCTCGCTGGTGACGCTGGTCGAGGGCCACCCTGCCCTGGAAGTAGGCATGGTAGGCCGCGAAGGCATGGTCGGCGCGCAGCTGGCGCTTGGGGTCGTGACCGCCCCGCTGCGCGCGCTGGTGCAGGGCTCCGGCGCGGCATGGCGCATCGCCACCAAGGCGTTTCAAGCCGAGCTGGTGCGCAGCGCGGCATTGCAGCGCAGCCTGAATCGCTACCTCTACGTGCTGATGGGCCAGCTCGCGACCTCGGCCGCCTGCCTGCGCTATCACCTCATCGGGCCGCGCCTGGCGCGCTGGCTGCTGATGACCCAGGATCGTGCCCACTCCGACACCTTCCACGTCACGCAGGAGTTTTTGGCCTACATGCTCGGCGTGCGGCGCGTCGGCGTCACGGCGGCGGCGGGTGCGCTGCAGCGCAGTGGACTGATCACGTACACACGCGGCGAACTCACGGTGCTCGACCGCGCCGGCCTGGAAGCCGCTGCGTGCAGTTGCTATGCCTCGGATCGGCAGACCTACGCGAAGCTGCTCTGAGAGGACGGTGTGTGCGCGAGCGAACAGACGCGGTGCTGTCGCCGGCATAGCGTCAGCGGCACCGCCATCCGAACGCACTCCATGAACAAAATCTTCACCACCACGCAGCACTGGAGCACGTCGTCGTTCGGCAGCCCGCCGGACACCTCGCCGATGGAGTTGGCTGAGCTGGGCGAGCACGTGAGCCGCTGTGCGGGGCAGCGCGGATCGCTGTTCGCGTTGAAGTGTGCGGGCGAAGCGTTGAACGAATTCTTGGCACCACGCCTGATGACCATGCTCGCGCTGTTCGTGCTCGCGAGCGTGGCCGCGACGCTGATGTTCTAGAGAAGAAGGGATCGACATGAGCAGCCCACTCACCACGGCGCAACTCGCGAGTGCGATTCAAGTGCGGAGGTACGCGATGGAGCGCGAGATCATCGCCCGTCAAGGGCAGTCGGCTCCCACGGAAGCGGCGCCCGGTGACCGCGTGCAGGCAGAGGGAACGATGCACGACGACCCTGCGCCGGATGGCGTCGCCGCCGCGCAGGATTGATCGCCGACGCGGGCAAGCACAATGGCCTCCCGCAGGAGGCCGCCATGATCGTCCGCATCGACATCCACCACGACGACACCGAGGGGTTCTCGTACAGCGTCAGCGCTGAGCATCAGACCCTCTATGACGGAGCCGGCTTCTCCGCCTTCGTCAACGCCCTGGCCGCCGCGGTGGAGGGCCTGGGCCCGGAGGCGCGCGCCGCCGAGATCGCCTTCAGAGGCATCGTCTCGGGCACCTACCCGCTGGCCATCATCGCCACCCGACCGAACGAGGTGGCACAGCACGCCGTGAACACCGCAAGTGCGGTGCTGGAGGCCGAGCAGGGCTGACGCTCCAGGACTTGCAGCGCCCAACGAAAAGCGCCCCGAACGGGGCGCTGTGCGACGAGAGACTGTTGGGGTGGCTGATGGGGCTCGAACCCACGACAACAGGAATCACAATCCTGGACTCTACCAACTGAGCTACAGCCACCACCGAACGCAAGATTATAGCGAAGTCACTTCGCGCTGCCGCTTGCGGCGCTCGCCGCAGCCTCCGTGGCCGCCAGCACGCCGGGCTTGATCTCGACCTTGAAGCGCGCCTTCAGCGCCGCGTAGTAAGCCTGCGTCTCCGCGTCGCCCCAGGCACGCCCGTATTCGGCCTGGCCGCGTGCCGCATCGGCGGCGGCCGGGTCGCGGCCCAGCACCTTGCTGATCTTCGCGACCGCATAGCCCTGGTCGCCGAGATCGACGCCGACGAACGCTGGCAGCTTCGTTGCGGGTGCCTTCAGGATGGCCTCGAGCGTCGGGCCGGCGAACTCGCGCGGTTGCGCGCGCGAGATCGTGACGGCCGGCTCCGTCATCGCACTGTCCGGCGCCGCACGCAGCGCGGCCAACCGGGCCTCGCCCTGCGTGCGGGCGAGTGCCGCGGCCTGCAATGTGACGAGGCGCTCGCGCACCCGCGTCTTGACCTCGGCCAGCGGCAACTGGTGCGCGGCCTCGTACTTGACGATGCGGCCCGACACCATCGTGCTCGGCGCGATCTCGACCGCTTCGGTGTTGCGCTTGTTTCGGACCGCTTCGGTGCCGAACAGCGCGTCGAGGAACTTCGCATTCGCCAGCGCCCCGCTCACGCCCGGAGCCGGCGCGCGATGCACGTTCTGGGCGGTGCGCAGCTCGAGCTTGAACTTGTCGACCGCGGGCTTGAGGCTGTCGGGCTGCTCATAGACCATGTTGGTGAACTCGACCGCAGCCTCGGAGAAGCGCTTCTGCGCGAGCTGCGTCTGCACCTCGGCTTCGATCTCGGCGCGCACCGACTCGAAGCTGCGCTTGTCGCCGCCACGCACGGCCGTCAGCTTGACGATGTGGTAGCCGAATTCGCTCTCGACCAGCGGCCCGATCTCGTCCGGCTTGAGCGCGAAGGCCGCGTCTTCGAGCGGCTTCGCGGCGAGGCCGCCGCGGCCGAAGAAGTCGAGGTCGCCGCCCTTCTCGGCCGAACCCGGGTCGTCGGAGTTCTTGCGCGCCACGTCGGCGAACGTGGCCGGATTCTTCTTGATGTCGGCGAGCAGCGTTTCGGCCTTGGCCTTGGCCTTCGCGCGATCGGCCGCCGCGGCGTTCGCATCGGCCTTCACGAGGATGTGGCTGGCACGCCGCTCTTCCAGCGCGGTGTAGCGCTTCTCGTTGGCGGCGTAGTAGTCGCGCAGGTCCTTGTCGGAGATCGTGATGCCCTTCTTCAGGGTCGCCAGGTCGAGCACGACGTATTCGACCGCAGCCGCTTCCGGCGCCAGGAACTGCGCCGCGTTGGCCGGGTCCTTGTAGAACTTCTCGATGTCGGCGTCGGTCGGCGCGACCTTGTCCGTCGAGTCCTTGGCGGCGAAGCGCTGCACCTGCACCTCGCGCTGCTGAAAGCTCGCATCGAGCGCCGCCGACGTCGCCGCCAGCGGCGCGATCACCGTGCCGTTGACGCCCTGGAACACCTGGCGCAACGACAAATCCTGACGCAGCTTCTGCGCGAACAGCTCCGAGGACATGCCCTGCGCCGCGAGCGCGTCCTTGTTGATGCTGCCGTTCGCGTTGCGCAGGAAGGCGAGTTGCGGGTCGGTGGCGAACAGCCGCTGCAGGCGATCGTCGGTGACAACGAGGTGCAGCTTGTCGGCCGCGGCGAGCGTGACGCGCTCGCGCACCACCGCATCGAGCGAGAGGCGCTTCGCTTCAGGGGTGTCGAACAACTTCGGATCGACGTTGGGCATCTGGCGCCGCACCCGCTCGATCTGCTCGCGCTGCGCGAACTCCCACTCGTTGCGGGTCACCTTGCGGCCGTCGATGCGGGCGATGGTCGCGTTGTCGTCGCTGGTCATGCTGCCGTAGCTCTGGTACACGCCGGTGCCGATGAAGGCGACGATGACCAGCCCGAGGACGACCTGCAGCAACCAGGTGTGCTTGCGGAAGAAATCAAACATGAGAACCTAAACTTAGTGCGCGAAACGCGTGTTCGCAATCGGTGTTCACAAACGCGACAAAGGCGAACCGAGGTTCGCCTTTGTCGATGTGGCTGCCCCGATTCTAGCGGGCCGCCCGCGGTGTCATCGGTGGTGGGTGCTGAGGGGTTCGAACCCCCGACCTACGCCTTGTAAGGGCGCCGCTCTACCAACTGAGCTAAGCACCCGCACGTGCCTTCAGTTCAGCGCGTCTTTCAGCGCCTTGCCGGGGCGGAACTTCGGAACCTTCGCCGCCTTGATCTTGATCGTCGCACCCGTGCGCGGGTTGCGGCCGCTGCGCGCGGCACGCTTGCCGACGCTGAAGGTACCGAAGCCCACGAGGGACACGGTGTTGTTCTTCTTCAGCGTGGATTTCACCCCGCCAATCACAGCCTCCAGGGCGCGCGCAGCGGCGGCCTTGGAAATGTCGGCTTGCTTGGCGATGTGCTCGATCAACTCAGACTTGTTCACGGGTGCTCCCCCTCTAAAGGTATCTCACAATGAATTCGGGTGGGTGTTCGGGCTGCACGCGAACGAGACGCGACAGCGCAAACGATTACAGCCGCGCACTCACTCAGTGTCAAGCGCGGAAGCGGATTCTATTCGCAATCATTTGCGCCACGAGGCGTGAGAAATGAAGCGCGGTGCGTGCTTTCTCGCTTGACAACCCCGGCTCCGGCGCGGCACGCGGGTCATCGCGATGGGCCGCGAACCACCAGCGCGACGCCGGTGGCGGTCAGCAGCATGCCGAGCGCCATGCTCCAGGTGAACACCTCGTTGAACAGCAACCACGCGAGGATCGCGGTGCACGGCGGCACCAGGTACATCAGGCTCGTCACCTCGGTGGCGGCGCCGCGCTGGATCAGCAGGTAGAGCAGCGAGCTGCCGCCCAAGGTCAGCGCGAGCACCGACCACGCCATCGCACCGATCATCTGCGCGTGCCACACGACCGGCTCGGTCTCGACCAGCGCCAGCGGCAGGCTCACGATCAATGCCGCCGCGAGCTGGATCGCGCTGGCGCTGCGCACGTCGCACGCCGCCACGAAACGCTTCTGGTACAGCGTGCCGGTCGTGATGCTGAGCAGCGCAAAGATCGCGAGGGCCAGGTTCGCGTGCGTGACCTCGCCGCCGCCGAGCTTGTGCCACACCACCAGTGTGAGCCCGGCCAGGCCGAGCGCGAGGCCGAGCCACTGGGTGTGCGACACGCGCGCCTTGTCGACGCCGTTCGCACCGCTGGTGGCGGTCATCCACACCGCGGTCAACACCGGCTGCAGGCCCACCAGCAGCGCGACCGTGCCGGCGCCGATGCCGGCCTTCACCGCGGCCCACACGCCGCCGAGGTAGCCGGCGTGCACCAGCATGCCGACGACGCCCAGGTGCAGCCACTGCACCCGTTCGCGCGGCCACGCGACGCGCGCCGCCGCGACCCAGGCGCCGAAGCACGCGAGCGACAGCGCATAGCGCATCACGAGGAACTTGAACGGCGGCGAGTGCGGCATGCCGAAGCGCGCGACGACGAAGCCGGTGCTCCAGATCAACACGAACACCCAGGGCATCGCGCGAATCAGCGCGCGCTTGTTGTCGGCGGTCACCTTGCTTTCGCGCGGATCTCGGGCAGCGCCTTTTGCAGGTAGTACACCATCGACCAGATCGTCAGCACGGCCGAGGCGTAGAGCAGCCAGGTGCCCCAGCGCTGCGTGTCGATCAAACCGAAGAGCAGGCCGTGGTAAAGAAGAAACGGGATTGCGACCATTTGCACGACCGTCTTCACCTTGCCGAGCATGTGCACCGCGACGCTGCGCGACGCACCGATCTGCGCCATCCATTCGCGCAGCGCCGAGATCGCGATCTCACGGCCGATGATGATCAGCGCGACCAGGCTCTGCACGCGCGCGAGTTCGACCAGCACGAGCAACGCGGCACAGACCAGGAACTTGTCGGCGACCGGATCGAGAAACGCGCCGAACGACGAGGTCATGTTGAGCTTGCGCGCGAGGTATCCATCGGCCCAGTCGGTGAGCGCGACGACGATGAACAGCGCGGTCGCGATCAGATTGCGATCGGCCTGGCCGAGCGGCAGATGAAACACCCCGACGATCAGCGGGATCGCGACGATGCGCGCCCAGGTCAGCAGTGTCGGCAGATTGAAGAACATCCGGCCATTGTCGCCCGACTGCGGCCCGGGCCGAACGGCCGGCCTACCGCCTCACTTGTTGTCGAGCGTGCGAGGCTTGAACTTGCGGTCGTCGTCGAACAGGAAGGTCTCGGTGAATCGCCACGGCTTGGGCAATCGCGAGACGTCGCCGAACGGCGCCGCGCGGTAGACCGCGTCGGTCGCGAGCTTGACGGTGTCGAGCGCCTGGCTCGGCTTGCGCATCACGTCGATGTGGCGAACACTGCCGTCGGCGTGCAGCTCGATCTCGAGCACGGGAATCGCCAGCAGGGGCTCAGGCGCCTCGCCCGTGTAGGTCGTCTGCGGATTCGCGGCGACCAGCCGCCTGGCGGCCTGGAGCCGCACCTCGTTCCAGTTGCGCACCGCGCCCGGCGGCGGCAAGGAGCCTGCCGTGGCCGGCGCCGTGATCGTGCGCGTCGGCGCGGGTGCCGGTGTCGCCGGCACCTCGCTCGACGATCGGGTCGAGCAACTGGCCAGCAGGCTCAAGCCCGCGAGGCCGGCCAGGCCAGCGCTGAGCGCGAGGCGCCGTTGCCGTTCGATGCCGGGTTGTTCAATGCCGTATTCTTCAATGGAGCGCACGATAGATTTCCTCTGCCAGTTCTCTAGAAATGCCGTCCACGCCGAGCAGATCCTCGACGCTCGCGTTCCCGACCCCCCGCACACCACCGAAGCGCTGCAACAGCTTCGCACGCTTCTTCGGCCCGATGCCGGCGATGTCCTCGAGCTTGCTGCCGCCGGTGCGCACGCTGGCACGCCGCGCGCGCATGCCGGTGATTGCGAAGCGGTGCGCCTCGTCGCGAATCTGCGCCACCAGCATCAGCGCCGCCGAATCGCGCCCGAGGTAGACCTTGGCGCGGCCATCCGCGAACACCAGCTCTTCGAGCCCGACCTTGCGGCCCTCGCCCTTCTCGACGCCGACGATGCGCGCCAGGTCGATGCCCAACTCCTCGAACACCTCGCGCGCCACGCTCACCTGCCCGCGCCCGCCATCAACCAGCACCAGATCCGGCAGCCGCGCAGCACCCGCCGGCTCGGCATTGTTCGCCGCTTCCACCAGCTTGCTGTAGCGGCGCGTCAGCACCTGGCGCATCGCGGCGTAATCGTCGCCGCCGGTGATGCCGTCGATGTTGTAGCGCCGGTATTGCGCACTCTGCATCTTGTGACCCTCGAACACCACGCAGGATGCTTGAGTCGACTCGCCCGCCGTGTGGCTGATGTCGAAACATTCGATGCGAAACGTGTCCATGTTGTCCACCCCCAGGTCGAGGGCGTCGACCAATGCACGGGTGCGCGCCTGTTGCGATCCTTCCTCGGCCAGCAGTTGGGCGAGCTTGATCTGTGCGCCCTTGATGCACATGTCCAGCCAGGCGCGGCGCGGTTCGCGCGGCTGGTGCTGGGCCGTGACCTTGATGCCGCTTTGCAGCGAAAGCGCCTCGATCAGCGATTTGTCCACCGCGTGGCTGAGCACCAGCAGCGGCGGCACGCCACCACTGTCCGCCAGATAGTGCTGCGCGATGAAGGCTTCGAGCACCTGAACCTCGGGCTCGACGCGCACCGGCGCCTCGTCGTCCTCGGGCGCGAGCGCCATCGCGTCTTCGACATGCTTGGGAAAGTACGGCCGGTCGCCCAGATGCCGCCCGCCGCGCACCATCGCCAGGTTCACACACGCGCGGCCGCCCTCGACCTTGACGGCGAGGATGTCGGCATCTTTGGTCGTCACGCCGGTGTTGTCCTCCACTGCCTGCTGGTGCAACACGCGCGACAAGGCGCTGATCTGGTTGCGGATCTCCGCCGCCTGCTCGAACTCCAACGCCTCGGCGTGCACCATCATGCGCGCCTGCAGATCGTCCATCAGTTCCTGCTGCTCGCCCAGCAGGAAGCGTTCGGCATGCGACACATCGGCCGCATAGGCCGCCGGGCTGATGAAGTTCACGCACGGCCCCGAGCAGCGCTTGATCTGGTACAGCAGGCACGGCCGGGTGCGGTTGTTGAACACCGTGTCCTCGCAGGTACGCAGGCGAAACACCTTCTGCAGCATCTGGATCGATTCCTTCACCGCCCACGCGCTCGGGAACGGGCCGAAGTAGCGGTGCTTCTGATCGACCGACCCACGGTAGTACGCGACGCGCGGGAACGGGTGCGATGCGATCTTGAGATACGGGTAGCTCTTGTCGTCGCGGAACAGGATGTTGTAGCGCGGCGAGAGCGTCTTGATCAGGTTGTTCTCGAGCAGCAACGCCTCGGCTTCCGAGCGCACCACGGTCGTCTGCAGCCGCACGATCTTCGTGATCATGTGGCCGATGCGCGTGCCGCCGTGATTCTTCTGGAAGTAGCTCGACACGCGCTTCTTCAGGTCGCGTGCCTTGCCGACGTACAGCACGGCGTCCTGCGCGTCGAAGTAGCGGTACACGCCCGGCAGGCTCGGCAGTGCGGCCACATCCGCGAGCAACTGAGCGCGCACCGGGTCGGGAGTGTCTTCGGGAATGGCAGGAACGGTCTCGTCGGTCATCGGCCACGATTGTGCCGCTGTCGATAATGGCGTGATGCTCTGGGATCTGTTCTGCCGCATCATCGACAACCACGGCGACGTGGGTGTTTGCTGGCGCCTCGCCGCCGATCTCGCCGCGCGCGGCGAGCAAGTGCGGTTGTGGATAGACGACGCCTCGGCGCTGCGCTGGATGGCGCCCGGAGGCGCGGCAGGTGTCAGCGTGCTGCCTTGGCCGGTCGATGCGGTGGTCGAGCCGGGCGAGGTCGTGATCGAAGCCTTTGGTTGCGAGCTGCCCCCGGTGTTCGTAGCCCGCATGACGGCCGCTGCGCGCGCGCCGGTCTGGATCAACCTCGAGTACCTGAGTGCGGAAGGGGTCGTCGAGCGCAACCACCGGCTCGTGTCGCCGCAGGCGAACGGCTTGCGCAAGTCGTTCTTCTACCCCGGCTTCACGCCGCGAACCGGCGGCCTGCTGCGCGAGCCCGATCTGCTGCAGCGCCAGCAGGCCTTCGATGCCGCCGCGTGGCTCGGCGCGCACGGCCTGCAGCGCGTCGGCGACGAACGGGTCGTGAGCCTGTTCTGCTACGTGCAGCCCGCGCTGAGTGCCTTGCTCGACGAGCTGGCGCAAACGCCAACGCTGCTGCTCGCGACCCCCGGCCATGCGGCCGATCAGGTGCGCGCGCTGCTCGGGCCGGCGCTGACGCGTGGCCGGCTGCGCGCCACCTGCCTGCCGGCGCTGACGCAACGCGCCTACGACGAGCTGCTGTGGGCCAGCGACCTCAACTTCGTCCGCGGCGAGGACTCGTTCGTGCGGGCGCAATGGGCCGGCCGGCCGTTCGTCTGGCAGATCTACCCGCAGGCCGACGGCGCACATCAGCGCAAGCTCGATGCCTACCTGGATCGGTTCGTGAGCAG
Organism: uncultured Rhizobacter sp.; assembly: GCA_964247075.1. Lineage (GTDB taxonomy): Bacteria > Pseudomonadota > Gammaproteobacteria > Burkholderiales > Burkholderiaceae_C > LMDS01. The sequence continues at coordinate 9,137 of CAXTSS010000024.1, read as the reverse complement.
CGCCGCGCTCGCCACTGCGCTGCGTCGATCGTTCGTGGCTTGGAACGGCGCCGACGCATCATGGCCGACGCTTCCGGCGCTCCCGGAATGGCGTCGGCTCTGCGTCGCGTGGCGTTCCGAACTTCTGGCCCAGCGTGATCTCACGAGCCAGCTGCTCGGATTCGTCGCTGAAACAGGCTAAAATCGAGGGCTTTTCGCGCAGCTGCAAAGATACAAGCAAGCGCCTGCGCACCACTGAAAAACGGAAACTGCTATGAAGACCGCAATGGAATTTCGCGCCGGCAACGTCATCATGCTGGGCAAGGACCCGATGGTGGTGCTGCGCACCGAGTACAGCCGCGGCGGCCGCAATTCGGCCACCGTGCGCATGAAGCTGAAGAGCCTGCTCTCCAACTCCGGCACCGAAGTCGTCTACAAGGCAGACGACAAGCTCGATCAGGTGATGCTCGACAAGAAGGAGTGCACCTACTCCTACTTCGCCGACCCGATGTACGCCTTCATGGACGCCGAGTACAACCAGTTCGAGGTCGAGTCCGAGAACATGGGCGACGCGATCCAGTACCTCGAAGACGCGATGCCGGTCGAAGTCGTGTTCTACGACGGCAAGGCGATCTCGGTCGAACTGCCCACCAGCCTGGTGCGTGAGATCAGCGACACCGAGCCGGCCGTCAAGGGCGACACCTCGGGCAAGGTGCTGAAGAAGGCGAAGATCGCCACCGGCTTCGAGATCGACGTGCCGCTGTTCGTGCAGACCGGCGACAAGGTCGAGATCGACACGCGCACGCACGAGTACCGAAAACGGGTCTGACGCCTTCGGAAGGTCGGACAGCGGGCCCGCTTTGCGGGCCCTTCTCTTTGGTGCTGCATCATTCGTCGCATGCCGTTTGATTTCACCGCCGTCAGCGCCCCGTTCCGCATGCAACCCGGCTTGCGCCGCCTCGCAACAGGCGCGCAACAGCTGACGCCGAACCGGCTGGGTGATCGCGCCCTCGTCGAGAAGCTCACCGTGCTCGCCGCCCACGCCGACCAGGCGCTGCTGAGCGCCGACGGCTTCGACGCGACGCCTGCGCTCCGTGCGCTGGCCGCACATGCGGCCGCCGAGCACCCTGACGCTTTCGCCTGGAACGGCGCCGACCACTGGCAAGCACGTCACCTGCGCTGGTCGCTGCAACACGGCATGCCCGTGGGCGACGGCCCCGCCGAGATCGGCGCCTGCCTGCAGGCTCTGCCCGAATCGTGGCGCGCCGCCGCGTTGCTCGCACTCGCCTTCGCCGAAGACTTCGCCGTGATCGACGGCGCCACGGCGCGCATTCCCTGGCTCGCCGTGTGTCTGCCGTCGCACTGGGCGCCCGAGGACAAGATCGGCCGCCACTTCGCGCAGGTGCACGCGCCGGTGGCCGACAACCAGACGCTGATCACTGCCGGTGATCACCTCGCCCGCCTCGTCACCGGCGCCGAGCGCTGGGAGCGCTTCGTCTGGACGATCACGCGCCACCCGACGTTGAGCCAGCATCCGCGGCGCTGCGATGCAACGCCCTGGCCGAGCGATGCGAACTCCGATGCGCTGGCCGCGCACGCGTTCTTTCGCACCGAGCGCCAGACCTTCATCCCGTTGCCCGAGCACCGCCAAGCGATCTTCACGATCCATGTCGAGATGCAGTCGTTGGCGCAGGCGATCGCGACGCCGGCGCAGGCAAGCCAGCTGCATGCCGCACTCGCCAGCATGAGCCCGGCGGTGCTCGCCTACCGGAGCCTCACCAACGTCCGGGATCGCCTGCTCGCGTGGCTGGCCGTCCGCGCCGGCGCATGAACGCAGCAGCACTCGGCCGTTGGCAAGGCCGGGAGCGCTACGTCATCCTCGACACCCGCTTCGGCACCGGCGAGCGCTTCCTCGCCACCTGGCAGGCGTGGCGTGACGATCCGGGTCGCTGCGCGCGACTCGTCTTCATCGCCATCGAGCCACATCCGCCGAGCCGCGACGAAGTCGTCAAGCCGCTGCAAGTCGCATGGCCGCCGCTCACGCCCAACCTGCACTCGCTGGACTTCGACGACGGCCGCGTTCAGCTGTTGCTCGCAATCGGCGAGGTCTCGGCGTGGCTGCCCGAACTGGTCGCCACGGTCGATGCATTCCATCTCGATGGCGCTGCGAAGGTGTGGGATCAACGCGCGTGCAAGGCGCTGAGCCGGCTCGCCGCGCCTGAAGCGACGCTGTTCGCCGAGCACCTCACGCCGGCACTGCGTGCGCACCTGATCACCGCGGGCTTCGAGATGATGCCGAGCGACGAGCCCGGCACCGCGTGCGCCAGGTACGCACCGACCTTCACACCGCGGCGTTCGCCTGCGCGGGGCACAGCAAGCCGCGCGGTCGAGCGCCGCGCGCTGATCATCGGCGGCGGCCTCGCGGGCTGCGCTGCCGCGTCGGCTCTGGCCGAGCAAGGCTGGAACAGCACCGTGTTCGAGCGCCATGCGCAGATCGCGGCCGAGGCCTCGGGCAACCCGGCCGGTCTGTTCCACGGCATCGTCAACGCGCAGGACGGCGTGCATGCGCGCTTCAACCGCGCCGCCGCGCTGATGGCGCGGCGGGCGGTGCAGATCGCGATCGACGTGCATGGCGTTGCCGGCGCGATCGATGGCTTGCTGCGTCTCGAAAACACAAACCCGCACGACGATATGCTGGCGACGCTTCGCGCACTCGGCTTGCCCACCGACTACGTCCAGGCGCTGACCGTCGATCAGGCCAGCGCGACGAGCGGCATCTCGCTGAATCGGCCGGCGTGGTTCTACCCGGCGGGCGGCTGGGTGCATCCCGAGGGCCTGGCGCGCGCATGGCTGGAGCGCGCCGCGCCGTTGGTCGATTTGCGTTGCAACGCCGACGTTCGATCACTGCACCGCACCGACACCGGCTGGTGCCTGCAGGGCGCCGACGGCATGACACTCGCCGAGGCACCGACCGTCGTGCTCGCCAACGCGGGCGCGGCGCTGACGCTGCTCGGCGCGCCCGATTGGCCGGTCGACAAGCTGCGCGGGCAGATCAGCCTGTTGCCGGCGAGTGCGCTGAGCTTGCCGCGCGTGCCCATCGCCGGTGCCGGCTACCTGCTGCCCGAGCTCGCCGGCGGCCTCGCGATGTTCGGCGCGACGTCGCAGCGCGCCGACGACGATGCCTCGGTGCGCGAGGACGATCACCGCGCCAACCTCACCCAGCTCGCGCAACTCGTCGGCCACGCCATCGACGCCGAGCCGGATGCGATGCGGGGCCGCACCGCGTGGCGCTGGAGCGCGGTCGATCGGTTGCCGATCATCGGCGCCGTGCCCGATACCGAGGTGCCGGCGCAGCGATGGGATCAGCCGCGCTTCGTGTCGCGTCTGCCGGGTCTGTTCGTGTTCACCGCATTGGGTTCGCGCGGTATCCCCTGGAGCGCGCTCGGCGCCCAACTGCTGGCGTCGCTGATCACCGGTGCGCCGGCGCCGATTGAGGCGAGCCTGATCGACGCGATCGACCCAGCGCGCTTTGTCAGCCGCCGGGTGCGCCGAGCCAGCGCCGCAACACCGTGTACACGCGCGGGTGGTTGAGCAAGCCCATGTGACCCAAGCCAGCGAGTTCGACTCTTTCGACATCGCCGCCCAGGCCGTCGTCGGCGGCACTGCCGGGCATCACCAGGCCGTCGCCGAGCAGCTTGCCGACCAGCCGACTGGCGCCCGAGCCGGTCTCGTCGCCGAGCGTTCCGAACACCAGGCGCAGCGCGGGCGCCTTCGCCGGCTTCGGTTTGCCTTTGAGCCCACCGCGCAAGTCCTTGATGCCGTGGCTGCGCGCATTGGCGATGCGCGCCAGCGGCTGGGTCACTTCGGAGGCGTTCAGCGCAACGGTGGCGAGCCGGCCGAGTTGCTCCAAGGGCGCGCCCTGATGCGGCGAGCCCAGGCACACGATCATCGGCACGCGGGACGCCCACGGCCAGCCTGCGGCCAGCGCGAGCGCGTGGGCACTCCGTGCCACCAGGCCGCCCATGCTGTGGCCGATCAGGATCCACTCCCGCACCTGCGGCGCGGCCTCGGCAACTTGCGCCAGCAGCGCGGCGAGTTGCTGCGCGTTGGCGTCGATCGCGAGGCCGGTGTTGTAGCGCAGGTAGATCGCGCTCACGCCGACCTCGTGCGCCAGCAGCGTGCCGTATTGCGGCGCGACGCCTGGCGCCAGCGTGTCGGCCCAGGCCGATTCGCGCCACGCATCGCTGCGCATCGCCCAGCTCTGCTCGTCGCACGCGAGGCCGTGGATGAAGACGCAGACGCGCGGCGCGAGCCGTGCCAGCGCAGCCGGCGCCAGCGGCGCGCCATCCGCATACAAGCCCATCCGGATCGCCATCGTGCTGCCCGAGGCCAGCAACTCGTCGCCGAACACGCCGTTCATCGCGCTGCGCACCGCCTGCTCGCGCGCGCCCGGCACCCGTGCCGGATCGGTGGCGATGCGTTCGGCGTGCCCGGCCAGCGACAAGGCGGCGCCGCCGCGTAGACGCCCTGCGCGACCGCGTCATGAACGCCCTGCACGATGCGCGTGGGCAACGACAGGCCGGGCACGCGCAGCAGGTTGTCGAAGGTCTTGCCCGCGATCGCCGCGTGCATCTCCTGGACCCGGGACGCCGTGGCCTGGAAGCCCGCGTTCAAGACCGGTGCGAAGGTCGCGGCGTCGGCTGGGGGCGCTGCAGCGTCGGCAGGAGGCTTGCGGCGCTTGACCATGTCAGGTCGCCGGGGTTCCTTGTTCGACCGGGGGGGCGCCGGTCGCGTTGTCTTCGTCGGGCGCGTCTTCGGGGGCGCCTTCACCGACCTTGCGGCCGGCCTTCTCCTTCAGCTTTTCTTCCTTCTTCTTCTTCTTGGCCAGTTCACGCTGGCGCTTCTCGAACGAATAGTTTGGTTTGGCCATGGGCCGTCCTCCCGGTCTGCTGCTTCAAGGTGGACGCATCGAACGGCGCCCAAGCCCGAGGTTACGCGCTTTTCAGCCGCTCGCTCTTGACCGATTGTCAGAAAGTGATGGTCCGCACGCCCTGCGCGGTGCCGAGCAGGCAGACGCTGGCCTTGTTGCGCGCGAAGATGCCGCAGCTCACGACCCCCGGCCACTGGTTGATCTCGCGCTCCATCGCCGCCGGATCGGTGATGCGCAATCCGCGCACGTCGATGATCTGGCCGCCGTTGTCGGTGACCACGCCGGCGCGCAACGCCGGCTCGCCGCCGAGCGCTCGCAGACGCCGCGCAATCTGCGCCGCAGCCATCGGGATCACCTCGACCGGCAGCGGGAAGCGCCCGAGCACATCGACCCATTTCGATTCATCGGCGATGCAGACGAAGCGCGCCGACATGTCGGCGACGATCTTCTCGCGCGTCAGCGCCGCGCCACCGCCCTTGATCATGTGGCCTTGCGTGTCGATCTCGTCGGCACCGTCGATGTAGACCTCGAGCGATTCGACCGTGTTCGCATCCAGCACCTCGATGCCGTGCGCCCGCAGCCGCGCGCTGCTCTGCTCCGAGCTCGACACTGCGGCACGGATGCGTTGTGGCATCAAAGCCAGCGCGTCGATGAAGCAGTTCACCGTCGAGCCGGTGCCGACACCGATCACGCTGCCGGCTTGCACATAAGCGGTGGCCGCCTGGCCCACGAGGGCCTTGAGTTCGTCTTGCGTCATGCCTGGATTATCGACGCGCGCCGACCATGTCCTCGGGTTTGACCCAGGCATCGAACTGCTCGCTCGTGACCCAACCCGACGCCAGTGCCGCATCGCGCAGGCTGCTGCCCTGCTTGTGCGCCGCCTTCGCAATCTGCGCCGCCTTGTCGTAGCCGATGTGCGGGTTCAGCGCGGTGACGAGCATCAGCGAGCGCTGCACCAGCTCGCCGATTCGCGTGCGATCGGCCTCGATGCCGCGCGCGCAGTGCTCCTCGAAGCTCAGCGCGCCATCGGCGAGCAAGCGCATGCTCTGCAGTACGTTGTGGATGATCACCGGCTTGAACACGTTCAGCTCGAAGTTGCCCGATGCACCGGCCATGTTCACCGCCACGTCGTTGCCCATGACCTGGCAGGCCAGCATCGTCAGCGCCTCGCACTGCGTCGGGTTGACCTTGCCGGGCATGATCGAGCTGCCGGGTTCGTTCTCGGGGATCGTGATCTCGCCCAGGCCCGAGCGCGGGCCGGAGGCGAGCCAGCGCACGTCGTTGGCGATCTTCATCAGCGAAGCCGCCACCGTCTTCAGCGCGCCGTGCGCGAACACCATCGCGTCGTGCGCGGCCAGCGCCTCGAACTTGTTCGGCGCCGATTCGAATGCGTGACCCGTGGACCGCGCTAGCTCGGCCGCGACACGCACGCCGAACTCCGGATGCGCGTTCAGCCCGGTGCCGACCGCCGTGCCGCCCAGCGCGAGCTCGCGCAGGTGTGGCCGCGTCGTGCGCAGGTGGCGGATGCCGTGATCGAGCTGCGCGACCCAGCCGGAGATCTCCTGGCCCAGGGTCAGCGGCGTCGCGTCCTGCAGGTGCGTGCGGCCGATTTTCACGACATCGGCAAACGCAGCCGATTTCGCCGCCAGCGTCTCGCGCAGCGCGGCAAGTGCCGGCAGCAGCTTCTCCTCGAGCGCCTGCAACGCGGCCACGCTCATCGCGGTCGGGAACACGTCGTTCGACGATTGCCCGCGGTTCACGTCGTCGTTCGGATGCACGAGCCGCGCTTCGCCGACCTCGCCGCCGAGCAGCTGCGAGGCGCGATTGGCGAGCACCTCGTTCATGTTCATGTTGGTCTGCGTGCCCGAGCCGGTCTGCCACAGCGAGAGCGGAAACTGCGCGTCGTGCCGGCCGGCGAGCACTTCATCTGCGGCCGCCGCGATGGCATCCGCCTTCTTCGCGTCGAGCACGCCGAGTTCACGGTTCACCCGCGCCGCGCTGCGCTTGACCAGCGCGAGCGCGCGCAACAGCTCCGGCGGCATCCGTTCGCTGGAGATATCGAAGTGGTGCAGCGAGCGCTGCGTCTGCGCGCCCCAGAGCGCGTCAGAGGGAACGGCGATGTCGCCGAACGTATCGCGTTCGATTCTGTCCATGCTGGTTCTCGCTCCTGTCGCGCCAAGTATGCCTTTGCGACAATGGGTCATGTCATTGCTGCCCTACGCCCTCGCCCGCCCCTTCCTCTTCGGCCTCGACCCCGAGCACGCGCACGAACTCACGCTCGGCACGCTGGCGCGGCTGCAGAACACGCCGATGCGATGCGCCTGGCAACAGCGCCGCGTGGCGGACCCGGTCACCGTCGCCGGACTGAAATTTCCGAACCGCGTCGGATTGGCGGCGGGGCTCGACAAGAACGGCCGCTGCATCGACGGCCTGGGCGCGATCGGCTTCGGCTTCATCGAGGTCGGCACCGTCACGCCCCAGGGCCAGCCCGGCAACCCGAAGCCACGCATGTTCCGCCTGCCCGAGGCGAGCGCGCTGATCAACCGGCTCGGCTTCAACAACGACGGGCTGGATGCCTTCATCGCCAACGTCCAGCGCGCGCAGTTCCGCAAGAACGGCGGCATCCTCGGGCTGAACATCGGCAAGAACGCGGCGACGCCGATCGAGCGCGCCGTCGATGACTACCTGCTGTGCCTCGATGGCGTCTATCCGCATGCCGACTACGTGACCGTCAACATCTCCAGCCCGAACACCAGGAACCTTCGCACACTGCAGAGCGACGATTCGCTCGATGCGCTGCTCGGTGCGGTACAGGAGCGCAAGGCGGCACTTGCAAAACGACATGGCCGCAGCGTGCCGATCTTCGTGAAGATCGCGCCCGATCTCGACGAAACACAGGTCGGCGTGATCGCCGCCACGCTGGCGCGCCACCGCATCGACGGCGTGATTGCGACCAACACGACGATCGCGCGCGACGCAGTGAAGTCGCTGCGCCACGGCAATGAGGTCGGCGGCCTGTCGGGCGCGCCGGTGTTCGAGGCCTCGAACCGCGTCATCGCGCAGTTGCGCAAGGCGCTGGGCGCCGCGTACCCGATCATCGGCGTCGGCGGCGTGATGAGCGCGGCCGATGCGCAGGCCAAGGTCGCCGCGGGCGCCGATCTGGTGCAGATCTACACCGGCTTCATCTACCACGGGCCGGCGCTGATCTCTGACGCGGCGAGCGCGCTCGCCCGCTCGCGCCGATGATGCGCGTCGTCGTCCACTGGTTGCTGCTGTGCCTGCTGACGGCGGCGCAGGTTGCGTATGCGCAGGACGGCGAGGCCTTGCGGGCACGGCATGCGGCGTTGCAAGCGTCGCTGTCCACGAACGCCTACAAGCCGCCGATCCACATCGAGTCGATGCACAACGCGGGTGACCTGCGCGGCGACATCTACGCCGTCGTGCCGCAACCGTTTGCGATGGCCGGCCAGGCGCTGCAAGGCCGCGAGCACTGGTGCGACATCATGATGTTGCACCTCGACGTGAAGATGTGCCACTGGAGTACCGCCGGTGCAGCGACGCTGACGGTGGCCACTGCGCGCAAGTACGACCAGCCGCTCGAGAGCGCCACGGCGGTCGAATTCGGCTACCGCGTCGTCGCCTTGACCGCCGACTACCTGCAGGTACAGCTGCGCGCCGACAAGGGGCCGATGGGCACGCACGACTACCGCATCGTGCTGGAGCTGGTCATGCTCGACGCGACCACCAGCTTCATCCACCTCTCGTATGCGTACAGCCAGGGCTTCGGCGGGCGGATCGCGATGGAGGCCTACCTCGCGACGCTGGGCCGCAACAAGGTCGGCTTCACGGTCGTCGATCACAAGGCCGACGGCCAGCCGGTCTACATCAACAACGTGCGCGGATTGGTGGAGCGCAATTGCATGCGCTACTTCCTGGCCGTCGAGGCCTTCTTGAGCGCGTACCCGCTGCCGCCGGGGGAGCAGTTGGAGAAGCGCCTGCGCGAGTGGCACGCCGGCGCCGAGCGCTACCCGGTGCAACTTCACGAGGTCGAGCGCGAGGACTATCTGACGATGAAGCGCCTGGAGATCCAGCGCCAGCAGGCGACCGCTAAGGGCGCGAAGTCGGGGTGACGCTCGCGGTGGGAGCAGCGCGGCTCGTGGTCTTTCGATGAAGACAAAAACCGGTTCAGCAAAGGCGTGTCCGGGCAGGCTGGAGCGCGCCTGTGGAG
>CAXTSS010000023.1:0-47462 GCA_964247075.1 uncultured Rhizobacter sp. | reverse complement strand
AGACCGCCGCGCTGTAGCCGGCCGGGCCCGAACCCAGGATCAGGACGTGGGCGTGGGTCGTCACAGCCCTGCCACTCCAAGCGAGGCCGCGAAGCGTTGCGGCGGCATGAAGCCGATCACACGCGCATCGGCATGCTCCCGACCGTTCGCGTCGAAGAACAGGATGCCCGGCGGGCCGAACAGGCCGAAGCGCTTGAGCAAGGCCTTGTCGTCGGCCGAGTTGGCCGTCACGTCGGCCTGAAGCAGCAGCGCGTTGGTCATGCGCGGACGCACGGTCGCGTCGCTGAAGGTCAGATGCTCCATCTCCTTGCACGAGACGCACCAGTCGGCGTAGAAGTCGAGCACGACAGTACGGCCGGCGGTCTTCAGTGCCTCGTCGAGTTCCGCGACGTTGCGAACGCGACGGAAGTCGTTCGCCTTCGTCGCCGCGGGTGCCGAAGCCTCGCCGCCGCGCGCCAGGTGGCGCAAGGGCTGCAGCGGATTGTCACCACCCGAGAGCGCGCCCACCACTTGCGTCGTGCCGAGCACCGCGAGCACGAGCGCGGTGCCCTTCGCAAAACGCTGCCGCCCGGTCACGGATTCGCCATGTCGATCGAAGAGCTTCAAATACACGGCGCCGATCAACAACCCGACGCCGATGATGATCATCAGCGCCCAGCCCGGCAGCACCGGCGAGACGATCCACAGCGCCACCCCCAGCAGCAGCACGCCGAAGAAGCTCTTGACGCCTTCCATCCAGCCGCCCGCGCGCGGCAGCAGCGATCCGGCGGACACGCCCACGAGCAGCAACGGCACGCTCATGCCCATCGCGAGGCTGAACAGCGCGAGCCCCCCGATCACGACGTTCTTGGTCTGACTGATGAACACGAGTGCGCCTGCCAGCGGCGCCGCGACGCAGGGGCCGACGATCAGCGCCGACAGACCGCCCATCACGAACACGCCGGCGAACTTGCCACCGGGCAGTTGGCTCGAGGTCTCGGTGATGCGGCTCTGGATGAAGCTCGGCATCTGCAGTTCGAACACGCCGAACATCGACAGCGACAGTGTTGCGAGCATCAACGCGAACGCACCCAGCACCCAAGGGTTCTGCAAGGCCGCCGCGAGCCCTTCGCCGAGCAGGCCGGCGACGACGCCGAACGCCGTGTAGACCATCGCCATGCCCAACGAGTAGGCCAGCGCCATCGTGAACCCGCGCATGCGCGATACCGGCGCACCCTGGCCGACGATGATCGACGAAAGGATCGGCACCATCGGCAGCACGCAGGGCGTGAACGCCAGCAGCAGTCCGGCGACGAGGAACACGCCCGCGATCGTCAGCAGGCTGCCCGACTTCAGTGCCGATTCGACGCGCGCTGTTTCGGAAACCGGCGCCGCTGCCGGCGCCGCGGCAGGGGTCGCGACCGGCGCGGCCGCCGCGGGTGTCGCCGAAGCGAAAGCCTCTTCGTTCTGCCAACTCACCCGTTCGAGCTTGCCGCCGCCGACGCCAGCACTGACGTACGCGGTCTGCGGCGGGTAGCACAGGCCTTTGTCGGCGCAGCCCTGATAGTTGACCCGCAGCCGGAAATCGGACGATGCCTTCTGCACCGGCACCGGTATCAGCACAGCGCCCTGGAGCACCTCGACGTTCTTCTGAAAGGTCTCGTCGAACTCCACCTTGCCCGCCGGGATCGTCGCGGTGCCCACCTGCGCTCCGGCGCCGTCGACTTCGACCGAGATGCGTTCGCGGTACAGATGGTAGTTCGGTGCGATGTCGATGCGCAACTCGATCGTGTTGGCGTCGAGCGCGCGGGCCTGGCCACGGAAGGCCTGTGCCGGGTCGAGGTAGTCGGCATCGGCCGCCGCCGCGAACGTGCCGAAGCTGACGAGCGCCAGCGCGGCGAGAAAGCGAATCCGGGCGCGCCCGGTCCAGTGTGAAATCGTCATTGCATTTCTCCGTGCACGAATTGCCGAGCGTCTGCGCGCTCATGATGGAACATACGCAGCGAGGTGTCCGCTGCAAGATAGGTCGCGCATTGCGTGGTCAAAAAGTCCAGCGCCTGCTCGCCCTTGAGCATTGCGATCGTGGTCAGCGCACCCGCCGCCACGCAGGCCGGCGCCGTGACGCTGACCGATGACCACGAACTCACCGGCCAGCCGGTGCGCGGGTCGAGGATGTGGCAATAGCGGCGCCCGTCGAGCTCGAAGAAGCGCTCGTAGTCGCCGCTGCTGGCGAGCGCGCCATCGATCATGTCGACGCTCGCGATCGTGCCTTCGGCGCGCCGCGGGTGCTGGATGCCGAAGCGCCACGCGCGGCCGTCGCGGCGCGGGCCCAGCACACGGATGTCGCCGCCGAGGTTGACGAAACCATGTCGTTGCCCCGCGGCCGCGAGGATCGCCATCGCGCGATCCGCGGCGTACTCCTTGCCGAAGCCACCGAAATCCAGCTCCATGCCGGCGCGCGGCAACTCGATGTGCCGATCCCGCCATGCCACCTGCGACCACCCGATCAGTGGCAGCAGAGCTTGAAGCTCGTCGCTTGTCGGCACCCGGCCAGCGCGAAAGTCCCAGGCCTTTCTCAACACACCCGAGGTGATGTCGAACAGCCCGTCGCTCAAGTCGTGGAGCTGACCCGCGAAGTCGATCAGTGCGGCCGTCTCGTCGTCGACCTCGACGGCCATGCCCGTGCCGGCGGCCGCGTTGACGCGCGACACGATGCTGTCCGGCCGGTAGCGCGAATACTTCACCTCGATGCGATGCACCTCGGCGATCGCTCTGGTGGCGGCGTCTGCGAGCACGTCCTCGTCGTCACCTTCGAGGCGCACCTCGCAGAGGCTGGACATGGCCTGGAACCCGAAGCCGCAGGAATTCATCGGCGTCATTCTGCCGAGAGTTCGCTGACGACCGGTGGAGCTTGCAAGTCGCACCGCGTCAGAACCGCTTGTTGAGTCCGAGTTGCACGAAGGTCGCCTTGAACGGGTCCAACCCCGGCGATCCCGCACCACCGACCCGCCAGTTCCCCCGCTGCTCGTAGCGCTCCACTTTCAGATCGCTGGACCAGTCGGGCGTGAACTGCACAGCGAACTTCAGGCCCAGGGTGACGGCACCGAAGGCCGAGAGCCGCTGGTCCGCGGAGATGAACTCCGGCGGGTTCGTGAAGTATCCCGGCGGGTACGGCGCGCCCACGTCCGGGTCGTACACCGGATCGAAGTAGAACTTGGCCGCACTCTGCGAATAGAGCCGCAACGAAGGCGTCACCGTGAACATGGAGTTCAGCGGTTGCACCCAGTCGGCGCCGAGCGTGTGCGCGTTGATGCCGAACGTGTCGTGATAGAAGCGATAGCTCGTCCTCAGCGTCGCACCGAGGTCGGTGAAGTGGTGGTTCCAGCGCGTGAGCAAGATCGCCTGGTCGCGCTTGCGCGGCCTGATGTCGGGCTCCTTGTACGGGTCGGAAAAGTAGCCGCGGCCGGTGTTGAAGGTCAGGTCCAGCTGGACCAGATCGTTCGCCGTCCAGGCCTGCGTGACGCCGATCATGGCCTCCGCCGTGTGCTTGTGATCGTGCAGCGAGGTGTCGTTCGTCGAGCTGATCTTGTCGGAGGCCCAGCCGATCCCGATGTTCCAGGTGCGGTTGTTGTCGTCGCTCGAGAAGCTCGCACTGAGCGACACGGCGTTGCTGTTGTAGTCGTGCTCCTTGGACTTGCTCAGGCCGAGCGAATAGCTCGAACGCTCCTCGTAGCGCGTCAGCTTGATGTCGCCCGCGTGCCGCTCATCGGTCATGCGGGGCGTGGCGCCAGAGATCGCCGTGTGGTACCTCGGCGTGGCACCGGAGACGCTGTCGGACACGAACGAGCCTTCGACGGCCCACTTCGGCGAGAGCGGGGCCAACACGTAGACCGAGGGCGCGGTGACCTTGATGCGGTCCAGGCCCGGTTGCGAGTCCTTGTATTGCAGGTACTTCACGGCGACCTCGCCGTGCTCCGGCGCGCTCTCGGCGTGCGCCACGATCCCGGGCAGCGCCAGGGCCGCGGCGATGATGGCACCGGCCTTGTCGCCTCGCGCGAACTTCGGGTCAGTTGCAGCCACAACCACCTCCGCCCACGCCGTAGCCGCCTGAGGCGTTTTCCTTGCTGCCGTAGATGTGCTGCACGAAACGCTGGTCCAGCGCATCGGCGCCCATCGTCATCTCCGGCTTTGCGAGGTTGCCGCGCTCCCAGACCTGCGGCGGTGCCAGCGCGCAGCCGCCGAGCGTGGCCGCGGACAAGGCCGCGCAAGCGGCGAGAAAGTGGCGAGAGCGTATGGCCATCGTGGTCTCCAGGGCTTGAAACAGGGGTGTCGTGTCGCGAGGGCTTACTTGGCGCCGAGCGCCTGCGCGATGCGCGCCTCGAGCTCTTTGCGGTCTTCGTCCTTGAAGCCCTTGTGGGCCGAGAAGACCTTGCCGTCGCGACCGATCAGATATGAAGAGGGCATGCCCTTGACCTCGAACCGCTTCGCACTCTCGCCCTTGGCATCGAAGGCCACGTTGAACTGGGCCGGCACTTCGGCGAGGAACTTGTCGGCGTCCTCGCGCTTCACGTCGAGATTGATCGCGACGATCTCGAGCCCTTGCGCGCGGTATTTCGCCTGCAGATCGTTCATGAATGGGAACGACTGCTTGCACGGGCCGCACCACGACGCCCAGAAGTCGACATAGACGACCTTGCCTTTGAGGCCGGCCAGCGAGATGGCGTCTTTGAGGCCGGGCAGATTCACTTCGGGGGCAGTCGCGCCGGCCTCGATCGCCCATGCCGCCGGAGCGATCACGGTGGCCAAGCACAGCGCGATCGCGCGCAGACGGAGTCGGAGGGGATGGAGGTGGTTCATGGTTGAAGCCCAGGTTGGTGAGTAGCCGACGGGTCGGTTTCGGTTGCCGCCGGACGTGTCATCGGCGGTTGGCATGGCGACGCCACAGCACGCCGATGGCCAGCAGGGCGAGCAGCCACAAGGTCGGATCGAAGAGACCGCCGGTGCGGCTGATGGAGCAACCGCCGCCGCCGACGTTGCTCATCGACTGCGCTGTCACCGCAGTCGCCACGCGCTCGGCCTGAAGCGCCACCTGCATCGGCACGGCTGCCGCGCTGGTGTCGATTTCGACGGCACCGGTCTCGGTGCCGACCGCCGTGCTGGTCCAGCCGATCGCCACCGCGCAGCTCTGGCCCGGCATCAGATCGAACGGCGCCGCCGCGCAGCCGTTCGCCGCAGGCGTGGCGAGCGTGAACGAGCCGGAGGTGATGCGCACATTGGCCACATGCAGGACGGCGTTGCCGGTGTTTTGCAGCGTCAGCGTCTGCACATCGGCCGAGGTGGCCGAGGCGGTGACGGTGAAGCTCAACGCACTGGGCACGATGCCGATGGCCGGTTGGGCCAGCGAGGTGCCATTACCCGAGAGCGCCACGTCCGGTGGGTTGGTGCCCGAAGACGCCACCTGGAGCATCGCATTGCGGGCCCCGACCGCGCCGGGCTGGAAAGCCAGCGCGACGGTGCAACTCGCACCCTGCGCGAGCGAGGCATTCAGTGCGCACGTGCCGGCGCTGCCGAGCGAGAAGTCGCTCGCTTGCGCGCCTGCCAGCGTGAGCTGCTGCAAGGTCACGGCGCCCGGCCCGCGGTTGCTCAGGGTCAACGACTGCGACGACGGACTGCCGCCCACGCTCACGTCACCGAAGGCCATCGACGTCGTCGCCGGCAGCCAGGCCAGCACCGGCGAAGCCGCAACGCCCGTGCCGCTCAGCGCAACCACGTTCGGCGAGCCGACAGCATTCGAAGCCACGCTGACCGTGCCACTGGCGGCGCCGGTGCCGGCCGGCGTGAACACGACCGACAAGGTGCAACTTGCACCGGCCGCGACGCTGGCGCCGCAGTTGTGGGTGACGCCGAAGCCGCTGCTGGCCGTGATGCCCGACAGCGTCAGCGCGCCCGAGCCGCTGTTGGTGAGCGTACTCGTGCGGGCGGTGGAGGCCACGCCCGTGGTCTGGTTGCCGAACGCCAGCGTGCTCGGCGCCAGCGTGACGGCCGGCGTGGCCACGGCGACGCCGCTGCCCGCCAGACTCAGCACGGCGCTGCCGTTCGCCGCGTTCGAAGCGAGGGTCAGCGTCGCGCTGCGCGCGCCGACGGCCGTCGGCGCGAACGTGAAGCTCACGGTGCAGGTCGCGCCGGCAGTCAGCGTTCCGGTCGGCGTGCAGGTTCCGCCGCGCGTGAACTCACCGGCGTTGGTGCCGGTCAAGGTCAGTGCGCTGAAGGTCAGCGTCGCGGCGCCGCTGTTGCTCACCGTCACGCTCTGGCTCGCACTGACACTGCCCACGGTCTGCCCGGCGAAGGTCAATGCGGTCGAGTTCAGCGAGATCGCGGGCTGCGGCGTCGTCGTGCCGGTGCCGTTGAGGGTGACGACGGTGGGCGACCCCGCCGCGTTGTGGGTGATCGTGAGGCTGGCGTTGCGCGCGCCGGCGATCGTCGGCGTGAAGGCGACCTTGATCAGACAGGATGCGTTCGCCGCGACGCTGCCGCCTGCCGTGCAGGTCGTGCCGCTGGCGATCTGAAACTCCGCCGCCTGCGCTCCGCCGAGGGTCAGCGCCCCTATGGCGAGGGCTGCGTTGCCCGTGTTGCTCACCGTGATGCTCTGCGACGCTGAAGTCGCGCCGACCGTCTGCGCGAAACCCAGCGTGGTGGGCGACACACCGATCACCGGCGCCAGCGCGACACCCGTGCCCGACAGGCTGGTCGTGCTCTGACCGCCGCTCGCGTTGTGGGTGATCGTCAACATGGCGCTGCGCGCGCCCGCCGCCGACGGCGTGAAGGTGAGATTGGCGGTGCAACTGCCCGCGGCGGAGATCGTTGCGCCGGCGGCGCAGGTGCCGCCGCTGATCGCGAATTCGGTGCTCCCGGTCGACAGCGTGCCGATCGTCAGTGGCGCGTTGCCGGTGTTCGACAAGGTCGCCGCTTGGGCGGTACCGGTCGTCCCGACATTGACGCTTCCGAAGGCCAGGGAAGTGGTCAGCGACGCCACCGGTGCGGCCGCGGCCGTTGCGGTGCCGCTCAGGGCCACGCTGCCCGGACTGCCGGCGGCGTTGTGAGCGATCGAGAGCGTCCCGCTGCGCGCGCCCGCCGCTCCCGATGCCGGTGCGAAGGCCATCGACACGGTGCAACTCGATCCCGCGGCCACGTTGCCGCCAGCACTGCACGTGCCACCGGCGACGACAAAGTTGGCCGTGTCGCTCGACGTGATGGCCGACAGGGTCAGTGCCGCATTGCCGGTGTTGCTGACGGTGACGTTCTGCGACGCGCTCGTCGCGCCGACGGCCGTTGCGGCCAGCGCGAGCGACGAAGGCGAGATGCTCGCGACCGGCACCGGCGTGGCCGCGCCGCTGCCCGTGCCGCTCAACCCGATCACGATCGGCGTCAGCGTGTTGTTGTGCGCGATGCTCAGCGAGCCGGTGCGGGCACCGCTGGCGGTGGGCGCGAAGGCCACGATCACGCTGCAATTGGCGGCGGTGGCGAGCGTCGTGCCGCAGGTGCCGCCGGCCCGGGTGAAGTCGCCGCTGGTCGTGACGCTGAGTGCGCTGATGGCGCTGCCCGACTTCAGGCTCGCATACACCGTGACCGTCTGCGTCGTGCTCGTGCTGCCGACCGCGGTCGACCCGAACGACAGGCTGGTCGGCGTGTTGCCGAGGTAGGCCGCGACATCGGCGAGGGCCGTGCCGCCCGCGGGAAAGGCACTGCGCAGCGAGTTCATGGCGCCCACGCTGTTGATGCCTGCGTCGATCACCGAACGCGCGTTGCGGCCGTTGTAGATCTTGCTCGAGTTGCTGGTCAATGGTGAATTGCCGTGGCAGCTCGCACAGTTGTTCGTATAGAGCGTGGCGCCATTGGTCGGGCTGTCCGCCCGAGCGTCGACGATCGACAGGCTGCAAAGAAGCGCGGCAGCGACAAGGTGTTTGATGCGGGTCATGTTCATGGAGTTGGTGGCCCGTCAGGCCGCGATCAGGCGAAGCCCCCCGACCCCGAAGAGCCAGACAGCGTTGAAGAAGGCATGCAGGGCGACGCATGGAGCGAGACGCCGCGTGCGCTGGTAGAGCCAGCCGATCACGAGCGCCGGCAGCACCGTGAGCACTGAAACTAACGACAGGTGAGTGAGGGTGTGTGCCGCGGCAAACGCAATGGCGGTCACGACATTGGCGACCCACGGTCCTGCCCCACGCGAGGGACTCAGGCGACGCAACAGCGGCTCCTGGATGCCGCCACGGAAGACGATCTCTTCGAGCAACGGCGCCACGACGATCAACAACAGCGCATCGTGCGGGAGCGCCGGAAGACACATGGCCACCAACAGCCCGGCCGCGAGCCACGTCGCGACCGAAACAACGCCGCTTGCAGGCGGGTGCATCGGCTTCGGCGTGGCGACATGGCGATCGAAAGAGAGGGCTTGCAGCACTGGTATCGGGGTACGAGGTGATGAGCCGTCAGTCTATGGGATATTTTCCCATTCTTTGTGAGCAATTGCGTGGAACTTGTTACGAAACACGGGCCTGCTCGACGGCACGATCGGCTCCGAAGTTCGTCGCGGCCCATGCGGTCCACCGCGCATCGGGGTTGCGTCGGAGCGGACACGCTAGACTGCTTCGGTCGTAGGGCGGGTGCATGACCACATCGAATAACCCGGGCGGGGACGAGGCAAACACGCTGCCGGTCGGCTTCGCGCTGGCCGAGTTCAGGATCGAGCGCGTCCTCGGCGAAGGCGGGTTCGGCATCGTCTACCTCGCGCTCGACACCCAGCTCGGTCGTCATGTCGCGATCAAGGAGTACATGCCGGCCTCACTGGCATCGCGCAAGACCGATCTGTCGGTCACCATCTCGTCGCCGCGCCATCGCGAGACCTTCGACCTCGGGCTGCGCAGCTTCGTCAAGGAGGCGATCACCCTCGCCCGCTTCGACCACCCGGCGCTGCTGAAGGTGTTTCGATTCTGGGAGGAGCGCGGCACCGCGTACATGGTGATGCCCTACCTCGAAGGGCAGACACTAAAGCAGTTCTTGCGCGGGCGCACCGACCCGCCGTCCGAAGCCTGGCTGCGCGCCATGCTCGACCCGGTGCTCGACGGACTCGAGCATCTGCACGCGCACCACATCCTGCACCGCGACATCGCGCCCGACAACATCCAGATCCTGCCCAACGGCGCGCCGCTGTTGCTCGACTTCGGCGCCGCGCGGCAAGTCATCGGCGATGCGACGCAGGCCCTGACGGTGATCCTCAAGCCCGGCTTCGCACCGATCGAGCAGTACTCGGATTCGGCCACGCTGCGCCAGGGCGCGTGGACCGACCTCTACGCCCTCGCCGCCGTCTGCTACTTCGCGATCAGCGGCAAGCCGCCGCCCGCGTCGGCCGCGCGCGTGATGCACGACGAGATGGCGAGCGCTGCCAGCATCGGCGCGCCCCGCTACTCGGCCGAACTGCTCGAATTCATCGACGCCTGCCTGCGCGTGCGCCCGCAGGATCGGCCGCAAAGCGTTGCCGAGGCGCGGCGCCTGATGACGCCCCGCCTGGCCGCGGCGCCCGCGCCCGCACCTGCGACATCGACACCGCCACCGGCGATCGCACCACCACCCCCGGCCGATCCACCCCAGCGTGCGCGCCCCGCCGCACCCCCCGCCCTGGCGCCGCGACCGGCGACGACTACTGCGGCGGCGCGCAGCCGAACCATCCCGATCGCGATCGGCGCAGCGGCGGTGATCGGCATCGCCGTCGCGGTCTGGAAGTTCCGGCCCACCCCCGCGCCGGCGCCCGCGCCTGCACACGCAGCCGCGCCGGTGGCCGCGACACCTGCCAGCGCAGCCTCTGCGCCAACACCCGAGCCGGTCGAGGTGGCCAACGCGCCTGGATCGGCGCCGGCTGGGGCGCCGATCCCGCCGACGGCACCGGCCGCGCCCGCGCCTGCACCGACCACGGTCGCGGCGGCGATCGAGCAGGTGATGGAGGGTCGCTCCACCACCGTGGCGGTCACAAGCCGCCCGGTCCAGCCCACGCTCGTGATTGCGCGCGATTCAATGCAGTTCAGCGTCGGCAGCAACATCGCCGGCTACCTCTACGTGATCGCCGTGAGCGCCGACGCGAACCGGCTCACGCTGCTGTTTCCGAACGCGCTCGACCAGGACAGCCGCATCGCCGCCGACATGGAGCTGACGCTGCCGCACGCGGCGTGGAAGGCCAAGGCGAACGCGCCTGCCGGCACGCGCTCGATCGTCACCGTCGTGTCGGCTCGCCCGCGCGATCTGCAGGCCGCGGGCTGGAAACAGAGCGGTACCTACTACTCATATACAACGACAACGGGCGCGGACGCGGCGACCGCGGGCACCGCCGTGCTCGGCGCCGCGGTCTGCGACGCCGCCAGCCCTTGCGACACGAGCTACGGCGCGGCGATGTTCCAGGTCAGCCACGTCGAGGCGCCCGCGCGCGATCCCCGACGCAACGCGCGTCGCTGAGCATGCGCGGCGGGTCGCCATCGCGACCGGGCCAGCACGCGAGCGCAATTGGTCACAGCAAAATCGCACGGTTACCATCCTCGGGCGATGCGATGCGACGGCGTCGCGCCGAGAATCTCGGCATGAAGCAACCGCCGCGCGCGATCACGAGGCTCCATCCCGCCGAGGCCGACTCCGGCGGCGACGACGAAGACTATCCGGCGACCCGGTTCTTCACGGAGGCACTCGCGCACAAGGTGGCGGCGCCGGTGCGACGCCCCCAACGCAACGCCATGCTGCTGGCCATCGGCGCGGGCCTCGGCCTGACCCTCTTGGCCTTGTTGGCCCTGGCTGCGTTCCTCAATTCCTGAGGCCGCCGGCGCGGGTCAGTTCGCTGCGGCGAGCGCAAGCGCGCGTCGCCTTGACACGCAGGCAATGCGATCGCGTCCCTCTCGTTTCGCGCGGTACATCGCCTGGTCGGCCAGGTCGATGGCCACATCGATGGATTCTCCCGCCGCCGACTCGACCAGGCCTGCGGAGAAGGTGATCCGCAAGGAAGCGTCGGCGCCGATCCGGACCGACTCACGCACGCGCGCGCGCATGCGGTCGAGCACGGCCTTGGCGGCGTCCAGTTCGGTGGCGGGAAGGAGCAGCAAGAATTCCTCGCCGCCCCAACGGGCCAGAACGTCGCTGCGCCTGACGGCGGCAAGCGCCTGTTCGGCAAAACAGCGCAGCACCGCATCGCCGGCGGCATGGCCCAGCGTGTCGTTGATGCGCTTGAAGTGGTCGACGTCGATGACGGCAATGCACGCCGGCTCGCCGCTGCGCTCTCGGCGTGCGCCTTCGTTCCTGAGCGTTTGCGTCATCTGGCGGCGGTTGAAGAGCTGCGTCAGCTCGTCGCGCGTCGCCATGTCCTGGATGCGCGCCAACGCGTCCGTCAGTTCCTGCGTGCGGGCCTTGAGCTTCTTGCGCAACCGGCTGAGCAGTTCCGCCAGGTAGGCCACCACCACCAGCATCGTCACTGCCAGCACGAAATGCACCAACTCCTCGTGCGGCGGGTATCGCCTGGCATCGGTCTGTGATTTCCACAACACGGTCAGGCCGAGCGCGGTGATCGCGAACAGGCACATCGCCCACATCTGGTGGCGTGTCGACGAGAAGCCGCCGAACACGAGCACCACCACCAGGATGCTCAACGTCACGCCGCGCATCGGGCCCACCAGCGCATAGGCGGCGATCACGCACGAGATTGCGTAGAGACACTGCGATGTGTTCAGCATGGCCGCTGAAAGCCCGAGCCGGGCGCTGGCACGGATGGCGGCGTAGGCCAGCACGGCACCGGCGATCGACGCCACGCTGAGCCAGGTCACGTCGCGTCGCGCGGCGATGCCCCACCAAACCTGCGACCACAACATCGACAGGCTGACGAGGTACAGGGCCAACCCGAGCGCCCAGTAGCGTAGCAGCCGATGGATACCGGCATCCCCGCTCTGGATCAGATGCGCGAACGATCGATGGGAGTGCATGTTGGGCCGGAAGTCTGTTGCGCGGAACGGTCGCACCGATCGGAATGCGCGTCTCACGTCATCTATCGGTCGTGGCGCCGAAGACTTGACCGGAACTCTTCAACGAATCGGCAATGCCGCATGCTGAATTCAATCGCACATCCACGCAACCTCACCCATTACAGTGGTTGCCGCCTGCCGGCCCATTCAACAACGAGGAGACCGCATGAAAGTCCTGACCGTGTTGCTCGCGCTCTGCGCTTCGATGCCTGCGTTCGCCGATCAGAAACTTGCCGACAAGAAGAACTGCCTGGCGTGTCATGCCGTGAAGGACAAGGTCGTCGGTCCGGCCTTCAAGGATGTGGCGGCGAAATACGCTGGGCAGGCGAACGCATCGCAGATGCTGGTCGAGAAAATCCAGAAAGGCGGCGTGGGTACCTGGGGTCAGATTCCGATGCCGCCGAACGACGTGACCGCCGCCGAGGCCAAGACACTGGCTGATTGGGTGCTCGCGCTGAAGTGATCTTGCCGCTCTGCCGTCGCGATGTTCATCTCATCAACGCGACCGCGAGCGGGAACGTCAGGAAGGCCACCACCGTCGTGCTGAGCACCACGGCGGCGATGCGCCCGGCATCGGCGCCGAAGCGCTCGGCCAGCATCGGCACATTGCTCGCGCTGGGCAGGGCGGCAGTCAGCACCAGGACAACCAGCGAGCTGCGCTCGAGCGACGCGCCGAGCGCCATGGCGACCGAGCCGAGCGCCAGCACGATCGCCGGGTGGGCAATGACCTTGCACGCGACCAGCTGCAGCGTGTCGCTGCTGCTGCCATTGGCCGCCGCCGCGTGACGAACGGTGACGGCGCGCGTGCGCGCCAGCACCGCGCCGATCGTGAAGAGCGCCGCCGGCGAAGCCGCGCCCGCGAGCATGTCGACCGCGCGGAACAGCGGCGCGGGCAGCTGCTTCCCGCTGGCCGTGGACAGGCAGCCGAGCAAGATCGACCATGGCAGCGGGTTCGTCAGCATGCCCTTCAGACCCTGCAGCGCGGCACGGCGCGCGCCCTGCTCGCCGGCCGCGCCGAGTTGCGACAGCGCGATGCACAACGACGAGGTGAACACCATGTCGACCGCCAGTGCGACGATCGCCGGCCCGGCCGCCGCCGCACCGAGCAGCGCGACCAGCAGCGGCACCCCCATGAAGCCGGAATTGGGAAAGCTGCCGACGAGCGCGCCGAACGCGGCGTCGTTCCAGCCAGTGCGGCCGCGCCGCGCCGCAGCCACTGTCAGCGCCACCATCACGCCGGCGGCAGCGAGGTACGTCAGCACGATGCTCGGGTCGAGCAGCCGCACGATCGGCGTCATGGCCGCGAACTTGTACAGCATGCACGGCAGCGCGAACAGCAGCACGAAGGCGTTCAGCCCGGGTATCGCCTCGAGCGGCAGCAGGCCGCGCCGGGTTGCGGCGTAGCCCGCGAGCACCAGCGCGAAGAACGGAAACGTGACGACGAAGATGGCGGCCATCGGCGTTTTCGCAGCGCCGAGGTCGCCGCCCCGCCTCAGCCGGCGGTCTGCATGTAGACGACGTGTGTCTCCATGTGCTCGTACAGGCCGTGCTTGCCATCGGCCCCGCCGATGCCGGACTTGCGCCGGCCGGCGTGGAAGCCCTGCATCGCCTCGAAGTGCTCGCGGTTGATGTAGGTCTCGCCGAAGCGCAGCTCGCGCACCGCCTTCATCGCCTGGTTCAGATCCTTGGTGAAGATCGACGACGTGAGGCCGTAGTCGGAGTCGTTGGCCAGCGCCAGCGCCTCGTCGAGGTTCTCGACGATCTGCATCGGCAACACCGGGCCGAACACTTCCTTGGTCATCACGTCCATCCCGGAGTTGCAACCCAGCAGCACGGTCGGCTCATAGTGGTAGCCGGGCTTGTCGGCGATCTTGCCGCCGGTCAGCACCTGGGCGCCCTGGCCCTTCGCCGCGTCGACCATCGCCGCCATCTTGTCGCGGCCGACCTTCGTCACCAGCGGCCCCATGTGCAGGCCCTTCTCGACGCTCGGATCGCCATACTTGGTGCCGGCCATCAGCGTCGTCACCTTCTCGGCCAGCGCGTCGGCAACCTTGCGCTCGACGTAGACGCGCTCGGCGGCGTTGCAAGCCTGCCCAGTGTTCAGCACGCGCGAGTTGAACAGTGCATTGGCGGTCAGCTCGAGGTCGCAATCGTTGAGCACGATCGCCGGCGCCTTGCCTCCCAGTTCGAGGTTCACGCGCGTCAGGTGCTTGCCGCAGGTCTGCATGATGCGCGAGCCGGTGTCGCCGCTGCCGGTGAAGCTGACCAGGCCGACATCCTTGTTGTCGGTCAGCGTCGCGCCGGTCTCGCGCCCGCCGCACACCAGGTTGAACACGCCCGCCGGCAGGTCGGTTTCGGCCACCAGTTCGGCGAACTCGAACGCGTTGATCGGCGTCTCTTCGCTCGGCTTGATCACGATCGTGTTGCCCGTGACCAGCGCCGGCCCGAGCTTGCGCGCGATCAGAAAGAACGGGAAGTTCCACGGCAGGATGCCCGCGACCACGCCGATCGGCTTGCGATACACGAGGATCTGCTCCCCCGGCCGGTCGCTGGTGACGATCTCACCTTCGATGCGGCGCGCCCACTCGGCCATGTAGTCGATGTAGCTCGCGGTGAACTCGATCTCGACCGCGGCCAGCTCAGGCACCTTGCCCTGCTCGAGCACGATCGTGCGCGCGAGCCGTTCGGCGTTGGCGCGGATCTTCGCGGAGATCGCGCGCAGATGGTTCGCGCGCTGGATCGCCGGCAGCCGTTCCCATGCCGGCTGCGCCTTCTTCGCCGCGGCAACCGCGCTTGCGACGTCGGCGGCGCCACCATCGGGCACCACGGCAATCGGCTTGTCGGTCGCAGGGTTCAGCACCTGGATCGTCTTGCCGCTGCCTTCGACCCAGCGCCCGTCGATGTAGTTGCGATACGTCTTGGCCATTTGCTTGTCCTTTCGGTATGAACCGGCTTACTTGCCGATCTTGAAAACCATCACGGACCCGCCTTGCGGGTTGGCCACCTTGCGCTCCGGCAGGATCGCGTTGAACGCGCCCTGGATGCGCTCGGCATCGACGCCCCAGCCGGCCTGCACCGCGATGTACTGCTCGCCGTCGACCTCGAACGAGGTCGGCACACCGATCACGCCAGAAGGCGTCGGGTACTCCCACAGCACCTTGCCGTTGGTCGCGTCGTAGGCGCGGAAGAGCCGATCGTTGGTGCCGCCGGCGAACACCAGGTTGCCGCCGGTGGTCAGCAACGGCGCCCACAGGAAGGTCTTGAACTTGTGCGCCCACGCGAGCTTGCCGGTCTTCATGTCCCAGGCCTGCAGCTCGCCCACGGATTGATCCGGGTTCGGCACGCGTATGCTGCCGAGCACGGCATCGAGCGGATAGCCGATGTAGAGATCGCCGGATTTGTACTTGACGTTTTCGCCCTGCGGCAGCACGCCGCACATGTTGTTGTTGGCGGGTATGTAGAGCAGGCCGGTGCCGGGGTTGTAGGCCTCTGGCGGCCAGTCCTTGCCGCCCCACGCGCCGGGGCAGAACGCCGCGCCCTTGCCCGCGCCCGGCGTCTTCGATGCGTCGTAGCTCAGGCGCCCCGTCTTCGGGTCGACGCCCGTGACGACGTTGTTGTTGACGTACGGCCAAGCCTCGACGTAGTTGACCTTGTCGGCGGTGCGCTCGAGCACCCACAGGTAGCCGCTGCGGCCGGCGTGCACCAGGCTCTTGACCGGCTTGCCCTTGAAGGTGGTGTCGATCAGCAGCGGCGCGGAGACCTCGTCCCAGTCCCAAGCGTCGTTGTGCTGGTACTGGTGGTGGCCCTTGATCTTGCCGGTGTCGACATCGAGCGCGATCACCGACGCGGTGTACAGGTTGTCGCCCTTGCGCAGGTCGGCCGGCCACGGCGCCGGGTTGCCGGTGCCCCAGAACGCCAGGCCGGTCTGCGGATCGAAGGTGCCGGTGACCCAGATCGAGCCGCCGCCGTGGCTGTAGCTGTCGCCCGCCGGCCAGCTGTCGTTGCCCGCCTCGCCGGGGCCGGGCACGGTGTAGGCGCGCCAGGCTTCCTTGCCGGTCACGGCGTCGAACGCGGCGACAAAGCCGCGAATGCCGGTCTCGCCGCCCGACGAGCCGACCATGATCTTGCCCTTCGCCGCGAGCGGCGCAAGCGTCATGTAGTAGCCGGCCTTCCAGTCGCAGACGGTCGAGGTCCACGCCACCTTGCCGGTCTTGGCGTCGAGCGCGACGAGCTTGCAGTCGGTGGTGGCGAAGTAGACCTTGTCGCCGTACAGCGCGACACCGCGGCTGGTCGGATGCAGCTGCAGTTGCTCCGCAGGCAGCTGGGCCTTGAAGCGCCAGATCTCGTTGCCGCTCTTCGCGTCGAACGCGATCACCTGCGCGCTCGGCGTGGCCACGTACATGTAGCCGCCATTGACGATCGGCGGCGCCTGGTGGCCCTCCATGACCCCGGTCGAGTACGACCAGGCCAGAGACAGCTTGCCGACGTTGCCCGCGTTGATGCTCTTCAGCGGGCTGTAGCCCCAGCCGCTGTAATTTCCACGGTACATCAGCCAGTTCGCCTGCTCGGGCGACTGCAGCCGCGCGTCGGTCACTTCGGGGTAAGGACGCGACTGCGCATGCGCGAGCGCGGCCAACACGCAGCCGATCGCGGCGCAGGTGAATTTCAGGATGGGTCTCATGGCTTCAGCGTCTCCTTGGTGTGGTTGGGTGGGTGAAGTGAGCGAATCGATGGCAACGGTCTCAGACCGCCTTGCCGGGCGAGGCCGTGAAGCCGTCGGCGACGACGAGCATGCCGCCGGCCAACTTGATCGGCAGCGCCGGCAGCGGCCGCGGTGCCGGGCCGCCGGTCACCGCGGCTTCCTGGTGCGGTGCGAACTTCGAGAAGTGGCAGAAGCAGAGTAACGCCTTCTCCGCGGCGACCCAGGCGTTGACGTCGCAACCCCCATGGGTGCAAAACGCTGAATAGCCGACCACACCGTCGGCGGCGCGCGCCGCAGTCGCAGCGTCGAGCGTCGATGGGTCGAGCTTGACGAGCAGGATGCGGTTCAGCCGCGAGCCGTCTCGCAATGCCTTGGCCTTGGGGTCGTACGGGTAGACGATGACCGGCTTCTCACCAAGCTTGATGTCGGCGCTGACCAGCGGCTTGTTCGACTCGTCGTCGACCTGCACGAGCTGATCGCCGGCCTTGGGCCCGTCGTCGGCCCAGGCCATGCCGGTGCCAGCGGCGAGCGCCGCGCCGGCCGCCGCCTTCAGCGCCATGCGTCGGCCGGGATCCGCACCCGCGCAGCCGCAGCACGGCGGCGCCGACTCGAAAATGGGTGCCGTCATCGTTGTCTCCTTCACGTGTGCTTCCGTTCGATGGTTGGCTGGATTCTTGTTTAGGATTCTGAATTCAGCACTCGGGATTTCCCCGACATGCGAGCATCTGCCTGCACCCTCATGGCGGGTCGTGCGCGCGCCTCCGCTGGCGTACCAAAATCACTCTATGGCAGGAACGAAGCTGGTGTCACGACTGAATTCAGTGCGGCACGCACGCCCTCGTGAATGACCCTGCGGGTGATGCGGTTTCATGAGATCCTATGAATACTGAATTCCGTATTCGTTATAGTCATTCGCCATGAAAGTCCTCACCATTTCACCGAATCTCAGTTCCCGGGTCCATGAGGCGCTGGTCGCCGAGATTGCCCAGGGACATCTGAAACCCGGCGCACGCCTCATTCAGGAGCAGATCGCCCAGCGGCTCGGCGTGTCGCGCCAACCGGTGCAACAGGCCCTGATGTTGCTGCGTGACCAGGGCGTGCTGGATGACGCCCCGGGCCGCGGCCTGATCGTCGCGCCGATAGACCCGCAACACGTGCGCAACATGTACGACATCCGCGCCATGATCGAAGGACTCGCCTTTCGCCGCGCCGCCGAGCGCAACGCGCCGCTCGCGCGGCGACTCGGCGCGGCGCTGCTGCGTGATGGCCGCGAGGCGGTCGAGGCGAGATCGACCGCGGCGCTGATCGCCGCCGACCTCGCGTTTCACGGCCTGATTCACGAGTTGTCGCGCAACCCGTTGATCTCGCCAATGCTCAGCGCGCAATGGACTTGCATGCAGCGCGTGATGGGCGAGGTGCTGATGCGCGACGAGACGCCGGCCGCGATCTGGGCGGAGCACGGGGCGATGCTCGACGCGGTGATCGCCGCCGACGGCGACGCTGCCGAACGCCTGGCGCGAGCTCACATCACGCGCGCCGCGGCGATTGCCATCGAGCGCCTCACCGAACTGCCCCGACCCGCGGTTGCGCAGCGGTGCAGCGTCACGCAAGCGCAGCACGTCGTCGGGTTCGCGTTCGACCACCCGGGCGATCGCGGCGTCGATCGCACACTCCGCCACGCGGAGGCACCCGTCAGCACCACGCGTCGAACGCGATCTCCGCCGACGACCACCCTTCCCTGACCCTTTTCCCAAGACCAAGAGCCACGAGGAGACAACCATGACGCTCGATCTGCCGGACACTCAACCCGCCGCCGCGCAGTCGGAGGTGCAACCATGAGCCACCTGCTCGCCGTCTCGGATGCGATCGCCGCGCACGCGCGGCTCTATCCACGCAAGATCGGCACACGCGACTCGACACGCGCGCTGACCTTCGGCGCTTGGGACGAACGCGCGACACGCCTGGCCAACGGCTTGCTCGCGCTCGGCCTGGCCAAGGGCGAACGCGTCGGCTTGCTCGCCTACAACTGCGTCGAGTGGATGGAGATCTACGTCGCGTTGGCGCGCTGCGGGCTGGTCGCGGTGCCGATCAACTTTCGCCTGATGGCGCCGGAGATCGCCTACATCCTCGAGCATTCCGAAGCGCAAGCGGTGATCGTGCAGGACGAACTGGTCGAGCGCATCGAGCCGATTCGCGCCGGGCTGCCGCTGTCGCAGGGCCGCTACGTGCACTTCGGCGCGCCGACGCCACCGCCGGGCTGGACCGGCTACGAAGCGATGATCGATGCTTCCGTGCCGACGCCGCCCGAGATCGTCGTGCGGCCCGAGGATCCGTTCGCGTTGATGTACACCTCGGGCACCACCGGCAAGCCCAAGGGTGCGGTGCGCAATCACGAGGGCAACGCACTGATCGCGCTGGCAACCGCGGTGGAATTCCGCTTCTCGCGCGACGACACCGCGCTGCTGGTCATGCCGATGTGCCACGCGAACTCGCTGTACTTCGGCCTGACCTTCATGTACCTCGGCGCGACCATCGTGGTGGACGACCACAAGAGCTTCGACCCCGAGGCGCTGCTGGCCACCTTGGCGAACGAGAAGGTGACCTTCACGTCCCTGGTCCCAACGCACTACATCATGATGCTCGGCCTGCCGGCCGCGGTGAAGGCGAAATACGACGTCGGCGCGGTCGAGAAGCTGCTGATCTCGTCAGCACCCGCGCGCAAGGACACCAAGCTGGCGATCCTCGACTACTTCAAGAACTCGGGCCTGTTCGAGCTCTACGGTTCTAGCGAAGCTGGTTGGGTCACGCTGCTGCGCCCGGAGGAACAGATCGAGCGGCTGGGCACCGTCGGCCGCGAGTGGGCCGGCTCGGGCGCGATCAAGATCCTCGATCCGCAGGGCCGCGAAGTGCCCGACGGCGAGGTCGGCGAGCTCTACTCGCGAACTGCATACGTCTTCGACAGCTACTGGAAGAATCCCGAAAAGACGGCCGAGGCGTTCCGCGGCGAATGGTGCTCGGTGGGCGACATGGCACGCCGCGATGCCGACGGCTACATCCAGCTCGTCGACCGCAAGAGCAACATGATCATCAGCGGCGGCGAGAACATCTACCCGTCCGAAGTCGAGACGGTGATCGGTACGCACGCCAGCGTCAAAGACGTGGCCGTGATCGGCATCCCGCACGAGAA
Source organism: uncultured Rhizobacter sp. (assembly GCA_964247075.1). GTDB lineage: Bacteria > Pseudomonadota > Gammaproteobacteria > Burkholderiales > Burkholderiaceae_C > LMDS01. The sequence goes on along the minus strand of CAXTSS010000023.1, from coordinate 27,550 downwards.
GTGGGGCGAAACGGTGCAGGCGGTCGTCGTGTTGCACGACCCGTCGGCCGACCCGAAGGCGGCAGAGGCCGAGATCCTCGCCTGGTGCAAGGAACGTCTGGCCGGCTACAAGCGGCCGCGTTCGATCGTCTTCATGGCCGACGCCGAGATGCCGCGCACCGCGACCGGCAAGATCCTGCACCGCACGCTGCGCGATTCGATGGCGGGCAAGGGCCCGGCGAGCTGAAATCGAAAAGCCATTGACTGCGTTCTGAATTCAGAATACACTTGTTCCCAGAATTCTCAGAAGTTCAAAAACGCGGCCGGCCCGCGGGCCGCCGCCCCACCCAAGGAGACAACCCGATGTTCACCAGAAGAACCTTCCTCGCCGCCGGCACATTGCTCGGCTCCGGCACTGTCACGAGCGGGGCCTGGGCGCAAGCCGCCAATGCCGAGTTCAAGTTCAAGCTCGGCACCGACCTGCCCGTCACCCACTCGGTGAACGTGCGGCTGAAGGAAGCACTCGACGCGATCACGGCCGAGACCAAAGGGCGGGTTGCGATCCAGCTGTTCCCGAACAACCAGCTCGGCAGCGACTCGGACATGATGTCGCAGGTACGCTCCGGCGCGCTCGAGCTCGCGACCTTTCCCGGCACGGTGATGTCCACGCTGGTCCCGGTCACCGCAATCACCGGCGTCGGCTTCGCATTCGCCAGCTACGACAAGGTCTGGGCCGCGATGGACGGCGCGGTCGGCAACCACATCCGCGGCGCGATCGCCAAGTCGAGCCTGGTGCCGTTCGAGGCGGTCTGGGACAACGGCTTCCGCCAGATCACCACCAGCAGCAAGCCGATCAAGACGCCGGACGACCTGAAGAACTTCAAGATCCGCGTGCCGGTGGTGCCGCTGTGGGTGCAGATGTTCAAGGCGCTCGGCGCGGCGCCGGTCAGCCTGCCGCTCAGCGAGGCCTACCAGGCGCTGCAGACCAAGGTCGCCGACGGCCAGGAGAACCCGCTCGCGCTGATCGACGCGGCCAAGTTCTTCGAGGTGCAGAAGTACTGCTCGCTGACGAACCACGCCTGGGACGGCTTCTGGTTCGTCGCCAGCGGCAAGGTCTGGAAGGGCGTGCCCGAGGACGTCAAGACCGTGGTCGCCAAGCACATCAACGCTGCCGCGAAGAAGCAGCGCGACGACATCGCCAAGGCCAACGTCGATCTGCAGAAGTCGCTCGAAGGCAAGGGGCTGGCGTTCAACAAGGTCGACACCGAGGCGTTCCGCACCGCGCTGCGCAATGCCGGCTTCTACAAGGAGGTGAAGGACCGTTTCGACAAGGATGCCTGGGCGCTGCTCACGCAGTATGCCGGCGAGATCGCGTGATCCCGCGGTCGCCCATCCCTCGATCGAGACACCCATGGCACACCCCACCTCTGCCCCGCCGGTCGCGCTGTCCACCGGCATCGCCGCGCGCGCGGCCGGGTTCGTCGAACTGACGCTCGGACGCGGCATCGAATGGCTCGCGGCACTGCTGATCGCGACCGAGATCGTGTTGCTGCTGGCTGGCGTGCTGGCGCGCTACTTCCTGCACACGCCGTTGATCTGGGTCGATGAAGTCGCCTCGATCATCTTCCTGTGGCTCGCCAACCTCGGTGCGGTCGTTGCGTTGCGGCGCGGTGAGCACATGCGGATGACGGCACTGGTCGCGAAGGTGTCGCCCGGCACGCGCGCGTTCCTCGACACCGTCGGCCTCGCGGCGGCGCTGGCCTTCTTGCTGTTCGTCGTCGGGCCGGCGTTCGAATTCGCGTCGGGCGAGGCCGATGTCACCACCCCGGCGCTCGAGATCTCGAGCGCCTGGCGCGCCGCGGCGCTGCCGGTCGGCTTCGGTCTGATGGCGCTGATGGCGGCGATCCGGCTGCTGGGCGTGGGCGACTGGAAGCGCGTGATCGGTGCGATCGCGCTGGTCGTGATCGCTTGCCTGGCGTTCAAAGCGGTCGGCCCTTCGATGAAGGGCCTGGGCAACCTGAATCTGGTGATCTTCTTTGTCGGCGTCACCGCGGTGACGGTGCTGATGGGCGTGCCGATCGCGTTCTCGTTCGGCCTGGCCACCTTCGGCTTTCTCGCGCTGACCACCAGCCTGCCGCTGGAGGTGATGGTCGGCCGCATGGACGAAGGCATGTCGCACATCATCCTGTTGGCGGTGCCGCTGTTTGTGTTCCTCGGGCTGCTGATCGAGATGACGGGCATGGCGCGCGCGATGGTCGCGTTCCTCGCGACCCTGCTCGGCCACGTGCGCGGCGGTCTGTCGTATGTGCTGCTCGGCGCGATGTACCTCGTCTCGGGCATCTCCGGCTCGAAGGTCGCCGACATGGCCGCAGTCGCGCCGGTGCTGTTCCCGGAGATGCGCAAACGTGGCGCGAAGGACGGCGATCTGGTCGCGCTGCTGGCCACCAGCGGCGCGCAGACCGAGACCATTCCGCCGAGCCTGGTGCTGATCACGATCGGCTCGGTCACCGGCGTCTCGATCGCGGCGCTGTTCACCGGCGGCATGCTGCCCGGGCTCGTGCTCGCGGCCACGCTGTGCGTCGTGGTCTGGTGGCGCTACCGCGGCGAGGACCTCTCGCATGTGACGAAGGCCAGCCGTGCGCAGATCGGCCGCGCGCTGGTGATCGCCCTTCCCGCGGTACTGCTGCCGTTCGTGATCCGCTATGCGGTGGTCTATGGCGTGGCCACCGCCACCGAGGTGTCGACGCTCGGCATCGCGTATTCGCTCATCGCCGGGGTCGTGTTCTACCGGCAGATGCAGTGGCGCCGCATCGTGCCGATCCTGATCGAGACCGCCACGCTCACCGGCGCGATCCTGTTCATCATCGGCACCGCCACCGCGATGGCCTGGGCGCTGACCCAATCGGGCTTCTCGAACACGCTCGCCGCCGCGATGTCAGCGCTCGGCGGGCGGACGGCCTTCATGGCGGTGTCGATCGTGGCCTTCATCGTGCTGGGCAGCGTGCTCGAAGGCATTCCGGCCATCGTGCTGTTCGGACCGCTGCTGTTTCCGATCGCGCGCCAGGTGGGCGTGCACGAGGTGCACTACGCGATGGTGGTCGTGCTGTCGATGGGCATCGGCCTGTTCGCACCGCCCTTCGGCGTGGGCTACTACGCCGCCTGCGCGATCGGCCGCGTCGATCCCTCCGAGGGCATGAAGCCGATCGTCGGCTACGTGCTGGCACTGGTCGTGGGCCTGATCATCGTCGCCGCCGTGCCCTGGATCTCGCTCGGCCTGCTCTGACCACCTCGCTCTGCAAACAATCCACGGAGACTCACACCATGGCACAAGCTCCCGTCATCACCGAACGATCCGCGGCCGCGCTGGTCGCCCGCTTCCTGAAGGCGCGCGGCGTCGACCGCGTATTCGCGCTGTGTGGCGGCCACATCATGCCGCTGTGGATGCGGCTGGACGCCGAAGGCATCCGGATCATCGACGTGCGTGACGAACGCGCCGCGGTCTACATGGCTCACGCCCACGCCGAGCTCACCGGCGGCCTGGGTGTGGCGCTGGTCACCGCTGGCCCCGGCGTGACCAACGCGATGACCGGCATCGCCAACGCCTACGTGGCCAAGGCGCCGGTGCTCGTGCTTTCGGGCACGCCGCCGCGCGCGCAAGAGAACCGCGGCGCGCTGCAGGACATGATCCACACCGACTTCGTCAAGCCGCTGACCCGTTACGCGCGCACCGTGCGCCTGCCCGAGCTGGTGCTGCAGGAGCTGGACGAGGCGGTGTCGCGCGCTTTCGGCCAGGGCGGCGAGCCCGGGCCGGTGTACCTGGACTTCCCGGTGGACACGCTGCGCGCCGAAGTCCCGCGCGTGCTGCAGTTGCCCGAGCAGATGCAGGGCCGCACGCGCGATCGCTTCCTGCCCGACCCCGAGGCCGTGAAGCGCGCGGCCGATCTGCTGCTGGCCGCGAAGAAGCCGCTCTTCATCTCCGGCCGCGGCGCGCGCGGCGCCGGGCCGCAGCTTGCGCAGTTGCTCGAACGCTTGGGCGCGCTCTACCTCGACACCGGCGAAAGCCGCGGCCTGGTGCCCGACGATCACCCGGCGGTGGTCGCTGCGATGCGCGGCTCGGTGATGACCGAAGCCGACTTGATCGTGACGGTGGGTCGACGCCTGGACTTCCAACTCGCCTACGGCTCGCCGGCGGTGTTCGGCGACGCCAGGTTCCTGCGCATCGCCGACTGCGCCGGCGAGTTGCGCGACAACCGCCGCGGCGCGGTCGAGCTCTTCGCGACGCCGGCGGCCGCGCTCGATGCGCTGCTGCAGGCCACGGAGGGCCGGCGCGGCCAGGCCGATCGCGACTGGTCGCGCAGCGTGCGCGCCAAGCACCTCGAACGCGCGGACAAGCTGGTCGCGTCGATGAAGTCGGCGCCCAACGGCAGCGACGGGCGCATGCACCCGAATCGGCTCGTCGCCGCGCTGCGCGATGCACTGCCGAGCGATGCGGTGCTGGTCGCAGACGGCGGCGACTTCCTCAGCTTCGCGCGGGTCGGCCTGCCGGCCACGACCTACCTCGACCCGGGCTCGCTCGGCTGCATCGGCGTGGGCACGCCGTTCGGCGTCGCGGCGAGCCTCGCGCTGCCCGACCGCACCGTGGTCGTCGCCACCGGCGACGGCTCGTTCGGCTTCAACGCGATGGAGATCGACACCGCAGCGCGCCACAAGGCACCGGTGCTGATCGTGGTCGCGAACAACGGCAGCTGGGCGATCGAGGTGCGCGACCAGCAGGAGAACCACGGCAAGGTCGTCGGCACCCGGCTGCAGTACGCTGACCACGCGGCGATGGCGCGAGCCTTCGGGCTGCACGGCGAACGCGTCGAGCGCGCCGAGGATCTGCCGGCAGCGATCGAACGCGCGCTGGCGAACCGGCCGGCGTTGCTCGACGTCATCGTCACGCCCGAAGCGGCTTCGTCGGACGCGAAGTCCGGCCTGGCCTGGGTGCCCGACCTGCAACCACTCGGCGCCTGGGACGATGCCGAGCGGCGCTGGAGGTCTGCTTGAGCCGTTCCCGCAACTCCAACCCTGAGGACTCATGACGCAGACTCTCGACCTGACCCGACTGTCCGACTGGCTGCATCTCAACCTGGATTCGTTCGCCGGCGCACCGACCGTCGACAAGTTCCCGGGTGGCCAGTCGAACCCGACCTATCTGCTGTCCAGTGGCGAGCAGCGCTACGTGCTGCGGCGCAAGCCACACGGCGTGCTGCTGCCCTCGGCGCACGCGGTCGACCGCGAATACCGCGTGATGCAGGCGCTGGGCGGCAGCGGCGTGCCGGTGCCGCGGGTGCATCTGCTGTGCGAAGACGCTTCGGTGATCGGCAGCGCGTTCTACCTGATGGAGTACATCGAGGGTCGCACCTTCTGGGATCCGTCGCTGCCGGGCCTGTCGAGCGCCGAGCGCGGCGCGATCTACGACGAGATGAATCGGGTCATCGCCGCGCTGCACGCGCTCGACCCGGCGCAGCTCGGGCTCGGCGACTTCGGTCGGTCGGGTGCGTACCTGAAGCGCCAGATCGAGCGCTGGACCAAGCAGTACCGGGCCAGCGAGACCGAACGGATCGACGCGATGGAGCACCTGATCGAGTGGCTGCCGGCGCATCTGCCGCGCTCCGACGAGACTGCGCTGGTGCACGGCGACTTCCGCATCGACAACCTGATCTTTCACCCGACCGAGCCACGCATCGTCGCGGTGCTCGACTGGGAGCTGTCGACGCTCGGCCACCCGCTCGCCGACCTCGCCTACCACTGCATGAGCTGGCGCGTCACGGCCGACGAGTTCCGCGGCATGAAGGGGCACGACCTCGGCGCGCTCGGCATCCCCTCGGAGGCGGACTTCGTCGACGCCTACCGGCGCCGCACCGGCCGCGCGGCGATCGCCGAGTGGGACTACTACATCACGTTCAACATGTTCCGGATGGCCGCGATCCTTCAGGGCATTCTGTCGCGAGCGCTGCAGGGAAGCGCGGCCAGTGCGGATGCACTCGAGACCGGCCGCCGCGCCCGCCCGATGGCCGAAGCCGGCTGGCGTCAAGTGTTGGGAACCGGCGGCGCATGACGTGACTTGCGGAATTCGAATGCCGCATACGGAATTCATTTTTCGCGCCAGCTGCCTCTATACTTGTTGCAATGAAAGAACTCGCGTCGCAGCCCAAACTGGTGGAGCAAGTCCAAGAGGCGATCCTGAACGAGATCACCGAAGGCAGGCTGTCTCCAGGCGAGCGAATCATCCAGGAACAGATTGCACAGGAGCTCGGCGTATCGCGGCAACCGGTGCAGCAGGCGTTGCTGTTGTTGCGCAACAAGGGCGTGCTGAAGGATGCCCCGGGGCGCGGCCTGATCGTCGCGCCACTCGATCTCGACTACGTGCAGAGCATGTATGAGATTCGGGCCGTGCTTGAAGGGCTCGCCTTCCGCAAGGCCGCCGAGTTGAACGCCGAGCGCGCGCACAAGAGCGGTGGCGCGCTGATCCAAAAAGGCCGCAAGGCGGTGAAGAGCAAGTCGGTGGCGGCGATGATCGCCGCCGATCGCGAGTTCCACGGCTTCATCTACGAACTGTCCGAAAACCCGCTGATCGCGCCGAGCATGGAGGCGCAGTGGACGTCCACGCAGCGCGTCATGGGCGAAGTGCTGATGCGCGACGAAAAGCCGCGCGACATCTGGGACCAGCACGAAGCGATGCTGGCCGAGGTGGCGCAAGGTCACGCAGCTGCGGTGGAGAAGATGGCACGGCAGCACGTGATGCAGGCGGCCAACTTCATGATCACCCGCTTGCGCAGCCAGCGCAGTCTGTCGCCCGCGCCGCCGAGGGCAGCCGCGCTGGCACGCGAGGCCAGCTGATCGGCAATGACTCGGAGTTTCCGGGAGCATCGGTCATGGCGGCAACGACACAAGCTTTCCGGCTGCACGTGGCGGACAACGCGATCGACGATCTGCGCGAGCGTCTCGCACGCACTCGGTTTCCGGATCAGGCGCCCGGCGATGCCTGGGCTTACGGCGCCGATGTCGGGTACCTGAGGGAGTTGGTGGCGCACTGGCAGCACAGCTTCGACTGGCGTGCGCAGGAGGCTCGCCTCAACGCGTTCCCGCAGTTCAAGGTGCCGCTGCGGGGCATCGACCTGCACTTCCTGCATGTGCCCGGGCAGGGACCGGCGCCATGTCCGCTGCTGTTGTCGCATGGCTGGCCGGGATCGGTGTTCGAGTTTCTCGACATCATCCCGCTTCTCACCGATCCGGCGCGATTCGGCGGCGACCCCGCGGATGCGTTCACCGTGATCGCACCATCGCTGCCCGGCTATGGCCTGTCGTTCGCGCCCGGACAGCCGCGCTTCAGCGCGGAGATGATCGCCGACTGCTTTGGCGAATTGATGACCGATGTGCTGGGCTATCGCCGCTTCGCGGCGCAGGGCGGCGACTGGGGCGCCTTCATCACGTCGCGCCTGGGAGCGGTGCATGCCGACAATCTGATCGGGATTCACCTGAACCTGCTTGCGGTTCGGCGCGATTCCTCGCTGGTGGGCAATCCGACGCCCGAGGAGCGAGCCTTCCTCGACGAACTCGAGGTCTGGCTCAAGGAAGACACCGGCTACCAGTGGATTCAGGGCACGCGGCCGCAGACGCTGGCGTTCGGCCTGAGCGATTCGCCGGCGGGCCTGGCCGCCTGGATCGTCGAGAAATTTCGCGCCTGGTCCGATTGCGGCGGAGATGTGGAGAGCGTGTTCACGAAGGATCAACTGCTCGCCGACATCAGCCTGTACTGGTTCACTGGCGCGATCGGTTCATCGTTCTGGCCTTACTACGCGCGCATGCACGGGCCGTGGCCCATTCCCCAGGGCGGCGTGAGCGTGCCGATGGGCTATGCGGCGTTCCCTCGGGAGATCCTGCGCCCGCCGCGATCGGTTGCCGAGAAGATGTACGCCGATATTCGGCGCTGGACCGTGATGCCAAAAGGTGGGCACTTTGCGGCGATGGAACAACCCGAGGCATTGGCAAGGGAGATCACCGAGTTCTTTCGGCCCTTGCGAGGATCCTGAGTTGCTCTTGACCCCGACCGCTGGGCGTGCTCCTGCGCGAACCGGGAGTCCCCCAAGAGTCCCCCGGCAAGAAAAAACGGCCTAGAGACCGAAATCTCTAGACCGTTGATTCATTTCTTGTTTTTCTGGTGCGGCTGGCAGGAATCGAACCCACGACCCCTTGGTTCGTAGCCAAGTACTCTATCCAGCTGAGCTACAGCCGCGCAGCCTCACATTATAACGGTGTTTCCACACCTCATCCGAGCCGCGCCGCCGCCTCGAACGAGGCCGCGGCGCGTGCCGCGTCGCCTTCCTCTTGCGCCAGGGCGGCGAGCGACAGCAAGGCCTTGCGGCGCGCGGCGGTGGCCAGCGTCGCATCGGCGGCGGCCTGTTCGAGCAGCCGGCGCGCCTTGCCCCAGAGTTGGCGTTCGGCCAGTGCACAGCCCACCGCGAGCGCGACGGCGCCTTCGCGCGTGTAGGCCGTCGAGGCCGCCTCCAGCCGTGGCAGCCACTCTGGGCCGATGCCGGGCAACGCGCCGACGAGCGCGAGCGAGACCGCAGCCCGTTCGTCCGCACCGAGGCCCGACGGTTGATCCCAGAACGGGCGCAGCCAGCCGCGCGCATCGTCGAAACCCTTGAGCGCGCAGGCGCGGTCGGCGGCGCGCGCGGCAACGAAGGCGTCGCGCCGGTCGATCGGATCGAACTGCGCCCAGACGCGGCGCAACTGGTCCATGTCATGCGCCGTGTCGAGCGACTCGAACGCGAGCGAGCGCAGCAGCCCCTGCGCCGCGATCTTCGAAAAGCCCTGGTGCTTGGCGAGCAGGCGCGCGGTCTTCAGCGCCTCCTGCGGCTGCCGGCCGAGGCGCGTGGCCTGCAATTTCAGGCGCAGCGCATGGGTGCGGCGCGACACACCTTGCGGCAGCTCGCCGAGGAGCTCGAGCGCGCGCGGCGCATCGCGGTCGTCGAGCGCCCATTCGGCGGCGAGCAGGCGCGCGCCCTCTTCCGCCGGCCGCGCCGCGGCGCTGCGATGGGCCAGTTCGAGCGCGCGCTTGAGCTGATCGTCGCGGCCGGCGCGGTCCTGCATGCGGTGTGCGCTGCCGGCGGCGAGCAGGTGGCCGAGGACGGTGAACTCGTTGTCCTGCGCGAGCTCGGGCGTGTCGGTCTGGATCACCAGCGCACGCTGGGCCGACTTCTGCGCGCGGCTGTAGCGGCCGCCGAAGTATTGCGCGAGCGCGTCGCGCAGCGCCGCCTGTGCGGTGCGGTCGCGGCGCGCCACGCGCCATTCGTGGGCCCGTTGCGGCAAGCCGATCAGCGCGCTCAGGGCCTGGATCGCGGTGACGATCAAAAAGCAGGTGCCGAGCAGCACCAGCAGGAACAGGTTCAGCGAGACATCGACGCGCCACGTGCGCCAGTAGAACGTCGCCAGCCCGTCGTTCGTGCCGAGCGTGCTCGCGGCCAGCACCGCCACACCGAACAGCAGCACGAACCAGATCGTGTTGCGCATGTCAGGCCAGCGCCGGGCCGCCCCAAGCGGCCTGAGCTCCCCGCGGGGGACGGTGCCGAAGGCGCCAAGGGGTCGTCATCACTTCAGCGCCCCGCGGAGGCGGCCGTGAGTGCGGCCAAGGTGTCATCCGGCCGCGGCACAACGACCTGGCGCGCCTGGCCGACCACCTGCCGGATCAGCTCGCTCGCGAGCACGGTGCGGCGCGAGCCGCGCTCGAAATAGCGATCGAGCGACGCCTGCGCCACCTGCAGGTCGGACTGTGCGGTGTCGAACTGCCGGCTCAGCAGCGCGAGGCGCGCGTTGAGCAAGCGCAGCTTGAGGTTCTCGCGCACGAAGAACGATTGCTCGGGCGCGAGCAGCATCGCGTCCGGGTGGTCGATGCGCGTGACGCGCACCAGCGATCGGGCCTCGCTCCAGAGGCGGTCCGTCACGGCGTTCCACGCGGCGCCGACCTTGCCGGTCCAGACGGCCGCGGCGCTCGCCGCCGCCGCGGTGCTCGCGGGGCGCGCCGGCAGTGCCGGCGCGAGCTGCGCATCGCGGCTGGCGGCATCCTTGCGCGACTCGGCCACCGCCATCAGCGGCAGATCGTCGATCATGCGGATGGCCTCGTCGAGCTTGATGCTGAGCGATGAAATGTCGGCCACGCTGGTGGCCTTGACGCGGTCGAGATCGCGCGAGATCGCGCGCCGCACGCCTTCGAGGCGCGGCTGCTTGTAGCGCGCCAGGCGCTCGTCGCCCTGCTTCAACGTGGCCACCAGCGGCTCGGCGCTGCCGGTGATCGCGGTCTGCTGCAACGCGACGCGGATGCCGGCCTCGATGTCGGTCAGCAGGTTCTCGTCGCGCGAGCGCGAGAGCGACTGGATCAGCTCTTCGAGCTGGCTGCGCTGCACTGCGACCTCGGCCACCCGCGCTTCGAGCAACGCGACCTTGGCCGCGGATTCGCCCGTCACCTCCTGCGCCTGCTTCGCGAGCATGCGCGCCTCGGCGATCTGGGCCGCGCCCTCCTGCTGGCGCCGCACCAACTCCTGCTCCAGGCTGGCGCCGCGCTGATCGGCCTTCCACGCGAGCACGAGGCTGGCCGCGCTGACGAACGCCAGCGCGAAGACGACGAGCCACAGGACGCGGGCGCCACCTGACGCGGGCAGCGCAGGCGCGGTCGGCTCTGCGGCGGACGCAGACGACGCGGCGGCGGGCGCAGCGGCCGCGGGATTGGAAAGAGGAGGCAGGAGGTCGTCGGTCACGGTCGAATCGATTGTATGCAGGCGACCACGGCATCGAGCGACGGCCGCGCCTCGGTCACGCTCGCGAACCCCAATTGCCGCGCCCGCGACGCGATGCGCGGGTGCGTCGCGATCGCACACGCCTGACCCCACTCGCTGCCGGCCGGCGCGATCAGCGCCAGGTTGTCGATCGCCTCCGAGCTGCTGAACAGCCACAGGTGCGACTGCGGCGTGGCGAGCGCCGAGCTCAGCAGCGCCTGCTCGGCAACGCCGAGGCGCGGCACGGTGCGTCGGTAAGCGGCAAGGTGCGCCACCTGCGCGCCGGCCTGGCGCAGCCGATCGGCGAGCCAGTCGCGCCCGCCATCGCCGCGCACGACGAGCACGCGCGCGTCGCCCCAGGCATGGTGCCGCAGTTGCGCCCACAGCGATTCCGAGTCGAACTGCGCCGCGTCGGCCGCCGGCTCGACGATCAGCGAAGCCGGCACGCTCAAGGCCAGCAGCGCGCGCGTCGTGCCCGGCCCGGGCGAGCCGGCCAGCACCGCGGCCGGCCAGGCCGCGCCTTCGGGCCGGTGCGCGAAGAAGTGCTGTGCCGCGTTCGGGCTCACGAACGTCACCAGCCGCTGCTGCGCGAGCGCGTGCCAGGCTGCGATCAATTCGCGCGCATCGGCCATGGCCTCGATGCCGATCAGCGGCAGCGCCACCGCATCGAGCCCGTGCGCGCGCAGGTCGATGACCCAGCCTGCGGCCTGCGACGCGGGCCGGGTGACGAGAATGCGCACGCGTTTGCGCCCGCTACGCGGCAGGGACGAGATACGCCGCCGCGCCGTTGTCGCGCAGCGACTGCGCCGCGGCCGCGCCGAGCGCACGCGCTTCGAGCTCGGTCCGCACCGGCGCTTGCTGCGTGGTGCGCAGCAGGGCCGAGGCCGGCATCAGCGCGTGGCCGAGCGCGACGCGCAAGGTCAGCGTCTCGCCGCTGAAGGTCGCGTGCGCGGCCAGCGGCATGCTGCAGCTGCCGCCAAGCGCGCGCGACACGGCGCGTTCAGCCTCGACCGCGAGCCAGCTCGGCCGGTGCACGAGCTGCGCAAGTTGCGCGCGCAGCGCACGCGAGTCGGTGCGCACCTCGATGCCAAGCGCCCCCTGGCCGGCGCAGGGCAGCATCGCCTCGGGCTCGAACACGCTGGCGATGCGCGCCGCGAGGCCGAGCCGCTTGAGCCCGGCCGAGGCCAGCACGATTGCCTGGTAGCCGCCTTCGTCGAGCTTGCGCAGGCGCGTGTCGAGGTTGCCGCGCAGCGGCTGCACGTCGAGATCCGGCCGCACGCTCAGCAGTTGCACGACGCGGCGCAGGCTCGACGTGCCGACCGTCGCACCCTGCGGCAGCTCGGCCAGCGTGCGGAAGCGCGGCGAGACGAACGCATCGCGCGGGTCTTCACGCTCAAGCACCGCAGCGAGCTCGAAGCCCTCGGGCAGGTCCATCGGCACATCCTTCAGCGAATGCACCGCGAGCTGCGCGCGGCCTTCTTCGAGTGCCGTCTCCAGCTCCTTCACGAACAGGCCCTTGCCGCCGACCTTGGAGAGCGTGCGATCGAGGATCTGGTCGCCGCGCGTCGTCATGCCCAGCAACTCGACCGCCATGCCGAAGCGCTGCGTCAGCAATGCGCGCACATGCTCGGCCTGCCAGAGTGCGAGACGGCTCTCGCGGGTTGCGATCAGGGTGGTGTCGGCCATGCGCGCATGCTAGCAGCCGCCCTACTGCCGACGCGCTTGCACGACTCTTGCATCAGCCATCCGCCGGGCGTTCGAGACCGCCCGCGCCGCGCTTGCGCTACGATCGCGGTATGTAACCAAATTACAAGATCAGAGGTAACCATGGCCCGTGCTTCCGCCCCTTCCTCACGCTCCAAGCTGGATGCCGCCGAAAAGAACAAGCCGCTGGTCGATGACATCCGGCTGCTCGGCCGCATCCTCGGCGACGTGATCCGCGAGCAGGAGGGCAAGGCGGCGTTCGAGCTGGTCGAGCGGGTGCGGCAGCTCTCGGTGGCATACCGGCTCAAGAGCGACGCCCAGGCTGGCCGCGCGCTCGATCGGCTGCTGAAGAACCTCTCGGGCGACCAGACCGTGAGCGTGATCCGCGCCTTCAGTTATTTCTCGCACCTCGCCAACATCGCCGAAGACCGCCACCATGTACGCCGCCGCGATCACCACGAGCGCCAAGGCCACCTGCAGGAAGGCTCGCTCGCGATGACGCTGGAGCGCCTCGGCGCGGCCGACATCCGCGCCGCCGACATCGCCAAGACGCTGGCCCACGCCTACATCTCGCCGGTGCTCACTGCGCACCCGACCGAGGTGCAGCGCAAGAGCATCCTCGATGCCGAGCGCACGATCGCCGAGCTGGTCGAGCAGCGCGAAGGCCCGCACAGCGCGCGCGAGCTGGCTGACAACGAAGCGCTGATCCGCGCCCGCGTCACGCAGCTCTGGCAGACGCGCATGCTGCGCACCGCCAAGCTCACCGTGGCCGACGAGATCGAGAACGCGCTGAGCTATTACCGCTCGACCTTTCTGCGCCAGATCCCGCGCATGTACCGCGACCTCGAAGAGGCGCTGCCGGGCCACCCCATCGCGTCGTTCTTCCGCATGGGCAACTGGATCGGCGGCGACCGCGACGGCAACCCGTTCGTCACCGCCGAAACCTTGCAGATGGCACTCGCGCGGCAAAGCGAAACGGTACTGCGCTTCTACCTGACCGAGGCGCACCAGCTCGGCGCCGAGCTGTCGATCTCGGCCTCGCTCGCGCCGATCACGCCCGAGATGAAAGCGCTCGCCGCGGGCTCGCCCGACCACAACGCGCACCGCGAGGACGAGCCCTACCGGCGCGCGCTGATCGGCATGTATGCGCGCCTCGCCGCCACCTTGCAGGAGTTCACCGGCACCGAAGCGCTGCGCCACGCCGTCGCGCCGCAGCGCCCTTACGCGACGGCCGAGGAGTTCCTGCACGACCTGCGCATCATCGAGCGCTCGCTCGCCGCCCACAACGCCCTGGCCCTCGCTGCGCCGCGGCTGCTGCCGCTGATGCGCGCGGTGCAGGTGTTCGGCTTCCACCTCGCCACCGTCGATCTGCGCCAGAGTTCGGACAAGCACGAGGCCGTCGTCGCCGAGCTGCTGAAGGTCGCGCGCATCGAGGCCGACTACAGCGCGCTGACCGAGGCCGCGCGCCGTGACCTGCTGATGTGCGAGTTGAACGATGCACGCCCGTTGCGCGTGCGTGCGGCCGCCTACAGCGAGCACACGGTCGGCGAACTCGCGATCTTCGAGGCGGCCGTCGTGATGCTCAGGCAGTACGGCCGCGACGCGCTGCGCCACTACATCATCTCGCACACCGAAGACGTGAGCGACCTGCTCGAAGTGATGCTGCTGTTGAAGGAGGTCGGCCTGCTGCGCGGCACCTTGGACGACAGCGCGACCAGCGACCTGATCGTCTCGCCGCTGTTCGAGACCATCGGCGACCTGCGCAACGCCGCGCCGATCATGCGCGCCTACTACGCGCTGCCCGGCATTGCCGGCATGATGAAGCGCAGCGGCGCGGAGCAGGACATCATGCTCGGCTACAGCGACAGCAACAAGGACGGCGGCAGCTTCACCAGCAACTGGGAGCTCTACCGCGCCGAGATCGACCTGGTGCAGCTCTTCGGCGAGCTGCGCGCCGAGCACGGCCTCACGTTGCGGCTGTTCCACGGCCGCGGCGGCACCGTCGGTCGTGGCGGCGGCCCGAGCTACCAGGCCATCCTCGCGCAGCCGCCCGGCACGGTGAACGGCCAGATCCGTTTGACCGAGCAAGGCGAGGTGATCGCATCCAAATACGCGCACCCGGAGATCGGCCGGCGCAACCTCGAAACGCTGGTCGCGGCCACACTCGAGGCCACGTTGCTGAACCCGACCAAGAGCGCGCCCAAGGCCTTCCTCGATGCCGCCGCACAGATCAGCGACGCCAGCTTCAAAGCCTACCGCCACCTCGTCTACGAGACGCCGGGCTTCACCGAATACTTCTTCAGCGCGACGCCGATCCGCGAGATCGCCGAGCTCAACATCGGCTCCCGGCCCGCATCACGCAAGGCGACGCGCGCGATCGAGGATTTGCGTGCGATCCCGTGGTCGTTCAGCTGGGGCCAGAGCCGCGTCTCGCTGCCGGGCTGGTGCGGCTTCGGTTCGGCGATCGAGTCGTTTCTGGGCAAGGACGGAGCACAACGCAAGGAACGCCTCGCGCTGCTGCAGAAAATGCACAAGCAGTGGCCGTTCTTTCGCACGCTGCTCTCCAACCTCGACATGGTGATCGCGAAGAGCGATCTGGCGATTGCGGCGCGCTATGTCGAGCTGGTCGAGGACAAGAAGCTCGGCAAACGCATCTTCGCGCTCGTGAAGGCCGAGTGGCATCGCACCAACGATGCG
Source organism: uncultured Rhizobacter sp. (assembly GCA_964247075.1). Classification (GTDB taxonomy): domain Bacteria; phylum Pseudomonadota; class Gammaproteobacteria; order Burkholderiales; family Burkholderiaceae_C; genus LMDS01. The sequence continues at coordinate 12,353 of CAXTSS010000023.1, read as the reverse complement.
CTCTCGCTGATCACGGGCGAGAAGATGCGGCTCGAATCGAACCCGTCGCTGGCGCGCTCGATCGAGCACCGCTTTCCGTACCTCGACCCGCTGAACCATTTGCAGGTCGAGCTGATGCGGCGCTATCGGCAACGCAAGGAAGGCGACCCGGAGAACGCGCGCGTGCAGACCGGCATCCACATCTCGATCAACGGGGTGGCGGCGGGGTTGCGGAACACCGGATGAACTTCAGCGCGGGGCGGAGGCGGCTGATGCCATAGCAGCCGAAGAGGCAGCCGAGGCAGCGACCCTGGCCCGCCCCTCGCGCTCGGCGTGGATGAACTCCTCGGGCGTCTTGCCGGATTGCGCGAGCCATTCGCGCAACGCGCCGTCTTCGCCCAGACGGGCGTGGCGCTCGAACGCTTCCAGGCCTCTCGTCACGCTGGTGCAGCCACCGATCGCCTCTTGCGCGGTGAGCGAGTCCGCATAGGCCGTGGTTTCACCGCGCAATCGGTCGACGCGCTCGGTGGGCCACCCGACCTGCGCGCCGAGGCCGATGCCCATCAATCGCTCCAGCGACGTATCCGAGTGCGCGACGAGCAACTCGGCTGCGGCGTTGCATGTCTGGCGCCGGTTCGAATCTCTCAACACCGCGCCTTTGCACATCTGATACATGGTCTGGTAGCCGGGGACGCTCCCCGCGGCCGCGACGCGGGCTGCTTCGACCGTCAAGGTCAGCGTTGCGGGCATCGAGACCTCGTCGGCTGGCGTGTGGGCCAGCACCAGACCGGACATCGCGAAGAAGTGCTGATCGCTGCGCGCCGATGTCGCGATGCGATGCAGGGCCTCGTTCTGCGCCGCCATGTCGCGGCGCTGCTCGGCCCGAGCCAACACGAACAGCCAGGGTGCCGCGTTGCCCGGTTCGAGCCGCGCCCATTGCTCGGCGCTGAGCAACCGGCAAGACGCCTCGTTCGGCGTGGCCCCGCAGACGCTGAACGCCAGCGCGTAAACCTGCGGGTCGCGCGTCGTCGTCGCCATCTGCGCGAGTGTGTCGCGAGCCTCGGCGACGCGGGCCGCATATTGCCGTTGCGCCTCGCACTGCGCCGGCTCGCAGGTCGTCACGCCCTCGGGCAGCGGCGCGGGCTCGCTGCCCTGCAGCGCCAACTGAATCGCCGCAGCGCGCGCGAACTCGCCAGTGTCGGCACGCAACTCGTCGAGCATCCGCGCACGCGCCTCGGGCAGGCGCGCGACGCGCTTGAAGTCGTCTTCGTCGATGTTGCCGTCCGGTTTGGTCTTCACCCACAAGCCGCCGCAGAGTTCGATCTCGTCGCCAGCACGCTCCGCCGAACCTCGAGACGTGGCCGCAGCCTCGAACGCCATCGCGTCAACAGGCCTCGTTTCGGACACGGCATTTGAAACGGCGGTCGCCACGTTCTGCGGCCCGTCTTCGGTCGCGGTGATCGGCGTTCGCACGAACCACAACGCCACGACCAGCGCGAACACCGCCCCCAGCGCCCACCACGCGCGCTGCATCCGCATCAACGCCCCACCGCCACCAGCGCCTCTCGCACCGCCGCCACCTGGCGGCGCGACACCGCGAGCCATTCATCGACCGGCGCCATGCAGACCGCCCAGCTCTCACCGCCCTCCTCGTCGCCTTCGCCGGCGATCGCGCGTCGCTCCAGCGCGCGCACCGCGTGGCGCGCAACGAGCGCGTTGCGGTGCACGCGCAGGAAGCGTTCGCCGAGGCGCTGCTCCAGTTCGGCCAGCGCTTCGTCGAGCACGTAGGTGTGCGCCGCGGTGCGCAATGTCACGTACTTCAGCTCGGCCTTGAAGTACAGCACCTCGGTCACCGGCACACGCACCAGCCGGCCGCGGTCGGTGACGACGATCACCGGCACCTCGCCAGGGGACGCGGTCGCTGCCGTGGCGGCGCCGCGCCGCAACGCGAGCCGCTGCGCCACGCGCTGCAAGGCCGCCTGCAGCCGCTCGCGCCGCACCGGCTTGGTGAGGTAATCCACCGCCTCCAGATCGAACGCACGCAACGCATGCTCGGCATGTGCGGTGACGAACACCACCGCCGGCGGCTCGGGCAGGCGCTTGAGTTCGGCGGCGAGCTGGGTGCCGTCGCGGCCCGGCATCTGCACATCCAGCAGGACCAGATCGCAGCGCTGCGTTGCGAGCCACACCAGCGCTTGCGCCGCGTTCGCGGCCTCGCCGACGACGCTCGCAGCAGGCTCGGTGCAATCGCCGACGAGCTGCCGCAGCCGCAGCCGCGCGAGCTCCTCGTCATCCACCAGCAAGACGCGCAGTTCGGTCACAGCGGCACCACGATCTGCACCCGGTACGCGTCTGCCTCCAACCGCGTCTCGAACTGGCCGGCGACGTCGTGCATCAGCCGCAGCCGCTCGCGCACATTGCGCAGCGCCATGCCGTTGCCGGGCTGCGATTGGTTTGCCGGCACGCTGTTGGTAATCGCGATCAGCGCGCGGCCGAGCTTCACGCGCGTGCGCACGCGGATCGTGCCGCCCTCGTCGGCCGGCTCCACGCCGTGGCGCACCGCGTTCTCGACCAGCGGCTGCAACAGCAGCGGCGGCACGCGCGCGGCGCCGGCGTCCGGGTCGATCTCCCAGGTCACGCGCAGGCGGCTGCCGAAGCGGATCTGCTCGATCGCGAGGTAGCGGCGCGCGAGCTCGATTTCCTCGGCCAGCGTGACCGACTCGGCGCTGTCGGAGATGGCGACGCGGAACAGCTCGGCCAGGTCTTCGAGCACGCCCTCGGCGCGCGCCGGATCGAGCCGCACCAGCGTGAGCGCGCTGTTCAGCGTGTTGAACAGGAAGTGCGGACGGATGCGCGATTGCAGCTCGGCCAGCCGCGCCGTCGTGTCCGCCGGCAAGGTCGCCTTGGCGCGCAGGCGCAGCCACTGGAACAGCATCGCCGCGATCGCGGCGCCCGCTGCCGCCGGCGCGAGCCAGCCGGGAATGCCGACAGTGCCGACGCCGGGCAGCCACGCCAGCGCCGAGCCGATCGCGCCGCACAGCGCGCCGAGGGCGATCGCGAAGCTCCACTGCGCGCCCAGCGGCAGCGCCACGAACGAGCGCTTCACGGCGCACAGCAGCAGCAGCCACATCAGCACCGCGGGCAACGCGCTGCCGGCGCCGAGCGCGAACAGGGTCAGCCAGCCGGCCCATGTGTTGGCCGCGAACAGCAGGCCGACCGCGAGCACACCGTGCACGAACAGCAGCGCGCGCAGCACCACGCCGACGTGGCAGACATCGAAGCCCGCGGCGGCATCAACGGGTGACGGCGGGGCGGCCGCCAGGCCGCCGAACGCGGTCGTGCCGAAACCCGTCGAGCGCAGCTCACCGGGGCGGCTCAGCGCGCTGTCGGTCGGTTCGGGGTGGCGTGTGGACAAGGTGGCGTCGATAGAATGCGGCTGCCCAGCATTGTCCAACGCCCGCCGCTCATGTCCAGCAACCAATTCGACAAAAAATCCCAGGCCTGGTCGGCGCTGTTCTCCGAGCCGATGAGCGATCTGGTGAAGCGCTACACCGCCAGCGTCGGCTTCGACCAGCGGCTCTGGAAAGCGGACATCGCCGGCAGCCTCGCGCATGCCGAGATGCTGGCGGCGCAGAAGATCATCGGCGCCGATGATCATGCGGCGATCCAGCGCGGCATGGCGCAGATCACCGCCGAGATCGAGGCCGGCCAATTCGAGTGGAAGCTCGATCTCGAAGACGTGCACTTGAACATCGAGGCGCGGCTGACGCAGCTCGTCGGCGATGCCGGCAAGCGCCTGCACACCGGGCGCTCGCGCAACGACCAGGTCGCGACCGATGTGCGGCTCTGGCTGCGCGACGAGATCGGCGCGATCGGCAGCCTGCTGAACGAGCTGCAGCGCGCGCTGGTCGCCGTGGCGGAGCAGAACGCCGAGGTCATCCTGCCTGGCTTCACACATTTGCAGGTGGCGCAGCCGGTGAGCTTCGGGCATCACCTGCTCGCTTACGTCGAGATGTTCTCGCGCGATGCCGAACGCATGAGCGAGGTGTTTCGCCGCACCAACCGGCTGCCGCTCGGCGCCGCCGCGCTGGCCGGCACCAGCTACCCGCTGGATCGCGAGCGCGTCGCGAAGACACTCGGGATGGAGGGCGTCTGCCAGAACAGCCTCGACGCGGTCAGCGACCGCGACTTTGCGATCGAGTTCACGGCCGCCGCGGCGCTGTGCATGATCCACTTCTCGCGCCTGAGCGAAGAGCTGGTGCTGTGGATGAGCCAGAACTTCGGGTTCATCGATCTGGCCGATCGCTTCTGCACCGGCTCGTCGATCATGCCGCAGAAGAAGAACCCCGACGTGCCCGAACTCGCGCGCGGCAAGACCGGCCGCGTCGTCGGCCACCTGATGGGCTTGATCACGTTGATGAAGGGCCAGCCACTGGCCTACAACAAGGACAACCAGGAAGACAAGGAGCCGCTGTTCGACACCGTCGACACGCTGAAGGACACGCTGCGCATCTTCGTCGAGCTGGTGGCCGGCATCACCGTCAAGCCCGAGGCGATGGAGCGCGCCGCGCGCTCAGGCTACGCGACCGCCACCGACCTCGCCGACTACCTCGTCAAGAAGGGCCTGCCGTTCCGCGATGCGCACGAGGTGGTCGCGCACGCCGTCAAGCTCGCGATCGCGCAAGGCGCCGACCTGGGCGCACTGCCGCTGGCCACACTGCAAGACTTCCACGCATCGATCACCGACGACGTGTTCGAGGTGCTGAGCCTGCGCGGCTCGCTGAACGCGCGCAATGTGCTCGGCGGCACCGCGCCGGCGCAGGTGCGCGCGCAGGTCGCGCGGCACCGTGCGCGGCTGGGCTGAGGGTGCGGCGCGTGAAGCTCGGATTCGCCTTGGCGCTTGCCGCCGCCACCACGGTCCACACTGCCATGGCCGAACCCATCCGCTATCCGAAGACACCGAAGATCGCGCACACCGACAGCTACTTCGGCACCGAGATCGCCGACCCGTACCACTGGCTCGAAGACGACAACTCGGCCGAAACCAAGGCCTGGGTCGCGCGCCAGAACGAGCTGACCTTCGGTTGGCTCGCTCGTGTGCCGTTTCGGGCCGACGTGCTCGCGCGCATCCGCAGCGTCACCAACTACGCGAAGTACAGCGCGCCGTTCCGCAAGAAGGGCAAGGTCTACTTCTACAAGAACGACGGGTTGCAGAACCAGTCGGTGCTGTACGTGCAGGACGGGCTCGCCGGCACACCGGAGGTGCTGATCGACCCCAACACGTTCTCGACCGACGGCACGATCAAGCTCGAATCGTTCAATCTCAGCCGCGACGGCCGCTACGCCGCGGTCGCGAAGACCGCGATTGCCGGCAGCGACTGGCGCGACGTGCAGGTGATGGACATGGCCACCCGCCAGATGCTGCCCGAGGTGATGCACTGGATCAAGTTCAGCAGCGCGGAGTGGCGCGGCGACGGCTTCTACTACAGCCGCTTCCCCGAGCCCGCCAAGGGTGCGGAGCTGAGCGCCGCGCTGGCGGACATGAGCGTGTGGTTCCACACCGTCGGCACACCGCAGAGCGCGGACACGCTGGTGTACGAGGACAAGGCGCACCCGGAATACTTTGTCAACGTCGCGACGACCGAGGATGAGCGCTTCGCCGCCCTCCTCGTCAGCGACCTCAGGCTGCGCGGCAACGCGCTGTTCGTGCGCGACGAGACCCGCGCCGAGAAGGCGTTCAGCCCCGTCGTTGCCGAAGTCAGCGAGGACAGCTTCGCGCCGATCGGCAATGACGGCGGCCGGCTGTTGATCCGCAGCAATCGCGGCGCCCCGAACCACCAATTGATGGGCTACGACGTGGCCACGCGCGAGTGGTCCACCGTGCTGCCCGAGCAGCCGCAGCTGCTCGAATCCGCCTCGCTCGCCGGCGGGCGACTGTTCGCGACCTACCTGCGGGACGTGAGTTCGCACGTGCAGGTGCACGCGCTCAACGGCAAACTGTTGAGCAAGGTCGCGCTGCCGGCGCCGGGCACGGCCTCGGGCTTTCATGGCGAAGCCGGCGACACCGACGTGTTCTACAGCTTCACCGCGATGAACCTGCCGCCGACGCTGTTCCGCCACGACATCGCCAGCAGCCGCAGCGAGGTCTTTCGCGCGCCGGAGATTCAGGGTTACGACCCGGCGCGGTACGAGAGCCGGCAGGTCTTCTTCAAGAGCCGCGACGGCACGCGCGTGCCGATGTTCATCCTGCACAAGAAGGGCCTGAAACTCGATGGCCGCAACCCGACCATCCTGTACGGTTACGGTGGTTTCAACATCACGCTGAACCCGTATTTCAGCCCGTCGCGCATCGTCTGGCTGGAGCAGGGCGGCGTGTTCGCGATGGCGAATCTGCGCGGCGGCGGCGAGTACGGCGAAGCCTGGCACGAAGCCGGCATGCGGCTCAACAAACAGAACGTGTTCGACGATTGCATCGCCGCCGCGGAGTACCTGATCCGCGAGAAGATCACCTCCCGGGATCGGCTTGCGCTACAGGGCGGCAGCAACGGCGGCCTGCTGGTCGGCGCGGTCGTGAACCAGCGTCCCGATCTGTTCAAGGTCGCGCTGCCGCAGGTCGGCGTGCTGGACATGCTGCGCTACCAGAAGTTCTCGGTCGGCTCGGCGTGGGTCTCGGACTACGGCTCCAGCGACGACCCGGTGCAGTTCAAATACCTGCTCGGCTACTCGCCGCTGCACAACCTGAAGGCCGGCGTGCCCTACCCGGCGACGCTGGTCACGACCGGCGACCATGACGATCGCGTCGTGCCCGCGCATTCGTTCAAGTACGCCGCCACCTTGCAGGAGCGCAGCGGCGGCGATGCGCCGCACCTGATCCGCATCGAGACCAACTCCGGGCACGGCTCGAGCAATCTGAGCAAGGCGCTCGAAGAAAGCGCAGACATCTACAGCTTCATCTGGGCCAGCATGGGGATCACGCCGCGCTTCGCGCGGCCCTGACGCTGCATCCAGCAGCGCGTTGGTGCCGTATTAAGGAACGGCGCGGCGCTTCGCCGCGATCGGAGAATCTGCTTGCACCTCGTCAAGACGCTGTTGCTCTGGATCGTGCTGCCGCTGCTCGCGCTGGCCGCGCTCGCCGCCTGCGCGCCCGTGCGCGCGCTCAACGTGCTGGCCAGCGCAAGCGGCGGCCACACAGTCAACCAGGGCGTGGCCTACGGCGCCCTGCCGCGCCAGAAGCTCGACGTCTACACGCCAGCCACGCGCGCACCAGCCGGCGGCTGGCCGGTGGTGGTGTTCTTCTACGGCGGCTCGTGGAACACCGGCGAGCGCGCCGAGTATCGCTTCGTGGCAACGTCGCTCGCAGCGCGCGGCGTGCTCACCTTGGTGGCCGACTACCGGCTCTACCCCGAGGTGCGCTACCCCGAGTTCCTGAACGACAGCGCGCTCGCGCTGGCCTGGGGATTGAACGAAGCATCGCGCCTCGGCGGCAACCCGAAGCGTGTGTTTGTGATGGGCCACAGCGCAGGCGCCTACAACGCCGCGATGCTGGCACTCGACCTGCGCTGGCTCGCCGCCACCGGCCACACGCCGGCCGAGCTCGCCGGCTTCATCGGTCTGGCCGGCCCCTACGACTTCTTCCCGACCGACAACATCGACGCGCGGCCGGTGTTCTTCCACCCGAATTACCCTGCGAACGCGCAGCCGATCGAGTTCCCGTCGGCCACGTCACCGCGCAGCTTTCTCGGCGCGCCGGTGAACGACGCGCTCGTCAGCCCGACGCGCAGCACGAAGAGCCTCGCGGCGAAGTTGCAGGCCGCCGGCGTGCCGGTGACGCTGCGGATGTACGACCGCGCGAGCCACACCACGCTGATCGGCGCGTTCGCCTGGCCGCTGCATTTCGTGGCGCCGGTGCTCGACGACGTGGCCGCGTTCATCGACGCCGTACCCACGGTGCATTGATCGAGCCCGCGCTGATCAGCGCATCGCGCTGTCGACCCAGCGCACCACGCCCTCCATACTCTGGAACTCGTCGATCGAGCGCGACGCGATGTGCGGCCGGCTCGCATTCCAGATCTTCGCGAGGCTGCTGCCCGGTCCGACTTCGAGCACGCAGCGCACACCGCGCTCGGCGATGGTTTCGATGCAGCGCTCCCACTGCACCGTGGCCGCGATCTGTGCGGCCAGTGCGTGCTTCAACGCGGCCGGTTCGCGCACGCCGGCACCGGTGTGGTTGCCGACCAGCAGCGCATTCGGCCGAGTGAAAAGCATCGGCTCGATCAACCGCCCGAAGGCTTCCGCCGCCGCGTTCATCTGCGGCGTGTGCGACGCCACGCGCACCGCCAGCGGCGTGCATTGCGCGCCGGCCGACGCCAGCTCGGCCTGCGCCGCGGCGAGCGCGTCTTCGGCTCCGCCGAGCACGCAGCGATCGGCCGCGATGCGGATCGCCAGCGCCAGGTCATGGCGTTGGCTGACGCGCGCGACCAGCGTCTGCGCAGCGCCGCTGACCGCGAGCAGCCCACCACCCTGCCCCTGGCCGCTCGTATCCATCGCCTGCGCGCGTTGCGCGGCCAGGTGCAATGCGTCGCGCGCACCGAACACGCCGGCGGCGCAGAACGCCGGCAGTTCGCCGACGCTGTAGCCGGCGATCACCGCAGGCGTCGGCAATCGTGGCGCGAGGCATTGCCACGCCGCGACGCACAGACCCGTCATCAGCACCTGGGCCACCGCGTTCTGCGTGCCCCAGGCCGCATCGCCTGCACGGCTGCGCCAATCGCCGCCGATGTGTTCAGCCATCAGGCCGAGCGTCGCCGCCGCGCCGGGCTCGTGATCCAGCCACGGCAGCATCGAAGGATGCTGCGTGCCCTGCCCGGGGAACAGCAGCGCCAGGCTCAATGGGGCACCCTGGGCGCTTCGCGCCGCCCCGCCAAGCAGGAGCTTTCGCGCTCGGGGCGGCCCGGCGCGCTCATCGCACCGTGCAGACCCGAGCCACCCAGCAGGCCGCTGCGAGCACGTCGGCCGCACCACCCGGCGACAGGCGGCGCGCAACGAAGGCACGGTGCAACGCGCGCGCGTGCCGCAAGCCATCGGGCTGCGCCGCGCCGCCGGCGCCCAGGTAGTCGCGCGCCGCGCGCTGCGCCCAGCGCAGGCCTTCGAGGCCGCCGCGGTGTGCGAGGTTCGTGTCGTCCAGCGTGGCGATGATGTGGAAGAGCGTCTGCACGCGCGCACGGCTCGCATCCAGCCCTTGATTCAACGCCCGCTGCAGGGCAGGTACTGCAGTGTCGAACAGCACCGGGAAGCCGAGTGCCGCCTCGTCGCCGGCGCTGCGCAGGCCGTATCGGCGCGCGGCACACAGCCCGTTCGACGGCGCGGGGCGCTGCGCGCGAGCGCTGAGCGCATCGCCCCAGCCGGCTCGCAGCGCCGCTTGCAACGCGGTGGGCGTGAGCGGCAGCCCGCTCTCCAGCAGCGATCCGGCGCTCGCGCACAGCAGCCCGAGGCTGAAGATCGCGCCCCGGTGCGTGTTGACGCCGCCGGTGGCCAGCAGCATGCGCGCTTCGGCGGCGATGCCTGCGCGCTCAAGTGGCTCGAAGCGCGCGCCGGTCGCGCCGAGCCGCGCGATGCGCGGGAAGTAGTGGCGCAGCGCGAACAGGCTGCGCATGAAGGTGCGCGCGTCCATGTCGGCGTGGCTGCCGCTGTCACTGAAGGACACGAGGCCGGGCTTTGGTTCGAGCGCGAGCTCGTCGTGCAGGGCCGTGACGGCACAGCGCCCGATGCGCAGCAGTGCCTGCGGATCGCAGTGCGACAGCCGCTGCGCACTCGCTGCGATCATGCAGCCACCGCCACCGCGCGATCGGGCACACCAGGTTCCCAGGTGGTCGCGTCTTCGAGCGATGCGCCGTCGAGCCGCTTGACGAGGATGCCCGCGACGCGCCCCGAGCGCCATCGCGCCCACTCGCGCCACGCCACCGCGGTGCCATCGTGAAACGCGAACTCGCCGTCGAGGCGCGGCCGCTCGAACGGCGCACGTTGCAACAGCGCGCCGAGCGCGTCGGCCGAGCGCGCGCTGGCCGGCATGAGCATCAGATCGATGTCTGACGCCGGGTGCACGCAGGCCAGGCCCGTGAGTTGCTGCCAGCCGTAGCTGCCGCACACGCGGGCCGCGGCGCCCCGCCGTACAAACCCGGCGCACAGCGCCCGCCATTGCGTGCGCACGCGTCGCGGCAGCAGGCCGTCAATGCGCTCGGCCGCGGGGAACTCGTCGAAGCAAAGCACCGCCGTGTGCGGCACGCGCAGGCTCAGCCGGCGTCGGCCCCAGCGCGCGGGCGCCGGCAGGCCGAGCGCGAGCGTATCCGGAAGCTGCGTATGCGGCCACCCATCGCCCTGGCGCGTGACGACCAGCGGCAAGTGATGCTCGGCCCAGTACCGCAGGCAATCGAGCGCCTGTGCATCCCAGCGCGCCGGCGCGCCGGGCGCGCTGTGCAACACGCCGCGCCATCCGGCTTCGGTGAGGCGCACCAGCTGGTGGCGTCGGTAGGCGTGCATGGCTGCAGCGGCGCGCGCAATGCGGCGCCGGTCAGGCGGCGAGCACCTGCTCGGCCACGGCCGCGGCGAGCTGGCGACCACCACGCGTGCGACCGTCGGCGGCACGTTCGTCGTTCGTCGGCGCGTTGACCAGAGCGTCGCGCAGGCAGGCGCGCAGGTCACCCGACCACACGCTGCGCACGCCCCCCATCGCCACGTAGTTCTGCACGCCCGGCGCGAACACCGGGCTGCTCGCGGACAGCTCGGTCAGGAACGCCTCCGACAGCTTGGTGACACGCGCCATCGCCGGGATCCGCATCACGCGGATCTCGGCCTCGGGCAGTGCGTAACAGGCGTCGGCGATCAGGCCGGACGTGATGAAGCCGCCCGACAAGGCCTGGTCGTAGACGAGGCCGATGACGCGGTGGCCGCGGCGGCGCGCGAGGTCGATGCAGCAACCCAGGTGCGCCATCGCGCGGTTGATGCCGAGCAGCTCGTCGCGGCGGCGCAGCTGCTGGCCTTGCGTGTCGATCAGCAGCAGGATCGCGCGGCCCGGGTGCTCGGCGAGCGTGTCGAGCACGACGCGCGCCTGCTTCAGCGCGAGCGCGACGCCGATCGGCGCGTGGTTCGTCGTGCCGACCACCGCGATCGTCCGCCCATCCAGGTGCGCCGAGCCGCTGAGGAAATCGGCATCCGCTTCGATGCCGTGCGCCGTGCCGAACAGCTGCCCGACAAGTTCTGTCCAGATCATCGGGTGGTCTCCTCGGCCGGGCGCAAGGCGCGCACCTGCGCCGCGTTCAGGTCGGGCACCTGCTCGGGTGTGGGCACGCCCAGCCGCTGCCACAACTCGAGCGCATCGCCCTCGGCGCTCGCGGCTTTCAGGCGCCGCGCCAACAGCACGTGTTCGGCCTCGAGCGCGGCCAGCGTCAGCGGCCGGCTCGCTGCGAGCGCGGCGATCGCGGCATCGCGAAACGCCTGCACATCGTCATCGACCAGGGCATCGCAATCGCCGGTCAGGTAGCGGTGCTTGCCACCGGTCGTGCGCCACACCAGCGCGCGGTCGCGCGAGTCGAACTCCTCGACGCCGTGCGAGGCCTCGATCACTTCGGGGCCGCTCATCGCGAGGCGGCCGATGTCGCTCATCACGACGTGGTCGGCGCAGCGCGCGACGATGCCCATGCCGCCGAAGCACCCATTGGCGCCGCCGATCAGCACGATCACCGGGATGCCCGAAGCGCGCACGTCGAGCAGCGCGCGCATCACTTCCGAGACTGCGATCAGGCCGGCGTTGGCTTCGTGCAGCCGCACGCCACCCGATTCGGCCAACAACACCACCGCATCGGGCCGGTCGCGCAGCGCGCGCTGGAACAGGCCGCAAAGCTTGGCGCCGTGCACCTCGCCGACGCCGCCCCCCATGAACTCGCCCTCTTGCGCGGCGACGAACACCGCGTGTCCATCGAGCGTGGCGCGGCCGATCATCACGCCATCGTCGAAGGCCGACGGCACGCCGAGTTGCGCAAGGTGCGGGCTCATCAGGCGCTGCGATGGCGGCAGCCATTCGACGAAGCTGCCGGCGTCGAACAGCACCTTGATGCGCTCGCGCGCCGAGCATTCGCCGTAGCTGATGATGTTCATGTCGATGCCCCACCGGTTCGACTCGACCCACGAGGCCCTGGGCGAACCTCTGCGGGGAATGTCTGCTCGCGGCCCGATGCTGCCGTTCGTGAACGTCCGCTCTGGCATGGCTTCGGCGCGTCGTGGCAGGCGCTGCCCCGAAGTCCACGGGGTTTGGTGTTCGGCGCACATACCTCCGCGGTGTCCACAAAGGTGCGTGCGGGCAGGTTGCGGTGCGCCTCTGA
>CAXTSS010000022.1:0-48116 GCA_964247075.1 uncultured Rhizobacter sp. | reverse complement strand
GTTCGAGGTGGTACTGGAAGCGGCGCCGGAACGCCGGGTCGATCTGCTCGATGCGATTCGTGATCCAGATCACCGGCACCGGATTCGTCTCGAGGATCTGGTTCACCCAGGCCTTGCCGCTGACACTGCCCGACAGCGCCGCGCCGTCGCCGGTGTCCATGCGCGCGATCAGTTGCGCGGCGTCGGTCGAGATCGGCGGGAACACATCCTCGACCTCGTCGAACAGCAACGCGACGTTGGTGCTGCCTTTCAGGAACACCTGGCTGATCTGCAGCGAGCGGTAGCGGTCACGCCCGCTGAGCGAATTGCCGTCGCGGTCGGCGTGTTCGACCTCGTACAACTCCAGCCCCGCGGCCTGCGCCGCGACCTTCGCGAGCTCGGTCTTGCCGGTACCCGGTGGCCCGTAAAGCAGCACGTTGACGCCCGGCTCCTTGCGCGCGACCGCGTTGCGCAGCAGCGAAGTCATCATCTGCCGATCGACTTCGACAAAGCTGAAATCGTCGGGCGCGAGTTCGCTGCGCTTGGCCGGCCGCGTGAACACCGCCATCAGATCGGACGGTCCTTCGTAGCGGCGCATCAGCACCGGCGGCAATTGCTCGCTGACCTTCATCAGGTCGGCGAGGTCGGTGATGTTGTGCTCCGAGATCAGGTTCTCGACCATGCCCACGCGTTCCAGCCGCGAGCCGGCGCGCAGCGCCTCGGCCACGTCGGTTTCGCTGACACCGGCGACGCGCGCGATCGCCGCATACGCCTCCTGCGCGTTCGAGACCTTGAACTCGACCAGCAGCCCGCGCAGATCGCGCTGGTAGCGCGCCAGCGTGCCGTACAGCAGCAGCGCGCGTTCGGCCGGGTTCAGCTGCAGCAGGCGCGCGAGCGAGTCGATGTTCTTCTCGACCAGCGTCGATTCCTTCTTCAGGCTGCGGCTCAGCCAGTCGGCGGTGGCGCCGAGCACGGCGAGCAGGTCCTTCGGCGCGTCCTTGATGTATTCGTCGATGTAGAAGAACAGCGTGCCTTCTTCGTACGGACCGCGCCATGCGCCGTGGCGCAGCATGAAGGCGTCGTCGGTCAGCGCCTCGTGGCCGCGCCAATGCTCGTTGCCCTTGCAGCGCTTGTTCAGGAAGCTGCGCAGCCGCGCCAGCACCGAGCCCGGCCACACCAGGTGCTTGCCGGTGAGCGAGAGCAGGCTGTTCCAGTCGCGGCGCAGGTTGAAGCGGCCGGCGTTGTGCGTCGTCAGCGTGAGCACGAACTGCGAGCACATGCGGTCGAGCACGGGCGCGTCCTTCAGCCCCGGGGACAACAGCATCCGCGCATCCAACTGGCTCTTGGCCATGCGACCTCCTGCGAACGACTCGTGGGCCATCTTGGCGCAGACTGCGCCGAGCGGCAAGCCCCGCCTCGCGGCAGGGCTCAGGGACGATAACGCGGGATGCGGGCAGCGGACGACAGGGTCAGTGAAGAATCACCGGTTGCTGCATCAACGACGCAAAGCGTTCGATGTAGTCGTCGATCTCTTCCTCGGAGGGCTGGGTCTCGATCAGCGCCTCGACGCCTTCCTTGAAGCTCTCGGCCATCGCGCCTTGCAGGAAGATCTCCTTGCGCGCGAACTTGTCGACGATCTCGTAGCCACCATGGCGCAGCGGCTCGGCGCCCGGCGCGACGGCCACGCTGCCGGCAGCGGCGTGGCCTTCCACGTCGAACAGCACCACCGCAAAACTATCCGAGTTGTAAAGCATTTGCATGGAGTGACCTCGTGGCGAGTACCTGCGGATTCAAACGCAAATATCAAGCCAGCGGCGGACAGGGTCATGCACTTTCCCGCGAACCGGGGGTCAGGGATGGGCCGAGCGCCGGGCCGTCCCAAGCCGGCCCGCATCCCCTTGGGGGATCGGCGGATGTACCCATTCGACGAGGGGTTCAGTTCGTCTCGATCGACTGCAAGCGCAGCTCGAAGCCTTCGTCGTTCGAGCCGGATTTCTGCGTCGCACGCACCGGCAGGTAGTGCTGCGCCGGGTCGATCCAGACCTGCACCTGCGTGTCGTAGGGCTCGCGCGGCTCGCGCACGAACTTGAGTGCATTCACGGCGCCGGCACCGGTCGTGACGGATTCGATGACGGTGCAGTCGAATGTCCACACACCCGCCGCGCCGTTCGCACCAACGACGTAGATGACGACCTTCGCGCCGACGCCGCGCAACTTCGGCTCGGCCGCGACGATCGCGCCGAGCTGCACCATCCAGCTGAGCCGGTCCTGCGCGCCCGCGCGCAACGGGAACTCGGTGGACGGACCGGAGAACGTGATCTTGCCGGCCTCGCGCTGGAAGTTCGCCGCCTTCGTGCCGCGCCGCAGGCGTTGGTCGGTGAAGCGCAGGGGCGCGACGCCCGCCGCATCGAAGCCGCCGCTGCTGATCTGCGTCAGCACCGTCAGGCCGGCGACGCTGCCGACCAGCTTGAGCTCGTAGCGCTCGCGCTCAGGGCGCCACGACAACTCGCCTCTGCCGCTCAGCGCACCGCGCTGCATCACGTAGTGCAAGGTGAGCGCGGGCGGCATCTGCGTGCGGTAGTGCGGGATCGTGTCGGAGCCGGCCGCAGCCTCCGCCACCGGTGCTGCGATGGCCAGCACCGTCACGGGCATCGCGGCGGCAGGCGCTTCCGCCACGGCGGGGATGAGCATGGCCGCAGGCGGCGGCGCGGGCGCGGGCGCGGGCACGTGCGCAACCGCGCGCGGGCGAATCGTGACGACCTTGCGCGGCGGCACCACCACCGGCGCAGGTGCGGGCTCGGGCGGCACACTCACCGCAGGCTGCGGCGTCTCTGGCGCCGCATCGATCAAGCGCACCTGCACCGACGCCGGTGCGCTCACGGCCCGCTGCCGCGGCCAGGCCCAGTCGAGCCCGCCGAACGCGAGCAAATGCGCCGCCAGCGCCACGGCGCCGAGCAGGCCCAGACCCACCCAGCGGCGGCGCGCAGGCTGCATCGACAATAGCGACTCCAACGAACTCATTGGCCCTGACCCCCGACCCATGAAGCTTGCGACCTATAAAGACGGCTCTCGCGACGGCCAGCTCGTCGTCGTTTCGCGCGATCTGGCCAGCGCCCACTATGCCAGCGGCATCGCGACGAGGTTGCAACAGGTGCTGGACGACTGGAATTTTCTGTCGCCGCAACTCGAAGAACTGTCGCAGACGCTCAACCACGGCAAGGCGCGCCACGCCTTCGCATTCGACCCGCGGATGTGCATGGCGCCGCTGCCGCGCGCCTGCCAGTGGGCCGATGGCTCGGCCTTCATCAACCATGTCGAACTGGTGCGCAAGGCGCGCGGCGCCGAGGTGCCCGAGAGCTTCTACACCGACCCGCTGATGTACCAGGGCGGCAGCGACGATCTTCTGGGCGCCTGCGACGACATCGTCTGCACGAACGCCGAGCACGGCATCGATTTCGAGGCCGAGGTCGCTGTCGTCACCGGCGACGTGCCCATGGGCACCACGGCCGACGCCGCGCTCGAAGGCATCCGGCTCCTGATGCTGGCCAATGACGTGAGCCTGCGCAACCTGGTGCCGGCCGAGCTCGCGAAAGGCTTCGGCTTCTTGCAGAGCAAGCCCGCGACCGCGTTCAGCCCGGTCGCGGTCACGCCGGACGAGCTCGGCGCGGCTTGGCAGCACGGCCGCGTGCACCTGAACCTCGAAAGCGTCTGGAACGGCAAGCGCGTCGGCTTGTGCGACGCCGGGCCGGAGATGAGCTTCCACTTCGGCCAGCTCATCGCCCACCTCTGCAAGACGCGCAACGTGCGCGCCGGCAGCATCGTCGGCAGCGGCACGGTCAGCAACAAGGATTGGTCGCGCGGCTACTCGTGCATCGCCGAGAAGCGCGCGATCGAGACCATCGAAGGCGGCGCGCCGAAGACCGAATTCATGCAGTTCGGCGACACGATCCGCATCGAGATGAAGGGTGCGGACGGGATGAGCGTGTTCGGGGCCATCGCCCAAAGGGTGGCGCAGAAGGTTTCGCCTCGATCATGAGCGGCGAGCTGCCGCGCAGCTTCAAGCTCGTCACCGTCTGGCTGCTGCTCGGCGTGGCGGTCTTCGTCGGCATCCAGTGGTGGCTGCACCGCGCGCAGGAGTCGCGCTTCCAGGCCAATGGCGCGGCGGTCGAAATCCGCCGCAGCCCCGATGGTCACTACCACTGGCCCGGCCGCATCAATGGCCGCGAGGTCGATTTTCTGATCGACACCGGCGCGACCGGCACCGCGATCCCGGCGGCGCTGGCGCGCGAGCTCAAGCTCGCGCCACTCGGCGAGGTGCAGTCGAACACCGCCGGCGGCGTCGTCACCGGCCAGATCGTGCGCGCCGACATCGTGCTGCGCGGCGGCGTGAGCATGCAACGCCTGCAGGTGGTGGCGCTGCCGCAGTTGAGCGACGGCCCGTTGCTCGGCATGGACGTGCTCGGCAAGCTGCACTGGCAACAACGCGATGCGGTGCTGCGCATCGAGCCCTGATGGCATCGGCCGCCGAATGAAGCGACTTCTCGGCCTCGTCAGCCTGACCCTCGCCCTGAACGGCGCGGCCCTCGCGCAAGCCACCGACTGTCCGCCCGCCGCCACCGCACCGACACCTGAGCAGGTCCAGGCTGGTGTGAAGGCCGCGCGCGACCACGGCTTCCTGTGGCGCATCCGCAAGGACGGGCGCGACTCCTGGCTCTACGGCACGCTGCACGTCGCGCGCCTCGAATGGATGTTCCCCGGCCCGACAATCACGACCGCGCTGAAAGCCAGCGACGCGATCGCGCTCGAGCTCGATCTGCTCGACCCCGACATCCAGCGCCGCATCGCGGAGGGCATGGCCGCGCCCTCCGCCACCGTGCTGCCCGAACCGCTGAAGCAGCGCGTGCTGCGCCAGGCCGGGGCCGAATGCGTGCCCGCGCAGATGCTGGAGCCGCTCAGCCCCGAGCTGCAGGTCGCGGCGCTGGAGAGCCAGATCGGCCGGCGCGACGGGCTCGATCCTGCCTACGGCATCGACGTCGTGCTCGCCGGCTGGGCGCGCGGCGCCGGCAAGCCGGTGGTCTCGCTCGAAACGCCCGAGCTGCAGCTCGCGACGCTGACGATGGCCACACCCGCCGAGACGATCGAGTTCGTCACCAGCACGCTCGCCGAGATGGAAACCGGCCGCGCGCGACCGGCGCTGAAACGCATCGCGCAGGTCTGGGCAGATGGCGACCTGGCCACGCTCTCGCGCTACGAATCGTGGTGCGGCTGCATCAACACGCCGGCCGACCGTGCCGCACTGGCGCGCCTGCTCGACGCGCGCAACCCGGCGCTGGCCGACAGCATCGCGGCGCTGCATACCGGCGGCCAGCGCGTGTTCGCCGCCGTCGGCAGCCTGCACATGATCGGGCCGCTCGGGCTGCCGGCGTTGCTCGCGCGGCGCGGCTTCGAGGTGCGGCGCATGCAGTTCCCGCGCTGACGCCGCGGCGCATTCGCTTGCGCAGCGCGTCTCATCGTTTGCCGAGCCGCAACGCCACGACCCCACCGCCCTTGGCACCTACTTGCACCGTGGCCGCAGCCGACCCCTGCGCGTCGGTGCTGCACGCGATCTCGTAGACGCCGGGGCGACCGGCGGCGATCGTGAAGCGGCCATCGGCGCCGCTCAGCGCGGCCACGTCGGGCACCGGGCCGGGCGCGCCGGTGAGGTACACGCGCGCCCCCGACACCGGCGCGCCGGCGGCGTCGAGCACGGTGCCGCTGATCGTGCGGGCAGCGTCGGTCACGGGGCCGTCATGCCTTCCACGCGACCATGTTGTTGAACATCGGCGTCACGATGCGCGTGCCTGAATTCGTGGTCGCGCCGCCATAGGCATGCACCGCGAACGCATAACGCGCGCCGTTGATGATGCGGTAGACCGCGCTGCCGCTCTGGCCACCGGCGGTGTCGATGTCGTAGAAGACCTTGTGGCTGTTCACCGAGGCGATCTTGCGCGCGTCGTACCACTGCGTGCCGGCGGGCTTGTCGCCCGGGTAGCCGGAGATGTTGCCCACGCTGCCGAGCAGGTCGGCATCGGCGTAGACGCCGAAGCCGAACCAGCCTGTCGTCGAGCCCAGCTCGTTGGGCAGCAGGATTGCGCCGTAGTCGTAGTTCTCGTCGCCGCTGGCGCTGGTCGTCCAGCCCGTCACGGAGCGGAAATTCGTGCTCGTGACCGAGCCATACGGCAGCGCGCTGGCGTTGCGCCCGGGCATGACCTGGATGCGCTTGACCCAGCCATCGCGCCCGGCCACGCCGCTGCCCTTGATGTACACCACGTGGCCCGCCGTCATCAGCGTGTGCGGGCCGATGAACCAGCCGGTGCCGATCCACTGCGAGTTGTCGGCCGCGGTGATCAGCAGCGACGCGTGGGCGCGCCACGGGTAGACCGAGGTGGTGGTGATGCGCACCCGGTTGTCGGGCCCATGCACGGTCTCGGCCTGCATGGGCGGCGGGCCGAACGACGCCTCGGCGATGTCGCGCAGCGTCGTCTTTTCGGGCGCGGTGTAGACCGCGTCCATCGCCGCCGCCATTTCCCTGGGGAGCTGGAAGCCCGGCACCGCCTCGGCGCCGCCGGCACCGGGCTTCGCGACCTTGCCGTCGGCCCCTTCGGAAGGCGGCTTCGAGGCCGGCTTCCTCGTCGCCTCGGCCACCTCGGTGGGCTGGTTCGAAACGGGGGTGTGCGGGCCGGGCTTGCGGGGGGTGGTCGCCATCGTGTCTCTCCCTGTGTCATGCTGGGCCGATGCGAGCGCGGGCGCCAAGCGCCGGAGTGTCCATCGGCCCGGCAAGACACCCTGCGGCGACTCTATGCCGCGTTCCCACGGCAGCCATCCCGCACCTTAGGGAGCCGTCCGGCCGATCGAATGTGAATGCAAAATGGGCTTCCCGCAAAAAATCCATCGACATCAGGAGACCCCATGACCGACTCTTCCAGCTTCACGAAACTCGTACCCGGCTTCGATTTCTTGCAGGGGCTGGTGAAGAATGCCGGCGCGGCCTTGCCCGGCATCGGCCAATGGGTCGCGCCGACGATCGATCCGGCCGAGCTGGAGAAGCGCATCGAGGAGCTGCGCACGGTGCAGTTCTGGCTCGAACAGAACGCCAAGATGATGGGCGCGACGATCCAGGCACTGGAAGTGCAGCGCATGACCTTGTCGACGCTGAAGACGATGAACGTGCAGATGGACGGCCTGCGCGAATCGTTGCAGATCCGCATGCCGGCGGCGGCGCCGGTGGCCGCGCCGGTGGCCGCGCCCGCGCCCGCGCCCGCGCCGGCGGCTGCCGCGCCCGCAGCCAAGCCGCCGAGCGAATCCGAACCGGCAGCGGGCGCCGCGGCGCCCGGCGTCGTCGATCCGATGCAGTGGTGGGGTGCGTTGACGAAGCAGTTCACCGAGCTCGCGACCACGGCGATGAAGGACAGCGGCAAGGTCGTCAACCCGAGCGTGGCACCGCCAAAGGCCGCTCCGACCAAGGTGGCGGCCAAGAAGACCGCTGCGCGCAAGAAGGCCGCCCCGCGTCGTTGAACCGGGGCCACCCGATGAACCGCTGTCTGCACGGCCACGCCACGCACCCGGACGCCGCCATGGCGCTGGCGCTCGCGGCCGCGCAGGTCGAAGCGCAGCGCGCCGAGGCCGGCCGCGCGACGGCGCCGACGCTGGGCTGGCTCTACCTCACCGACCGCTTCGCGCCACAGGCCGCTGCGCTGCTCGCCGACGCGCAGCGGCGCTGGCCTGGTGTGGCATGGGTCGGCGCCACGGGTGTCGGCATCGCGGCCGGCGGGGTCGAATACTTCGACGAGCCCGCGCTCTCGCTGATGCTCGCCGAGCTGCCGCGCGAACGCTTCCGCGTGTTCTCAGGCGCGCGGCCGCTCGGCGGTTTTGCGGCCCACAGCGCCAACGTGCATGCTGACCCGGCCACCCATGAGCTCCCCGAGCTGATCCGCGACATGAGCGCGCGCACCGCCACCGGCTACCTCTTCGGCGGCCTCGCCTCGGGCCGCTCGCGTGCGCTGCACATTGCCGACGGCGTGCTCTCGGGCGGCCTCTCGGGCGTGGCCTTCGATGCCGACGTGGCGCTGGTGTCGCGCGTCTCGCAGGGCTGCCAGCCGGTCGGGCCGCGCCGTTCGATCACCGCCGCCGACCGCAACGTCATCACCGCGCTCGACGGCGAGCCGGCGCTCGATTGCCTGCTGCGCGATGTCGGGCTCGAAGGCGTCGAGCCGCGCGCCGCGTTGCCGCGGCTGCGCCAGGTGCTCGTGGGGCTCGGTGGTGCCGGCAGCGAAGCCGAAGGCAGCGCCGGCAACTCGACCCGCAGCGCGTTCGACACGATCGTCAGGCGCGACTCATTTGGTGCCGATACGCGTGTTCGACACCTGATCGGCCTCGACCCGGGCCGCCGCGGCGTGGCCATCGGCGACGCTGCCGAGCTCGGCACGCCGCTCGCCTTCTGCACCCGCAATGTCGAGGCCGCTCGGCGCGACCTGATGCGCATCTGTGCCGAAGTGCGCGAGGAGGTCGAGCCGGAGACCCTGCCGCTTGTCACCGCACATGCGCGGCGCAACGTGCCTGCGGGCGATGCGCTGCCGGCGAGCGGCATCGCCGGCGCGATCTACGTCAGCTGCGCGGGCCGCGGCGGCGCCCACTTCGGCGCCCCGTCGGCCGAGCTCGCGATCGTGCGGCATGCGCTGGGCGACGTGCCGCTGGTCGGCTTCTTCGCCGCCGGCGAGATCGCCCGCGCCAACCTCTACGGCTACACCGGCGTGCTGACGGTATTCAGAAGCTGAGCGCCTGAAGGCATGACCATGCCGCGCATCCCACCGATTCAGTGCCTGCTCGCGTTCGACGCGGTGGCGCGGCTGCGCAGCGTGAGCATCGCGTCGGAGGAACTCAGCGTCACGCCGAGCGCGGTGAGCCATCGCATCCGGCAGCTCGAATCGGCTCTCGGCCTGAAGCTGTTCGCGCGTGCCGACTTCAGCCTGACCAGCGAAGGCGCCGCCTACCTTGCGCAAGTGCGCGCCGCGCTGAAAGCGCTCGAGCAGCCGCCGGGTCGCTCCGACGCGCCGGGCGCGACCCGGCTGCGCCTCGCCGTGACGCCGACCTTTTCGCGCCAGATCCTGTTGCCCAAGCTCGCGCTCTTCCGCCACGCCTACCCGGAGATCGAACTGACCTTGCAGGTGGCGATCCCGCTGCTCAACGTGACCGCCGAAGACGCCGACCTGCAGATCCGCTTCGGGCCCGGTGGCTACAGCGATGTCGAGGAACTGCGCATCCTGTCGGACGAGGTCTTCCCCGTGTGCAGCCCCGAATACCTGCACGAGTTCGGCCCGTTCGACGGCTTTGACAGTGCGCTCACGTTGTCGCGTGCGCGCCTGATCCGCAGCCCGCTCGAACCCTGGCGCACCTGGTTCGACGCCTGCGGCATCGATCTGGCCGAGCCGCGCGGCGGCGCGCAGTTCAACGACATCGGCCTGATGCTCGACGCCGCGGTGGCGGGCTTCGGTGTGGCGCTGGCACGCACCCGGCTCGGTCTGGCCTGGCTCGACAGCGGCCGGCTCATTCGCTTGTCGCCGCGCGCGATACCGTCGCCGCATCACCACTACATCTGCTGGAAGCCGGGCACGCTGGAGCGCTGGGAGTGCGCCGCCTTCGTCGACTGGCTGAAGCTGGCGCTGGCCTGAACACCGCCGCCCCGCGTGAAAAACCTTCACGCGCACGGCGATCAACTTTCACACCGAACCGCACGCGCCGCTTCTAAAGTCTCGGCGCATCGAAGGGTCTTGCCGACGCTGTGTGCCTTCGGGCCACCGGGTCGAGTCTGCCGGCACAGGCGGAACCCTTTGCGAAAAGTCCATCCACGAGCGACCTCAGGAGACAACCATGGTCTGGCAGCAAATCTACGACCCATTCGGCAACATGATCGTCTCGACCGCGCTGGCCGCGGTGCCGGTGGTGGTGATGCTCGCCGCACTCGGCTTCTTCCACATCAAGGCGCACATCGCCGCCGGCATGGGGCTGGTGGCTGCGCTCGTGGTGGCGGTGTTCGCCTATGGCATGCCCGCTGCGATGGCGGGCAAGGCGGCGATGTTCGGCGGCTTCACCGGCCTGCTGCCGATCGGCTGGATCGTGCTGAACATCATCTTCCTGCAACAGCTCGCCGAGAAGAACGGCAGCTTCAAGATCCTGCAGGATTCGCTCTCCGGCATCACCGAAGACCGGCGGCTGCAGTTGCTGCTGATCTCGTTCTGTTTCGGCGCGTTCTTCGAGGGCGCGGCCGGCTTCGGCACGCCGGTGGCGGTGACGGCCGGCATCTTGATCGGCCTCGGCTTCTCGCCGCTGGCGGCCTCGGGGCTGAGCCTGATCGCCAACACCGCGCCGGTGGCCTTCGGTGCCCTGGGGACGCCGGTGATCACGCTGGCCAAGGTGCACGGCTACGACCTGATGGAGGTCACCGCGATGATCGGCCGGCAACTGCCGTTCTTCTCGCTGCTCGTGCCGTTCTGGCTGATCTGGGCCTTCGCTGGCCGCAAGGCCATGATGGAAATCTGGCCGGCGATCCTGGTCACCGGCGTGTCGTTCGCGGTGCCGCAGTACCTGGTGTCGAACTTCATCGGGCCGGAGTTGGTGGACATCATCGCTGCGATCGTCTCGATGGTCTCGCTGATCGGGTTCCTGCGCGTCTGGCAACCGAAGAAGATCTGGACCTCGCCCGCATTGCGCGGGCACGACGCCAGCGCGGGCGAGGCCAAGGCGCCGCAGCCCACGGTACGGCATTCGACCGCCGACCTGGTGCGCGCCTGGACGCCCTGGGTCATTCTCTCGGTGTTCGTCTTCGTCTGGGGCCTGCCGCAGTTCAAGGCGTTCCTGAACGGCCTGTTCGCACCGGCCTTCCCGATCGACGGGCTGCACAAGCTGATCGAAAAGATGCCGCCCGTCGTGCGCTCGCCCGAGAAAGAGTCGGCCGTCTACACGCTGAACCTGCTCTCGGCCACTGGCACCGGCATCTTGCTGTCGGCGATCGTCGGCGCGCTGGTGATGAAGTACAACCCGATCGAAATCGTCGGCAACTATCTGAAGACGTTTTGGCTCGTGCGCTACTCGCTGCTCACGATCGTGCTGATGCTGGCGCTCGGCACGCTGACGCGCTTCTCCGGCACCGACACCACACTCGGCCTGGCGTTCGCCAACACCGGCGTCTTCTATCCGTTCTTCGGCACGCTGATGGGCTGGATCGGCGTGGCGATGACGGGCTCCGACACGGCCTCGAACGTGCTCTTCGGCGGCATGCAGAAGGTCGCCGCCGAACAGCTCGGGTTGAGCCCGAACCTGATGGGCGCTGCCAACAGCTCTGGCGGCGTGATGGGCAAGATGATCGACGCGCAATCGATCGTCGTCGCCTCCACCGCGACGCGCTGGTTCAATCACGAAGGCGATATCCTGCGCTACGTGTTCTTCCACTCGATCGCGCTCGCCTGTCTGGTCGGTCTGTACGTGACCTTGCAGGCCTACGTGTGGCCATTCACGGTGATGGTCGTTCGCTGACCGGGGCGGCGGTAGAGTGAGGTCCATGAACCCGCCCCCCACCTTGTCTGGCCCGCGCGTGAGCCTGCGGCCCTGGAAGGACGACGATCTGGCGCCGTTCGCGGCCATGAACGACGACCCCGAAGTGATGCGGCACATGAGCAAGCACCTGACGCGCGAAGAGAGCGATGCGTTCGCCGCAAGGGTCAGCGCGCACATCGCCGAACACGGTTTCGGCCTGTGGGCACTCGACGTGCCCGGCCTCGGCTTCGCCGGCTTCTGCGGCCTCAGCGCCAAGGTGGCGTTCGAGCTGCCGGTGCCCGGCATCGTGGCACAACCGCACGAGATCGGCTGGCGGCTCGCGCGCGCCGCCTGGGGCCATGGCTACGCGACCGAAGGCGCGGCGCTCGCGCTGCGCTACGGGTTCGAGGTGGCTGACCTGCCGCAGATCGTCTCGTTCGCCGCGGTCGGCAACACGGCGTCGATCGCGGTCATGCGGCGCATCGGCCTGACCCGGCGCGGCGAGTTCGATCACCCCCGGCTGCCACCGGAACACCGCTCGTACCGACATGTCCTGTACGCGAAGGACGCTGCTTGAAAGTCGACCCATGAATGCACCCTTGCCCGCTGCCGTCGTCTCGGCCGCTGCGCGCGCGAATCGCCAGGGCGAAGTCGTGGCCGCGCTGGCCTCACTGCTGCCCGCGCACGCACTGCTGTGGCATCGCGAGGACACGGTCCCCTACGAGTGCGACGGCCTGACCGCCTACCGCGAGCAGCCGCTCGTCGTGGCGCTGCCGGAGACCGAGGCGCAGGTCGCGGCCGTGCTGCGCGAATGCCACCGGCTGAACGTGCCGGTGGTCGCGCGCGGCGCCGGCACCGGCCTCTCGGGCGGCGCGCTGCCGAACGCGATGGGCGTGACCTTGAGTCTCGCGAAGTTCAACACGATCCTGGGCATCGACCCGGCCGCGCGCACGGCGACCGTTCAGTGCGGTGTGCGCAACCTGGCGATCAGCGAAGCGGCGGCGAAGCACGGGCTCTACTACGCGCCCGACCCGAGCAGCCAGATCGCCTGCACCATCGGCGGCAACGTGGCCGAAAACTCCGGCGGCGTGCACTGCCTGAAATACGGCCTGACCCTGCACAACGTGTTGCGGGTGCGCGGCTTCACCGTCGGCGGCGAGGCGGTCGAGTTCGGCTCGGAAGCGCTCGACTGCGCCGGGCTCGACCTGATGACGCTGCTGGTCGGCAGCGAAGGCATGCTCGCGGTGATGCTCGAGGTCACGGTCAAGCTCGTGCCCAAGCCGCGACTCGCGCGCTGCATCATGGCCAGCTTCGACGACATGCGCAAAGCCGGCGATGCGGTCGCGAACGTGATCGCCGCCGGCATCATCCCGGCCGGGCTGGAGATGATGGACAAGCCGATGACGGCCGCCGTCGAAGACTACGTGCACGCCGGCTACGACCTGGACGCGGTCGCGATCCTGCTGTGCGAGAGCGACGGCACGCCGGAAGAAGTCGCCGAAGAGATCGGCCGCATGGAAACGGTGCTGCGCAACAGCGGCGCGACGCGCCTGTCGGTCAGCGAAGACGAGGCGCAGCGGCTCAGGTTCTGGAGCGGCCGCAAGAACGCGTTCCCCGCCGCCGGCCGGCTGAGCCCGGACTACATGTGCATGGATTCGACCATCCCGCGCCGGCGCCTGGCCGACATCCTGCTCGCGATCGAAGGCATGGAGCAGAAGTACGGCCTGCGCTGTGCGAACGTCTTTCATGCCGGCGACGGCAACCTGCATCCGCTGATCATGTTCGACGCCAACGACGCCGAGCAGTTGCACCGCTGCGAGCTGTTCGGCGCCGACATCCTCGAGACCAGCGTCGCGATGGGCGGCACGGTCTCGGGCGAGCACGGCGTGGGCGTCGAGAAGTTGTCGTCGATGTGCGTGCAATTCTCGCCCGAGGAGCGCGAGCAGATGATGGCCGTGAAGCGCGCGTTCGATCCGAAGGAGTTGCTCAACCCCGGCAAGGTGATCCCGTCGCTGGCGCGCTGCGCCGAGTACGGCAAGATGCATGTGCGGCGCGGGCTGCTGCCGTTCGCCGACATCCCTCGCTTCTGACGCGCCTCTGACCATGAATCCGAATGATCCTGCGCTGCAGGTCCTGATCGATCGCGTGCACTCGGCGCGCACCGCCGGCGCGCAGCTCTGCATCCGCGGTGGCGGCACCAAGGCGTTCTACGGCGAGCCGCCGCAGGGCGAGCCGCTCGACGTGCGCGTGCTCGAAGGCACCTCCAGCTATGAACCGACCGAGCTCGTCGTCACGACCCGCTGCGGCACCTCGCTGACCGCACTCGAGGCGTTGCTCGCGGCGCAGGGCCAGTGCCTGCCGTTCGAGCCGCCGCACTTCGGCAGCGGCGCGACCGTTGGTGGCATGGTCGCGGCCGGGCTCTCGGGGCCGTCGCGCGCCGCGGTCGGCTCGGTGCGTGATCACGTGCTCGGCGCGACCCTGCTCAATGGCAAGGGCGAGGTGATGAGCTTCGGCGGCCAGGTGATGAAGAACGTCGCCGGCTACGACGTCTCGCGCCTGCTCGCCGGCTCGATGGGCACGCTCGGCGTGATCCTCGAGGTCTCGCTGAAGGTGCTGCCGATCGCGCCCGCGACGCTGACCCTGCGCATGGAGATGGACCAGGCCCGCGCGATCGCGCAGCTCAACGCCTGGGGCGGCCAGCCGCTGCCGCTGAACGCCTCCGCGTGGTGGGCCGGCAACCTGATCGTGCGGCTGCGCGGCGCGCTCGCAGCGGTGCAGGCGGCACGCACACTGATCGGCGGCCAGGTCGTCGAGCCGCAGTATGCGAGTCCGTTCTGGGCCGGGCTGCGCGACCACACCGACGAGTTCTTCACCAACGCGCACGCGGCGGTCGCGGGCGGCGCGGCGCTGTGGCGGCTGTCCGTGCCTTCGACGGCGCCGCCGCTCGCGCTTTCCGGCGAGATGCTGGTCGAGTGGGGCGGCGCGCAGCGCTGGCTGTGCAGCGCGTTGGCGCCGGGCGTCGTGCGCGACGCCGCCGCGAAGGCCGGCGGCCACGCCACGCTGTTCGCCGCGACCGACAAATCGCCGGGCGCGTTCGCGCCGCTGCAATCGCCGCTGGACCGCATCCACCGCGAGCTCAAGAAGGCCTTCGACCCGGCCGGCATCTTCAACCCCGGCCGTCTCTACCCCGGTCTCTGAGGCGATTCCATCCCATGCAGACCAACCTCGCCCAAGAGTTCAAAGGCACGCCGGAAGGCGCCGAGGCCGAAGCGATCCTGCGCAAGTGCGTGCACTGCGGCTTCTGCACCGCCACCTGCCCCACTTATCAACTGCTCGGCGACGAGCTCGACGGCCCGCGCGGCCGCATCTACCTGATGAAGCAGGTGCTCGAAGGTGCGCCCGTCACGCGCAAGACGCAGCTCCACCTCGACCGTTGCCTGACTTGCCGCAACTGCGAGAGCACCTGCCCGTCGGGTGTGCAGTACGGCAACCTGATCGACATCGTGCGGCCGATCGTCGACGTGCGCGTCGAGCGCCCGAAACGCGAGCGCGCCGTGCGCTGGCTGCTGAAAGAAGGCCTGCCCTCGCCACTGTTCGCGCCGGCGATGAAGCTCGGTCAGCTGGTGCGCCCGCTGCTGCCCGATTCGCTGAAGAACAAGGTGCCCGAACCGGCCGGCGCGCGCGCCCATCAATGGCCGACGCGCACGCACGAGCGCAAGGTGCTGATGCTGATGGGCTGCGTGCAGCCGGCGATGCTGCCCAACATCAACAGCGCGACCGCGCGCGTGCTCGACGCTGCCGGCATCCAGACGGTGGTGGCCGACGAGGCCGGCTGCTGCGGCGCGATCCGCACCCACCTGAACGACCGCGAGGGCGGCCTGGGCGACATGCGCCGCAACATCGACGCGTGGTGGCCGCTGATCGACGGCGGCGGTTTCGAGGCGATCGTGATGAACGCCTCCGGCTGCGGCGTCACAGTGAAGGAGTGCGGCCATGCGCTCGCGCGCGACCCGGCCTATGCCGAGAAGGCGAAGCGCGTCGCCGCGCTCACGCGCGACCTGAGCGAGCTGCTGCCCGACCTGGTGCCGCGCCTGCGGAACAAGCTGCGCTTGCGCGATGTGCCGACGCAGCTGGCGTTTCATCCACCGTGTACCTTGCAGCACGGCCAGCAGCTGCGCGGCGGCGTCGAGACGCACCTCAACGCGCTGGGCTTCGACGTGCGCGTCGCGGCCAGCGAATCGCACCTGTGCTGCGGCTCGGCCGGCACCTACTCGGTGCTGCAACCCGAGCTCGCCTACCAGCTGCGCGACCGCAAGCTCGGTCAGCTCGCGCCGCTCGAAGCGCAGGTCATCGTTTCGGCCAACATCGGCTGCATCCAGCACTTGCAGACCGGCACCGAAACGCCGGTGAAGCACTGGATCGAGGTGCTCGACTCAGCCCTGAGCTAGCTGGGATTTTGGAAACCAGATTTCCACGCGGCCCGGTGCCGTCGCTGACGTCACCAGCTCAGCCGGCGTCGCTCGGTAAACCTTGGCGATGAAGGGCGGCGAGCGATCATCGAGAAGCGCCTCGATTCGCTGCAGAGTTCGCACGAAGTTGTGGGCAAGCTCGGCTGTCGTCACTTGGCCCACCAGGATCAGGAGCGGCACCCTGAAACGCTTGACTGCCTCGAGCTCGTTCGGGACATAGCGAATACGGCTGTTGTGGGAGACCGCAATCCTGCCGTTCTTGCCGCAGTGCTCCAGCCACTGTTCATCGCTGCCCTCGGGCTGGAACAAGTCGCCATGTCGTTCAACCGCGATTCCGGCATCAGCCAGGATGCGCGGAAACTGCTTTCCGAGATCGCGGTCAGTGAAGTAGACCCGACTCACGCCGCCCGAGAGTAAAGCACCGCTTGCTCGATCTCGTCGCTCGACAAATCGTAGTCGTCTGCCAGCGCTTCGACGGTCTCGCCGGCGTCAATGCGATCCGCGATCGCGGCCGTAGAAATCCCGGCACGCCGCACGATGGGCCGTCCGAAGGCCACATGCGGGTCGATTGCGATAGGCCGCTCTGCCGCGCGCTGCGTCGAGTCAATGTAAGGGTACAGCCGCACCGGGAACTGCCACTCGTCCCACTCGACCCGCTGGAGGTGGTGCTCGAACATCTTGCGCATCGCCAACTGGCCGGAGGCGCTCAGGTTGATGAGTTCCACATAACGGTCGAGGAACACCTGGCCGGCATGAGTCCGAAGCTCGGGGCTGAGCAGGAGCCGATGCAACTGCAGCTTCCTCTCCGCGTACGCGATGGCCTTGCGAAGTTCGGCCAGTGCCACGCCGTGCTCGGTCCGCAGTGCTCGCAGGACATGGGCCTCGATCAGGTTGTAAAAGGACACCTGCAGGGGCTGCGTGCTCGCCGGCCTGATCAGGGAATGGAACGTAGCCTGTGCGTCGCCCTTAGGGTAGGCGCGCCCGACTAGCCAAGTTCTCAGGGTCGCGGCGGGCAAACGCAAGTAGCGTGCGGCCTCTGCAGGTCCGTACGCCGGCTGATTGCGGATGTCTGACGCGTCTGCCTTCATCGGGATGGGTCGACTTGGAATGTTGCTGCCTCGGTGGCCTGATTATTATCCGACCGTCCTGGGGAGGCGGGCCGATTCTCGCTCAGGGTGGGGCCGTTGATGGCTGAGTTCCATCATCGACTTCACCTACCCTGGCGCCTGTACGCCGAGCACCCGTGTGATCTCGCGCTCCAGGTCGGCCACCATGAAGGGCTTGCCGATGTAGCCGTCCATCCCGCTGGACTGGATGCGCGCGCGCTCGTGCTCGAACAGGTGCGCCGTCATCGCGATCACCGGCACGCGCGGCCGCTGCAGCTCATGCTCGGCGGCACGCAGCGCCTCGCACGCGGTGTGGCCGTTCATGCCGGGCATCTGCAGATCCATCAGCACCAGATCGAAGTTCTCGTCGCACGCGCGCTGCACCGCCTGCTCGCCGCCGGGCACGTGCTCGACCTGCGCGCCCAGGCGCGCGAGCATCGCGCGGGCCACGATCACGTTCACGTCGTTGTCCTCGGCCAGCAGGACGCGCAGGCCACGGAGCGCACCGGGCGGCGCCGACGGCGACTCACCACGCGGCGGCCACGGCGACGCCGCGAGCGCCTGGTTCAGGGAGCGCGGCGAGATCGGCTTCATCAGGGTCAGCAGGCCATCGCGCGGTACTTGCAAGCCCGCGGCCAGGCGGTCGCGCGGGCCGAGCATGCTGACGATGCGCGCGCCACGCCGCTCGGCCAGCAGCCCGGCGATCTCGTGCTCGTCGGCGTCTTGCAGAAGCGAACCGCAGACGAAGACGATGTTCGCGTCGGCGCCCGGCACGGCGAGCAAACGGCGCGCCTCCGCCAGCGTGGCCGCGCCGGTAACCTCGACATCCCACAACGAGAGCACGTGCCCGAACCAGGCCTTCGACGCGGACTCGGGGTCGACCCACAACGCTCGCAGGCCGGGCCAGTGGCTGTAGCGCGTGAGCGCGCGCGTGCCGGGCGCGGCGCTGAGCGGAAAGGTGAGCTCGAAGCTGAACGTGCTGCCGCAGCCCGGCGCGCTCTCGATCAGCAGCTGCGAGCCCATCAGCTGCAGCAGCGCGGCGCTGATCGTCAGGCCCAGGCCGGTGCCGCCATGCTCGCGCGCGGTCGAGGCATCGGCCTGGCCGAAGGCCTGCAACACCGCGGCGTGGCGCTCGGGGGCGATGCCGGGGCCGGTGTCGGAGACCTCGAAGCGCAAGGTCACGTGGTCGGTCGCGCCGAGCTCGCTCGACGGCGCCGTGCCTTCCACGTACAGGCGCACGTGCCCGGAGCGCGTGAACTTGACGGCGTTGCCGATGAGGTTGTCGATCACCTGGCGCAGCCGCAGCGGATCGCCGACGACAACCAGCGGCAGGTTCGGGCAGACCTGGTTGAACAGACCCAGGCCCTTGTCCGCCGCGCGCACGGCGAACAGCGGCACCATCTCGTCGAGCAGCTCGTAGAGCGAGAACGGGACCGACTCCAGCGTCATCTGGTGCGCCTCGACCTTGGACAGATCGAGCACGTCGTTAACGATCGCCAGCAGCTGGCGCGACGACTGGCGCGAGAGCTGCAGGTAGTGGCGCTGTTGCGGCGAGAGCTCGCCGCCGAGCAGCAGCTCGGTCAGGCCGAGCATGCCGTTCAGCGGTGTGCGAATCTCGTGGCTGATGTTGGCGACGAACGCGCTCTTCGCCTCCACGGCCGACTGCGCCACCCGCGCCGCCTCAGTCAAGGCCGCGTCGTTCTGCTGCTGGCGCAGGCGCTGTCGCTCCAGCACATCGGCGACCTGGTTCAGCGACTCGCGCAGGTTGTCGATCGCGTTGATGCCGGATTCGATGCGCGGCAACCGATCCCGCGTGCCTTGCGGCAACAAGGCGGCGTAACGGCTCGCGGCGTCGAGGCTGCGCCGTGGCATGCGCAGCACCCACCAAAGGAACGCGACCACGAGCACGACCACGACCGCCGCCGACTGCACCGCCTGCCCGAACAGATAGCCTTGCTCGCGGCGTGCGGTCTGCATCGACACCAGCAGTCGCACCTTGCGGGTGTCGGGGCCGGCGAGGTCCAGCACCATCGAGTCCGGCATGTACTCGAAGTTGTCGGGCGGCCGCAGCACCTTTCCCTTGGCATCGAAGTAGCTGCCATCGTGCACTTTCGCACCGACCAGCAGCTCGCGCCAGCGCGTCACGTCGCCACCGCGCGCGCGTGCATCGAGCACGCGACCGTCCTGCATCAGCAGCGCCACCAGGTGGTGCTCCGACAGCGACACGATGTGCGTCAGGAGTTCGGCATCGCTGCCCGGCGAGTGCGCGTGCTCCGCGGCATCGGCCACGGTGTGCGCGACGATGCCGCGCGCGTTGCCCAGCAGCAGGCCCCGAATCACGTCGGCTTGCTGGCGCGCCACCACCCAGCGGTTGCCCACCATGATGGCCACGGCCACGCAGACAAGCGCCAGCGCCTGCAGCAGGACCCGGTCGATACCCTTCTTTGAACTGCTCAGCCGCATGCGGTGCTCCTTCGACGATATCGACCAGAGCGCCCCCGACTTGAGTTCGGTCGGTTACCGCGGTGCGGTCGGCCAGAAGCAACACGTCGTCCAGGCCAGACTCAGCGTTTCGCCGATCGTGGCCTTGGTGCCGGCGCTGCTGGCCCACCAGCGCTGCGGGTCGTAGTCACGCGGGCGCGCCGGGATTGCGCCGACCTCGACCGCATCGCCCAGCGCCATGCGGTACAGCAGCCGCGAGCGACGCATGTGCGTGCCGACGGAGAACAGGTCGATCGCCTGCAGCGCGACGCCGGATCGTTGCGCCCAATCGCGAACCTGGGCGGCGCTGAGGTAGGTGCGGTCCTGCGGGGAGGCGGGCGTCTCGACGGCAATCACCGGCACGCCGGTGACGCCGTTGTCACGCAGGAAGGTCGCGGTGCGCACCGCATGCGAGCGCCACCCCTTGACGTCGAAGGAGGCGTCGATCGGCCCGCCGGTGGTCAGCACACGCTCGTAGCGCCCACCGCGCACGACCGCCACTGCCTGCTGCAACTCGCTGCCGTCGAGCCATCCTTCGACCACGAGTGTGCGCGCCCCCGCGCCGGCAGGACCGCGCGCGGGCTGGTTCGGCGCGAGCAGGTCATAGGCGTTGAAACCGAGCAGCAGAACGACGCTTGCCGCTGCGGCGAGCATCAGCAGCCCACCCCAGATCGTCGGCAGCCAGACCTGGCGGCGGCGGAACAGGGTCGTGAAGCGCAAGGTCGTCTCCGGGAGGCTCTGGTTTTGAGCCATGATATTGGCACGCGCGGCGCGCGCCCTCCCATCGTGTTAAGAGGCCCTAGACATCAGCTTCTTCCTGCTCAAGCGCTTCACGACCTTCGTCATCACGCTGCTGGCTGCGTCGGTGCTGATCTTCGCCGCTTTAGGCGTCCTGCCCGGCAATGCCGCCGAGGTGCGGCTGGGCGAATCGGCTACGCCCGAGGCGGTGAAGGAGCTGAGCCGCAAGCTCGGGCTCGACCGCCCGGCACTCGAGCGCTACACGCACTGGGTCGGCGGCATGCTGCACGGCGACCTGGGCCTGAGCGTGTCGTACGACACGCCGGTCAGCGAGCTCATCGCGGAGCGCCTGGCCGTGACCGCGCCGCTCGCCGTGATGGCGATGACGCTCACCACCGTGCTCGCGCTCGCGCTCGGTCTCTACGCCGCCTCGCGCCACAACCGAATGGGCGATGTCGGCGTGATGGCGGCGAGCCAGATCGGCATCGCGGTGCCGAACTTCTGGTTCGCAATCCTGCTGATCCTGCTGTTCGCGGTGAAGCTGCAGTGGTTCTCGGCCGGCGGCTTTCCCGGCTGGGAGGACGAGCCGTGGCAGGCGTTCAAGGCGCTGATCCTGCCGGCGGTGTCGCTCGCGGTGGTGCAGGCCGCGATCCTCGCGCGCATCACGCGCTCGGCCGTGCTCGACGTGCTGCGCGAGGATTTCGTCCGCACCGCGCGCGCCAAGGGCCTGAGCCGGCACGCGGTGCTGTGGCGCCATGTGCTGCGCAACGCGATGGTGCCGGTGCTGACGGTGATGGGGCTGCAGTTCGCGAACCTCGTCACCGGCACGATCGTGGTCGAGAACGTGTTCTCGCTGCCCGGCCTCGGGCGGCTCGTGTTCCAGGCAATTTCGAACCGCGACGTGCTGCTGGTTCAAGGCATCGTGATGCTGCTCGCCGCCACCGTCATCGTCATCAACTTCGTCGTCGACGTGCTTTATGCGGTGATCGACCCGCGGCTGAAGG
The DNA here is from genome assembly GCA_964247075.1 of uncultured Rhizobacter sp. GTDB lineage: Bacteria > Pseudomonadota > Gammaproteobacteria > Burkholderiales > Burkholderiaceae_C > LMDS01. The sequence continues at coordinate 26,771 of CAXTSS010000022.1, read as the reverse complement.
TGCATGCTGCATGAGCCGCCGCGCCGGGCCGCCCCAAGCAAGGCTCATCCCCTCGGGGGATCGGCCGGCGTACTCGGCGGCCGAGGGGTTGTCATGAGCTTCTGGAAGCGCGCGCTGCGCCACAAGAGCTTCGCGATCGGCGGCGTGCTGGTCGCGATGCTGATCCTCACCGCGCTGCTGTCGTTCGTCTGGACACCCTACCCGGCCGGCGAGATCGACGTGCCGAGCAAGCTGATGCACGCCTCGAGCGCGCACTGGCTCGGCACCGACAGCCTCGGGCGCGACGTGCTCTCGATGTTGATCGTCGGCGCGCGCTACTCCATCGCGGTCGGCGTGATCGCGGTCGGCATCGGCATCGGTGCCGGCGTCGCGCTCGGCCTGCTGGCCGCAGCGCGCGGCGGCTGGGTCGAGGAACTGGTGATGCGCGGCGCCGACTTCACGCTCGCGTTCCCCGCGCTGTTGACCGCGATCATGCTGACCGCGATCTACGGGCCGGGCCTCGTCACTTCGATCGTCGCGATCGGCGTGTTCAACATCCCGGAGTTCGCACGCATCACGCGCGCCTCGGCGAAGGCGATCTGGACGCGCGAGTACGTGCTCGCCGCGCGTGCCTGCGGCAAGGGTCCGTGGCACATCACCTTCGAACACGTGCTGCCGAACATCGCCGCGGTGCTGATCGTGCAGGCGACGATCCGCTTCGCGATCGCGATCCTGGCCGAAGCCGCCCTGAGCTACCTCGGCCTGGGCACGCAGCCGCCGATGCCGAGCTGGGGCCGGATGCTGAACGAAGGCCAGAGCATGATGTACCAGGCCCCGATGCTCGCGGTCTGGCCGGGGCTGGCGATCGTGTTCAGCGTGCTCGGGCTCAACCTGATGGGCGACGGGCTGCGCGATCTGCTCGATCCACGGTTGGCCAGGCAGCGTTGAGCGCCAAACCGAGGGCCGCGCCGATCAGCTCCGCGCCGATGAAGGCCGGCACGCTGGCAGGCGCGATGCCGGCGAAGCTGTCGCTGAACATGCGCCCGACCGCTGCGGCGGGGTTCGCGAACGAGGTCGAGGCGGTGAACCAGTAGGCCGCGCCGATCCACGCGGCCACCCCCGTCGAGGCGCGACCGGCGGGCGCGCGCAGGATCACGAGGAGCAGGCCGGCGGTGGCGACGGCCTCGGCGAGCCACTGCCCGGCACCGCTGCGCGGATGGATCGAGAACTGCAGGATGCGCAGGTCGAACATCGCATGCGCGAGCCATGCGCCGAGCACCGCGCCGGCGAGTTGCGCGACGACATAAGGCAACAGCGAAGCGCGCGGCAACTCGCCGCGCCACGCCATCGCGGCGCTGACGGCCGGGTTGAAGTGCGCGCCGCTGAGCGGGCCGAAGACCTCGATCAGCACATACAGCCCGGCCATGGTGGCGAGCGTGTTGGCCAGCAACGCGATTGCGGCGTTGCCACCCGCGAGCCGCTCGGCCATCACGCCGGAGCCGATCACAATCGCGAGCAACAGCAGCGTACCAAGCGCCTCGGCGAAGAGTTGTCGAGGAAGGCTCATGTGCGCGCGATAGTCGCCAACGCGCTCTGCAACTCGGCATCGCCCATCGCGGCAAGCGGCAGCGCCAGCAGCTGCAGCATGCGGTAGCCGATGGCCTGGCGCGTCAGCTCGAAGGCGAGGCGCTTGCCGGCGTCGCCGCCCGGCGCGTTCGACGGATCGGCGTAGCCCCAGTGCACGGTGACCGGGCCGCCGGGCCAGTACGGGCAGGTCTCGGCCGCCGCGCTGTCGCACACCGTGATGACGACACGCATGTGCGGCGCGGCGGCGCCGGTGAATTCGTCCCAGCTCTTGCTGCGGTAGCCGCTGACATCGATGCCGGCTTGCGACAGGGCTTCGACGGCGAACGGATTCAGCCGCCCGCTGGGCGCACTGCCGGCGCTGAATGCGCGCACCGGCACCTCCAGCCGCGCCGCCCAGCGGTTGAGCATGCCCTCGGCGAGCACGCTGCGCGCCGAGTTGTGGGTGCACAGGATCAGGACGTTGGTGGTCATGCGCCCTCAGCAGCAGGTCGCCTTCGAGGCGGGCGACATCGGCATCGATTCGCTGAATACCGGGATGTCGCCGAGCGTGTGGAAGTGTTCCCAGGCCACGCCCTGCGGGTCGGTGATCCAGTGCTTCTCGCTGCGCGCGTAGCAGCAGGTGCCCTCGCCGGTATCGGCCACGGCGAGGTCGGCCGCGGCGGCCCGCGCCTTCAGGTCGGCAAGCTCGGCGGCATCGTCGGTCTGGAAGCCGAGGTGATCGACACCGGCGGCGGTGCCGCGGGTCGAGATCGCGAAATTGAGGCGCGGGTCGTCGAGCATCCACTTCGCGTAGTCGCGCTCCAGCCGCGCTGGCTCGGCGGCGAACAGTTTCGAGTAGAACGCGACGCTGTGGTTCAGGTCGTTGACGTGCAGATGGACGTGGAAGCGCTTCATCGGGGATTCCTTCATCAACAGGTGGAACAGGACGTGCGTTCCGCCGGAGCGCAGGCCTCGCCCTGGCAGCAGTTCGCGGTGAGGTAGCCGAGCAGCGCGTTCATGCGCTCGAACGCGACGCGGTAGATCAGGTAGCGGCGGTCGCGCTCCTGGGTCACGAGCCCGGCGTTGACCAGCTCTTTCAGGTGGAACGACAGCGTCGCCGCCGGCACCTCGATCTGCTCGACGATGGCGCCGGGCGTCAGGCCCGTCCTGCCGGCGACGACCAGCAAGCGAAAGACCTGCAGGCGCATGCCTTGCGCGAGTGCGGCCATGCTTTGAACGACTTCTGTCTCTTGCATATTTCGATGATAGTCGAAATATGGAATTGATCAAGGCGTCGAATGTAGCGGAGACGATGCGGATTCAGTGCAGTTGCCCCGACAGCGTCGAATCGCCGCTGGCCACGTACAGGTGGTTCAGCGCATCCTGCGCATCGACCTCAACCCGATCCCGTCCCGCCTGCTTGGCACGGTAGAGCGTGCGGTCAGCGCGCTGCACGACGTCCTCGAGCTGCTCGCCCGGGCCCCACTGCGCAATGCCGATCGAGACGGTGATCGAGACCGTGCCGTTGGCGGTGTCGATCTCGGCGCTGGCGACGTTGTGGCGCAAGGCTTCGGCGATGCGCCGGCCGCGGTTCACGTCACAGCGGCGCAGCACCACGGCGAACTCTTCACCACCGTAGCGCGCCAGGCAGTCGAGATCTCGCAGTTGCGCGCCGAGCAGCTGCGCGACGGCGCGCAGCACCTCGTCGCCGACCGGGTGGCCGTGGGTGTCGTTGACGCGCTTGAAGTGATCGATGTCGACGATCAGCACCGTCACCGGCTCGCGCTCCTCGAGCACCAGCGTCGCCAGCGAGCGCGCGAACGCGCTCAGGTAGCGGCGGTTGAACAGACCGGTCAGCGCGTCGTGGTTGGCCGCCTGCGAGGCATCGCGGAGCGAGTCGCCCAGCACCGCGTTCTCGTGTTCGAGCGTGCGCCGGTAGCCTTCGAGTTCCTGGACGAGGGCGGCGTTCTCGCGCTGCGCGCCGAGCGCGTCGAGCAAGGTGCGGTGGCTGACGCGCAACCGGGCCTGCATCGTGAGGCCGAACATCACGGTGGCCAGCGCCATCAGGGCGTCGACGACAGTGCGCTGCAGCAGCATGAAGGTGGCCAGCGGAACGACGGTGGCCACCAGCGCCACGGCGCAGGCCGGCAGCGCAGCGATGTAGCTGACCGACAGCACGGCCAGCGCGATCAAAGCTCCGTAGATCACCACCGCCAGGTTGGCCGGCGACACGCTGCCCTCGAAGCCGAACGGCAACAAGGCCCAGACCAGCGTCACCGTCACGATCAGCGCGTCGTGGCGCCAGTCGGAGCGGGGGTCGGCCGGGTCCATGCGCTGCGCCAGGCCAGTGGCCAGGTGCCAGCGAATGAGCGTGATCGCAGCCACCGCCATGAAGACCAGCAGCCGCGGCCACAGCGGCGCCTCGTGCGCCACGCCGAACAGGATCAGCGCAAACGACAACAGCGCGAGCTGGCTGTTGCGCACCGACACGTCGACATACCGGCGCATCAGCTGGTAGCGCACGTCGGCCGGCACATCCACCACCACGGGTGAGGCCTTGCGCAACGCTGACAACACGGATCGCAGGTCTGGGTTCATGAATGGCCTGGTGACTTCATGCGGTGACCGGACGCGGCAATCCCGCGCGCCCGTGCACAATGCAAATGTGCCTGCTCCCGACGCTCCGTTGCTTGAAGTTTCCGGGCTGTGCGTGACGTTGAACACGCCGCGCGGCCCGGCGGATGCGCTTCGTGGCATCGGTTTCACACTGGCGCGCGGCGCGACCCTCGGCCTGATCGGCGAAAGCGGCTGCGGCAAGTCGATGACGGCGCTCGCGCTGATGGGCCTGCTGCCGACCGGCGCACGGGTCAGCGGCAGCATCCGTTTGAACGGCCAGGAGCTGGTCGGACTCGATGACCACGCGATGTGCGCGCTGCGCGGCAACCGCATCGGCATGATCTTTCAGGAGCCGATGACGGCGCTGAACCCGCTGCACACCATCGGCGCGCAGATCGCCGAGCCGCTGCGGCTGCACAACGGGATGTCGCGGGCAGCCGCGCGGGCCGAAGCGCTGCGGCTGCTGGAGCGAGTGCAGTTGCCGAACGCGGCGCAACGGCTCGATGCCTACCCGCACCAGCTCTCCGGCGGGCAGCGCCAGCGCGTCACGATCGCGATCGCGCTGGCCTGCGGGCCCGACCTGCTGATCGCCGATGAGCCGACCACGGCGCTCGATGTGACGATCCAGAGCGAGATCCTCGAACTGATCAACACGCTGGTCGAAGAGTCCGGCATGGCGCTGCTGATGATCAGCCACGACCTTGGCGTGATGGCGCGGATGGTGTCGCGCCTGCTCGTGATGTATGGTGGCATGGTCGTCGAATCGGGGCCGACTGACGAAGTCTTCGCGCACCTGGCGCACCCCTACACGCGCGGCCTGTTCGCAGCGCGACCGCAGCTCGGCGCACGACTTGTCGACGGCCGCAAGCCGCGGCTCGCGACGATCCCCGGCCGCGTGCCGGAGCTGGTGGACATGCCCCTGGGCTGCCCGTTCGCCGGTCGCTGCGCGTGGGTCGTCCCGGCTTGCCGCGCCGCGCCACCGCCGCCGGTGCACGTCGGCCCGGCGCACGACGCCCGCTGCCTGCGTGTCGGCGATCTCGGCTGAAAGCGCCGGCGCGCCGAGATCAGTGCAGGCGCGCCCGCGGCGAGAGCTCGGGCGTCACCGCGGGCTCGTGGTGGTGGAACTCGACCCGGTCGCGGCCGCCATGCTTGGCGCCATAGAGCGCCCGATCGGCACGCGCGACAGCCGCGTCGAAATCCTCGTCGACCACCCATTGCGACACACCGAGCGACACCGTGACCGGCACCTCACCGGCATCGGTCGCGATGCGCGAGGCGGCGACGTTGTGGCGCAGCGATTCGGCCACGCGGCGCCCGCGGTTCAGGTCGCAATTGCGCAGCACCGCCAGGAACTCCTCACCACCGATGCGGGCCAGACAATCGCCCTCGCGCAACCGCGCCACCAGCAGCTCGCCGATGGCACGCAGCACCTCGTCGCCGACGCGGTGGCCATGGGCGTCATTGACCTGCTTGAAATGATCGACGTCGATCATGCACAGCGTGACGTCCTCCTGGCCACCGCGCACCAGCTCGGCGAGCGGCTCCACCAGCGCCTGCAAATGTCGGCGGTTGAAGAGGCCGGTGAGCGGGTCGCGGGTCGCGGCCCAGGCCGCGTCTCGCAGCGAACTGTCGAGCGTGGCGTTCTCGGTCTCGAGCGCACGGCGGTAACCCTCGAGCTCGCGCACCAGCAACGCGTTCTTGCGCTCGGCCACGAGTGCGCGCAGCAGCGTGTCGTGCCCTTGCGCGGCGCGCGCCAGCAGCGTCATCACGCACATGGTCGTGGCCAGGGCCATCACCGCCGGCACCACCGCCTGCTGCAGCAGCATGAACACCACCAGCGGCACGGCGCCACACACCACCGCCAGGATGCAGGCGGGCAGCGCAGAGATGTAGCCGATGCAGGTCACGGTCAGCGGGATCAGCACGCCGTAAAGGACGCCGTACAGGTTCGCCTCGGCGATGTGCGATTGCAGAAGGTAAGGCGCGGCGCCCCAGGCGAGCGGGGTGGTGACGACGAGCGCATCGTGCAGCCGGTTCGAGATCGGCTCGGCCGGGTCCATGCGCTGCCGCGCGCGCTTGGCGAGGGCAGCGCGCAGCACCATCAGCCCGGTCAGCCCGATCAAGGCGGCCACGCGCGGCCACAGCGGTGCCTGGTAGGCGAACCCGAACAGGAAGACCGCGAACGACACCACGGTCAGCCGGCTGGAACGGGCGGACATCGCCAGATACCGCTGCAGCAGCAGGTAGCGAACGTCGGCCGGCACGTCCAGCACGATCGGTGAGCCGTGCCGCAGCGCATTCGGCACGGAGCGAGTGGACAAGTTCACGACGCGGCTCCAGGTCGGGCGGCACCCGCCACCCGTAGCGCTCTGATGCTAGCAAACCATGCTCGGCCGTGGCGCAGTCACAATCGCGGCGTGCCCACCACCCCCCCGAACGAACCGCTGCTCGATGTGCGTGACCTGGTGAAGCGCTACCACTTGCCGCGCGAAGGCCTGCTCCGACCCGCGCTGGCGGTCGAGGCGCTGCGCGGCGTGAGTTTCACTCTGCGCGCCGGTCGCAGCCTCGGCATCGTCGGCGAATCGGGCTCGGGCAAGTCGACACTGGCGCGCATCGTGATGGCGCTCGAGACGCCGACCTCGGGCAGCGTGCGCCTGCTCGGCCGCGACCTGAACGCGCTGCCGGCCGATGCCCTGATCGCGGCACGGCGCGATTTTCAGATGGTGTTTCAGGATCCGTATGGCTCGCTCGACCCGCGCCAGCGCGTCGGCCGCGTCGTCGCCGAGCCGTTGATCGGCGTGCCCGCTGTCGATGCGCAGCGGCGCGTCGTTGAAGCGCTCGATGCAGTCGGCCTGCGCGCCAGCGACGCCGAGAAGTACCCGCACGAGTTCTCCGGCGGCCAGCGCCAGCGCATCGCGATCGCGCGCGCGCTGATCACGCGGCCGAAGCTGATCGTCGCCGACGAGCCGGTCAGCGCGCTCGATGTCTCGGTGCAGGCGCAGGTGCTGAACCTGCTGGCCGACCTGCAGGCGGAGTTCGGTGTCACCTACCTGTTCATCAGCCACGACCTGGCGGTGGTCGATCACGTGTGCGACGAGGTGGCGGTGATGCAGGCCGGCCGCATCGTCGAGCACGGGCCGAGCGACCGGGTGCTGCGCGAGCCGGCGCACGCGTACACGCGCTCGCTGCTGGCGGCTGTTCCCGGGTGCGCATTCCGCTAGAGTCGATCCCGGCCACGAACCCCTTGCCTCAGGAGTGAACCGATGACCTCGCATCCCCGTACCGTCTCCGCATTGACCATGGCCGCGCTCTGCGTGAGCGCCGTCGCGTACACGTCCGCAGCGCTGGCGCAGGCGCGCAAGGACGGCAGCGTCGTGCTCGGCATGCCGCTCGAACCCACCGGCCTGGACCCGACCGTCGCGGCGGCCGCGGCGATCGGCGAGGTGGTTCACTTCAACGTGCTGGAAGGCCTGACCAAGATCAACATGGACGGCAGTATCGTTCCGCTGCTGGCCGAGAGCTGGACGATCGACCCGGACGGCCGCAGCTACACCTTCAAGTTGCGCAAGGGCGTGAAGTTCCATGACGGCGAGGCCTTCGACGCGTCGGACGTGAAGTTCAGCTTCGAGCGCGCCAAGGCGGAGGGCTCGACCAACAAGGCGAAGAAGGCGGTGTTCGACAACATCAGCCGCATCGACGCGCCCGACCCGCACACCGTGATCGTGGTGCTGAACCAGGCCGACGGCAACTTCCTGTTCCGCATGGGCGAGAACACCGCAGTGATCCTCGACCCGAAGAGCGCCGCGACGACCGCGACCAAGCCGATCGGCACCGGCCCGTTCAAGTTCGACAGCTGGGCCAAGGGTACGTCGGTGACGCTGGTGAAGAACGACGCCTACCGCAATGCGCCGGCCGTGAAGATGAAGAAGGTCACGTTCCGCTTCATCAGCGATTCATCGGCGCAGGTCGCCGCCTTGATGGCCGGTGACCTGGACGGCATTCCGCGCGGCTTGCTGCCGCAGGACGCGAAGCAGTTCAAGAGCGACGCGCGCTTCAGCGTCACGCCGGGTGGCACCGAAGGCAAGACCATCGTCAGCATCAACAACCGCAAGAAGCCGTTCGACGACGTGCGCGTGCGCCGCGCGCTCGCCGCTGCGATCGACCGCAAGGCGGTGATCGATGGTTCGCAGGACGGCGACGGCGCGCCGATCGGCAGCCACATGGTGCCCAGCGACGCCGGCTATGTCGACCTGACCGCCGTGAACCCGTACAACCCCGAGAAGGCCAAGGCGCTGCTGAAGGAGGCGGGCGTGGCGCTGCCGCTGAACGTGACCTTGACCTTGCCGCCGCCGCCGTACGCACGCAAGGGTGGCGAGATCGTCGCGGCGCAACTGGCAAAGGTCGGGGTCATTGCGAAGATCGAGAACGTCGAATGGGCGCAGTGGCTCAGCGGGCCGTTCAAGGGCAACTTCGACCTGACCATGATCAGTCACGTCGAGCCGCTCGACTTCGATCGCTACTCGGACCCGAAGTACTACTGGGGCTACGAATCGAAGGCCTACAACAAGCTGCTCGCCGACTACAACAGCAGCACCGACACGAAGACGCGGCTCAAGTTGATCGGCGACATCCAGCGCCAGCTCGCGGCCGATTCGGTCAACGTCTACCTGTACCAGCTGCCGCAGTTCGCGGTCGGCAAGAAGCAGCTCAAGGGCTTGTGGAGCAGCTCGCCGATCTTCGCGAACGACCTGGCAGCGCTCTCTTGGCAATGACCGCGCGGCAATGAGATGTCGGCGCTTCATGAACTGAGCGCGGTCGAGCTGCTCGCGGGCTATCGCAGCCGGCAGCTCTCGCCGGTCGAGGTGTCGCGCGCCGTCGTCGCGCACGTTCGCTCATGGGAGCCGCACCTGCATGCGACCTACGCGTTCGAAGCCGATGAGGCGCTGGCGCAGGCCGAGGCCTCGCAAGCGCGTTGGCTGAAGGGCGCGCCGCGCGGGGCGCTCGACGGCGTGCCGGTCACGATCAAGGAAAACATCGCGACTCAGGGCGTGCCGGTGCCGCTGGGCAGCGCGGCGACGGAGTTGCGGCCGGCCGCGCGCGACGCGCCGCCGGCCGCTCGCTTGCGCGAGGCCGGCGCGGTGATCCTGGGCAAGACCACGATGCCGGACTACGGCATGCTGTCTTCCGGCCTGTCGAGCTTCCACCCACTCACCCGCAATCCGTGGGATCTGAGCAAGAACCCCGGCGGCAGCAGCGCCGGTGCCGCGGCAGCGGCGGCCGCCGGCTATGGCCCGCTGCATCTGGGCACCGACATCGGCGGCTCGGTTCGGCTGCCGGCCGGCTGGTGCGGCGTGTTCGGGCTCAAGCCCAGCCTCGGCCGCATCCCGATCTTTCCACCCTACGCCGGCCGCGTGGCCGGGCCGATGACGCGCAGCGTCAGCGATGCCGCGCTGATGATGGCCACGCTGAGCCTGCCCGATGCGCGCGACACGATGAGCCTGCCCTACCAGACCATCGATTGGTGGAACCTCGACCGCGACGTGAAGGGCTTGCGCCTCGGCCTGATGCTGGACGCGGGCTTCGGGCTCGCCGTCGAGCCCGAGGTGCGCATGGCGATCGAAGCGGCGGCGCGGGCGTTCGAGGCCGCCGGTGCGATCGTCGAGCCGGTGCCGCCGTTCATGACACGCGCGATGATCGACGGCATGGACGATTTCTGGCGCGCCCGCAGCTGGCTCGACATTAGCGCGCTGCCCGAGGCGCGCCGCGCCAAAGTGTTGCCCTACATCAGCGAGTGGGCGCGCGGCGGCGAAGGCCTCTCGGGCGAGCGCGTGTTCCGCGGCTACGGCCAGATGGGCGCGATGCGCGATGCGGCCGTCGCGGCCTGCGCGCCGTATGACTTCGTGCTCTCGCCGACCGCGCCGATGCCGGCCTACGCCGCCACCCTCGCAGGCCCGACCAACGACCCGGCCACGCCCTTCGAGCACATCGCGTTCACGCTCGCGTTCAACATGAGCGAGCAGCCGGCGGCGAGCATCAACGGCGGCTACACCGCGAGCGGCCTGCCGATCGGGCTGCAGATCGTCGGCCAGCGCTTCGATGACCTCGGCGTGCTGCAGCTGTCGCGCGCCTGGGAAAGACTGCGCCCGCCGCAGCGGCCCTGGCCCGAGCCACCCCGTTCTCGCTGACTGAGGAGACCCTCGATGATCGAGCTGCGCAACACACCATTGGGCACCTCGTCGATCGTCGCCCGCGACGCTCACGAACGCGGGTTGTGGCACCTGGTCTCGTTCTACGGCGACCCGATCGCCGCGTTCGACGCCACCATCGCCGCCGACCCGGGCTGGGGTCTGGCGCGCATCGTCAAGGCGGTGTTCATCCTGACGCTCACCGAACCGGGCATGGTGGACGACGCGCGCCAGCTGCTCGACGAGGCCGCACCACTGATGGCCCGCGCACCGCCCCACGAGCGCGGGCACTTCGACGCCGCGCAGGCGGCCGTCGAAGGCCGCTGGCGCGAGGCCTGCGCGCGCTGGGACGCGCTGCTGCAAAACTGCCCGCGCGATCTGCTCGCGCTGACCGCGGCGCACCTGTTCGATTTCTACCGTGGTGACGCGCGCAACCTGCGCGCCCGTGTCGCCCGGGTGCTGCCCGAGTGGGCCGACGACGACCCGCTGCAGCCCTATGTGCTGGGCATGCATGCGTTCGGTTTGGAGGAGTGCAACCTCTACCCGCAGGCCGAGCAGACCGGCCGCGAAGCGCTCGCGCGTGACCCGCGCGGGCCCTGGGCCGTGCACGCCGTCGCCCACGTGATGGAGATGCAGGGCCGGCACAAAGAAGGCGCCGCGTGGTTGCAGGATCGCCGCGACGACTGGGCCGAGAACGGCCTGGCCGTGCACCTGTGGTGGCACCTCGCGCTGTTCCAGCTCGAGTCGCTGGACACCGCCGCCGCGCTGGCGCTGTTCGACGCGAACATCGCCGGCGGCGCCTCCACCGTCAACCTGCAGTGGCTCGACGCTTCGGCGCTGCTCTGGCGCCTGCAGCTGCTCGGCGTCGATGTCGGCAAGCGCTGGCACGCGCTCGCCGGCGAGTGGGCCGACCCGGTGGCCCATGCCGGGCACTACGCCTTCAACGATGTTCACGCCCTGCTGGCCCTGCTCGGCAGCGGCGAGACAGCCCGCGCGCAGGCGCTGCTCGCCGCCTGCACTGCCGTCGCCAATGCCGGCGGCACGGACGACAACCGGCTGATGGCGAGCGAGGTCGGCCTCCCTCTGATGCAGGGCCTGCTCGCCTTCGCGCAAGGCGACGCGGCCGCGTGCTGCGCGCTGCTGTACCCGCTGCGCGCGGTCGCGCATCACTTCGGCGGCAGCCACGCGCAACGCGATCTCATCGACCAGACGCTGATTGCCGCCGCGGCGCACGGTGGCGACGCGGCGGCGGGCCGCGCGCTGTTGAACGAGCGGCGCCTGGCCAAACCCGTCACGCCACTGACCGAGCACTGGGCTGCGCGCCTCGCCGCCCACCGTTGAAACGAGCGCGTCGTGCCGATCCCACGCACTGGGGATGGCCGGCGCCCCCAACCGGCATAAGCTGCGGTGATGAATGCCGGCGCCGCCCCCTCGAAGCCACCCACTGCAGTGATCGTTGTCCACGGCGTGGCCGACCAGGCACGCGGCGAGACGGCGGCAGCCGTGGCGGCACAACTGGCGCACGCACGCAGCGGGAGCGTCCAACGCAGCGAATTGCCGATCGACGTGCCGCACCTTCTGCCGGCCAGCGGCTACTCGCGCTGGGAGCCGACGGTCATCGGCGGCATGCTCAAGTCGCTGCGCCAGTCGCGCGGCAGCGACTTTCTCGAACCCGACCTCGGTGGCGACCCGCGCCAGCGAACGCCGACCGCAGCGTTGCCCAACAGCGCGCGGGGCACGGCGCCGAACGGCGGGCCGACGGCCGACGAAGGTGTGCGCTACACCGACTACCTGCTTGCCAAAGCGCGAGCCGTGCCCTCCAAGGGTCCGAACCCCGCCGTCTACGAGGCCCCACGCTTCGAAGTGCAGGCGGGCGACGGCACACGCCTCGACGTTTTCGAGATGCACTGGGCCGATCTGTCGCGCTTGTCGAGCAGCGCGCCGCGCATCATCAGCGAGTTGTTCACGCTGCTGTTCCACCTGTCCAAGCTCGGGGCCGACGCGGTCGGCCTGGCGGCGACGACCTTCGCCGACAACCGACCGCTGCAATGGCTGAACTTCTGCCAGCGCAACGCCGACTGGCTGTACTCGCGCTGGCTCGCGCTGGTGTCGCTGCAACTCGTCGTGTGTGTGCTGCTGGTGCTGCCGCGCGGCGTGCTCGCGGGCCACGCGCTCGGCTCGCTCGCCGCCGGGCTGCTCGCCGCGCTGAGCGTGGTGGTGGCGGCGCTGTGGGTCTATCGCGGCAAGGCGTCGTGGCTGAAGGCGACCCTCGCCTGCATCCTGCCGGGCGTGCTCGCCGCCGTCGCGCTGGTCTTGCAGGTCGGCTCGCACTGGCCCACTGCCGCGCCGTGGTTGATGGCGGGATGGATCGCGGTGATCGTCGCGCTGCACGATTGGCTGCTGCGCTTTTGCGAACTGCGGTTTCGCGCCGTGCTCGGCATCGGCCGGCTGCTGCTGGCGCTCACGCTGGCGATGGTGCTGCGGGGCGGGCAGTTGTTCGGGCTGAACAACTGGGACGGCTGGGCGCTGGGCGTGCTCCATGCGGCGGAGGGCCTGCTGCTCGGCCAGGTGGCGATCTGGATGCTGATCACCCCGCTGGTCGTCGGCATGGTCGTGACGGGGATGCTGGCCGGGCGGGCGGCGCGCCCGCAGTCCGCGAGTGTCGATGCGACGACCACGGTGCACCAGGCGGTCGTGACCGGCCGCCTCGGTCTGTTCGTCTCGCTTGGGATCTTTCTCGCGTTCACGATGACGATGTGGTCGATGATCGGCGCGCCGTTGAAATCACTTGCCGCCGACCTGCACTACACGCCGTGGTGGTTCGGCAGCACGCCGCTGCCGGCGGCGGAGTTCGTGCAACAACGCCTGGCCAACAGCACCGAAAACTTTGCGCCGGTGGCGCTCGGGCTGCTGGTGTTGCTGGGCTTCATCGGGCTGTCGTTCTTGCCGAGCCTGTTGGTCGAGGTGCGCGCCACAGGCGGCGTGAAGCCGGCGCGCCTGGGCCGCTGGTTGACGCTGGGCTACCGGGCCATCGAGCGGCTGGCCTGCTGGTGGAGCTGGTTGCTGCTGCCGCTGCTGCTGGTGGCTGCGATGGTGCTTGCGGCAAGCCAGTGGCAGCAGTGGGCCGACCACCAGACGTGCACCGCTGAACAGCGCGCGGCGGCCAGCGACGGCAACTGCGTCGCCCCGATCGCGACGCAGGTGCATGACCTCACAGACCGCCTGCTCGAGTTCTGGTCGCCGACACAGTCGGCGTCGAACAAGGCGCTCGCCTCGCTCGTGCTCGCGCTCAGCGGCGGCGCGGCCGGGCTGATCGCGATCGGCGGGATGGCCTTCAAGAAGGTGCGGGCGATGCGCGCACCGCTGGACGCCGCGCTCGACGTCGACAACCACTTCCGCGAGTTCCCGCGCGACGCGATCTCGCGGGTGCAGATCGTCGAGCGCTATGTCGCGTTGCTGGAGCGCGTGCTGGCCGCAGGCCACACCGAGATCGCGATCGTCTCGCACAGCCAGGGCACCGTGATCACCGCCGACCTGCTGCGTTACCTGCAGCAGCGCGAACGGCTGCTGCGGCCCGGGCAGGCGGCGGGCGACGCGCTCGTCGCACTCGGTGCGCGCTTGCGCGGGCACGTCCGCTTGCTCACCGTGGGCAGCCCGCTGCGCCAGCTCTATGCACTGCGCTTCCCGGTGATGTACGGCTGGGTGCTCGGCGGCGCGAAGGGGGCGTTTCGTGGCCCGAGCCCGGCAGCGCTCGGCGCGGTGCGCTGGATCAACCTGTGGGGCAGCGGCGACTACGTCGGGCGCTGGCTCTGGTCGCGCAGCGGCGACGAGCAGCCCGCCGCGCTGCAGTTCCCGGAAGAGGACTACGGGGTGATCGCTCGCACCGGCGAGTCCTGGCACGACCAGTGCCTCGGCACCGATGCGCACACCCACTACTTCGAGCTCGGGCAGGCGGAGGTGACGGCCGCGCTCGTATCGCTCACCGCCGCATGATTCAAACCCAGGGCTGCGCCAGCCCCTCACGCTCGAACACCCGCTGCGAAGCGGGCCGCGCGAGCACGCGCTGAAGATACGGTGCGAGGTTCGGCAGGCTCCGCGCCGGGCGGCCGAAGCCGCGCGTCCAGCGGCACAGGGTCAGCACATAGGCATCGAGCACGCTGAAGGACTCACCCGTGAACCACGGGCCGCCGGTGCGCGCGAGTTCCGCGTCGAGTTGGTCGAGCATCGCACCGATCTTTACCTCGGCGTGCGTCTTGACCTGCGCGGTGGCCTCGGGCGTGTCGGCCCAGCGCTCCGGGTAGAAGTACACGATCAGCGCGGCCTGCAGCGTGTTCGTGAGCCACATCAGCCACTTGTAGGCGTGCGCACGCGCCGGCGTGCCGAGTGCCGGCATCAGCGCGGCGGCCGGGTGCGTATCGGCCAGGTGCAGGCAGATCGCCGCGGTCTCGTACAGCACCAGGTCGCCATCGACGAAGACCGGGATCAGGCCGTTCGGGTTCAGCGCGAGGTAGGCGGGCGACTTGTGCGCATTCTTGCGCCGATCGACGAGCACGAGCTCGCAGGGTGCGCCGATTTCCTCGAGCACGAGGTGCGGCGCCATGCTGGCGTTGCTGGGGTAGTAGTGCAGTTGCATGACGTGGATTCTCGCAATGTCGGAAGCTCCTGCATTCTTTCGTGACGCGCCTCACGATCGGCGGGCCGAGCGCATCCATCCGCGACAAATTCACTCCCGCGATTCGGCGGTGGTCAAGCGCATCGGCATTTGAAAGAATTTGCGTCATTCCTCCCTGGGTAACGACCATGCTGCAAGTCCTGAAATCCCAACTCGGCCAATCGATGTCGTCGGTCCGTCAGTTCCTGGAGAAGCCGATCAAGCTGGACGAAGGCAACATCACGCTGGGCGCCTCGCAAGCCAGCCTGCGCGAACAGGCGCGCGAGAAGATTCGCAAGCACGTCCGTCACATGAAGCGCGACCTGCACGAACTGATGAGCCAGCACCCGTCGTCACGGCAGCTGATGCGCCACCTCGCCGCCGTCGAGCGCGCGCTGCACCGGGACGGCTTGACCGGCTTCGAGGCGCTGCCGGTGCGCGTCGTCGCCAACGCACTCACCGAACTCGAGCGGCTCGTCTGGGACTGGTCGCCGACCGGCCTGGCCGAATTGCGCTCGCGCATGGCCGTGATCGTGAAGAACCGGCCGCGCGTCGTCGAGGCGCCGACCGCGGAGCCCACGGTTGCCGCGGCGCTCGACTCGGCGCATGCGGACGACGATTTCAGCTCCAGTCTGCCGGCCGACGTGAGCGAAGTCGATCACACGGTGTTCGAAGAGATGGAGCGGAGCTGGGTCGGCGTGATTCCCACCACCGCCGCCCCGGAGCAGGCTCAGGCTACGGCCTGAACGAACGGCGTTCGGTTTCGGTGCGCCGGAACAGATCCGCCAGGGTCTTGCCGGGCTCGTCACGGAAGCGCTGGTCGAGCACGTCGACCTGTTCGATGCGGTCGACGCGAAAGTTGCGAAAGCCTGCGCGCGTCTCGCACCACGACGCGAGCGTCCACACCGCGCCCCAGTAGAAGCAGCCGAGTGGCCGCACGATGCGCTCGCTGCGTTGCTCCTTGAGATCGACGTAGACGATGCGCAGCGCATGGTGCGCGTCGGTCGCAACGCGCAAGGTTTCGAGCCGCGTGCGCGTCGCCTCGTCGATCCCGAACGGCGGCGCGTAGACCGCCAGGCTCTCGGCCGCGGCCCGCGCGGCGGCCGGCAGTACCGCGAGAATCTTCGACAACGCGCCTTCGGCATGCCGGCTCAGGGCCACATCAAGCCGCGGCTGCGCGAGCCGCACGACGGCCACCAGGGCCTGCGCTTCGTCTTTGGTGAACATCAGCGGCGGCAAGTCGAAGTTGGCGTTCATGCGGTAGCCGACACCGGCCTCGCCCTCGATCGGCACGCCCTGCACCATCAACTCGGCGATGTCGCGGTAGACGGTGCGCTCCGAGACTTCGAGCCGTTCGGCCAGAAAGGCCGCCGTGCTGAGGCGCCGTCCCCGGATCAGCTGGACGATCTGGAACAGACGCTCAGCGCGTCTCATCGTTCGAGCTCGGCATGCATGGCCTTCGCGATCAGCGCCATGTCGTCGGCCGTGACCTTGAGCAGGCCGAAGCGAAAGGCGTAGCCCCAGTTCGATTTGCCTTGCGTGAACGACAGCGCGTCGAGCAGTGGCCGGATTGGCGCCTCGATCGCTTCGCACCATGCAACATCTTTGCGAAACGGCTCGAAGCCGCCAGCCACCTGCGGAACGAGCGCCGGGCCGCCCCAAGCCGGACCGCACCCGCTCGGCGGGTGGCCTTGCGTATTCGCAAGGCCGGGTGCCTTGTGCACACCTTGGTAGACGCGCTCATCGCGCACCGTGCCGATCGCAGTGAAGGCCTGGCAGGCGTCCTTCGAGCCGAACACGCGCACCGGCGAGTAGTACGCGATGCGGTCGCCGGTGTGCAGGCGCTTGAGCGGCGCGCCCTTGCCGTGGCCGACCTGCATGAAGCCTTGCGCGCGGCCGATCGCGACGTGCTCGGCGCTCGCCACCGCAACCCAGTTCGCGACCTCGTTCATCGTCACACCGGCGCGTGCAGGCCGACGCGGTTGCCTTCGGTGTCGGCGATGTGCGCGAACACGCCCATGTCGCCGGGAAGCGTGACCTTGGGCGTGGTGATACGCCCGCCGAGCCCTTCGACGCGCGCCAGCACCGCATCGAGCGACGGGCCCGCCGGCAGGTAGATCAGCGTGCCGCTGCTCGACGGTGCAGGCGCGCCGTCGCCGGCAATCAGGCAGCCGCCGACGCCGGTATCGTCGCGGCCGAACAAGCCGAGCGCGTTGTTGGCAATGGTCTCGCGGCGGATCGTGGTCGCGAGCAGCGATTCGTAGAAGGTGGCCGCACGGTCGAGGTCGCGCACGGGGATTTCGAACCAGTCGATGGCGTGACGGATGGTTTGCATGGTGTGCTCCTGGGTCAGGTGTTGAGGAGCCTCCATCGTGATCGGGGGCTGCTGACAGCGTATTGTCAGCAGCCTGTCAGAGGGTCGTCTGCGCGACGGCGTGCTCCCAGCGCTGCATCAGCTCGCCGGCGCGCTCGCGCGACATCGTCGGATGAAACGCGCGCTCCACCGCCCATTGCGCACTCAGCTCATCCAGATTCTTGTACAGCCCGCACGACAGGCCGGCGAGGTAGGCAGCGCCGAGGGCCGTGGTTTCGATCACCTGCGGCCGCACCACCGGGATGCCGAGCAGATCGGCCTGGAACTGCATCAGCAGGTCGTTGACGCAGGCACCGCCATCGACGCGCAACTCGGCCACGGGCGCACCGCCTGCGGCGACCGCATCGCGGCTCATCGCCTGCAGCAGCGCGGCGCTCTGGAACGCGATGCTCTCCAACGCGGCGCGCGCGATGTGCGCGACGGTGCTGCCGCGCGTCAGGCCGACGATCGCGCCGCGCGCATCCGCTTTCCAGTACGGCGCGCCGAGGCCGGTGAAGGCCGGCACGAACATCACGCCGCCGCTGTCGGGCACGCTCTCGGCGAGCTGCTGCACTTCGCCGCTCGCAGAAATAGCCCGCAGCCCGTCGCGCAGCCACTGGACGACGGCACCGCCGATGAAGACGCTGCCTTCGAGCGCAAACTCGGGTGTCGCGGTGGGCTGTGCCGCGCTGGTCGTGATCAACCCGTTGTTCGAGGTCTGGAACTGCGCGCCGGTGTGCATCAGCATGAAGCAGCCGGTGCCGTAGGTGTTCTTCGCGAGGCCGGCCTTGAAGCACGCCTGCCCGAACAGCGCGCTCTGCTGATCGCCGGCCGCGCCGCCGATCGGCACGGCCGCACCGAGCACGTCGGTGCGCGTGTGGCCGTAGACGTGGCTCGACGGATGCACCGCGGGGAGCAGCTCGCGCGGGATGTCGAGCAGCGCGAGCAGCTCATCGTCCCACGCGTTGCGGCGCACGTTGAACAGCAAGGTCCGTGAGGCATTGCTGACATCGGTGGCGTGCACCGCCCCCTTCGTGAGTTGCCACATCAACCACGCATCGACCGTGCCGAACGCAAGCTCGCCGCGCGCCGCCGAGGCACGCGCACCGGCCACGTTGTCGAGGATCCACTTCAGCTTGGTGCCCGAAAAATAGGCATCGATGATGAGCCCGGTCTTGTCGCGGAACAGTGGCTCCAGCCCGCGCGCGCGCAGCGCAGCGCAGGTCGGCTCGGCGCGTCGGTCCTGCCAGACGATCGCGTTGTGGATGGGTTCGCCGGTGGCGCGGTTCCACACCACCGTGGTCTCGCGCTGGTTCGTGATGCCGATCGACGCGATCTCGTCGGCGCGCAGGCCGGCCTTCGCGAGCGCCTCGTGCGCGGTGGCGAGCTGCGTGGCCCAGATCTCGGCCGGATCGTGCTCGACCCAGCCCGGCTGCGGGTAGATCTGCCGGAACTCGCGCTGCGCCATCGCCTGGATGCGGCCGCGCGAGTCGAACACGATGCTGCGCGAGCTCGATGTCCCTTGGTCGAGCGCGAGGATGTGGGTCAGCTTGCTCATCGATCGTCCCTCACGAACACGTCACGCAGTTCACGCCCGCGGCGCTCAGCAGCTGCGGGAACGGCGCCGGCGGCGCGGCGTCGGTGAACAGCGTGTCGACCTGATCGAAGCGCGCGAGCTCGACCATCGCCGGCCGATTGAACTTGCTGTGGTCGGCCGCGACCCAGACCTCGCGCGAGTGCTCGATGATCGCGCGCGCCACCTTGACCTCGCGGTAGTCGTAGTCGCGCAGGCTGCCGTCGGCCTCGATGCCGGAGATGCCGATCAGGCCGATGTCGACCCGGAACTGCTTGATGAAATCCACGGTCATCTCGCCGATGATGCCGCGGTCGCGCGAGCGCACCACGCCGCCGGCCACGATCACTTCGCAGTCGGGGTTGTCCGACAGGATCGCCGCAACGTTCAGGTTGTTCGTGATCACGCGCAGGCCCTTGTGGCGCAGCAACTCGCGCGCGATCGCCTCGGTGGTGGTGCCGATGTTGATGATCAGCGAGCAGCCCGCCGGCACGGCCGCGGCCACGGTGCGCGCGATCCGCTGCTTGGCCTGCTCGTTGAGCATCTGGCGTTGCAGGTACTCGATGTTCTCGGTGGTCGAACTCGGCACGCGCACGCCGCCGTGAAAGCGCGCAAGCAGGCCGGCATCCGACAGCAGCTTGACGTCGCGCCGCACGGTTTGCAGGGTCACGTCGAACTGCTCGGCGAGCGCCTCCACCGACATCGAGCCGCGCGCGCGCACCTCGTCCAACAACAGTGCCTGACGCGGATTCGGGGTCATGCTTGGGAGCGTAGCAAGGGTTTCCCGGTGGGCCATCGCGGAAATCTCGCTTGCGCTTTGTGAAGCGTTCAGCTAACAATAGAAAAGAGAAGATCATAAACGAACAAAATCGAACAGCTCGCGCTCGGTGAAGCGTGAAATCTGTCACCCCGTTGAGGAGACCGCTTGACCGACCCCTGCAGCCCCGACGCCGCCGAAGCCGCTGCGCCCGCGCACGCCTGCGACGTGCTGGTCGTGGGCGGCGGGATCAACGGCGCGGGGATCGCACGCGATCTGGCCGGCCGGGGCTTGAGCGTGTTGTTGTGCGAGAAGGACGATCTCGCCTCGCACACCTCGTCGAGCAGCACCAAGCTGATCCACGGCGGGCTGCGCTACCTCGAGTACTACGAGTTTTCGCTGGTGCGCAAGGCGCTCGCCGAGCGCGAGGTGCTGCTCAAGAGCGCACCGCACATCATGTGGCCGCTGCGCTTCGTGATGCCGCACGACCCGAACGACAGGACGCTGCGGCCGGTCTGGATGATTCGCATCGGTCTGTTTTTGTACGACCACCTCGCGCGCCGCGAAGTGCTGCCGGCCTCGGCGACAGTCGATATGCGCACCCACCCGGCCGGCCGGCCACTGAAAGCCCTGTTCACGAAAGGCTACGTGTATTCGGACGGCTGGGTCGATGACGCACGTCTGGTCGTGCTGAATGCGATCGACGCCCAGGCGCACGGCGCGACGGTGCTGACGCGCTGGCGCTGCTTCGATGCGCAGCGCTCCGCGACGCACTGGCAGGCGCGGCTTCAAGGCCCGCGCGGCGAAACACGCCGCGTGCGGGCGCGCGCGCTCGTCAATGCCGCCGGCCCGTGGGCGGCGCAGTTTCTGGCCGAACACGCGCATGTGCCGCGGCCGAAATCGCTGCGGCTCGTGAAAGGCAGCCACATCGTCGTGCCGAAGATCTTCGACCACGACCACGCCTACATCTTTCAGAACCCCGACAAGCGCATCATCTTCGCGATCCCCTACGAAGGCGAGTACACACTGATCGGCACCACCGACGTCGAGCACCTGGGGGCCGTCGGCGACGCGCGCATCTCGCCCGAGGAAACGAGCTACCTGTGCGAGCAGGCGAGCCGCTACTTCGCCAAGCCGGTGACGCCGGATCAGGTCGTGTGGAGCTACGCCGGCGTGCGCCCGCTGCTCGACGACGAATCGGGCGATCCGTCGGCCGTGACGCGCGACTACTCGCTCGATCTCGACGCGAGCCAGGCGCCGCTGCTGACGGTGTGGGGCGGCAAGATCACGACGTTTCGCAAGCTCGCCGAGGAGGCCGCCGATCTGCTCGCGGCACCGATGGGCACGACCCGCGGCGCGTGGACACACGGCGCGTCGTTGCCGGGCGGTGACCTGAGCGGGTGGATCGGCAAGGCGCAGCGACCGGATGCGGATTTCGCGCGCTTCGCGCAAGCGCTCGCGGTGCGCCACCCGCAACTGGCGCCGGCACTCGCCAAGCGCCTCGCGCGCGCTTACGGCGCGCGTGTCGAGTTGATCCTGAAGAGCGAGCTCGGCGCCGAAGTCGCGCGCGGCCTGTTCGAGGCCGAGCTGCACTACCTGCACGAGCATGAGTGGGCGCGCAGCGCCGACGACGTGCTGTGGCGTCGCAGCAAGCTCGGCCTGCATCTCGACGGAGCACAACGCGCGGCCGTGGCCGCGTGGTGCCAATCGCACTGGGCCGACGTGGCCGCCACCCACTCACCGGCGACGGAGCCCGCATGGAACTGACGCTCGAACGCATCGAGCAGAAGGTGGGAGCGCAGACCCACCTGTACCCGCTCGATCTGACACTCGTGCCGCGCGCCGTCACCGTGCTGCTCGGCGCCACCCAGGCCGGCAAGACCACGCTGATGCGCGTGATGGCCGGGCTCGACGTGCCGTTCAAGGGCCGCGTGCTCGCCGATGGCGTCGACGTGACACGCCAGCCGGTGCGCGAACGCAACGTAGCGATGGTCTACCAGCAGTTCATCAACTACCCGTCGATGACGGTGGCCGACAACATCGCCTCGCCGCTGAAGCTGCGCAAGGAGGCGAACATCACGGCGCGCGTCAATGAACTCGCCGCCAAGCTGCACATCGAGCCCTTCCTGAAGCGCCTGCCGGCCGAGCTCTCGGGCGGCCAGCAGCAGCGCGTGGCGCTGGCGCGCGCGCTGGCGAAGAACGCGCCGCTGATGCTGCTCGACGAGCCGCTCGTGAACCTCGACTACAAGCTGCGCGAAGAACTGCGCGACGAGCTCTCGCAGCTGTTCGCGAGCGGCCAATCGACCGTCGTCTACGCCACCACCGAGCCGACCGAGGCGCTGCTGCTCGGCGGCTACACCGCCGTGCTCGACGGCGGCGAGCTGCTGCAATACGGGCCGACTGCGGAGGTCTTCCGCCGGCCGCGCTCGCTGCGCGTCGCGCGCGCGTTCAGCGACCCGCCGATGAACCTCGTGACGGCCACCGCGCAAACCGGCGGCATGCTGCTGCAAGGCGGTGTCTCGTTGGCGATCGGTTTGCCCGCCACGCCCGACCCGGCGTTGACGCTGGGCGTGCGCGCCGGCGCGCTGCGCGTGCATCAGCGCGCCGGCGATGTGGCGCTGCCCGGAAAGGTCGAGCTCGCCGAGATCGCCGGCTCCGACACCTTCGTGCACGTCGGCACGCAGATCGGCGAGCTCGTCGCGCAGCTGACCGGCGTGCATGTGTTCACGCTCGGCGAACCGATCACGCTCTACCTCGATCCGCGGCAAGCGTACGTGTTCGACACACCCGGCAACCTCCTTGTCGCGCCCGAAGTGAACTGACATGGCCCGCATCGATCTCGACCTGGCGCACGCCTACAAGCCGAACCCGCAGCGCGACGAGGACTACGCGCTGCTGCCATTGAAGATGACCTTCGAGGACGGCGGCGCGTATGCGCTGCTCGGGCCTTCGGGCTGCGGCAAGACGACGCTGCTCAACATCGTCTCGGGCCTGGTGAAACCGTCGCACGGCAACGTCAGGTACGACGGCGTCGATGTCACGGCACGCACGCCGCAGCAGCGCAACATCGCGCAGGTGTTCCAGTTCCCGGTCATCTACGACACGATGACGGTGGCCGAGAATCTCGCATTCCCGCTCCGCAACCGCGGCGTCGATGCGGAGAAGATCAGGCAGCGCGTCGGCCGCATCGCCGAGATGCTGGAGATGACCAAGCAGCTCGACATGCGCGCCGCCGGCCTCGCGGCCGATGCGAAGCAGAAGATCTCGCTCGGCCGCGGCCTGGTGCGCGAGGACGTGAGCGCGGTGCTGTTCGACGAGCCGCTGACGGTGATCGACCCGCACCTGAAGTGGCAGCTGCGCCGCAAGCTCAAGCAGATCCACCACGAGCTGAAGCTGACGCTGATCTATGTGACGCACGACCAGGTCGAGGCGTTGACGTTCGCCGACCAGGTCGTCGTGATGACGCGTGGCCGCGCGGTGCAGATCGGCAGCGCCTCCGAGCTGTTCGAGCGGCCGGCGCACACCTTCGTCGGCCACTTCATCGGCTCGCCGGGGATGAACTTCCTGCCGGCCGGCGTGACGCCGGGCGCTCCGGAAGGCGCGACCACGCTCGGCGTGCGGCCCGAGTACGTGACGCTGGCCGCCGCGAACGCGGCCGGCGCGGTGCCGGCCACCGTGACGCAGGCGCAGGACATCGGCACCTACTGGCTGCTGACCGCGCGGCTCGGCAGCGATGGCCCGTTGATCCGCGCGCGGCTCGGCGCGGAACAGCGCGCGCCCCAGGTCGGCGAGACGGTGTGGTTGACGATTCGGGGCAGCCACACCTGCTTTTACAAGAACGAGGAGCTGATCGCATGAGCACGACGCCGAGCCGCCTCAAGTCGGGCGAAACTCCCCCTCGGGGGGACCGCGCCGCAGGCGCGAAGGGGGCACGATGAAGCCCGTCAACCAGAAGGCCTGGTTCCTGATCCTGCCGGTGGTGCTGTGCGTGGCGTTCTCGGCCATCCTGCCGCTGATGACGGTGGTGAACTACTCGGTGCAGGACATCATCTCGCCCGAGCGCCGCGTGTTCGTCGGTACCGAATGGTTCAAATCGGTGATGCGCGACGACGACCTGCAAGGTGCGCTGCTCCGCCAGATGGGGTTTTCGTTGTCGGTGCTGCTGGTCGAGATCCCGCTCGGCATCGGCCTGGCGTTGTCGATGCCGGCGAAGGGCTGGAAGTCGTCGCTGGTGCTCGTGCTCGTCGCGATCTCACTGCTGATTCCATGGAACGTGGTCGGCACGATCTGGCAGATCTACGGCCGAACCGACATCGGCCTGTTCGGCGCGGCGCTCGCCAAACTCGGCTTCGACTACAGCTACACCGGCAACGCCACGCACGCCTGGCTCACCGTGCTGCTGATGGACGTGTGGCACTGGACCCCGCTGGTCGCGCTGCTGTGCTTCGCGGGGCTGCGCGCGATCCCCGACGCCTACTACCAGGCCGCGAGCATCGACGGTGCCAGCAAGCTCGCGGTGTTCCGCTACATCCAGCTGCCCAAGCTCAGGGGCGTGCTGATGATCGCCGTGCTGCTGCGCTTCATGGACAGCTTCATGATCTACACCGAGCCCTTCGTGCTGACCGGCGGCGGGCCGGGCAACGCGACGACCTTTCTCTCGCAATACCTGACACAGAAGGCGGTCGGCCAGTTCGACCTCGGGCCGGCGGCGGCATTCTCGCTGATCTACTTCCTGATCATCCTGCTGCTGTGCTTCATCCTCTACAACTGGATGCAGCGCGTCGGCACGGCCGACGGCGTGGAGCACTGACATGGACGACAAGCGCTTCAAGAAGCGGATCGTCTTCCTGATCCTGTACCTCGTGTTCGCGATCTTGCCGGTGTACTGGATGGTGAACATGTCGTTCAAGACGAACGAGGAAATCCTGTCCACGTTCAGCCTGTGGCCGCAGCACTTCACGACCGATCACTACCGCACCATCTTCACCGATGTGTCCTGGTACTCGGGCTACATCAACTCGATGATCTACGTCGCGATCAACATGGTGATCTCGCTGGTCGTCGCGCTGCCCGCCGCCTACGCGTTCTCGCGCTACTCGTTCCTCGGCGACAAGCACGTGTTCTTCTGGCTGCTGACAAACCGCATGACGCCGCCGGCCGTGTTCCTGTTGCCGTTCTTTCAGCTCTACACCACGCTCGGGCTGATGGACACGCACATCGCGGTCGCGCTCGCGCACCTGCTGTTCAATGTGCCGCTGGCCGTGTGGATTCTCGAAGGCTTCATGAGCGGCATCCCGCGCGAGATCGACGAGACGGCCTACATCGACGGCTACTCGTTCCCGCGCTTCTTCCTCACCATCTTCATCCCGCTGATCAAGGCCGGCGTCGGCGTGGCGGCGTTCTTCTGTTTCATGTTCAGCTGGGTCGAGCTGCTGATGGCGCGCACGCTGACGAGCGTGAACGCGAAGCCGATCGTCGCCGTGATGACGCGCACGGTGAGCGCGTCGGGCATGGACTGGGGCGTACTCGCCGCTGCGGGTGTTCTGACGATCGTGCCGGGCGCGATCGTGATCTGGTTCGTGCGGCATTACATCGCCAAGGGCTTTGCCATGGGCCGCGTTTAGATCAAAGGACCTTTGAAATGTTCGAATGGATGGCCTGGACGCTGCCGGTGGCAATCTTCTTTTGCAGCATCGTGTTGATGCTCGTCGGCATGACGGTGTGGGAGCTCAAGTCGCCCACGGTGGAGCGCAAAGGCTGGCTGCCGATCGCGACGACGCGCGGCGATCGCCTGTTCATCGGCCTGCTGGGCGCGGCCTACGTCAACCTCGCCTTCGTCGCGGTGAGCGAAAAGATGATCGTCTGGTTCGGGCTGGAGGCGGAGCCGTCGATCTGGATCAGCTTCATCGTGTCGATGCTGCTGCTCGCGCTGATCATCCGCAAGGGCTAGTTTTCAAGAAAGGCGTGCGGCCATCCCTTCCCAGCCGCACGTCGCCTCATCAACGGGAAGAACTTCAGGAGACCTCAATGAAATTGCGCTTGAATGCTGTGGCCCTGGCCGCTGCCGCTCTGGCCCTCGGCCAGAGCGCATGGGCTGACGAAGCAGCGGCGAAGAAGTGGATCGACGCCGAGTTCACACCCTCGACCTTGAACAAGGATCAGCAACTGGCCGAGATGAAATGGTTCATCGACGCCGCGAAGAAGCTCAGTGCGAAGGGCGTGAAGGAGATCTCGGTCGTCTCCGAGACGATCACCACGCACGAGTACGAATCGAAGACGCTGGCGAAGGCCTTCGAGGAGATCACCGGAATCAAGGTCAAGCACGACATCATCCAGGAAGGCGACGTCGTCGAGAAGCTGCAGACCTCGATGCAGTCGGGCAAGTCGATCTACGACGGCTGGATTTCCGACTCCGACCTGATCGGCACGCACTACCGTTACGGCAAGATCCTCGCGCTGTCGGACTACATGGTCGGCAGCGGCAAGGAGTGGACGAACCCGGGTCTGGACGTGAAGGACTTCATCGGCACGAGCTTCACGACCGCGCCCGACAAGAAGCTCTACCAACTGCCCGACCAGCAGTTCGCGAACCTGTACTGGTTCCGTGCCGACCTGTTCGCACGCGAAGATCTGAAGACCAAGTTCAAGGCCAAGTACGGCTACGATCTGGGCGTGCCGCTGAACTGGAGCGCCTATGAAGACATCGCCGCGTTCTTCAGCGAAGACGTGAAGACGCTCGACGGCAAGCCGATCTACGGCCACATGGACTACGGCAAGAAGGACCCGTCGCTGGGCTGGCGCTTCACCGATGCGTGGCTGTCGATGGCCGGCACCGCCGACATCGGCATCCCGAACGGCTTGCCGGTGGATGAATGGGGCATCCGCGTCGGCGCCGACAAGTGCACGCCGGTCGGTGCCTCGGTCTCGCGCGGTGGCGCCACCAACTCGCCGGCGGCTGTCTACGCACTCACGAAGTACGTCGACTGGATGAAGAAGTACGCGCCGAAAGAAGCCACCGGCATGACTTTCGGCGAAGCCGGCCCGGTGCCCGCACAAGGCCAGATCGCGCAGCAGATCTTCTGGTACACCGC
>CAXTSS010000021.1:0-53816 GCA_964247075.1 uncultured Rhizobacter sp. | reverse complement strand
CCGGCCCGGTGCCCGCACAAGGCCAGATCGCGCAGCAGATCTTCTGGTACACCGCGTTCACGGCCGACATGGTCAAGCCCGGGTTGCCGGTCGTGAATGCCGATGGCACGCCGAAGTGGCGCATGGCGCCGGGACCGAACGGCCCGTACTGGAAGCAGGGCATGCAAAACGGCTATCAGGACGTGGGCTCGTGGACCTTCTTCAAGGACCACCCGGCCGACAAGACGGCCGCGGCCTGGCTGTATGCGCAGTTCGTGACCAGCAAGACGGTCTCGGCGAAGAAGTCGGTCGTGGGCCTCACGTTCATTCGCGAGAGCGACATCCAGCACAAGTACTTCACCGACAACGCCAACAAGTACGGCGGCCTGATCGAGTTCTACCGCAGCCCGGCGCGTGTGGCCTGGACGCCGACCGGTACCAACGTGCCCGACTACCCGAAGCTCGCGCAGCTCTGGTGGAAGAACGTGGCGGTCGCCGTGACCGGCGAGAAGACGCCGCAGGCCGCGATGGACAATCTGGCCGAAGAGATGGACCAGGTGATGGGCCGCCTCGAACGCGCGGGCATGGCGCACTGCGCGCCGAAGCTGAACCCGAAGGGCGACCCGAACAAGTACCTGAGCGACAAGGGCGCGCCGTGGAAGAAGCTGGCGAATGAAAAGCCCAAGGGCGAGACGATTGCCTACGACACGCTGCTGAACGCGTGGAAGGCCGGCAAGGTTCGCTGACCCTCGCAACGATCTGAGCCGACGCGCCCTGCCGACCCCTGCGGTCGTCAGGGCGCTATTCTTTGCACCCCATGAACATCATCTTTCGCTGCGACCCGGCACTGATCGACGTGCTGCCACGGCCCGTTCCGGCAAAGGCCGCGCTGCCCGATTGGCTGCGGCAGATGGCGCCGCGCGCGCCGTCGGCTGTGCATCAGCGCAGCATCCGCACCGTCAAGCAATGCCCGCCGTTCGTCGACGCAATGGCGCACGGCTTCATGATGCTGCTGCCGTGCGACGTGATCGTCGAAGCCGGGCAGTTCAGCTGGGATTGGCCGCTGCCGGCACTCGCGACGCACGGCCACCCGCGCGCGCCGCTGAGCTTTCATGTGCCCGAGCAACTCACCGGCTCGCCGCTCGCGCACGGCGCTCGTTCGGCAATCAAGTTCAACAGCTTCTGGACCATCGAGCTCGAACCCGGCTGGTCGCTGATGGCCGTGCACCCGATCAATCGCGACGATCTGCCGTTTCGCCTGATCACCGGGCTTGTCGATGCCGATCGCTTCAACGAAGTCGGCATCAACTTCCCTGCGATGTGGATCGATGCGAGCTTTAGCGGTGTGCTGCCGCGCGGCACGCCGATCGCGCAGTGCTTTGCGGTGCCGCGCGAGGCGCCCGCACTGGTTTGCGAGCAGATGTCGGCTGCGCAGGTGCTCGGCTACGACGCGCTGGCAGCGCAGATCATGGGCGGGCCGGGCGTGTACCGCAAGGGCTTCCGCAGCAAGCGCGGCGGTGCCTGAACTACGTTGGCGCGCTGCGCAGCGCGGCGCGCAAGTCGTCGAGGTCCAACCACATCCGGCCGACGTTCGCCGACGCGAGCGCGTGCGCGATGCGGCCGAACGTGTCCTCGCGTGCGCGGTAGGCGCGGCCGTAGGCGCGCATGGCATCATCAATCTTGCCTTCGTCCTGCAGCGCGATGCCCAGATTCACCTCGGCCTCGACGCGATTCGGCGCAAACCGCAACACGTCGCGCAGGGCCTGCGCTTCGCCGGCCAGATCCCCCGCCGCATGACGCGCCAGCGAGAGCTGGAACCACGCATCGGCGGCCACGCGCAAGGTCGGCGCATGGCCGGGCCGCAGCGCGAGGCTGGCCGCAGCGAGTTCAGCGGCCGTCGCAGCCTCACCTTGCTGCAGGGTGATCACCGCGAGCAGTTGCTGCACTGCCGGATGCGGCGGGTGCGTTGCTGCGGCGTGCTCACAGAGCAGGCGGGCCCTCTCGCGCTGGCCCGCATTCACATGGCGGATCGCCAGGCTCAGCAGCTCTTCGACGGTGGTGGTGACGCTGGCCATGCGCGATGGTAGCCGTGCACGGATGTCGCCGCCGCAGCGTCACTGTGGCGCGATGGTGACCATCCCGCCGACACCGAAACGGTCGGTGACCCTCATTTTCTGACCACTTCGGCGGCTGAGCGACACTCCCGCCTCATGTTCAAAGCACCCTTGTTCTCGGGCGTCCTGTTCGCGCTCGCCGCCGGCCTGATGTGGGGGCTGGTGTTCGTCGGCCCGCTGCTGCTGCCCGAGTACCCGGCGACCTTGCAATCGTTCGGGCGCTACCTCGCGTTCGGGCTGATCGCGCTGCCGCTGGCCTGGTTCGACCGCGACAAGCTGCGAGCATTGACGCGCGCCGACTGGGTCGAGGCGCTCAAGCTCGCACTGGTCGGCAACATCGTCTACTACCTGTTCCTCGCCAGCGCCATCCAGCGCGCCGGCGGGCCGCTGCCGACGATGATCATCGGCACGCTGCCGGTCGTGATCGCGATCACCTCGAAGCTGCGCGCGAAGGCGCCGGGTGCGCGCGCCGAAGCGCCGCTGGCGTGGCGGCGGCTGCTGCCGTCGCTGGCGCTGATCGCGCTCGGCATCGGGCTCGTCAACCACGTCGAACTCGAGCAGCTGAAGGCCGACCCGCACGCCGACATGGCGCGCTACACGGTCGGTGCGCTGCTCGCCGTCGGCGCCGTTGCGTGCTGGACCTGGTACCCGATCCGCAACGCCGAATGGCTGCGCGCCCACCCCGACCGCAGCCCGCGCGGCTGGGCCACCGCGCAGGGCCTGATGACCTTGCCGCTGGCGCTGCTCGGTTATGCGCTGACGTGGGCATGGCACGCGACGAGCGGCGACCCCTTCCCGATGCCCTTCGGCCCGCGCGTGCTCGACTTCCTGCTGCTGATGTTCGCGATCGGCCTGTTCGCCTCGTGGCTCGGCACGCTGTGCTGGAACGAGGCGAGCCAGCGCCTGCCGCCAACCCTCTCGGGCCAGCTGATCGTGTTCGAGACGCTGGCCGCGCTGAGCTATGCGTTCGCGCTGCGCGGCCGCGCACCGCAAGCGCAGACGCTGATCGGCGTGGCGCTGCTGGTCGCGGGCGTGGTGTGGGCGGTGCGTGCGCAGCCCGCCGAGGCGAGCGCCGACGCGCATCCCAACTAGCGAAGGTAGGGAGCGTCCGGCAACTCGTTCGGGTTGGCGTCGCCCGGCGCGAGCGCGAAGTGCCGCGCCAGCAAGGCATCGACCGCATCGATGGCCTGATTCAGACCGGCCTCGAACTGACCGGCCTTGAAAGCCGCGCTCATCGTCGCGGCGATGTGCTGCCAGTGCGCCGCGTCAACATGCTGCGCCGCGCCGCGATCGGCAACGATCTCGATTGCGTGCTCGGCGAGCAGCAGGTAGATCAGCACGCCGTTGTTGTGCATCGTGTCCCAGACGCGCAGCTTGCCGAACATCATCACCGCGCGCTCGCGCACCGGCGCCGAACGGCGGATGTAGCTGAGCGGCAGCCCGGCCTCGATGCAGACGCGGATCTCGCCGCTGTGGTGCCGCTCGCTCGCGGCGACACGCGCCTCGAGGCGCTTGAGCGCACCATCACCGAGCAGCCGCTCGACATCGGCCTCGTCGAGCCGGCGATGTTTAAAGAGGCGAACAAGCCAGTGATCCATCACCAACTCCCCGACGCGCCGCCGCCGCCGAAGCTGCCGCCACCGCCCGAGCTGAAGCCGCCGCCTCCGCCACCCCCACCGAATCCACCACCGCCCCCACCGCCGCCCCAGATGATCGGCCCGCCGCGGCCGCGACCGAGGCCGCCGCTGCCCATGCCGATCACGCCGACGAGGAACAGCGCGATCAGCCCGGCGCCGCCCGCGATCAACAGGCTCGTGGTGAGCCAGAAGCCGATGCCGCCGACCACGCCGCCGGTCGCGAGCGCACCGAGCTTGCGGCCGAAGATGCCGGTCAGCACCGCGCCGAGGATCGGCACGCCGACGAACAGGAAGATCGCGAGATCCTGGATGTCGAAGCCCGGTCTCGCTTTTCGCGCGCGCGCATTCGCGCTAGGCGCCGGCAGCGCCTCGCCGGCAATCGCCTTGTCGAGCCGATCGATCGCGGCATTGAGCCCGCCGGCGTAGTCGTTGACCTTGAACGCCGGCTTGATCTGCTCGTTGATGATGCGGCCGGCGAGCACATCCGGGATCGGCCCCTCGAGCGTGCGCGCCACCTCGATGTTCACGCGCCGGTCGTTCTTCGCGACGATCACGACGAGGCCGTCGCCGACATCGCGGCGCCCGAGCTTCCACGCATCGGCGACGCGGAAGCCGTAGCTCGCGATGTCCTCCGGTTGCGTCGTCGGCACGATCAGCACGACGACCTGCGTGCCACGCTGCGCCTCGATCGCTGCGAGCTTGGCCGTCAGCGCGGCGGCTTGCGCCTCGGTGAGCGTGCCGGTCTGGTCGATCACGCGGCCCGACAGCGCCGGCACCGGCAGCACCGGCAGCACCGGCTGCGCATGCGCGGCCAGCGCCAGCCAGGCCGCGGCGATGAACGCGAAGACGCGGCGCATCAGAAGCCTTGCGTCACTTCGGCGCAGGCTTCTCGAAGTTCACACTCGGCGGCACCGAGATCTGCGCTTCGTTCTGCACCGTGAAGCTCGGCTTGGTCTTGTAGCCGAACACCATCGCGGTGAGGTTGCTCGGGAAGCTGCGTGCCAGCACGTTGTAGCCCTCGACCGCGCCGATGTACTTGTTGCGCGCCACGGTGATGCGGTTCTCGGTGCCTTCGAGCGTCACGCGCAGGTCCTGGAAGGCCTGGTTCGCCTTCAGGCTCGGGTACTGTTCGGCCACCACCATCAGCCGGCTCAGCGCGCTCGTGAGCTGGCCTTGCGCGGCCTGGAACTTCTCGAACGCGGCTGGGTCGTTGACGAGCTCCGGCGTGGCCTGGATGCTGGTGGCCTTGGCGCGCGCCTCGATCACCTTCGTCAGCGTGTCCTGCTCGAAGCTGGCCTCGCCTTTCACGGTGGCGACGATGTTCGGGATCAGGTCGGAGCGGCGCTGGTACTGGTTCAGCACCTCGGCCCAACTCGCCTTGACCTGCTCGTCGAGCGTCTGGAAGTTGTTGTAGCCGCAGCCCGACAACGCGAACGCGGCGAGCAGTGCGAGACCGGCGGCGCGAAGACGCGAGAAAGCGAGAGCACGAATCATGGTGTTGTTCCTCCAAATCAAGGGCGCGCAATGCTACCGCGCGGCCCGGACTTTGGGCCAAGCCGCTCGCTTTCAATACGGGTCGCCTCGACCCGCGTGGTTAAAGTCCGCGCATGACGCTGCTGAACCACGCGCTGCGGTCAGGCCGCACGAACCCGCAGGCCGAGGCACCTTCGATGACGACCGCGCTGGTGGCCGGCGGTGGCGGCGCACTCGGCTCGGCGGTGCTCGAAGCGCTGCTCGCCGGCCGCCGCTTCGCCAACGTGCGCGTGCTCGCGACGCGCGCGCTCGGCACCGCGATGCAGGGGCTGGAGCCGGTCGTGGTGGGCGACTTCGGCACGGACGCCTCGCACGACGACGCACCGATCGCCCACACTGCGTTGGTCGTGTTCGACCGCGAACGTCACGCCAACGGCCGCGAGCTCGCGTTCTTTCGGCCGATGCCGCAAGACCTGGTCGTCCTCGCGTGCTGGCTGTACGCACGCGGCGTGCGTGCGCTCGTGGTCGTGCTGCCGCATTCGCCGGCGAACCTGCCGGACGCGCTCAAGGCCGGGCTGGCGAATCTCGACGAGCAGGCCGTCGCCGCGCTAGGCTTCGAGCAGCTCGTGTTCGTGCGCTCGGCGCAGCCGCCTTCGAACGAACGCGCAACGCAATGGCTGCAGCGCCTGGCCGACGGCATGTTGGCGCAGATGCGCATCATGGTGGCGAGCACGAACCAGCCGGTGCGTGCCGTCAAGGTCGCGCAGTTCGTCGCCGAGCTCGCGCTGAAACTCGCGTCGAGCCCGCCCGGCACGCGCGTCGCACCGCCCGAGCTGGTCTGGCAGGCCGCGCAGCTGCGCGACCCGGCGCCGCTGGTGGCGGCCTGGCTGGCCGCGCGCGAGCTGCCCGAGCTCAACGCGCCGCGGATGCGGCTGTGATCGAGGCGTGGTCGTCGAGCTCGTCGGCCGGCACCGCTGTCCACGCCACCAGCGCGAGCGCGGCGAACAGCGACGCGGCGATGCAGAGCAGGACGCGACCGGCTTCGGTCAGTGGGTGCAGAGGGTACAGCTGACGCATCGTGAAGACTCCTGAAGCGCAGCGGTGATGAACGCTGCGTGAACCAGAGCATCACGCCGGTGTGCGAAGCAGGTTCGAAGCCTGTGTGAAGTCGGCCAGCGGCAGCGACAAGGTCGCCACGGCGCCGCCGCCGTCGGCGTTCTTCAACGACACGCGCCCTTGGTGCAACTCGGCGATCTCCTTCACGAAGGACAGGCCGAGCCCGGTGCTCTTCTTGATCGAGTTCGGTCGCGCCAGCGAATAGAACTTCTCGAACACCTTGTCCTCGGCATAGTCGGGGATACCGGGGCCGTGGTCGCGCACCACGGCATCGACGCTGCGGCCGCGCCGCCGCAGCGCGAGCGTGACGAGGCCGTCGCGCGGCGAAAAATCGATCGCGTTGTCCAGCAGGTTGGCGAGCGCGCGGCGCAGCAGGAAGGCGTCGCCCTCGACGCTGATCGCCTCGCCCGCGGTCAGCTCTACGCGCACGCCGCGCGTCGCGCCGCTGGCCTGCGCGCTCGCCGCGACCTCGGCCGCGAGCGTGCGCAGATCGACCGGCTCGGTGCGGTCGAGCGCGCGGCGCGATTCGAGCGAGGTCAGCTCCATCATCCGGTCCACCAACTCCTGGATGCGCAGCGTCTCGCGCGCGATGTTGCCGATGAAGCGCGCGCGGTCGGCCTCGGGCATGTCCTCCTGCAGCAGCTCGGCCGCGCCGCGGATCGCGGAGAGTGGGCTCTTCACCTCGTGCGTCAGCGTCTGCACGTAATCGGCCACGTAGTTGCGGCCGGCGAGCGCATCGCGCATCTCGTCGTAGGCCGCGCCGATCGCGCCGAGCGCACGCCGGCCGAGGCGCGGCAGGCTGAAGGAGCGCTGCGCGCGCACGTAGCGCACGTAGTCGGAGATCACGCCGAACGGCCGCACCAGCCAGAGCGACAGGATCACCACCAGCAGCAGCACCGCGACCACCGAGGTCGCGCCGACGAGCAGCGTCTTGCGCCGCGCCGCGTCGATGAATTGGCCGAAGCTCTGCACCGGCTTGCCGATGCTGACGACGCCAATGATCTGGTCGCCGACGCGCACCGGCGCGGCCACGAACATCACCGACGATTTCGGATCACCCGGCACATCGGGCGTGGCGCGCGCGCCGTACCGGCCTTGCAGCGCGCGGTGCACATCGTGCCACTGCGAATGATCTTCCCCGACCGCGCGGCCGAGCGAATCGAACACGACCCGCCCAGACCGATCGACGACCGTGAGCCGCAACTCGACGCGGCTCTTCTCGACGCCGTAAATGTCGGCGCTGAAGCGCTTCGCGTAGAGCGCGTCGAACACCGGCTGCAACGCGTCGGTCTGCAGCACACCGCCGGTCGAGTGGCTCTCGACGATCGCGGCGAGCAGCTGCGCCGTCTCGACCATCGACTCCTCGGCCGACTCGCGGTAGCGCGGGTCGATGTCGGCGAGCTGGCGGTACATCAACACCCCGACGCCGAGCGCGTAGGCGAGCAGGATGCCGATGAAAATTCGGGTGCGCTTGGTCACGGTCGCACCACGTGCCGGCGCTACTCGGCGGCGAGCAGTTCAGGCATCGCAAGGTCGACAGCCTGGCGAATCAGCAGCGCGAGCGCGTCGGACTTTTCCTGGTTGGTCATGGCCTGCCAGGGGTTCACGGCCCCCTTCGTCGAACCCGTCGCCACCGTGGTGGCCTGCGGCACGACGCTGCGACGGATCGGCTTCATCGTCTGCGCGTCGATCAGCGCCAGTTCGAGGTAGGCGTAGGGCGCGATGAACCCGCGATCGGCCGCGCCGGAGTCGGTGTCCTTGACCAGCATGCGCCGGTCGATGTAGAAGCCCAGGCCGGTGAGCTTGCCGCTGCCGGCATACTCGAAACGCATCGGCAAGCGCGCGTCACCGCGGTGCTTCGTGACGAGGATCAGCCGGGTCGCCTGCGACTGGCGCAGCAGGCCCTGCACGGCAGCGAGCAACTCGCCGGTATCGCCGCCGCGGTCGAGGAGCTTCGCCTGCAACGCGAACAACTTCGGGTCGCGGGACGCCAGCAGCGTCGCGTTGGTTTTCGGGTTGGCGCGCCGGAGCGCGTCGTCGACCGCGAGCAGCGCGACGTTGTCGAGCGCCCCATCGGTGGTCGGCACGTCCTGGCGCTCATTGCGGTCGATGTTCGAGCCGATGGAAGGCTGCCACCACACGAGGTTGATCGTGTCGCCGATCAGCGACAGCACGGCGTAGCGCTGGTCCGCCGCCTGTGCAGCGGGTACGGCAGCCAAGCCGGCCAGAGTGGCGACGACAAGGGCGCGGCGCACGCGTTGAATCGGTCTCATCTCTTCTTCCTGCGAGGCAGCCCGCGGATCAGGTCGCCTCTGATGCTAAGGGTTCCGCCGGCAAGTCTTCGGCGAGCGCGTAGCCGCTGCCGCGGTGGGTGCGAATCGGCTCCAGCCGCGGCGCGACCAGCTTCATCTTGGCGCGCAGCGTCTTCACGTGCGCATCGACGGTGCGGTCCAGGCTCTCGGTGGCGTCGTCCCACACGCGCTCGAGCAGCGCGTCGCGCGAGAACACGTGGCCGGGGCGCGCGGCGAGTGTGGCGAGCAGGCCGAACTCGTAGCGCGAGAGTTCGAGCAGACGGCCGTAGAAGCGGATCTGGCGCTTGCCTTCGTCGACGCTGACGGGGGTGGCCGGCGGGATCGGCGCAATGGGCACAGCACTCGCGGCCGGCCGCGCCGCGCGCCGCAGGACCCCGCGCACGCGCGCCACCAGCTCGCGCGGCGAGAACGGTTTGGGCACGTAGTCGTCGGCGCCGAGTTCGAGGCCGACGACGCGGTCGATCTCGTCGCTGCGCGCCGTCAAAAAAATCACCGGCACCTGCGCGTCGATCGCGCGCAGCCGCTTGAAGACCTCGAAGCCGCTGCTGTCGGGCAGGCCGACATCGAGGATCACGAGCGCCGGCGGTTGCGATTGCACTTGCGCCAGCGCCGCTTCGCCGGTCGCAACCCACGCCGGCTCGAAGCCTTCGGTGCGCAACGCGTACTGCAGCGTATCGGCGATGCCCGGCTCGTCCTCG
This sequence comes from uncultured Rhizobacter sp., assembly GCA_964247075.1. GTDB lineage: Bacteria > Pseudomonadota > Gammaproteobacteria > Burkholderiales > Burkholderiaceae_C > LMDS01. Next base: position 44,487 of record CAXTSS010000021.1, on the reverse strand, counting down.
ACGATCAGGATGCGCGGCTTGCCTGCAGACATTTATTCGGTCGGCAGGAAGCCTTCGATCGACAGGTAACGCTCGCCGGTGTCGTAGTTGAAGCCGAGCACCGTGGCGCCAGCGGGCAGCTCGGGCAGCTTCTGCGCGATCGCCGCCAAGGTGGCGCCGGACGAGATGCCGACGAGGATGCCTTCTTCGCGCGCACAACGCCGCGCCATCTCGCGCGCCGCTTCGGCCTCGACCTGGATCGTGCCGCTGAGCACATCGACATGCAGGTTCTTCGGGATGAAACCCGCGCCGATGCCCTGGATCGGGTGCGGGCTGGGCTTGCCGCCGCTGATGACGGGCGACGCGCTCGGCTCGACCGCGAACACCTGCAGCTTCGGCCAGAGTTTCTTCAGCACGATCGCGCAGCCGGTCAGGTGGCCGCCGGTGCCGACGCCGGTGATCAGCGCATCGACACCGTTCGGGAAATCGGCCGCGATCTCCTTCGCGGTGGTGCGCACGTGCACGTCGATGTTGGCCGGGTTCTCGAACTGCTGCGGCATCCAGCCGCCGGGGGTCTGCGCGAGCAGCTCGGTGGCGCGCGCGATCGAGCCGTTCATGCCTTTCTCGCGCGGCGTGAGCTCGAACTTCGCGCCGTAGGCCAGCATCAGGCGACGCCGCTCGACGCTCATGCTGTCGGGCATCACGAGGATCAGCTTGTAGCCCTTCACCGCGGCCACCATCGCGAGGCCGACGCCGGTGTTGCCGGAGGTCGGCTCGATGATCGTGCCGCCCGGCTTGAGTGCGCCGGAAGCTTCGGCGGCCTCGACCATCGACAGCGCGATGCGGTCCTTGATCGAGCCGCCGGGATTGGCGCGCTCGCTCTTGATGTAGACGCTGTGCGTGGCGCCGAACAGCCGGTTGATGCGAATGTGCGGTGTGTTGCCGATGGTGGCCAGGATGGTGTCTGCGCGCATGGGTTCTCCTGTGGGCGAGCGCAAATTATGGGCGTGATAATCGTTCGATGTCTGCCCCCCTTCAAAACGACAGCTTCCTGCGCGCCTGCCTGCGCCAGCCCACCGATCACACGCCCGTCTGGCTGATGCGCCAGGCCGGGCGCTACCTGCCGGAGTACCGCGCCACGCGCGCCAAGGCCGGCAGCTTCATGGGGCTGGCGACGAACCCGGGCTACGCCACTGAAGTTACCTTGCAGCCGCTCGACCGCTACGCGCTCGATGCCGCGATCCTGTTCAGCGACATCCTCACCGTGCCCGATGCGATGGGCTTGGGCCTGAGCTTTGCCGAAGGCGAGGGCCCGCGCTTCGCGCACCCGCTGCGCGACGAGGCCGCGGTCGCAAAGCTGGCCGTGCCCGACATGGCGAAGCTGCGTTATGTATTCGATGCGGTCAGCTCGATCCGCAAAGCGCTGAACGGTCGGGTGCCGCTGATCGGTTTCTCGGGCAGCCCGTGGACGCTCGCCTGCTACATGGTCGAGGGCGCCGGCTCGGACGACTACCGCCTCGTCAAGACGATGCTCTACGGCCGACCCGACTTGATGCACCGCATCCTGACCGTGAACGCGGCTGCGGTGGCGCAGTACCTGAATGCGCAGATCGAGGCCGGCGCGCAGGCCGTGATGATCTTCGACAGTTGGGGCGGCGTGCTCGCCGACGGCGCGTTCCAGGCCTTCAGCCTCGCCTACACCCAGCAGGTGCTGGCGCAGCTCAAGCGCGAGCACGAGGGCAGGCGCATTCCGCACATCGTGTTCACGAAAGGCGGCGGGCTGTGGCTGGAGGAGATCGCGGCGACCGGGCCGGATGTGGTCGGGCTCGACTGGACGGTGAACCTTGGCACCGCCCGCGCCCGCATCGGCGATCGCGTTGCGCTGCAAGGCAATATCGACCCGAACGTGCTGTTCGCCAACCCGGAGCAGATCCGCGCCGAGGTGTCGCGCACGCTGGAGAGTTTCGGCCCGCCTGGCGGCCACATCTTCAACCTCGGCCACGGCATCAGCCAGCACACACCGCCGGACCACGTCGCGGTGCTGGTCGACGCCGTCCACGAGGTCTCGCGGCGAATGCGCCTCTCGAAGTGAGGGTTGAACGCCACGACCGCCATGTGTCGTTCGCTGGCCGGTAAGTGAGTGCTCAGGGCTTGACTTATCCCCAGAATCGGGCGTGCTCTTTCCATGCCACAACGATCGCTGCACCGCAGCATAGGACTTACACCAATCAACGCTAAGTCCTTGATTTTATTGATTGTGTCTGATTGCAACCGAAGCGGGGAATCGGTTCCCAGACAAGGCCCCATCAGCGTTTGCGGCGATTCCGGCGAGGGTTACGCACAAAGTTATCCACAGTTCGGAGCAGCCGACGCCGAAAGCCTTATGAATCATCGACTTAGCCTGATGACGTGAACTTGAATTTAGCTATGTGCCATAACTTTTGCCAAGGCTGCGGTGGCTGAATCTGTGATCGTGAAAGTGGCCGTCGATGCCCCGCAACACACCGGGTTGGCAGCGCTGCTGGATTATTTAAGTGAGCACTCGCTGTCGCCAGGAACATTGGTAAATGTTCCGCTCGGAAAGCGTGACGTGCCAGGCATCGTCTGGCACGGCGAGCCGGCCGCCGCCGCAGGCATCGCGCTTCGGCCCATTTCCGTGGCCCTCGAAGCGTTGCCGCCTTTGGGCGAATCGTGGCGTGCGCTCGTCGATTTTGCAGCAGCGTATTACCAGCGCAGCACCGGTGAGATCGCGCTGTCGGTGCTGCCACCCGAATTGCGCAAGCTCGACGACGCGCAGCTCGCGAACCGGATCAAGAAGCTGCACCAGGCGCTCGCCCATCAGCCCGCGACCACGCCCGCCACCGTGCCGCCCGCGCTGACCGGGGCGCAGGCAGCGGCCCTCGCGCAGATCGCCGCGATGGCTGCGATGGCCAAGCAAGACGCGCCCTCGACCTTGCTGCTGCACGGCGTGACCGGCAGTGGCAAGACCGAGGTCTACCTCGGCGCCGCCGCACAGGCGCTCGCGGCCGGCCAACAGGCGCTGGTATTGGTGCCCGAGATCAACCTCACACCCCAGCTCGAAGCGCGCTTCGCCGAGCGCTTCGAGGGCCGCCACATCGTCTCGCTGCACAGCGGACTGACGCCGGCACAGCGGCTGCGCAGCTGGCTCGCGGCGCACCTGGGCCTGGCCGACCTGGTGCTCGGCACGCGGCTGGCGGTGTTCGCCTCGATGCCACGGCTCGGCCTGATCGTCGTCGATGAGGAGCACGATCCGTCGTACAAGCAGCAGGACGGTGCGCGCTATTCGGCGCGCGATCTGGCCGTGTACCGCGGCCGGCTGGAGCGCACCGTCGTCGTGCTCGGCTCGGCCACGCCGTCACTTGAAACCTGGCAGCGCGCGAACGAAGGGCGCTACCGGCGGCTGAGCCTGCCGGCGCGGGTCGGCGGCGGCGCACTGCCGACGGTGCGGTTGATCGACATGAATCAGCAACCCAAGCAGCGCGGCGCGAACACCGCGCTGTCGCCGCCGCTGATTGACGCGATCCAGCAGCGCATCGCACGCGGCGAGCAGAGCCTGGTGTTCCTGAACCGGCGTGGCTATGCGCCGGTGCTGCATTGCACCGATTGCGGCTGGAAGAGCGGCTGCCCGCACTGCAGCGCCTGGCGCGTATTCCACAAGCTCGACCGCACGCTGCGCTGCCACCACTGCGGACTGACCGAGCGCGTGCCGCGCGCCTGCCCCGATTGCGGCAACCTCGACATCGCGCCGATCGGCCGCGGCACCGAGCGGCTCGAAGAACAACTCGGTGCACTGCTGCGCACGCCCGACGACGCGCCCGCGCGCATCGCCCGCATCGATGCCGACAGCACGCGGCTCAAAGGCGCGCTCGAAGCCCAGCTCGGCGCCGTGCACGCAGGCGAGGTCGATGTGCTGGTGGGCACGCAGATGGTGACGAAGGGCCACGACTTCCGTCGCATCACGCTGGTGGCGGCGGTGAACCCGGACAGCTCGTTGTTCAGCAGCGACTTCCGCGCGCCCGAGCGCCTGTTCGCGTTGCTGATGCAGGCCGGCGGCCGCGCCGGGCGCGATGTGCGCCAAGCCGAGCGCAGCGAGATGTGGGTGCAGACCTGGCATCCGCAGCACGCGCTCTACGCGGCGCTGCGCCGGCACGAGTTCGAAGCTTTCGCGAGCAGCCAGCTGAAGGAGCGCGAGATGGCCGGCCTGCCGCCTTATTCGCACCTCGCGATCCTGCGCGCGGATGCGCGCACACCCGAGGCGGCGCGCGCGTTCCTGCAAGCCGCCGCCGAGCTCGCGCTGACCCTGCCCGGCGCCGAGCAGGTGATGGTCTACCCGCCGGTGCCGCTGGGCGTGGCGCGTGTGGCGAACGTGGAACGCATGCAGATGCTGATCGAATCCGCCTCCCGCGCCGCACTGCAACGCTTTCTCGGCGACTGGTTGCCGGCGCTGCACGCGCAACCCCGGCGCAAGGCCGAGCAGCGCATCCTGCGCTGGGCCGTCGACATCGACCCGCTAGCGATTTGACGGCCCGCGCCGCCGCGCCGGGCCGCGCGGCACCGGCGCGCTGAGCGGCCGGCCGACATCGGCGAGCAGCAGCGTCGCGCGCACCAGCTCCTCGACGGCCGCTGCGAGGTCGGCCGGCGGCTCGAGCGATTCGATCACCTCGAGCAGATCGTCGGCGTCTTCGAGATCGTCGGGCGCGAGGTGGCGATAAACCAGTGCCAGCGGCTCGGTGAGCTCGCCCGCGTCGAGCGCCATCAGGTCGGGGAACAGCTCCAGCGCAGTCGCGAAGCCGGCCACCCACGGGTACACCGCATCGACGGGCGGTTCGTCGAGGTCGTCATCGACATCCCGCGCCGCGACCGCGTCGTCGGCCAGCTCGAACACCCACGGGTCGAACCACTGGCGCCTTGTGATCGCATCGTTCAGCTCGACGTGGCGGCGCAGCACCAGTGCATTCAGGCGCGCCGCATCGAAGCTCGGCGGCAGCGGGCGGCCATCGACATCGGTGATGTGCGGCAACCAGCGCGCCACCGGAACGGCGCGCGGCTGCACCAGCAGCCCGCACAGAAAGCCGTCGAGCATGCTCACGTCGAGCGCTTCGAGCGGCGCGGGAACGCGGTCGAGCAGGGCCTGCAACTCGTCGAGCTCGCGGTCGTTCAGGGGCTGCACGAGGGGGCGTTGCGGTGGGCCGGTCATGCGGCATTGTCGCGCGCGCTGCCGTGCGCCCCTCGAACTGGGGATGGCCATGCCAACGCGTCTTCTCTAGAGTCGGCGTGTTGCTGTCACACGGGGCCTCGATCACAGGCACGTTGCAAAGCTGCTGAAGCCCGGTGAGAAATATCACACGGAACAGGGCACAGAGCCGCTACCAGTCCCAACGACGTCCTTTTTCTGAAGGACTTTGAAACCCATCCGCTCGCGCGGGTGGGTTTTTTTTCGGCTCGCGTTACACGCCGAAACTTGAATTAGTGCACACACCGCATACAGTCGGCTTGACTGATCCGAACAAGGCAGTCGTCGAGTCCAACAACAGGAGCCAGGAATGAGCAAGCAAGCAGATCTGAACCCCGTCCGCGTCGAACTCTCGAATCGCCCCGCATGCAAGGTGTCGATGGGCGGCATGCGTTCGCCGTACCTCGCCCGCACGCAGGCACCGACCGTGCAAGTGCAGTTGCGCAAGGCGCCGGCCTGCAAGGTGTCGATGGGCGGCATGCGTTCACCGTACCTCGCGCGCGCGCAGCGCGGCTGATCGCGACACGCATCCGCGACCCGAACCGGCTGCCATCGCGCAGCCGGTTTTTCTTTGACCGCCGCTTGGCATCTGCATGAGTGACACCCCCCCCGGCCGCTGGGCCGACGACCGCGTGATCGCGTTCTACCGCGCCCTGCCCGACAGCCTGCTGCCAGTGCGCGCCGATCGCGGTGCACTCGGCGTGATCCCGACCGCAGCGTTTCAGTACTGCGAGGCGCTGACGAGTGCGTCGGCCTTCGGCTGGTACGTCTTCCCGCCGATTTCGTTCCACCTGCAATGGGACGGCACCGACACGATCTGGACGCACGAAGGCGCCGAAGGCTGGTTCCCGCTCGGCGACGAGGTCGACCCGCACTTCGCCGCGCAGTTCGATGCCATCGCGCCCGAGGACATGCGCGGCTTCTCGCCGCCGTTCCTATCGCAGACCTTCACGCCCGGCATCGTGCAGGTGTGGTCGGGCCTGTTCGTGCAGACGGCGCCGGGCTGGAGCTCGCTGATCCGCCCGCCGGCCAACATCGCACGCAGCCAGGGCTACGAGGCCTACGAAGGCATCGTCGAGACGGATCGCTGGTTCGGCCCGCTGTTCGTCAACATCCGCCTCACCGCGACCGATCGGCCGATCGCCATCAGCACGCGCAAGCCGCTGTTCCAGGTGCAGCCGCTGAAGCGCGAGACGTACGCCGAGCCGCACCTGCGCTCGTTCGAGGTGGTCGATGGCCTCGCGGCGATGAACGAGAGCGACTGGGCGAAGTTCCGCGCCACCGTGATCCGCCCGAACCAGGATCCGCATCGCCGCATCGGCGCCTATGCCGCGTCGGTGCGCAAGCGGCCCGGGAACGAGACGCCGTCCGACGGCTGACAGCGCCCGAGCGAGCGCACCGGCGCGGCCCTCAAGCCAGGTCTTCGTGCAGGCAGAGGATGTTGCCTTCGGTGTCGAGGAACCACGCGGCCTTCTCGGCGCCGAGCACGCAGACATGCTCGACGGTCTTCAGACCCGGAAAGTCGTAGTCCTCGAACACGACGCCGGTGCGTTTCAGCTCGACGACACTGGCAGCGATGTCGGGCACGCGGAAGCTGATCGCGGTGTGATCGGCCTTGGTGCCGCCCTCCTTCGGAAACAGCGCCAGCGTCGAGCCGCCGCAGTCGTAGCTGAACTTGCCGTCGGCCTGCAGGCCGATCGGCGTGAGACCCAGCCTGTCCTCGTAGAACTGGCGGGCGCGAGTGAGATCCTTGACCGGCAACATTGTGGTCACGGGAGCGTGTGTCAACATGATGGCTTCCTGTCGAGTACGCACTCATTTTGCGCCGACGGCAACGCGACGAGCAACCATCTGCGGAGGATCCACGATGACGAGCTCAGAACTTCCCGATCTCGAAAAGGCATCGGCCACTGCGATGGCGGAAGCCGTGCGCTCGCGCCGCGTCAGCGCGGTCGAACTGTGCGACGCGGCGATCGCGCGCATCGAGCGGCGCGACGGCGCGATCAACGCCGTCGTGGTGCGTGATTTCGAGCGCGCACGCGCGCAGGCGAAGCGCTGCGACGAGGCCGTTGCGAACGGCGAATCCGGTGCGCTGCTGGGTGTGCCGATGACGGTCAAGGAGTCGTACAACGTCGCCGGCCTGCCGACGACCTGGGGCCTGCCGCCGTTCCGCGATTTCCGCCCCAGCGAGGATGCGGTGCTGGTCAAGCGCCTGAAGGCTGCCGGCGCGGTGATTCTCGGCAAGACCAACGTGCCGCCGGCACTCGGCGACTGGCAGAGTGCGAACCCGATCTACGGCGTCACCGTGAACCCGCACGATCACACGCGCACGCCCGGCGGCTCGTCGGGTGGCGGCGCGGCAGCACTGGCCGCCGGCATGGTGCCGCTCGAACTCGGCTCCGACATCGGCGGCTCGATCCGCGTGCCGGCGCACTTCTGCGGCGTGTTCGGCCACAAGCCGAGCTTCGACTTGCTGCCCCAGCGCGGCCACGCGCCGCCCGGCGTCGACGGCGCCGGCATCGACCTGGCGGTGTGCGGCCCGATGGCGCGCAGCGCCGCCGACCTCGAACTCGCGATGGGCGTGCTCGCCGGGCCCGACGGCGACGAAGCGAACGGCTACCGCCTCGCGCTGCCCGCGCCGCGGGTACCGACGATCGATGGCCTGCGCGTGCTGCTGCTCGACACGCACCCCAGCGCACGCGCCGACACGCCCACGAGAGAGGCGCTGCACGCGCTCGCCGCTGACCTCGCGCGCGAGGGGGCGCGTATCGAGCGCACCAGCGCGCTGCTGCCCGAGCCCGCGGCCGTGCACAAGGCCTACGTGACGATGCTGACGACGATCATGTCGTACGGCACCCCGGGTGCGCGCGACGTCATCTCCGCGCACGACTGGTTCAACCTGATCCAGCGCCGCGCGAAGGTGCGGCGCCAGTGGCGCGCGCTGTTCGGCGAGTTCGACGTGGTGCTCGCGCCGGTCTTCGGCACGCCGGCGTTCCCGCTGACGAACGAGGCCGACTGGAGCAAGCGCACGCTGCCGCTCGATGGCGAGCCCTCGCCATTCGGCGACCAGCTCGCGTGGGCCGGGATGGCGACCTTCGCCGGCCTGCCGGCCACGGCGGCGCCGATCGCGAAGAGCCCCGAAGGCCTGCCGATCGGCGTGCAGATCATCGGCGCGTTCCTGCACGATCGGACGACGATCGCGCTGGCGCGGCAGATCGAGGAACTCAGACGCTAGAGTTTTTCGGTCTCGCCCGTCTTCGGCTGCCACTTCATCAGCCGCTTCTCGAGACGTCCGACAGCGCCGTCGAGCATCAGCGCGAACACCGTGAGCACGAGGATACCGGCCATCACGGTGTTGATGTCGAACGCGCCTTCGGCTTGCAAGATCAGGTAGCCCACGCCGCGCGACGAGCCGAGGTATTCGCCGACGACCGCGCCGACGAACGCCAGACCGACGCTGGTGTGCAGCGAGCTGAACACCCAGCTCGTCGCCGAGGGCAGGTACACATGGCGCAGCAACTGGCGCTGCGAGGCACCGAGCATGCGCGCGTTCGCGAGCACGACCGGGCTCACTTCCTTCACACCTTGATAGACGTTGAAGAAGACGATGAAGAACACCAGCGTCACGCCGAGCGCCACTTTGCTCGCGATGCCGAGCCCGAACCAGACCGCGAAGATCGGCGCGAGGATCACGCGCGGCATGCTGTTCGCCGCCTTGATGTACGGATCGGCGATGGCCGCGGCGAGCGGGCTGAGCGCGAGCCACAGGCCGCACGCCAGGCCGAGCAGCGTGCCGATGCCGAACGCGAGCACGGTCTCGAGCAGCGTCACCCACAGGTGCTGGTAGATGTCGCCGTTGGTGACGAACCAGGCCCAGACGCGGCTGAAGATCTTCAGCGGCTCGCCGAAGAAGAACGCCGCCTGCTGGTCGTTCTCGAACACGATCGGCGGGATCAGGCCGGGCTTGGTGACGACATGCCAGACCACGAAGATCGCGACGAGCAACCCGAGCTGCAACAACCGGAGGTGCTTCATGCGGCCAGCTGCTGCTGGTAGCCCTTCAGCACCTCTTCGCGCAGCACGCTCCAGATGGCCTGGTGCAGTTCGACGAAGCGCTTTGTTGCGCGCACCTCGGCCACGTCGCGCGGGCGCGGCAGGTCGATGACGAATTCACCGATCGGGTGCGAGCCCGGGCCGGCTGACAGGCACACGACACGGTCGCTCATCGCGATCGCTTCATCGAGGTCGTGCGTGATGAACAGCACCGCCTTCTTCTTCGCAGCCCACAGATCGAGCACTTCGTTTTCCATCAGCTGGCGCGTCTGGATGTCGAGCGCGGAAAACGGCTCGTCCATCAGGATGATGTCGGGGTCGAGCACCAGCGTCTGCGCGAGGCTGACGCGCTTGCGCATGCCGCCCGACAGTTGATGCGGGTAGCGATCACCGAAGCCGCCGAGGCCGACGCGCTTGAGCCACTCGTCGGCCTGCGCGCCGGCATTCGTCACACCGCGAAACTCGAGCCCGGCCATCACGTTCTGCGCCGCGGTGCGCCACGGCATCAGGCTCTCGGCCTGGAACATGTAGCCGGCACGCGCGTTGATGCCGGTCAGCAATTCGCCGAACACGTGCACGCTGCCCGTGCTCGGCGCGAGCAGGCCGGCGGCGACGTTCAGCAGCGTGCTCTTGCCGCAACCGGTCGGGCCGACGACCGAGACGAACTCGCCCGCGCCGACCGTCAGGCTCACATCGCGCACGGCGGTGTAGCGCTGGCTCGGGTTGTCCTTGTCGGCGAAGGTGCAGGCGATGCCGGCCAGGCAAAGCGCAGGCACGGTGTCTGGGGCAAGCATGGATGGGTGCGGTGCGTCAACCTTGGGTTGGGGCGAACTCTACCAATCCTTGCCCGCCAGCGACGAACCCTGACGCGTGGGTTCGCACCGGCGCGGCTCGATCGGGTAAGGTCCGCCAGCTCCATTGACAACACGCCGCACCACCATGCTCTTCGGCCAACCCGGCAACCCCCGCATCAACCTCGCCCTCCAGGGCGGCGGCGCGCATGGCGCCTTCACCTGGGGCGTGCTCGACGCGCTGCTCGAAGACGGGCGCGTCGCGTTCGACGGCATCAGCGGCACCAGCGCCGGCGCGATGAACGCGATCGTGATGGCGCACGGCCTGCTCGACGGCGGCGCCGACGGCGCGCGTGCCGCGTTGAAGAGCTACTGGACGGCCGTGGCCGCGAGCATGCCGGCCGAGTTCACCGTGGCCTCCGCCGACGGCAAGAGCGTGAGCCTGTCGCCGATGCTCAAGCTCGCGCTGCAGTGGTCGCACTACTTCTCGCCGACGCAGATCAACCCGTTCGACCTGAACCCGCTGCGCGACATCGTCACCAAGCACATCGATTTCGAGCGGCTGCGCGCAGCGTGTCCCGTGAAGCTGTTCATCGCGACCACGCACGCCAACTCGGGCAAGCTGCGGCTGTTCCGCGAGCACGAGGTGAGCGCCGACGTGCTGCTCGCGTCGAGCTGCCTGCCGACGGTGCACCGCGCGATCGAGATCGATGGCGAGCCGTACTGGGACGGCGGCTACTGCGCGAATCCGGCGGTCTTTCCGCTGTTCTACGACTGCGAGTCAAGCGACATCGTGCTCGTGCTGCTCAGCCCGCTCAAGCACACCGAGACGCCGCACAGTGCGAAGGACATCCAGGCGCGGGTGCTCGAGATCGCGTTCAACGCGACCTTCCTGCGCGAGATGCGCATGTTCGCGCACCTGCGCGAGCGCATCGGCCGTTCGCGCTGGTGGCTCGGCGCGCTCGAGCGGCGCGCGCTGCGCACGAACTTCCACGTCATCGAAGCGCACGACGTGATGGGCGAGCTCTCGGCCGAGACCAAGCTCGCGGCGCACCTCGGCTTCATGGGCATGCTCGCCGACCTCGGGCGCGAACGAGCGCGGGCCTGGCTCGCGGCGCACCACGCCGATCTGGGCCGGCGCTCGTCGGTGGACTTGAGCGCGCTGTTCTACTGACCGCGCTGCACTCCACCGCACCCAGCCGCTCGCTTGCAAGCGAGCGTCGTTCGCCAGGCGCCAAGAAGTCCTCAGGACTTCTCTGCGTCCGGGCTCACCCCCTCGGGTACTTCGCGTTCGCCTTCTTCACGAACTCGTTCGTGTAGATCGCCCCCAGATCGATCTTCGCCGCGGCGATCTCCGGGTCGATGCTGGCGAGCGCGCGCCGCGCCGTCTCGGCGCCGGCCTCGGGAAACATGCCGTCCACCGAGAGCGCGCCCTTGGCCGCGAGGAAGGCATCGACGTACACCGCGCGGTCGCCGAGCAGGTAGCTCTCGGGCACGGCCTTGATGATGTCCCCGGCGCCGGCCTGCTGGATCCACTTGTCGGCGCGCACGATGGCGTCGGTCAGCGCCTGCGCGGTGGCCGGGTGCTTGTCGATGAAGCTCTGCGGCGCGTAGAGGCAGGCCGCCGGCATCGGGCCGCCGAAGACCTTGTCAGCCTCGGCCACGTTGCGCGTGTCGGAGACGATCTTCAGGTCGCCCGAACGCAGCAGCAGCGTGATCACCGGGTCGAGGTTGCTGATCGCATCGATCTGGCCGGAGCGCATCGCCGCCACCGCGCCGCTGCCGGCACCGACGCCGATGATCGAGACATCGGCCGGCTTCAGCCCGGCCTTCGCGAGCACGAAGTTCGCGAGTACGTTGGTGCTCGAGCCGGGCGCCGTGACGCCGAGCTTCTTGCCCTTCAGGTCGGCCACGCTCTTGAAGTTGGGCATGGTCTTCGGGTTCACGCCGAGCACGATCTGCGGCGCGCGACCCTGCAGCGCGAACGCGCGCAGACGCTGGCCCTTGATCTGCATGTTGATGGTGTGCTCGAACGCGCCCGAGACCACGTCGGCGCTGCCACCGACGAGCGCCTGCAAGGCACGCGAGCCACCGGCGAAGTCGGCAATGGTCACGTCGAGCCCTTCGGCCTTGAAATAGCCCAGGCTCTCGGCGATGGTCAGCGGCAGGTAATACAGCAGGTTCTTGCCGCCGACCGCGAGCGTGAGCTTGGCTTTCTCGGGGGCCTGCGCGCTGACGAGCGCAGGCGCGGCGATGAGCGCGGCACTGGCCAGAACAAGACTGCGACGTTGCATGGACATGGGCTCCGTGGTCCGTGGGTGGGATGCGCAGCCCGTAGAATGAATTTCAATGAATTCGCTCTGCCGACGGGCCACGCTGTTGATCGCATTGTCGTGGGGCGCGGCGTCGGGCGCATCGGGGCAGACCACCATCCCCGCGCCGGCGGCCGCGCCAGTGACCGAGCCCGCGGCCTCGGCGCCGCCGCTCTCGCTCTCGGCGCGCAAGGTCTACGAGCAGGCGCGCTCGCAACTGGTGCAGATCCGCACCGTGTTGAAAGGCCGCGCGAGCCAGACCTCGGTCGGCTCGGGCTTCTTCGTCACCCGCGAAGGCCACATCGTCACCAACTTCCACGTCGTCGCCGAGGCCGCGTTGAAGCCGGAGCGACACGACCTCGTCTACGTCACGGCCGATGGCCGCGAGGCGCCGGTGCAGATCCTGCAGCTCGACGTGCTGCACGACCTCGCGCTGCTCAAGGCCGGTGATGCGGGCAGCAAGAATTTCGATGGTGGGGCGACGGGGCGCGTCTTCGACGCGCTGGCCTTCCGCACCGATGCACAGCCGCTGTCGCAAGGCGAGCGCATCTACTCGCTCGGCAACCCGCTCGACGTGGGCTTCGCCGTCACCGAAGGCACCTACAACGGCCTCGTCAAGCGCAGCTTCTACCCGCAGATCTTCTTCGGCGGCGCGTTGAGCGGCGGCATGAGCGGCGGCCCGGCGCTCGACAGCCAGGGGAGCGTGATCGGCATCAACGTAGCGCGCCGCGTCGATGGCGAACAGGTCAGTTTTCTGGTGCCGGCGAGCTTCGCGATGGCACTACTGGCGCGCAGCCGCGATGCGGCGCCGCTCAACGCGGCGGCGTACACCATCGTCACCGCACAGCTGATGCAGCACCAGGCCGCGCTCACCGAGCGCTTCATCCAGCAAGGCTGGAAGCCGGCCACGCACCCGCGCTACCGCGTGCCGGTGCCGAGCGACGAGTTCATGCGCTGCTGGGGCAACAGCGACCCGTCGCGCACCGGCGGGCTCGACGTGGAGCGCTCGAACTGCGTGATGGACACGCGCATCTACGTGGGCGACTACACCACCGGCGCGATCAGCGTGCGCCACGAGAGTTATGACGGCAGCAAGCTCGGCACCTTGCGCTTCGCGGCGCGCCACGCACAGGCGTTCCGCAACGAGGACTTCACGCGCCTGCGCAGCGAGTACCAGACCAAGCCGCAGTGCCATGAAGACTTCGTCGATCGCGACGGGTTGGCGTTGCGCGCGGTCGTGTGCTTGCGCGCCTACAAGAAGCTGCCCGAGCTGTACGACGTAGCCGTGCTGGTGGCCACGCTCGACCAGACCCAGGCCGGCGTGCAGGGCCGCTTCGATGCGCAGGGCCTGAGCTTCACCAACGCGCAAAAACTGGCGAAGCACTACCTGGAGGCCTACGGATGGGCGCGCTGATCGAGATTCTCGACCGCGATGGCCAGGTGCGCCAATCGATCACGGTGACGCACTGGCCGCTGCGCATCGGCCGCGCGCTCGACAACGACGTCGTGTTGAGCGACCCGCACGTTGCCGCGCACCACCTGAGCATCGCCGAGACGGAAGCCGGCCTCGCGCTCAGCGTTGGCGACACACTCAACGGCGTGCAGCTGGGATCGAAGCAGCTGCGCAGCAGCGCGGTCGCGGCGCTGCCGGCCGACGGCCATCCCGTCGAGCTCGGTGCCGGCCGCACGCGTCTGCGGTTGCGCCTGCCGGGCCACGCGCTCGCACCCGAACTCGCGATCGCGCCGCTGACCTCGCTGACCCGTCGCGCGGCGCCGGTCGCCCTCGCCGCCGCGCTGCTGCTGGCCGGCGTGCTGTTCAGCAGCTACCTCGGCAACGACCCCGACAACTTCGTCCGAACGGCCGGCAGCACGCTGCTGAGCGTGTTCGTCGGCGCAGTCGTGTGGTGCGGCGTGTGGGCGACCTTGTCGAAGATCTTCACCCACCAGACACGTTTCGGCTGGCACGTGCGCGTGTTCGTGTTCGCCGCGCTTGCGTTGATGGCGATCGACACGCTGCCGCCGCTGCTCGCGTTCGCGTTCTCGTGGCCGTGGATCACGGATTTCGACTTCGTCGGCGAGATCGCGATCGTGTCGGCGGCGCTGTACTTCCACCTGCTCGCCGTCGAGCCGGCGCGGCATCGCCTCGTGAAGTGGGCTGCCGTGGCTTGCGCGGTCGTCGGCATCGGGCTGACACTCTGGTTCAACGTGCAGCGCACCGACCGCCTCGGCGACGAGCTCTACATGAACCACTTGTTCCCGCCGATGCTGCGCGTGGCCAAACCGATCAGCGCGGAGGCGCTGATCGATGGCCTGGCCCCGCTGAAGGCCACGCTCGACAAGAAGGCCAAGCAGGCCGGCACGGACGATGGCACGCGCGGCGAAGAAGACTGAAGGACGACCATGAATCCATCGACCTCATCACCCGCCCTCGCGCGCACCGTGCTCGTCACCGGCGGCAGCCGCGGCATCGGCGCCGCGGCGGCGTTGATCGCGGCGCAGCGCGGTTGGGCCGTCGCGGTGAACTACACCAGCGATGCGGCCGCCGCGCAACGCGTCGCGGGTCGCATTCGCGACGCGGGCGGCACGGCGCTGGCGGTGCAGGCCGACGTGAGCGACGAGGCGGCGGTGCTCGCGATGTTCGCGACGATCGACCGCGAGCTGCCGCGCCTCGGCGCACTCGTCAACAACGCCGGGGTCGTCGATCTGCAGGGCCGGGTCGATGAAACGACGATGGCGCGGCTGCAGCGCATGTTCGCGATCAACGTGTTCGGCAGCTTCATCTGCGCGCGCGAGGCGGTTCTGCGCATGTCCACGAGGCACGGCGGCGTCGGCGGCACGATCGTCAACCTGTCGTCGGCCGCGGCACGCATCGGCGCGCCCGGTCAGTACGTGGACTACGCTGCCGCGAAGGGCGCGATCGACGTCTTCACGATGGGCCTGGCGAAAGAGGTCGCGCTCGAAGGCATCCGCGTCAACGCGGTGCGGCCCGGCATCATCGAGACTGACATCCACGCCTCGGGCGGCGCGCCGGATCGCGCCAAACAGATGGCGCCGCTGGTGCCGATGCAGCGCGCCGGCAGCGCCGACGAGGTGGCGCAGGCGATCGTCTGGCTGATGTCGGATGAATCGAGCTACACGACGGGAGCCGTGATCGACGTGACCGGCGGGCGCTGACCGTCGCCTACCATCGCCGACCATGCAAGTTGGGGGGATGCCGGCCGCCTCCCCCAGAGCGGGGGATGACAGGGCGAGCACGCCACGCGTTCAATGAATGTCATCGACAGTGCCTGGCCCATCATCATGCACACGACGCACCTCGACCACGATCGGCCCCAGACCTGGGGCGAAGAACTCGCCAACAGCATCAGTCACGGCGTGGGCTTCGTGCTCGCGATCGCGTCGCTGCCGGTGCTGCTCGGCTTCCGCTCGGCCGACAACAGCAGCGCGATCAACATCGTCGCGATCTGCATCTTCTCGGCCACGATGACGCTGCTCTACGGCATCTCGACGCTCTACCACGCACTGCCGGCCGGCCGCGCCAAGACCTGGCTGAACCGCTGCGATCACGCCGCGATCTACCTCTTCATCGCCGGCAGCTACACGCCGTTCGTGCTCGGCGTGCTGCGCGGCGGCTGGGGCTGGTCGTTGTTCGGCGTGGTCTGGGCGTTTGCCGCACTGGGCTTCACCGCGAAGATGTTCAACCGGCTGCGTCATCCGCTGTGGTCGACCGGCCTGTACGTGGTGATGGGCTGGGTCGCGGTGATCGCGGCCGCGCCGCTGGTCGTGCGCATGCCTGGCGCCGGGCTGGCGCTGTTGGTGGCCGGCGGGCTGCTCTACACCGCCGGCGCGGTCGTGTTCCTGTTCGACACGCGGGTGCGCTTCGGGCACTTCGTGTGGCACCTGTTCGTGCTCGGCGGCAGCGCTTGCCACTTCTTCGCGGTGCTCTGGTACGCGCGGTGATCAGGGCGCTGCAGCTGAGAGTGCCTTCAGGACCTTCAACAGCTCGGCCGCGGCGCGCACCTCTGCCGGGCGCGTGGTCTTCTGGTACGCCTGGTACGGCTCGAGCACGAACTGCGCGTCGTTGTAGACCGAATCCCACATGCTGGCGGCGGGCACGCGCGTCTTCAGTCGGCGGAAGTCCTCGATCAGCGCCGGCGCGGCTTCCGACAGCCGGTGTTGCACCAGCACCTCCAGCACCTTGATCTCGATCTGCCCGGCCACCACCCAGAAATCCGGCGCGGCCGTGGCGGCGTGGTCGAGCGAGGCATGCACCTCACGGAACCGATCGGCGCCGATCGCAGGCTCACGCACTTCGAGGTAGGCCAGCCGCAGCGCCGCGCCGATGCCGCTCTTGGCCGGGTAGAACAGGTTGTCGGCGCCGGTTGCGCGCGCGATCTTCGCCGCCGCGGCGTAGTGCGCGGCCATCCGCGCCAAGGCTTCCCGCGCCGCCTGCGGCCGCTTCGCGCGCCCCTCGACCATCACGAGCCGTTTGTAGGCGGAGCCGAGCAGGCCCTCGCGCTCGACGGTCGGCTGCAGCGCCGTGACATTCATCAGCAGCGCGATGCCTTCCTGGATCGAGCGGCGTGCCTCGACCAGATCGTGCCCTTTCTCGCGCGGGTCGCCGAGCCGCTCGCCGCGCCGCGCGAACTGGTTGCCGAGTTGCTCGGCGGCCTTGAACGACGCACTGCCGTCGCTGGAATCCACTGCGAGGCGGTACCAGCGGATCGCCGCGTCGATGTCGCGTGCCTCGGCGTACGCCAGCCCGAAGGCTTCGGCCACCGCCCCCATCTCGCGCCACAGCGCGCCGTACTCGGCCTCGAGGTGCCGCACTTCCTCGAGCGTGCGTGGCGATCGGCGGGTCGAGAATTTCGCGCTGACCGCGATGTTCTCGAGCGCCAGCGCCAGGCCCACCGGCGAGGCGATCTCGGCGTACTTGGCGTGCAGCGACGCGGCCGGGCGCTGCGGGTCACCGCCCTCGCGCTTCCACGTCCACTCCGGGTCGCCATAGCATTGGTACGCGGCCCAGGTGTTGCCGGTGCGGCTCGCGCCCCAGGCGGCTTCGCGCGCCGCGGCCACCGCCTCGATGAAGCGCTCGCCGCGCAGCAGGGAGGTGTAGAACGCGGTCGCGAATTTTTCGGCCGGAATGTCCTCGACCGCCCAGCCGGCCGCGATCACGCAGCGCACGCCGACGCGGATCAAGGCATCGGCGATGTTGGCGGCGAAGTCGGCACGGTCGTAGGCCAACGTCTTGCTCGGGTCGCCGGCGGCCAGGTGGCAGCAGTTCAGGAACACCAACTCGGGCACGACCCGCATCGACTCGACCTCGTTGGCGCCGAGGAACATGTTCTTGCCCGAGAGCACGACGCCGCCGTTGCGGCCCGGCTCTCCGTGCCCGGCGATGTGAACGATGCGGTAGGGTCGTTCGAACAGCGCGTTGATCACCGCGCGCCCTTCGTCGTTGTCGACCAGCGCGCGCACGCGCTCAGGCCCGACCCCGACACCGGGTGTCGTCAGGAGTTGCATCACCGCGCGCGCCTCGGCGCGGGCGCCCGGCAGCGGCGCGTACTCGGTCTTCGGCTCGCCGATCACGAGCACGTGGTCGTCGGCGCTGGCGTCGGTCGGGTTGGCGCGGTAGGTGTCGACACGCAGCTTGCGCAGCAACTTGCTGCGGATCGCCCAGGGCTTCTGCGCCGGTGCCGCGGCCATGGCGGTGCCGGCATCGGTGTCGAGCAGTTCCCAGGGAATAGCGGCGGTGCCCTTGTCGAGTTCGATCAGCATCTCGGCGCTGCCGCCGAGGAAGGGCTCGATCTCGACCGGCACGAGCAGGTTGAACAGCGTGCGGCCGATCAGCGGATCGCGGTTCGCGTCGTTCGACGCATCGCGCACCATCTCGCGCAACAGCGCGACCTGCGGCTTCTGCGCGCGCACTTCGGTGCGGGCGCGCCGCGTGTCGAGCGTGTAGACGATGCTCGACTCGGCCGCGCTCGTCGCCTGCGTCGTCGCGCTGATGAAGTCGTAGCTCGCGCCGCGGTAGCTGGTGTCGAGCGAGCGCCGCATCGCGCCGGAGCCGGATCGCACCTTGTCGATCACGTTGAGCTTCAGGTCGCCAGCCTCGGCCCGCAGCTGCAACGCCCGCCAGGCGTCGCTGGCGCGCTCCAGATAGAGCTCGACGAGGGTGAGCCGCGTGAGCTGCGGCAAGCTGCCTGCTGCGAGCCGCTGCTGTGCTTCGCAGGCGCCCTGCGCGATCAGCTGCGCCGCGGAGCCGGCGCTGATACCGGTGCCGCCGCTGGCGATCAGCGTCGCGGCGAGCTCGAACCCGGTCTCCTTGCCCTGGCTGCGCTCGGCCACGCGCTGCGCATAGGCGATCACGGCCTGGCGCACCGTGTAGACGAGGTCGGCGGCCTTGAGCTTGCCTTCCTCGCCGAGCCCGACGACGACCACGGCCTCGGGCCGCGCCATCGCCAACGGGTTGTCGGGGTCGGGCCGGACGTTGCCGAAGATCTTGTGATCGCCCGGCGGGATCGGGTAGACGCCGGCGTCGAGCGAATGCGTCAGCGCGTTGCCGACGAGACCATCGACGACCTCCTCGGTGCCACTCAACTTCAGCGAGCGGTAGTGGCCGATCAAGAGCGGCTGGTGCACGAACTTCAGGTCGCCGTTGAGCACAACCAGGTTCAACGGCACCGGCTGACCGCGCGCGCCGCCACGCACGCCCTCGGCAGCGCCCGCCGGTGCAGCGGCGCCGGCCCGAACCGCGCCGAACACATCGCCTTCGCTCGACGGCGGCAGCGACGACTGCAGGCCGCGCGATGGCCGGCTGCGCGCCAGCGCGGCGCTGCCTGACGATGCCGCACCCCGCGACCCGCGCGTCGCGGCGGCGGCCGGCACGAAGGTTTCGAGCGCACGCGTCTCGCCCGCCGCCAGCAACTCGACGTACGCATCGAACGCAGGCGCCACATCGGGCAGCTTGCCGTGCGCGGCATCGACCCGCCAGGTGCGCACGCCGGGCAGCAGCGCGCTCGCCAGCGGCACGCGGCCGTCGCCGTCGGTCGCTTCGAGGTATTCGAGGCCGTCGTTGTTGTCCTGCACGATGCCGACCGGCGTCCGATCGGCGTGGCCGATCACGAGCAGCATCTTCGCGGCGTCGGCGCCGAGCGCCGGCACCTGCGAATCGAGACGCTTGCGCAGCGCGACGGCCCGGTCGAGCACGGCCTGCGGTGGCGCGCCCCATTCGTAGATCGTGCGCTGCGTGCCTTCGTCGTGCCAGATGCTGCGCGCGCGCAGCACGGCCATGTCGTCGTCGGCGAGCTTCTGCCATGTCGTCGCCTGATCGAGCCGCTGCGCCGGGTCGAGCAGCGCAGCCTGCAGCTGGATGAAGCCGGGCATGCCGGCCATCATCTTGCGCGCACCGCCGTTGTCGAAGATCGAACCGAACGCGACCAGCGCGTTGCCGAAGGTGTCGTCGCCCGAGAGCGTCTGCATCGGCGCCCACGACCCGCCGTTCGGCGTGCCCAGCATCAGCAGTCGCGCGCCCTCGACCGCCATCATGCGGGCCCAGGTCTTGGGCCGCTCCAGCCGCATCGTGCGCGCGACCAGCCCGCCCATCGAATGCGCGAGCAGACGCACCGGCTGGCCGCTGGCGGCGCGCGCGTCGAGCGCGGCCTCGACCGCGTCGGCGAGGCGGCGCGCTTCGTCCTCGATCGGGCGGCGCCAGTCGTAGGCGAACGGGATCACGTCGTGCGTGGCGCGCAGGTGATCGATCAGCGCGTCGTAAGACAGACCGATCGGGCCGTCCGGCGTGACGCGGCTGGCGGTGGCCGGATCCCACGCAAGCGTCTTGAGCCCGTTGAGAAAGTGGAAGCCGAGCCAGACGCGCTTGCCATCGACCGCGAGGTTGGAGCCGAGGATGCCGGGCAGCACGAACACCGCCGGTTTGTCGGGTTGTGGCCCGGGCGGCGGGCCGCGCGTGCCGCTCGCGTCCTGGCCGGCCCAGCTCAGCGGGCCGATGGTCTGGAAGCCAGCTGGCGTGTCGGTCTGCAACGCGGCGCGGATCGCACCCACGGTGCTGTCGTTCGAGAAGTAGTTGAAGTGCGTGACCTTGCCGCCGCGGTCGAGCACGAAGCTGGCGCCGCCCCCGCCGGCCCCACCGGCAGTGCCCGCGCGCGGCGCACCGCCGTACATCGAGCGCGTCTGCACGACGATGTCGTTGTCGGTCCAGTAGAACGCGTCGGTCAGCAGCGTCTTGACCCACGAGCCGATCGAATCGCCTTGCAGATCACCGGCGATCACGCGCAGCTCGCCGGGGATCTGTTGGTTGCCGCTGTTGAGCCAGGCGACGACCGGGCTCTCCGGCATCATCGCCTCGATGCCGGGCAGCTCAGCCGGGTCGGCGCGGCGCCGAGCCACCTCGTGCAGAAAATCGACCAGCTCGGGCGCGACCGGAATGTTCGCAAGCTCGAGCCCCCATTGCAGCACCGACAGATAGGCGTCGAAGCGCTTCGACGCGAGCAAGGTGCCGCGCGCCGGGCAGGCGACGCGCACGACGCGCTCGACCTTGATCTTCTTCGCCAGCGCCATCGTGTAGAGCGCCTGCAAATCGCTGCGATGCCGGCTGTAGCCGGCGCCTGCAAACGCTTTCAGCTCATCGGCGGCGAGCGCCGCGCCGCTGCACGCGCGCGCCAGCACCTCGGCGACGAGCCCGCCGCGCGAGTGCGTGAGGAGGTGCAGCACCGCGCCGGCGGGCAGCGCTTGCACGAGCGTGAGTGCGTTCGCGATCGGGCTCACGCCCAGCGTCGGGTGATCGAGCCCGTAGACGCGGTCGCCGTATTGCGCGAACAGCTCGTTCACCGTCCGCGGGTGCTGCGCCCACAGCTTGCGGAAGGTGCTGACCGTGTCGACGAAGGTGCCGTGCACCAACACCAGCATCGGGCTGCCGGCCGGCGCGGCGGGCACCTGCGGCAAGAGCCGGCCGCTGCCCTTCAGCGATTCGGGCATCGCGTCCGCGGTCAAGCGATAGACGCCGGTTTCGACCTTGCCATCGACCTTCCTGGTGATCAGCGCCGCGGCCAGCGACACGGCCGGGTCTTTGCCGATGCCGGTCAGCACGTGGAACGCGCCGAGCACGGCCTGGCCGAGCCAGCCACGCGTGGCATCGCGCGTCGCGCCGGCCTCGACGCCGGGCCAGGCGAGCCGCGCTGACACCACAACCTCGTCGTTGGCACCCGAGCCCGGCCCGCCGCGCGTGGCGCCGCCCTGCTGCGCGCGCATCAGGTCGCGCGCGTCGATCGGGTTCAACACCAGGGTCGGGCCATCGACGATGCTGAGCACCACCACGTCCTCGCCGACACGCGCGGTCACGCGCTCCGGAGCGGCACCACCGCGCAGCGTGCCGACACGCACCGCGCGCTTGACGGTGCCGCGCGTCGCGCCAGCGGGCGGCGCGGTTTCGGGCTGGCCGGGGATGACGAAGGTGATCTCGCGCGGGCTCGTCGCCATGCTGGGCTCCTGGACCTAGACCGT
Organism: uncultured Rhizobacter sp.; assembly: GCA_964247075.1. Classification (GTDB taxonomy): domain Bacteria; phylum Pseudomonadota; class Gammaproteobacteria; order Burkholderiales; family Burkholderiaceae_C; genus LMDS01. The sequence continues at coordinate 22,579 of CAXTSS010000021.1, read as the reverse complement.
GAACGGCGCTTGCGCCAGAAACTGGCTCGCCTTGCCGAGCGCGAACAGGTTGGGCGTCTGCGTCGGCGGCATCGCGGCGCGGATCTGCGCGTGCAAGCTCGCGTAACTGCCTTTGAAGCCGCCGTGGTTCCAGACCTTCAGCAACTTCTCGGTGAACGCGCCGTTGTGATCGCCGTCCATCGAGGTCTGGTTGTCCTGGCAGCCCGAGATCAGCACGACCGCGGGATTGAACTTGCCGACCAGCGCGGTGGCCGTCGCCGCCGCGCCGACTTGCGCCAGCGCGGTGTCGGGATCGACGGCGGGTTTGCCTGCAGCCTTCGCGACATCGACCTGCAGCTTGTCATAGAACGCCGCGTGATCGCGATAGACGCGCGCGGCCACCGTCGGCGGCATCGCCTTCGGGCGCATGCCGGGCGGCGGTGGGGGCGGTGGCTCGCGCGTGACGCTGCCGCTGTGGCAGCTGTCGGAGAGCACGAGGATGCGCACGCCGGTGGCGAATTTGCTGAGCTCGAAGTAGAGCTCGTCGTCGATCAGCTGGCCATCGTAGAGGCACCAGGTTTCGTCCTGGCCGTCGGGCTCGTCGCCGTTCTTGTCGGGCACCTGGCCGCCGTGGCCGGAGTAGCTCATGAAGAACAGGTCGCCCGACTTCAGCGTCTTGGCCGCACTGCGCATGCCGGCGAGCAGGTGGGCGCGCGTCGCCCTCTTCGTCAGCAGGATCGTCGGCTTCATGCCCTTGGCCTTGGCGAGTGCCGCCATGTCGTTCGCGTCGTACTCGCAGGCGGCGAGCGGGCCGTCCCAGCCGCTGTAGGCGGCGGCGCTGACGCTGTTCAGGCCGAGATGCAGCGAGATCGCCTTTGCCGCGGTGCCGGGTTTGCTGGCCATGGTGTGATCCTCCAGGATGGTGGCCGCGGCATGATGGTCGCGCGGCCTGCTCACTGACAGCCCTAGATCATGGGACAAAAAGGCTCGCCAGCACCTCGCGACGTTTCGCCGCATCGATGATGGAGGCGTCGAGCCAGACGAAGCGCCCGGCCGGCGCGCCCTCGGCGCTGGCCTGCGCCACCGCGTCGTCGGTCTGGCCGTCGGTCAGCACCACGACGCGCGCGAGCCGCGGTGCGCGCGCCAGCGTGCCGAGCTCGTAGCGACAACCGGCGTTGCGCGCCTGGAAGCTGCGCAGGTCCATCAGCACCACGTCGCTGTGCTGCACCAGCGCGTTCAGTGCGTCTTGCCAGGTGGTGTCGTTGCAATAGCATTCGTTGACGCGAAAGCGCCCATCGGCATCGCGCGCCAGATCGAACGCGGCCAGGCGCGCGGCCACGTCGGCGCGGGTGCGGATGAAGCGCTGCGCCAGGCCGCCATCGAGAAAGGTGAAGATGTCGTCGGCACCGAGCGTGCGATCGGCCAGATCGGTGCCGGCGATCAGCACGGTGTTGCCGCTGAGTCGCCAGCGTTCGATGACGTGGTCGAACAGGTCCTGCACCGGCGCGTCGCGCTGGAACACACGCAGCACCAGCAGCGTGGGCGGCCGGCCGGGTTCGGTGCGCAGGCGTTGGCCGATGGTGAAGACGAGCGGGATCCACAGCAGTGGCAGGAACATCGCCAGGGCAGCGACACCCCGGTCGAGCGCGATCGACAGCGCCTGGACCAGCAGCGAGATCGTCCACACCGCCGTGAACAACACGAGCAGTTCCGACAGCAGCTTGCGCGCATAGGCGTGGCCGATCGCGCGGCCCAGCAGGCGCAGCGGCCACCAGGCCAGCAACCACGGCAGCACGGCAGACAACGCGATCGAGCCCGCTGCCCCGAGCCGCTCGACCCCCCACGAAGCCCAGCGCGAACCGTGCGCCACGACGGCCGCCAACAGGTCGACGCCGAGCACCGACGTGCCCGCCAGCACAATGAACGGCAACAGCAACCAGGGCGCCACGGCGCGCGCGGCATCGCTCAGGCACAGCAGTGCGACCAGCACCATGGGCACGCCGATGTCGCCGCCGAGGAATCCCATCAGTTGCGACACCGACGCCGGCTCGACCGAGCGCCACAGCAGCACCCCGAAGCACAGCAGGTACCAACCCACCAGCGCTGCCAGCACCTCCAGGTTGCGCCAGCGGCGGACCAGTCCGAGTGCCGGGATCACGGGCCACAACTGCACCAACGCCCAGACCGCCACACGCTTCGGGGCGATCGGCTTGTCGGGGAACGAGAGCTCGAACCACAGGGTGGCCGACGTGAGCGCGATCAGGCACGACACACCGATCAACACGAGCGACAGCCAAAGCCCGGCCCGGCGGTTGTCCGCCACCGACAGCGACGCCGGGCGCCGCATCGGCGCGTCGCCCGACGCCAGCGCCGCAGAGCGATCCGCGCGGTCAGCGGGCGCGCTCATCAAGCGTCGCATCGCCACGCGGTAGCGGTACGCCGTCCACCACGCCGCGAGGCACGACAACGCCACGGCGACGACGAAAACGAGGGCGATCTTGGCGGGCACGAACTGCATGACGCGGCATACTTGATTGACGGACCCCAGGAGTCAATCCCATCATGCAAGGCTGCGCCTACGTCGACGGACAGTTCGTGCCCCCGGAAGACGCGAAGATCTCGATCTTCGACTGGGGCTTCCTGCACTCCGATGCCACCTACGACGTGGCCAGCGTGTGGCAGGGCAAGTTCTTCCGCCTCGGCGATCACCTCGACCGCTTCTTCGCGAGCATGGACCGGCTGCGCCTCTCGCCAGGCAAGACGCGCGACGAAGTGCGCGCGGTGATGCACGAGTGCGTGCGCCGCGCCGGCCTGCGCGACGCCTACGTCGAAGTGCTGTGCACGCGCGGCCAGCCGCAGCCCGGCTCGCGCGACCCGCGCAGCTGCACCAACCGCTTCATGGCGTTCGCGATCCCGTTCGTCTGGATCGCCGACCCGGCCAAGCAGGCGCGCGGCATCAACCTGGTCGTCAGCTCGGTGCAACGCATCGCGCCGCAGAGCATCGATCCGCGGGTCAAGAACTATCACTGGCTCGACATGGTGATGGCGCTGTTCGAGGCCTACGAGCGTGGCGGCGAGAGTGCGCTGCTCGTGAATGCGCAAGGCGACGTGGCCGAGGGCCCGGGCTTCAACGTGTTCGCGGTCGTCGACGGCGTACTCGTCACGCCCGCCAGCGGCGTGCTCGAGGGCATCTCGCGCCGCACGGTGCTCGAGATCGCGCAGGCACAGGCGATCCCGCTGCGCGTCGGCACGCTGCCGGTGGCCGATCTGAAGCGCGCCAGCGAGGTGTTCCTGAGCAGCACCGGCGGCGGCGCGGTCGGTGTCAGTCAGATCGACGGCGTCGCGGTGGGCGGGCGTCCGGCGGGTGACTTCGGCCCGGTCACGCGCAGGCTTCAGGCGGCGTACTGGGCCCTGCACGACGACCCGCGCCACAGCGATCCGGTGCACCACTGAAAAGAATCGACGGGCCCCTGTCGAAACGTGTCCGACCCGAACGTCATCGCCCAGATGCGGCGCTCTGTCGCATCGCAACCCGAGGAGAACCCGATGAAGTACCTGGTGATGATCTACGCGAGCGAAGCAGACGAAGCCAAGATGACGCCCGAGGAAACCGGCAAGGTCCTGCAGGCCTACGGCGCCTACATGGAGGCGATGGGCAAGGCCGGCGTGCTGCTCGGCAGCGAGCGCTTGCGGCCGACCAGCGAAGCCACTTCGGTGCGCGTCAAGGGCGGGAAGACGCAGGTGCTGAACGGCCCCTATGCCGAAACGCGCGAGCAGCTCGGCGGCTACTGCCTGATCGAGGTGGCCGACCTCGACGCCGCACTCGCCTGGGCCGCGCGCTGCCCGAGTTCGGGCTACGGCACGATCGAAGTGCGGCCGATCTGGACGATGTGAGCCCCTCGTCCGACGAGTACGTCGGCCGGTCCCCCGAGGGGACGCGGGCCGGCTTGGGGCGGCCCGGCGCTCAGCCCGCCGGGGTGACCCCCAAAGCCGTTGCGGAGGCCACCGCGCGCCGCAGCTACGGCAAGCTCGTCGCGTTCCTCGCCGCCCGCACGCGCGACGTGGCGGCGGCCGAGGACGCGCTCGCCGCCGCCTTCGAGGCCGCGCTGCGCGACTGGCCCACGAGCGGCGTGCCGGCAAACCCCGAGGCCTGGCTGATGACCGCCGCCAAGCGCCAGCTGATCGACGCCGCGCGGCGACGCAAGACGCGCGACGACGCGGTGCCCGACCTGCTGCTGTTCGCCGATCTCTCGACCGATGACGCCACGCCGCGCACGATCCCCGACGAACGGCTGCTGCTGATGTTCGCCTGCGCCCACCCAGCGATCGAAGCCGGCGTGCGCGCGCCGCTGATGCTGCAGACCGTGCTCGGCTTCGACGCCGCGACGATCGCGTCGGCCTTCCTCGTGGCACCGGCGGCGATGGGCCAGCGGCTGGTGCGCGCGAAGACCAAGATCAAGCAGGCCGGCATCCCGTTCCGCCTGCCGGACCACGACGACCTGCCGGTGCGTCTCGACACCGTGCTGGAAGCGATCTACGCGACCTTCACCGAAGGTTGGGCCGACCCGGGCGGCACCGAGGCGCGGCGCCGCAACCTCGCCGACGAGGGCATCTGGCTCGGCCACCTCGTCACCGTGCTGCTGCCCGACGAACCCGAGGCACTCGGCCTGCTCGCGCTGATGTTGCACGCGCAGGCGCGCCGCGCTGCAAGGCGCGACGCCGATGGCGCCTACGTGCCGCTGGCCCAACAGGATCCGGCGCAATGGGACAACGCGCTGATCGACGATGCCGAGGCACTGCTGCGGCGCGCCGGCGGCATGGGCCGGATCGGCCGCTACCAGCTCGAGGCGGCGTTGCAATCGGCGCAGGTGATCCGGCGCCGCACCGGTCGCGCCGACTGGCCCGCGATCGCGCAGCTCTACGACGCGCTGCTGGCGCTGACCGGCTCGCCGGTGGTCGCGATCAACCGCGCCGTCGCGATCGCCGAGACGCGCGGAGCGGCGGCGGGCCTGGCGGCGCTGGACGAGATCGCGAGCGACCCGCGGCTCGCCGACTACCAGCCTTACTGGGCCGCGCGCGCCGGCCTGCTGGCACGCGCGAACGAGACCGATGCGGCCGAGCGCGCATACCAGCGCGCGATCGGCCTCGAAGTCGATCCGGCCGTGCGGCGCTTCTTGCAGGAGCGCCTCGACGCGCTGCACACCGCGTGACGGCGAACGATCAGCGCCGCTCGACGATCACCGGCACCAGCCGCAGGTCGTCGCGGATGCGTTCGGCGGCGAGGCGCGCGTCGTTGCGGTTCGGGTACGGCCCGGCCTGCAGGCGGAACATCGCCGCATCGCTGAACACCGCGAGCAGCGGCGAGAGCCAGTCGAGCTCGGCGGCGACGCGCTGTTGGAAGCTCTCCGCGCCGTCACGCTGGCGGAACGCGCCGAGCTGGATCCAGAAGCCACGCGCCGGCCCGGTGTAGGCGCGCGCGCTCGGCGCGTCGGCGACCGGCTCGGCGACGGCGACGACCGCTACCACCGGCGTGGAGGCGAGCGCCACGGCCGCGTCCGCGGTGGGCGCCGGGGTCGCGGCGGGCTCGACCGCGGCCACCTCCGTCGGCGCCTCGCGCCGCCACGCGCCGGTGCGGATGTCGTCGAAGGTGATGCGCTGCAGCTCGACCGCGCCGACGCCACGGTGCAGATCGAGCTTGAGCGCGGCGGTGTAGCTCAGGTCGAGGATGCGGCCGCCGTGGAACGGCCCGCGGTCGTTGACGCGCACGACGATCTCTCGACCGTTGGCCGGGTTGCGCACGCGCGCGTAGCTCGGGATCGGCAAGGTCGGGTGCGCGGCGGTCATCGCGTACATGTTGTAGACCTCGCCGCTGGCGGTGCGCCGGCCGTGGAACGGGCGGCCGTACCACGAGGCAATGCCGCGCTCGGTGAACGGCGCGTCGCGTGTGATCGGCACGTAGCTGCGGCCGAGCAGTTCGTAGGGCTTGTTCGGCCCGCCGGCGCGGATGGGCTCGACCTGCGGCTCGGCATCGGGCACGCGCGCCAGATCAGGGGGTGGATTCGCCTCGAGGCCGTCGCGGCCCGGCGGCGTTGACGGAACACCCGGCATGCGCAGCGGGCCCGACGCGCAGCCTGCCAGCACGACCATCGCCGCGGCCACCACGATCCATGGCGCGGCCCATCGCAGTGCGCTGCATCTCATGGCCGCGACCATACACGACGGGCGCGCGCGCCGCGCGTGTCAAACTGCCGCGCGCCCGTCGGCACAGCGTTTGCTCACAACCGATTCAAATGAACACGACCGAAGTCTTCCTGATCGCGATGCTGATCATCTTCACGGTGCCCTACCTGATCTGGCGGCTCGGGCGCACCGAATACTTCGCACCGCTGGTGGTGGTGCAGATCATCACCGGCATCCTGCTCGGGCCGGGCGTGCTCGGCGCGGCGTTCCCCGAGTACTACCAATTCGTCTTCAACGCGCCGGTGATCGGCGCGCTCAACGGCATCGCCTGGTGGGCGGTGATGGTGTTCGTGTGGATCGCCGGCATCGAGCTCGATCTGGGCCAGGCCTGGCAGCACCGGCGCGAGAGTGGCATCACCGCAGGCTTGGCGCTGGGCGTGCCGCTGGCCTTCGGCAGTGTCGCGGCACTGGGCATGCTGACGACGAGCGGCTGGATCGGGCCGAAGGCGATGACGTGGCAGTTCGTGGTCGGCATCGGCATGGCCTGCGCGGTGACGGCGCTGCCGATCCTGATCCTGCTGATGGAGAAGATCGAGATCCTGCGCCAGCCCATCGGCCAGCGCATCCTGCGCTACGCCAGCGTCGACGACATCGCGATCTGGGGCGTGCTCGCGCTGATCCTGATGGACTGGACGCGGGTCGGCCGGCAGCTCGGCTTTCTGGCCGCGTTCGCGCTGGTCGGCTGGTTGTTCCGCCGGCTGATGATCCGCATCCCCGAGCGCGACCGCTGGTTCGCCGGGCTGATCTGGCTCGCCGCCTGCGGCTTCGGCGCCGACTGGTCGGGGCTGCACTTCATGGTCGGCGCCTTCCTCGCGGGAGCGATCATGGACTCGCACTGGTTCGATCAGAAGCAGATGGACGCGCTGCGCCACCACGTGCTGCTGGTCGTGATGCCGGTGTTCTTCCTGAGCACCGGGCTGCGCACCAACTGGAACATCGGCGGCGCCGCGGTGTTCATCGCCGCCGGCGTGCTGCTGCTCGCGTCGGTCGCCGGCAAGCTGGTCGGCACGAACATCGCAGGGCGCATCCTGAAGTGGCAGCCGGGCGAGGGCTCGCTGATCGGCTGGCTGCTTCAGACCAAGGCGCTGATCATGATCATCTTCGCCAACGTGCTGCTCGACAAACAGATCATCACCAACGCCACCTTCACCGCGCTGCTGCTGATGGCCGTGGCGAGCACGATGTTGACGGTGCCGGTCGTGTCGCCGATGCTCGTCAAGATGAAGGAGATCGTCTTCAGATCGAAATGAAGCACCCGGCGGCGGGTACACCGCCACCCACCGGGCGGGTGCTCAGGCCGCTTGGGAGCGGCTCGGCGCCGGCCTGAGCCCTCGCCATCGGGCCAGCAGGAACAGCGCGATCGTCAGGTTCAGCAGGTTCCAGCCGATGCCGTTGATGAACGCGGCGTGGTACGAGCCGGTCAGGTCGAACACCTTGCCCGACATCCAGCCGCCCAGCGCCATGCCGAACAGCGTGGCCATCAACACCGTACCGACGCGCGCACCGGCCTCGGCGGGTGGAAAGTGCTCGCGCACGATGATCGCGTAGCTCGGCACGATGCCGCCCTGGAACAGGCCGAACAGCGCCGAGATCACGTACAGCGAGACGAGCCCGTCGAACGGCAGGAACAGCAGCAGTGCCAGGCCCTGCAGCACCGAGCCGAGCAGCAAGGTGCGCAACCCGCCAATGCGGTCGCAGATCAGCCCCGAGACGATGCGGCTGACGATGCCCGAGGCGAGCATCAGCGACAGCATCTGCGCGCCGCGCGCCGCACCGAAACCGAGGTCGCCGCAGTAGGCGACGATGTGAACCTGCGGCATCGCCATTGCCACGCAACAGGCCACGCCGGCGATGCACAGCAGCGTCTGCGCGTGGCCCATGCTGAGGCCGAACGGCCGCGTCGAGGGCACCACACCGCCGAGCGTGGCCGCCGCTGCGGCCGCCAGCGCCGGCGGGCGCGCGCGGAGCGCCAACGCCAGCAGCGCCATCGTGATCGCACAGAACACGCCGAGGCCGAGGTAGGTCTGGCGCCAGCCCGCGGTCTCGACGAAGTGCTGCACGATCGGCGGCCAGACCGCGCCGGCGAGGTAGTTGCCGCTGGCGCAGATCGCCACCGCGATGCCGCGGCGCTTGACGAACCAGAGCGAGGTGTCGGCCACCAGCGGCGCGAAGGTGGCGGCGCTGCCGAGCGCGCCGATCAGCACGCCGTGCACGAGCGCGAACGTCATCAGGCTGCCCGCCATGCCCGCGGCGATGAAGCCGACGCCGAGCCCCGTGGCGCCGATCAGCACGACGACCATCACGCCGAACCGGTCGGCGAGCTTGCCCATCGCGATGCCGCCGAGGCCGAAGCCGATCATCAGCAGCGTGTAGGGCAGCGAGGCATCGGCGCGCGCGACGCCGAACTCGGCCTGCACCGCCGGCAGCACGACCGCGATCACGTACATCGCGCCGCTGCCGATCGTCATCAGCAGCAGCACGACGAACAGGCGCATCCAGGCGTAGCGGGAGTCGGCAGCGTGTTGCGTCATGCTCGCGTGTCAGCGGGGGCGGCGCATCCGGAACAGCTGCTCCGGCGCGATGCCGAAGTAGTCACCCGGCCCGCCGCCGCGCAGGATCGGCTGCGCCGCCGCGGTATCGTACACACCTTCCTTCAACAGCGCCGGGTCGATGTGGATGCCGACCACCTCACCCAAGGTCAGCCAGGTTTCGACGGGCACGCCATCGGCCCCTTGCAGCTGAATGATCTGCGTCACCCGGCACTCGAACGACACCGGGCTCTCGGCCACGCGCGGCGCGCCGATGACCCGCGATGGCGCGGGCGTCAGGCCCGCCAGCTCGAACTCGTTGACCTCCGGCGGGACCGAGGCGCAGCTCGCGTTCATCGCTTCGGCGAGCGGGCGGGTCGCGAGGTTCCAGGCGAACTCGCCGGTGGCACGCACGTTGTGCAGCGTGTCCTTCGCGCCGATGCTGGCGAAGCCGACGATCGGCGGGGTGTAGTTGAAGGCGTTGAAGAAGCTGTAGGGCGCGAGGTTGAGCCGGCCCTGCGCGTCGCGCGACGAGATCCAGCCGATCGGCCGCGGGCCGACGATCGAGTTGAACGGGTCGTGCGGCAGCCGGTGGCCGAGGCGCGGCTCGTAGAAGTGTTCGGTACTCATGAGCACCGATCGTAGCGGCTCGCATGGCAGACTCGCCCCATGCCCGCTTTGCCCACGCGTGTGCTGTCGATCATCCCGCCGATGACGCAGCTGAACACGCCTTACCCCTCGACCGCGTACCTGACCGGCTTCCTGCGCTCGCGCAGCATTCATGCGGTCCAGGAAGACCTCGCACTGGCACTGGTGCTGGAGCTGTTCTCGCCGGCCGGCCTGCGCGCGGTACGCGAATGCATCGCCGCATTGCCGGCGGCCGCGCGCACGCCGCGCGTGCAGGTGTTCGACGCGCAGTTCGAGCGCTACCTCGCCACCATCGGGCCGACGATCGCCTTCCTGCAGGGGCGCGACACGACGGCGGCGCACCGCATCAGCGGCCGTGCCTTCCTGCCCGAAGGCGCGCGCTTCGAATCGCTCGACGTCTACATCGCCCTGGATGACGACGGAAGCGGCGGCGACCCGCTCGCCTGGGCGTTCGGCGCGCTTGGCCTGACCGACCGCGCGCGGCATCTGGCCACGCTCTACCTGAACGACATCGCCGACGTGCTGCGCGACGCCGTCGATCCGCGCTTCGAGTTCGTGCGCTATGCCGAATCGTTGGCGCAAAGCCAGCCGACCTTCGACCCGCTCGCCGCCGCGCTCGCCGCCGCGCCCAACCTCGTCGATCGCACGCTGGTCGCACTGACGCTCGCGGCGGTGCAGCGCCACGCACCGAACCTGGTGCTGATCTCGGTGCCGTTCCCCGGCTCGGTCTACGCGGCCTTTCGCATCGCGCAGGCGATCAAGGCCCACGACCCCGGCATCAAGACCGTGCTCGGCGGCGGTTTCGTCAACACCGAGCTGCGCGAGCTGAGCGATGCGCGCGTGTTCGATCACTTCGACTACGTGACGCTCGACGCCGGCGAGCGCCCGCTGCTGGCGCTGATCGAGCACCTCGAAGGCCGGCGCTCGGCGCAGCGCCTCGTGCGCACGTACAAGCGCGACGGCGATGCGGTGCGCTACGTCAACTGGATCGAAGCCGACATCGCGTTCGCCGAGGTCGGCACGCCCACCTGGGACGGCCTGCCGCTGAACCGCTACCTCTCGCTGCTCGACATGCTCAACCCGATGCACCGGCTGTGGTCGGACGGGCGCTGGAACAAGCTCACCGTGGCCCAGGGCTGCTACTGGAAGAAGTGCAGCTTCTGCGACGTGAGCCTGGACTACATCTCGCGCTACGAAGGTGCTTCGGCCGCCATACTCGTCGATCGCATCGAGGCGATCGTCGTCGAGACCGGCCAGACCGGTTTTCACTTCGTCGACGAGGCCGCGCCGCCGAAGGCGCTGAAGACGCTCGCCGCCGAGCTGCAACGGCGCCGGCTCGCGATCTCGTGGTGGGGCAACATCCGCTTCGAGAAATCGTTCAGCCCCGCGCTGTGCCAAGAGCTCGCAGACAGCGGCTGCATCGCGATCTCGGGCGGGCTCGAAGTCGCGTCGGATCGGCTGCTGACCTTGATGAAGAAGGGCGTGTCGGTCGAACAGGTCGCGCGCGTCACGAAGGCCTTCAGCGACGCCGGCATCCTGGTGCACGCCTACCTGATGTACGGCTTCCCGACGCAGACCGTGCAGGACACGGTGGACGCGCTCGAATACGTGCGCCAGTTGTTCGAGACCGGCTGCATCCAGTCCGGCTTCTTCCACCGCTTCGCTTGCACGGTGCATTCACCGGTGGGCCAAAACCCCGAGGAATACGGCGTCACGCTGCAGGCGCTGCCACCGGTCTCGTTCGCGAAGAACGACATCGCCTTCATCGACCCGACCGGCGTCGACCACGACGTGCTCGGCGCGGCGTTGAAGAAGGCGCTCTACAACTACATGCACGGCATCGGGCTCGATGAAGACGTGCGCCGCTGGTTCAACGGGCCGGTGCCGCGCACGCGCGTCTCGAAGCACCGGATCGCGCGGGCGCTGTCGCTGGCGCCGCGTTGACTCAATCGATCGGCCAGGGCATCTGCTTCGGCAAGGTCATCAGCTCGGGCAGCGCCTGCGCCGTCTTGCCGCCGCGCGCCGCGCCGACTTCGCGCCACCACGGCGTCACACGCTCGACGCGCGAGGGCTCGACGGCTTCGCCCAGGCGCGGCATCACGAGCTGCACGCCTTGCTTCGGGCCGAGCGCGACGAGCGTTTTGGCCGGTGCATCCCAGTCGTGCAACGCCAGGCTGAAGGTGCCCCAGTGCACCGGCAGGAACGCACCGCCGCCAAGCAGCGCGTGCGCTTCGAGGGCGTGCTCGGGGCCGAGGTGAATGTCGCCCCACGACGGGTGGAAAGCGCCGACTTCGAGCATCACCAGATCGAACGGGCCGAGGCGCTCGCGGATCGTCGCGTACTCACTCGTCAGGCCGGTGTCGCCGCTGAAGAAGACCGAGTGCTTGGGCGTGCGGATCGCGAGCGACGACCACAGCGTCGCGTTGCGATCCTTCAACCCGCGGCCCGAGAAATGCTGCGACGGCGCGGCGGTGATCGTGAGTTCCGAACCCGGCACCGTGCGCGACTCCCACCAGTCCAGCTCGGTGATGCGCTCGGGCGCGACGCCGAAGGCTTCGAGGTGCGCGCCGACGCCGAGCGAGGTCACGAACGGCACGCCGATCTTTGCAAGCTCGCGGATCGTCGGGTAGTCGAGGTGGTCGTAGTGGTCGTGCGAGACCAACACGATGTCGATCGGCGGCAGTTCGCGCAGCCGCACGGGCACCGGCTGGAAGCGCTTCGGGCCGGCGAACCGCGACGGTGACGCGCGCGGGCCCCAGACCGGGTCGGTGAGCACGCGCAGGCCGTCGATCTCGATCAGCACGGTCGAGTGGCCGAGCCAGGTGGCGCGCAGGCCGGTGTCGGGCGGGCGCGCCCACGCGGCGCGCGGGTCGAGCGACGGCAGCGGCGCACCCGGCGTGCGGCGCGGGCCGCCGCACAAAAATTCGCCGACCGACGGCCGCGCCGCGGTCGAATCGCGCAGGCCGGGTTGGATCGGGTGGACGTTGCGGAATGTGTCGCCCGCCCACAGCGGCGATGACCGCATGCGGTCGAGGCGCAGGCCTTCGGGCTTCTTGCCGAGTGATTTCATGGGCAATCTCTGATGAGCGCGGGCAACCCGCAAGATAACAGCAGGCAGGCCGACGGGGGGCTGCGCGATACTGCACGACGTGACGCCATTCATCGTGTTCATCGTCGCCATCGTGGGGTTCGCCGTCTGGCGTTTGCTGCGCAAGGCGGGCGGCGGCAGGAGCGGTGGCGGCTCGTCGTCGTTCGGCGGTGATGGCGGCGGGGGTGGCGGTGAAGGCGGCGCCCACAGCTTCAGCGACGCCGACGGCTCGCCGAGCGGCGATGGCAGCGACGGCGGTAGCAGCAGCAGCGGAGGCGATGGCGGCGGCGACTGATTTCACTCGCAACGCCCCTCAGCCCGCCTTGCGGAACACCACCATGTGCTGCCACGGCAGACTGTTCACGGTGCGATCCCACACGAGCGGGTGCACCTGTGCCTCGCGCTTGACCTGCGCCTCGCTCATCTTGTGCAGCAGCTTGATCGGCACGCGCGGATCCTCGGCCCGGTACTCGACGAACACCAGCTGCCCGCCCGGCTTGAGAGCGCGCACGATGCTGGCCAGCACCTCATACGGGAACGACAGCTCGTGGTACACGTCCACCATGATCGCCAGATCGACCGACGCCGGCGCCAGCTTCACGTCGGTCTCGCTGCCGAGCGACGGCTCGATGTTGCGCAGGCCACTCTGGCGCGCCAGGCCTTCGAGCAAGCGAACCATCTCGGGCTGCACATCGACCGCCAGCACCTTGCCGCCCGGCCCCACGGCACCGGCCATGCGCCGCGAGAGGTAGCCGGTGCCGGCGCCGATGTCGGCGACCACCATGCCGGGATTCAGCGCGAGCGCTTTGATCAGGACGTCGGTGCGTTCTTCGCGCTCGCGTTCCTCACGCTCCAGCCAGGCCGCCCCCTGCCATCCCATCACGCCGGCGATCTCGCGTCCCATGTAGCGCTTGCCGATGCCGTCGGGCGAGGCGGTTGTGCTTGCATAGCGCCCGGTTTGCGCGACGGCCGCGGATACCGCAGCGCAAGCCAGCAGCGCGACAACGAAGCGAAACCAGCGCTGCAAGTTCGAGTTCATCGGCGCATTGAAGCAGACCGCACGATGACCCCAGGAGCGCCACGGGATACGCGGCCCTGTCAGCATCCCGCATCACTTTTAGGGATGCCCATGGTTCAGCGGTCGCAACGATTGAAGTGGCTCGCCATCCTCGCGCTGGCGTCCTTGTTGCCGTTCGCGTCGGGCGCCGCGCGGGCACAGAGCGCGGCACCGGCGGCGTGCCCGGCCTTGCTTCAGCAGAGCTTCAACCGGCTGCAGGACGAGAAGCCGCAGGCGCTGTGCCAATACAGCGGCAAGGTGCTGCTGGTCGTCAACACCGCGAGCTACTGCGGCTTCACCTCCCAGTACGAGGGGCTCGAGGCCCTGCACGCGAAATACGCCGCGCGCGGGCTGGTGGTGCTGGGCTTCCCGTCGAACGATTTCGGCAAGCAGGAGCCGGGCAACGCCACCGAGATCGCCGACTTCTGCTTCAACACCTACGGTGTGCGGTTCCCGATGTTCACGAAATCGTCGGTGGTCGGCAAGGCGGCGAATCCGCTCTTCGCGTCGCTGGCCCAGGCCACCGGCAAGGCGCCGGCGTGGAACTTCCACAAGTACCTGATTGATCGCCAGGGCAAGCCGGTGGCCAGCTTCGCCAGCGAGGTCACGCCGAGTGACGCGAACCTGGTCGCGATGATCGAGAAGGCGCTCGCCCAGAAGTGATCGTCGCGCGGCGGCCCGCGCTGTGACTCGCGTGTACGATGACTCGACCCGATTCACTCGCAGGAGATCTCGCCATGAAGCTCGGTTTCATCGGTCTGGGCATCATGGGCGCGCCGATGGCGGGCCACCTGATCGCCTCGGGCCACACGCTGTTCGTCACCACCCGAGGCAAGCCGCCGGCCCAGGCCACCGCCTGCGCCACCAATGCCGACATCGCCCGCCAGGCCGACGTGATCTTCATGATGGTGCCCGACACGCCGGATGTCGAAGCCGTGCTGTTCGGCGAGAACGGTGTCGCGTCCGGGCTTTCGAAGGGCAAGACGGTGGTCGACATGAGCTCGATCTCGCCGATGGCGACAAAGACCTTTGCCAGACGCATCAACGACCTCGGCTGCGACTACCTCGATGCGCCGGTCTCGGGCGGCGAGGTCGGCGCGAAGGCCGCGAGCCTGACGATCATGTGCGGCGGCCCCGAGGCCACGTTCGAGCGCGTCAAGCCGCTGCTCGAACTGATGGGCAAGAACATCACGTTGGTCGGCGGCAACGGCGACGGGCAAACGACGAAGGTCGCGAACCAGATCATCGTCGCGCTCAACATCGCTGCGGTCGGCGAAGCGCTGCTGTTCGCGAGCAAGGCTGGCGCCGACCCGGCCAAGGTGCGGCACGCGCTGATGGGCGGCTTCGCCGCGAGCCGCATCCTCGAAGTGCATGGCGAACGCATGATCAAGCGAGCCTTCGCGCCGGGCTTTCGCATCGCGCTGCACCAGAAGGATCTGGCGCTGGCGCTGGCCGGCGCCCGCGAACTCGGCGTCGCGCTGCCGCAGACGGCCAACGCCGCGCAACTGATGCAGGCCGGCGCCGCGCATGGCGATGCCGAGCTCGACCACTCGGCGCTGGTGCGCGCGCTGGAGCGGATGGCGAATCACACGGTGATGCCGGACTGATCACCGAGCCCACACGAAGAACACAGGAGACCGCATGACCACGACTCGTCGAACACTGGCCCTCGCATGGACTCTCGCCACCGCGCTCGCGCCCTGGGCCGCGACCGCGCAGGACAAATGGCCGGGCAAGCCCATCACCTACATCGTGCCGTTCCCGGCCGGCGGCACCACCGACACGCTGGGGCGCCTGATCGGGCAGAAGCTCGGCCCGGTGCTGGGCACGACCATCGTCGTCGACAACCGCGGCGGCGCCGGCGGCAGTGTCGGCTCGGAGCAGGCCTCGCGCGCCGCGCCCGATGGCTACACGCTGCTCGGCGGCACCATCAGCTCGCACGCGATCAACGTCAGCCTCTACCCGAAGATCGGCTACGACCCGGTCAAGTCGTTCACGCCGATCACGCTGATCGGCACCAACCCGACGGTGCTCGTGGTGAATCAGGCGAGCCCGTACAAGACGCTGGCCGACGTGATTGCGGCCGCCAAGGCGAAGAAGCCGCTGAACTCGGCCTCGGCCGGCAGCGGCACCTCGCAGCACCTGTCGCTCGAGCTGCTCAAGTCGAAGGCCGGCATCGACATCACGCACATCCCGTACAAGGGCAGCGGCCCGGCGATCCAGGACGTGATCGCGGGCCAGGTGGACATGATGTTCGACACCACCGTCGTCGCCGGCCCGCACATCGAGAGCGGCAAGCTGCGCGCGATCGCGGTGACCTCGGCGAGGCGCCTGCCCAACCTGCCGAATGTGCCGACCGTGGCCGAGACGGTGCCGGGCTACGAGGTGATCTCGTGGCAGGCCGTCTTCGCGCCCGCTGGCACACCACCGGCGATCGTCGATCGGCTGCACAACGAGATTGCGAAGATCCTCGCCGATCCCGAGATGCGCGAGCGCCTCGCCAAGCTCGGCATGCAGGGCTCGGAGATGACCGTTGCGCAGGTCGGCGAGTTCCAGAAGGCCGAGGTCGCGAAGTGGGCGCAGGTCATCAAGGCCGCCAACATCAAGCTGGAGTGAAAATGAAGATTCCGCGATCAGCCATTTCAGAGCGGGCCGAGCGCCGGGCCGCTCCCAAGCCGGCCCGCATCCCCTTGGGGGATCGGCCGACGTACTCGTCGGACGAGGGGCTCACATGAACATCGGATTCATCGGCGCATCGGGGTTGATGGGGCACGGCATCGCGAAGAACCTGCACGCCAAGGGCCACGCACTGGCGCTCACGGTGCACCGCAACCGCGAGCGCGTCGCCGACCTGCTCGCCGCCGGCGCGACCGAGGCCGACGCGCCCGCCGCGCTCGCGCGCGGCTGCGACATCGTCTTCATCTGCGTCACCGGCTCGCCGCAGGTGGAGGCCAGCGTCACCGGTGCCAATGGCCTGCTCAGCGGTGCACGACCCGGCCTCGTGATCGTCGACTGCTCGACCAGCGAGCCTGACTCGACAACGCACCTGCGCGAACTGGCTGCGGCCAAGGACGTGACCTTCGTCGATGCGCCGCTCGCGCGCACGCCGGTCGAGGCTGAGCTCGGCAAGCTCAACGTGATGGTCGGCGCGAGCGACGCCACCTTCGCGCAGCTCAGGCCGGTGCTGCAGGCCTTCGCCGAGAACGTGATCCACGTCGGCGCGCCGGGCGCGGGCCACACCATCAAGCTGCTGAACAACTTCATCGCGCAGGCGATCTGCACCGCGACGGCCGAGGCCTTCGCGGTCGGCCAACGCTCGGGCGTGGACCTGACCAAGCTGGTCGAGCTGGTCTCGGCCGGCGCGGTGAACTCGGGGCTGTTCCAGGCAATGGCGAAGACGCTGACGGGCGACCTCGGCGGCCTCAAGTTCGAGCTCGACAACGCGCGCAAGGATCTGCGCTACTACACCCACCTGGCCGAATCGCACAACGTGCCGTCGCTGGTCGGCGAGGCGGTGCACCAATCGCTCGCGATGGCGAGTGCGCTCGGCTACGGCGGCAAGTACGTGCCGTCGCTGGTGGAGGCGCAGGAGAAGCTCACGGGCGCGAAGATCGTTCGCCGTTAGGCGTTGAGCATCACGGTGAAGCCGCCGAAGATCATGCGCTTGCCGTCGAACGGCATCGCGATGTTCCGCAACCGCGGGTCTTCCATGGCCTTCTTCATGCCGGCGTCGCGCGCCTGGCGCGACGCCCAGGTGATCCACGAGAAGACGACGGTTTCGTCGCCCTTGCGCTGAACCGCCAGGGGAAACGACGTGAGCTTGCCCTCGGGCACGTCGTCGCCCCAGCACTCGACGACGCCCAAGGCGCCGTGTTCCTTGAAGACCGCCGCGGCGATCTCCGCGTGCTGGAGATAGGCGTCGCGATTGGCCGTGGGCACGGCGGCGATAACTCCATCAACGTAGTTCATGACAGGTGTCCGGTGAGTGGGCGGGAAGAGGGCGGCCACCTGGAAAGCGGGCAGCCTGTGGAGACGACGAAGGAAGCACGGTGAAATCGACGCGCCGAGAGACTACTTCTGCGGCGTGGCCTCGCCTGGCCACGCGCGCAGCATCAGCGCGTAGATCAGCGCGCCGGCGAACAGGCCGCCCGCCGCGACCTCGAGCGCGAGCGTGAAGCCCGCGCCGGTGCTGGCGCTGTGCCGCAGGATCAGCGCCACCATCGGCGGCCCGGCGATCTGGCCGAGGCCGTAGAGCGCCGTCATCAGCCCCATGAAGCTGGCGGCAAGCAGCGGGCGCAGCCGCCGCACCTCCTGCATCGCGAAGAACGTGATCGCGGTGAACGGAATGCCGAGCAGCAGGCTGCCGATCGCGAAACCGGCGAGGCTCGGGCTCCACACGCCGACGACGATGCCGGCCGCCTGCACGAGGTAGCAGCCGGCAAGCAGCAAGCGCATGTCGAGCGTGGCGCGCAGGCGCGTGGCGAGCAGTGCGCCGATCATCACGCCGGCGCCGAAGATCGGCCAGAACATGTCCAGCCAGGCCGAGCCCGGCATCGCCTGCCGCGCGATCACGGGCAGGAAGGTGGCGGTGACGATGTAGCCGAAGCCGGCCAGGCCATACGCGAACGCGAGGCAGCCGATCTCGCCCCAGCCATGCGTGACGACACCCTCCGCGACGCCGACGGGCGCGGCGGCCGAGGGCGCGACCGGCGCGCCCTGGAAGATGCGCCAGACGCCAGCCGTCAGCGCGAAGGCGAGCACGCCGAAGATCAACCAGCCGGTCTGCGCCTGCCAGCCCCACTGCACCATGCCGCTGGCGAACAGGCCGCTGATGACGATGCCCGCGCCGGGGCCGGTGTAGATCGCGCCGCCCATCGCCGCCTGGTTCATGTGCGCGAGCTGCGCGAGGCACCAGCCCGAGGTGTAGACGAACACGACCGCACTCGCCACACCGGCGGCGAAACGCAGCAGCGGCCAGGTCGCCGCGAGCGGCACCGCCATGCCCAGGGTCAGCAGGCCGGTGGCGACGAGGCCGCCGCGCACGAGTCGTGTCGCATGGATGGCCGGCAGCCCGCGCACGCGTGCCCGGATCCACGGCTGGAAGGTGCACAGCAATGCGCCGGCGAGGTAGCCGAGGTAGTTGGCGCTGGCGAGCCAGCTCGCGCCGCGCAGATCGATGACGCCGTCGTGCAGCATCATCGGCAACAGCGGTGTGAACGCGAAGCGGCCGATGCCCATCGCGACCGCGAGCGACACCGCGCCCGCGAAGGCCACCGCCCAGCGGCCGGCGGGTGGAGGTGGTGTCACTTGGGCGGAGGCGTCCTCGGCTTCACGTCACCGCAGTCGCTGGCCAGCCACTTGCCCTGCATCTCTATCGTCATCTGCTGCGGCTTGGCAGGGTCTTTCGAGTTCATCACGGTCTTGCCGCTGTAGGCCTTGTCGCTGATGAAGGTCATCTCGCCTTCGCCGCTCGACGGCGGCTGGGTGCATTCGTACTTGAACTTCATCGTGTTGCCGCTGCGCTGCATGTCCTTCTGCGTGCAGTTGCCGGAATTCATGCGCGCCTCGGGCGGCTTGGCGGCTTCCTCCTTCGTGATGCAGACCTTGACGCTGCTGCCGCCGGCGCCCATCTTGACGCCACGGCTCGCCATCGCGGCCTCCATCTGCTTGCGCTGGTCGGCCGGCATCGCGGCCATCTGCTTCTCCATCTCGGCCATGGCCTTCCCCCGCTTGGCGTCGTCCGACTTCATCGTGAACGAGTGTTCCCACAGGCCGGGCGCCTGGGTTTGGGCGTGTGCGCCGAGAGCGACGAGTGCGAGGGCGGCGGCGAACGACATCTGCTTGAGCTGCATCGAAACTCCTTGATCGCGGATGAGTGACGCGAAAGTGTACGGTCTCAGGCGGGAAGCGACAGGCTCTCGATCCAGTTCGGGTTGCGGCCGACGGCGCATCCGCTGCATGGTTCGAGAGCGCCGCTGCGCGGGTCGATGCGGTAGACGCTGAGCCGGTGCGAGAGCTGACCGGCGGCGATCAGGAAACCACCGTCCGGTGTGATGCTGAAGCCGCGGGGCTGCGCTTCGGTGGCGGTGTGGCCGAGCGGCTCGAGCAGGCCCGTGGCGGCATCGACGCTGAACGCGGCGAGCGTGCTGGAGCGCCGCTCGCTGCTGTACAGAAAGCGGCCGTCCGGCGTGAGGTGCAGATCGGCGGCCCACGGCGCGCCAGTGAACCCGGGCGGCAGCGACGACACGGTCTGCACGGTGCGCAAGGTTCCGCTCGCCGCGTCGAACGCGAGCACGTCGATGGCCGCATCGAGTTCACCGATCAGGTAGACGAACCTCGCGTCGCGGCCGAACACGAAGTGCCGCGGGCTCGCACCGGCGTGCGGCGAGACCGCCGGCACCGCGTTCGGCGTGAGCCGGCCGGTGGCGGCATCGAAGTGCCACTGCGTCACGACGCCACCGCCGAGGCTGGTGGCGAACGCGAACCGGTTCGAGGGATCGGCCTGGATCGCATGCGCGTTCGGGCCGGTCGGCAGTACCTGCTGCGCCGGCTGCACGCGGCCGTCGGCGTCGATCGGGCTGACCGCGATCTGGTGGCCGCCATACGACGCGCTGAACAGGAAGCGGCCGCTGCGATCGGTGGCGAGGTAGGCCATGCTCTGCGGCAGCGGTACCTCGCCGATCGGTGCGAGCGTGCCGTCGGCCGGATCGATCGCGAAGCTCAGCGCGGCCCACGGCTCGGAGCGGCGCGCGGCGTACAGGAAGCGCCGATCCGGGCTGGCCGCGAGCGGCATCACGATACCGCTGACCTCGACGCGCTGCACCGGCGCCAGCGCGCCGCGGCGCGCGTCGAGGTGCAGCACCGAGATCTCGCCACTGTCGGCGTTCGAGACGTAGACCGCTGTCGTCGTCATGCCGGCATCACAGCACCGGGTGACCCGTGATGATCGTCGGCAGCCAGGTCGAGAACGCGGGCACGTAGGTCACGAGCGTGATCGCGATGAAGATCGCGAGGTAGTACGGCCACGCCGTCTTGGTGGCTTCGCCGATCGAGATGTTGCCGATCGCGCAGCCGACGAACTGCACCGTGCCGACCGGCGGGTGCACCAGGCCGAGCGCGCAGTTGAGCAGCAGCATCATGCCGAACTGCACCGGCCCCACGCCCATCTGGATCGCCAGCGGCAGGAACAGCGGCGTCGTGATCAGGATGTGCGCCGCCATGTCGAGAAAGACGCCGAGGATGATCTGGATGATGTTGATGTAGAGCAGCATGATCCACGGCGTGGTCGTCGCGGTGAGCAGCGCGGCCTCGATCGCGTCGGGGATCTCGAGGTACGCCATCTGGTAGCGCAGCATGTTCGAGACGCCGATCAGCAGCAGGATCACGCCGGTGGTCTTCGACGCACGCGCCAGCGACTTCATCAGGTTGGTGCGCGTCATCGTGCGGTAGAAGATCACCGTGAGGATCAGCGAGTACGTCACCGCGATCGCCGCGGCCTCGGTCGCGGTGGTGATGCCTTGCATCACGCAGAACAGGATGATCACGATCACGCCGAGGCCTGGCAACGAGGCGATGAAGGCGCGCAGCACCGCGTCCCAGCCGGGGAAGCGCTGCACCATCGAGCGGCCATCGACGCTCTTCGGGTAACCGAACTTCGCCGCCTGCCAGTACGCGGCCACGAGCATGCACACCATGATCCAGAACACCGGGATCAGCCCGGCGAACATCAGATCGCCGATCGACACGCCCTTGATGACGTGGCCGCCGATGTTGCCGGTCGCGGCCTGCGCGGCGAAGGCGTAGATGATCATGTTGTGCGAGGTCGGCATCAGCGCGCCGGAGAGCGAGGCGTGTGTCGTCACGTTCACCGCATACGCCGCGCTGTAGCCCTCGCGCTTCATGATCGGGATCATCACGCCGCCCATCGCCGAGGTGTCGGCCACCGGCGAGCCGGAGACGCCGCCGAACAGCGTCGACGCGACCACGTTCGCCAGGCCGAGTCCGCCCTTCCAGTGGCCGACGAGGCTGCGCGCGAAATCGACGATCTTGTCGGCGATGCCGCCGTGCAGCATCAGCTCGCCGGAGAAGATGAAGAACGGGATCGCGAGGAACGAGAACACGTTCATGCCCGAGACCATCATCTGGATCGCGGTCTCGAACGGCAGGCCCTCGACCGCGAAGGTCGCGAGGCACGCCAGGCCGATCGCGAACGCGACCGGCACGCCCAGGATCAGCAGGAGGACGAAGCCCAGGCAGAGAACGGTCAGTGCCATGATCGAATCACCCTGGTGCCTTTGACACGAGCGATCAGGTGCTCGATGGAAAACGCGGCGATCAGGATGCCGCCGACCACGACCGGCAGGTAGCGCCAGGCTTCGGAGAGGCCGAGCGTCGGGATCGTGCTGGCGTAGGTCGATACCGCCATCTCGACGCTGCCGGCCATCAGCGCCAGGCCGAACACGATGCTGAGCACGAAGACGATCAGGCTGCACCAGAACTGGACCCGCGCGGACAGCATCGCGACCAGCGAATCCAGCCCGATGTGACCGGCATCGCGCACGCCCGCGGCGGCGCCGAACATCGCCACCGAGATCACCAGCAGCAGCGCGACCTGCTCGACATAGGCCGGCGCGTTGTTGAACACATAGCGCAGCACGACGCCGTAGACGACGACGCCGAGCAGCCCGAGCAGGCAGGCGCAGGCGATGTACATGGCCCAGCGCGACAGGCGAGCGTTGACGGCGGTCAGCAGGCTCATCGCGTGCTTCCGGCGAGCGGCGCGAACATCACTTCGCGTTCGTGATGTCGGCGACGAGCGCCTTCAGCTCCGGCGTGGTGGCGAACTTGTCCCAGACCGGCTTCTCGGCCTCGACGAAGCTCTTGCGGTCGATCTCGGCCGCGGGAACGATCTTCGCCCCGCCCTTGACGACCGCCGCCCTGGCAGCGACCTCGCGCGGCTCCCAGAGCTTGACGTAGTAAGGCACCGAGGCCTTCGCGGCGGCGCGGATCGCGGTCTGCTCTTCCTTGGTCAGTGTGTCC
>CAXTSS010000020.1:0-57341 GCA_964247075.1 uncultured Rhizobacter sp. | reverse complement strand
GGTTGGCGGACTCCTGCTACTTTAGGTTGGTATGGCTGGAAGGGGGCAGGTCACCGGAATCTCACCTTCGCCAGGTCGAACTGGCGCTTGATGACTCGGAACGGATGCTCGACCTTCGCGCGCACGCTGGCTTTGCTGTGCTCCTGCTTCTTGAGCCGTTCCTTCAGGCACCCCTCGGGCAACTTGGCCATGTCGCTGGGCCGGCCTGCGATGTGCCATTGCAGATCGTCTCGGGCCACGCGACTTTGCGCGCCCCGATAGCCCGATTCGGCCCACACGTCTTGTTCGTTGCCATGCAGCAGATCGCCGATCTGCTCAACGTCCGACTCGTTGGCTGCCGTGGTGGTCACGGTGTGGACCAGACCGCTGTCGGCGTCCACCGCGATGTGCGCCTTCATGCCGAAATGCCACTGGTTGCCCTTCTTGGTCTGGTGCATCTCGGGGTCGCGCTCGCCCTCGGCGTTCTTGGTCGAGCTCGGCGCCGCGATAATGGTGGCGTCCACGATGCTGCCCTTCTTGAGCAACAGGCCCTTGCGCTGCAGGTGCTTGTTGACGGCCGCGAAGATGTCCGCCGCCAGGTTGTTCTCTTCGACCAGGTGGCGGAAGTTCAGAATGGTCGTCTCGTCAGGGATTGGCTCACTCAGACTCAGGTGCGCAAAGGCACGCAGCGAGGCGATCTCGCACAGCGCCTCTTCCATCGCCGGATCGCTCAGCGCGAACCAGTTCTTCATCAGGTGCACACGCACCATCGACTCCAGCGGGTACGGCCTGCGTCCTCGGCCAGCCACCGGGTAGTGCGGCTCGATCAAGCCCAGCACCGTCTTCCACGGCACAACCAGTTCCATCTCCTCGAGGAACACCTCGCGCCGAGTCTTCTTGCGCTTGCCGGCGTACTCGGCGTCCGAAAAACTAATCTGGCTCATTGCTGTGCGCTCCACTGCTGACTCGCACTGATCATGCAAGATGCGTGCTCTTGTTCAGACCTTCCTTAGAAGACCACCATGCTTAATCTTCTCCGATACGAATCAACTACCGGATCTGAGGTCGCGACTGAACGCTTTCCTGCCAGTTCCAATGCGCCTTTGACGATCGCAGGCTCTTTGTCCGTCACTCGCAGCGGCACGCGCATGGCTTCCAGGACCGCGACGTAGGTTCTGCGTGCAAGGCCCTCTCGCCAGGTCTTGTCTCGCATCAGAATTTCAAGCAACTCGTCCATGGCCTGGGTGAAGCGCCGGGCGGCGAAGTGATGTTGGGCCAGCGAGAAGCGCGCGTCGAAGTCGCGCTTGTCCGATGCCAGCGCCGCTTCGAGCTGCGCGGCTGATCGACCGGTGGCCGAGGCCTCGCAAGCCGCCAGCCAGTGTCCACAAGCCGCGAGGCCCATATCCTGCACCACCCTGGACGCGACGGGATCGTAGACTCGGCGCGCTTCCGCGAGATGACCCGCCGTGAGCAGCGCGCGCAGGTAGTCGCTGCGTGCCGCGTCGTCGGCCGGATTGATGGCGACTGCCTCCTGCATCTTCTCAAGCGCACGATCGACATCTCCGTCCTCGAGCAACACCTTGGCCTCCGCCACTTCCCCCTCGGCGGCGAGTTGCTGCGCGCTTGCCACATGCTTGTCCAGAAACGCGCGCACCTCACTCTCGGGCAGCGCGCCGACGAAACCGTCGACCGGCTGTCCCTCCTTGAACAGCACGCAGAACGGGATGCTGCGCACCCCGAACATCTGCGAGAGTTGTCCGGCAATCTCGGGCTGCTCGTCGGAATTGAGCTTGGCGAGCACGAAGCGGCCGCCGTATGCGGTCTCGAGCTTCTCGAGCACCGGGCCGAGCGCCTTGCAGGGCCCGCACCATGGGGCCCAGATGTCGAGCAGCACCGGCTTCTGCATTGAGGCGGTGATGAGATCGGTTTCGAAGTTCTGAATCGTGATGTCCAGCATGGGCGGATCCGTGTGAGGCTTGGGGTGGCGCGTGCCACCTACAATTGAAGGTTCATCAGCACCTTGGAGCGAGCCTTGAGCAGCGCCCCCGTGGTGGTCGGCGTGGTGATGGGTTCCAGCAGTGATTGGGACACCCTGCGCGCGGCCACCGACATTCTCTCCGAGTTCGGCATCCCCTTCGAGGCGCGTGTCGTCTCGGCGCACCGCATGCCCGATGACATGTTCGCCTATGCCGAGGGCGCGGCGGCGCGCGGGCTGAAAGCCATCATCGCCGGTGCCGGTGGCGCGGCACACCTGCCCGGCATGCTCGCAGCCAAGACGACCGTGCCGGTGCTGGGCGTCCCCGTCGCGAGCCGACACTTGCAGGGTGTCGATTCATTGCACTCGATCGTGCAGATGCCCAAGGGGATCCCCGTAGCCACGTTCGCGATCGGCGTTGCCGGTGCGGCCAATGCCGCCTTGTTCGTGGTGGCCATGCTGGCCAACGAGGATGCCGCGCTGCGCGCTCGGCTCGATGCGTTTCGTGCTCGCCAGACCGAGGCAGCGCGCGCCATGACGTCCGATCTGAAATGAGCGAATCCTTCATCGCGCCCGGCGCCACCCTGGGCGTCATGGGCGGCGGCCAACTGGCCCGCATGTTCGCGCACGCCGCGCAGCGGATGGGCTACGCCACCGCCGTGCTGGATGCCGACCCGACCAGCCCCGCGGGCTCGATCGCGCACCACCACGTCCGCACCGGCTACCTCGATGCGCAGGGCTTGGCGCGGCTGGCCGAGCTGAGCGCGGCCATCACGACCGAGTTCGAGAACGTGCCGGCGAGTGCGCTCGCCACGCTGGCCGAGCGCCGCCCGGTCGCACCGGCTGCGGCCGCGGTCGCGATCTGCCAGGACCGCGCCGCCGAGAAGGCGCACTTCGGCCGCAGCGGCGTGGCCTGCGCGCCGCACGCGGTGATCGAGTCGGTCGGCCAACTCGTCTCGGTGCGTGGCGATCTGCTGCCCGGCATCCTGAAGACCGCGCGGCTGGGTTACGACGGCAAGGGCCAGATCCGGGTCGAGAGCCGCGCCGAGTTGGCGTCGGGCTGGGCCGCGCTCGGCAGCGTCACCTGCGTGCTCGAGAAGCTGTTGCCGCTAACGCAAGAACTCAGCGTCATTGTCGCGCGCGGAGCCGATGGTGCGGTTGTGCACCTGCCGGTGCAGCAGAACCTGCACCGCGACGGCATCCTCGCCGTCACGCAGGTGCCCGCGCCAGACGTGCCGGCCGACGTTCAGCAGCATGCTGTCGAGAGCGCGCGCCGGATCGCCGCCGAGCTCGGCTATGTCGGCGTGCTGTGCGTCGAGTTTTTCGTGCTGCACGATGGCTCGCTGGTCGCCAACGAGATGGCTCCGCGGCCGCACAACTCCGGCCACTACAGCATCGACGCCTGCGACGTGTCGCAGTTCGACCTGCAGGTGCGCACGATGACCGGCGCGCCGCTCGTCGCGCCACGCTTGCATTCGCCCTGCGTGATGCTGAATCTGCTCGGCGACCTGTGGCCGGAAGACGGCGAACCCGATTGGGCCGCGGTGCTCGCGCTGCCCGGCGTGCATCTGCATCTTTACGGCAAGGCCGAGGCCCGGCCTGGCCGCAAGATGGGTCACCTGACCGTGACAGCCGCCACCGCCCGCGAGGCCGACGGCACGGCCCGCGCCGCGGCTGCCTGCCTGGGTCTGGCGGCCTGGTAGCGCGATGGTGCTCGATGGCGCCGATGCGGGCGCGCTGCAACAGGCGGCCGAATGGCTCGCGGCCGGTGAACTGGTCGCCTTCCCGACCGAGACGGTCTACGGCCTCGGCGCGCGCGCCGACGATGACGCGGTCGTCGCGAAGGTCTTCGCCGCCAAGGGCCGGCCGGCCGACCATCCGCTGATCGTGCATGTGGCCGAGCCTGAGCAAGCCGAGGTCTTCGCGAGCACGGTGCCTGCGGTCGCGCACCGCCTGATGCAGGCGTTCTGGCCCGGCCCGCTCACGCTGATCCTGCAGCGCGAGCCAGGCATGGGCGCGGCGGCCGCCGGCGGGCAGGCGAGCATCGGGCTGCGCTGCCCGTCGCACCCGATCGCGCGCGCGCTGCTGGCGTTGACGTACGGGCTCGGCGTGCCGGGCATCGCCGCGCCGAGCGCGAACCGGTTCGGGCGCATCAGCCCGACGCAGGCCTCACACGTGGTGCAAGAGTTCGGCGACACGCTTGCGGTGCTCGACGGTGGCGCGTGCCAGCTGGGCATCGAGTCGAGCATCGTCGATTGCTCGCGCGGCCACCCGGTGCTGCTGCGCCCCGGCGTGTTGACGCGGGCACGGATCGAGGCTGCCGCCGGCGCGCCGCTGCGGGCGCCCGACGCAAACGCGCCGCGCGCCCCCGGCACGCTCGCCGCGCACTATGCGCCCCGGGCACGGCTGCGGCTGATGTCGCAACAAATGTTGACCTCGGCTTTGCAGTTGCTCGGCGATCAGCCGCTGCAGCTGGCGGTATATTCACGCAGCGTGCCGCTGACCGCGGCCGGCGGAGTGCGCCATCGGCGCATGCCGCTGCGGCCCGATCAGGCGGCGCACGAACTCTTTTCGGTGTTGCGCGAACTCGATGCCGAGGGCGCGCAGCTCATCTGGGTCGAGGAGCCGCCCGCCGATCCCGAATGGGACGGGGTGCGCGACCGGTTGCTGCGCGCCGCCGCCGCGTCCTGACGCCTCGCCCACCACCCCACACCACCGCTGGTTTCCCGGAGCATTGAATGAAGTCGTCGAATTGGAATGGATCGAGGCGCATTGCGCTGCTCGCGGGCGTGTTCGTGTCGGCGCTGCTGGCCTCGTGCGGCGGTGGCCAGCAGGTGCAGAGCTTCACCGCGAAGCGCGTGTTCGCGTTCGGTGACGAGACCAGCGTCATCAATGCCAACGGCAGCAAGTACACCGTCAACGGCCTGGCCAGCGGCAGCACCGCCACGCTGGACTGCACTGTCAACCCGATCTGGATCCAGTCGGTCGCAAGCATCTACGGGCTGGTCTTCCCCCAGTGCAATCCTGGCGGCGCGAGCGACCCGGCCAGCCGCATCTACGCCGCCAACGGCGCCCAGGTCGCCGATCTGCCGGCCCAGATCGATCAGCAAATCGCCGAAGGCGGCTTCACCAATGCCGACCTCGCCACGGTCCTGGTCGGCGCGAACGACGTGCTCGCACAGTTCGCGCAATACCCGGCCGTCGGCGAAGACCAACTGCTCGTCAACGTCGATGCCGCCGGCGCTGCGCTGGCCGCGCAGGTCAATCGCCTCGCCGCGCTCGGCGCGAAGGTGATCGTGTCGACGATGCCCGACATGGGCCGGAGCCCCTTCGCCGGCGATCGTTCCGTGGGTTCGACCAACGGCAATCCCGGCGTGCTGTCGCGCCTGAGCACGCGATTCAACGATTCCCTGCTGTCGCACCTGACCAATGACGGCCACCAGATCGGGCTGGTCCAGCTCGACGAGTACCTCACGCTGGTCGACCGTGCGACCCAGTCCAGCACCAATGCCACCTTCGCCAACACCACACTGGCGTCGTGCCAGGCGACCGCGCCATTGCCGCTGTGCTCCACCAACACACTGGTGAGCGAGGCCGTCGGCGTGAGCTGGCTGTGGGCCGACGACCGTCACCTCAGTTCGTCGGGCCAGGCCAGTCTGGCCTCGCTGGCCGTGACGCGGGCGCAGAACAACCCGTTCTGATCGCGGCGCGATGACGTGATCGCGACGGCGGGTTTCTCCCGCCTCGACGCGCTGGGACGCGCGCCTATAGTGACCCCTCGTCAAAAAGAACGACCGTTCTTTTCCAACCGCCGAGAGGTTTGCATGAGAGACATTCGATCCTGGGCGCCGTATGCGTCCACCGCCCTCCTTGCGCTGCTCGCCGCCTGCGGCGGCAGCGGCGGATCCGACACCGCGCCGGCGCTGGCGATCACCTCCGTCAAGGTGATGGGCGACAGCCTCGCCGACAGCGGCACCTTCGGCTTCAAGTTCACCGTGCAGGCCACCACGGCCACCGGGCTCGATCTGACGACGCCGCGCATCTACCCCGAGCTGATTGCAAACAGCTACGGCATTGCCTCGCTGTGCAACGTCTACACCTTCACCGGCACGACCTTCGTCGCGAACCCGGCGCAGGCCGGCTGCACCAACTCGGCGATCGGCGGTGGCCGCATCAACAACTTCAGCGCGCCGACCTCGCCGCAGTCGATCCCGCTGCAGCTCAGCAACGCCTCGGCCGCCGGCAACTACGCGGCGGGTGACCTGCTGATCATCGACGGCGGCGGCAATGACGCCGCCGACCTGATCGGCGCCTACCTGAAGGCGTCCAGCGATGGCGGCGCGTCGTATGTCGCGCTGCTCGGCACCGTGCTGCCGCCGGCCACGGTGGGGGCGGCCGCGGCCGGCGGCGCGAACGGCCTGGCCACGGTCGGTGGCACCTACCTGTCGGCCCTGGCCGACAACTTCTACACCAGCATCAAGACCAGTGCGCTCGACAAGGGCGCGACCCACATCGTCGTACTGAACATGCCCGGCATCACCAACACGCCACGCTTTCAGACCGTGCTCGACAGCATCGCTGCCGCGTACGGCGGCGGTGCCGCAGGTGCGGCGGCGCGGGCCCAGTCCGAAGGCCTGTTCAAGAGCTGGATCGTGGCCTTCAACACCGAGCTCGCGGCCAAGTTTTCCGGCAACCCGAACGTGGTCGTGGTCGATTTCTACACCTCGTTCAACGACCAGGTCGCCACGCCCGCGCAGTTCGGTCTGCAGAACGCGACGACACCGGCGTGCCCGATCACCGGGCTCGGCTCCGACGGCTTGCCGACCTACACTTTCCCGACCTGCACCGACGTGGCGCTCTCCGCAACGACGCCACCCACCGGCGCCACCGGCGGCGCCGATTGGTGGAAGACGTATGCCTTCGCCGACAGCTTCCACCCGACGCCGCAAGGCCACAAGAATCTGGCCCAGCTCATTTCCCGGTCGCTGGCGCAGGCCGGCTGGCTCTGACGCGGCGCCGCAGGAGACACCCCGATGAAGCACCCTAACGACAAGCGCCTCGCGATGATCGCCATGGCCGCGATGCTGGCCTCCGCCGGCGCCAACGCGCAGAGCACCGGCACGCTGATGCTGCGCGCCGGCGCGACCCAGATCAAGCCTCACGTCAGCAGTGGAGACCTGACGGCGCCGGCGTTCGCCGGCACGCAGGCCGACATCCGCGCGAACACGCAGCTGGCAGGCGGCATCAGCTTGATGCTGACCGACAATGTCTCGGTCGATGTGCCGCTGGCGCTGCCGTTCAAGCACGAGATCGTCGGCGCGGGCGCGATCGCCGGCGTCGGCAAGATCGGCGAGGTGCGCGCGTTGCCGATCACGCTGCTCGGCCAGTACCGCTTCATGGAGGCTGCGTCGGCATTCCGGCCCTACCTAGGCGCGGGCATCACCTACGCCAAGTTCTACAAGGCCAAGAGCACCGCGGCGCTGAGTGCACTGACCGGCGGCACGCCAGCCAACCCGACCACGATCTCGGTCAAGTCGAAGTTCGCCGCGACCGTGCAGCTCGGTGCAACGTATGCGTTCAGTGAGCGCTGGTTCCTCGACGCGAACGTCACGCGCACTTTCCTGAAGACGCGCACCTCGCTCTCGACCGGCCAGACGCTCGATGCGAAGATCAACCCGGATTCGACCAGCCTCTCGATCGGCTACATGTTCTGATCCTGCCCGTCTCTCAGCATCAGCTTCATCGTCAGAATCGACGCGGCCAGCATCAGCGTGATCGTGTTCGCGATCACGATCGGCCAGGCGCGCAACATCACGCCGTAGCTCAGCCAGAGCGCCACCCCGAGCGTGAACACGCTGTACATGCCGAGCGAGATGCCGCTCACGTTTCGGCTGCGAAACGTCAGCCAGGCTTGCGGGATGAATGACGCGGTGGTGAGTGTGGCGGCGCAGTAGCCGAGGCTGTCGATGAGGGTCATGGTCGTGTCGAAGCGGGATCAGTTGGGAGGAGGCTCGGCCGCTGCTGCGCCATCGCCGGCGGCCCATTGCACGAGCGCGTCGAAGGCCGGTCGCGCCGCGTTCGCATTCGCGTGGTTGGCGATCGCGACCACCACATAGCGGCGCCCTGAATTGGCGAGCACGTAGCCGGCGATCCCCGCGACATCGCGCAGCGAGCCGGTCTTCAGGTGGGCGCGGGCCAGGGTGGCGCGCGACTTCTTCAGCGTGCCATCGATGCCGCTGACCGGCAGCGAGCTCATCAGTTCCGGCATCACCGGGCTCGCCCAGGCGGCGAGCAGCAGCCGCGTCAGCAGCCGCGCGCTGACGCGACCTTCGCGCGACAACCCCGAGCCGTTGTCGATCACCAGCCCCGCGCTGGCCGCCGCGCCGAAGCGCTCGGTCGCCCATTGGCGCAGCAACTCGCGCGCGGCCTCCGGCGTGCCGCTGCCGCGCTGCGTCAATGCGAGCGTCAGGAACAGCTGCTGCGCCATCACGTTGTTGCTGTACTTGTTGGTGTCGCGGACGACTTCGGCCAGCGTCGGCGACGCGAGTGCGAAAATCGGTGCCGTGGCGGGCGCGCTGCCGTCGCGCACGCTGCCGGAGAGGCGCCCGCCCATCTCGTGCCAAAGTCCGGCGATGGCGCGCTCGTTGTAGCTCTTCGCATCCGCGTAGGCGAGCGACCAGACTTTCTCGCCGCAGGCCGCCGCGTAGCCGCCGGCGAAACGCAGGCGCAGCGGGTCGGCGAAGTCGGCGCGCAGCGCGCTGCGCCAGTCGTCGCAACTGCCACTGACGAGCGGCGCGCTCGCATCGACGCGTACGCCGGCCAGCGGCGGCTCGGCCGCGATCGCGACGACGCCGCGCGTCGGGTCGGGTGTGAACGTGAACACCACCGCCTTGTAGTTCAGCATCAACGCATCGGCGCGCACGTTGTAGGGCCGCAGGCCCTCGCCGTCGAAGTCGAACGGGCTCAGTTCGGGCACCTTGAAATCGCTGCGGTCGAGCACGATGTCGCCGCGGATCTCGCGCACACCGAACTGCTGCACGCGTCGCAGCAGCAGCCACATGCGCTCGATCACGAGCTTCGGGTCGCCGCTGCCCTTGATGACGACGTTGCCGTCGAGCACGCCATCGCGCAGCGTGCCCTGCAGCCAGACCGGCGTGCTCCAGCTCCACGCCGGGCCGAGCATCTCCAGGCCGGCGAAGGTCGTCAGCAGCTTCATCAGCGAAGCCGGGTTCGCCGCCTGGTCGATCTGCCATGCCAGACGCGGGTTGTCGCCGCCGACCTCCTGCACCATCGCCACGACCGAATCGCGCGGCAACCTGGCGCGGTCCAGGGCTGCGGCCACGGTGGCCGGCAATGTGTCGGTGGCCGCGCGCGGCGCCGAGGCGGCCAGCGACAACAGCACGGACAGGAGCGGCGCGGCGAGGGGGCGAGGCCGGAGCCAAGAGAGGCGCGAAGACATGCATCGATGATCGCATGCGAGGGTGACCGCTAAACTCCCGAAGACCCATGGAATCCTTGCTCGCTTTCGACACCGCCACCGAGCAGCTCAGCATCGCCGTGGCCGCGCACGGCCGTGTGTTCACGCACGAGGCTGCGGGCGGCGCGCAGGCGTCGGCGGCGCTGATCCCGGCGATCCTGGCGCTGCTGGCGCAAGCCGGGGTCACGCTGCGCGAGCTCGATGCGATCGCGTTCGGTCGCGGACCCGGCGCCTTCACCGGGTTGCGCACGGCGTGCTCCGTGGCGCAGGGCCTGGCGTTCGGCGCGAACAAGCCGGTGCTGCCGATCGACACGCTGCTCGCGGTCGCCGAGGACGCGCGCGCCGGCCGCGAAAGCCTGCGTGTCTGGGTCGCGATGGATGCGCGCATGGACGAGGTCTACGCCGCGCAGTACGCGTTCGCCAGCGGCACGTGGTCGGTGCTGGACGTGCCGATGCTCACGACGCCCGCCGCGCTGAACCAGCGCTGGCAGGCGCAGCCGCCGCAGCTCGTGGCCGGCAGCGCGCTGGCGGCGTTCGGTGCGCGTCTGGTTGCGGGGGATGCTCTGCTGGCGCCCGCGGCCTTGCCGCGTGCCGCAGCGATGCTGCCACTGGCCCGCGCGCTGTGGGCACGCGGCGGTGCGGTCGACGCGGCGCACGCGTTGCCGCTCTACCTGCGCGACAAGGTGGCGCAGACGACGCTCGAACGCGAGGCCGTTCGCGCCGCGAAGGAGGCGGCACGATGAGCGCCCAATGGCGCGGCGACGACACCGCGAACGAGCCGCTCACATTGGTCGCGATGACGGCACCGCACCTGGACGCGCTGATGGAGATCGAGGCCGCGGCCTATGCCTTCCCGTGGACCCGCGGCAACTTCATCGATTCGATCGCCGCCGGCTATGCGGCGCGCGTGCTGCTGGACGTTCGTGGTGAGATGCTCGGCTACTTCGTCGCGATGGCCGGCGTCGATGAAATGCACTTGCTGAACATCACCGTCGCGCCCGCGGTGCAGAGCCGTGGCCATGCGCGCTGGATGATCGCTGCGCTGATCGCGCGCTGCCGCGAGCAAGCGGCACGCGCGCTCTGGTTGGAGGTGCGCCAGAGCAATGCGCGCGCTCGGGCGATCTACGCGCGCCTCGGCTTCGTGCAGCAAGGCGTGCGCAAGGGCTACTACCCCGCGCCGCTCGGGCGCCGCGAGGACGCCGTGGTGATGAGCTTGACGATCGGAACGCGCGATGCGCTGGAGTGAGCGCCAGACCGCGATGCTGCGCGAGATGGGAGTCAGGTTGTGGCAAGCACAACCTGATCCCTTCGGGCAGGATCGCACCCCCCTGCCCCCCGCCGAGCGGGGGGTGGGCGAGGCTCTCGCCCCGCCGGTCTCCGTCCGCAGTGTCGACAGTCTCGACTGGCCCGCGCTGCGCGAAGCCGTCGTCGCCTGCACCGCCTGCAAGCTCTGCGAGAGCCGGCGCCAGACGGTGTTCGGCGTCGGCAACCCGCGGGCGCACTGGATGATCGTCGGCGAGGCGCCGGGCGAGCAGGAGGACCGGCAGGGCGAGCCCTTCGTCGGCAAATCCGGCCAGCTCCTCGACAACATGCTGCGCGCAATCGCGCTGACGCGCGGCGAGGCCGAGCCCGAACGGCAGGTCTTCATCGCCAACACGCTCAAGTGCCGCCCGCCGGGCAACCGCAACCCGGAGGCCGACGAGCTCGCGAAGTGCGAGCCCTTCCTGATCCGCCAGATCCAGCTGGTGCAGCCGAAGATCATCCTCGCGATGGGTGCGTTCGCGGTGCAGAGCCTGCTGCGCAGCACCGAGCCCGTCGGCCGGCTGCGCGGCCGCGTGCACCAGTACCAGGGCGTGCCGCTGATCGTCACCTACCACCCGGCCTACCTGCTGCGCAACCTGGTGGACAAGGCCAAGGCCTGGGACGACCTCTGCCTCGCGGTCGAGACCTTGCAACAGACCAGCCGCTGACCCGGACCGCGGCGCTGGTGCGCTGCGGTGCTGCCGTCTATGATCCGCAGCGCCATGACCGACAACGCGTTGCTCGCGCGAGACGATGGCGACGCCTCCGCGTGGAGCGCGTTGCCGAGCGGGGGCGCGCTCGCCAGCCGCTCACCAGAGGCACAGGCGACGCTGTTCCGGCTGCTCGCCGACAACGTGCCCGCGCTCATCGCCTATTACCGCGCGAGCGACTTCCGCTGTCAGTTCGCGAACCGCCAGTACGCCGAAGCCTTCGGCCGCGACACGGCGGGCATCGTCGGCCTCACGCTCGAGGAGATCATCGGCGCGCAGGCCACGGGCGCGATCCAGCCGCACATCGAGCGCATGCTGGCGCAGCGCACCGCGGTCGTCTACGAACGCACGTTGACCGCAGCGGACGGTTCCACGCGCTGGATCGAGGTCCATCTGCTGCCACACCTCGAGGATCCAGCGGGCGATGCGGTCGGCGCCTTCGTGCTGATCAACGACATCACGCGCCATCGTGTCGCCGAGCAGCTCGCGCACGAATCCGAGGAGCGGCTGGCCAAATTCATGCAGGCCAGCGCCGAGGGCATCGTGTTCCACCGCGACGGCGTCATCACCGACGTCAACCCGCCCGCCTGCGAGCTGGTCGGCTACAGCCACGCCGAGATGCTGGGCCGCAAGAACCTCGAGTTCATCGCCCCCGATCATGTGGCGCAGGTCGCCGCGGTGATGGCCTCGGGCCGGGAGACGGCCTACGAGAGCGTGCTGCTCGACAAGCACGGCGTGCGGATCCCGGTCGAGTTCATCGTGCGCACCATGATGCGCGGCGGCGAGCGGCTGCGCATGACGATCGTGCGCGACATCCGTGACCGCCACGCGGCACAGGCGCGCATCCACCACATGGCGCACTTCGACGCACTGACCGGGCTGCTGAACCGGATGTCGTTCATGGAGCACCTCGAGCGCTCGATGCCGAGCCCGGGCGACGGCCCCGATCCGCGCCTGGCGCTGCTGTTCATCGACCTCGACAACTTCAAGCGCGTCAACGATTCGCTCGGCCACCTCGTCGGCGATGCGCTGCTGCGCACCGTGGCCGCGCGCATCACCGCGAGCCTGCGCGCGACCGATGTGGTGGCGCGCTTCGGCGGCGACGAGTTCGTCGTGCTGCTGTCGCAGCTCGCCGCCGACGAGCCGCACGCGGCGGATGCCGCCGAGGTGGCGGGCAAGCTGCTGGTGGCGATCAGCGCGCCGATCGCCGCCGAGGGGCGGCCGCTGTCGGTGACACCATCGATCGGCGTCGCGCTCTATCCCGGCGACGGCCAGACGAGCGAGGAGCTCGTCAAGCATGCCGACTCGGCCATGTACCTGGCCAAGACCCGCGGCCGCGCCAACGTTCAGTTCTTCGAGGCACGCATGGCGGGCGCCGCCTATGCCGAGCTGGTGATGGAAGGGCAGCTCGCGCAGGCGCTGGAGCGGCGTGAGTTCGTGCTGTACTTTCAGCCGCAGGTGCGCGCGATCGATGGCGCGCTCGTCGGCGCCGAGGCGCTGATCCGCTGGCAGCATCCGGAGCGCGGCCTGCTGCTGGCCGACGCGTTCATCCCGTTGGCCGAGCAGCGCCAGCTGATCCTGCCGATCGGCCGATGGGTGCTCGACGAAGCGGTGCGCTGCGCGCTGCGCTGGAGCGGCATGGGCCTGCCGGTGGCGCCGGTCGCGATCAACCTGGCGGGCGTGCAGTTCCATGCGAGCGGCTTCGTCGATTCGATGGCGGCGGCGCTGCCGCCCGGCGACGCGGCGCAGGGGCTGATCGAGCTGGAGCTCACCGAGCGCATGCTGATGGACGACTTGCCGCAGGTGAAGCGGCGGCTGGGCCAGCTGAAGAAGATGGGCCTGCGCATCTCGGTCGACGATTTCGGCACCGGCTATTCATCGCTCGGTCACCTGAAGGAGCTGCCGATCGACAAGGTCAAGATCGACCGCTCGTTCGTGCACGACTTGCCGGCCAACCGCGATTCGGCAGCGATCGCACGCGCCATCATCCAGATGGGCCGCAGTCTGGGGCTGACGGTGATCGCCGAGGGCGTCGAGACCGAAGCCCAGCGCTGCTTCCTTGCGGAGCAAGGCTGCGACGAACTGCAAGGCTTGTTGATCAGCGAACCTTTGCCGCAGCACGCCTTCGAATCATGGGTGCTGAGGCGCCACGCTACTTCGCCGGTTTCGGCGCCTTGACGGGCCGCTTCCAGCCCGCCAGCGACACCTGCTTGCCGCGCGCCACCGTGAGCTGGCCGGCGGGCGCGTCCTTCGCGATCGTCGAGCCGCCGCCGATGGTGGCGCCCGCGCCGAGCGTGACCGGCGCCACCAGCACGCAGTTGCTGCCCACATGCACGTCGGCGCCGATAACGGTGCGGTGCTTGTTGGCGCCGTCGTAGTTGGCGGTGATGCTGCCGGCGCCAAAATTGACGCGCTCGCCGACCGTGGCATCGCCCAGGTAGGCGAGGTGGTTCGCCTTCGCGCCGCGCGCCAGCGTCGAGTTTTTCACTTCGACGAAGTTGCCGATGTGCACTTCCTCGGCCAGCACTGCACCCGGGCGCAGCCGCGCGAACGGGCCGATCAACGAGCCCGCGCCCACTGTCACGCCGAGCGCCTCGCCGTCGATGTGCGTGAACGGGTGGATCACGGCCCGGTCGCCGATCGCGGCGTTGCGGATCACGCAGTTCGCGCCGATGCGAATCTCGTTGCCGAGGGTGACGCTGCCCTCGAACACGCAGTTCACATCGATCTCCACGTCGGTGCCGCAGCGCAGCGTGCCGCGCAGATCGAAACGGGCCGGGTCGGCCAGCCGCACGCCGGCCTCCATCAGCACCTCGGCCTGGCGGCGCTGGAAGCGGCGCTCGAGATCGGCGAGCTGCACCGGGCTGTTCACGCCGAGCACCTCGGTCTCGCTCGCCGGCTGCGCGGTGACGACCGGCACGCCTTCCGCGACGGCCATCTCGACCACATCGGTCAGGTAGTACTCGCCCTGCACGTTGTCGTTCTTCAGGGCCGCAAGCCAGCGCTTGAGCAGCGCCGTGGGTGCGGCCATCACGCCGGTGTAGACCTCGCGGATGTCGCGCTCGGTGGCACTCGCGTCCTTGTGCTCCCGGATGCCGTGCACGCGCCCGCCTTCGGTCGCGGGGCGCCCGGCCGGATCGCCGCGCAGGATGCGGCCGTAGCCGGTCGGGTCAGCCAGATCGACGGTCAGCAGCGCCAGCCGCGTGCCGGCGCAGGCCTCGACGAGCGCCCGCGCGGTGGCCGCCTCGATCAGCGGCACGTCCCCGTTCAGGATCAAGGTCGTGCCCTCGGCGTGCAGCTTGGGCACCGCCTGCTGTACCGCGTGGCCAGTGCCGAGTTGCGGCATCTGGCGCACGAAGCTCAGGTGCTTCGCCCCCACCGCCGCCTCGACCTCGTCGGCGCCATGGCCGGTGATCACGACGGTGCCATCGGCGCCCAGCGCGGCGGCGGTGTCCAGAACATGCTGCAATAGGGGCCGGCCGGCCAGCTTGTGCAGCACCTTGGGCAAGCCGGATTTCATGCGGGTGCCTTTGCCCGCGGCCATGATCACGATGTCGAGCGCCATGTTGTCTTCCCTTCAGATGCGGTACTTTCGCCGCTGGATTATCGCGGCGCTGTTCGGCCTGCTCAGCCTCACCGCCGGTTGCAGCGCGTTGCGCATCGGCTACGGCACCGCGCCCGACCTGGTCTACTGGTGGCTCGACCGTTATGTGGATTTCAACGACACCCAGACCCTGCGTGTGCGCGAGGCCGTGGCGCAGTGGTTCGCCTGGCACCGGCGCACCCAACTGCCCGACTACGCCGCGCTGCTGACGCGGGCCCAGGCCGAGGTGCTGGCCGACACGACCGCGGTGCGCGTGTGCGCCTGGCAGACCGAGCTGATCCAGCGCGCCGACACCGCATTCGACCGCATTGCGCCGGCCGCGGCCGAGATCGCTCTCACCATCACGCCGGAGCAGATCGCGAACATCGAACGCCGCTACGCCAAGACCAACGCCGAGTTCCGCGACGACTTCCTGCAGCCGGATCCGGCCAAGCGCGCCGCCGCCAACCTGAAGCGCACCGTCGAGCGCGCGGAGACGCTTTACGGCACGCTCGACGCCAGTCAGCGTGCCCGCATGGGCGCGGCACTGGCGCACTCGCCGTTCGACGCCGAACTCTGGCTGACCGAGCGCCGCTCACGCCAGCAGGATGCGATGCAGACGCTGAGCCGCCTCATCAAGGAGAAGGCGCCCCGCGACCAGGCCCAGGCGGCGCTGCGTGCTTACGTGGACCGCGTCGAGCGCTCGCCGCACGACGCCTACCGGCGCTACTCCGAGCGTCTGGCGGAATTCAACTGCGCTTTCGCCGCGACCTTGCACAACGGCACCAGCACCGAGCAGCGCCGCACGGCGGCACAGCATCTGGCGGGATGGACGGGCGACCTGCGCGCGATCGCGGCCGCTGCCGACGCGGGGAACTGAGCCAGCGGCAGCGCGCGCTACTGCTTCGAGATCTGCGTCGTCACCGAGCGCGGGTTCGGCCCGGTGCCGGGGAAATCCTTCATCGCCGCCGCGAACATCGCCGGCAGCAGGGCGTCGATCGAGGAGGTCGGCCCGCTATTGTTGGCGCGCGCCTCGTACAGCAGCTGGCCGGTCTTGCGGTCGCGGATCAGCAGCGCCACCTCGCGCTCGAAGGTCGCCGAGTTGGCATAGCCGAAGCCGCCGTTCAGGCCCCAGAACGGGCCACGGCCCCAGCGGCCACCGTAGCCGTAGCCATAACCGTATCGAAAGCCGCCGCGCCAGAACAGCGCATCGTTGTAGATCCACGGCTCGTTGCTGGTGACGCGGGCGCCGACCTGCATCAGGTACTCGGCGCTGCCGAGGTCGGGCGCGGCCCGAAAGCCTGCCGCCTCGACGGCGCCGCGCGCTGCGTCCTCGAGCTGTTGCTGGCGTTCGGGGTGGACCTGCTGCGAGGGCAGGCGCTCGAACGCGAAGCTGGCGGGTTTGCGCTCGGCTGGCCACGGGCCGTAGGTCGAGACCTCGCTGCTCAGGTTGTTGAAGGCGGCACAGCCACCCAGCAGCAGCGAGGCAGTGGCAACAAGGACAGCGGCAACACGCAGCAGCTTGAACATGACGGTCTCCTGTTTCAGCGCGGGTGGATCGCGATCGGCGCCGGCGCTGCGCAATCATCGTCGTCGAACGCGCGGTCGCCGGCGGGGTTCGCCACACCGGTCGTATGGAGTGTCGTGAAGGGGTAGAGGTTCCGGTCCATCAGATGAGACGGCACGATGTTGGCCATCGCGTTGAACATGTTCTCGACCCGGCCCGGGTAGCGGCGATCCCAGTCGCGCAGCATCTGCTTCGTCTGTACGCGCTGCAGGTTCTCCTGGCTGCCGCACAGCGTGCACGGGATGATCGGGAACGCGCGGTGCGCGGCCCAGCGCTCCAGATCGAGCTCGTTCACATAGGCGAGCGGGCGGATCACGATGTTCTTGCCGTCATCGCTGACCAGCTTGGCCGGCATGCCTTTCAGCTTGGCGCCGAAGAACATGTTCATGAACAGCGTCTGCAGCATGTCGTCGCGGTGGTGGCCGAGCGCGATCTTGGTGGCGCCGAGCTCGCCGGCGACGCGGTAAAGAATGCCGCGCCGCAGCCGCGAGCACAGGCTGCACATTGTCTTGCCTTCGGGGATCACGCGCTTGACGATCGAGTACGTGTCCTGGTTCTCGATATGGAACGGCACGCCGAGCTTGGCCAGGTACTCCGGCAGCACGTGCTCGGGGAAGCCGGGCTGCTTCTGGTCGAGGTTGACGGCGACGAGGTCGAAGTGGATCGGCGCGCGTGCGCGCAGCTTGATCAGGATGTCGAGCAGCGCGTAACTGTCCTTGCCGCCGGAGACGCAGACCATCACCTTGTCGCCTTCCTCGATCATGTTGAAGTCGACGATGGCCTGGCCGACCTGGCGATGCAGGCGCTTGCCGAGCTTTTGCAGCTCGACCGACAGCTTCGCGTCTTTGGCCGGCGTGTCCAGCACTGCACTCATGCCGTCTTCTCCTTCAATCCGAACACCTCGCAGCCGACCGACTCGCAATTCTGGTACACGTCGGGCTTCTCGGTCGAGACCCGCGCGGCACGCACCTTCGGATGGGCGAGCATCTGCGCGAGCACGTCGTCGCACAGCGTTTCCTGCAAGTGGATGTGGCCCTTGCTGATGCGGTCGAAGATGCTGCGGCGCATGAAGTCGTAGTCGACCACCTCGTCGAGTTCATCGGCTTTGGGCGTCGAGAGCGCGAGCGGGATGTAGAGATCGACGTTGATCAGCACGCGCTGTTCGCCGGTCTTCTCGAACGCATGCACGCCGATGTTGATGAAGACCTCGTAGTCGCGCAGGAACAGGCGCCTGCAGTCCATCAGGCTCGGGTGACTCAGCAGGCTGTGCATGTGTGGGACTACTTCTTTGCAAGGTAAAGCACGTCGCGCGCTTGCGCGCTCAGGTGCTGGCCGCCATCGACCAGCAGTGTCGTGCCGGTGATCGCGGGCGATTCGATCAGGAAACGCACCGCGCGCGCGATGTCTTCGGGGGTGGAGGAGCGTTCGAGCGGTGTCATCCGGTGCGCCGCGGCGAACTCGTCCGCGCTCATCACGCCCGATGCCATCGTCACACCCGGCGCCACGCCGCAGACCCGCACATGCGGCGCGAGGGCTTGGGCGAGCATCACGGTTGCGGATTGCAGCGCGGCCTTCGAGAGCGTGTACGAGAAGTAGTCGGGGTTCGGGTTCCAGAGCTTCTGGTCGATGAGGTTGACGACGCAACCTGTCTCCGTACAGCCGTGCAGATGCGCGTGCAGCGCCTGCGCCAGCAGGATCGCCGGCGCGGTGTTGGCGCGCCAGTGCTTCTCCATCGCTGCCGCGCTGAATGTGAGTGCGTCGTCGTATTCGAAGGTCGAGGCGCTGTTGACGACCGCGTCGAGCCGCTTGAAGTGTGCCGCCACCGCCGGCACGAGTGCGCGGCACGCGGCTTCGTCCGACAGGTCGGCGTGGAAGGCATGCGCTTGCGCGCCCAGTGCCTGCGCCTCGGCGACGGTTGCGCACGCATCGTCTTGCGAGCCGCGGTAATGCACCGCCACGTCGAAGCCGTGCGCGGCCAGATCGAGCGCCATCGCGCGGCCCAGGCGGCGGGCAGCGCCGGTGACCAGCACGACGCGGCGCGCGGCGGGGGCGGACGACATGGGATTCCTACAATGCAGCGATGCAACTCAGCGAGACCGCCAGTGTATCGGCGCCCTTGACCCGACTCATCCGCGTGGCCATCGCGCGAAACGGCGGGTGGTTGCCGTTCGACCGCTTCATGGCAATGGCGCTGTACGCGCCCGGCCTCGGCTACTACGCCAACCGCAGCCTGAAGTTCGGGCTGATGCCGCAATCCGGCAGCGATTTCGTCACCGCGCCGGAGCTCTCGCCGCTGTTCGGACGCGCGCTGGCGCGCCAGATCGCGCAGGCACTGCGGGCCAGCGGCAGCGGCGAGGTCTGGGAGTTCGGTGCCGGCTCCGGCGCGCTCGCCGAACAGCTGCTGAACGCGCTCGGCGATGCGGTGCGGCGCTACACCATCGTCGATCTGTCAGGTGCATTGCGCGAGCGCCAGCGCGAGCGCTTGAGCCGCTTCGGCGACAGGCTGCACTGGGTCGAGGCGCTGCCCGATGCGATGCAGGGCGTGATCGTCGGCAACGAGGTGCTCGATGCGATGCCGGTGCAGCTGCTGCACTTCGACGGCACGCAGTGGGCCGAGCGTGGTGTGGTCGTCGAGGGCGAGTCGTTCAGGTGGAGCGACCGGCCGACCGAGTTGCGCCCGCCGATCGACGGCCCGCTCTTGTCGCGCGTCTCACCCGGCACCGTGACCGAGATCCACCCGCAGGCCGAAGCCTTCATGGCCACGATCGCCGAGCGCCTGACGCGCGGCGTGGCGGTGTTCATCGACTATGGCTTCCCCGAGGCCGAGTATTACCACCCGCAGCGCAGCGGCGGCACGCTGATGTGCCACCGTGCGCACCTCGCCGACACCGACCCGCTCGTCGACGTGGGCCAGAAGGACATCACCGCGCACGTCAACTTCACCGGCATCGCACTCGCCGCGCAGAACGCCGGGCTCGATGTGCTCGGCTACACCACGCAGGCACACTTCCTGATGAACTGCGGCCTGCTTGCCGATCTGGAAGGTGCCGACGTGAAGACCATCGCCCACACCCAGAAGCTGCTCACCGAGCACGAGATGGGCGAGCTGTTCAAGGTGATCGCTTTCGCGAAGGGCGTGGACGCGGCCTTCACCAGCGCGCCGCTCGGCTTTGCGCGCGGCGATCGGACGCACACGCTCTGATCCGTGTAGGGTACGAGCTCCAACGCAAAGGCGGCATTCCATGAGCAAGATCGAAAACCACGCCCAGCGCTTCGGCAGCGGCCAGGCCGTCAAGCGCGTCGAGGACGCATCGTTGTTGGTTGGCCGGGGCCAGTTCACCGACAACGTGCTGCTGCCGGACCAGACTCACATCGCCTTCCTGCGCTCGCCGTATGCGCACGCGCGCATCACGGCGATCGACGTTGCTGCTGCGGCCGCCATGCCCGGCGTGCTCGCCGTCTATACCGGCGCGCAGCTCGCCGCGGCCGGCGTCCAGGCGATGCCGGCGCCGGCCGGCTTCAAGCGCGCGGATGGAAAGCCACCGGCCACTGCCGCGCGGCGCGCGCTCGCGCTCGATGTGGCGCGCTTCGTCGGCGAGGCCGTGGTCGCCGTGGTGGCGCTCACCCGCGAGGCCGCGCGCGATGCGGCCGAGGCGGTGCTGGTCGATTACGACGAGCTGCCCGCCGTGATCGACCCGGCGCGCGCCATCGCGGGCGGCGCGCCGGTGCTGTGCCCCGAGGCGCCCGACAACATCAGCGCCGAGATGCGCCACGGCAGCGCGGCGCTGACGGCGGCCGCGTTCGAGCGCGCAGCGCACGTCGTCGCGCTCGATCTCGTCAACCAGCGCCTCGCGCCGGCGCCGATGGAGCCGCGCAGCATCAACGCCGCGTTCGATGCCGCGAGCGGCCGCCTCACGGTGCGCATCAGCAGCCAGATGCCGACCGGCGTGCGCGGCTCGCTGTGCGAGGCGATCCCCGGCCTCACGGCCGAGAACGTGCGTGTCGTCGTCGGCGACGTGGGCGGCGGCTTCGGCATGAAGACC
The DNA here is from genome assembly GCA_964247075.1 of uncultured Rhizobacter sp. Taxonomy (GTDB): domain Bacteria; phylum Pseudomonadota; class Gammaproteobacteria; order Burkholderiales; family Burkholderiaceae_C; genus LMDS01. The sequence continues at coordinate 36,705 of CAXTSS010000020.1, read as the reverse complement.
GGCATCCACCCGGAGGACATCGTCGTCGCGTATGCGGCACGCGAGTTGAAGCGCGCGGTGCGCTGGCAGGCCGACCGCGTCGAGGATTTCATTTCGGGCGTGCACGGCCGCGACGTCACCAGCCGCGCCGAGCTCGCGCTCGATGCCAGCGGCCGCGTGCTTGCGATGCGCGTGCGCTCGCTCGCCAATGTCGGCGCCTACGCGACCGGCGTCGGCATCGCGATCCAGTTGCTGATCGGGCCGTGGGTCTCGACCAGCATCTACGACATCGGCACGATCGACCTGCACTTCATCGCGGTGATGACCAACACCGCGCCCACCGGCGCCTACCGCGGTGCCGGCCGGCCCGAGGCGATCTACATCACCGAGCGGCTGTTCGATGCCGCAGCGCGCTCAATGCGCATCGATCCGGCCGAGCTGCGCCGCCGCAACCTGATCCGCCCGGAGCAGATGCCGTATACCAACGCGATGGGTCAGGTCTACGACAGCGGCCGCTTCGAGCAGATCCTCGACCAAGGCCTGCTGCTCGCCGATTGGCAAGGCTTCGACGCGCGCCGTTGCGCATCCCAACAGGCCGGCAAGCTGCGCGGCCGCGGCCTGGCGAGCTTTCTCGAATGGACCGGCGGCAATGCGCTCGAGGAGCGCGTCAGCGTCGTTGTTGCTGCCGATGGCTTCATCGAGATCTCGTCGGCGACGCAGGCGATGGGCCAGGGCATCGCGACCAGCTATGTGCAGCTCGCGGTCGATGTGTTCGGTGTTCCGATCGAGCGCATCCGCGTGCTGCAGGGCGACACCGATCGTGCCAACGGCTTCGGCAGCGCTGGCTCGCGCTCGCTGTTCACCGGCGGCTCGGCGGTGCATGTGGCCAGCGTGCGCACCATCGAGCACGCCAAGCAACTTGCCGGCGAGGTGCTCGAAGCCGCACCGGCCGACATCGAGTACCGCGCCGGCCGCCTCGAGGTGGTCGGTACCGATCTCGGCATCGGGCTGTTCGAGCTTGCCGGCAAGCAGCCGGAGCAGCGCATCTTCATGGCCTCGACCACCACCGCCGGCGCCCCGACCTGGCCGAACGGCTGCCATGTCTGCGAGGTCGAGATCGACCCCGGCACCGGCCATGTGGAGGTGGTGGCGTATGCGTCGGTCAACGACATCGGCCGCGTCGTCAGCCCGACCGTCGTTACCGGGCAGATCGAGGGCGGCGCGGTGCAGGGCATCGGCCAGGCGCTGTGCGAAGCGATCGGCTACGACGCGGAGAGCGGCCAGATGCTGACCGCGAGTTTTCAGGACTACGCGATGCCGCGCGCCGACATCGCCAGCAGCTTCTTCAAGACCGAGTTCGACACCTCGATCCCGTGCCTGACCAACGTGCTCGGCGTGAAGGGCGTCGGCGAACTCGGTACGATCGGCGCGACGCCGGCGGTCGTCAACGCCGTCATCGATGCGCTCGACCACGCCGGCCTCGGCCGTGCGGCCGAGCGCATCCAGATGCCGCTGACCGCGCCGCGCGTGTGGCGGGCTCTCAGCGGCGATTTCGATGACTCCACTGCCCGATAGCCACATCTCGATCGAGACAACACCATGCAACACCATCTGCTTGCCCGCACGCTGCTCGCGTCCGCCCTCGTCGTCGCTTTGGCCAGTGCGCACGCCGCCTCGCAGGCGCCCGTCGGTGCCGAGAACGGCATGGTCGTCAGCGCCCAGCACCTGGCCACGCGCGTCGGCGTCGATGTGCTGAAGGATGGTGGCAACGCGATCGATGCGGCCGTGGCGGTGGGCTACGCCCTCGCGGTCGTCTACCCGGCCGCCGGCAACCTCGGCGGCGGTGGGTTCATGACGATCCAGCTCGCCGATGGCCGCAAGACCTTTCTCGATTTCCGCGAGAAGGCGCCGCTGGCCGCCACGGCCAACATGTACCTCGACAAGGACGGCAACGTCATCAAGGGCGCGAGCACCGCCGGCCACCTCGCCGTCGGCGTGCCGGGCACGGTCTCGGGCCTGGAGATGGCGCTGGCGAAGTACGGCACGATGAAGCGCGCCGCGCTGGTCGCGCCTGCGATCAAGTACGCGCAGGACGGCTTCGTGCTCGACCAGGGCGATGTGGACCTGCTCGCGACGGCCACGGAGGAGTTCAAGAAGGACGCCGCCACCGCCGCGATCTTTCTGAACAATGGCGCGGCGTTCGCGCCGGGCCAGAAGCTGGTGCAGAAAGACCTCGCGACCACGCTGAAGGCGATCAGCGACAAGGGCGAAGACGGCTTCTACAAGGGGCCAGTCGGCGCGGCGATCGTCGCCAGCAGCCAGGCCGGCAAAGGCATCATCACGCAGGCCGATCTGGATCAGTACAAGACGCGCGAACTCAAGCCGGTGGAATGCAACTACCGCGGCTACGGCATCGTTTCGGCGCCGCCGCCGAGCTCGGGCGGCGTGATCATCTGCGAGATTCTGAACGTGCTCGAAGGCTACCCGCTCAAGGAGATGGGCTTCCGCTCGGCGCAGGCCGTTCACTACCAGATCGAGGCGATGCGCCACGCGTACGTCGACCGCAACAGCTATCTCGGCGACCCGGATTTCGTCAAGAACCCGCTCGACCGCCTGCTCTCCAAAGAGTACGCCGCCAAGCTGCGCGCCGGGATCGATCCGAACAAGGCCGGTGTCTCCAAGGAGATCAAGCCCGGCGTTGCGCCGCATGAAGGCAGCAACACCACGCACTACTCGATCATCGACAAGCAGGGCAACGCGGTGTCGGTGACCTACACGTTGAACGACTGGTTCGGTGCCAAAGTGACCGCGGCCAGGACCGGCGTGATCCTGAACGACGAGATGGACGACTTCACCGCGAAGATCGGCGTGCCCAACCTGTACGGGCTGGTGCAGGGCGAGGCGAACGCTATTCAACCCGGCAAGCGCCCCCTCAGCTCGATGAGCCCGACCATCGTCAACAAGGACGGCAAGACCGTGATGGTCGTCGGCACGCCGGGCGGCAGCCGCATCATCACCGCGGTGCTGCACACCATCATCAACGTGATCGACTACGGCATGAACGCGCAAGAGGCCGTCGATGCGCCCAAGTTCCACCAGCAGTGGCTGCCCGAGGCGACCAACGTCGAGAACTTCGCGCTCAGCCCCGACACGCGGAAGATCCTCGAAGGCTGGGGCCAGAAGTTCGGCAACCCGCAGCCGGCGAACCATCTCGCGGTGATCCTGGTCGGCGCGCCGACGCTCGGCGGCAAGCCGGTCGGCAACAACCGCTTCTACGGCGCGAACGATCCGCGCCGCAACTCGGGCCTGGCGCTCGGGTATTGAGGCGACCATGCGCGCGCTCGCCCGCGTCGGTGCTGCGCTGCTGCTGGGCGCGCTGCTCGGCTGCCAGTCGCCGACGCTGCAAAGCGCTGCGCCCGTGGCCGACGCAGGCCTCGTCGCGTTTGCGTCGGACGAAGGCCTGGCCCGGCTGTCTCGCACCGCGGTCAAGGTCGACTTCCCGCCGCTCGCGAACCAGTTCGAGGCGCAGCTGAACGGCGCGTTCTGCGGCCCGACCAGCGCGGCCATCGTGCTCAACGCGATTCGTGATCGCAGCCCCGATCTGCCGCGCGATCACGGCCGCCTCAAGGCCGACGACCTGCGCAACCTGCCGGCCGGCGCTGACCCGATCGTGCCGCGCTACACGCAGGACAACGTGATCGACAAGGGCGGGAAGACGCGCGCGCAGGTGCTCGGCGAACTCGTCACGATCGACGGCGAGCCGACGCGGGATTTCGGCTACCAGCTGCGCCAGTTCGACCAGATGCTCCGAGCGAACGGATTGGCGACCATGCTCGTCGTCGTCGATGACCTGAAACCTGCCGGGCAGATCCGCGCGGAGCTGATCGCCAACCTCCAGCGCCCCGGCGACTACGTGATCGTCAACTACCGGCGCGAAGCCGTGGGCCAGCGCGGTGGCGGGCACATCTCGCCGCTGGGCGCTTACGACGCCGGCTCGGATTCGTTCCTCGTGCTGGACGTGAATCCGGCCGCCGCCGGCTGGGTGTGGATGCCAGCCGCCACGCTGATCAAGGGCATGCGCACCTTCGACACGCTGGAGAACCGCGGCTACGTGCTCGTCAGCGCGCGCTGAACCTGAGAACGCGCCGCTCGTCCTCGCTCAGGTGGCAGGTGTAGCCGCGCGGGCCATCGAACGCGGCAGTGGGCTTGACCTTGAGAGTCACGATGTACTTGCGCGTGGCGGTTGGCTTGTCGGCGTACTGGATCACCTCGGCGGGGGCCTTCGTCACCGACCCGATCTGCACCGGGCCGGCGTCGTCGAGCTGCAGTTCGCGTGCGACGGTGGCACTGCACAGCTCGGCGCCCTGGAGCCCCGGCGCGGCGTCTGCCACCGCGTTCGGGCGCGCCTTCACCGTGGCCGCGTCGGGTGCGCACGGCGTCTGGCTGTAGACGTTGCCGCAACGGTAGAGCGTCTGCGCGCTCGCGAGGATCGGCGCGGCGGCGATGCCGGCGGCCGTCAGCAGGAGGCGGATCGTGCGCATCGTGAACAAGCTGCCGTGTACCTGCATGGCGCGTGACTATACGTGCGCGCGGCCGGCCGTCAGCAGCAGCTCGTTCGGGCCTTCCCAACCCGACGGCGTGGTGAACACCGACAGCCGCTCCTCGATCTCGGCCCAGGCGGCGTCGGCAGCGGTGTCGTCGAGGCCCGCGAGGATCTGCTGGACCGGGCTTGCCGAACTGCGGACGAAGTCCAGGTAGGCGCGCACCGAAGGCAGCCGGAACGGCGCGTCGATCCGGGTCGTCGCCACCTCCTCGAATCCCGCGGCGACGAACAACTCGTCCACTCGTCCGGGTCGGCCCAGACTCAGCAGGCCACCGGGCGCGAACGGATCGCGCGGTGGCAGGCCCGCATGCCGGAGCGCGACAGACACCAGCGTCGTGATGCACGGGTTGCGCTCGGGCTGCGCGAACACCATCGTGCAGATCCCGCCGCCGGGCCGCAGCGCGCAGTGCATCTCGCGCAGGCCACGCAGCGGGTCGGGGAAGAACATCAGGCCGAGCCGGCACACGGCGGCATCGAAGCTGGCGGGTGCGACGCGAAGGTCCTCGCCGTCGGCGACCTGCGTCTGCACGTTGATCAGGCCGGCGCGAGTCGCGTTGTCGCGGGCCAGCGCCAGGATCGCCGGCGACAGGTCGGTGGCGAGCACGTGGCCCGCCGGCCCGACGCGCTCCGCGATCAAGAGCGTTTGGTCGCCGGCCCCGGCGGCCACGTCGAGCACCTGCGAGCCGGGACCGATGCCGGCCATGCCGAGCATGCCTTCGGTCGCGCGCTCCAGCCATGTGCGAATCTGCGGGCCGTGCGCATTCCAGCCCGCGGCGGCGTGGTCCCACTGCGCGCGCATGGCGTCTGTCGAATGGATCGTCATCGCGTTCACTCCCGGCGACCGAAGTGACGCGCGGCCACCCACTGCGCAACGCGGGTTCCGAGCGCGACCCCGGCGACGGTCGAGAAGCCGAAGTGCATGCCGCCATAGACGCGCGCGATGCGGCTCTCGTCGTTCAGTGCATCGGTGGTGGCGTAGCTTCGCGTCGTGCCGGTCGCGGCGCTGTCGAACGTGTACGCGACCTGACGCGTGCCGAAGTACTGCCGCAGCGTTTCGCCGAGCCCGCCCGAGGTGCAGGAGTGCGCCGCCGGGTATTCGGGGTGGTTCGGCGTCGGCGCGACCGGTGTCCATGCCGCATCACCGGCGGTGGCGGGGTTGCCGTCGTCGTCGGCCAGCGGGATGGCGCTCAGTGGGCGCCAGGCTTGGTAGAAGTACTTCGCCTCGAAGCAGGCGCCGATCGCGTCGGCGTGGACGACGTAGATGAACGCCATCAAGCGCGCGGCTTCGGCCACGTCGGCGGTGCTGGCCGCGAAGCGGCCCAGGTTGCGCGTGACGAACAGCGCCGGCGGCTCGGTGTGAAACCGCGCGATCTCGAGCTGCTCGGCCGAGCGCCCCACGCTGACCGCGCCGCCCTCCGCCTTGCTCTCGTTGAACGAGGTCGCATAGGCGGCACTGTCGAGCGCCGGCGGCGCCGGTGGCCGGAACTGATCGATGCGCGTCAGCGAGAACGCCTTGATGAACGGGACGTGGCGATTGAACGGCGTCGGGCTCGCGCTGCGGAACTTGCCCAGGGCCGTGCTCGACGCGTAGGGCGCTAGCGTCACGCTGCGGCCATCGTTGGCGCGCAGCGCAACGACAGCCGCCGCGACTTCGCTGCCCAGCTCCACGCCCTTCGTGCGCGCATCGCCGGCGGGCAACGCGGCGATGCGGTCGTCGTAGGCCGCCTGGTACTGTGCGCTGCGGTTGGGGAACAGCGCTCGCAGCACACCGTAAGCCGCGGCGCTCGCGGCCGCCTCGATCGAGGCGCCTGCCGACGGCGCGCTCGGCGTGTTCGCGAAGGGCCGGTAGTGGCGGTCGATCGCGCTAACCGCGTCGTAGATCGCGACATGCACGGTCGCGAGGTCGGCGTGGTACGACGGGCGTTGCTCCTCGGCGGTGGTGTTGACGGCTGAGGCGGCGTTGACGGTCTTGTTGGCGATGTCGTTCCAGTAGGACACCACGTTCGGCTGCGTGGCGGTGATCGTGACCGTCGGCTCCTTCCCGTTCGACCCGCCGCAGGCCACGAGGCCGAGCGCAAGGGCGGCGATGCGGAGCAGGCGGCCGCAGGTCGTTGACAATGGTCGTTGGTTCATGGCCGGTCTCCTGAAAGCGGGTGGATCGGCGTCAACCTCGGCCGATGTGCCCCGAGCGTAGGCCGCCGGGCGAGGTCGCATAAGGCGCAGGATTGCAGCAGGGGGCCGCGTTGGCGCATAAGCCGCATACGTTCGACTGGGACGATCTCCGCTATCTGCTGGCGGTTGCTCGCCACGGCAGTACCCTGGCCGCCGGCCGGGCGCTCGGCGTCGACCAGTCCACGGTGCAGCGCCGCCTGGTCGAGTTGGAACGGCGCATCGGCCAGTCGCTGGTGCAGCGCCAGCCGACGGGCTACCGGCTCACCGAGTTCGGCCAGGAGATGCTGCCCTTCGCCGAAGGGGTCGAGGGTGCGGTCCTCGGGTTCGAGCGTCAGCTCCGGACCCTGGGCGGCGAAGCCGCGGGTGTGATCCGCATGACCTGCCCGGAGCCCATCGTGAACCGCATCACCCAGACCGGGTTGCTCGACCGTTTTCACGCCCGTCACCCCGCGCTTCGCGTGCAGTTCGTGATGAGCGACAAGTACCTCGACCTGAGCCAGGGCGACGCCGACGTGGCGCTGCGATCGGGCGACACCGACGACGACGAGCTGGTCGGCCGCAAGATCGCCGACTCGATCTGGGCCGTCTACGCGAGCCGGACCTACATCGAACGCCACGGCCGACCCGCGACCATCGACGACCTCGCCCGGCACGCGCTGGTCGGTTTCGACGACACGATGGCCAGGCATCGGATCGCCCAGTGGCTGCGCCAGGTGGCGCCGGAGGTGCCGCTGGCAGCACGCAGCAGCAGCGTGCTCGGGCTGATCTATTCGATCAAGGCGGGCATCGGCGTCGGGCCGCTGCCCGTGCCGCTCGGCGATGCCGAGCCCGATCTCGTGCGCGTGCTCGAGCCCGTGGCCGAGCTGACGCGCATCTGGCGCCTGCTCACGACCCGCGAACTTCGCCGAACGCCGCGGGTGTCGGCGTTCTTCGACTTCATCGTCGAAGAGATCGAGACGCTGCGACCCATCCTCACCGGCTGATTCACCGGCTGATCTCAGGGCGCGAACTCGACCGACACCTCGCGCGTGTCGGCAGTGCCCTGCGCATCGACCGCGCTGAGCGTGTATTTGCCGGCGGCAGGTGGCGACCAGACCAGCTCCTTGCCGGCGGCGACGCTGCCGACGAAGGCCGAATCGGCGAACCAGTACACCGCGCCGGGGCGGCCAGCATTGGCGCGCAGCGTCAGCGTCGGTGCGCTCTTCAGGCGCAGCACGTAGGCCGCGCCGCGCAACGGCGAGACGATCTGCGGGCCGTCGTCCGCAGCGAGCGAGGCAGCCGTGCCGCAGCGCGGCGCGGCCGGCGGCACGCGCCGTGGCATGCCGGCCTGGGCGAAGACCTGCAGCATGTCGCTGCCCCAGTATTCGAACACCTCGCGGTGCGCATGCTCGCTGCCGCACACCGCGCGGCCGGTCGCGTCATCGACCCACACTGCGCGGTGCAAGCTGCTGACCTTGATCGGCGACTTGCCGGGGATGAACCAGGTCGTCGCGAGATCCTTGCACTCGTCGTTCGGCAGGTCACCGCTGGCGGCACAGACGGGTACCTTCGCCAGGTTCGCGGGCATCGCGCGCGCCGGTTCGCCCGGGTCCAGGCCCTGGCTGCGCAGGCTGTCGACGATGTTGAAGAACAGCGGCGCGGCGGTCTGCACGCCGACCAGCGCCGGGTTCGAGCCGCCGTCGAAATTGCCGACCCACACGATCAACACGCTGCTGCCGAACACACCCGCCGTCCACGCGTCGCGAAAGCCCCAGGAGGTGCCGGTCTTCCACGCGACGCGCGGGAACGCGCGTTGGCCGGTGTCGGGCCGCGGGTTGGCTTGCAGCATGTCGAGCGTGATGAACGCAGCTTCCGGGCTCAACAGTTTGCGCGTCGCTGTCGGCGCCTTCATGCCCGCGGTGAACATCAACGGCTTCAGTTCGCCGCCGTTCGCCAGCATCGCGTACAGCGACGCGAGCTCTTCCATGCTCAGCTCGCCGCCACCGAGTGCGAGCGCCAAACCGTAGTGCTGCTCGCTCGCCAACTGCCGCACGCCGGCATCCTTCAGGAACTCGTACAGCGTTGGCTTGGCCAAGCGCGAAGCCACGGCCACCGCCGGCACGTTGCGGCTGCGCACCAGCGCGTCGCGCGCGGTGATCGGGCCTTCGAAGCGGCCGTCGAAGTTCTCCGGGTTGTAGGTGCCGAACGCGGTCGGTGCGTCCTTCAGGATGCTGCGCGGGTGCAGCAGGCCCTGGTCGATCGCGAGGCCGTAGATGAAGGGCTTCAATGTGGAGCCGGGCGAGCGTTTTGCCGTCGTCGCGTTGACCTGGCCATCGATGCTCGGGTCGGCGAAATTGGCGGAGCCGACCCAGGCGCGCACGCGCATCGTGTTCGTGTCCGCCAGCAGCGCGGCGGCGTTGGTGATGCCGGAGCCCTTGCGCGCTGCGATGAACTGGCGGATCGCGCGTTCGACGGCGGCCTGCGTTGGCGCGTGCAGCGACGTGCTCGTCTCGGGCTGATCGGGCAGTGTGCGCATCAGGGTCTGCACCGCGTGCGGCGCGGCGAACGGCAACTGGCGCGTGCTGCGCAGTTGCAGCGGCAACGCGAGTGCGGCCAGGTTCGCCGGCGTCGCGTCCTTCGCGTGGTGTTCGACCCACGCCGACCAGAGCCGCTCGCGTGCCGCGCTCAAGGCCTTCGGCCAGGCGGATTCACCGGATGCGTCGCGCACCTCGGTGCCGCGCCGGTTCGGGTTCTGCGGGATCACCGCCAGCGCGAGTGCCTCGGGCAGCAGCAACGCGTTCGCGCGCTTGCCGAAGTACACGAGGCTCGCCGCCTCGACGCCTTCGATGTTGCTGCCGTAGGGCGCGAGGTTCAGATAAGCCTCGGCGATCTCGTTCTTGCTGTAGCGCGCCTCCAGCCACATCGCCGCGGCGACCTGCCTGGCCTTGCCGCGCAGCGTGCGGCTGTTGATGCGGTACAGGCGCCGGGCGAGCTGCATCGTCAACGTGGAGCCGCCACGGCGCGCATCGCCGCGCCACGTCGTCCACGCGCCGCGCGCCAGGCTCACCGGGTTGAACCCCGGATGCCAGCGAAACCAGCGGTCTTCGTAGAGCTGCACGGCTTCGACGAGGCGCGGGTCGATGCGTTCGAGCGGCACCCAGACGCGGTATTGCTCGTCGCCGCTGAGCGTGAGCCGCAGCAGCGCGCCATCGCTGCTGTAGAAGGCGCGCGAGTAGGCGGCGCGCTGCTGCAGTGGCTCGTGCGGCGTGAGCCGCAGCGCGAGCAGGCACGCAGCAAGCAGCAAGAAGCTGACAAGCGGCCAGCGCCAGCGGCGCATCACAGCGTGCGAATTCACTGCTGCCACTTGCTCCCTTTGCACAGCCGCAGGTGGGTGCGGGTGGATTCCACGATCGGCAGGTAGTTGTCGTAGTCGGCCGGCGGCATGCCGCCCTGCAAGGTGTCGTTCGACAGTGCCGCATCAGCGGCCAGCGGTTGCAGTGTGCGGATGCATTGCTCGTGCAGGCCGAGGTGGTACTGCGTGATCGCGAGGTCGTTCAACAACCGGCCGCGTTCGATCCGGTCCATCGCACTCGCGCAGCGGTCGAGCAACCGGCCGGCCTGCTGCTGCGCGCCGAGGTAGTCGCGGTTGTCGTAGCGCTGCCTGAACTCCGCCGCCGCGGCGCCGCGCGCGAGCGAATCGCAGCCCGCCGGCTGCCGCAGGTAGCGCCCGGTGAACGATGCGCGCGCGCCGCAGAACGAGCGGCAGCTCTCGGCGTCGTTGGTCGAGACCTCGATGCCGGCGCCGCGCGCCTCGAAGCGCACGATGCAGGCCTGCGGATCGGGCGTGTCCGACACGATCGTGCGGCCGCCGCGGATCTCGCCGTCCAGGCTGCAGGTGTGGCCGTTGCCGTCGACCGTTTCGAGCTCGAACAGCACGCGGTTGCCGGCGTCGCCGCGCAACGTCAGCACGCCGCGGCCGCCGGCGCTCACGTACTCGCCCGGCGCGAGCGTCTGCACCGCAGGGCGGGCGGGTGCCGGTGGCGTGGCGAGCAGGCACGCGGCGGCCAGACCGGCCCCCAGAGAGTGCTGCATGGTTCGCATCATCGTTTCTCCTCGGCACTCATTTCGCAGTCACCACCACCTTGCCGGGCAGGGAGCGCGCCTGCCGCTCACGTTCGTACATGCTCTGTGCCCAGGCCGGGGGCACGACGAACTCGCCGGTGTTGGTCGCGCGGATGCGGTAGCTCCAGGTTTGCACGCTGTCGTTCGCGCCCGCATAGATCACGACGCGATCTTCGCGCACATCGGCATACTCCAGCGACGGGCCGGTGACCGTGCTCGCCGCGCCCTCGGCGGTGCGCAGCTGCACCGGCTCGAAGCCACCCGGCAGCAGGTCGGTCATCGCGACGTTGCCGACCACCGCGCTGCTGCCCTGTGCGGCGACGCCTCGCAGGCTCAGTCTCACCGTGATTTCGTCGCCGATCTTGACCGCGGTGAGCGGCTTTCCGTCGGCACCGACGTACTCGCGCAGCACTTCGAGCCCGGCTTTCAGCTCGGTGATCGGCGGCGTGCGGTCGAAGCCGGTCTGCGTGACGGCGTACCAGGTCGTCAGCGCGCTGTCGTTGGCGAGCTTGAGCTTGACCGTGCCGGCATCGAACGCAGCGCGCGGCAGCAGGTTCGACGGCAGCGTGAGTGCCGTCGCCTTGCCTTGCGCGTCGATCTGCGTGGCGGCGAGCTTGCCCAGTGCCTCGCTGCCCAGCGTGCGCGCCATCGCGTCGATCGCGAGGATGCTCATCGAGGCCGACAGCGTGTTGTAGCGGCCGTTCGCCAGCGGCGTGACGAAGTGCGTGAAGGTCTTCGGATCGAGCGCCTTCAATCGCGACGGGAAGTGGCGCGACAGCAGGTACAGCAGCTGCGCATCGCGGATCGTCGGGTCGGAGTAGTAGGCATAGCGGTAGTCGGCGCCGCCGTTCTCCAGCTGCTTCGTCAGCGGGCCCAGCAGCTCGGCCGCGGGCTTCTCCTGTTTCAGCAGCTGGTAGGCGGCGGCCATGAACGAGGCGGTGGCGTCCGTCTTCCACGTCGCCGCGTACTTCGCGTCCAGCGTCTCACGCAGGCCCGCCACCAGCGGCGTCGTGACCGCGCCGTTGCGCGTCAGCAGGTAGATCGCGTAGGCGCGATTGCGCGCCGCGTAGAGATCGGCCGGGTTGCTGCCGGCGAGCTGCTGCAGATAGTCGATGCCCTTCTGCAGCAGATCGGGCGGCACGCCGGCGCCAGGCACATCGAGCTCGCGCGCTTCCAGCATCAGGTGCACGGCGTAGACGGAGGCGAACTCGTCGGCCTGCACGGAAGCCGTCCACAACCCGAAGCCGCCTTGCGCGTTCTGGCGCGTGCGCAACGTGCGCAAGGTGCCGTCCAGCGTCTTCGCGGCGCTCTGTGGCGTGCGGTCGGCACTCGCGAACTCGGGCCGGTGCGCCAGCACCAGCGCCGGCAGCGTGCGGCTCACGAGCTGCTCGGTGCACAGGTGCTCGAAGCTGTCGAGGTAGGCCATCAGCCCCGGTGCGAGTGCGAGCGGCAGCACCGAGACGGCCACGTCCTGCTTGCGGAACTCGGGCACCAGGTCGCGCGGCGTCGCCACCTCGGTCGAACCGATGAAGCTGCCGAGCGCGAGCGTGGTCGCCATCGGTGTGGCCGGACGCACGCTGATGTCCATCTTGCGCATGGACGACTTCGCCCCCAGGCTGCTCGTGAACTGCAGCGTGGCGGAGCCGAGCGTCGCGTCCTTCGCGTCCTTGACCTTGAGCCGATAGGTCGCGACGCTCTCGCGCATCGCACCGATCTTGAGTGTCTGAGTCGGCGAGCCGACGACCTCGAACGTGGAAGCCGGCTTCAACGTCAGTTGCACCGGTGAATCCGCCGCCGCGCCGACGACGTTGTTCGCCACGCCGACCGACACGTCGAACACATCGCCCGGCGCCACCATCAGCGGCAGGTTGGGCGAGATCACGAAGTCGCCGCGCACCAGCGCGCGCGTCGATGCGACGCCGACCGCGCTGTCGCTCACCGCGACCGCCATCACGCGCAGCGTGCCGTTGAAGTGGTCGGGCACGGTGTACGCGAACTCCTTCGTGCCGGCCGGCACCTCGACGATGCCAGACCAGTAGACGGCCGGCGCCTCGCCCTTGCGCTTGAACGGGTTCAGGTTGCGCGCGTTCGCGCCGGCCTCGTCGCCGCCCGGCGCGGCGGACGCCATCAGCCGCTTGAACTCCGGCAGGATCAGGTCGAGGATCTGCGCGCTCTTCACCTCGAGCGCGCGCTTCTGAAAGAAGAAGCCGAGCGGGTCGGCCTCCTTGTAGCGCGCGACCTGCAGGATGCCTTCGTCGATCGCGAACACGACGGCGCGGGTCGGCTTCTCCGACGTCAGCTTGATCTTCAGCGCCTCGCCCGGCTTCGTCAGCTCGGGCGTCGCCAGCTTCAGCGGGTTGGTGCGCTGCGCGAGGCTGGTTGCGAACGGCGCGACGCCATAGCTCAGCGGGCTCATGAAGATCTCTTCCGAGCCCGGGTCGCGGATGAACTGCACGTTCACATAGCCGTTGCCCTCGAAGTCCTTCGGCAGTTTGATCTTCTGCGCCGACGCGGTCGTCGTCGTCTTGAACCAGGCCTGCGTGAAGACCTTGTCGCGCTCGATCGTGATCAAGCCGGCGCCGACGTAGGGCGCGCGGATGCTGATCTCGATCTCCTCGCCAGCGGCGTAGTCCTTCTTGTTCAGCGTGAGTTGCAGCTCGGCGTTGCGCTCCAGCGAGCGCGTCACGTTGCCTTGCCCCGCCACGCTGTAGTCGATGCGGTTCAGCTCCACGCCGGCGGCGTCGCGCAGCACGTAGCTGTAGTTGCCGGCCTTGCTCGTGTCGAGCGTCAAGGCGTGGCCGGCCGCAGGCACGTCGAGCGGCTGCTCGCTCACCAGCGCGTCCTTCTTGCGCGACTCGTAGCGGTAGGTCTCGTTCGCCTGGCGCATCAGCACCGACACGACCTTGCGTTCGACGAGCTGCAAGGTGAGCCCGTCGGTCGCGACCCGCTTCGCTTGGCGGTCGATCGTGATGATGGTGCTGATGCGCTTGCTGCCGCGCGAGACGAAGCCCAGGTCGCCGTCGTTCTTCACGCCGACGAGGAAGGGGAGTTCGGAGACGAGCACGCTCGCCTCGGCCGCCACGCTGCGCCCGCCCTCGGGCTCGAAGACCTTGCCGAGCAGGCTGAGTCGATAGGTCGCGCGGGCATAGCGCGTCAGGTTCAGAGCTATGGTCGCGTCGCCGTTTGCATCGGTCTTGGCTTCGGGCGGCGCATCCGAGAAGCCCTCCTTCGCGCGCTGCGGGTCGTAGAACGCAAAGTCGGCGTGCGCGCGGAAGGCCGGGTAGGCCGGGCTCAAGGTCATCGCCGTTTCGACGCGCCGCTCGGTGGCTGGCGTGCCGAACAGGTTCTGCGCGTTGATGCGGCCTTTCAGCTCTTTGGGGCTGACCCAGCCGTCGGTCATGGCCGCGGCCGGCGTGCCGTCGGCCGTCACCAACTGCGCCGTGACCTTCATGCGGTCGGGCATGAACTCCTGCACCTTCACGCTCGTCGAGCCGATCTGGCGCAGCACCTCGGTGCCCTTCATGATGTTCAGGTTGATCGTGTAGTTGCCGGTCGGCGAGCTGCTCTGCGTCGTGTGCGTCAGCTCGACGAAGCCGCCCGCGGCCACGCGCAGCCGCTCGCGCTTCACGACCAGGCCGCGCGCGTCGAGCACTTCGGCTTCGAGCGGCACGCCGACGAGCGGCTTGGCCCAGTCATTGGCCTTCACGATCAGGCCGATGTGCATCGTCTCGCCCGGTCGGTAGATGCCGCGGTCGGAGAACAGATACGCGCTGAGCTGGTCGTTGGAGCGCGCGCTCTGCATGCCGCCGACGTCGAAGCGCGAGAAGTCGAGCTGGCGGTCGGCGCGGTTCAGCGGCATGAAGCTCATGTCGCCGGCCTTCTTCGCCACGATCATCAGCGGCGCACGCTCGCGCGTCATGCCTTCGAGCTTGTCGAAGTGCACGCGGCCGTTCGCGTCGGTGGCCTGGCTGAAGATCGTGCTGCCGTTCTTCGCCAGCACCTCGACCGTCACACCATTGATCGGCTCGCCGCTGAAGATCGATTGCACGAACACGTCGCGCGAGCCGTCGGGCGATTGCTTCACCAGCAGGCCGAGATCGGTGACGAGCACGAGGCGGCGCTCTTCGAGCGAGCCCGGGTCGGCGTTCTCTTCTGGTGCGGGTTCGTTGTTCTCTGATTCGGCCTCGGGCTCCCCGGCGGCCGGTGCGTTCGGATCGGCCGGCGCGGCCTTCTTCGCGTCGGCCTTCGGGTCGTAGCCCTGCAACTTCAGCAGGAACAGGCCGCGTTTCAGCTCACCCTCCTTCGCCAGGTACTCGGCCAGATCGATCGCCTCGTAGTGCGGCTTGCCGCGTTGCAGCCCCGGCAGCGCGATCTTGCGTTCGAACCGGTCCGTCATGTTGTCGGCGCCGAAGGTGCCGATGAACTCCGGGTTGCTGAAGTTGCCCTGCGTCTGCGAGACGAGGTGCTGCAGCTGTGCGGGCTGCACGCGCGCCAGCTCGACGCGCAGGCCGGGCAGGTCGCGCACCAGCACCGCGACCTTCTTCTCGCCGCTCATCGGCAGCAGCGCGCCCTGGCTCAGGATGCGCAGCTCGGCCGGGTAGGGCGGCACCGCCACGATGCTCTGCGCCCGATCGCGCATCAGGTAGCCGGCGAAGCTCTTCGTGCCCGGATCGACCTGCACGTAGAGCATGCGGCCGACATCCGCGCGGAACTTGAACGAATGCGTCTGCGTGTGCTCCCGCTCCGCGGGCACGGGCGCCATCGGCAGCGCGGTCGATGCCTTCAGCACCGCGGCGCTGACCTCGCGCGGGTCGGACCAAGCATAGGGCTCATCGGTCTGGTCCTCCTTCTTCACGTCCGGGTTCCTCAATGGCAGCAGCCAGACCTTCAGGTTGCGCGCCATCTCGCGTTCGTGCACGAGCTGCGAGGTGTTGACGATCAGCACCTGCTCGGGCTCGAAGCGCTCGTTCGTCACAACCGTCGGTGTCACGCCGTCGACCGCGAGGCTGTACAGACCGGGCACGTCGACCGCGCCGGTGATGTCGGCCTTCGTCGCGTTGCCGCCGGCCTGTGCGACCACGCCTTTCGCGAGCGTCACGTTCAAGCGCGTCGATTCCTTCGGAATGGCCAGCGACACCGAATGCACGTAGGCAGCCAGCTTCAGCTTGTCGTAGACCACCGTGAACTTCGTCGTTTCGCGGCCGACGCCCAGCACGCCTTCGGCCTGGCCGGCCCCGCGCAGCTCCACGCGCTTCTCGAACTCGGCGGCGTTGACGGCGTGCGTGAACCCGAACTCGACCACCGCCTTTTTAAGCGCCGGGTTGATCGGGTCCTGATAGAACTCGGCCTTGCGCAGCTTCACGTCGAACGCGGCGCTCGCGAAGGTGAAGTCGTATTGATCGAGCTGCACTTGCGGCGCGATCGCCTCGCGGCTGAGCTGCACTTTGTACTCGGCACCGATCGGCCACTCGGCCTTGGGTGTGAACTCGAGCTGGCGATCACTCGCCCAGCGCCATTGCCCTTCGACCGGCGGCGCGGCGCCGATGCCGGCCGTGATCTCCTTGCCGACGAGTGCGAGCGGCGCAACCGATTTCGAGAAGGTCACCACCAACGAATGCGGCGCGCCGTTGTTGGCGAAGTCGGTGATCGCGGGGTTGACGACCTTGTAGCTGACCTCGACCGGCTGCGGCCGTGCCTTCCACCACAAGCGGCCGTAGTAGCCTCCGACGGCGAGCAGCACCAGCGCGAGCGCGCCCGCGGCGAACGCCTGCGGCCGGGCGCGCAGTGCGGTGTGCGTGCTCGACGCGGCGGCACGAATGCGGCCGACCAGCCAGCGCGCCCACGGCGGTGCGCTCCATCGGCCGAACACCGCCGCGAACAGCGCGGCCATCATCGTGCCCAGTCGGCTGACTGCGTTCATGTCGTCTACTCCCTGCGTCGTCTCGTTGTAGGTCGATTATTGGGCGGGCTTCACGGCCGGCGTGCCCGCCTCGCGCCGCAAGCGGTCCATCAGTGCGTACCAATCCACGCGCCGAGTCGCCACCATCACCGCGCCCAGCACTGCGAACAGCAGCAGCGAGCCCAGCACCAGTGCGCTCTGTTCCAGCTGCAGCAGCAGGTACAGCGCACCGTACAGCGCCGCGATGGCGGCGCCGAACACGGCGCCCGCGCGCAAGCCGCGCAGCACGAAGCTCGCATAGAACGTCAGCAGCGTCGTGCAGGCCGCGCTCGCCGCGAGGTAGGCCCAGGCGAACGCGATGTGCTCGGTCAGGCTCACCAGCAACAGGAAGAAGACCGCGAGCGCACTGCCCACCAGCAGGTATTGCACCGGGTGCACGCGCAGGCGGCGCAACACCTCGACCAGGCCGACGCCGACGAAGGTCAGCGCGATGAACAGCAGGCCGTACTTGGTGGCACGGTCGCTCAGCACGTAGGCGCTGACCGGGTCGATGAACGCGACACCGAAGGTCTCGATGCAGCGCGCCTTGCCTTCGGAAGCACCGCTCAGCGCGCACACCGCGCCGCCGTTGATCAACTCCTGCGGCGCCGACGTGGCGAGCGCGCTGAGCTTCCAGTTCGCGGTGAAGCCCTGCGCGCTCACGTCGCGTTCGTTCGGCAGAAAGCGCCCGGCGAACGACGGGTGCGGCCAGTCCGATGCGAGTGCCACGGTCGTCGTGTCGCCCACCGGTGCGAAGGCCAGGTCGCCGGTGCCGACGAGGTCGAGCGCGACTTCGGCCTGCAGCACGCCGCCCGCCGCCCGGGTCGCCGCCGGCAGCACCGCGTGAAAGCCGCGCGGGTGGCTCGCGTGCTCGGTGCCTGGCAGCACCGGCAAGGCGGTTCCACCGACCGAGATCGTCGCGACGCGAATGCCTCGTGCATCGCCGACCGCGACGAACATCACCGGTGCCTCGCAGCGCAGTTGGCCACCGGCGTGCTGCGCAGTGGGTTCGAGCGCAGCCAGATTGGCCCAGCGCGCCTTCAGGGTCGCGTGCATGCTGTAGCCGTTGACCTTGAAGATGCCGCGATGCCGCGTCTCGATCGCCGCCTTCGCGCTCACGTCCAGAGTGGCCGGCGTGGCGGCGAGCGAGAAATCGCGCCGCTCGGTGACAAGTTTGCGGTCTTTGCCCTCTCCCTGTTCGCTGACCCAGCTCTCATCGCAGCGCCGCAGCAGCACCGGGCCGAGCAGCGATTGCTGCGAGGCCAGGCTGTCCGCCACGCTGCGCTCGGCCTCGCGCAGCCGGCCCTCACGCCCGTTGACGATCGCGCTGATGGATTGCAGCGCCAGCGTCAACGCGAACAGCACGCCGCCGACCGCGAGGGTCTTGCCGAGCAAGGGGAATTTCATCGCACGAATCTCCTGAGGGCAACTCCGCGGGGTGCGGCATGGCGCTCAGGATGGCGTGGGTGTGCGAAGGGATGAGGAAGGCGGGTGGGGCGCTGTGTGAAGTGCGCGTGAAGTCGGCGTAGCGATCAGCGATCGACGGAATCCACTTCTTCGGTCTTGAAGCCGGCCGGCAGAACGATTTCGAGCATCTCGATGTCCTCGCTGTGCCCGACCTCACGGTGCCGAATCTCCGGCGGCTGATGCACGCACGATCCGGCTTCGAGCCGCACCCGGCCCTGGCCTTCGTACTCGAACTCGATCCAGCCCTTGAGCACATAGACGAGCTGAAAGCTCGTCTTGTGCAGGTGCGGCTGGCTCGAGAACTCGGTACCGGCTGCGGCACGAATGACGTGGGCAGCGACTCGGCCGTCGGTGGCGTCTTTGATGCCGAGGTCGCGGTACTCGTAGAACGAGCGGAGGCCACGCTCGAAGGTGGAGCATTGGGCGTGGGAAACGATGAATCCGTGGGTGGTCATGATGGCTCCGCCTCAAGAAAGGTGATCGAATCCCGAGCGAGGTCCGCGTGAAACTCACCCCCGCTTCGCCACCAACGTCAGGATGTCGTAGCTCGCGACCAGCTCATCGAGCTGGTTCGTCACTTCCACGTCCCACGCGACCACGCCCTGGCCGACGCCGTTGGCGTCCTTCTTCTGCCGATCGGTCTTGCGCTTGCAGGTGAGCCGCGCGCGGATCGTGTCGCCGATGCCAACGGGTTTGACGAAGCGCAGCGTGTCGAGCCCGTAGTTCGCGAGCACCGGGCCGGGCGCGGGCGAGACGAACAGGCCGGCCGCGGCCGAGAGCACGAAGTAGCCGTGTGCGATGCGCTTGCCGAACGGGCTCTCCTTGGCCGCGATCTCGTCGAAGTGCATGTAGAAGTAGTCGCCCGAGATGCCGCCGAACGCGACGATGTCGGCCTCGCCGACGGTGCGGCGGTGCGTCAGCAGCGAGTCGCCGATCGACAGATCCTCGTACCAGCGGCGGAACGGGTGCAGCTCCGATTCGTTCACTTTCGCGCCCCGGATGTGTTCGCCGGTGACCGCCGCGAGCATCGTCGGCGAGCCTTGCAGCGCGGCGCGTTGCAGGTAATGCTTGACGGCGCGGATCCCGCCGAGTTCTTCGCCGCCACCGGCGCGGCCCGGACCGCCGTGCTTCAGCACGGGCAGCGGCGAGCCGTGGCCGGTCGATTCGGCCGCGGCTTCGCGATCCAGGACCAGCATCCGGCCGTGCAGCGCGGCGGCGACCGGGATCACGCGCGCGGCGATCTTCGGATCGCGCGTGACGAGCGTGCCGACCAGGCTGCCCTTGCCGCGCGCGGCGAGCGCGATCGCTTCATCGATGCCTTCATACGGCATCAAGGTACTGACCGGGCCGAAGGCTTCGACGTCGTGCACCGCGTCGTGCGTGAGCGGGTTTCGGCTGAGCAGCAGCGTCGGCGCGAAGAACGCGCCCTCGGCGACACCATCGCCGACGGGCGCGAACCCATCGCGCGCGCCGTAGACGAGCTCGGCGCCCTGCATCAGCGTCGCGACACGGTCGGCCACGTCGCTCTGCTGCGCGTGCGAGGCGAGCGCGCCCATGCGTACCGACTCGTTCGACGGGTCGCCGACAACCGTCTTCGCGAGCCGCGCGCGCAGCTTCTCGGCGACCGCATCGAGGTGCTTGCGCGGCACGATCGCGCGCCGGATCGCGGTGCACTTCTGGCCGGCCTTGGTCGTCATCTCGCGCGCCACCTCCTTGACGAAGAGGTCGAACTCCTCGTCGTCCGGCGTCACGTCGTCGGCCAGGATCGCGCAGTTCAGCGAGTCGGCCTCGGCATTGAACGGGATCGAGTGGCGCACCACGTTCGGGTGCACGCGCAGCTTCGCGGCGGTATCGGCCGAGCCGGTGAAGGTGACGACATCGCGGCCGTCGAGCCGGTCGAGCAGGTCGCCGGTGCTGCCGATCACGAGCTGTAGCGCGCCCTTGGGCAGGATGCCCGATTGATCGATCAGGCGAACCGCCGCTTCCGTCAGATAGCTCGTCGCGGTCGCGGGTTTGCCGATGCACGGCATGCCGGCGAGAAAGCTCGGCGCGAACTTCTCGAGCAGGCCCCAGATCGGGAAATTGAACGCGTTGATGTGCACCGCGAGACCGCCGCGCGGCACCAGGATGTGCGTGCCGGCGAAGCCACCTTTCTTGCCCAGGGTCATCGCCGGGCCTTCGTGAACCAGGTTGCCCGAGGGCAGCTCGTTGGTGCCGACGCCGGCGTAGGCGAACAGCGTGCCGCTGCCGCCTTCGATGTCGATCCAGCCGTCGGCGCGCGTCGCGCCGGTGTGGGCCGAGACCGCGTACAGCTGTTCCTTGTGCTCGTTGATGTACTTCGCGAGTGCCTTCAGCGCGGAGGCGCGCTGCTGGAAGTCCATCGCCAGCACCGCGGGCAGGCCGACGTTGCGCGCGTAGGCCACGGCCTCGCCGAAGTCGATGCTCTCCGCGTGCGTGCTCGCGACCGGGCGACCGTTGATCGCGCTGTGCAAGGTCTGCGCGGCCTGTGTGCCGAGCCAACGGCCGCCGATGAAGCTTTGAAGGGTCGTGGTCATGAGTGTGTTTCCTCAGCGCTCGTCGAATGACAGGACGACGTGCGGTGTCAATGGGTGCGCCTGGCAGGTCAGCACGAAGCCGTTCGCCACCTCGTTCTTGTCGAGCGCGAAGTTGCGCTCCATGCGCACCTCGCCCTCGACCAGCTTGGCGCGGCAGGTGCCGCACACGCCGGAGGTGCAGGAGAACGGCACTTCGAGCCCGGCGGCAGACGCGGCGTCGAGGATGCTGGGCTGGTCCTTTGTGAACGAGATGTCGCGCTTCAGGCCGTCGCGGATGATGGTGATCTTCGCGGTCTCGGCGTCGCCGGGCTTTGCTTCGTGTATCACCGCGCCGACTTGCTGCGCCTGCGGCGCCAGGCCGAAGCGCTCGATGTGGATGCGGTCTTCGGGCACGCCGGCCGCGAGCAGCGCGGCCTCGGCCTCGTCGTTCATCTGGAACGGGCCGCAGACAAAGGCGTGGTCGATGCCCGCTGCCGGCACAACGCTCTTGAGGAACTCGCCGATCTTGTCCCGGTTCATCACGCCCATGTTCAGCGGCGCATCGGTGTGCTCGTCGGAGAACACATGGTGCAGGGTCAGGCGCGTCAGGTACTTGTTCTTCAGATCCTCGATCTCTTCCTTGAACATCGTCGACTTGAGCGCGCGGTTGCCGTAGATCAGCGTGAAGTCGCTGAAGCGTTCGCGCGCCAGCACCGTCTTCATCGTCGACAGGATCGGCGTCACGCCGCTGCCGCCGGCGATGCCGAGGTGGTGGCGGCGCGCCTCGGGCTGCATGGCCACGAAGAAGCGGCCCTGCGGCGCCATCACGCTGATCGTGTCGCCGGGTTGCAGGTGTTCGTTGATCCAGTTCGAGAAAACGCCGCCCTTGACCTTGCGCACGCCGACGCGCAACTCGCCATCGTCCACGCCGGCGCAGATCGAGTACGAGCGGCGCAGGTCGGCACCCGCGATGTCCTTGCGCAAGGTGAGGTACTGGCCCTGCGTGAAACTGAAGACCTCGCGCAGCTCGTCGGGCACGTCGAACGCGACGACGACGGCCTCGGCCGTGTCGGGTAAAACCTCGCGCACGCGCAGCGGGTGGAAAATGACGCTCATGTCGTGGCCTTCATATCGGCTTGAAGTGCTCGAACGGTTCCTTGCACGCCAGGCAGCGCCACGTCGCCTTGCACGCGGTCGAGCCGAAGGCGGCGAGGCGTTCGGTGTGGAGGCTGCCGCAGCGCGGGCAGGCGAGCGCGACGGTCTTCGCGCTGCGCGAGAAGAAGCGGATCGGCACGGCAGCGTCCAGCGCCGGGCCCGGTGGCACGATGCCGTAGGCGAGCAGCTTCCGTTTGCCCTCGGCGCTGATCCAGTCGGTCGTCCACGCGGGTGCGCGGCGCAGCGTGGCGCGTGCGGGGCCGAGACCGGCGGCGTCGATCGCCTGCAGGATGTCGTGCTCGATGACCTCGGTCGCGGGGCAGCCGGAGTAGGTCGGCGTCAGCACGATCTCGAGCACGTCGTCGTGGTCGATCACGTCGCGCACGATGCCGAGTTCGCAAACCGAGACGGCCGGCACCTCCGGGTCGAGCACGGTGGCGAGCACGCGCCACGCGGCGTCGATCCGAGAAGAGCTCGCGACGAGCGTGCTCACCACACCCCACCCGGATAGGCGCGTTGCAGGTGCTGCATCTCGGCCAGGATGTAGCCCATGTGCTCGCTGTGCACGCCGCGCGTGCCGGTGCTGCGGAAAGCGGAGTCCTTTGGCATGCTCAGGCCGGCTTCATCGAACACGGCGGTCATCTCGGCGAGCCACGGCGCGCGCAGGTCGGCGAAACGCGGGCCGAGCCCGGCGGCATGCGCCGCTTCATCGACCGCGTCGCTCTCGAACAGCTCGGCGGTGAAGCGCCAGATCGCGGCCAGCGCGTCGTCGGTGCGGCGGCGCGACTCGTCGGTGCCGTCGGCCAGTCGCACGACCCAGTCGGCGGCGTGTTGCTGGTGGTAGCGCGCTTCCTTCACGGCCTTGCCGGCGATGGCCGAGACTTCGGCATCGCTCGAATCGGCCAGCCGCTCCCACAGAAGCTTGGCCCAGGTCGCGACGATCAGGTTGCGCAGCACGGTGAACGCGAAGTCGCCGCGAGGCAGCTCGGCGATGGTCGCGTTGAAGTAGTCGCGCTCGTCGCGCAGGAAGGCGAGCTGGTCTTCGTCGTGGCCGGCGCCTTCGAGTGCGCCGGCGTGCGTCAGCAGCGCGCGCGACTGGCCGACGAGGTCGAGCGCCATGTTGGTGAGCGCGATGTCTTCTTCGAGCACCGGCGCGTGGCCGCACCACTCGCCGAGGCGCTGCGCGAGGATCAGCGCGGTGTCGCCGACACGCAGCAGGTACTGGACTTGCGGTGTGCGTTCAAGTTGGATGGATTGGGTCATCACCATCTCACATGTGGTCGAGCGATTTCGGCAGCTCGTAGAAAGTCGGGTGGCGATAGACCTTGTCTTCGGCCGGGTCGAAGTACATCGCCTTGTCGCCCGGGTCGCTGGCGACGATCTGGTCCGAGCGCACGACCCACACGCTCACGCCTTCCTGGCGCCGCGTGTAGACGTCGCGGCCCATCTGGATCGCCATCTTCGCGTCAGCTGCGTGCAGGCTGCCGCAATGCTTGTGATCCAGGCCGGCCTTGCTGCGGACGAAGACTTCCCACAGCGGCCACTCGTTCTGCGTACTCATGCTGCTTCCTTCATCGTTTGCTTGTTCGCGTGCGCCAGCGCCGCGTCGCGCACCCACGCGCCGTCGTCCCATGCCTTCACGCGCGCGGTGAGCCGCTCCTGGTTGCACGGCCCGTCGCCGGCGATCACGCGCTTGAACTCGCTCCAGTCGATGGCGCCGAAGTCATGCGACTGGCGGGCTTCGTTCCACTTCAGATCGGGATCGGGCAGCGTCACGCCGAGCAGCTTCGCCTGATCGACCGTCGCGTCGATGAAGCGCTGGCGCAACTCGTCGTTCGAGACGCGCTTGATGCCCCAGCGCATCGATTGCGCGCTGTTCGGCGACTCGTCGTCCGGCGGGCCGAACATCATGATCGAGGGCCACCACCAGCGGTTCACCGCGTCCTGCACCATTGCCTTCTGCTCGGGCGTGCCGTGGGTCATCATCGTCAGCAGCGCTTCATAGCCCTGGCGCTGATGGAAGCTCTCCTCGCGGCAGATGCGGATCATCGCGCGCGCATACGGCGCATACGAGCAGCGGCAGATCGGCACCTGATTCATGATCGCCGCGCCATCGACGAGCCAGCCGATCGTGCCCATGTCGGCCCAGCTCAAGGTCGGGTAGTTGAAGATCGAGCTGTACTTGGCCTTGCCACTGTGCAGCGCGTCGAACAGCTGGTCCCGGCTCGTGCCCAGCGTCTCGGCGGCGGCGTACAGGTACAGGCCGTGTCCGCCTTCGTCCTGCACCTTCGCGAGCAGGATCGCCTTGCGCTTGAGCGTGGGTGCGCGCGAGATCCAGTTCCCCTCGGGCAGCATGCCGACGATCTCGGAGTGCGCGTGCTGGCTGATTTGTCGCACCAGCGTCTTGCGGTAGTGCTCGGGCATCCAGTCCTTCGCCTCGATGAAGTCGCCGGCATCGATGCGCGCATCGAAGCGTTCCTGCAAGCGCACTTCCTCGGCGGAGCGCAGCGCCTTTGGCGCTTCGTCCTTGCCCATCGTGTCCATCGCTTGGGTGTACATGGTGGTTCCTTTCGATTACTTCGGGCGTTTGTCGATCACGCGGCGGGCTTTTCCCGTCAGCGTGCGTTCGATCGAATCGGGGGCGAGCACGCTCACCTTGGTCGAGATGCCGACCAGCGTCTTCACGCGGTGCGTCACCCAACCGGCGATCTCGGTCGCGTCGCCCTCGGCGCCCGGCTGCATCTCGCAGTGCACCACCACCTCGTCGAGCAGGCCTTCGCGGCTCACCAGCACCTGGTACTGGCCCGAGAGCTTGCCGTGCGCGAGCACGATCTCCTCGATCTGGGTCGGGAAGACGTTGACGCCGCGGATGATCAGCATGTCGTCGCTGCGGCCGACGATCTTGCCCATGCGGCGGAACGCGCGCGAGGTCGGCGGCAGCAGCCGCGTCAGGTCGCGCGTGCGGTAGCGGATGATGGGCAGCGCTTCCTTCGTCAGCGACGTGAACACGAGTTCGCCTTCGCTGCCGTCGGGCAGCACCGCGCCGGTCTCGGGGTCGATGATCTCGGGCAGGAAATGGTCTTCCCACACCACCGGGCCGTCCTTGCTCTCGATGCATTCGCTCGCCACCCCCGGGCCCATCACTTCGCTCAGGCCGTAGATGTCGACCGCGTCGATCGCGGCCTTGGTCTCGATCTCGCGCCGCATCGCTTCGGTCCACGGCTCGGCACCGAAGATGCCGATCTTCAGTGAGGTCGCGCGCGGGTCGATGTTCTGGCGCAGCATCTCCTCGATGACGACCTGCATGTAGCTCGGCGTCACCATGATGATCTTCGGCTTGAAATCCTGGATCAGCTGGATCTGCTTTTCGGTCTGTCCGCCCGACATCGGGATCACGGTGCAGCCGAGCCGCTCGGCGCCATAGTGCGCGCCCAGGCCGCCGGTGAACAAGCCGTAGCCGTAGGAAATCTGGATGATGTCGCCCTTGCGGCCGCCGGCGGCGCGGATCGAGCGCGCGACGAGGTTCGCCCAGGTGTCGATGTCGTTCTGCGTGTAGCCGACCACTGTCGGCTTGCCGGTCGTGCCGCTCGACGCATGCAGCCGCACGACCTGCTCGCGCGGCACCGCGAACAGGCCGAACGGGTAGTTGTCGCGCAAGTCCTTCTTGACGGTGAACGGAAACTTCGCGAGGTCGGCGAGCGATTTCAGGTCGTCGGGATGCACCCCTTTTGCGTCGAACGCTTGCCGGTAGTGCGGCACGTTCGCGTAGGCGTGCGCCAAGGTCGCTTTCAGGCGCTGGAGCTGCAACGCGGTGACTTCGTCGCGGCTCGCAGTCTCGATCGCGTCGAGCTCGCCGGGTTCGGGTTTCTTCACAGCCATCGTTGTCTCCTGAATCAACCGATCACTGCCGGCTTGCCCTTCATCGTGTACGAGCGTCCGCGGAACACCGCGATGCGTTCGCCGCGCTGGTTCGTCACCTCGGTGTCATAGACGCCGGTGCGGCCGGCCTTCGAGACCTCGTGGCAGCGCGCCGTGAGCACATCGCCAGCCCGGCCGGGGGCGATGAAGTCGATGCCGAAGCCCGACGCCACGGTGAGCTCGTTGTGCGAGTTGCAGGCGAACGCGAAGGCCGAGTCGGCGAGCGTCGCGATCAGGCCGCCGTGGCAGAGGTCGTGGCCGTTGAGCATGTCGTCGCGCACGGTCATCGAAAGCGTCGCGCAACCCGGGGTCACTTCGACGACGCGCATGCCGAGCGCCTTCGACGCGCGGTCGTTGCGGAACATCCCCTCGCGCACGAGATCGGCCGTCTGTTGCGACGCGCGGTTGGCCATGAAGTCAGCCATGAAAGCGGCCGCCGGTGAAATGCAGCCGCGACAGCAGTGGCGCGCGGCGATAGCGAACCTCGCCATAGTGTGTCTGCAGGTTCGCGAGCACGCCGACGACGCGCGAGGCACCGAGCGCATCCGCCCATGCCAGCGGGCCGACCGGGTAGGCGGTGCCGAGGCGCATCGCCGTGTCGATGTCGGCGGCGGTGGTGCCGGTCCAGGTCATCACGTCGGCGCCTTCGTTCGCCAGGCAGCAGACGGTCCGCATCAATGCGAGGCCGGCCACGTCCGCGAGTGCGATCAGCGCGATGTTCGCGGTGTGCAACACGCCGGCGAGCGCCGCGAGCTGCGCCGCGGCGGCCGGGCTCGCGGTGGCGCCGAGCGTCGTCGTGGTCGAGAAGTCGCGCGCCAGGTCGAGCAGGATCAGCGCGCTGCCGGCGCTGCGTTCGGCGGCGGTGCGGCCGTCGGTCAGCGCGATGCGCGTGTCGCCGACCGCGAGGGTTTCATCGGGCAGCCCGGCGTGCGTCGCGATGCGGACGCCGGCGGATTGCAGCCGCTGCACCAGCGGGCCGAGCAGGCCGGGGTCAATGGGCACTTCGAGCGTGGTTGGGGTCGCGTCGGATTTGACCGTGGCGACGACCGGCGCTACCACGTCCTTGCCATGCGCATAGAACCCGCGCCCGCTCTTGCGCCCGAAGCGGCCGCTGCGCACCAGCTCCTGCTGGATCAGGTGCGGCGCGTAGCGCGCGTCGAAGGCGGTGG
Organism: uncultured Rhizobacter sp.; assembly: GCA_964247075.1. GTDB lineage: Bacteria > Pseudomonadota > Gammaproteobacteria > Burkholderiales > Burkholderiaceae_C > LMDS01. Next base: position 9,669 of record CAXTSS010000020.1, on the reverse strand, counting down.
CCTGGAACACCGATTCGGTGACCGAGAGGTTCACGTCCAGCCCGATCAGGTCCATCAGTTCGAACGGCCCCATCGCGAAGCCGCCGGCCTCGCGCATGAGCCGGTCGATCGCGGGCGCGGGCGCGAGGCGTTCGGCGAGCAGGCGCAGCCCTTCGGCGTAGTACGGCCGCGCGACGCGGTTGACGATGAAGCCCGGCGCGTTCGGCGCATCGACCGAGGTCTTGCCCCAGGCTTTCGACAGCGCGTGCATCGCCGGCACGAGCGCCGGATCGGTCTCGACGCCGGGGATCACCTCGACCAGCTTCATGCGCGTGGCCGGGTTGAAGAAGTGCCAGCCGATCAGCCGCTGCGGGTGCCTCAGCCCCTGCGCCACCGCGGTGATCGAGATCGACGACGTGTTGGTGGCGAGCACCGCATCGGCCGCGAGCACGGTTTCGAGTTGCCGGAACAGGCCCTGCTTCACGTCCAGCCGCTCGACGATTGCCTCGACGACCAGCCCGCAGCCTGCCAGCGCCTCGACGCTGCCCGCGACCGTGATCCGCGCGAGCACCGCATCGCGCTCCGCCGCATCCATCTTGCCGCGCTTCACGGCGCCTTCGAGGTCGGCGGCGATGCGCTTGCAACCGTTGTCGGCGGCGCCGGCCTGCGCATCGAACAACCGCACGGCGTGGCCGGATTGCGCCGCGAGTTGCGCGATGCCCGCGCCCATGCTGCCCGCGCCGATCACGGCGATGACTGTCGAGGTGGTCAACGAATAGGGCATGGGCACTCGGGTTGGCGTTCGGGGCCATCTCAAAACAAACTCGACCGCCCGGTCGGTAGATAATACGGGCGACCGTTCGATCTTGCAAGCACTGACGGCAAGGGATAACCCTTGATCGACCCCATCCTATGATCCTCCGACTCGCACGGAGACGCATGGATGGACAGCAACCAGCTGAGGGACATTGCCCGCGAGGCGATGCTGCAACGCCATCTCGAGCCGGACTTTCCGGATGCGGCGCAGCAGGAGGCGAACGCCCTCAGCGCGCCGACCTTCGGCGCGGCCGTCGCCACCCCGGCGCTGCGCGACCTGCGTGCGCTGCCGTGGTGCTCGATCGACAACGACGATTCGCGCGACCTCGACCAGCTCAGCGTCGCGCAGCCCGGCGCGGACGGCGCGGTGCGCGTGCTGGTGGCGATCGCCGATGTCGATGCGCTGGTGCGCCCGGGCAGCGCGATCGACGCGCACGCGCGCATCAACACCACCTCCGTCTACACGGCAGCCGGCGTGTTCCCGATGCTGCCGCTGCGGCTGTCCACCGACCTCAGCTCGTTGAACCAGGACGAAGACCGCGCCGCGCTCGTGATCGAGTTCAGCGTGCGGCCCGATGGCAGCAGTGCTGATGGCGACGTCTACTGCGCCTGGGTGCGAAACCGGGCCCAGCTCACCTACAACGGCGTGGCCGGCTGGCTCGACGGCAAGACCGCTGCCCCGGCGCGCGTCAACGCCGTGCCCGGCATGGACGAACAGTTGCGCACGCAAGACCGCCTCGGCGACGCGTTGCAAGAGGCGCGCCGCCGCGCCGGCGCGCTCGGCCTGAGCACGACCGAGGCGCGTCCGGTGTTCACGGAAGGCACGTTGACCGACATGCAGCCCGACGAAGGCAACCGCGCGAAGGAAATGATTGCGAGCTTCATGATCGCCGCCAACGGTGTGGTGGCACGCTACCTCGACGCGAAGGGCTTCCCGTCGCTGCGCCGCCTGCTGCGCGAGCCGGCGCGCTGGGATCGCATCATGGCGATGGCCGCTGCGCTCGGCGACACCTTGCCGGCACAGCCGAACGCGCTCGCGCTCGCCGAATTTCTGACACGCCGCCGCACGGCCGCACCCGACAAGTTCGCCGACCTGTCGCTGGCGATCGTCAAGCTGCTGGGCTCGGGCGAGTACATGATGACGCAGCCCGGCCAGCCGGTGATCGGCCACTTCGGCCTCGCGGTGAACGACTACACGCACACGACCGCGCCGAACCGGCGCTACCCGGACCTCGTCACGCATCGCCTGCTCAAGGCCGCGATGCGCGGCGCGCCACCACCGATCAGCGATGCCGAGTTGACCGAACTCGCGCAGCACTGCAGCGAGCAGGAGGACAACGCCGCGAAGGTGGAGCGGCAGATCCGCAAGTCCGCCGTGTCGCTGCTGCTCGCCTCGCGCATCGGCGAGCGCTTCGACGGCGTCGTCACCGGCGTGTCGGACAAGGGCACCTGGGTGCGCGTGACGCACCCGATCGCCGAGGGCCGCATCGTGCGCGGCTTCGATGGGCTGGACGTGGGCGACCGCGTCGGTGTCGAGCTGGTCTCGGTCGATGCCGTGCGCGGCTTCATCGATTTCAAGCGCGTCGGCTGACGCGAGCCAAGGAGCCGCCGTGGACACGGGGTTGCGCGCCGCACTCGACACGATTCCGGGCTACGTCGCGCACCAGATGCGCATCAGCGAGCAGCCCGGTTGTGTGATTGCGGTCGCGCACCGCGGCAAGCTGGTGCTCGAGCAGGCGTTCGGCCACGCCGATCTCGCGCAGGGCACGCCGCTCACGTCGCGGCACCGCTTCCGCGTCGCGTCGCACTCGAAGAGCTTCACCGCGGCCGGGGTGCTGAAGCTGCGCGAGCAGGGCCGGCTCACGCTCGACGACCCGGTCGGCAAATACGTCGCCGATCTGCACTCGCGCGTGGCCGCGATCACGCTCGGCCAACTTCTCGCGCACGCCGGCGGTGTGGTGCGCGACGGCGCCGATGCGGGGCAGTGGACGCTGCGCCGGCCGTTCCTCGACGAGGCCGAACTGCGTGCCGACCTGGCCACTGGCCCGGTCATCGACACGAACACGCGCTTCAAGTATTCGAACCACGGCTACGGCCTGGTCGGCCTGGCGATTGCAGCGGTCACCGGCGAGCCGTACACCGACTGGATCGCGCGCGAGATCGTGGCGGCCTCCGGCCTGCACGAGACGACGCCGGACGCGCCGCTCGCACCGGGGACAAGGTTCGCCCATGGCCACAGCGCGAAGCACCCGCTCGGGCGCCGCGTCGTGATCCCGGCCGCGGAGCCGACGAACGCGCTCGCTGCGGCGACCGGCTTCATCAGCACCGCGAGCGATCTGGCGCGCTTCTTCGCGAGCCTGCAGCCGGCGGCGAAGCGCAGCGTGCTGTCGGTGGCGAGCCGGCGCGAGATGAACCGCCGCCAGTGGAAGGAGGAGCATTCGAGCATCGCGCGCTGGTACGGCCTCGGCACGATCTGCGGCACGCTCGCCGATTGGGATTGGTGCGGCCACTCGGGCGGCTTCCCCGGCACGATCACGCGCACCGTCAGTGTGCCGGCGCGTGACCTGACCGTGTCGGTGCTGACGAACGCGGCCGATGGCCTCTCGCACAGCTGGCTCGAAGGCGCGCTGCACATCCTGCGCACGTTCGCGCTGCGCGGCGCGCCTTCGCGCAAGGTGGCGCGCTGGAGCGGGCGCTGGTGGAGCCTGTGGGGCGCGGTCGATCTGGTGCCGGTGAGCGGCCGCGTGCTGGTGGCGAACCCGTCGCTGCTGACCCCGCTGCTGGATGCGAGCGAGATCGAGGTCACCGGTACGCGCAACGACGCCTCGCACGGTCGCATCGTTTTGGGCGGCGGCTACATGAGCCACGGCGAGCCGGCGCGCATCGAGTTCGACGCGCGCGGCAAGCAGTCTCAGCTGTGGTTGGGTGGTACGCGCTACCTGCCGGAGGCGAAGGTGGCGAAGGAACTGGCGCAGCGCTACGCGTCATAGGCGGGCCGATTCCCCGCCGCGAGGTGCGGCGCGAGCACCTCGGCCAGCCAGTCCATCAATGCCCGCAGCCGTTTGGAGAGGCCCGCGCGGTGCGCGTAGAGCAGCGACACCGGCATCGGCGCGGCGCGGAACTGCGGCAGCACCTCGATCAGCTGGCCGTCGTCGAGCAGCGGGTCGATCTGCGGCGCCTGGATCAGGCCCATCCCGGCCACGCGCGCTGCCTTGTACGCATGGGCGTTGCGATGTGGTCCTGACCTACCGTTCGAACGCAACCGAGGCACAGGCCGTCGTCGGCCGGATCGAGGCGCTCGGCAGGCGCGCGCTCGCACTCGAACTCGATGTCGGCGCCAGCTGCGCCGCGTTCACCAAGACGCTGAAGACGGTGCTGCAGCACCGCTGGCAGCGTGAGCGCGTCGACTACCTTGTCAACAACGCGGGTGTCGGCCTCTACGGCCGTTCGCCGAGGCCTGCCGGACGACATCGGCGGCGCGATCTCGGCGCTGCCGCAGGGCGACAACCGATGGGTCAATGCGCAGCGCATTGAAGTGTCGGGTGGGATGTTCGTCTGAGAGGCTGAGAGGGCCCCGGGAAACACCCGATGTAGAAATATCTCGCAAAAATAGAATGGCGAAAATTTCCATTGGGGGCTGTTTCCCATCTGCCCATGGCTCGCCTCAGTTCACGCCAGATCTCGCAGCTGCACCTGTACCAAGTGCTGCACGCCGTGCGTCTGGCGGCCGCGCCGCTGTCGCGAGCGGAGATTTGCGAGGCCACGGACCTGAGTCAGCCGGCGGTCTCGTCGCTGACGCGCCGGCTGCTCGCCAGCGGCGCACTTGCCGAGGTCGGCGCCCGGCCGTCGAGCGGCGGCGGACGGCGTGAACGCGAGCTGGCGCTGAACCCCGATTTCGTCTGGGTGGCCGGCGTCAATGTCTCGCTCTACCAGACCACCGTCACCCTGACCGATTTCACCGGCGCCGTGCGTCACACGCTGCAGGCGCCACTGGTCACGCCGATCCGCAAGGCGGCATTCATCAAGCGCCTCGTCAAGGACGTGCGCACCTGCCTCGCCGAGGCTGGCGGCGCGGACGTGACCGCGCGCCTTGCCGGCGTCGGCATCGCGCTGCCCGGCTTCGTCGATTCGATCGGCGACGAAGTCCATTGGTCGGCGGTGTTCGAGACTGGCGCGACGCCTGTCGTGCAGCACCTGTCCCGGGCGATGGCGGCGCAGCTCGGCGTGCCGGTGTTCGTCGAGAACGACGCGAACATCCGCGCGCTCGCCGAACAGTGGTTCGGCCAAGCCGGGCGGCTGTCGAACGTTGCCGTCATCACGCTCGAACAGGGCCTCGGCCTCGGCCTCGTGATCAACGGTGAGCTGTACCGCGGCCGCGCCGGGCTCGCGGCCGAGCTCGCACACGTTCAGATCGAACCCGGCGGGCGCCAGTGCCATTGCGGCAAGCGCGGGTGCCTGGAGGCCTACGTGTCGCACTACGCCGTCGTCCAACAGGGGCAGGAGGCCGGGCTGTTGCCGCGCGGCGAGCTGCCGCCGCAGGCGATCGACGCGGCCTACGAACAGTTCGCGCGCGCCGCGCGCGCAGGCAGCGCGGCGGCGCTGGCGATCTTCGAGCGCCAGGGCCGCGAACTCGGCCGCTGGCTCGGCAACATCGTCAACCTGCTCGCGCCGCAGCTCGTGATCCTCGACGGCGGTCGCGCGGCCGCGATCGAGTTGTTCGAGGCGCCGCTGCGCGCGGCGATGAACGACGCGATGGCGCTGCCGCACCGCGGCAACGTGCCGCTGCTGATCGGCCATGAAGGCGGCGAGGCCTGGGCCCGCGGCGCGGCCTCGCTGGTGCTGCAGCGCCTGGACGAATCGACGGAGATCGTCGCGGCGGTCTCCCGCCACGGCTTCGAAGGCAAGGCGAACACCGATCCCAAACCTGCGGCGAGACGGGCCGCAGCCCGAGAGGCTGAGAGGCATTCCCATGCGCCCGCGTAAGCCCCCAAAGCAAGCCCAGCCTCTAAAACCCCAAGCACCGGCCACCGCTCTGCGCCGGTACGCTCGCTTTCGTTGCACCAGACCAAAGACGGAGACACAGACTCATGAAACTCATGCACAACATCCTCGCCGGCGCCCTGATCGCCGGTTTCGGCACCCTCGCATCGGCACAGGCCGTGGTCGGCGTCAGCTGGTCGAACTTCCAGGAAGAGCGCTGGAAGACCGACGAGGCTGCGATCAAGGCCGAGCTCGAGAAGCTGGGCGCGAAATACATCAGCGCCGACGCCGGCGGCTCGCCCGAGAAGCAGATCGCCGACGTCGATGGCCTGATCACCAAGGGCGCCACCGCGCTGATCATCCTCGCGATGGACAAGGACGCGATCGTGCCGGCGCTCGCGAAGGCCAAGGCCAAGAACCTGCCGGTCGTCGCCTATGACCGCCTGATCGAGCAGCCGGGCGTGTTCTACATCACCTTCGACAACAAGGAGGTCGGGCGCGAGCAGGCACGCGGCGTGTTCAAGGTCAAGCCCAAGGGCAATTACGTCTTCATCAAGGGCTCACCGACCGACCCGAACGCCGACTTCCTGCGCGCCGGCCAGGGCGAAGTGCTGGCCGCCGCGATCAAGAGCGGCGACATCAAGGTCGTCGGCGAGGAGTACACCGAAGGCTGGAAACCCGAGAACGCGCAGAAGAACATGGAGCAGATCCTGACCAAGAACGGCGGCAAGGTCGACGCGGTCGTGGCGTCGAACGACGGCACCGCCGGCGGCGTGGTCGCGGCGCTGTCGGCCAAGGGCATCAAGGGCGTGCCGGTCTCGGGCCAGGACGGCGACCACGCGGCGCTGAACCGCGTCGCGCTCGGCTCGCAGACGGTCTCGGTCTGGAAGGACGCGCGCGTGCTCGGCAAGGAGGCGGCCGGCGCGGCAGTCGCGCTCGCCGCGGGCAAGAAGGTCGACGGCGCCGTGACTTGGGCCGAGGGCGAGAAGAAGGTCGCGCTGCAATCGAAGTTCCTCAAGCCGGTGTCGATCACCAAGGACAACCTCGATGTCGTGATCAAGGCCGGCTGGATCACCAAGGACGAGGCCTGCAAGGGTGTCGCCAAGGACAGCGCGCCGGCCGCATGCAAGTGATCTGACGATCCTCGCCGGGTCGTACTTCCTCAACCCTGCTTGGCGGGCCCACTTCGGTGGGCCCGCCCGTCCTGACATGAACGCCAACCTCCAGATCAGCGCACTCGACGTGCGGCTCTCGCTGATGGCCGCGGTGCTCGCGGTGATGGCCATCGTCTTCCACTTGGTCACCGGCACCTTCCTGACACCGGAGAATCTCTACAACCTGGTCCAGCAGACGGCCGTCGTCGGCATCGTCGCGACCGCGGTCACGCTGATCATCGTCGCGCGCCAGATCGATCTGTCGGTCGGCTCGGTGCTTGGCTGCGTCGGCGTGCTGATCGCCTTCCTGATGTACACCAAGGGCTGGCACTGGGTTCCCGCGACGCTCGCCGGCCTGGCGCTCGCGCTGCTGATCGGCCTGTACCAGGGCTGGCTGACGGCGGTGCTGGGCGTGCCTTCGTTCGTGGTCACGCTCGGCGGGTTGATGTCGTTTCGCGGCGCGGCGTTCCTGGTCGCCGACGGCAAGACCCAGCCCGTCAGCGACCCGGTCTTTCTCGCGCTCGGCGGCGGGCTCGACGGCTGCCTCGGGCCGACGCTGAGCTGGGTGCTCGGCGCGCTGATCGTCGCGCTGATCGTCTGGAACAGCTTCGCGCGCCGGGCGCGCAAGCGCCAGCACGGCTTTCCGTTGCGGCCGCTCGCCTTCGACGTCGTGCTCGCGCTCGGCTTCTCGGTCCTCGTGCTCGCGTTCGTCGCAACGATGAACGCCTACAAGCTGGGCGACAAGACGGTGGCCCAGGGCATCCCAGTGCCGGTCGTGATCTGGGGCGTCGTCGTGATGGTCGTCAGTTTCATCGTGCGGCGCACGCGCTTCGGCCGCTACGTGTTCGCGATCGGCGGCAACCCGGAGGCGGCGCTGCTCGTCGGCATCCCAGTCAAGCGCGTGATGATCAAGCTGTTCCTGCTGCTCGCGGTGATGGTGACGATCGCGTCGGTCGTCGCGGTCGCGCGGCTCAACGCCGGCACCAATTCGCTCGGCACGAGCATGGAGCTTTATGTGATTGCGGCCGCGGTGATCGGCGGCGTCGCGCTGTCGGGCGGCAGCGGCACGGTGCTGGGCTCGGTGCTGGGTGCGTTGATGATCCAGATTCTGGAGAGCGGCCTGCTGCTGATGGACGTCAGCATCGGCAACCGCATGGTGATCATCGGCCAGGTGCTGATCGTCGCCGTCGTGTTCGACGTCGTGTATCGGCGCTACACCGGGGAGCGTCTGTCATGAGCGCCTTAGTCGAAATAAGGGAGGTCCACAAGACCTTCGGCGGCGTGCGCGCGGTCGAGGGCGTGAACCTGCAGCTCTATCCCGGCGAGGTCGTCGCGGTGCTCGGCCACAACGGCGCCGGCAAGTCGACGCTGATGAAGATGCTGGCCGGTGCCTATCCGATCGACAGCGGCGAGGTGCTGATCGACGGCACGACCGCGCGCATCGCATCGCCAGCCGATTCGCAGGCGCTCGGCATCGAGACGATCTACCAGACCCTCGCGCTCGCCGACAACCTCGATGGCGTGTCCAATCTCTTCCTCGGCCGCGAGCTGCTGACGCGCTTCGGCCTGCTCGACGACGATCGCATGGAGCAGGCCGCGCGCGACACTTTCCACCGCCTGAATCCGAACTTCAAGAACATCCGCGTGCCGGTGCGGGCGCTGTCGGGCGGGCAGCGCCAGGTCGTCGCGATCTCGCGCGCGTTGTACTTCAAGGCCAGGGTCCTGATCATGGACGAGCCCTGCGCCGCGCTCGGGCCCGAGGAGACGCGCATGGTCCACGATCTGGTGCGACGCCTGAAAGCCGACGGCGTCGGCATCTTCCTGATCACGCACGACATGCCGGACGTGTTCGGCCTGTCGGATCGCCTGAGCGTGATGAAGAACGGCAAGGTCGTCGGAACCTATCGCACCGCCGACCTGACCGAAGACGAGGTGCTCGCGATGATCATCGGCGGCAAGCCCGTGGCGCGGGTCGAGCAGCGGCACACGGCATGAACGTCTGCCCTTAGTGCCGCGATTCAAACGCGCGCTGCAGCAGACAGAACACGAGCAGCAGCGCGCCGATCACGATGCGCGTCCACCATGAACTCAGGCTGCCGTCGAACGCGATCAGCGTCTGGATGATGCCGAGGATCAGCACGCCGAACAGCGTGCCGGCAACAAAGCCGACGCCGCCACTGAGCAGTGTTCCGCCGATCACCACGGCGGCGATCGCGTCGAGCTCCAGCCCGACCGCGTGCAGCCCGTAGCCCGAGAGCATGTAGAACGTGAACACCACGCCGGCGAGCGCCGAGCAGAAGCCGCTGAAGGTGTAGACCAGCACCGTGGTGCGCGCCACCGGCAGGCCCATCAAGAGCGCCGACGGCTCGCTGCCGCCGATCGCATAGACGGTGCGGCCGAACTCGGTCGCGTGCGCGAGCCAGATGCCGACGCCAAGCATCGCGAGCGCGATCAGCGCGCCGACGGTGATCGACGCGCTCTCGCCCCACAGTGGTATGCGTGCCTGCGAGATTGCCGCGTAGGTCGCGTCGGTGATGCTGATCGAGTCGATGCTGATCAGGTAGCACAGCCCGCGCGCGAGAAACATGCCGGCGAGCGTGACGATGAACGGCTGCAAGCGGAAGCGCTGAATCAGCCAACCCATCAGCGCACCGAACGCGGTGCCGATGGCGAGCACCAGCGGAATCGCCTGCGCGGCGCTCCAGTGGTGGTGCTCGACGAGCGCGGCCGAGATCATGGT
>CAXTSS010000019.1:0-59426 GCA_964247075.1 uncultured Rhizobacter sp. | reverse complement strand
CGAGGCCTTCGCGGCGGCGCGGATCGCGGTCTGCTCTTCCTTGGTCAGTGTGTCCCAGATCTTCTTGGAGAACACCAGCACTTCGGGCGTCATCACATGCATCGTCTCGGAGAACACAGGCGCCGATTCGAAATGCTTGCTTTCGTCGTACGACGGGTAGTTGTTCTCGGCCGCGTCGACGAGCCCGGTCTTCAGGCCCGTGTAGACCTCGGCGAATGGCATCGGCGTGGGCGATGCGCCCATCGCGCTGGCCAGGCTGACCATCAGGTCGGACGGCTGCACGCGGATCTTCATGCCCTTCATGTCGGCCAGGGTCTTGATCGGCTTCTTGGCGTAGACCGAGCGCGCGCCGCTTTCGTAAAGCGCCAGGCCGATGAAGCCGGCCTTGTCGAACGCCGCGAGGATCTTGTCGCCCTGCGGCCCGTACATGGTCTTGCGGAAGTGCTCGATGTCGCGGAACAGGAACGGCAGCGACGGAATCACCGACTCCGGCACGATGCCGTGGAACGATGCGGAGCTGACGCGCACCATGTCGAGCGCGCCGATCTTGACCTGCTCGACGGTGTCCTTCTCGGAGCCGAGCGCGCTGTCGCCGAAGATCTTGATCGTGTCCTTGCCGCCGGTCGCCTTTGAGAGCTCCTCGCCCATGTGCATCACGGCCTGGTTGGTCGGGTAGTCCTTGGCATGCACTTCGGCGGAGCGGAAGGTGCGCGCCATCGAGGTGGAGGCCGACAACGCGAGCACGGCGATGGCGATCAGGCTGGGCAGGGTCTTGAGTTTGAGCGTCATGGTGGTCTCCGGTAGGGGATGTTGGCGAGGCGGTGAGCGCGACCGCGTCATTCGTAGGGGCCTTTGGTGACGAAGCCGCCGCCTTGGTACAGCGTCGCGGGGTTGCTCAGGTCGAGCACCGGCTGGCGCGCCATCGCCGCCGCGCGGAACGGCTCGGAGCTGTCCAGCGCGCGGTAGCCGATGTGGCGGGCGGGTGTGTTGTCCCACCAGGTCGTGGCGTTGTCGGACACACCGTAGATCACGCTGTGGCCGACCACCGGCGCGGTCAGGCTCGCAAGCACGAGGCGCTCGAGGTCGTCATAGCTCATCCAGGTGGCGAGCATGCGGCGATCGGCCGGCTCGGGAAACGACGAGCCGATTCGCAGGCTCACGGTCTCGACACCGTAGCGGTCGAAGTAGAACTGCGCCAGGTTCTCGCCGAAGGCCTTGCTCAGGCCGTAGTGGCCGTCGGGGCGCATCGGCATGGTCGCGTCGATGACCTCGTCCTGCCGGTAGAAGCCGGTGACGTGGTTCGAGCTCGCGAAGATCACGCGCTTGACGCTGTGGCGGCGCGCCGCCTCGTAGAGGTTGTAGGTGCCGACGATGTTGGCCTGAACGATGGGCTCGAACGGGCCCTCGACCGAGATGCCGCCGAGGTGCACCACCGCATCCACACCGGCGAGCAGCGCGAGCACCGCATCGGCCCTTTCGAGCGCCGCGGGCATCAGCTCTTCGCCTGGCGCGGCAGCGCCGAGATCGGCGATGTCGCTGAGCCGCAGCACCGCGCAGTGGGCTTTCAGACGACGCCGCAGCTCGCGGCCCAGGCCGCCGGCCGCACCCGTGAGGAGCAGGCGCTTGAACGGCTTGACGGGGGCGGCGGGAGCAGTCATTCGGAGCGGTCTGAAAGGGTTAGAACGGATTGTGTTTTCGGGCTGGCGAGATAATTTCGTCGCTTCAAGTCATAAGTTGTCGTACAACCAAGCCGATGCTAACGCCCTCGTCCCCGCTGTCAAGAGAGCCCCGTCGGGGTTTGTACCGAGTGTCATGAACATCCCCGCTCCCCGTCGACGCGCCCGCACGCTGGCGCATCAACTCGTCGAGTCTCTTGGCGACCGCATCCGTGACGGCCGGCTCTCGCCCGGCAACAAGCTGCCGACCGAGGCCGCCTTCATGGGCGAGTTCGGCGTCAGCCGCACGGTCGTGCGCGAGGCGATCTCCAAACTGCAGGCCTCGGGGCTGGTCGAGACGCGCCATGGCGTCGGCACCTTCGTCGTCGGGCTGGGCGACGCGTCGGCGTTCCGGATCGCGCCCGAGCAGCTCGCCACGCTGCGCGACGTGGTCGCGATGCTGGAGCTGCGCATCGGCGTCGAGACCGAGGCTGCGGGCCTCGCCGCCCAGCGCCGCACGCCGCAGAACCTGACGGTGATGCGCGACGCGCTCGATGCCTTCACACAGGCCGTCGAGGCGGGGCGCGATGCGGTTGCGGCGGACTTTCAGTTCCACCAGGAGATCTCGCGCGCGACGCAGAACCCGCACTTCGCGAGCCTGCTGGCGACGCTCGGCTCGATGATCATCCCGCGCGCCCGGCTCGACCCGTCACGCGCCGCGGACGACGAGCGCCAGGCCTATCTGCGGCGCGTCAACGCCGAGCACGGCAGCATCTTCGACGCGATCGAGAACCAGGACGTCGAGGCCGCGCGCGCCGCGATGCGCACGCACCTGGCGAACAGCCGCGAACGGCGCCGCCGGGCCGCTTTGCCGGGCGGCGAAACCACCTGATCCGGGCAATCCGGGCTTGCGAAAGCCGGGGCGCTGCATTAATCTTGTTGTACGACGACTGATAACTAGACTGGCGATCGAGGGTCGACCAGAAAGGCAAACACCCATGACGCTCCCCGCCCCGTACCGCGCCTTCCCGAACAGCTTTCGCGCCGACCTGCGTGCCGGCAAGCGGCTGATCGGCTGCTGGTGCTCGCTCGCCAACCCGATCACCACCGAGGTGCTGGGCGTGGCCGGCTTCGACTGGATCCTGCTCGACGGCGAACACTCGCCGAACGACGTCATCACCTTCATCCCGCAGCTGATGGCGCTGAAGGACAGCGTCAGCGCGCCCGTGGTGCGGCCGTCGTGGAACAACCCGGTCGAATTGAAGCGGCTGCTCGACGGCGGCTTCTACAACTTCCTGATCCCGTTCATCGAGACCGCCGATGAAGCGGCGCGTGCCGTCGCCGCCACACGCTATCCGCCGCAAGGCGTTCGCGGCGTCTCGGTGGCGCAGCGCGGCAACCGCTACGGCACCGTGCCGGGCTATTTCGAGGGCGTCAACGAGCAGATCTGCGTGATGGTGCAAATCGAAAGCCGCAAGGGCGTCGCGGCCGCGGCTGCGATCGCGGCGGTCGAAGGCGTCGATGGCTTGTTCGTCGGCCCATCCGACCTGGCAGCGGGCCTCGGCCACCTGGGCAACGCCAACCACCCCGACGTGCAGGCCGCGATGGCGACGATCTTCGGCGCAGCCAAAGCAGCCGGCAAACCGGTCGGCATCCTGGCCGGTGTCGAGGCCGACGCGCGCCGCTACATGGCGCAGGGCGCGAGCTTCGTCGCGGTCGGCAGCGACCTCGGCGTGTTTCGCTCGGCCACCCAGGCGCTGCGTGACAAATTCGCTGAAACCTGACTTGCGCCGGTAAGTTTTCACGCTGGCGTGGCCGGAGCGCCGTCTCGCCTGCGAAATTTGGCTGATAGGACCGAATCGACGCGCAAACGCTGACGCGCGTCACACGAAGCTCCGACACTCCCGCACCGTTGCCGCGTTGCGCGGCTCACTTTCCCGGAGGATCCCTGTGCATTTGATCTGGACCATTCTGATCGGCTTCGTCGCCGGCCTCGTCGCGAAGATGCTGGCGCCCGGCGGCGGCCCCGGCGGCTTCTTCGTCACCGCGGCGCTCGGCATCGGCGGCTCGCTCGCCGCGACTTTCCTCGGCCAGGCCGCCGGCTGGTACGCGCCCGGCCAGTCGGCAGGCTTCATCGGCGCCGTGATCGGCGCCGTGCTGCTGCTGATCGCCTACCACTTCATCACCAAGAAGTAAGCTCGGCATCGCCTTCACCGTTTCAAGGACACACACCATGGCATTCGACCTCGGCAGCTTGCTGCAGCAATACATCGGCGGCGCGGCCGCTCCCGCCGGCCAAGTGGAAAACCACTTCGACCAGGCCTCGCAGAACGCCGGCGGTGACCTGCTCAGCCAGGGCCTCGCGGCCGCGTTCCGCTCCGATCAAACGCCCGCGTTCGGCCAGATGGCCGGTCAGTTGTTCGGCCAGTCGAACCCGAACCAGCAGGCCGGCATGCTCAACACCATCCTCGCCGGCATGGGGCCGGCCGTGCTGGGCTCGCTGCTGAACAAGGGCGGCTCCGGTGGCGGTGCGCTCGGCGGCCTGGGCGGCTTGCTGGGTCAACTGAGCGGCGGCGGCGCGGCGCCGCAACTCACGCCGGCGCAGGCTTCGGCGCTGACGCCGGATCAGGTCCAGGTGATCGCGAGCCACGCCGAGCAGGCCAACCCCGGCATCATCGATCAGATGAGCGCCTTCTACGCACAACATCCGACGCTCGTGAAGACCTTGGGAAGCGCCGCGTTGACCATCGCGCTGGCGAAGATGGCGGAAGCACAACGCGCCTGACGGCGGGATCTCTTGGTGCCGTCCGAAGACGCTTGGTGCGACCGGCAGGAATCGAACCTGCGCCTAAGCCTTCGGAGGGCCCAATGATATCCACTTCACCACGGTCGCTCGTGAGCTTTTGATTCTAGCGTCCCGCTTCTGCCGGTCGCATCGGCCGCGCGAGGTGACAGGAGCATGGCCGCAACGAGCCCTATAATTCCGCGGTTTTGCGCACCTTTTCGGCCTGACCCGGCAGTGCGCTTTCGCAGTTGAGGACTCCATGAGCGACGCCACCAGCCACCCCGATCACGACGACGGCCCACACGAAGGCCCGATCAAGACGCCGAAGCAACTGATCCTCGCGGTTTTGTACGCGTTCGTGATCCCGATCGCCGTCATCGTGCTGCTCGTGATGTACGTCACCAGCGATCACCGCCCGGCCGCCGGCAGCACCGGGTTGGGCAAGGAAGCCGTGGCTGAGCGCATCCACCCGGTCGGCATGGTGCAGGTGAAAGACGCCTCCGACCTGTCGACCCTGAAGACCGGCGAGCAGGTCTTCGCGGCGCAATGCACGACCTGCCACACCGCCGGCCTCGTCGGCGCGCCGAAGCTGGGCGATGCCGAGGCCTGGGGCCCGCGCCTGAAGACCGGCTACGACGCGCTGTTGCACTCGGCGCTGGCCGGCAAGGGCCAGATGGGCGCGCAGGGCGGCGGCGATTACGCCGACCTCGAAATCGGCCGCGCGGTCGTCTACATGGCGAACAAGGCGGGGGCCAAGTTCGAAGAACCCAAAGCCCCTGCCGCCGGTGCGTCGGCGCCCGCTGCGGCGCCGGCGGTGGTGGCTGCGGCACCGGCCGCGATGGCCGCCCCGGTCGTCGCGGCGGCGGTCGTCGCGACGGCCGAACCCGCCAAGGCGGACGCGGCCGGCGCCGTGCCCGCGCTGTACACCCAGATCTGCCAGACCTGCCACGTGGCGGGCGTCGCGGGCGCTCCGAAGATCGGCGACAAGGCCGCCTGGGCGCCGCGCCTTGCGCTGGGCATCGACGGCCTGACGGCGAGCGTGATCAAAGGCAAGGGTGCGATGCCGCCGAAGGGCGGCTCGGCCGGCTCGGATGCCGAGATCAAGGCGGTTGTGAGCTACATGGTCGGCAGCGTCAAGTAGCCCGCGCAACCGCGTCGAACCGAAAGCCGGCTTGCGAGCCGGCTTTTTTGCGCCTGCATCCGCGCTGCGCCAGCATGCGTATGACCCTGAGGGGCGAATCCCGCCTCCCATTCAACCCTCAGGAGCCCCGCCATGAAAGCAATCACGATGATCGCCGCCGCCGCCGTGCTCAGCGCCTGCGCCAGCAGCCCGATGATGATGAAGGTCGACAACGCGACGCTGCCCGAAGCCGTGCGCGTGCCGATGGGCCAGAAGGTCATGATGGCCACCACCGGCGTCGGCGAGATCACCTACGAATGCCGCGAGAAGAAGGACATGGCGGGCGCGCACGAGTGGGCCTTCGTCGGCCCGATGGCGACGCTCTACAGCGGCGACAAGAAAGCCGTCGGCAAGTATTACGCCGGCCCGACCTGGGAAGCCGCCGACGGCTCCAAGGTCAGCGGCAAGCAGCTCGCCATGGCGCCAGCCAGCCCGGGCAACATCCCGCTGCAGCTGGTGAAGGCCGATCCGGCGATGGGCGCGGGCGCGATGACCGGCGTGAGCTACATCCAGCGCCTGAACACCAAGGGCGGCGTGGCGCCCGCAATGGCTTGCGATGCGGCCAGCAAGGGCCAGCGCCAGCAGGTCGCCTACGAAGCCGACTACGTGTTCTACGGGATGTGAGATGGGGCACCCCGCTCGCCGGGTACGGCGAGCGACCCTCCGAGAGGGTCGGGCCTTGCTTGGGGCGGCCCGGCGCGGCGGCCCGATGCCTCGCTCAGCGCCGAGGCACCGGCTTCAGGCAATAGCCGAAGCGGCCGGGCAGCGCCTCGAAGCGCGTCTCGGCGGGCACCCAGTGCCCGGCCTCGACAGCATCGGCTGCGAGGTTCATGTCGAGCGTGTGCACGATGCCGAGGCCGAGGTCGGTGGCGAGAAACAAGCGCCCCTGCTCGTCGAGCCAGGCCGACTCGAATCGCGCCTCGCGGCCGGTATGGCTGACGATGCCGGGCGCCGCACCCGCGCGTGCGCTCAGGCGCCAGACCCACGGCGCCGCTTCGAGCTCGAGGTAGACGCGCTGCGGCCCGTTCTGGAAGAACCAGCAGCCCGCGTCGTCGGCGAGGTAGTTGCGCTCGATGAACTCGCGCAGCTTCTCGTGCAGGATGCGGCTGCCTTTGACGCGCGGGAACGGCCCGGCCGCCTGCACGCGCTCGTCGCGCATGTACCAATCGCCGCGCGCATCGAGCGCGAGCCAGTCGTAGCAGTGCGGCACGTTGGGCCACTTCTTCAGCGCTTGTCTGACGATATCGTCCATGGGTCGATCTTGGCTCAGATGTGCGCGTTGATCCAGCCCATCACCTGCTCGGGCAAGGTGTGAACATGGCCGGGCCAGCGCCCACCGGGGAAGCCGACGTGGCCACCGTGCGGCGGCTGCCACAGCGTCACGAACTCGCCGACCTCGCGTGCATGCGGCAGGCAGTGTGCCGGCACGAACGGGTCGTTGCGCGCATTCAGCACCAGCGTCGGGATGCGGATGCGGCGCAGGTACGGCTTGGCCGAGCCGCGCAGCCAGTAATCGTCGGTGTTGCGAAAGCCGTGCAGCGGCGCGGTGAACACGTCGTCGAACTCGTACAGCGTGCGCGCGGCGAGCAGTTTCTCGCGATCGAACAGGCCCGGATGCTGGGCGAGCTTGCGCAACGCCTTGGGCTTCATCGAGCGCAGGAACATGCGCGTGTAGACCTGCCGGTTGAAGCCGGCGCCGATGGCGTGGCCACCGGCGGCGAGATCGATCGGCGACGAGACCGCGCACACCGCCTTCGCGATCACGCCGGCCGAGTCGCCCGCCTCCTCGGCCCAGCGCAACAACGCGTTGCCGCCGAGCGAGATACCGACCGCGGCGATAGTGCCCGCGTGCTGCGCGCGGATGCGCGTGAGCATCCAGCCGATCTCCTCGAAATCGCCCGAATGGTAGGCGCGTGGCGCCAGGTTCAGTTCGCCGGAACAACCGCGAAAGTGCGGCACCACGAAGCGCCAGCCGTGCGTGCGTGCCCAGTGCGCGAAGGCCTGTGCGTAGTGGCTGCCCGACGAGCCTTCGAGGCCGTGGAACAGCACCAGCAAGGGCTTGGCGGTGTCATCGCCCTGCCAATCGACATCGACGAAGTCGCCATCCGGCGTGGCCCAGCGCTCGCGCCGAAAGCTCGGCACCGGGCCGTGGAAGCGCTTCGAGAACAGCGCCGGCCAGATCGTCTGTGCGTTGCCACCGATCAGCCATCGCGGGGCACGGTACTGCTGCATCGATCAGTGCAGGGTCGAGGCCGCCTCGACAATGTCCTGCACCTCGCGCGGCGAGCCCGGGCTGGCGTGGTGCGAGACGAGCCGCCAGCCTTGCGCCGTCTTCAGGTAGACGTTGGTCGCGACCACCCAGGCCGTCTGCGGACCTTCGGGCGTCCTGATCTGGATCTGCTCGAGCACGCTGTGCACCGCGCAGCTGAGGGTCTGCAGGCGCCGCACCTTCTCCGGCCGCGCGTTGACCGCGCCGTGCGCGAAGATCGATTCGAAGGCCGAGCGGATCGCGCCCGCGCCGACGACCCGCGGCCCACCGGGGTGGACGCAGCTGATCTCCTCGTCGTCCGACCACACGCTCATCAGGCGCTCGATGTCGCCGCGCTGCAGCGCTTCGTAGAACTGCTGCTCGATCTCGTCCGGCGAGGCGAGTGGCGCGGTGGGCTTGGATCGGACCATGGTGTGCACAGTTCAGCGGAACACGACCGTCTTGCGGCCATTCAGCAGCACGCGGTGCTCGACGTGCCAGCGCACCGCGCGCGCGAGCACGACGCTCTCGACATCGCGGCCGACCGCGGTGAAATCCTCCGGGCTGTGCGAGTGATCGACGCGCTCCACGTCCTGCTCGATGATCGGGCCTTCGTCGAGCTCGGCCGTCACGTAGTGCGCGGTCGCGCCGATCAGCTTCACGCCGCGCTCGTGCGCCTGGTAGTAGGGCTTCGCGCCCTTGAAGCTGGGCAGGAAGCTGTGGTGGATGTTGATCGCGCGGCCGGCGAGAAAGGCGCAGAACTCGCCGCTCAGGATCTGCATGTAGCGCGCCAGCACGACCAGATCGATCTGCTGCGATTCGACCAGGCGCTCGACCTCACGCTCCTGCGCGCGCTTGGCCTCGGCGGGGGCACCGACCGGCAGCGCAAGGTGATGGAACGGCACGCCGTGGCTCGCGCACAGCTCCGCGAAATCCGGGTGGTTCGAGACCACCGCGCCGATCTCGGCATCGAGCTGGCCCGACTGGCAGCGAAACAGCAGGTCGTTCAGGCAGTGCCCGTGGCGGCTCACCATCAGCAGCAGGCGCGGCTTGCGCGCCATGCTGTGCACGAACAGGTTCATCGCGAAACGCTCGCGCAGCGGCGCGAACATCTTGTCGAGCGCAGATGCGTCGGCGAGCGTCGGCGGCGCCTCGAAGTGCACGCGCATGAAGAACAACCCGGTCGCGTCGCTGCTGAGCACATCGCCGAACTGTTGCGAATCGAGGATGTTGCAGCCGGCCTCGAACAGCAGGCCCGACACCGCGTAAACAATGCCCTTGGTATCGCGACAAGACAACGTGAGAACGAATTCGCGTGACGTGGACATAAGATGCAGGTTGATTGCCGATGATTGTACGAAGCCCCCGCCCGACCATGCCGAGCCCTCGACCGACGCCACAGAGTGACTGGAGCGACCGCAGCGTCGAGCTCTCCAGCCTGCTCGCGCGCGCCGGGCTTGGTGACCGTGCGGCATTTGCCACGCTTTACGAGCGCACCAGCGCGCATCTGCTCGGTGTGGTGTTGCGTATCCAGCGGGACAGGGCGCTTGCCGAAGACATCCTCCAGGAGGTGTATGTCAACGTCTGGCGCGCTGCGCAAAGCTTCGATGCTGCGCAAAGCCAGCCGCTGACATGGCTGACGAGCGTGGCGCGCAACCGCGCGATCGACAGCCTGCGCCGCGCTCACGCCCAGCCGCTCTTGAAGACGAATGTCACCACCACCAACGACGACGACGAGGAAACCGACGTGTACGACACCGTGGCCGACGACGCGCCCGGCCCGCTCGATCTGCTGAGCCGGGCCTCGGATGCGCGTGCGCTCGGGCGCTGCATGGAAGGCCTGAACCCGCAGCAGCGCCAGAGCGTCGCGCTCGCGTTCTTCGATGGGCTGAGCCATGCCGAGGTCGCCGATTCGATGCGCCAGCCGCTGGGCACGGTCAAGTCGTGGGTGCGTCGCGCATTGATGTCGTTGAAGAGCTGCCTCGACACGGCGGTCGAGCGCGATTCCGAAAACGCGGGGAGCTGAGATGGACTACAGCCGCCCCGAACTCGCCGACCGCCTCGCCGCGGAATACGTCAGCGGCGTGATGCGCGGCCCCGCGCGCCGCCGCTTCGCGAAGCTGCTGCCGGCGCACCCCGCGCTGCGCCATGCGGTGCACGAGTGGCAGGCGCGGCTGATGCCGCTCACCGCCGAGGTCGAGCCGCAGAAACCTTCGCCCGCGGTGTGGCAGCGCATCGAGGCCAAGATTCACGGTGCGGCATCCGCCGCTGCGCCCGCCACTGAGCTGCGCGCCGGCTGGTGGCGTCAGCTCGCGTTCTGGCGCGGCTTCTCGGCCGTCGGCGCGCTCGCCACGCTGACGCTCGCATTGATGCTGGCCTCGCCGGGCCCGGTGCAGCCGCCGATCGTGGTCGTGCTCTCGGCCGCGGCGCCGGCGCCGGGCGCGCCGGCCGGCGCCGTGGTGCCGGCCTCGTTCGTCGCCAGCATCAGCGGCGATGGGCGCGCGATGGTGACACGGCCGCTGGTCAACGTCAGCATGGAAGCGAACCGCTCGCTCGAACTCTGGTCGCTGCCGCCCGAAGGCGCGCCGCGCTCGCTCGGCGTGATCGCAGCCGACAAGGCGACCGTGGTGCAGCGCGGCAAGGTGCTCGAAGGCACGGCCGCGTTCGCGGTGACGCTCGAAGCCGCCGGCGGCTCGCCCGATGGCAAGCCGCACGGGCCGATCCTCTACGTCGGCAAGCTGGTGCTGTAGAGCGCTTCGCTCAAGGCAGCATCGACGCGCGCCGCGCTCACTTCGACGAGGCAGCGCGTGTGCCCGAAACGGCAGACGCGGTCGAAGCAGGGCGCGCAGTCGAGTTGCAGTTCTTCCTTCAGCCAGACGACGCGCGCGCGCGGGTTCAGCGGCGGCGTGTGCTCCGGGCTGGTCGAGCCGAACACCGCCGCCTGCGGCACGCCGAACGCCGCGGCCACGTGCATCAGCCCCGAATCGTTGCTGACGACGCCGCGCGCCGCGGCGATCAGCGCCATCGCATCGAGCAGCGACGTCTTGCCGGCCAGCACGCGGCAGGCACCCGGCGCGGCCGCGGCGATCGTCTCGCACAGCGCGGCCTCCTTGCCGGAGCCGAGCAGCAGCACTGGCTGGCAGTGCGCCGCGAACAGCCCGCGGGCCAGTTCGGCATAGCGTTCGGCCGGCCAGCATTTGGCCGGGCCATACTCGGCGCCGGGCGCGAAGACCCAGTACGCGGCGGGCTGGACGCCGACACCTACGGTAGCGGAAGCCAGTGCCGATGTGGTGAATTTCATCAGTGGGCGCTCGCCTTCAGAAACGGGCAACCCCGCCAGCGCACTGTAGAACGCGACCATCGGCGGCCGGCCGGCCGGGTTCGGCAAGCGCCGGTTCAGCAGCACGATGCGGCTCTCACCCGCATAACCGATGCGCATCGGGATGCGCGCCAGCCACGGGATCAGCGCCGACTTGAGCGAGTTCGGCAGCACATAGGCGGTGTCGAAACGGCCGCGCAAGCCGGCCGCGATGCGCCGGCGCTCGGCCCAGTCGAGCCGGCCATGGGAGAACGGCAGCTCGATCACGTCGCCGACCTGCGGCATCGCACGGTAGACCGGCGCGACCCACGGCAGCGCGGCCACCGTGATGTGTTCGCCGCGTGCCGCGAGCCGCGCGAGCAGCGGCTCGGACATCACCGCGTCGCCGATCCACTGCGGCGCGATGACGAGCGTGCGGCTCATGTCAGTGCGCGTGGACCTTCTCGCCCGCCTTCAGCTTGTAGGCGGTGCCGCAGTACGGGCACTTGCCTTCGCCGGTGGTGGCCACGTCGATGAAGACGCGCGGGTGCGTGCTCCACAGCGCCATCTTCGGGTTCGGGCAGAACACCACGCCCGGGCCTTCCAGATCCTTGGCGGTGACTTCGACGGTGGCAACAGGTTTGGTCGTCATGGTGTTTCCTTCAGACCTTGCTCAGCCACTCGGCGTACTTCGGATTGCGGCCGTTCACGATGTCGAAGAACGCGCTCTGGATCTTCTCGGTGATCGGCCCGCGCGAGCCCGAGCCGAGCTCGATGCGGTCGAGCTCGCGGATCGGCGTGACCTCGGCGGCGGTGCCGGTGAAGAAGGCTTCGTCGGCGATGTAGACCTCGTCGCGCGTGATGCGCTTCTCGACCACGTTCAACCCCAGGTCGGCGCAGATCGCGAACACGGTGTTGCGGGTGATGCCATTGAGCGCCCCGGCCGACAGATCCGGCGTGTAGACCACGCCGTTCTTGACGACGAACAGGTTCTCGCCCGCGCCCTCGCTGACGAAGCCGTTGGCGTCGAGCAGCATCGCTTCGTCGTAGCCTTCTTCCGTCACCTCCATGTTGGCGAGGATGGAGTTGGTGTAGTTGCTCACCGCCTTGGCCTGCGTCATCGTGATGTTGACGTGGTGGCGCGTGTAGCTCGAGATCTTCACGCGGATGCCGCGTTTCATGCCCTCTTCGCCGAGGTACGCGCCCCACGGCCACGCGGCGACCATCAGGTGAACCGTGTTGCCCTTGGGCGAGACGCCGAGCTTCTCGGAGCCGAGCCAGGTGAGCGGGCGCAGGTAGCAGGATTCGAGCTTGTTCTCGCGCACCACATCCAGCTGAGCCTGCATCACTTGCTCGAAGCTGAACGGGATCTTCATGCGCAGGATCTTCGCGCTGTTGAAGAGCCGCTCGGTGTGCTCGCGCAGCCGGAAGATCGCGGTGCCATTGACGGTGTTGTACGCGCGGACCCCCTCGAAGGCGCCACAGCCATAGTGCAGCGTGTGGGTCAGGACGTGGATCTTGGCGTCGCGCCACTCCACCATCTTCCCGTCCATCCAGATCTTGCCGTCGCGATCGTCCATCGACAGGGCCATGTCGCTCTCCAGTGCGTGTGAAATGCACCGGTGATTCTATTCGGCCCGCCTCCGCGGGCGGCATCGATCAGTCTTCGGCGTTCGGGCCGAAGAAGTTATGGAACACGTCGGGCTCGATGACTTCGCGCATCGACAGGCCAACGAGGTGCTCGACAAAGGGCTGCGAAACCGGCGCGGGGTCGAGCGCGGCGGGCATCGTTTCGCCCCAGGGCGAATCGAATCCGGTGGCGCCCTGGAAGCGCGAGTCGTTCGCTCCGCGCATCCGCATCGCATGATCGCGATTGACGAGCCGCTTCGTCAGCGAAGGCAACTCCTCCCATTCGATCGCCTCGGCACTGACCACGGCGCGATGCGTCGCTGCGAAATACTGCCTGGGTTGGGCATGGCTCATGTCGTTGACCTCGGTGTCGGCGTCGGGGATGCGGTATGTGAAGGCTATCGACTCGCAAGCACGGCGATTGATCGAAAAGCAAGGCCCCGCAGGCCCGTCTTGCGACGCCGCGGCACAAAGCGTGAACAAGTTGCACGCCACAATCGGGGGTGACGCAACAGGGTTGACCCCCGACAGGCTCCTAGCGTGCCTCGTACAGCGTGTCCAGCGAGCGAAACCCTTTCACTTCGAGCGGGTTGCCGCTCGGGTCGAGGAAGAACATCGTCCACTGCTCGCCGGGCTTGCCCTCGAAGCGCAGCTGCGGCGCCATCACGAATTTGGTGCCGGCCGCCTCCAGGCGCTGCGCGAGCGCGCGCCAATCGCCCTCGCCGAGCACCAGCCCGAAGTGCGGCATCGGCACCAGTTGATCGCCGACGCGGCCGGTGCGCTGCGTCTGCAGCAAGGGCCCGAGGTGCAGCGACAGCTGGTGGCCGAAGAAATCGAAATCGACCCAGCTCTCGGTGCTGCGGCCCTCGGTGCAGCCGAGCACGCCGCCATAGAAGCGCCGCGACTCGTCGAGATCGCGGACGTTGATGGCGAGGTGGAAGAGGCTGCGCACCTTACTTCGAAGTCGGCATCACGAACTCGGCGCCCTTCGCGATGCTGGCGGGCCAGCGCTGCATGATCGATTTCTGCTTGGTGTAGAAGCGCACGCCCTCTTCGCCATAGGCATGCATGTCGCCGAACAGCGAGCGCTTCCAGCCGCCGAAACCGTGCCATGCCATCGGCACGGGGATCGGCACGTTGATGCCGACCATGCCGACCTGAACACGGCGCGAGAACTCGCGCGCGACGTTGCCGTCGCTGGTGAAGCAGGCCACGCCGTTGCCGAACTCGTGCGCGTTGACGAGATCGACCGCCGCGGCGAGGTCGGGCGTGCGCACGCACGAGAGCACCGGGCCGAAGATCTCCTCCTTGTAGATGCGCATCTGCGGCGTGACGTGATCGAACAGCGTGCCGCCGGTGAAGAAGCCCTCGGCGTGGCCCGGCACCTTGAAGCCGCGGCCGTCGACGACCAGCTTCGCGCCTTCCTCGACGCCGACGCCGATGTAGCCCTCGATGCGCTCCAGCGCTTGGCGAGTGACGATCGGCCCCATCTCGGCGTCGAGCTCCATGCCGTTCTTCACCTTCAGTGTCTTTGCGCGCGCGGCCAGTTTCGGCACGATCTTGTCGGCCACATCACCGACCAGCACCGCGACGCTGATCGCCATGCAGCGCTCGCCGGCCGAGCCGTAGGCGGCGCCGATCAGCGCATCGACGGCCTGCTCGATGTCCGCATCCGGCATCACCACCATGTGGTTCTTCGCGCCGCCCAGCGCCTGCACGCGCTTGCCGTGGTGCGCGCCGGTCTCGTAGATGTACTGCGCGATCGGCGTCGAGCCGACGAAGCTCAGCGCCTTCACGTCCGGGTGCGTCAGCAGCGCATCCACCGCGACCTTGTCGCCCTGCACGACGTTGAAGATGCCGTCGGGCAGCCCGGCCTGCTTCAGCAGCTCGGCCATGAACACCGAGCACGACGGATCGCGCTCGCTCGGCTTCAGGATAAAGGCGTTGCCGCAGGCGATCGCGACCGGGTACATCCACATCGGGACCATGCACGGGAAGTTGAACGGCGTGATGCCGGCGACCACGCCGAGCGGCTGACGCAGCGTCCAGTTGTCGATGCCGGTGCTGACCTGGTCGGTGAAGTCGCCCTTCAGCAATTGCGGCACACCGCAGGCGAACTCGACGATGTCGATGCCGCGCGTGACCTCGCCCTGCGCATCGGTGAAGACCTTGCCGTGCTCGGCGGTGATCATCGCGGCGAGCGTGTCGCGGTGCTGGTTCAAGAGGCCGAGGAAGCTGTTCATGATGCGCGCGCGGCGGATCGGCGGCGTGTCGGCCCAGGCCGGGAACGCGGCCTTCGCCGACGCGACCGCGGCGCTCACCTCGTCCACCGAGGCCAGCGCGACCTGCCGCGCCACCGCGCCGGTCGAAGGGTTCCAGACCGGCTGGCGCCGGCCGCTGGTGCTGGCGACGCGGCGGCCGTCGATGAAATGGCCGACCTCGGTCGTGGCGGTGAAGGCTTCGGGTGCGCCCATGGCGTGTCTCCTGTGACTGTGCAGGCGCCAAGTCTAGGTTTGTGCGCCGTTCGGGGCAACACGCCCGCCGCAGTTCCTGCCACGTCGTCGCCGGCCAACGCGAGCGCGCCATAATCGCTTCACACCGTTTGGCGCTCGCATGCATCCACCTTCCACTGCCCGCTACGACACCCTCAGCCGGGTCTTCCACTGGGTCACGGCCATCGTCGTCATGATCGCGTTCATCCTCGGGCCGGACGGTTTCGGCCGTCTGATGCGTCAAGGGGTCGACCCCGCCACCCGAAGTGACATCGTCTGGCACGAGTCCCTTGGAATCGTGGTCCTGGTTCTGACGGCGCTGCGCCTGGTCTGGATGGCCCTGCGCCCGACCAGGCCGCAGTTCCAGATGCCTGGCTGGATGCAGCTGGCGTCGCGGCTGATGCACATCGCGCTGTGGATCGTGCTTGTTGCGTTGCCCGTCACCGCGTTCCTCGCCCTCGGGAGTGAGGGTCACCCGCTGACGCTGCTCGGCGGCGTGCGCATCGATCGGATGCCGCTCATCGCCGACTCCAGCATGGCGAAACTGGCCGATTGGGGCGACGTACACGGGTTCTTGGGTGACGCCATCATGTGGCTCGCCGGCCTGCATGCCGCCGCCGCCATCGTC
This sequence comes from uncultured Rhizobacter sp., assembly GCA_964247075.1. GTDB lineage: Bacteria > Pseudomonadota > Gammaproteobacteria > Burkholderiales > Burkholderiaceae_C > LMDS01. Next base: position 43,511 of record CAXTSS010000019.1, on the reverse strand, counting down.
CATCACGTGGTGCTCAAGGATGGTGTGCTCTCGGCGATGTTGCCCCAGGTTCGAACCCGAGCGGAATGAGATTGCGGGACCAGGCCGCACGCATGATGACGATGCCCACGGCGGCGATGCACGAGGCGAGGACGATCCAGAAATAGACGACCGCGTCCGCGCCCGCAGTCACCACGGATGCGCTGGGCATCTCTGGGTTGACGTGGACGTCGAAATCCTGGCCGGGCGCGAACTGGCCCAGCAGGGCCCGGGCTTCGGCTAAGGGAGCGTCGCGGGCCACGATCCACAGCCGGGTGCCGCTGTAGGTGTTCGGGCCCACCGCATACCGGTAGGTCACGTGCGGGGTGTAGCGCCCGTTGGAGCGACGGGTACGGGTGAGGTGGTTCTCCACCACCGTGGCGCGCACCCTCGGCCAGGCGTTGGAGTCCAGCCCCTCCACCAAGGCCTGGCCGCCATCCACGACAAACGCCATGCCGCCCAGCAGGAACACCAGCCCGAACAGCGTCATCGCAATCCTGGCGACCACGCGCACGGTCGCGCAGACACAGTCAGAGAAGCTCTTCATGGGGCTCGCCTTTCAAACAGGAACACGCCCTGCTCACATCGCGTTGTCGGTCAACACGACACCGCAGCGATTGCAGGCGCGGAAAGACGCGCACGGCGTAGGCGATCAATCCGGCAAACGCGAGCCACAACACCCATGCCAGCAGCCCTGCTTGCAGGAAGAACGCAAGGACCGCCGGGATCCACAACAAGCGGATCGCAACAAGCGCGCATTGCGCTTGTTGCCATTGCCGCGGATAGTGCTGTACCAAGGCCGCGAACCGCTCGCGAAAGCGCTGCAGCTCCGCGGGGCCGTAGGCGGTGACATCTTTGAATGGCGCGAGCATGGTGGCGTGCCTCCTGAACGTGGTGAGGGAACCCGAGTCTGTCGAGGCGGCAAGACCGCCGGATCACACCGCGCGCGGCTTCAGAGCCCGCGCTCGTCCAACAGCACGCCGCAGTGGTTGCAGGCGCGAATGCGGAAGTACCGCCCGTTCTTGCCGCGCGACAACTTGGCCTGGCACGCACCGCACCGACGGAACCGGTACCAAACGAACTCGCTGAGCGAGCGGCCGCCGCATTCCGGGCAGAACTCGCCGCCCACGGAGTCCAGCCTCGCGTTGCAGGCTGGGCATTTGGGCAGGGGCAGCTGCGCGCGCACCACTTGGACCAGCGCCGCGATCGCGCCGAGCCAGAGCACCAGAAAGACCGGCGCCGAGTGGGGCCTGACCAGCAGCCCCAGGCCACCGGACAGCAAGGCGGCGCAGACGTACCAGCTCGCCTTGCGGCCACACTGACGGAAGTCGTTCGCCAGCGGCGCAAATCGCTCGCGAAGTGCCCGCAGCTCTTCCGGGCTGTACGCGGAGACATCCTTGGCTGGCGTGCTCATGGCAGCGACCCTCCCGAAAGTGGAAGAGGGTCTAACGCTGGCGGGGGGTGCAGGTTGACGGCTGCTTTGAAAACGGGCCCTGCGCCTGTACGGCTCGGGCACTGGCGTGGCCGGCGCCGGCGTGAGCCCCTGGCGTCGAAGTGGCGAACTTCGATCGCAGCCGAAGAGGCGTCGGTGGTGCTGAACCGCAGGCCGACGGCGTGCGCGACCGCGTCGGCACAGGTTTGCGCGCGATCCGGGCGATCAAAGGGCTTTGACTTGACTCGTGCAGCCTACGACGCGCATCAGTGCAGCTCACCGATGCCGGGCAGTAGCTGGTCGATCAAACGTCGGAAGCCTTCGCGCAGATCGCCCGCACCGTGGTCGATGTGCGCGACCTCGCCGCCCAGCCGCACGGGCTAGTGCGGGTGACAACCTCGGTCGCGCTTGGCCGCCAGCCCTCGCCATCCGCCACACCAGCAACCCGCCGGACAACCACGTCGCGTGGAAGCTGTGCGACTCGCGCTCGCTGCTCGTCGCCAGCCCCGGCTACCTGCGCCAGCACGGCACGCCGAAAACGCCGATCGAGGTGGCCGCGCACGCCTGCATCACCTACCTGCGCCCCGGCCCGGCGGTGTGGAAGTTCGAGCGCGGCAAGGCGAGCGAACCCGAGCGCGTCAGCGTCGGCGTGCAGGGCCTGTACCGCGCAAACAACAGCGAGCTGGTGCGCGAGGCCGCGGTGGCCGGGCTCGGCCTGGCGCTGCTGCCCGACTTCAGCGCCACCACCGCGCTGCGCAGCGGGCGGCTGAAGGAGGTGCTGCCCGCGTGGCGACCGGTCGGCTTCTTCGGCGACGCGATCCACGCGATCCGCCCTTGGAGCGCGCGCACGCCGAAGCCTGTGCAGGCGCTGGTGGCGCATTTGCGGGCGGGGTTGAAGGAGGGGTTTGAGGTGGCGGGGCGGGTAGCGATCACCCCAACTTCAGTTGGCGCATGACCGCGAGAAAGCGGTCATCGTTGGCGACGACCTTCCAGCGACTGTCCTGCCGGACCAGCGTCATGCGCACGTCGCGTACCGCGAGCCCGCGTTCGAGCGCACCCAGTGCGGCCTCCTTCTCGCCGAGCCCGGCGTAGATCAGTCCGGCAGAAGTCGGCGGCACATAGCGGGTCTTGCCGAGTTCGAGCAAGCGCTGGAGCACGCTGCGTGCACGTTCCTGCTGGCCCTTTCGCGCCAGCAGGTTGCCGAGCGAGGCCGCCGCCTGCGAGCTTCCGTCGGACAACTGATCGGCACGTACAAGGCACTCGATGGCTTCGTCCGGCTTTCCATCGACCAGCATGAAGTAGGACTTCACCATGTACCCGACCCAGAACTCCGGCTCGATGTCGAACACGCGTTGCAGGCGCTGACGCGCTTCTTCCCGCCGACCCACACCCATCAGCGCCCCGCTTTCGATCGTCAGAAGGATCAGCGACAGCGGGTCGGTCTCGCGAGAACGCCGCAGATGTTCAACAGCCTCCGCGTCGCGGCCGAGCGTGTCGAGCAGCTGCGAATAGCCGAAATGGGCATTGGCTTCGTTGGCGTTCAGCGCCAAGGCACGGTCGAACGCGGCGGCTGACCCGGTCCAGTCCCAGTCGTGCCAGAAGAGATTCCAGCCGATGCCGGCGTGCGCCTCCGCCAGGTCGGGGTCGAGTTGCACCGCGCGCTGGCTGCAGCTCTTGGCTGCCACGAGCACGACGCCCGGCTCTCCGTCGGCGCCGAAGACCATCCGACGGTAGGACTCGGCCATGCCGCTGTAGGCCAGCGCATACGCGGAATCCATGTCAATCGCCTGTCGGTACAGCTCGATGCTCTTGACCAGCCCGGCGGTCCTGATGCCTTGTGCGTGCTGGCGCGCCGTCAGGTAGAGCTGATACGCGTCGACGTTGCGCGTGCCGCCAGCGCCCGCCAGGCGGCGCTGGCCGCGATTTCCGAGATGCGGCGCCAGAACCTGCGCCACCTTGCTCGAGATCGAATCCTGCAGATCGAACATGCCGGTGAACTCTTCGTCGAAGTTGCCGCTCCACGCCGCTTCACCGCTGGCCGTGTTCAGGAGTCGCGCCGTGACGCGCACCCGACTCTCCGCGCGCTGGATCGAGCCGTCGACGATCCAGGTGACGTTCAGCTCACGTGCGGCGGCGATCGGATCCTGTTCGACGCCGCCGAAGCGGCGCACCGAACCGACCGAGCGCACGGCGACGCCGGGCAGGTTCGACAGCCGGGCGATCAGGCTCTCGGCCATCCCGGTCTCGAGCAGCTCGTCGCGTGCGCCCGCCACGATCGGTTTGAAAGGCAGGATGGCGAGCGTGCTCGGCGCCCCCGCCGGCGGCTGGGCGTGCTGCTGTCGCCAGCGCCATGAGGAAGCTCCGGCCGCGGCCAGCGCGACCGCCCCTGCCGCGAGCGCCAACCAGGTTCGCCGCCCGTGCGGAGCCGGTTCGGCAATCGCCTGAACACGGCCGGGATCGCCCACGCCCGGGTCGTCGAGCAGCGTCGAGGCCGCGGGCGCTGGCACCTCTGCCGGAACGTCGACGACGCTGACGGGCGCCACGAAGCGGAAGCCCCGGCGCGGCACCGTCTGGATGAATCGGCTGCGCTGTGCATCGTCGCCCAGCACCTTGCGCAAGGCGGAGACGGCCTGGCTCAGGCTGTTCTCTTCGACGACGAGGCCGGGCCACAGCTCGGCGAGCAAGCGTTCCTTGTCCAGCAGTTGACCGGCGCGTTCGACCATGAACAGCAACGCGTCGTAGAGCCGCGGGGTCAGCTCGACAGCGACGCCGTCGGCTCCCAGCAGGCGGCGCTGTTCGACCTGGAGGACGAACTCGTGGAATCGGTACTCGCGCATCGGTTGCTTTCAGAACGATTCAGGCTTTGTTCAGGGCCGTTCAAGACTGCGCGGCGGCGTCGCCCCGACAGTGCAGGTGTCGTTGGCAATCCCGCTGCGACCAGTCTGTTCGAGGAACCGTCATGAAGCAATTTACCCCCAAGTCTGCGGCCCTGTTCGTCCTGTCGAGCGGCGCGATGGCCCTGATGATGCAAGCCTGCGGCGGAGGCGGTGACGCCCGTGCGCAATCGGCAGTCGTGCCGGACCCGATCGAAGGATTCTGGCAGTCCAGTGTGGCACTGAAGGATTGCAGCTCGGGCGCGCCGTTCGGCGGCTTTCGCGGCATGAGCCTCTTCAACCAGGGTGGCACGGCCATCGCCGACAACAACCAGCCGTCCGCGACCAAGGGCACCGCGATGGGCACCTGGAAGAAGTCCGCGAGCGGCACGTACATCGTCGAGCTGCGCTTCTGGCGCTACCTGCCCGACGGCAGCCCCGCGGGCCAGCAACGTCTCACCCGGACCATCACGCTCGCCGCCGACGGCAAGTCGCTGACCAGCACTATCACGACCCAGTCGCTCGACGCCGGCGACAACGTGGTGCAGTCGGCGTGCGGCGCCGAAACCGGGGTCCGCATCGACTGATGACCCGAGCGGACATTTCGCCTGATCGGCTGTCACGCCGTGTCCTGTTGGCGCTCCGCATCCCGTAAACCCATGGGCAAGCCTTCACCGAGGGGATCGACATGAACCGGGCGCTGGCCACCTTGATCGTGGGCTTCACGATCGCGTTCGACGTGACCGGCGCGGAGGTCCCGACGTGGCCGCTGCGTGCCCGTGTCGTCGCCGAGGGCATGGGACAGGCGTTCGGCATCCGGCAGGTGGGTCGATTCCACAGCGGCGGCCCGTTCGCATCGAACCCGGAGTTCCTGTTGCAGACCCAGCCCGGACACGCGCTCGATCCGCAGCGGGTGCTGGTGGCGGTGGCCGGCAACCTCGGCGCGCCGTCCGGCAACGGGCGCCACGCGACCGGCGCGCTCGTCTCGATCGACACGAGCGCCGCGACGAGCGACCGCCCCCTCGCAGTGCCCGCGGACCTGGCCGCCCGACGGCCCGTGGCCGGCGACGCCGTGCAGCTCTACAGCGTCCAGTCCGCGCGTCACCTGAATCGACAGCACAACCGCGGCGCGCGCACGGCCGACTTCGGCGGTGTTTCCGGACCACGCTATGTGTCGATCAACAACGCCTTCGGCCGGCCCTGGGTCGCCAACGCGCCCTACGGCCTGCAGGGTGCGGGCAGCGAGAGCGTGCTCGATCCCGATGGCGCGCCGCTCGCGAACGCGCCAAGCGACACGGCTGGTGGCGTCTTCGTCGGCGCGCAGAGCGCGCGCGTGAGCGTGCCCCGCGCCGTTCGGTCCGGGTGGTTCGCCTCGCTGCTGAACCGTCGCGACAGCGGGCAACTCACCGCCGGGGCGATCGACAACGGCGCGCTCGGCACGGCGCTGCTCGGCTCGTCGCCGGACGGCAGCGGATTCGCGGTGTTCGCCGTGGTCACGGGCAGCGGCGCCGTCGTGCAGGTTCACGTGCAGGACGGGGTGGACGGCCTCGCGCCACCAGGAACGATCGACGTCGGCCGCGACGACCCCGGCGTCATCGGCATCGCGTTCAAGTGGAGTCCCGATCGCGCCTTGTTCGTCGCCGATGCGCGCGGCGACCGGATCACGGTGCTTCATCTCGGCGACGACAGTGCCCACTTCAAGCTTCAGCGCGTCAGCCATCTGGCGTCGCCCTGGCTGAAGCGGCCCGTCGACCTCGCTGCCTGCGTGCCCGAGATCGCGAACCCTCGCTTCGCCAGCCACACCACGCTGGCAGGCGGATCGGACCTGTACGTCGTCAACCGCGGCGACGGTTCGGTGCTGCGCATGCGCCAGGACGGCAGCGTCGTCGCCCGGGCACCGATCGCCTGGCCCGACGGGCAGGCGGTCGGCGGCGGCCGGTTGCGGTCCATCGCGGTGTCGGCCGATACCCGGCGCATCTGGTTGATTGCCCAACGCGACGTCGGCCGCGCCGAGGCCGAAAGCGTGCTGATCGAGACAAGCGGCTTCGATGCCCACGGTGCGTTCGGGAGCAGCCCGGACGCCCCAGCGACGCCTCGCCCCGATGGATCGGCGGAAGAAGGAGCCCGCCTCTTCTCGACCGCGTTCGCGCCGAGCGACGGCCTCGGGCCGCTGTTCAACGCCACCTCCTGCGTGGCCTGTCATCCGGGGCCAGGCGGTGCCAGCACGCGCGAGGAGCACTTCGCTCGCCGCGTCGCGCGCATGGAGCCGGGCACCGGGCGGATTCTGGTCACGGTCGACCGTTCGAGCGAGATCGCTCCGCGGCACTCCACGGTCGCGCCGCCCGGGTCGTCGGAACCGCTGCCCCGCGGCGCCAACATCGTTTCGCTGCGGATGCCGTCGAGCCTGGCGGTGGCCGGCCGTCTGGATGAGATCTCGGACGCCGTCATCGAGGCTCAGGCGGTGAGCAAGGGCGACGGCATCAAGGGTCGCGTTCACCACGTTCCCGGCACCGATGGCACGCAGCGAGTCGGGCGCTACGGCTGGAAGGCCGATGTCGTGCGGCTCGACGAGATGGTGGCCGAAGCACTCGGCAACGAGATGGGCATCACGAGTGCGCTGGCGGCGCGCCCCGCCGCAACCGTGAAGGACGACGGCTCGATGGTGCGCGCGCTGTCGGCCTACCTGCGCACATTGAGCACGAGGGCGACCGCACCGGCGCGGCAAGAGGCCCAGCGATGACGCCGGCGTGGCGCTTGCCGGTCATCGACCTCGATCTGCGCGGCCGGCTGCCGGGCATCGCCGTCGCGGCGCTGCTCGCGCTGGCAGCAGGATGGATCGCCGGCGGCCTGGGTGACCCGCTGGCGCGCAACCCCGTGCTCGTCTCGATGATCTTCGGGCTGCTGCTCGGCTGCGTCTTCGCCTGCCCGGCGGCACTCCGGCCCGGGCTCGACTTCACGAAGCGTTACCTGCTGCGACTGGGCGTGGTGCTGCTCGGCTTTCGAATCACAGTGGTGTTGCTCAGCGATCTCGGCCTCGGGCCCATCACGATCGCCGCGGTCGAGCTGGTGCTCGTGCTGCTGATCGTGCGCTGGGTGGCCGTGCACGCGTTCAGGCTCGACCCGCAGCTGGCGCTGCTCGTGGCGGTGGGCTCGTCGGTGTGCGGCGCCGCGGCGATCCTGTCGGTGGCGTCGATGTCGAAGGAACGTGAGCCGCATGCGGGCGTAGCCATCGCCCTGATCACGCTCGCCGGCACGATCGCGCTGCTGCTCTACCCGATCGCCTACCTCGCGGGCGGCCTGCCGGGCCTGGACGAACGCGGCTTCGGTGTCACCGTCGGCGCGAGCATCTTCGAGCTGGCACAGGTCTACGGTGCCTCGTTCGCGGTGTCCGAGGGCGCATTGAACATCGCGACGCTGGTCAAGCTCAGCAAGGTCGTGATGCTCATCCCGCTGCTGCTCGTTCTGGGCGCGATGCAGCGGCGGCAGGCCGCCGGCGCGGCGTGCGGTCGCGTCCCGGTGCCGTGGTTCGTGCTGGCCTTCCTGGCGGTCCTGCTCTTCAACTCGGCCGTCACGCTGCATCCGCAGTTGCGTGCGGCCATTCTTCAGGTCGACCAGTTCCTGTTCCTGATGGTGATGATCGCGCTGGGCCTGACGACGCCGCTCGCCTCGCTGCTGCGGACCGGCGCGCTGCGCTTGGTCGGCGCGGGCGTGTTCGCACTGGTGCTGTCGGCTGCCCTGGCCTATGCACTGGTGCGCATCGGCCAGGGCCAGCAGGGTGCCCCCGGTCCCGCGCAACGCGGCCCCGATGCTGCGCAGGCCTGGAGCGACGGTGCCCGACGGTTCGACGCGGTGGGCTGCGCGAAGTGCCACGTCGCGAGTTTGCGCGGCGCCCATGGTGACGTCACGCTCTACTCCGATTTGCTCCTGCACGACATGGGCGCGAACCTGGACGACAAGATCGTTCAAGGCCAGGCGGCCGGCGCCGACTGGCGGACGACACCGCTGATCGGCCTGCGACTGCGCGACCGGTATCTGCACGACGGCCGAGCCACCAGCCTGCGCGACGCGGTGCTCGAGCACGGCGGCGAGGGCGAGATCGTGCGCAGGCGATTTTTCGAACTGGACGAGGACGAACAGCAGGCGATTTACCGGTTCGTCTCGGCGCTGTGACCGACCTGATGTTGCGACTTGCTGGCGCCTCGCCGCTCACGGCCTGCGACTCGCAGCGATTTCGAACCGCACCGGAATGCATTTCAACCATTCCGCACGGCCAAAGCGGCCGCTGCCAAGATTGGGCAAGCGCGCCGGCCCCTCACAGCCGCTCCAAATACCCGAACGTCCCCGTCTCCCGAATCTCCCGCCCCGCGTCGCGCAGCGCCGCCATCGCGACGCGGTAGAGCGACGTGGCCGTGCTGATGCGGCGCACGCCCACGGCCTGCAGCTCGGCCACGGGGTAGGCCTTGCCCTTGATCGTCGCCATGAAGCTGACCGGCTTCGTCAGCGACGCGCACACCGTGCGCACCGCGTCGAAGCTCGGCAACGCGGGCGCGAACAACACGTCGGCGCCGGCCTTCTCGTAGGTCTGCAGGCGGCGGATCGCGTCGTCGAGATCGTTCACGCCGCGAAAGAAGTTCTCGGCCCGCGCGGTCAGCGTGAACGGGTGCGGCAGCGCGCGCGCCGCCTCGACGGCCGCGGCGATGCGGTCGGCGGCTTCGTTGATGTCGTAGAGCGGGCGCGCCTTGTCGCCGGTCGCGTCTTCGATCGAGCCGCCGGCCAGGCCGATCTCGCCGGCGAGGCGGATCGTCAGCGCCGCCTCGGCCGGCGAGTGGCCGAAGCCGTTCTCCAGGTCGGCCGAGACCGGCAGGTCGGTCGCGTTGACGATCGCGCGCGCGTGGGCGATGGCCTCGTCGCGCGTGATCTCGCCATCGCGCCGGCCGAGCGACTGCGCGCAGGCCGCGCTCGAGGTCGCGAGCGCCTCGAAGCCGAGCTGCGCGAGGATCTGCGCGGTGCCGGCGTCCCACGCGTTGGGCATCACGAAGATACCGGGGCCGCGGTGCAGCTGCGCGAAGCGGGTGGCCTTGTCTGCGATGGTCAGCGCCATGTTTGTCTCCTCGGTGGGGAAGAGCATTCTGCCGGGTGCGCGAGAATCCGGCACGCATGGAAACGATCGCGGTCATCGACTTCGAAACCAACGGCCTCGGCGCCGCGCAGGGCGGCCGCGCGACCGAGATCGCCGCGGTGTTGGTGGAAGACGGCCGCGTCGTCGGCCGCTTCCAGAGCCTGATGAACAGCGGCACCTGGGTGCCCCCGTTCATCACCCAGCTGACCGGCATCACGAATGAGATGCTGCACGCCGCGCCGCCGGCGCGCGCGGTGATGCACGAGGTCGCGCGCTTCACCAAAGGCTGCCCACTGGTCGCGCACAACGCGGCCTTCGACCGCGGGTTCTGGCAGGCGGAACTGACCCGCGCCGAGTGCGACGCGGATGATGCGCATGCGTTCGCGTGCACGATGCTGCTCTCGCGTCGGCTCTATCCGCATGCCGAGAATCATCGTCTCGGAACTTTGGCGACTTTGCATGCACTGCCGAGCGCAGGGCGGGCGCATCGGGCGCTGGCGGATGCGGAGGTCACAGCGCATTTGCTGATGCGGATGCAGCGGGATGTGCATGAGCGCTTTGCCGACGAACTGGGCGAACGGCCGGTGTCGCACGCGCTGCTGCTCCGGTTGCAGCGCGCCGCACGGGTGCGCCTCGGCGACTGCCTAGTGTGACGACGGCGAGGCGCGCACGCGCGCACTCGCCGATTCCAGATTCGGCCACGCCGGCTGGTCCGGCGAAAAGCGCTGGCGCATGTACGCCGCCAGCCGCGCCACCTGCGCATCGTCGAGCGCATGCTTGAACGCCGGCATGAAGCCGATGTCGCGCGATGCCGGCTCGCGGATGCCTTCGAGGATCACGCGCAGCAGGTTGTCGGGGCGCTCGCTGTGCAGGTTGGTGTTGAGCGCGAGCGGGATGTTCTGGCCGAGCAGTTGCGGGCCGCTGCCGTCGTGGTGACACGCGCCGCAGGCGGTGGTGAAGAGGCGGTGCGCGGCGCCGTCCAGCGGCGCGGCTTCAACGGGCGGCGCACTGGCGACAGGGGCGTTGAACGAGGCGAGGTAGATCGCCATCGCGCGCACCTCGGCCTCGGGCAATTGCGCCAGCTGCTGCACCACCGGCGCCATCGAGCCGCTGGCGTTGCCGTGCTTTGTGCTGTGGCCTTGGCGCAGGTAGTTGAACAGTTCGGCCTCGCTCCACGGGATCGGCGCGCGGCTGAGCGCCGTCAGCGCGGGCGCTTCCCAGCCATCCACCATCGCGCCGCCGAGGTACGCGGTGCCGCTCCGCTCCCCGCCGAGAGCGCCGCGCGCCGTGTGGCAGGCGCCGCAGTGACCGAGGCCATCGACGAGGTAGGCGCCGCGATTCCATTCGGCGGACTGCGCCGCGATCGGCGCGGCCGGGCCAGGCGTGAGGAACATCGCGTTCCACATCGCCATCAACGGGCGCAGGCTGAACGGGAACGCGAGCGTCGCAGGTGGCGTGGCGGATGCGACCGCGGGCTGCGCCATCAGGTGCGCGTACAACGCCGTCAGGTCCTCGTCGGTCGTCTTCGTGAACGCGGTGTACGGGAACGCCGGGTACAGGTGGTGGCCATCGCGCGAGACGCCTTCGCGCATCGCGCGCTGGAACGCGCTGAACGACCAGGCGCCGATGCCGGTCGCGATGTCGGGCGTGAGGTTGGTGCTGTAGACGGTGCCGAACGGCGTGGCCATCGCGCGGCCACCGGCGTTCGGCGCGCCGCCGGGTGCCGTGTGGCAGACGATGCAGTCGCCCGCCGCGGCGAGCACGCGGCCCTTTTCGATGACGGCGGCGGTGTAGACGTTCGCGCTGCCGGCGGCGATCGGCGCGATCGATGAGCGCCAGCCGAGCATGGCCGCGGCCATGCCGACGAGCCCGATGCCGAGCGCGCCAACGGTCGCCGCGATTGACTTTCGGCGCGAGACCCAGCCCCTCACCCCATCCCTCTCCCCGGCGGGGAGAGGGAGCTTTGACGCGGCGCCCACTTCCTCTTGGGGTGAAGGGCGCGGCGGCTGCGTGTTCAGCGCGGCACGCACCACCTCCGGCGTGAACGGCGGCGCCCGAAAGCGCACGCCGGTCGCGTCGAAGATCGCGTTCGCGATCGCCGCGGTGCCGGGCACCGACGACGACTCGCCCGCGCCCAGCGGTGGCTCGCCGGGGCGCGGCATCAGCATCACCTCGACGACCGGCACCTCGCGGAAGTTGAGGATCGGGTAGCTGCCCCATTCACGCGCAACCGGGGTCTGCGTTGTCAAGTCGAGCGGCAGCGACTCCTTCAACGCGCGGCTCGTCGTCTGCAGCACGTTGCCGTGCACTTGGTGCTGCACGCCGGCCGGGTTGATCATCAGGCCGGCGTCGTGGCCGACGACGACGCGGCTCACGTGCACGTCGCCGGTGGTCTTGTTGACTTCGACATCGGCGACCCACGCTGCCCACGCGGCGCCGAAGCCGGGGAACTTGCTGTGCACGTAGCGCGCGTAGGCGAAGCCCTGGCCTTTGAGCAGATCACCCTGCGCTGATTGCTGCTGCGGTTGCGTGTGTGCGAGCCAACCCGCGCGCGCGGCCGTCGCGGCGACGAGTTCCGCGGCGCGCTGATCCTTAAGATGCTGCAACCGGAACGCGACGGGATCGGCGCCGGCGGCGGTCGCCAGCTCATCCACATACGATTCGTGCGCGAACGAGTTCGGCAGCGCCGAAACGCCGCGCAGCCACGACGCGCGCAGGATCGGCGGCATGTCGTTCGCGACCACGCGCAGGTTCTCGATCGCATACGGCGGCACCGCCGTGCGGTCGCCCATCTCATACGCCGTCGCGTCGGGCGCGATCGTGCCGGTCAGCAGCAGCGCCAGCGTCGGCGCGCCATTGCTCGGGTACGAGGTCTGGAAGTCATAGGCCGCGATCGCGCCATCGACATCCAGGCCGCCGTTCACCTGCATCAGCTGCGCCGCGCCCTTGGGCTCCCACAGGTGCTCCTGCTCGCGCGTCAGCTGAACCCGCACCGGCGCGCCGACGGCGCGCGAGAGCAGCGCCGCATCGGCCGCCACGTCGTCGGCGCAGTTGCGGCCGTAGCAGCCGGAGGCCTCCATGCGGATCACGTCGATCGCCACGTCGGGCAGGCCGGTCAGCGTGGCCAGGTCGGCGCGCAGCACGTGCGGGTTCTGCGAGCCGGCCCACACGGTCATCCGGTCGGCATGCCAGTCGGCGAGCGCGCACGAGGGGCCGATCGAGGCGTGCAGCTGATACGGCCAGACGTACTCGCGCTGCATGGCTTGCGCCGCCGCGGCGATGGCGCCATCGACATCGCCCTGCTCGACCAGCAGGCGGCGCGTCGCCGGGTTGTGGCGCAGCGCGTCGCTCAGGTCGCCGAGCGGCGGCATGCCGGGCCAGGGCTTCCAGGTGACCTTCAATGCGTGCATCGCCGCCTCGGCCTGCTCCTCGCGCTCGGCGACGACGCCGACGAAATCGCGGATCACGACGACGGCGCGAATCCCTGCGATGTGCGCGATCGAGCCTTCGTCGACCGACTCCAGCGTGTTGCCGACGAAATCGCCGGCATCGACACCCGCATACGGCGGCCGCACGACGCGGCCGTGCAGCATGCCGGGCACGCGCATGTCGTGCACGAACACCAGCTCGCCCGTGGCCTTGCCCGGGATGTCGGTGCGCGGCGCCGAGCTGCCGACGAGGCGGTAGGCCTCGGGCGGCTTGGTCGGCGCGCCGGGGTCGAGCATCAGCGCGATGTGCTGGTCGCGCAGCGCCGCGACGCCGCCGTTCGCGAGCAGCCAGGCGCGCGCCTGCGCGGCCGCCCGCCGCAGCGGCTCGCCGTGGATCTGGATCGAGGCGCTCGCGATCGTCGCGCCCTGGTTCGGCGCGCGCGCGGTGTCGCCGAGTGCGACACGCACGTCGCCCACCGCCACGTCGAGCTCTTCGGCGACGATCTGCGCCAGCGCCGTCGTGAGGCCGGTGCCGAGATCGACATGGCCGTGCAGCGCGGTGACGCTGCCGTCGTCCCACACCGCGATCAGCGGCTCCGGGCCCTCGGCCGGGTTCGCCGCCACGGTGGCAGGCTGGCCCGGTATCGACGGCGCCGAGGGCGCGGGCTCGCGCGACACCAGCAGCACACCGAGCGCAGCGCGCAACTCGGCACGAGTGAGGCGCGTGGCGGCGCGGTGCGTCATGCAGCCGCTGCCGCGGTCAACGCGGCCGCGCGTTGCACCGCCTGCAATATCTCGAGGTGCGCGCCGCAGCGGCACAGGTTGTGCGCGAGCGCGTCACGCGCCTGCTGCTCCGTGGGTTGCGGGAAACGCTTCAGCAACGCCACCGTGCTGACGATCATCCCGTTCAGGCAGTAGCCGCACTGCGCCGCCTGGCAATCGACGAAGGCCTGCTGCACCGCGTGCGGTGCGGCGAGCGAGCCCAGCCCTTCGAGCGTCGTGATGTGGCGCCCTTCGACGCCACCGACCGGGATCGCGCACGACCGCGCCTCGATGCCATCGACGAGCACGGTGCACGCGCCGCACTCGCCGAGGCCGCAGCCGTACTTCGGGCCGTTCAGCCCGAGGTCGTTGCGCAGCACGTTCAGCAGCGGCGCGTCGCGCGGCACGGCCAGCGCGTGCGCGCGGCCGTTGACCGTGAGCGCAACGCGGTCATCCACGGTCACACGCGATCGATCCGCCCACCTCAGGCCATGTCGCTCGACTGGATGCGCTTCACGCCCTTGGCCGTCATGCTTTTCCACGCCGCGGCGAGCGAGCCGTTCAGGTCGATCGCGCGCGTCGCGTCCTCGATCACATAGACGTTGAAGCCGGCCTTGCGCGCGTCCATCGCCGTCCACGCGACGCAGAAGTCGGTCGCCAGGCCGGTGACGTACACCGTCTTGATGCCGCGCGCCTTGAGGTAGCCGCCCAGGCCCGTGGCGGTCTTGTGATCGGCTTCGTCGAAGGCGGAGTAGCTGTCCATCTCCTTGTGGAAGCCCTTGCGGATGATGATCTGCGCGGTCGGCAGCTTCAGGTCCTTGTGCAGCGCCGCGTCGTCGGTGCCCTGCACGCAGTGGTCCGGCCACAGCACCTGCGTGCCGTAGCTCAGCTTGGTGGTCTCGAACGGCTTCTTGCCGGTGTGCGTGCTCGCGAACGAGGCGTGGCCGGGCGTGTGCCAGTCCTGCGTGACGACGATGTTCTGGAAGCCGGCCGAGAGCTTGTTGATGATGGGCACCACGCCCTCGCCGTCCTTCACCGGCAGCGTGCCGCCGGTGACGAAGCAGTTCTGCACGTCGACGACGATCAGCGCGCTCTTCGCATCGGGTGTGATCTTCGCGGCGGCGAACGCGCGGGTGGAATGGACTCCGGTGGCGGCGACGAGGCCGATGCCGGAGAAGGCTTTCAACAGGGTTCTGCGCGTGCTCATGGTGTGCTCCTTGACGTGGGAATCGACAGGCTAGACGCTCAGATAAGCGCGCCGCACCTCTTCATTGACCGACAACTCGGCCATCGAAGACTGATGGCGGATCTGGCCTTTCTCGAGCACATAGGCCCGATCCGACACCAGCTCCGCGAAATGCATATTCTGTTCGGAGAGCAGGATGCTGACACCCTGGCCCTTCAGTTCCAGGATCATCTGCGCCATCTGCTCGACGATCACCGGCGCGACGCCCTCGCTGGGCTCGTCCAGCAGCACGAGGTACGGATTGCCCATCAGCGTGCGCGCGACTGTCAGCATCTGCTGCTCGCCACCGCTCATGCGGCCACCCGGCCGGTCCGGCATCTCGCCGAGATTCGGGAAGAGCTTGAACAGCTTCTCGGGCGTCCAGACCGGCGCGGCGCTGCCATCGGCCCAGGCGCGCGGCGGCTGCTTGCCGACCTCGAGGTTCTCCATCACCGTGAGGTCGGCGAAGACGCGGCGGTCTTCGGGCACGTAGCCCATGCCGAGCCGCGCCACATCGTGCGGTTCGGCTCGCGACACATCCTTGCCGAGAAAGCTGACCGAGCCCTTGCGTTTGGCGAGCATGCCCATCAAGGCCTTCAGCGTCGTCGATTTGCCGGCGCCGTTGCGGCCCATCAGCGCGACGACCTCGCCGCGGTTCACGCTGAGGTCGACGTCGAACAGGATGTGGGCGGCGCCGTACCAGGCGTTGAGACCTTTGGCATCGAGCAGCGCGGTCATGCCGTCACCTTTTTCTCGAAGGTCTTGCCGCTGCCGAAGTAGACCTCCTGCACCTTCGGGTGATCGCGGATCTCGTCCGGCTTGCCCTGCGCGATCAGCCGGCCCCGCGCCAGCACGATCATCCGGTCGGCGTGCGCGAACACCACGTCCATGCTGTGCTCGGTGAACAGCACCGCCAGCCCGCGCTCGACGACGAGGCGCTTGGTCAGTGCCATCAGCTCGTTGCGCTCCTTCGGCGCCATGCCGGCGGTGGGCTCGTCCATCAGCAGCAGCTTGGGCGCGTTGGCCATCGCGATCGCGAGCTCGACGCGCTTCACGTCGCCATACGCGAGCACGCTGCACGGGCGATCGGCCTGGGCCTTCATGCCGACCTGATCGAGCAAGGCGAGCGCGTCATCGCGCCGGTGATCGGCGGCGCGCTTCCACAGCGAATACAGCTTGGCGTCGGCCGAGAGCAGCGCCATCTGCACGTTCTCGACCACGGTGAGCGACGCGAAGGTCTCTGCGATCTGGAAGGTGCGGCCCACGCCCATATGCCAGATGTCGCGCGGCTTGCGGCCGATCAGCTCCTGGCCGTTCAGCGTGATCGAGCCGGAGTCGGCGCGCAACTGACCGTTGACCATGTTGAAGGTCGTCGATTTGCCGGCGCCGTTCGGGCCGATCAGCGCGAGCAGCTCGCCGGCGGCGACCTCGAAGCTCACACCATCGACCGCGCGGTTGCCGCCGAAGGATTTGCCGAGGTCGGTGACTTTCAGGAGGCTCATGCGTCCGCCCCCTTGCGCCGATCGAACAGCTGCCCGACGAAGCCCGCGATGCCTTGCGGAAAGACGAGCACGAGCAGCAGGATGATCCCGCCCAACAAGGCGCGCCAGTAGTCAGTGTTGCGCGCGACCGCGTCCTGCAGCCAGGTGAACGTGACCGCGCCGACGATCGGGCCGGCGAGCGTCTGCAGGCCGCCGAGCAGCACCATCACGAGGCCGTCGACCGAGCGGCCGACCGCCACCGTGTCGGGCGAGATGCTGCCTTTCGAGAAGGCGTAGAGCGCACCGGCGAGGCCGGCGAACACCGCGGCGATGACGAACGCGACCCACTGAATGCGCTTCACGTCGATGCCGATCGCGTCGGCGCGCAGCGGCGAATCGCGGCCGGCCCGCATCGCGTAGCCGAAGGGCGCGAACAGCGCGCGGCGGATCAGCAGCACGCCGCCGACCACCAGCGCGAGCGTGAGGTAGTAGTACGCGCGCTTGTCCGCCAGCCACTCGGCCGGCCAGACGCCGGTGAGGCCGTTGCTGCCGCCGGTGAAGTCGTCCCACTGGAACACGACCGACCAGACGATCTGCGAGAACGCCAGCGTCAGCATCGCGAGGTACACGCCCGAGAGCCGCACGCAGAACCAGCCGAACACCAGCGCGCCGATCGCGGCGACGAGGGGCGAGAGGATCAGCGCCAGCTCCATCGGCAGGTGCGCGGCGCGCACCAGCAGCGCCGCGCCATACGCGCCAAGGCCGAAGTACGCGGCGTGGCCGAACGAGTGCATGCCGGCCGGCCCCATGATGAAGTGCAGGCTCGCGGCGAAGAGGGCCGCGGTGAGCAGGTCGATCGCGAGCACGGTGAGGTAGGGGGAGCCGGCGGTGGCGATCGGCCACGCGATCAGCGCCAGCAACAGCACGCCGCCGGCGATCTTCAGCAGCCCGTCGGCGCGGCGCAGCGGCGCCTCGGCCGACGCCGAATTGCGGCTCACGGCCTGCGGCTTGCCCATCAGGCCCCACGGCCGCAGCACCAGCACGACGGCCATCACGAGGAACTCGACGACCAGCGTCAGCTTCGAGAACGAAAACGCGATGCCGAAGAATTCGACGTTACCGATGCCGATGCAGATCGCCTTGATCTCGGCGATCAGCAGCGCGGCGACGTAGGCACCGGGGATCGAACCCATGCCGCCGACGACCACCACGACGAACGCGTCGCCGATGGTCTGCAGATCGAGCCCGAGGTTGGCGGGCTCGCGCGGCAACTGCAGCGCACCGCCCAGGCCCGCGAGCATCGTGCCGAGCGCGAACACCGCGGTGAACAGCCACGCCTGATTCACGCCGAGGGCACTGACCATCTCGCGGTCCTGCGTCGCGGCGCGCACCAGCGTGCCCCAGCGGGTGCGCGTCAACAGCAACCACAGCAGACCGAGCACGACCGGGCCGACGACGATCAGGAACAGGTCGTAGGTCGGGAACTGGCGGCCGAAGATCGGAACCGCGTGCGCGAGGCCGGGCGCGCGCGGGCCGAGCAGGTCTTCGGGGCCCCACATCCACAGCGCGGCATCCTTGATCACGAGCATCAGCGCGAAGGTGGCGAGCAACTGAAAGAGTTCGGGCGCGCGGTACACGCGCCGCAGCAACAACATCTCGACCAGCGCACCTATCACGCCGACAGCGACAGCCGCGAGCAGCAGCGCAGGCCAGAGCCACGCGCCGCCGCCCAGTTTCTCGGCCAGCATGTAGGCGATGTAGATGCCCAGCATGTAGAACGAGCCGTGCGCGAAGTTGACGATGCGCGTGACGCCGAAGATCAGCGACAGGCCGGCTCCGACCAGGAACAGCGACGAGGCGCCGGCGAGGCCGTTGAGGAGTTGGACTGCGAAGCCGGAGAGGTTCATGGTTGTTGGAGCGCTCGCGCATTCCTACCGTTCAACGACCTCGCAGGTGCCTGCAAGCGGGTGTTCGGGTGCCGCGCGGAGTGAATAAGAAACTTGGCTGAACGGAGCGCGGCACCCGAACGCCCGCTTGCCCGCTCCGCCAAAAAAGACTCAATCCGGTGCGCGCAGCTTCTTCACCTGTTCGTTGCTCGGCAGGAACTTCGCGCCGTCGAGGTACTTGTAATCGACCATCACGCCCTTGCCGCCTTCGTTCTTCGTCTTGCCGACGAACGCGCCCATCGTCGATTGGTGGTCCTCGGCGCGGTACGTGAACTTGCCGAACGGCGAATCGACCTGCAGGCCGGCGAACGCGGCGACGAGCTTCTCGGTCTCGGTGCTCTTGGCCTTCTTCACGCCCGCGGCGATCGACTTGATCATCGTGTAGCCGACCACCGAGCCGAGGCGCGGGTAGTCCTTGTACTTGGCGTAATACGCGACGAAGAAAGCCTTGTGCTCGGGCGTCTGCACGCCGTACCACGGGTAGCCGGTGACGATCCAGCCGTTCGGCGATTCGTCCTTCAGCGGGTCGAGGTATTCCGGCTCGCCGGTCAGCACGCTCACGACCTCGCGGCCCTGGAACAGGCCGCGCGTGTTGCCCTCGCGGACGAACTTCGCGAGGTCGGCGCCGAACAGGACATTGAAGATCGCATCCGGCTTGGCATCGGCGAGCGCCTGCACGACGCTGCCGGCGTCGAGCTTGCCCAGCGGCGGCGACTGCTCGGCGATGAACTCCACATCCGGCTGCGCGGCCTTCAGCAGTTCCTTGAACGCGGCCACGGCCGACTGGCCGTATTCGTAGTTCGGGTAGACGATGGCCCAGCGCTTCTTCTTCAGCTTGGCGGCCTCAGGCACCAGCATCGCGGCCTGCATGTAGGTGCCGGGGCGCAGGCGGTAGGTGTACTTGTTGCCGCTGCCCCAGATGATCTTGTCGGTGAGCGGCTCGCCGGCGAGGTAGAAGAACTTCTTCTGCTTCGCGAAATCGGTCAGCGCCAGACCGGTGTTCGACAGGAACGCGCCGGCCAGCACATCGATCCTCTCGCGCGAGACCAGTTCTTCGGCGGCGCGCACTGCGTCGCCGGGGCTGGCGTTGTCGTCGCGCGTGATCAGCTCGAACTTCTTGCCGTTGACGCCACCGGCGGCGTTGATCTCTTCGACCGCCAGCTCCATGCCCTTCTTGTAGGGTTCGAGGAACGCGGGCTGGGCCTTGTAGCTGTTGACCTCACCGATCTTGATGGTGGCTTGCGCATGCGCAGCAATGCCCGTGAGTGCAAGAGCGGCGGCGAGCGCGAGTTGGCGACGTTGGATCATGAGAGAAGCTCCTGAGAGTCGAAACGTGTGAATTGTGTGCGGCGAAGGTGGCCGCGAACTATCGCAGACCGTCCTCGCCCTTGATTTCATTGACTTGCAAGCCGCCGATGCGCGGCAGCGGCCGGCCGCTGTCGGTGACGACGACGCAGACGACGATCTCGTTGGCGCGCGGCGCGTCGCTAACCCGCGCTTCCATCGCGTCGAAATGGCTGCGCACGAAGGCGGCGTCCTTGTGGCCGAGCGGCACGTCGATGGCCGTGCCGAGGCCGCCGCGCTTCTTCGCCGAGGGCACCAGCGCCGCGCCCTTCTCGACCGCCTTGCGCAAGGGCGCGCCGAGCTTGGGGTGCAGGATCGCGGCGGCGTGTTCGAGCTCGCCGGCCTCGCCGACGATCGCGGCCTTGCCGTAGCTCTGCACCTGGCTCGGCGCGATGCCGAGCGCGGCAACGCACTTGTCACCGAGCAAGCCGCCGAGCTCTTCGCCGATCGCGATCAGCGCGTCGAGGTTCTCTTCATAGCGCCCGGCGAACGGGTTCGCAATCACCGCCATCGCCAATGCGCGGCGCGTCGGCGGATCGATCGTCTTGCCCATCTCGATGCGGATCTCGTCGACCTGGACGATGAGTTTTCTGATCTGTGCAGCCATGGTGTTCCTTGATTCAGCGCAGGCCGTTCCACTGCGCAATATCGGCCGCCTTCAGCCCGCCGACGCGCGCATGCACGCGCGGGCCGGTGCTCATCACGAGGATGAAGACGATCTCGTCGGGCAGCGGGCTGCCGGGCACGCGCACCTCGATCGCGTCGAAATGGCTGCGCACGTAGGCGGCGTTGATGTGGGTCAGCGGCACGTCGAGCGCGGCGCCTGGCGGGCCGACCTTCTTGGTGGACGGGACGATGGAGAGCGCGTTGCCCGTCTGCGCGCCCGCGGCGCCGGCAGCCGGTGCCTTGCCCTGCGCGTAGGCGGCGCGGTCGCCCTTCCAGCCCAGAAGCTCGCGCATCGCATAGCCGCCCGGCACATGCCACAGCGCGCCATGCTCGAGCTCGCCGTTCGCGCCGACGATCGCGCCCTTGCCGTAACCCTCGATGCGCTCGGCCGGCACGTCCATCGCAGCGCGCAGCTTCTCGGCCATGTCGATGCCGACGGGCCCGAGCGCGTCCATCATCGGCGCGATCTCCTGCACGTAGCGCCCGGCGAACGGGTTCGTCAGCACCGCGGCAATCGCGCCGCGGCGCAGCGGCACGGCCGCGACCGGGCCGAACTCGTGGTGGATGTCCTCGACGTGGGTGAAGATGCGGCGTATCTCGATCATGTGGTTTTCATTAAGCAAATACTGAACCAAGTTCGGGTTGCCTTGCTGCGGACTCAACGCGCAGCCAGGCACTTTGGCAGACGAGCACGGCGGAATGAATCAGGCCTTCGCGCTGCAGCTCGCGTGCTCGCCGCCGGCCGGCATGCAACGCGTGCTGAACGAGCGCCGGTTCGAGCGGCGGCACCTCGACGGTGACCTCGATCTCGCCGAGGTCGCTGTCGTCCTTCAGCGACGCGGCGGGCGCGCGACGGATGCGCGCATCGCTCACGTCGACCGCGTTCGCGATCACCGTCGCCGCCGCATCGGCCTGGGCCGCGGTGCGCGCGAGCACGGTGACGCTGTCGGCGATGCCGAGCGAGAAGCTGCGGCCGCGCCAGCCGCTGGTAGCGACGCCGCGCACCGGCGTCTCGGCGCGCACCTCGAAGTGGCCATCGGCGTGGATGCGCGACGGATCGAGCTTCGCCAGATCGGCGAAGAGCCCGACGCGCGCCGAAGCGCCGGGCGCCAGGTGCAGCGCGATGTCGCCGCCGTTGTTGACCCAAGCGCGCTCGATGTCCTCGCGCTGGTAGTGGCTGATCAGCTCCTGGGCGACAGAGCCGGCGACCGCCGCCATCGGCGTGATGAACGCGCTGTGAAACGGCCGGCACGCCAGCCACATGCGGCGCGCGATCACGCTTTGCAACGCGCACGGGCCGCGCACCGGCAGGCGCAGCAATGGCAGCTCGGCGACGAGCTCGGGCAGCACGGTGCGGAAGCGCTGCCACGCGGCCTCGTGCGCCGCATCGAGCGCGACCGCATCGCCGTCAGCGCCGATCACGATGTCGATCGGGCCGTGCTGGAAGTGCCAGCGGCCATCCGGGAGCTTTGCGCGCTGCGCTTCCATCGTGCGTCAGCCGAGCGACGGGGCGTGCCCGAGTGGCCACGGGTTCGCGGCCGGCAGCGCCTCGAAGCGGCGCGCGGTCGGCGCGCCGTCGCTGTGCCACGCACCGCGCGCGAGCGCGTCGCCGAGGCTGCGCACATGCTGCATGTGGCCGCCGAGCGCGCGGTAGTCGGAAAGCAGCATGCTGAACTCGATCGGCGCGACGATCGCCGGCGTCGGCACCGTGCCGAAGCTGTGGTCCGGCATGCGCATCACGTCGACCATCACCGTGATGCCGCCGCCCGGCCACACATAGGCCGGCGCGCCGCCGCAGGTCACGTTCACCATCGCCTGCTTGATGCGCCGCGTGAGCTGCACCGGGTTGTCGGTGACGCCGGCGCGCAGGCTGCCGCCCGCACCGCCGAGGAACAGCACGGTGGTGAGCGACGGCTCGCAGTTCTCGCCGATGCGATCGACCACCGTCTGGATCGCTGCCGGCATCGCTTGCGGCTGCGGCGTGAGCGCGTCGTCGAGCACGAACCAGGCCTTGTGCTCGCCGGTCGTCGAGACCATCAACAGGCGCAGCCCTGGCCAGGCTTCGTCGGCGTCCCAGCCTTCGATGATCGCGAGCGGATCGACCAGATCGGTGCCGCCCCAGCCGGTGCCGGGGTTCGCGACCTGGAAGTAGCGCCCGGGCGTGGACTTGCGCCCGCGAATCTTGATGCCCGAGGGCCGCATGTCGAGGCAGCGGCCGGCCTGGTGTTGCGTCAGCACGCCGGTGATGTGGTCGTCGACGACGACGACCTCGTCCGCGTCCATCGCGAACTGCTTCGCGAAGATGCCGACCGTCGCCGAGCCGCAGCCGACGCGCATGCGCTGCTCCTCGACACCGTTGACGATCGGCGCCTTGCCGGCCTGCACGACGAGCTGCGCGCCGCCGTCGATGCTCAGCTCCGCGGGCTGCTTGTTGCCGAGCGCCAGCATCATCTCGCAGGCGACGCGGCCTTCCTTCTTGCTGCCGCCGGTCAGGTGGTGCACGCCCCCGAGCGAAAGCATCTGCGAGCCGTATTCGGCCGTCGTCACGTGGCCGACGACCTCGCCCTTACAGCGCACGTTGGCCTGCTCGGGGCCGAGCCAGCGGTCGGTGTCGATCTTCAGCTTCAGACTGCAGTAGCTGAAGATGCCCTCGGTGACGACGGTGACCATGTCCACGCCCGCCACCTGCGAGGCGACGATGAAGGGCGCGGGCTTGTAGTCGGGGTAGGTGGTGCCGGAGCCGATGCCGGTGACGAAGATCTCGTCCTGCACGGCGAGCGGGTTGGCGGGCGCGTCGGCGCCCGCGGAGGATCCGGAATCGGCGCCACGCGCCAGGAAGGGCACCAGCGCGGCATCGCCTTGCGCCAACGTGCGCCGCAGCAGCACAACCGGATCGACGCGGATCAGCACGCCGGCCGCGTTCGCATACCGGTCACAGGCGCCGGTCTTGCCGGGCGAGATCTGGCACAGCACCGGGCAGGCGTTGCACTCGATCTTGTCGGAAGCCATGCGCTCGCTGCGCGGGCGCGATTTGTCGAGCACCTGCGACACAGGCATCGAATCCGGCAACCCATCGGTCTTGGTGTGCTCGGTCATTTCACGCGCTTATTTGATGTAGCATTCACTGAACGACGATGTTGCAAATACTACATGGCGACATGGTCTCGCGCAAGCCTTCGCAAACCATCAAAACGACCTCATGAGTGCATTCAACGAAGAGACGGTGCTGAGCGTGCACCACTGGACCGACAAGCTGTTCACCTTCACGACCACGCGCGACCCGGCGCTGCGGTTCTCGAACGGCCACTTCACGATGATCGGGCTGCGCGTCAACAACAAGCCGCTGCTGCGCGCCTACAGCATCGTCAGCGCCAACTACGAGGAGCACCTCGAGTTCCTCAGCATCAAGGTGCCGGACGGCCCGCTGACGTCGAAGCTGCAGCACATTCAGGTCGGTGACAAGATCATCGTCGGCCGCAAGCCCACCGGCACGCTGGTGATCGATTACCTGACACCGGGCAAGCGCCTCTACCTGCTCTCCACCGGCACCGGCCTTGCGCCGTTCATGAGCATCATCCGCGACCCGGAGACGTATGAGCGCTTCGAGCAGGTGATCCTGGTGCACGGCGTGCGCACCAAGGACGAGCTCGCCTACCACGACCTGATCCTGCAGCACCTGCCGGCGCACGAGTTTCTCGGCGAAACCGTCTCGAACCAGCTGCTGTACTACCCGACCGTCACGCGCGAGGCCTACAAGAACATGGGCCGCGTGACCGAGCTGATGGAAAGCGGCAAGCTTTTCGCGGACCTCGGCGCGCCGGCGCTCGATGCCGAACACGATCGCGTGATGATCTGCGGCAGCCCGGGCATGCTGCGCGACCTGAAGCACCTGCTCGAAGCGCGCGGGTTCAAGGAAGGCAACACGTCGACGCCCGGCGCATTCGTCATCGAACGCGCATTCGCCGAACAGTGACATGGCGACGCGGCCGCTGGGAGTTCGAGCGCAGGCCGCGGCTGCTACGCGCGAGAACATCCTGCGCGCGGCGACCAAGGTGTTCGCGAAGCACGGCTTCGCGGGCGGGCGCATCGAGCAGATCTCGAAGGCGGCCAAGTCCTACGACCGGATGATCTACTACTACTTCGGCAGCAAGGAAGGCCTCTTCATCGCGGTGCTCGAAGAGATGTACCGGCGCTTCAACGAGGCCGAGTCCAAGCTCGTGCTTGACGTGAGCCGCCCGGTCGAGGCGCTCACCGACGTGATCCGCTTCATGTGGGGCTACTACCAGCGCAACCCGGAGTTCATCACGCTGCTCAACACCGAGAACCTGCACCGCGGCAAGCACATTGCCAAGTCGCTGCGCGCACGCGAGTTCTCGTCGCCGGCGGTCGACGTGCTCGGCCAGGTGCTGGCCCGCGGCGGCGAGCAGAAGCTGTTTCGCACCGACGTGGCGGCACGCGATGTCTACCTGATGATCGCGGCGATGGGCTACTTCTACCTGTCGAACCGGTTCACCTTGTCGGCGTTCCTCGGCGAAGAGTTGGAGACGCAGCCGGCACTGGCACACTGGGAAGCGTTCGTGATCGACGCGGTGCTGCGCACCATAGTCGCCGCGCCCGCCGCGCGGCGCGGCTAGGGACGGCGCTCGATCCCGAGCGCCTTCAAGCGCGCCGGCTCGATGATCTCGATCCAGTAACCATCCGGGTCTTTGATGAAGGCCACGTCCTTCATCTTGCCCTGGTCGGGGCGCTTCACGTAGGGCACCTGGTGCTGGTCGAACCAAGCCACCGCGGCGTCGAGGTCGGGCACCGAGAAGCAGATGTGGCCGAAACCCTGAGGTTGGGCATTGCCGTCGTGATACTTGAACGCGGTGTCGGCCTCGGTGCCCCAGTTGTGGGTCAGCTCGAGGATGCCGCGTTGCGCGAAAGTCCACGCGGTGCGCTCACCCGGATCTTGCGGAATCTCGTTCGCGGCCGGGACGTGGGCGAGGAAGTAGAGGGAGAACTTCATCTCGGCGAAATCGAGTTTGCGCAGCACGCGCAGCCCCAGCACGCGGGTGTAGAAATCCAGCGCGACCGCCGGGTCCTTCACGCGCAGCATCGAATGGTTGAGCACGAAGCCCTGCGCGGCGATGGGCGGTTCGGCGCAAACGCCAGGGTGGTGCTCGGTCGTGAAACTCATGGGCGGAGGTTCCTTGGTGGCGCGCGTCGGTCAACGTTGGAGCGCGAAATCGGCACGGCGGCCAGCCGAGGCGCGGCCGCCTCACCCGCTTCACTCGCCTCACCCTGAGCCGCGCTCTTCGCTTGCCCGGCCTGACGCAGGTAGCGCATGCAGGTCACACGCAGGAACGATGCGAAGTTCGGCACCTCACCGCGATGCGCCAGGATCTCGTCGTGGAACAGCGAGATCAGCGCGTTCGTCGTGCAACCCTCCTGCTCCGCCATCTCCGCGAGGATGTCCCACACCATGTTCTCCAGCCGCAGGCTGGTCAGCACGCCGTGGATGCGCAGGGTGCGGGAGCGCTGCTCGTACTTGATCGGGTCTGCCTTGACGAAGAACTCGCACATGGCTGTCTCCTGGTAACCCCGCGAACCGCCGCGGGCGGCGGCGCTCAGATCGCGCGGGCGGTCATTTGCTTGGCGATGTATTCGGCCTGGCGGATCGCCAGCGTCACGATCGTCAAGGTCGGGTTCTCGGCGCCGCCGCTGGTGAACTGGCTGCCGTCGGAAATGAAAAGGTTGCTCACGTCGTGGGTCTGGCCGTAGGCATTGCACACGCTGTCTTTCGGCGAAGCACCCATGCGACAGGTGCCGAGGTTGTGGGTCGAGGGGTACGGCGGCGTCCTGAAGCTCTTGATCGCACCCGCCGCCTCGTACACCCGCTGGCCTTGCCGGAACGCATGTTCGCGCATCGCGATGTCATTGTCATGATCGTCGAAGTGGACGTTCGGCGCCGCGTTGCCCCATTTGTCCTTGACGCTGGCGTTGAGTGTGACGCGATTCGTCTCGCGCGGCATGTCCTCGCCCACCAGCCACATGCCGGCGAGGTGGGTGTAGTTGTCCATGTACTCGGTGAAGCCGGCGCCCCAGCCGCCGGG
Source organism: uncultured Rhizobacter sp. (assembly GCA_964247075.1). Taxonomy (GTDB): domain Bacteria; phylum Pseudomonadota; class Gammaproteobacteria; order Burkholderiales; family Burkholderiaceae_C; genus LMDS01. The sequence continues at coordinate 17,122 of CAXTSS010000019.1, read as the reverse complement.
GTTCAGGAACGCCGCCATGAACGGCACACCCAGCGACAGCGTCTCCAGCTCGTAGCCGCCGGCAAAGCCGCGCTTGGTGTCGTGCACCGCCTCGTCGCGGATGATGCCGGCCATCGTGGTGCCGCGGTACATGTGCACCGGGTTCTTGAACATCGCGTAGACCGAGCCGGTCATGTGCCGCATGTAGTTGCGCCCGACCTGGCCGGAGGAGTTCGCCAGGCCGTCCTTGAACATGCTGGACGCGCTCAGCAGCAGCAACCGCGGCGTCTCGATCGAGTTGCCGGCGACGCAGACGACGCGCGCCTTCTGGCGCTGCTCCTTGCCGTCCTTGTCGAAGTAGACGACGCCGGTGACCTTGCCCTTGTCGTCGTGCTCGATGCGCGACACGTGGCTCTCGGGCCGCAGATCCATGTTGCCGGTCTTCTCGGCCTTCGGCAGCTCGGTGTAGAGCGTGCTCCATTTCGCGCCGCTCTTGCAGCCCTGGAAGCAAAAGCCCAGCTGCATGCAGCGGCCGCGGTCGTCGCGCGGCTGGCTGTTGATGGCCATGTTGCCGGTGTGCACCTCCTTGTAGCCGAGCTTGCGCGCGCCCGCGTTCATCACCTTGAAGTTGTTGTTGCCCGGCAGGCCGGGGATGCCGTTGGTGCGCGTCACGCCCATCTTGTCTTCGGCGCGGGCGTAGTAGGGCGCGAGCTCTTCGAGCGTCACCGGCCAGTCCATCAGGTTCGCGCCCTTGATCTCGCCGTAGGTCGTGCGGATCTTGAACTCGTGCGCCTGCAGACGCAGCGACGCGCCGGCCCAGTGCGTCGTCGTGCCGCCCACGGTCTTGCAGACCCACGCCGGCAGGCCGGAGAAGTCTTTCGCCACGCGCCAGGTACCCGAGGTGGTGCGCGGGTCCAGCCACGCGATCTGGCTGAAGGATTTCCATTCGTCGTTGATGAAGCTCGCGCTGCTCTGCACCGCGCCCGCTTCGAGCACGACCACCTTGATGCCTTTTTGGGCCAGCTCGTTGGCGAGCGTGCCGCCGCCTGCGCCGGAGCCGATGATGACGACCGGGGAGGCGTCGTTGAGGTCGATCTTTGCCATGCTGTCTCCTGCGTGAAGTGGTTGTTCTGTTTCAGCCCATGTAGGGCGGGGGGCTGGCCTCCGCCGACGGTGCCGGCAACCACTTCAGATCCTGAAAGCCGCGCGTGATGTAGCCACCCTTCTCCCACGCCGAGCCGGGATAGCCGAACACGGCGAACGCCATGTCGTTGTCGTACAGCGAGGTGACGCACTGGCCGCGCACGGTGTTGAAGAAGGGCTGGCCTTCGATGGCCTTGACGATCGCCAGCTTGCGCGGCGCCGCCGCCTTCGCAAAGCTGCCGCCGGCCGCCTTGTCGAGCGCCTTGATGCCGTCGCCGAGCTGCGTGGCCGCCGCCGCATCGCCCGCGGCCTTGGCATCAAGATCCTTCGCGAGCAGTGCGTAGACGGCGTCGGGCAGCTTCTTGTGCGGGTAGAGCGTGCGGCCCATCGCCATCAGCGTCTGCCCCTCGGCCTTGCTGAGCTTCTTCAGTTCGAGCGCCCACACCGGCGACGGCGCCAGCGTGGCGAGCACGGTGCCCGCCGCCAGCGTGCCCATCAGCACGCCCGAGCCTTTCAGAAACTCGCGCCGCGCCAGCGGCAGATCGAGCTTGGGAACTTCGCCGCTGTCTTCGCCGCAACTGTCGGGCTGCGGCGCTGCAACGCGTGCGATGGGGATGATGCGCATGAGCTGTCTCCTGGGGTGATGCCGGGATCGTCTTCGCGCTCCGGCTTGCAGCCAGTGTTTCATCGCCTCGCACCGGGCGGGTGATACGTGGATACCTACGCGGGAAATCCCCGAGCCCGCGTGTTTTCTCCTGCCTGCGGCCGAGCCGTGACGAGTCGGCGATGCGACAGAATCGCGACATGGCCAGCATGCACTTCGACCTGACCGACCTGCGCCTGATGGTGAAGGTGGCCGAGGCCAACAGCGTCACCGGCGGCGCCGAGGCCTCGCACCTCTCGACGCCGGCGGCGAGCACCCGCATCAAGAACCTCGAGGAAGGCATCGGCACCAAGCTGCTGGTGCGCACGCCGCAGGGCGTGACGCTCACGCCGCCGGGCCAGGCCTTCGTGCACCACGCGCGGCTCGTGCTCTCGCAGCTCGAACGCCTGCGCGGCGACCTCCAGGAGTACGCGCAGGGCATCAAGGGACACCTGCGCGTGTGGGCGAGCGCGACGGCGATGGGCGAGTTCCTGCCGCCGGTGCTGCAAACCTACCTGCACGACCACCCGGACGTGAACATCGACCTGCGCGAGCGCATGAGCTTCGACATCGTGCGCGCCGTCGGCGAAGGCAAGATCGACATCGGCATCGTCAGCGGCTTCGAGCGCACCGAATCGCTGCAGGTGATCCCGTACCGGCGCGACCGGCTGGTGCTCGTGGTGCCGCCGCGGCACGCGCTGGCGCAGGCAGACTCGGTGGTGTTCGCCGACACGCTGGCGTTCGATCACATCGGCCTGGCCGAAGGCAGCGCGTTGCGCGCCTTCCTGCAACGCATCTGCGACGAGCTGCACCGCACGCTGCAGCTGCGCATCGAGGTCAGCGGCTTCGAGGTGGCGTGCCGCATGGTGGAGGCCGGCGTGGGCGTGAGCGTGATGCCCGAGTCGGCGGCGCGCCGGCATGCGCAGGCGATGTCGATCACGATCGTGCCGCTGCAGGATGCCTGGTCGCTGCGCGCGATGCATGTGTGCGTGCGCGAGCTCGCGGCGCTGCCGGGGTTTGCGCAGGATCTGGTCGCGCTGCTGGTGAAGGATGCGCGGGCGGGGTGAGGGTGAGGGGGCACTGGAGCGTTGATCGCCGCCACGCTCAAACGCGCCCGACCGATTTTGGACCGACGATATTCGCGCTGACCGAAGAACGCACCAGCGCGGCGCCTGGTGATGGGTCCGGCCGAACCCGCGCCTCAACTGCCCCGATACGTCGAGCAACTCCACGGCGTGCACAGCAGCGGCACGTGGTAGTGCTGCTTGGCGTCGAAGATCGAGAAGCGCAGCGGCACGACGCGGTCGAGGAACACCGGGTCGCCGATCGCCGTGCCGCGCGGTGCATAGAAATCGGCGACGTGGAACGCGAGCTCGTATTCGCCGACCGCGGCATCGGCCGGCGCGAGCACCGGGCCGTCGGTGCGGCCGTCGCCGTTGGTCGTCATCGTCTTCACGAGCTTCCAGCTGCCGTCCTGCTGACGCGCCGAAAAGTCGATGCGCATGCCGACGCCGGGGCGGCCGGTGTAGTTGTCGAGAACGTGGGTCGAGATGCCTGCCATGTGATGCTCCGGATTGATCGATCAGCTGCCGCGGTAGTACGAATAGCCCCAGGGCGAGAACAACGCCGCGAGGTGCACGCGCTGTGACGCATCGGTGATCACGAAGCGCAGCGGCACCTTGGCGAGGAAGGTCGGCTGCGGCAGCTTGGCGCCCATCATCGCGAAGTAGTCATCGAGGTTGAGCAGGATCTCGTAACGGCCGGCCCGGTACTCGTCGCCGATCAGCAGCGGCTCGGCGGGGCGGCCACCAGCGAGAGCAAGCACGCTCTTCAGCGGCTTCCAGGTGCTGCCCTCGAAACGCGACAGGTCGTACTTCAGCCCCGCGCCGGTGACACCGTGGAACGAGTCGATCGCGTGCACCGTGAGGCGCGGCGAGACGCCGGACATCGAGGTCGGCGCGGCCGTCAGCCCGCCCGGCGCCGAGGCCGGCGCGTCCGCCGCGTTCGCGCCGACCAGTTGCAGGCCGAGGCCGCCGAGCGCGAGGCTCGCCGGGAGGAAGGAGCGTCGGGTCAACGGTTTGTCGATCATCGGGGGCTTTCGTTGGAGAACAGTGCATGCAGGCGGCGCCGCGTGATCTGCGCGATCTGGTGCAGCGCCTCGTTCAGCTCGCGCGGCGTGTCGTGGCCGGCGCGGCTGCGCAGCGCCTCGAAGATCTGCGCCTTGGTGTGGCCGAGCACCGCGATGATGAACGGGAAGCCGTGCCGTTGCAGGTAGGCCGCGTTGAGCCGCCGCAGGTCGAGCAGCTCCTCGCGGCTGAGCGCGTTCAGCCCGGCGCCCTGCTGCTCGAAGGTCGAGTGCCCGGTCATCGTGCCGGCCTGCGCCTCCTTGCCGGCGAGCTCGGGGTGCAGGTTCAGGAAGGCGACCTGCTGCGCCGGCGGCGCGGCGCGCACCGCAGCCATCATCGCGTCGTGCAAGGCGCTTTCGTTGGCGAACGGGCGCTGCGGCCAGGCGGCCTCGGCGACCCATGGCGAGTGCTCGAACAGATCGCCGAGCGCGGCCACGAACGCGGCGTGATCCATCGCGGCAATCTGCACGAAGGTCATGGTTTCACCTTGGCGAATCGGGGGATGAACAGCAGGATCAGGATCGTCGCGCAGACCTCGACCGCGGCAACGATCAGCAGCCCCGGCGCGAGCCCGCCGGTCTGGGTCTTGATCACGCCCAGCATGTAGGGCGCGCCGAAACCCGCGAGGTTGGCGATCGAGTTGATCAGCGCGACGCCGGCCGCCGCGGCGGCGCCGGCCAGAAAGCGGCCCGGCAATTGCCAGAACACCGGGATCGCACTCATCGTGCCGATGATCGCGACGGTCTGCGTCACCAGCGCGAGCGTCGGGCTGGTCTTCATCAGCAGCGCGGTGAGCAGCAGCCCGATCGCGCCGAGCGCGGCGGCGAGGGCACAGTGCAGGCGCGCCTCCTTGCTGTGGTCGGAGTGCAGGCCGTTGACGACCATGCCGATCGCGCCGCACAGGTACGACAGCGCCATGATCCAGCCGATCGTCGCCGGGTTGGTGAAGCCGACTTCCTTGACGACCGACGGGCCGAAGAAGGTCAGCGACGAGTTCGCCGCGATGATGCAGAAGTAGGTCAGGATCAGCAGCCAGAGGCGGCCGTCCTTCAGCGCCGCGAACAGGCTTTCTTCGCGGTGGCCGAGTGCGGCGCCGTCGCGCGCGAGGTCGTTCGCCACGAGCGTGCGTTGTGCCGGCGTCAGCCAGGTGGCTTGCTCCGGCCGGTCGGTCAGGTAGTACCAGGTGACGACGGCGGCGATGATCGACGGCACGCCTTCGATCAGGAACACCCACTGCCAGCCCGACCAGCCGTTGACGCCGTTCAGCCCGTTCATCACCGTGCCGGCCAGCGGCCCGCCGATCACACCGGCCACGCCCGACGCCGACATGAACATGCCGAAAGCCTTGGCGCGGCGCTCGCTCGGGTACCAGTAGGTGAGGTACAGGATGATGCCGGGGTAGAAACCGGCCTCGAACACGCCCATCATGAAGCGCAGAAAGTAGAACATCGCCGGCGTCTTGACGAACATCATCAGCACGCAAACCACGCCCCAGCCCATCGTGATGCGCGTGATGGTCTTGCGCGCACCGATGCGCTGCAGCAGCAGGTTCGACGGCACCTCGAAGAAGAAGTAGCCGAGGAAGAAGATGCCGGCGCCCAGGCCGTAGATCGTGTCGCTCCACTTCAGGTCGTCGAGCATCGTCAGCTTGACGAAGCCGATGTTGACGCGGTCGATCCAGGCCAGCACCCACAGCACGAACAGGAACGGGATCAGGCGCCAGGTGATCGCGCGGTAGGCGGCGTCGAGCGCGCTGGGGCTGGCCGGCAAGGCGAGGTCACCGGGCGGCGTGGCATCAAGGGTCGTCATGCGCATCTCCTGCTGTGGCCCTTGCAGGTGAGCAAGAGGTGCGCCACTTTGGCCCCGGAAGCGCGATTCGGCGACGGTCAAATCGATATAGAGTCGATCCGCATTTCGCATAGACCCCGATTCACCCCGTGAAGGCTTCGCCTCGATGACTGCGCGCCTCCCGCTCGATCTGCTCGATGGCCACTTGCTGCGCGTGCTGTGCGTGCTGCTCGAAGAACGCAGCGTGTCGCGCGCGGCACGCCGGCTCGATCAGACGCAGCCGGCGATCAGCGCCGCGCTGAAACGGTTGCGCGAGATCTTCGGTGACCCTCTTCTGGTGCGCGACAAGCTCGACATGGTGCCCACCGCGCGCGCACTGCAGCTCGAGACCCCGGCACGCGCCGCGCGCGACGCGATGGCTCAGTTGGTGGCCGCGCCGGCCGGCTTCGATGCGCGAGATGCGACGCTGACCTTTCGCGTCGGCTCGCCCGACTACCTCGCGCCCGCGCTGCTGGCGCAGGTGCTGCGCCGGCTGCGCGCCGAAGCGCCGTTGTGCCGCGTCGAGTTGCACCCGCTCGGGCCGGATTTCGATGCCGAACGCGAGCTCGCCGAGGATCGGCTCGACGTGATCATCGGCAACTGGCCCGAGCCGCCCGAGCGCCTGCACCTGTCGCTGCTGCTCGAAGACGAGCTCGTGTGCCTGGTGCGCAAGGGCCACCCGCTCGCCAAAGGTGCGCTCACCGAAGCGCGCTACCTGGCCGCCGCGCACGTCGTGCCGATGCGCTACTCGAGCCAGCAGCGCGGCGTGGTCGAGACGCACCTGGCCACGCTCCACGCGGTGCGCGATGCGCGCGTCGCCGTGCCCTACTTCGCGCTGGCGCCGCACGTGGTCGCCGAGACCGATCTCGTCTTCACGACGGCGCGGCATTTCGCCGAGCCGTTCACGCGCGCGCTGCCCCTGGTGATGCTGGCCGCGCCCGCGGGCTTCCCGGCGATGCGCTTCTATCAGCTGTGGCACGAGCGCGCGCACCACGCGCAAGCTCACCGCTGGCTGCGCGGCGTGATCGCGGAGGTCGGGCGCGCGCTGGCGACGACGCGCCACCGAACCGCCCTCGACTGACACCCGCGGTTCACAAATTCGCACATCGGGCGGGCCGGGTCGCGGCTAAGCTTATTCTAGACACCATGAATGCCTCGATATCCCCCGCACACCTCTCCGCCGCAACGACTGTGCCGGCCACCGCGCTGCCACCCGGCACCGTCGTTGACGGCTTCGAGATCGTGCGGGTGGTGGCCTCCAATGACCTGAGCATCGAGTACCTGGCGATCGACCGCCAGGGCGCAGCCAGCGTCGTGCTCGTCGAGTACATGCCGCAACGCCTGGCCCGGCGCAAGGGCACGGTCGTGTGGCCGCACACGCCGCCGAACGCCGACGCGCTCGGACGCGGCCTGCTGGCGTTCATCGAAGAAGCGCGCATGCTCGCGCGCATTCACCACCCGTCGCTGGTGCACGTGAGCGGGGTGATCGAGACCAACGCGACGGCCTACCAGATCACGCCGTCGCGGGCCGGCACGCTGCTGCTGCACGCGCGCCAATCGATGGAGGGGCCGGCCGACGAGCAGGCCCTGCGCACGCTGCTCGGCGGCGTGCTCGATGCGCTCGACGCGTTGCATCGGCACGGCCAGGTGCACGGCGGCGTGTCGCCGGGCAGCATCCTGGTGCTCGACGACGATCGCCCGCTGCTGCTCGGGCCAGACCGCGCGCGCGCCGCGGTGGCCAGCGGGCTGGTCGAATCGTTGATGGCGAGCGTCGAACCGTCGTTCGCCGCGCCCGAGCAGCGCGAGCCCGCGCCGAGCCAGGCGCTCGGGCCCTGGAGCGACCTGTACTCGCTCGCTGAAACGATGCGCTTTTGCATCGGTGGCGAATCGCCGCCGCCAGCGACCGCGCCACGCGAGCCCGGTCGCCGCGAACCGGCCGCGCAGATGGTGCGCCGCCTGTTCGGCCCACTGAGCCCGGTGCGCTACAGCGCGGGCCTGCTGGATGCGCTCGATGCGGCGCTCGAGACCAGCCCGGCCGCCCGACCGCAAAGCGTGGCCGAGTTTCGCGCTGCGCTCGGGAAGATGCCGGAGGACCCGCCACCGCCGAGCACCGCTGCGCGAGTCGAACCCGCGTTCCACTTCGAACCGGGGCCGCCTGCGCAGGCCGAAACGCCGGCACGGCGCGGCGCCGTCCCGCTCGAGGTTTTCAGACCGCCGCCCGAGCCTCGGCGCCGGTGGTGGCCATGGGCCGGCGGCGCACTCGTGTTGCTGCTCGCCGTGGCAGGCTACGGAGGGTGGCGCTCCGGGCTCCCCGCGTGGCTCGAATTGCCGGCAGCGTTGATGGCGCCGAGCAGGCCGTCCATCGTCAGCGCGCCCGCCCCCACGCCTGCCCCTGCGCCAGCGTCGATCAGCGACCCGACACCACCAAACGCACCGGAGCCGCAGACGCAGCTGCCGCCGCGGCAGCCGACCATCGTGGCCGCGCCGACGCAGGCCTCGCCCGCGCCGCCCGTGCGCGCCAAGCCTGCACCACCGAGCCCGGCGTTGCCGGCGAGCCCGCGTGATGCGTGCGCCGGCCGAACGCAGTTCTCGCTGTACCGCTGCATGCAGACGCAGTGCGAACAGCGCGGTTGGGCGAATCACCCGCAGTGCGAGCGCCTGCGCGAAACCGACAGCGTCGAATAAACAGGGCACCCGGCGCCGGAGTACCGACGCCACCCGCCGAGCGGGTGCGCGGCCGCTTGGGAGCGGCCCGGCGCTGGCCGCGCCGGGCGTGTTAACGCGCCTCGGCCAGGATCGCCTGCGCGCGCAGGATCACCGGCTTGTCGATCATCTCGCCGTCGAGCGCTGCGGCCGCCCCACCGCCGGCTTCCGCAATCGCGATCACCTGCCGCGCCCACGCGAGTTCCGCCTCGCTCGGGCTGAAGCTGCGGTTCACCACCGCCAGCTGCTTCGGGTGAATGCAGAGCTTGGCGGTGAAGCCGAGCCGGCGTGCGGCGTGCGCGTCGCGCTCGACTTCGGCCACGTCCTCGATTGCCACGCTCGGGCTGTCGATCGGCGGCAAGAGGCCGGCCAGCCGCGAGGCCAGCACGAGCTGCGAGCGGAAGTGGATCAGCTCGTCGAAGCGGGCGCGCATGTTCATGTCGAGCTGGAAGTCGATCGCGCCGAACGCCAGCCGCTGCACACCCGGCACCGCGGCAATCGCGCGCAGTTGGTCGAAGCCGGCCGCCGATTCGATCAGCGGCAGCAACGGCACGCCCAAGCCCAGCGCCGCGAGCACGTCGGCGCGTTCGGCCTTCGCAACCATCACCGCGGCCACGCCGGGCTGGCGGCACACGGCGAGGTCGTCGCGGTGCCAGGGCGTGTCGGCCGCGTTGATGCGCAACACCACCGGCCGCGCCGCCGACAGCCACGCGCTGACGGCGCGCCGTGCCGCATCCTTCTGATCCGGCGGCACGGCATCTTCGAGATCGACGATGACGGTGTCGGCCGCGCTGGCGAGCGCCTTGTCGAAGCGCTCGGCGCGGTTGCCGGGAACGAAGAGATACGAGCGCGGATTCACGCGAAAAATGCCGTGACCACCGGTGCATCGGCGAGTGCCCAGACGCGCGCGATCACACCGTCCATCTCTTCGACCGTCGCGCCGCCGCGGTAGGTGCCCAGCGCCAGCGCCTTGGCTTCGAGCTCGGGGCGCGTCAGCGTGTTGCCCGGGTCGCCCTTGGGTTCGAGCACCTTGCCCTCGAAGCGGCGCCCATCCATGGTCTCGACCACGACCTTGCCTATCCAGCGCGCCGGGTACGCGCCATCGACCTCCGTGTCGAGCCGCATCGTCACCTTGTCGTGCACGGCGCGCACCGGCGCGTCGCGCCAGTTGGTGTCGAACTCGGTCAGGCCGGCGTGGCCCTGTACCGCGATCAACCCGAGCACCGTGCCCATCGAGAACTTGGCCTGGTGCACGGTCTGCGGATCGGTCACCGGGCCGAGCACGTCGATCGCGGCCTGATGAACCAGCGCGGTGACGGAGCGGATGTCGCCGGCGGTGAGGCGGTGCTCGCGCAGCACGAGCTGCAGCGCATCGGCCGCCGGGTGCGTGTGGCGGCAGGCGGCGTGGAACTTGAACGAGGTCTCGGCGAGCGCCCAGCGCGTGCCGAGGCCATCCGCGATGCGCGCGGCATCGGCGTCGGTGGACATGCCTGCCGCGAGGCCTTGCGCGCCGTCGAGGATGCGGCGCGCTCCGGTGAAGCCGTCCTGCGCCAGATACGCCGCGGTCAGGCCAGCGCCAGCGGCGTGCGCGGTGTGCAGCTGCTTCGAGTCGGCCGCGTCGCGCAGGAACTCCCACAGCCCGGCCGATTGCGTGCCGGCCGAGCCGAAGGCGTGGCGCATCTGCTCGGCGGTGAGGTTCAGCAGCCGGCCCACCGCCGCGGCGGCCGCGAACGTGCCCGCGGTGCCGGTGGTGTGGAAGATGCGGTAGTGCGAGCGCCCGAGAAACTCGCCGATGCGGATGCCGACCTCGTAGCCGGCCACGCACGCCGCGAGCAGCTCGCGGCCCGATGCGCCGATCGCTTGCGCGACCGCGAGCGCGGCCGGAAACACGACGGTGGCGGGGTGGAACACCGAACCGTTGTGCACGTCGTCCTGTTCGGCGAAGTGCGAGGCCGCGGCATTCGCGATCGCGGCGACCAGCGGGCTGCTGCCGCGGCGGTGGATCAGGATCTCGCTCGGCCCGCCGGCCGGGCCCATCGTCTCGATGAAGCGCGCGATCGACTCGACCGGCCGCGCCCCCTTGCCGGCGAGCGCGGAGGCGAACCAGTCGAGGAACAGGTCTTCGGTGCGGCGCACGACGGGCTCGGGGATCGCGTCGAACGCGAGGCCGGCGGCGAAGTCGGCGAGGGTCTGGGTCGGGTCGGTCACGGCAAGGTCTTTCATATCGCGGCCTCGGCACGCATGGTCTCGATCTCGCCCGCGGCGAAGCCGAGTTCGGCGAGCACCGCCGCGGTGTGTTCGCCCAACGCCGGCACGGCGTCCATTCGCGGATCGAAGCTGTCGGGCATGCCGGGCGGCAGCAGCGCCGGCATCGGGCCGTTCGGCGTCGCCACGTCGACCCAGCGCCCGCGCGCCTTCAACTGCGGATGCACCCACACATCGCGCATCGTGTTGACGCTGGCGTTGGCGATCTGCGCGTCTTCGAGCCGCGCGACGACCTCGGCCAGCGTCAGGCTCGCGAAGGTCGCGGTGATGATCTTCTGCAGCGCCGGCTTGGCGGCGACGCGGCGCGCGTTCGCGTTGAAGCGCTCGTCGCTCGCGAGTTCGGGTTGCTTCAGCACCTTGGCGCAGAACAGCTGCCACTCGCGTTCGTTCTGCAGGCCGAGCATCACGGTGCGGCCGTCGCCGGCGACGAACGGGCCGTACGGGTAGATCGTCGCGTGCGAGGCGCCGGCGCGCGGCGGCGGCTCGGCGCCGTCGAAGGCGTAGTAGAGCGGGTAGCTCATCCACTCGGCCATGCTCTCGAGCATCGACACGTCGATGCGGCAACCGGTGCCGGTCTTGCCGCGCTGGATCAGCGCCGCCATGATGTTGGTGTAGGCGTACATGCCCGCGGCGATGTCGGCGATCGAGCAGCCGGCCTTCGCGGGCTCGTCGGGCGAGCCGGTGATCGACAGGAAGCCGGCCTCGCTCTGGATCAGCAGGTCGTAGGCCTTCTTGTCGCGGTACGGGCCGGGATTCACCGGGTCGTCGCCGTAGCCGGAGATGTCGCAGACGATCAGGCGTGGATGCGTCGCGTGCAGCGCTTCATAAGACAAGCCGAGCCGCGCCGCGGCGCCGGGCGCGAGGTTCTGCACCAGCACGTCGGCGTTCTTGAGCAGGCGCGCGAGCACCTCGGGCGCCTGCGCGTGCTTCAGGTCGAGCGTGAGGCTTTCTTTGGACCGATTCGTCCAGACGAAGTGCGAGGCCTGGCCGTGCACGCGCGTGTCGTAGGCGCGCGCGAAATCGCCGACACCGGGGCGCTCGACCTTGATGACTCGGGCGCCCAGGTCGGCGAGCTGGCGCGTGCAGAACGGCGCGGCGATCGCGTGTTCGAGGGTGACGACGGTGATGCCTTCGAGCGGTCTCATCAAAAGCTCCTCGGCAATCCCAGGATGTGCTCCGCCACATACGACAGGATCAGGTTGGTCGAGATTGGCGCCACCTGGTACAGCCGCGTTTCGCGGAACTTGCGCTCGACGTCGTATTCGTTCGCGAAGCCGAAGCCGCCATGGAACTGGATGCAGGCGTTGGCCGCCTCCCAGCTCGCCTTGGCCGCGAGGTACTTGGCCATGTTGGCCTGCGCACCGCAGGGCTGGTTCGCATCGAACAGGCGGCACGCCTCCCAGCGCATCAGGTCGGCGGCCGCGACCTCGATGTGCGCCTCGGCGATCGGGAACTGCACGCCTTGGTTCTGCCCGATCGGCCGGCCGAACACGACGCGCTCGCCGACGTATTTGGTGACCCGATCGATGAACCAGTGCCCGTCGCCGATGCACTCGGCGGCGATCAGCGTGCGCTCGGCGTTCAGGCCGTCGAGGATGTACTTGAAGCCCTGACCCTCGGTGCCGATCAGGTTCTCGGCCGGGATCTCGAGGTTTTCGAAGAACAGCTCGTTGGTCTCGTGGTTGACCATGTTCGGGATCGGCCGCACCGTCATGCCGCTCTTCTCGGCCCGGCGCAGATCGACCATGAAGATCGACATGCCCTCGCTCTTCTTCGCAACGGAAGCCAGCGGCGTGGTGCGCGCCAGCAGGATCATCCACTCGGAATGCTGGATGCGCGAGATCCAGACCTTCTGGCCGTTGATCACGTAGCGGTCGCCGCGCTTCACCGCGGTGGTCTTGATCTTGGTCGTGTCGGTGCCGGTGCTGGGCTCGGTCACGCCCATCGATTGCAGCCGCCATTCGCCACTCGCGATCTTCGGCAGGTAGAGCTGCTTCTGCGCGTCGCTGCCGTGGCGCAGCAGCGTGCCCATGTTGTACATCTGGCCGTGGCACGCGCCGGAGTTGCCGCCCGAGCGGTTGATCTCTTCCATCACGACGCTGGCTTCGCTCAGGCCGAGACCCGAGCCACCGTACTCGGTCGGGATCATCGCGGCGAGCCAGCCGGCCTTGGTGAGCGCATCGACGAAGGCTTCGGGGTAGCCACGCGCTTCGTCGATCTTCCGGTGATATGCGTCGGGAAACTCGGTGCACAGCGCGCGCACGGCGTCGCGGATGTCCTGGTATTGATCGACGGTGGTCGTCTTGGTGGCCATGATGTCTCCTGAGTCAGGCCACCACGGCGCGCGCGCTCATCGCGAGCTGGCCGAGGTGGTTGCGCGCCCACAGCTGGACGCTGCCATCTGCATCGCGCCGGCCGCACACGCTGAACGGGTGGAGGTCGAACAACGGGCTCGCGGCCTTGAAGTCGAACTGTGTCAGCACCGCCCCCGACATCTCGCGGCGCAGCAGATCGACCAGCAAGGTGGCAATCAGCGGGCCGTGCACGATCAGGCCGGGGTAGCCCTCGACCTCGGTCACGTAGGTCCGATCGTAGTGGATGCGGTGGCCGTTGAACGTGAGCGCCGAGTAGCGGAACAGCAGCACCGGGTCGGGCACGATCGCGCGGCTGAACGCCTCGTCGGCCGGCGCGGCCTGCGGCGCCGGCGGCACTGCGCCGGGCGCGGGGTGGTCGCGGTAGACGATGTCGTGCTCTTCGGTCACCGCCACGCCTTGCGCGTTGACGATCTCGTGCCGCACGGTAACGAACACGAGCGCACCGCTGCGGCCGGGCTTGGCGTCGACGCGGGTGATCGTCGAGCGCCGCGTGATCGCATCGCCCACACGCAGCGCGTGCGCGAACGTCAGCCGCCCGCCCGCCCACATGCGGCGCGGCAGCGGCACCGGCGGCAGGAAGCCACCGCGCTTCGGATGGCCGTCTGCGCCGATCTCGCGCGCCGGCGCCTGCGGCAGAAAGTAGAGCCAGTGCGCGAGCGGCGGCAGCGGCGTGCCGTCGCTCGGTGCTGCATCATCGGCGCGGTCCAGCGTGGCGCTCAAGCCGGCCAGCGGCGCGGCGGTGACGGTGTCGTCCCGCTGTTCGGTGCGGCCGATCCAGTCGCGCAGGTGGTTCAACGAGGTCGTGCCGGTGTCCATGGGCACAGCTTGCGTCATGAACCGCGACACCGCAATTCGAGATTCGCGAACAGGCTCTTCCATGCGCGTTAACCCCGGGGAATTCACCCCGCGTTAAGGGGGTCTTAGCGAAACGCCGATTGTCGAAGCGAGGCCACACAGGCACAGTCGCGCACCACTCGAATCGCCCCACTGGAGACTTTCCTCATGACCCGCATTCCGGTTGCATCCCAAACCCGCCGCGCGCTCGTCGCGGCTGCCGGCCTGGCGGCCGTCGTGCCATCGGCGAGGGCGCAGGCCCCCATCGTCATCAAGTTCAGCCACGTCGTCACGCCCGACACACCCAAAGGCAAAGGTGCGGAGCGCTTCAAGCAGCTGGCCGAAGAACGCACCAAGGGCAAAGTCAAGGTCGAGGTCTATCCGAACAGCCAGCTCTACAAGGACAAGGAAGAACTCGAAGCGCTGCAGCTCGGTTCGGTGCAGATGCTCGCACCCTCGCTGGCCAAGTTCGGCCCACTGGGGGCGCGCGAGTTCGAGGTCTTCGACCTGCCCTACATGTTCAGCGACACCGCGTCGTTCCGCGCCGTCACCGAAGGCCCGGTCGGCAAGGCACTGCTGGCCAAGCTCGAACCCAAGGGCATCAAGGGCCTCGCCTACTGGGACAACGGCTTCGACATCATGACGGCGAACAAGCCGCTGCACAAAGTGGCCGACATGAAGGGCCTGAAGATGCGCATCCAGAGCTCGAAGGTGCTGGACGCGAACATGCGCTCGCTCGGCGCGATCCCGCAGGTGATGGCGTTCTCGGAGCTGTACCAGGGCCTGCAATCGGGCGTGGTCGATGGCTGCGAGAACACGCCGTCGAACGTCTACACGCAAAAGCTGTTCGAGGTGCAGAAGCACGTGACGGTCTCGAACCACGGCCACATCGCCTACGCCGTGGTCGTCAACAAGAAGTTCTGGGAAGACCTGCCGGCCGACATCCGCACCACGCTCGAGGGCGCGATGAAGGATGCCACGACCTACGCCAACGCGATCGCCGACACCGAGAACCGCGAGGCGCTCGAGAAGATCAAGGCCAGCGGCAAGAGCACGGTCTACGCGCTCACGCCGGCCGAGGTCAACGAGTGGAAGAAGGCGATGGTCGTCGTCCACAAGGAGATGGAAGAGCGCGTCGGCAAGGAGACGATCGCGGCGGTGCAGAAGGCGGCGGGGTTTGTGGCGCCGAAGTAGCGGGGGGCTTGGGTTCGGTGCGCGCCCTTTCGATGCTGAGCTGCCCGTCGACCTTCTGGCTCCAGAGTCGGCGACGCAGCGGTTGCCGTCCTTGGCTCGCACGCGTCCACAGACGGCTCAGGGGCGGTTTCTCGACCGCGGCGTGGTGCCGACCGTTGGACCTGGTCACGCGGAGTCGTTCACCTGCCCACATCTTTTGCTTGGTCGCTGTCCCGCGTCGGCACTGCTAAGCGCGCTTCAAGCATCTCGTCCAGCACCTGGAAGACTCCGGGCAGGGCTTCCTTGTACGTCACAACATAGTTCGTGGTGACCACGCGTCTGTCCATGCCAAGAAGCTCTCCGAAGGCCGGTCGATGCCGCTGCCAATAGTCGCACAGCGCAGATTCGTCGAACCCGGCCTTCAGGTTCACCGTCGTAGGAGCGAACCTTTCTCCTCGAGCTCTTGCAAAGACTGCACTGTCCAGCTGCGTGAGGCAATAGTCGGCAAAGAGCAAGCGGTTGGTCTTGTCCAGATCCAGGTTGAAGCAAACGCCGAACATGTACATGTTCATCACGCCAGCGATCCCGGCCTTGTTCTCCGAACCAGTCTCGTCATAGAAGCCGCATCCAACGCCGGAGCCATTGGGCGGCTTGCTGTTGCAGAGCTGGTAGGTGACGAAGGCCTTAACGCTGGAACGCACTGCTTCGACCTGATCGCTTGCAGAGAGTGTCCGCTCGAAGCTCTCCGAGTCATCTTCCGGTTCTGGCAACGGACCGCCCGCCTCACCAACGAACTCTTGAGCCGGCGTCGCGTTGACCTCGGCGAGAAAGTTGCGCCCCGTCTCGATGTAGACACGCTGAAAGTGCGCGAACACCGCTTGAGAGATCTCCCTCATCCCTCGCAGCGCAAGGTCCGTGAGCAGGCCGGAGGTGGAGCCGTTCGGATCGTCGTGAACTACCAGCGCCGAGTGCACGTTGTGAAGCTGACCTTGTCGATCGGCAGAGCACTGCAACCTGAATATCGAAAGATCGTTCCAGCCCAGGACTCCTCGGTCGTCTGCGGCCAGACGAGCAATGAGACTGCGGCGTTCGTACTTGCCTTCGCCGAGGATGCGTTGGGCTATCTCTACGACGTTCTCGGCGCTGTTCGGCAATCGCTGTCCGTCCGTCCGACCCCAGCCCGCTCTATCGAGCAGTCGCAAGAGCGAGTAGACCGATCGCAGGCGCAGACCTCGGTCATGCGGATCAAGCGATGAATAGCGCGGCAGATAGTCCACCAGCGTGTCGATGGCGTCTTCGGCCACCCCTCGAGTGAAGTCATAGGACTGGCTGACGAGCACTCGCCAGAATTGATCGTGCGCATAGGCACTCGACGTCAACTCGAAGTCGGGTCCCTCGAAAACCGCCGCTATGGTGGTGCCCTTTCGCACGTCGTTGACGGCATCTTGGTAGAGGACAAACGTCTCGCGGCGCTCCGGTTTGGAGAACCTGACAATCAGCTTGAGGAACTTCTCGAGGTTCCTCAGTCCTTCATCGTTGAAGCACGCACGCGAGCGCAGTACCCCCTCCTCAAGATTGCGACGTTCGCCAAGATCGAGCTTGTTCGCATCAAACAACTCTCGTACAAGGAACTTGGCGACTGGACCGTAATGCTCGACCGCCGTCGCGAACTCCGGCGAGTTTGCGAAGTTCGAACTCTCATCGTCGCGCTTGATCGAGAAGGTCCCTGACCGCCCGGCGGTTTCCTCTGCGTAGATCTGTCGAAACACGCCGGGGTAGCTCAGATGCAGCAGCATCAGATTGATCAGGTCGCGCCGATTGAAGTCCGTCCGCCCAAGGTTAGTCTTCTCCAGTTGCACGAGCAGGACGGCGTTCACGAAGCGCTTGATCTTGCGCATGTCGCCGACCAAAGGTAAATACTTGGCCGCGATCGGGCTTTCTAGGATCTCCGCCAGCGTCTCCAATACGGACGCCAGGGCGAGCATCGTGTCCGCGGGGATCGAGATCAGCTTGTTCTCCTCGCGCTGCCAGTCGCGCCGGAGGAAGTTCGTGAG
>CAXTSS010000018.1:0-59571 GCA_964247075.1 uncultured Rhizobacter sp. | reverse complement strand
AGGTGCTCTATGAAATCAACGGCGTCGCTGAAGAGCTGGCCCGCGAAGCGTTCACATTGGCTGCGGCGAAGCTGCCGCTGAAGTGCACATTCGTCGCGCGGCAGGTCGGCGCCTGAGGAGCATCCACATGAAAGCATCTGAACTCCGCGCCAAGGACGTCGACGGCCTGAAGAAGGAAGTCGCCGACCTGCTGAAGGCCCATTTCGGCCTGCGCATGCAAAAGGCCACGCAGCAGCTCAGCAACCACACGACGCTGGGCAACACGCGCCGTGACATCGCCCGCGCCAAGACCATCCTGGCACAGAAGAAGAAGGAGGCCGCGAAATGAGCGAGCAGCAAACTACCGCCGCTGCTTCGGCCGCGAAGCTGAAGAACACCCGCACGCTGGTCGGCAAGGTCGTCAGCGACAAGCGCTCGAAGACCATCACGGTGTTGATCGAGCGTCGTACCAAGCACGAGCTGTACGGCAAGATCGTCGCCAGGTCCAGCAAGTACCACGCCCATGACGAAAAGGGTGAGTACAAGATGGGCGATGTGGTCGAGATCGCCGAGACGCGCCCGATCTCGAAGACGAAGGCATGGGTCGTGACCCGCCTCGTCCAGAAGGCGATCGTGGTCTAAGCCACCTCGCCGAACGCAACGGTCGGAACGCTGGAATACTCTGGCGTCCGGCCGTTTTCTATTCCACACACTCTAGGAGAAGCACATGTTGAAAGTTGGCGACAAGCTGCCCGCAGGCAGCCTTTCCGAATTCGTCGAAGTCGAAGGCAATGGGTGCTCGATCGGCCCGAATACTTTCGATCTTGAGAAGGCCACGGCCGGCAAGAAGATCGCCGTGTTCGCGCTGCCCGGCGCCTACACGCCGACTTGCTCCGCCAAGCATGTGCCCGGCTATGTCGAGAACGCCGCTGCGCTGAAGGCCGCGGGCGTCGACGAGATCTGGTGCGTGTCGGTCAACGACGCCTTCGTGATGGGCGCGTGGGGCCGGGATCAGCACACCGGCGGCAAGGTTCGCATGATGGCCGACGGCAGCGCCGACTTTGCCAAGGCGACCGGCCTGACGCTGGATCTGACGGCGCGCGGCATGGGTCTGCGCTCGAACCGCTACTCGATGCTGGTCGTCGACGGTGTGGTCAAGACGCTCAACGTCGAAGGTCCGGGCAAGTTCGAAGTGAGCGATGCCGGCACGCTGCTCAAGCAGGCCAAGGAAGTGCTCGCCTGAGTTTGTTGACGCAGCATGCTCAAATGCTGCATAATCTAAAGCTTCGCCGAAATTGCATCTGAGCCATGCTCAGACAAGCAAATCGGATCTGACGATTCTTTGCTTTCACTGCCCACACGCGGGCCCAAGACTGATTGCCTTTGGTGGCAGTCAAGTTGGGGACAGGACAACATGATTCAAATGCAATCGCGGCTCGACGTCGCGGACAACACTGGCGCTAAATCCGTCATGTGCATCAAGGTGCTGGGCGGCTCCAAGCGTCGCTACGCCTCGATCGGCGATGTGATCAAGGTCAGCATCAAGGAAGCCGCTCCGCGCGGCCGGGTGAAGAAGGGCGAGGTCTACAGTGCCGTCGTCGTTCGCACCGCCAAGGGCGTGCGCCGCCAGGACGGCTCGCTCGTCAAGTTCGACGGCAACGCCGCCGTGCTGTTGAACGCCAAGCTCGAGCCGATCGGCACGCGCATCTTCGGGCCCGTGACGCGCGAACTGCGCACCGAGCGCTTCATGAAGATCGTGTCGCTGGCACCCGAAGTGCTCTAAGCCAAGCGCGCTTCCAATTTCAGGACAGGCCATGAACAAGATTCGCAAAGGCGACCAGGTCATCATTCTGACCGGCCGCGACAAGGGCAAGCGCGGTGCAGTGTTGCAGCGCGTGGACGAAGAGCGCATCGTCGTCGAAGGCGTGAACGTGGTGAAGAAGCACGTCAAGCCGAACCCGATGAAGGGCACGACCGGTGGCGTCGTCGACAAGACCTTGTCGATCCACCAGTCGAACGTCGCCATCTTCAACCCGACGACGGCCAAGGCCGATCGCGTCGGCATCAAGATCCTCGCGGACAACAAGAAGATTCGCGTCTTCAAGTCCAGCGGCGACGAGATCAAGGCCTGAGGGGTTTCATATGGCTACCAAACAACAAGCTAGCTCCGCTGCACCCAAGGTGGCTCGCCTTCAGGCGATCTACCGCGACTCGATCTCGCCCGCGCTGGTCGAGAAGTTCGGCTACAAGTCGCCGATGCAGGTGCCGCGCATCACCAAGATCACGCTCAACATGGGCGTGAGCGAGGCGGTGTCGGACAAGAAGGTCATGGACCACGCTGTCAGCGACCTGACCAAGATCGCCGGCCAGAAGCCGGTGGTCACCAAGTCGAAGAAGGCCATCGCCGGCTTCAAGATTCGCGACGGCGTGCCCATCGGCTGTATGGTCACCCTGCGTGGCGTGCAGATGTACGAATTCCTGGACCGCTTCGTGACGATCGCGCTGCCCCGCGTGCGCGACTTCCGCGGCATCTCGGGCCGTGCGTTCGACGGCCGTGGCAACTACAACATCGGCGTCAAGGAACAGATCATCTTCCCCGAAGTTGATTACGACAAGATCGACGTGCTGCGTGGCCTGAACATCAGCATCACGACGAGCGCGAAGAACGACGAGGAAGCCAAGGCGCTTCTGACCGCGTTCAAGTTCCCGTTCAAGAACTGAAGGATCCGCAAACGTGGCCAAGACCTCCCTCATTCAGCGCGAACTTAAGCGCACGCAACTGGTTGCCAAGTACGCCAAGAAGTACGCGGAACTCAAGGGCACTGCCAACGACGCGAAGAAGTCCGACGAAGAGCGCTATGCCGCTCGCCTCGAACTGCAGAAGCTCCCGCGCAATGCCTACCCGACGCGCCAGCGCAACCGCTGCGAGCTGACGGGTCGCCCGCGTGGCACCTTCCGCAAGTTCGGTCTCGGCCGCAACAAGATTCGCGAACTGGCGTTCAAGGGTGACATCCCTGGCGTCGTCAAGGCCAGCTGGTAATCAGCCCGCCTGATCAGGAGATTTATCCATGAGCATGAGTGATCCTATCGCCGACATGCTGACCCGCATCCGCAACGCGCAGATGGTTCAGAAGGTCAGTGTAGTGATGCCGGCGTCGAAGCTGAAGACCGCGATCGCCGAAGTGTTGAAGGCCGAGGGCTACATCGACAACTTCGCCGTGCGTGAGAACGATGGCAAGCCGCAACTCGACATCGCCCTGAAGTACTACGCCGGCAAGCCGGTCATCGAGCACATCGAGCGCGTCAGCCGCCCGGGCCTGCGCGTGTACAAGGGCCGCCACGACATCCCGAACGTGATGAACGGGTTGGGTGTGGCCATCGTGACCACGCCCAAGGGCGTGATGACGGACCGCAAGGCACGCCAGGCCGGTATCGGCGGCGAAGTGCTCTGCTACGTTGCCTAAAGGAGAGATGCGATGTCTCGCGTAGGAAAGATGCCGCTGTCCGTGCCCAAGGGCGTGGACGTGTCGGTCACCGCTGAGCAGATCAGCGTCAAGGGAACGCTCGGCTCGCTGGTGCGTCCGGTGAACGCGCTGGTCACGGTCAAGCATGCCGACGGCAAGCTGAATTTCGCCCCGGCGAACGACAGCGTCGAAGCCGACGCGATGTCCGGCACGATGCGCGCGCTGGTCGCGAACATGGTGAACGGCGTCAGCAAGGGCTTCGAGAAGAAGCTGTCGCTGGTCGGCGTGGGCTTTCGTGCCGCCGCCACCGGCTCCAAGTTGAACCTGCAGATCGGCTTCTCGCACCCGGTCGCCAAGGACATGCCCGTCGGCGTGAAGGTGGCCTGCCCGACCCAAACCGAAATCATCATCACCGGTTCCGACCGGCAGGTGGTGGGCCAGATCGCTGCCGAAGTCCGCGCGATCCGCCCGCCCGAGCCCTACAAGGGCAAGGGCATCCGGTATGTCGGCGAGAAGGTGGTCATCAAAGAGACCAAGAAGAAATAAGGAGCGCATGACATGTCACTGAACAAAAAAGATCAGCGCGTTCGTCGCTCCCGCCAGACGCGTGCGCGCATTGCCGTGCAGCGCGTCGCGCGCCTGTCGGTGTACCGCACCAACCTGCACATCTACGCCAGCGTCATCTCCGACGATGGCGCCAAGGTGCTGGCCAGCGCGTCGACTGCCGAAGCCGAGGTCCGCAAGGAACTGGGCGGGGCCGACAAGAAAGCGGGCAAGGGCGGCAACGTCGCCGCCGCCGCGATCATCGGCAAGCGCATCGCTGAAAAGGCGAAGGCCGCCGGCATCGAGAAGGTCGCGTTCGACCGCGCCGGTTTTGCGTACCACGGCCGCGTCAAGGCGCTGGCGGAAGCCGCGCGTGAAGCCGGTCTGCAATTCTAAGAACTCAGATTCTTAAGGAATCACGATGGCAAAGTTTCAACCCCGCGTTCAGGACGAAGGTCGTGACGACGGTCTGAAGGAAAAGATGATCGCGGTGAACCGCGTCACCAAGGTGGTGAAGGGCGGCCGCACGCTGAGCTTCGCCGCACTCACCGTCGTCGGTGATGGTGACGGCCGCATCGGCATGGGCAAGGGCAAGGCGAAGGAAGTTCCCGTCGCTGTGACCAAGGCCATGGACTCGGCGCGTCGCAACATGATCAAGGTCGCGCTGAAGAACGGCACGATCCAGCACAAGGTCATCGGTGAGCATGGCGCATCGCGCGTGCTGATGGCTCCGGCGAAGCCGGGTGACGGCATCATCGCCGGTGGCCCGATGCGCGCCGTGTTCGAAGTGATGGGCGTGACCGACATCGTCTGCAAGAGCCTCGGCTCGTCGAACCCGTACAACCTGGTTCGCGCCACGCTCGACGCGCTGAAGCACACCAGCACCCCGGCCGAGATCGCTGCGAAGCGCGGGCTGACGGTGGAAGAGCTGTTCGGCTGAACGGCCGCGGAGAAACATCATGGCTGACAAAGACAAGAGCACCGTCAAGATCCAGCTGGTGCGCAGCATCAACGGCACCCGCGAGTCGCACCGTGCGACCGTGCGCGGCCTGGGCCTGCGCAAGCTGAACAGCGAATCGACGCTCGAAGACACGCCCGCAGTGCGCGGCATGATCAACAAGGTCTCGTACCTGGTCAAGGTGCTCTGAGCGCCGACTGAAGGACAAGAACATGGAACTCAACACCATCAAGCCGAGCGCTGGCTCGAAGTCGCCCAAGCGTCGCGTCGGTCGTGGCATCGGCTCCGGCCTGGGCAAGACCGCGGGTCGTGGCCACAAGGGCCAGAAGTCGCGTTCGGGCGGCTACCACAAGGTCGGCTTCGAAGGCGGCCAGATGCCGCTGCAGCGCCGTCTGCCGAAGCGCGGCTTCAAGTCGCACCTGATGCAGTACAACGACGAAATCACGCTGACCGACCTCGAACGCCTCGGCGTGCCGGAAGTCGATCTGCTGGCCTTGAAGCAAGCCGGCCTCGTCGGCCAGCTGATCAAGACCGTCAAGGTGATCAAGACGGGTGAGCTCAAGGCCAAGGTCGTACTCAAGGGCATTGGCGCGACTGCCGGCGCGAAGGCGGCGATCGAAGCAGCCGGCGGCTCCGTGGCTTGACGCTCTTTCACTTGAACCTGGGCTGACTCTCTCCACATCGGATCACAGTGGCAACCAACTCGAACCAGCTGGCCAAGAGCGGCAAGTTCGGCGACCTCCGTCGCCGCTTGACGTTCCTGTTGCTCGCGCTCGTGGTTTACCGCGTGGGCGCGCACATTCCTGTGCCCGGCATCGACCCGAACCAGCTCGCCCAGCTCTTCAAGAGCCAGGCCGGCGGCATCCTGAGCCTGTTCAACATGTTCTCGGGCGGCGCCTTGTCGCGCTTCACGGTCTTCGCCCTGGGGATCATGCCGTACATCTCGGCGTCGATCATCATGCAGCTGATGACCTATGTCGTGCCGACGCTCGAAGCGCTGAAGAAGGAAGGCGAATCGGGTCGTCGCAAGATCACGCAGTACACGCGCTACGGCACGCTCGGTCTGGCGCTGTTCCAGGCGCTCGCGATCGCCACCGCGCTCGAAGGCTCGCCGGGTCTCGTGATCTCGCCCGGCTTCGGCTTCCGCATGACCGCCGTCGTCAGCCTGGTCGCCGGCACGATGTTCCTGATGTGGCTGGGCGAGCAAATCACCGAGCGTGGGCTGGGCAACGGCATCTCGATCCTGATCTTCGGCGGCATCGCCGCTGGCCTGCCGGGCGCGCTGGGGCAGTTCGCCACGCTGGTCGGTCAGGGCTCCATGAGCATCGTCGCGGCGCTGTTCGTGGCGGCGCTGGTCGTCGCGGTGACCTTCGCGGTCGTGTTCGTTGAACGCGGCCAGCGCAAGATCCTCGTGAACTACGCCAAGCGCCAAGTCGGCAACAAGGTCTACGGCGGGCAGTCGTCGCACCTGCCGTTGAAGCTGAACATGTCGGGCGTGATCCCGCCGATCTTCGCCTCCAGCATCATCCTGCTGCCGGCCACCGCGGTGGGCTGGTTCGCCACCGGCGAGAGCTTCCGCTGGCTGAAGGACGTGGCCGATCTTCTGCGCCCCGGCCAACCGATTTACGTGATGCTGTATGCGGCGGCGATCGTGTTCTTCTGCTTCTTCTACACGGCGCTGGTGTTCAACAGCCGCGAGACCGCAGACAACCTGAAGAAGAGCGGCGCGTTCATCCCCGGCATCCGACCGGGTGATCAGACGGCGCGCCACATCGACAAGATTCTTTCGCGGCTCACGCTGGCCGGTGCGATCTACATCACGCTGGTCTGCCTGCTGCCCGAGTTCCTGGTGATCAAGTACAACGTGCCGTTCAATTTCGGCGGCACCTCGCTCCTCATCATCGTCGTTGTGACGATGGATTTCTGGGCGCAAGTCCAGAGCTATGTGATGAGCCAGCAGTACGAATCGCTGTTGAAAAAAGCAAATTTCAAGGCGAGCTGAAGCGACATGGCCAAAGACGATGTCATTCAGATGCAGGGCGAGATTCTCGAGAATCTGCCCAACGCCACGTTCAGAGTGAAGCTGGAAAACGGGCACGTCGTGCTCGGTCACATCTCCGGGAAGATGCGCATGCACTACATCCGCATCCTGCCCGGTGACAAGGTCACGGTCGAGTTGACGCCCTACGATTTGAGCCGCGCTCGGATCGTGTTCCGCGCCAAGTAAAGGTTTAGGAGAAGAGCATGAAAGTCGCAGCATCGGTCAAGAAAATGTGCCGCAATTGCAAGGTGATCCGTCGCAAGGGCGTCGTGCGCGTCATTTGCACCGACCCGCGTCACAAGCAGCGTCAAGGTTAAGGTCTTCGGGCCAAGAGAGAAACGAACATGGCACGTATTGCTGGCATCAACATCCCGCCCCACAAGCACACCGAAATCGGTCTGACGTCGATCTACGGCATCGGCCGCACCACGGCGCAGAAGATCTGCACCAAGAGCGGCGTCCCGTTCGATCGCAAGGTGAAAGACCTGACCGACGCCGATCTGGAAAAGATCCGCGAAGAAATCGGCCGCATGACGATCGAGGGCGATCTGCGTCGCGAAATGTCGATCAACATCAAGCGCCTGATGGACCTGGGTTGCTATCGTGGCTTTCGCCATCGCCGCGGCCTGCCGGTTCGCGGCCAGCGCACCAAGACGAATGCGCGCACCCGCAAGGGCCCGCGCAAGTCCGGCGTCGTGAAGAAGTGAGCTGACGGTTCATCGTCGCATCGCGTCCACAGATTGAAGAGATTCGCCAAAGAAGGTCAACATGGCTAAAGCACCCGTCAACACCGCCGCTCAGCGCGTGCGCAAGAAGGTCCGCAAGAACGTTGCGGACGGCGTCGCGCACGTTCACGCGTCGTTCAACAACACGATCATCACCATCACCGATCGTCAGGGCGGCGCGCTGTCCTGGGCATCGAGCGGTGGCCAGGGTTTCAAGGGCTCGCGCAAGAGCACGCCGTTCGCTGCGCAGGTCGCGGCCGAAGTGGCGGGCCGCGCGGCACAAGACCAGGGCATCAAGAACCTCGACGTGCGGATCAAGGGCCCCGGCCCCGGCCGCGAGTCGTCGGTGCGCGCGCTGGCCTCGCTCGGCATCCGCATCAATTCGATTTCGGACGTGACGCCGGTGCCTCACAACGGTTGCCGTCCGCAGAAGCGCCGTCGCATCTGAGCTGAACCTGTTTCGTCGTCGGCGGTGCTTCAAAGCGCCGCCGACTTTTTCACTTCTGTTTCGCAGAAGTTGAAGCCCACCGTCTGAGCGCCCATAACAACACTCGCCAGACTCGCGCAAGCCGCCATGTGCAGCCTGCGTCAGATTGAACAAAGGAAATCAACGTGGCACGTTACCTCGGCCCCAAGGGCAAACTTTCCCGCCGTGAAGGCACCGACCTGTTCCTGAAGAGCGCTCGCCGCCCGATCGGCGACAAGGTCAAGTTCGACAGCAAGCCCGGCCAGCACGGCCGCACCTCCGGCACCCGCACCTCCGACTTCGGTCTTCAGCTCCGCGAGAAGCAGAAGGTCAAGCGCATGTACGGCATCCTGGAGCGTCAGTTCCGCCGCTACTTCGCCGAGGCCGAGCGTCGCAAGGGCAATACCGGTGCGAACCTGCTGATGCTGCTTGAGTCGCGCCTCGACAACGTCGTCTACCGCATGGGCTTCGGCTCGACCCGTGCCGAAGCACGCCAGATGGTGTCGCACAAGTCGATCACCGTGAACGGTGCGTCGGTCAACATCGCTTCGTTCCTTGTCAAGGCCGGCGACGTCGTCGCGGTGCGCGAGAAGTCGAAGAAGCAGCTGCGCATCATCGATGCGGTCAAGCTCGCCGAAGGTCAGGGCATGCCGAACTGGGTCACGGTCGACGCCGCCAAGCTCGAAGGCATCTTCAAGAAGACGCCGGATCGCGATGAGTTCGGTGCCGACATCAAGGAAGCCTTGATCGTCGAACTGTATTCGCGCTAAGCCGCATTTGCGTCGCTGTGCTTTGCCGGGCACACAGCGAAAGATCTCTCGCCCGGCGCTGTGTCTGTCAGCCTTATCGGTGTAACGAGCCGAGGGTATTGAGACGAACAGGACTTCAATGCAAACCAATCTGCTGAAACCCAAAGCCATCAATGTGGAGCCGCTCGGCGGCAACCGTGCCAAGGTCACGCTCGAGCCTTTCGAGCGCGGCTACGGCCACACGCTGGGCAACGCGCTGCGCCGCGTACTGCTGTCGTCGATGGTCGGCTACGCGCCCACCGAAGTCACCATTGCCGGCGTGCTGCACGAGTACTCGGCCATCGACGGCGTGCAGGAAGACGTGGTTCACATCATGCTGAACCTCAAGGGCGTGGTGTTCCGCCTGCACAACCGCGATGAAGTGACCCTCGTTCTGCGCAAGGAAGGCGAAGGCCCGGTCACGGCCGGCGACATCCAGACCCCCCACGACGTCGAGATCATCAACCCCGAGCACGTCATCGCGCACCTGTCGCACGGTGGCAAGCTCGACATGCAGATCAAGGTCGAGAAGGGCCGCGGCTACGTGCCGGGCACGATGCGCCGCTACGGCGACGAGCCGACCAAGTCGATCGGCCGCATCGTTCTCGACGCGTCGTTCTCGCCGGTGGCGCGCGTGAGCTACACCGTCGAAAGCGCCCGCGTCGAGCAACGCACCGACCTCGACAAGCTGGTGATGGAGATCAACACCAACGGCGCGATCACGCCCGAGGAAGCGATCCGCAACTCGGCCAAGATCCTGGTCGAGCAGCTGATGGTGTTCGCTCAGCTCGAAGGCGAGATCAGCACGTTTGCCGATGCGCCGCAGCCGCGCAACACGCAGTTCGATCCGATCCTGCTGCGTCCGGTCGACGAGCTCGAGCTCACCGTGCGTTCGGCGAACTGCCTGAAGGCCGAGAACATCTACTACATCGGCGACCTGATCCAGCGCACCGAGACCGAGCTGCTGAAGACCCCGAACCTGGGTCGCAAGTCGCTCAACGAAATCAAGGAAGTGCTGGCTTCGCGCGGGCTCACGCTCGGCGCGCGGCTGGAGAACTGGCCCCCGCAGGGCCTGGACAAGCGATAAGCGCTTGTCGCGTGCAAACCCCAGTACCTGATACGGCTGGGGTTCAATAAGTTGGTAGACAAGGAAAAGCACCATGCGTCACCGTCACGGACTCCGCAAACTCAACCGCACCAGCGAGCATCGCCTGGCGATGCTGCGCAACATGTGCAACTCGCTGCTGCAGCACGAAGCGATCAAGACCACGGTCCCCAAGGCCAAGGAACTGCGTCGCGTCGTCGAGCCGCTCATCACGCTCGCCAAGGAAGCCACGCTGGCGAACCGCCGCCTGGCCTTCAACCGCTTGCGTGACCGCGACATCGTCACCAAGCTGTTCAACGAACTGGGCCCGCGCTACAAGGCGCGCCCGGGCGGCTACACGCGCATCCTGAAAATGGGCTTCCGCATCGGCGACAACGCGCCGATGGCCTTCGTCGAACTCGTCGATCGCCCGGAACCTGCGGCGACCGAAGCCAAGGCAGACGAGTAATTCGTCGCGAACCCAGCGCTCCAAGGGCCGGCTCTCGCTGGCCCTTCGCGTTGGTGGAGATTGCGTCGGCGGTAAGCTTCGGACCCATGCGCATGCACTCTCCGTTCAGGCTTTGGCTGCGGCTTGTCGCTGCCGCGCTGCTGCTCGCCGGCGGCCAGGCGGTGCATGCGGTGGAGGAGTTTCTCCAGCCCGAACTGGCGTTCAAGCTCGCCGCGCGTGCGGTCGATGACCGCACCGTCGAGGTGACCGTCACTGCCGTGCCGGGCTACTACCTGTACCGCGAGCCGTTCAAGTTCGAAGCCGTGGGCGCAACGCTGGGCACGCCGGTGATGCCGCAAGGCAAGGTCAAGTTCGACGAGAACTTCCAGAAGGACGTCGAAACCTACCGCGACGCCGTCCGCATCACCATTCCCGTGCAGCAGGCACCGGCACGATTCCAGTTGCTGGTGACCAGTCAGGGCTGTGCCGATGCCGGCCTGTGCTACCCGCCGCTGCAGCGCGGCCTCGAGGTGGGGCTGAAAGGCTTCGGCGGCGATGGCACGGTGCGCTTGATGACCTCCACCGAGCCCGCACAGAGCCCGCCTTCAGTGATCGCAACGCCGAATGCGCGGGCGCCGGCGGCGCCATCGGCCGCCGGCAACGACGCGCTCGACGGCGCACTGCGCGACGGCAAGTTCTGGCCCGTCGTCGGCGTCTTCCTCGTCGCCGGCGTGCTGCTCTCGCTGACGCCGTGCGTGCTGCCGATGCTGCCGATCCTGTCGTCGATCATCGTCGGCCAGGGCGCGCGCGTCTCGCGCGGGCGCGGCCTGGCGCTGGCGGTGAGCTATTCGCTCGGCATGGCGCTGGTCTACACCGCGCTCGGCGTGGCCGCCGGCCTCGCCGGTGCCGGGCTGGCCGCGGCGTTGCAGAACCCCTGGGTGCTCGGCGCGTTTGCGCTCGGCCTGGTGGCGCTGGCGATGTCGATGTTCGGCGTCTACGAACTGCAGTTGCCGGCCGCGTTCAACGGCCGCATGGCGAGCGCCTCGCAGCGCCTGCCCGCGGGCCGATTCATCCCCGTGTTCGTGATGGGCGGCTTGTCGGCGCTGATCGTGAGCCCCTGCGTCGCTGCGCCGCTGGCCGGCGCGCTCGTCTACCTGAGCCAGACGGGCAACGTGATGCTGGGCGGCTCCGCACTCTTCTCGCTCGCCGCCGGCATGAGCGTTCCGCTGCTGCTGGTGGGCGGTTCGGCCGGTGCGCTGCTGCCGCGCACCGGAGCCTGGATGAACGAGATCAAGCGCCTGTTCGGGCTGCTGCTGCTCGGCGTCGCGCTGTGGACGGTGCAGTCCGTCCTGCCCGCTGCGCTCGCGCTCGCGCTGTGGGGCGCGCTGTTGATCAGCGCCGCGGTGATGTTGGTCTCGCAGACGCACGGTCATCAGCACGGCGGCTGGTCACACAGCCTGTGGCGGCGTTGCGCATCGGCCGTGCTCGCGGTGATCGGCATGCTGCAGATCGCCGGGGCGGCTTCGGGCGGCAACGACCCGCTGCAGCCGCTCGCGCACCTGACGCGGCGCACCGAGAGCGGGGCCACTGGAGCGCTGCCGTTCGGCCCGCTGCGCAGCGTTGCCGAGCTCGATGCCGCGCTGCGCACGGCGGGCCGGCCGGTGATGCTCGACTTCTATGCCGACTGGTGCGTGTCGTGCAAGGAGATGGAGCGCTACACGTTCAGCGACCCGCAAGTCCAGCGCAGGCTGAGTGGCGCGTTGCTGCTCAAGGCCGACGTGACGGCCAACAACGCGGACGACCGCGCCTTGCTCAAGCGCTTCGGCCTGTTCGGTCCACCGGGCACGATCTTCTTCGACGCATCGGGTCACGAGGTCGCGAACGCGCGCATCGTGGGCTTCCAGAACAGCGGGCAGTTCCTGAAGACGCTGCAGGCAGCCGGCCTTTGACCATCGAGGATGGTCTCGCGCTGTGCTATAGTCGCAGGCTCAGTCGCGAGGTGGAGCAGTCTGGTAGCTCGTTGGGCTCATAACCCAAAGGTCGCAGGTTCAAATCCTGCCCTCGCAACCACAAATTCAATAACAAAAACAACAACTAACGAATTGGCAAACGCCGTCCCTGTGGACGGCGTTTTGCCTTGTGGCCCATCCGCGGCCCAGCCATCTCGCGGCCTGCTGCGCTTAGTGAAGAGCCAGCCGGCCCACCGCGAGTTCGACGACTTCATGACCGTCCCGCGCTCGCGCCCAGGGTGACGAGAAGCTCGTCCAGTTGCGCGAACTGCTCGGGCATCCCGCCCTCCATCCCCGCGATGGCACCGTCAAGCGCTTCCTTCGAGGGATGGAGTTCGTGCAAGACCAGCAGCGTCTTGCCACCTTCTTCCTCGAAGATCACCGTGGTGATGCCACCGTCCGCACTTTCGTCATTGGTCCAGACGAGGCGCGAGTGCGGTGTCACTTCGATGTACTTGCCGAAGAACGCCATGGCCTTTGAGGCCGCGTGGCCGAACTCCAAACGGTACCTGCCCCCGACACGAACATCCGCCTCGCAGGAAAGCAGGGACATGCCCGTCGACTTCGGTGCCCACCACCGCTTGAGCAGCTCGGGCCGGGTCCACGCCTCGAACACGATGCGCGCCGGGCCGTTGAAGGTTCGCGTAACGACCAGCTCACGCTCGGATTTCCGTTCCACCGTCGTGCGGTTCTTCATGGAGGTGGGCTCACTGTCTCTTCTTTCGTCCATCGACCTTCTCCTTCCGTTTCGCTGCGTGAGCGCAGGGATCACTCGCTCTGGCGCATGCGACATTCGCGGGCGGCACCTGCACGACGATCCACAACCCGAATCGACAAGGCCGTCGGGTTCCCGGGAGCGGCCGGGCTGAGTTGCCCGCATCGTGACAGGACTAGCCGGACAAGCCCATCTCGATCCGGCCGAACGCGCCGTAGTCGGCCACGACACGGTCACCCACCCCTATCGCCAGCGGCACCATGCACGTGCCGCACGACGCCCAGTCGCCCGCGCGCAAACCCATGCCGAGCGATGACAACTCGTTCGCGAGCCAGGTCAACGCAGTGAGCGGATGGCCGAGCAACGCGCGCCCTTCGCCCTCGCGCGTGTAGCGAACGCGGTCGTCGGCGCCGAAGACCGTCGCCTGCACCCGGTGCGCCGCCAGATCGCATGAACGCCACGCCGCCGGCGCGTCCGGGCCGAAGGCGAATTGGCCGCAGCAGGCATCGTCTGCAATCAGCTGGGCCTTGCCCGCTCGGGCGAAGTCGGCGAAGCGCGAGTCGGGCAGCTCGAAGGCCGGGTGGAGCGACGCGACAGCGGCCCGCACCTCGTCGGCTGCGTAAGGCGCAGAGCGCGGCGGCAAAGAGGTCCTCATTCGGAACGCAAACTCCGGCTCGACCACGCGCATGCGATTGCCCGCCAGCGAGAACGTCGCGCCGATGGGCTGCACGAAGGTATCGAGGATGCGCCCCGGTAGCGGCCCGTCGACCTGGATGTGCGCCTGCCCCGCGGCGCTGGTGGCGGCGATCTTCCATCCGACGACAGGGCGGCCGGCGATCGCGGGCAGCGTGGATTGGATCGCATGGCCCGCCAGGGTGTCGTTCGGACGCAGCACAGGCGGCAAGGCATCGAGGACGGTGCCGGATTCCCGGCAAGCCCAGAGCAAGCGGGCGGCGTCATGGGCGATACGTTGCATCGTCGGTCCTGGAGTTTTGGTGCGATGTTGCCAGAGCGCGGTCTGGCGTCGTATCTGCGCTTTGCAGCGACAGCCGGCCCGCGGGTAGGATGAAGGTACCAGTCATGAATTGGAGAACAACTGTGATCCCCAAGAACACGATCTGTCTCTGGTACGACGGCACCGCCCTGGACGCTGCGACGTTCTATGCCGAGACTTTTCCGGACAGCGCGGTGGGGGCGGTCCATCGCGCGCCCGGAGACTATCCCGCGGGCAAGCAGGGCGATGTCTTGACAGTCGAGTTCACCGTGATCGGCATTCCTTGTCTCGGCCTGAACGGTGGCCCGGCGTTCAAACACACCGAGGCCTTTTCATTCCAGGTGGCGACTGACGACCAGGCCGAAACCGACCGCTTGTGGAACGCGGTTGTGGGCAACGGTGGGCAGGAAAGCGCCTGCGGCTGGTGCAAGGACAAGTGGGGCCTGTCGTGGCAGATCACACCACGCGCGCTCACCGCCGCGATCGCCGATCCTGATCGCGCCGCGGCCAAACGCGCTTTCGAGGCAATGATGCAGATGAGAAGGATCGACATCGCGGCGATCGAAGCCGCCAGTCGCGGCTGACGTTCCTGAGTTCTCTGCCGATCGTGGACGCCCCGGCGGGCAACGTGGTGTTCGGCAAGTCTGTGGACGTGCGCGGCAACGAAGACGTATCGTGGATGCGAGTGCAATTCCAACTGCGAGCAGTGAACCATGAGCCAATGGCGCAAACCGACAGTGGACGAGGTCTACACGCACGACGAGATCATCGCTCGCCTGGCCGAACAGCTGCCCCGGTGGACGTTCGAGGATGGCTGGATCCGGCGCAAATACAAGACGAGCGGCTGGAAGAGCACCTTGATGGTCGTCAACACCGTCGGCCACTTGGCCGAGGCCGCGTGGCACCACCCGGACCTGACCGTGTCGTATGCCTTCGTCAACGTGAAGCTGATGAACCACGCGGCCAAGGGCATCACCGACAAGGACTTCGAGCTCGCGTTGAAGATCGAAGAGGTCGTGATGTGGCAGCCCGGCGCCGTCGCCGGCTCGGCGCTCGTGGGCACGCCCGACGACCCGCGCTTCAAGTACCTGAAGTACGACTGAGCCAGGCCGCGCGCAGCAACAGGCTGCGATGACATACTGTCCCCAACTCGACACAGCGCGGCGCGCACGCGGCGGCCCTGGACACGCCCCACCGACGGCGGAACAGGGCTTGCTTTGAACGCGTGACCCGATCGCGCTTTCGTCATCGACCCGACCACGATGGACTTCTCTCCCAGTGCTGCCGCCACGTTGGCCGACCCCCAGGCGATCGTGAGCGTGCGCGCGTCGGCGCGCCTGCACCTGGGCTTTCTCGACCCCGCTGGCTCGCTGGGCCGCCCTTACGGCAGCCTGGGCTTGGTGGTCAACGACTTCGAGACCCAGATCGAGCTGGGCGAGGCGGCCACCGAGCAGGTGAGCGCGAGTGGCCCGGCCGAGTGCGCCGAGGTGGAGCGCGCCGAGGCGCACCTGCACTTGCTGCAACGCCACTCCGGCCTGCGCGAGCCGCTGCGGCTTCACTTGGCGCGCGTGTTGCCGGCGCATGCGGGCTTCGGCTCCGGCACCCAGCTCGCGCTGGCGATCGGACGCGCGTTCGCACAATGGCATGGGCTCGATCTGAGCACGCCGCTGCTGGCGCAATGGTTGGGGCGCGGCTTGCGCTCGGGCATCGGCATCGCCGGCTTCGACCACGGTGGGCTGCTCGTCGATGGCGGGCCGGCCGCGGCCGGCGCACCGGCGGCGCTGCTCGCGCGCATGCCCTTGCCTTCGGCGTGGCGCGTGCTGGTGGTGCAAGACGCCATGCATCAAGGCCTGTCGGGCGCCGACGAGCGACACGCCATCGCGACGCTGCCGCCGTTGCCGCAGGCGATGGCCGCCGACATCTGCCACCAGGTGCTGATGCGCGTGCTGCCCGGCGCGGCGCGCGGCGAGTTCGCGCCGTTCGCGGCCGGCATCACGCGCGTGCAGCAGGTGCTGGGCCGGCACTTCGCGGCGGCGCAGGGCGGCAGCGCGTTCACGAGCGCGGCGGTGGGTCGCTTGATCGAGTGGATCGAGCAGCGCGCCGAGCACGGCGCAGCGGTCGGCCAGAGTTCGTGGGGGCCGACCGGCTTCGCGATCCTGCCGTCGCAGGCTGAGGGCGAGGCCGTCGTCGCCGCGGCCCGCGCGGCCGGCGTCGTCGCGCCATCGCTCGATTTGCGCATCGTCTCCGCGCGCAACGGCGGTGCCACCGTCGTCGATCGGCGAATGCCGACACGCGCGCGCTGATTCATCGAACACGCGGAGTCGCCATGGAACGCCCCTACATCCTGCACATGTTCACCCCGGGCCGGCAGATGAGCCCGTTCGACATCAACATGGCCGCCGACGCCGGCTACCAGATCATCGTGCCCTACAGCGAGGTCGGGCTCGATGCGATCGCCGGCCTGACGCAAGACACGATCTTCTCGCGCGGGCCGAAGGGCGTGGCGCGCACCGGCATCTTCATCGGCGGGCGCGACGCGCTGCTTGCGGCCGACATGCTCGAGCGCGCGAAGGCCGCGATGGTCAAGCCCTTCGTCGTCTCGCTGATGGCCGACCCGAGCGGCGCGTACACCACCGCCGCCGCGATGGTGGCGTGCGTCGAAGCGGCGCTGCAACGGCGGCACGCCAAGGGTCTCGAAGGCCAGCGCGTCGTGATCCTCGGCGGCACCGGGCCGGTGGGCCGCATCGCCGGTGTGATCGCGGCGGGGGCGGGCGCCGAGGTGCTGCTGTCGAGCCGCAACGGCATCGACGCCGCCGAAGAGGCTGCGCGCCTGACCGGCGAGCGCTTCGGCGTGCGCCTGCACGGCGTGTCGGGCGGTGACCCGGCGGCGGTGCGTGCATCTCTCGGCGGGGCCGATGTGCTGCTCGCCTGCGCCGCGGCGGGTGTGCAGATCGTCTCGCCCGAAGCGCTCACCTTCGCGACGAAGCTGAAGGTTGCGGCCGATGTGAATGCGGTGCCGCCCGTTGGCATCGCCGGCGTCGGCGTGATGGACGATGCGAAGCCGCTGGCCGGCACGCCAGCCGTGGGCATCGGCGCGCTCGCGGTCGGCAACGTCAAGTACCAGACGCAGCAGCGGCTGCTGGTGCAGATGCGCGAAGCAGAGAAGGCGGTGCGGCTCGGCTACGCCGAGGCCTTCGAGGTCGCGCGCGAGTTGCTGCGCGCTGCCGGCAAGCCGGTCTGAATGGAGGTGCTGGCCGTGGTGGCCTTGTCCGCGCGGGTGCTGGCCGAGGCGGCTGCCCGTGACGGCTGTGGTGTCATCGCGCTCGATCTGTTCGGCGATGCGGACACGCGCCGTGCGTGCTCGCAGTGGCTCTCGATCGGCCGGTCGGGTGGCTTGCGCATCGACGCCGATCTGCTGTTGTCGCACCTGGCCGCGCTGGCGCAGCGTGGCGACGTGACGGGCTGGATCGCCGGCAGCGGCTTCGAGGGTCGCCTCGACTTGCTCGAGCGCGGCGCGGCGCTGCTGCCGCTGATTGGCACGCCGCCCGATGCGCTGCGGCGCGTGCGCGACCCGCAGCGCTTCTTCGCGCAACTGGACGCTGCGGGCATCCCGCATCCCGCCGTGCAGATGACGGCGCCGGCCGATGCCTCCGGCTGGCTCGTCAAAGATGCGCACGCTTGTGGCGGATGGCACATCCGCCGCGCGAGCGAGCACGTCGATGCGACCGAGCATCACTACTTTCAGCGCGAGATGGCGGGCACGCCGATGTCGGCGACGTTCATCGCCGACGGCCGCGCGGCCCGCGTGCTCGGCTTCAACGAGCTGATCGTGCGGCCGTTCGGCGCGCGGCCGTTCGTCTACTGCGGCGCCGTGGGGCCGATGCCGTTGCCCGCGGACTTGGCGAGTCGCATCGCCGCAGCCGTCGATGATCTCGCCGCGGCGTTTTCACTGCGCGGCCTGGGCAGCCTGGATTTCATGCGTGACGGCGACGATTTCGGCGTGCTCGAAATCAACCCGCGGCCGCCGGCGAGCATGGCGCTGTATGGCAAGGGCCTCGTGGCCGCTCACGCGCACGCCTGCCTTCGGGGCGAGCTGCCGCATGCGGAAACCGCGGCGAACACGGCGGTCAACGGCACCGAGATCGTCTTCGCGCGCCGGCCGCTGCAACTCGATGCGCCCGCCGCGCACCGCCTGGCCGAGCGCGCCGGATGCCATGATCTGCCGGCCGGGGCGATGCGCTTCGACGCCGGCGACCCGGTGTGCAGTGTCAGTGCCAGGGGTGCCGACGCCGCGCAAGTGCGCGGGCTGCTGCAACAGGCGCGCGACGCCGTTCATCATTCTCTGGAGCCTCTTTCATGACGATCGACAGGACGCTCAGCGTGAACACCCTCGCGCGCCCGCTCGTCGAGCGCCTGATCGCGCGGGCCGCCCGGCTCGGCGTGCAGGTGCGCGCCGATGCCAGCGGCATCTGCATCGTCGATGCGGGCATCGACACGCGCGGCAGCGTCGAAGCCGGCTTGCGCATCGGCGAAATCTGCATGGGCGGCCTCGGGCACGTGAGGCTGCGCGCCGGCGGCCTCGGAGGCTGGCCGACCTGGATCGAGGTTCAGAGCGCCCAGCCGGTGCTCGCGTGCCTGGGCAGCCAGTACGCGGGCTGGAGCCTCGCGGCGAGCAAGGCCGAGACTGGTGGCAAGAAGTTCTTCTCGCTCGGCTCCGGCCCGGCGCGCGCGCTGGCGGCCAAGGAAGCGCTGTTTACCGAACTCGGCTATCGCGACCGCGCCGATGCCGGCGTGCTGGTGCTCGAAGTCGATCGTTCGCCGCCGGCGGTGATCATCGACAAGCTGCTGCGCGATTGCGCGCTGGCGCCGGAAGCGCTGACCTTGATCCTGACGCCCACGACGAGCCTGGCCGGCACCACGCAGGTCGTCGCGCGCGTGCTCGAAGTGGCACTGCACAAGGCGCACGAACTCGACTTCGCGCTCGGCGACATCGTCGGCGGGTTCGGCGCCGCGCCGCTGCCCGCACCGAGCCCCGACGGCGTCGAGGCGATGGGCCGCACCAACGACGCGATCCTGTACGGCGGGCGCGTGCATCTCACGGTACGTGGCGACGATGCGAAGGCGCGCGAACTCGCGCGGCAGCTGCCGTCGAGCAACTCGCGCGACCACGGTCGTTCATTCGCCGACATCTTCAAGGCGGCCGAGTACGACTTCTACAAGATCGACCCGGCGCTGTTCGCGCCGGCCGAAGTGTGGGTCAGCAACCTCGACAGCGGCAACACCTGGCACGGTGGCGCGCTGAGCATGGCGTTGCTCACCGACGCTTGGCTGAAAGAGTCGTGATGGGTGGCGTCACCGTCGCGATCATGAGCGACGAAGTGGGCTGGCACACGCGCCAGTTGCAGGCCGCGCTGCGCGAGCGCGGTTGTGTGGGCCGCTGCGTCGATTTGGCCGACTGCCGCATCGACACCCGTGCCGCCTGGCACGGCCTGGCGATCCCCGGCTTCGGCCGCGACCTGCCGGGCGCCGCGCTCGTGCGCGGCATTGCCGGCGGCACGTTCGAGCAGGTCACCAAGCGGCTCGGCGTGCTGCACGCGCTGCGCGAACTCGGCGTGCCGGTCTACAACGACGCGCGCGCGATCGAGCGCAGCGTCGACAAGTCGATGACGAGCCTGCTGCTGCATGCGGCGCGCATCGCCACGCCGCCCACCTGGGCCACCGAGTCGCAGCCGCAGGCGCAGCGCATCGTGATGCGCGAGAGCGCGGCCGGTCACGCGCTTGTGCTCAAGCCGCTGTTCGGCTCGCAGGGCAAAGGCCTGCGACTCGTCGGGCAGGTGCAGGGCGTGCACCACCCGTTGCCCGACATCGACCAGGGGTACGGCTCGCTCGCCTACCTGCAGCGCTTCGTGCCGCCGCTGGGCGAGCCCGGCTTCGACTGGCGTGTGCTCGTCATCGGTGGCCGCGCCGTCACCGCGATGCGGCGCGTCAGCACGCACTGGATCCACAACGTCGCGCAAGGCGCGCGCTGCGAGCCGGCGGAGTTGACGCCGGAACTCGCGCAACCGGCCGAAGCCGCGGCACACGCCCTCGGCATGGACTATGCGGGTGTCGATCTGATGCCCTCGGCGGCCGCCGGCGGCGTCGACGTGATCGAGGTCAACGGCGTGGCTGCCTGGCAGGGTCTGCAACGCGTCACCGGCTTCAACATCGCGCGCGCGATCGTCGGCGATCTGCTCGATCGCAAGCTCGCGCTGCTGCACGCCGGCGCGCCGCGTCGCGCATGATTGCGGTGGCGCGGGCGAGGGCGTGCTTCGTGCGCGCCTGCGAGCTCGACGTCGCAGTGCGCAAGCCCGGCAACGTCAGCCGCGCGTCGAGCGGGCACGGCATGCACGCCGAGCTGTTCGTCGCCAGCGCGCGGGCCTCGGCCGGGCCTTTGTTCGAGGGCGGCGCAAGCGTTGGCGAGCGCATCGAGGCGGCGGTCGTTGCCAGCTGGGCGGTCGCGGGTTGCAACACCAACCTGGGCATCTTGCTGCTGTGCGCGCCGATCGCGCTCGCGGTCGAGCGCAGGCCCGAGGCGTCCACGCCGGCGGCCCTGCGCGCCGCGATCGAGTCGGTGCTGAGCGAACTCGACCTCGCTGATGCGCAAGCCGCGTACCGCGCCATCGCGCGCGCGAACCCCGGCGGCCTGGGGGCGGTGACCCGCGAAGACGTGCGCTCGCCGCCGAGCGTCGATCTGCGCGCCGCGATGGCGATCGCGGCAGCGCGCGACAGCATCGCGCGTCAATACCGCGATGGCTATGCCGATCTGTTCGAGGCTGCGGCGTCAGCGCTCGGCAAAGGGTTTTCACTCATGGAAACGCTTGACGACACCTCAACGGACGCGGGCACGACGGCGGCCGTACAGCGCCTGTACCTGGCGCTGCTCAGCCGTTTCGCCGATTCACACATTGTTCGGATTCACGGCGAGCCGGTGGCACACATTGTCATGAGTGCGGCGCAGGCCTGGGCCGCGCGTTCGCGCGGCGCGGGCACGCTCGATTCCGAGCCGGAATTCGTGGCCTGGGACGCCGCGCTGAAGGCCGCTCGCATCAACCCCGGCACGACAGCCGATCTGACCGTGGCTGCGCTGCTGCTCGCGGGCCTGGCGGGTGCGGCGTGATTCGCTGCGGCGGTGCTGCGCGCGCGGTGGCACGGATCGTGATACTCACCGAGCCGCTCTGGCGAACCCGCCAGTGGCGTTACGCCCCGCCGGGGAACGCACTAAAGGAGATGAAAAGCCATGGCAAAGATTGATCGCATGATGGTCGGTGAATCGCTCGTCGGTGACGGCAATGAAGTTGCCCACATCGATCTGCTGATCGGGCCGCGCGGCAGCCCTGTCGAGACAGCGTTCGCGAACGCGCTGACCAACAACAAGGACGGATTCACCTCGCTGCTCGCGGTGGTCGCCCCCAACCTGCTCACCAAGCCCGCGACCGTGATGTTCAACAAGGTCACGATCAAGGGTGCGAAGCAGGCGGTGCAGATGTTCGGCCCGGCGCAGCGCGCGGTGGCGATGGCGGTGGCCGATTGCGTCGAAGACGGCACGATCCCGGCGGCCGAAGCCGACAACCTGTTCATCTGTGTCGGTGTGTTCATCCACTGGCTCGCCGAGAACGACAAGAAGATCCAGGAGTACAACTACCAGGCCGTCAAGGAGTCGATCAAGCGTGCCGTCGCCGGCTCGCCGACTGCGGCTGAAGTGGTTGCGAAGAAGGGCTCGGTGAGCCACCCGTTCGCGGCGAACTGAAGGGCAGTGTTCGTACCGCCGGGCGGCGCGCGGCAATTTGAACGTTAGCGCCCGCCCGGCACCATGCCGGAGCCGAGCAGCCGCAGCACCGCGGCACCGCGCGAGTTCTTGTCGTCGGCGATCGGGGCGCTGCGTTCGATCTGCACGCCCACGGCCGTCACATCGTCGAACTTGTTCGGCTTGACGACCTTCACACGCACCCAGCGTGCGCCGAACTCGCCGATCAGGATCTCGGCGATCGCCTCGGCAAAGGCCTCGAGCAGTTGCAACCGGTGCTCGATCAGCAACCTGCGCAGCCGCTCGCAAACCAGGCCGTAATCGATCGTGTCGGCGATGCGATCGGTGTCGCAGGCGCGCGAGCGCGTCAGCCCGGCATGCACATCGATCACCAGCGGCTGAGGACGGTGCAATTCACTCTCGTGAATGCCGATCACCGTGTCGCCGGTGAAGCCCTCGATGAAGATCAGGTCCATGGTCGCAGCGTCGTGCGAGGGCGCCGCTGCCGGAACGGCCATGAGGCCGGATGAATCTTTGCGCACCATCACCCCCAAGCTGCAAAATATGGGCCAATATCCAACCCCTGGAACGCGGCCGTTGCCGACCGCGTGTTTTGCCGGGTGTGCACCGAGGGCAGGCACACCAAAATCGAGAGCCGCTGCCAACCCCAGGACAGGCGGCCCGCACTGGATGGAGACATCGATGCCGTTGACCTTGAGAGACGCCCGACCGCCGGCCGATCGGCATGCCGATCATGTGCTCGATGTCGTGCGCAGTGGATTTCACGACCAGACCAACGACCTGGT
Source organism: uncultured Rhizobacter sp. (assembly GCA_964247075.1). Classification (GTDB taxonomy): domain Bacteria; phylum Pseudomonadota; class Gammaproteobacteria; order Burkholderiales; family Burkholderiaceae_C; genus LMDS01. Next base: position 36,765 of record CAXTSS010000018.1, on the reverse strand, counting down.
CATGCGCTCGTGGAGCCGTTGCCTCAACGAATACCGCTTGCACCCCGACAAGCCGCGTGACCCGACCGTGGTCGCGCGCGCCGCACTCGAGGAGCGCTGTGCCCGCCGCGCCGACGTGATCGACTGCGCGCGCTACGAAATGACCACGCTGTACCAGCAGCTCGCCGACAACGAATCGGCGGTCGTGCTCACCGACACCGACGGCGTCATCATCCACATGGTCTCGTCGCCCGAGTTCGCGGCCGAGGTCGGGCCGCTGGGCATGCGCGCCGGCGGCACCTGGAGCGAGACCGAAGCCGGCACCAACGGCATGGGCACCTGCCTGGTCGCGGCCACGCCGGTCTCGGTGCGGCGCGAAGACCACTTCTTCACGCAGTTCACGCAGCTCACCTGCTCGGCCGTGCCGGTGTTCGACCCCTCGGGGAACATCGTGGCGGTGCTCGATGTCTCGAGCCGCTCGGGCCAGATGCAACAGCACCTGTTGGTGCTGCTGGGCATGACCGCGCGGATGATCGAAAACCGCTTGATCGACCTGCAGTTCCGCGGTGCGCACCCGCTGCACTTTCACAGCCGCCCGGAGTTCGTCTACACCTTGCACGAGGGCAAGCTCGCGGTCGGTGACGACGGCCGCATCCTGGCTGCGAACCGCAGCGCGCTGTTCCAACTCGGCTTGCAGTCGATGGACGAGGTCCGCTCGCACCGCATCGAAGACCTGTTCCAGACCTCGCTGGCCGACATGCTGCAACGCAGCGCCTCGTCGTCGTTCCACCCGGTCGTGACCTACCGCGCGAACGCTGCGCTGCGCTTCTTCGCGGTGGCGCGCCGGCCGGCCTCCGATGCCGATGCCTCGTCGGTGAGCATGGTGCGTGCGGTGACGCCGGCGCGCGCTTCGGCGCGGCTTGGCGCGGCACGGCCGACGACCAGCGCCTCGACCTTCGAAGACCCGCGCCTGAAAGCCCAGCTCGACACGGCCCGGCGCGTGATCGCGCGGCGCACGCCGGTGCTGCTGTGCGGCGAGACCGGCTCCGGCAAGGAGGTCTTCGCGCGCGCGCTGCACGAGGCCAGCCCGCACGCCAGCGGCGAGTTCGTCGCGGTCAATTGCGCCAGCCTGCCCGAGAACCTGATCGAGTCCGAGCTGTTCGGCTACCGCGCCGGCGCGTTCACCGGCGCGCAGCGCACGGGGCGCCGCGGCAAGATCCTGCAGGCCGACGGCGGCACCTTGTTCCTCGACGAGATCGCCGACATGCCGCTGGAGCTGCAGGCGCGCCTGCTGCGCGTGCTCGACGAGCGCCGCGTCGCGCCGCTGGGCACCGAAGAAACGCACGCGGTCGACTTCCAGCTCGTCAGCGCGAGCCACCGCCACCTGCCGGCGCTGGTGCGCGAAAGCCGCTTCCGCGAAGATCTGTACTACCGCATCGCCGGCATCGAGCTGCTGTTGCCGCCGCTGCGCGAGCGCAGCGACAAGCGCGAGCTGATTCGCGCGGTGCTGGCCACCGAGGGCGGCGCGGAGGCGCGCCTGGGCCCCGAAGCCGAGCGCGTGCTGATGGAGCACAGCTGGCCGGGCAACATCCGCCAGCTCGGCCACGTGCTGCGAAGCGCCGCGGCGCTGGCCGACGGCAAGACGATCCAGCGCGAGCACCTGTCGTCGCTCGCCGTCAATCTGCAAACCTCGCATGCCCGAGCGAGCCCGCACGGCGCTGCCGCTTCGAATGCGTTCGACGCCGACGTGGCGGGCGCGTCGGCGGCCGACGACATGCGTGCGGCGAACGCGGCCTGCACCGTCAAGCTCAACCCGATCCAGGCCAACGAGCGGCAAGTGCTGTTGCAGATGCTCGAGCAGCACCGCTGGAATGTGAGCAACGTTGCCAAGGCCCTCGATGTCAGCCGCAACACCCTGTATCGCAAGCTCCACAAGCTGCACATCGAAATCTCGCACCCGGAGCACGGGCAGTGAGCTGCCTGGGGCCGATGACGCCTTGAGCATCGAGCCGACGCCACCGCTACCGGCACGATCGCGCTTCGCCTGGTGCGTCACCGGCTCGGGCCACTTTCTCGATGAGTCGATGGCGCTGGCGGCGCGGCTGCCCGAGGTCGATCTGTTCCTGTCGGCGGCGGCCGAAGAAGTGCTCGAAATCTACAAGCTCGCGCTCGACGACCTGAAGCCGCGCTTTCGCGTCTTTCGCGACAAGACCGCCAGCGGCGTGCCCGTGGGCATGCTCTACGACGACGTGTACCACACCGTCGTCGTCGCGCCCGCCACCAGCAACACCGTGGCCAAGTGTGCCTTCGGCATCAGCGATACGCTGCCGACCAACATGTTCGCGCAGGCCGGCAAGCTCGGCATCCCGGGCATCGTGTTTGCATGCGATACAGAACCGGTGGTCGTGACCCGCTCGCCGCACGACTGGGTGACCTTGCGGCCGCGACGCATCGAGTTCGACAACGTCGAGCGCTTGCGCGGCATCGATTTCTGCCGCGTCGTGGCCTCAGCCGCAGAACTCGAATCCGCGCTCGATGCCCGACTGAAAGAACTCTCGCTCGCATGGAACACATCCTCTTCCTGACTGGGCGCCTCGCGCAGCCGAGCCTGGAACGGGTGCTCGCCAGCATCGAGGCGCCGCCCTTCACGTGGGAGCTGCGCGAGCTCGGCCTGCAGGTCGCGGCGTTGATGACGGCCGAGATGATCCGACGCCGCGTTGCGCTGCCGCTGACAGGCATCGATCGCATCATCGTGCCCGGCCGCTGCCGTGGCGATGTGGAGGCCCTGACTCAGCACTTCGGCCTCCCGGTTCAGCGCGGGCCGGAGGAAGTGAAAGACCTGCCGCGCTTCTTCAACCGCGCCGCGCAGGCGATCACGCTCGACGACTACGAGGTCGCGATCTTTGCCGAGATCGTCGATGCGCCCAAGCTCGGTGTCGAGCAGATCATGGCGCGCGCGCGGCGCCTGCGCGCCGATGGCGCCGATGTGATCGACCTCGGCAGCCTGCCCGACACGCCGTTCGATCACCTCGCCGACAGTGTGCAGGCGCTGAAGGCCGAAGGCTTTCAGGTCAGCGTCGATTCGATCGATGCGCAAGAGCTGCTGCGCGGCGCGCGTGCCGGCGCCGACTACCTGCTCAGCCTGACGCTCGACACGCTGTGGGTGGCCGACGACGTGGCCGCCACGCCGGTGCTGATCCCGCGCACGCCGAGCGACGAAGCCTCGCTGTTCGAAGCGGTCGGCATCCTGCAACGCCAGGGCAGGGCGTTTCTGGCCGATTCGATCCTCGACCCGATTCCGTTCGGTTTCGCGGCGTCGATCGTGCGCTACCACCGGTTGCGCGAGCGCTTCCCCGAAGCGCCGATCATGATGGGCGTGGGCAACCTGACCGAACTGACCGAGGCCGACACCAGCGGCATCAACGCGCTGCTGTTCGGCCTGTGCGCCGAGCTCGACGTGGCGGCGGTGCTGACCACGCAGGTCAGCGCGCACGCGCGCCGCGCCGTCAAGGAGGCCGACTGGGCGCGCCGCATCATGCACGCCGCGCACCGACACCAGACGCTGCCCAAGGGCATGAGCGGCGCGCTGATGACGGTGCACGCGAAGCACCCGTTCCCCGACACGCCCGAAGAAATTGAGGCCACCGCCGCGCTGGTGCGTGACCCGAACTTTCGGGTGCAGGTGTCGGCGCAGGGCTTGCATGTCTACAACCGTGACGGGTTGCGGCTCGGGCAAGGTGCGTTCGAACTTTGGCCGCAGCTCGGGCTCGAAGGCGACGCGGCGCATGCGTTCTACATGGGCGTGGAACTCGCACACGCCGAGATCGCGCACCGGCTCGGCAAACGCTACGTGCAGGACCAGCCGCTCGACTGGGGTTGCGCTGTCGATCGCGCCGAGCAGGATCTGAATGCGTGGTGTGCGCCGGGAACGACCCGCGCCAAGACGAGCTCGACATGAACGACGTCATCTTCGAGACCGTGGTCACCACCGTTGCCCCCGACGGCAGGCCGCACATCGCGCCTATGGGCGTGCGCTACGTCGAGCAGCGCGTCGTGCTGATGCCGTTCAAGCCGTCGACCACGCTCGACAACATCAGCGCCACCGGCCACGCCGTGCTCAACATCGTGATCGACACGCGCGTCTTCGCTGGCTGCGTGACCGGGCGCCGCCAGTGGCCGGTGCTGCCGGCGGCGCAGGTCCCCGGTGTGCGGCTCGCCTGCGCGCTGCGCCACATCGAGCTGCGCCTGGCCGAGCGCATCGACGATGTGCAGCGGCCGGTGTTGCACATGGCGCGGGTGCACGAGGCCACGCACGCCGGCTTCAATGGCTTCAACCGCGCGCAGGCGGCGGTGATCGAAGGGGCGGTGCTGGTGAGCCGGCTGCACATGTTGCCGCCGCAGAAAGTGCAAAGCGAGTTCGCCTACCTGCAGATCGCGATCGACAAGACCGCCGGCCCGGAGGAGCACGAAGCCTGGGGCTGGCTCACCGCGGCGGTGCAGCGCCATCTGGCGGAGCGGGCGAACGACAACGCCAAAGGCCCCGCCTCATGAAACTGTTGATCAGCGTTCGCAATGTCGGCGAGGCGCTGCTGGCCGCGGAGGGTGGCGCCGATTTCATCGACCTGAAGGAACCCGGCGCGGGCGCGCTCGGTGGCTTGGCCGTCGAGACGATCGGGCGAATAGTCGCCGCGTTGCGCCGCCACGGCAGCACGTTGCCGATCAGCGCGACGATCGGCGACGTGCCGATGCACGAGGCCGGCCGCATCGCACGGTGTGTGGCGGCGGTCGGTGGCTGCGGTGTCGACTACGTGAAGGTCGGCATCGAGCGTGTGCCGCAGGCGCTCGCCGTGCTCGACATGCTCGGAGCCTGCGGCCACCCCATCGTGCCGGTCTTCATCGCCGACCGGGGGCTTGAGTTCGCGCATGTGCAACATGCCTGTGCGCTCGGTTTCCCCGGCGTGATGGCCGACACGGCCGACAAGCGCGCGGGCAGCTTGTTCGATGCGGTGCCGATGGTGGAACTTCAGTGCTTCGTCGCCACCGTTCGCGCCGCCGGGGCCATGGTGGGACTGGCGGGCGCATTGCGCATCGAACACCATGCACTGCTGAGCGCGCTCGCGCCCGACTTCGCCGGGTTTCGGACTGCGGTTTGCGCTGGCGATCGAAGTGCGGCGCTCGATGTGCGGAGGGTGCTGGAGCTGCGGGCATTGATGCGGGGACCGGTCATGGCGAATGTCGGATAGGCAGGGCGATCTCGCGCGGCCTCCTAAGTACCGCCCCGCGTTGGTGATCAGGTCGCGCATCGTCTTCGTTAGGGATACAGCCTGCGCGCCAATACGGTAGGCTGCGGTGCCGACAGCGGCGAGAACGGTACATCGACACGTGGCCTATCTTCCCGAGTTTAAGAACGACCTTTTCATCAGCTATCGCCGCGTCATCAACGAGGGCCCGGATCGCTGGGTCAGCTCGTTCCAGAAGGCCCTGCACTTGAGCCTGAGGCAGCTGGTCGGCGATGCGGTGGTCATTTGGCGTGACGAAGAGCAGTTGCATACTGGGGACGACTGGCGCGAGAAGTTGGTCGATGCGATGAAGAGCGCCGCCATCTATCTGGCGATCATCTCCCGCACTTATCTGGAGTCGCGCGAATGCCGCAACGAACTCGACTTGATGCTCGCCGCGCTGCGCGACGACCGCAATCAAGGGCGGCGCCGCATCTTCCCGGTCTACATGCAGCCGCCACGGTCGGAGGACGACGTCCCGGTTGAGCTGCAGACCCGGCAGCGCCGCGAGTTCTTCGAGCGGCGCCAGGATGCGCCGCTGGGCTTCAGCGAGATCGACGCGGACTGCCTCGAGTTCCAGCAGCGACTGGCTTGGCTTGCACAGGAGCTGACGATCGCGCTGGAGCGGCTACGCGACGCCTCGCTGTCGCGTTTCATCGGGCGCGTCTTCGTCGCCGACGTCGAACCCGGCCTGTACCGTGATCGCGACAACCTCTGTGCCGATCTCTTCGACCGCCGCTACCTGGTCGCGCCGGACCGCGAGTACCTGTGGAGTTCGGCTCAGATCGAGCGCGAAATTCGCAACGACCTCGAAGACGCGCGGATGTCGATCCACTTGGTCACGCCACAAGGGCTGCGCACCGAAGCCGAGGTCGAACAGGCGCGACACCAGCTCGATCTGGCCATTGACGTGATGGGTTGCCGCGACCGGCCGCCGCCGCTGGTCTGGGTCTCGGCGCGTGAGGGCGCGAGCACTGCGCTGCAGCGCTTTCTGCTCGAGATCGACGGGCCGTTTGCCGACAAGGGTGTCGAGGTGCTGGAGATGCCGACGTGCAATCTCGAAGACCTGAAAGCGCTGGTTTACAAGAAACTGGCGCCAGCACCAACATTCGCCGCCCCGGCGGCGGCAGGCGCAGAGGTGGTCGTGCTGCTGGAGGACGCCGACTACGACGCCTTCGGAGCGATGCGCACGCGTCTGGTCGAGGAGTTCGACATCGAGGCCGTGCCGATCCGCTTCGGCGGGGGCATTGTGCGTGACGCCGCTGCATTGGCGCAGGCGTTGTCGGCTGGTTCGCGATGCCTGATCTACTGGGCCACGCAGCCGGAGGGGTGGCTGCAGCAGCTGCTGCGCGTGCCGCAGCTCGCCGACCGCCTCGGGCGCGAGCGCCTGGTGATCCTGGCTGCAGCACCCGACAATGCAGAAAAGCGCCAGTTCGTGACGCGCAAGGCACGCGTGATCCGTGAAGGCGCCAGCGCCGATCGCGAGCTGCGTGAGTTCTTCTCCGACGCGAGCTAAGGCCGAGCAATGACCGCCGACGAGCTTCGTGCGCTCAATCCGTTTCCAGGCCTGCGCTCGTTCACGCCTGACGACGCCGATCTGTTCTTCGGCCGCGACGAGCAGATCGACGCGTTGATGCGCGTCGTCGATGCGAACGCCTTCGTCGCGGTTGCCGGGCCGTCCGGGTGCGGCAAATCGTCGATCGTGCTGGCAGGCATGTTCAAGGCATTGACGCAGCGAGCACTCGCGGACGGTGGCGCGGCATTTCGGCCGGTGGTGCTGCGGCCCGGCCGGCAGCCGATCGCGCGGCTGGCCGAATCGCTGGCGCAGGTACTCGGCCACGCGGGCTCGCCAGACGCCATCGGCGCGCTCTACGGCCGGCTCCGTCTGAGCGCGATCGGCCTTGTTGAAGCGGTGCGCTTGGCCGGGCTGCCGCCGGCCGAGCGCGTGATCGTCGTCGTCGATCAGTTCGAAGAGCTGTTTCGGTTCGAGCGCCTCGGCGATCCGCAGGAGGCGGCCGCCTTCGTCAAGCTGTTGCTGCACGCATCGCTCGAACTCTCGTCGTCGCTGCGCGTCGTCATCACGCTGCGCTCGGATGCGCTCGGCTACTGCGCAGACTTTCCCGGTCTCGCCGAGGCCGTTAGCCGCGGGCTGGTGCTGGTGCCGAAGCTGACGCGCGATCAGCGCAAGGAGGCCATCGTTGGCCCGGTACACCAGCGCGGTTTCGACATCCGGCTCAGCCTGGTCCAACGCATCTTGAACGATGTGCCGGACGACTACGACGATCTGCCGGTAATGCAACACGCCCTGAGCCAGATTTGGTTGCAATGGGCCGGCAACAGCGCCGATGCCAGCGGCGGCGCCGGCGCGCGCGACATCGAAGTCGGCGACTATGCGGCCATCGGCGGCAGCCATGACGCGCTCGACCGGCACGCCGAGTTGCTGCTCAGTGCGCTGCCGCCAAAGCTGCGCAGCGTCGCGGGCCGCGTGATGCGCGCCCTGACGGAGCGGCGGCCCGACGGCTCCGAGGTGCGCAGACCGTTGCCATTTGTGGAGCTGTGCAACGTCGTTCGTCGCACGGCGAACGACGACGAAGCCGACGTCGCCGCGGTCGTCGATCATCTGCGCAGCCCGCAGGCGTGCTTCCTGCGCCCGCCGCTGGTCGAGTCGCTGGCGACGAACCCGGTGATCGACATCACCCACGAGAGTCTGATCCGCCAATGGACATCGCTGCGCCACTGGGTTCAAGCCGAGGCCGAGTCGCGCCTCGAGCTGGAGAAGCTGCTGCAGGCCTCCGATCGGCGCCCGGACGGCAAGGGCGCGCTGTGGAAGGAACTCGAGCTGGAGGAGGTGCTCGAGTGGCAGCGCAAGGAGCAGCCCAACGAAGCCTGGGTCCGTCTTGGCGCGGGCGATGCTGGCGTTGCTCGATGGCCGCAGGCGCTGAAGTTCATCCGCGACAGCGTGGCCAAGGCACAAGCCGAACAGCGCCGTCTTGTGCGCGGGCGCTGGCTGGGGGCGGGGTTCGCGCTGGTACTGATCGGTGCCCTCGGCACGGCGGCCTTCTTGAGTCTTTCCTCCCACAAGGCCGATCAGCAGCGGCTGTCGCAGGAACTCGCCAACCTCAGCTGGCGCGAGCTGCGGCTCGACCCCGCGTTGAGCGCTCACCTGGCGCTCGCGGCGCTGGACCATGACAGCAAAAACCCGCAGGCCGAACAAGTGCTGCGCCAGTCGGTCGAGACCCTGTTGGTCTCGCACACCGAGCACATCTTCGACCTCGGCGCACCCATCGCCGATGCGCGGCCGAACCATGACGGGACGCGCATCGCGGTCGTGGGTAGCGACCAGTTGGCGGTCGTCGACACCAACGATGCGCGCGAAGTCGTACGGCGGCGCAGGTTGCCGTGGCGCGCGAGTCAAGTCTGGTTGCTCGACGAGCGGGGGCTGGTCGTGGTGCAGTCGGATGGGCACGGCGTGCGGATCCAGGCGCTGGACGGTACCGTTCTGTCCGACTGGAACTGCCCGGGCGGAGACAGCGACGATTCCGTGTTCACGCTGCAGACGAGCCCGGACGCACGCTGGCTTGCAGCAGGTTGTATGAAGGGCCAGCTGGCAATCTGGTCGTTGCCGGAACGCCCAGGGCCGATCGGCGCGCCGATCGTGCTGACAGCGGGCAAGGGTGCCACGATCACGGCACTCGCGTTCGCGAAGGACAGCCGCTGGCTTGTGAGCGGCGACTCATGGGGCAAAGTGCTGCTGTGGAACGTGGCAGACAACCGCAGCCCGTGGATCGGAACGATCTCGCAGGAGGCGATCAGTTCGCCGATCACGCACCAACGCGCCATTCGCGACCTCGACCTTTGGGAAGGCGAGGGCGGGGTTTTTCTCGCGACGGCATCCGACGACGGCCAAGCGATCGTCTGGGGCTTGGATCTCGAGCGCCATCGGCTGTCCGTGGCGAGCGCCAGCAAGAAGGTCAAGTGGACGTTGCCGCACGGGCGACCAGTTATCCGCGCGCGCATCGACGGGAAGGGCCGACTGCTGACAATCGCCGATCGGCGCCTGCAATTCTGGGAGGGCGAGACGCCGATGCCGGGCGACGCGCACCACAACTCCTGGATCAACGATGCCGACGCCTCGTCCAGTGGCAAATACGCCGTCTCGTCGAGCGACGACGGCATTGCACGCGTTTGGTCGCGCGAACGCGGTCCCATCGCCACGTTGATCGGCCATCGCGACTCGGTCGTGCGAACGCGCTTCATTGGCGACGATCGCATCATCACCGCCAGCTCGGACGGGACGATGCGGATCTGGAAGATTGAGCCGTCAGCGCGCACGTTGCATTCCTCGACCGATCGTTGGGTCCTCACCGCGGCGCCGTCGCCCGACGGCAAGGAACTGGCCTTCTGCGGTGAAAGAGGTGTCGTGAGCGGCCAGTATTGCGGCCTGCTGTCGCTGGCCCGTGACGGTGCGCCGGCAACGCCGATCGACCAGTCTGCAGAAGGCCCGATTGACATGATCAGTCAACTCCTTTGGATCTCCGGCGGATCGGGTATCGTCACCAGGGCCGACAGATACGACATCTTCATGGGCAACGCCACTGCAGTCGAATGGGAACGCGGCAAGGGGGGCATCCAGGCCAGATCCGTTGCCCCCGTCCTCGCCTATTCCCCTCAGCGCTCGGAGAGTGTGCGCATCAATCCGAAAGGTGAACTCACAATTCAACGGCGGGCTGTCGACGGCGCAGACCCCGTCGACAGATTCACGGTTCCGGACTATCAGAACGGCCAAGCCGCTGCCCTCAGTCTCGACGGCCGTTGGGTTGCGGTCACCAACGACAAGACGATCTGGCTTTTCGACCGACGCATCCCAGACGGTGCCCCACGGCGGCTGGAAGGCCATCAAGGCAGCGTGATGGCGCTCGACTTCAGCCCCGACGGCCGCTACCTCGCCTCGGCCGGCGCCGATCGGAACGCCAAGATTTGGCCGCTCGACGCCGCCGCAGGTGCGTCACCGGTGGAGATGGCCGGTGGTCATTCCGCGGCGATCTACAAGGTCGTTTTCAATCACCGCGGCGACCAGATCGCCACCGGCAGCGCCGACGGCACGGTGCGCATGTGGAATGCGCGCACCGGGCTTGAACTGGTGACGCTCGAATGGCACAACGCCGCGGTCAACGACGTGCGCTTCCATCCGACTGAAGAGATCATCTTCACCGCCAGCGACGACGGCACGGTGAAGCGTGGAAGTTGCCGGACTTGCGATCTGAGCGTCGTGCAACTGCGTCAACGCGTCGGCGACGAGGGTCTCGCTCGGTTGACCCAGCGCGACACAGAGTTCGTGCAACGGGCCGCCAGCGATGGAGGAAAGGCGAAACGATGATTCGGCCGAGGCGCCGGCCCGGGTCGCCGCACTGCGTCACCCCGCGCCATACCGCACCTCCCCCAACAACAAGGCCCGCACGCGCGCGAGCTCGTCGTGGTGAACGATGTCGATCGGAAACGCCGCGGCGTTCGACAGCGTGGCGAACCGCGCATCGACGATGCCGGCCTCGCCCAACTGCGCCAGACTCGCTTTCGGGTCGATCTCGCACGATTTGACGACCACGAGTCGCTCCGCATTCAGGCGCTGCGCGAGTTCGAAGGCGATGCTGTCGGATGTGACCTCCCAGTTCGTGTCGGCATCGGGCCCGTCGCGCTGCATCTCGAACGGCAGCCACAGCGCCGTGCCGCCGGCTTGCAGCACGTGGCGGATGTCGTCTGCACTGCGGGCGAGCCGCAGCTGCGGGTTCAGGCCGTGCATCAGGTACGCGGTCTGCGCCATCGCCAGCACCGCCATGTTGTGCGCGCTCAGATCGTTGATCCTCCAGTGGGCCTGGGCGTGTCGCACTTCATCGGCAAAGACGCCACCGCCGCTGACCACGGTCACGCGGCCGCCGCCGCATTGGGCCAGCAGGTCGAGCCAGGCCGGCAGCATCGGGTGGCTGCTCAGGCTGCCGCCGATCTTGACGACCCACATCAGCGTGTGTCCCGGTCGAACAGCGCGGCCACGGCCACGCACGGCGCGCACACCTGGGCCCCCGCCTGCACGTCGGCGCGGCCCACGCGCGCGTGCGCAGCCACGCGCGCCACGCCGCTGCCGTAAGCGACGATGGGGTGCGTGCGGCCCGTGGCCAGCGCGATCACGTCGCTCACCAGAAAATCGCCGCAGCCCGCGCTGACCACGTGCGCGGCCAGCCCCAGCGCGTGCGCGTCGATCACAAGGCGCGCCTGGCCGGCCAGCTCGTCGACCTGCGCGGCGCGCCATGCACGCGCGAACGCCAGCCACTCCTCGGGCGCGGCCTCGCGCTCGTCGAGGCCGATCATGCGGGCCAGGCGCCGGCGGGTGGCGCTCGCATCTTTCGGCGCACCGTCGGCGCTCGGATGCAAATCGTGCGCCGGGTTCAGCTCGCCGCTCAGGCGATAGACATCGGCCGTGGTCGCGAAGAACTCGTTCATCACGTTGTGTGGCGCACCGCGCCAGTCGATGCGCCGCGCCAGCGCGCACAACGGCGTGCGCACGACACCGTGGTACGCCAGCTCGCCGCTCGCGAGGCGCTGCACATCGCTGCGCCGGGTCGTCAGCACGCGGCCCGCGCGGAAGGCGATCAGGTCGGTCGTGGTGCTGCCGATGTCGATCAGCAGGCCCTCGTCCGAGCCGAAGTGCAGTGCGGCATGGCGCGCCGTGGCGAGCCAGTTGGCGGATGCGATGTCACTCCAATGCGCGGCAACGTCGGCGCTGGCGCACCAGCCGGCGTCGCCGGCATAGAAGTGGACCGAGCCGCTTGCCAGCGCCTGCGACAGCTCGGCGGCAATGCGCAGCACGCCGTCTTCGCGGTGAGCGAAAAGATCGACCATCTCGCCCGTCATCGTCACCGCGTGCTGTGCTGCACTCAGCCCGGGCCAACGCGTGCGCGCAGCCTGAAGCACCGGCGTGAGCTGCGCCATGCCTTGCCACAACGGGCAGGCCCACTGCATCACATCGAGCAGTTCGCCGCGTCGCGTCAGGCAGGCCTTGACGTGGGCGCCGCCCACGTCCCACCCGATCACATGGTCGCCGCCCACGTCCCCGCCGATCACGTCGGCATCACGCACGCGAGCGCTCCGTCGCGTGACCGCACGACGCGATCACGTCGGCCGCCAGGTTTCGGCCGAGCGCTTGCGACAGGCCGACGTAGGCGCAGGTCACACGCGGGTTCACCTCGATCACCACCGGCCCGCGTTGCGCATGCCACACCAGGTCGATGCCGACATAGCCGCGCAGGCCGGGCATGCAGCGGCCCACGCGCGCCGCGAGCGCGCGCAGCTCAGCGGCGCGGGGTTCGGCGCCTGGTGTGGCGCCGCGTCGGCGCGTGAGCGGCAGCGCGTTGACCTCGACCCCGTCGTAGGCGAGCACCCCGTCGGCTTCGATGCGCAGGCGCTGGCGGTTGATGCTCAACAATTCGCTGTGGCCCGGCCCGCACATCAGCGAGAGGCTGAGCGCCGCGCCTTCGACCCAGGGCTCGATCGCCATCGGGCGGCCGGCACGCGAGCGCTGCGACCAGTCTTCCGACGCGGCCTCGAAGCTCGTGTGCAAGCGCGTGCCCTGTGCACCGGCGCCGTCGTCGGGCTTGACGACCCAGCGCGTCGTCTCGGGAGCGTGCTCGAAGGCCAGCGGCGTGGTCACGCCGGCGTCGGCCAACGCCAGCAGCGTGCGGCGCTTGCCCGACGCGAGCCGTATCGCCGCGCCATCGCAGCCGAGCCAGCGTGCCGGGTCGACACCCTGCTGAAGCCGCGACAGCAACTCGTCGGTTTCCGGCGCCACGACCCAGGTGAAGTGATGCGTATCGGCATGGCGCGCGACGAAGTCGAACGGCGCCTCCGAGGGCCGCGCGAGCACCGGCGCCGCGGCCTGCGGCACGGGGCAAGCGAGGCTGCAGGTCGCGACCGACACGTCATAATCCTTGAGCGCGACCAGGTCGGCCACGATCGCATCGCGCATCGCCTGGCCCATCGCGAGCAACTCGGCGTTCACTTCGCCGCCGCCGCTCAGAACCTCGTAGACGAAGACCCGCTTCATCGCCTGGCCGACCCACTGAAACCGACGTTCGACATGCAGCTCATTCCGGTGATCGATCTGATGCGGGGCGAGGTGGTGCGTGCCGTGCGCGGGAATCGGCAAGCCTATCAGCCGATCGTCTCGGCGCTCTGCGCGAGCAGCGAGCCGCTCGCGGTCGCGCAGATTCTCGGTGCGCATTGCGCGGCGCGCGAGTTGTATGTCGCCGACCTCGATGCGCTGCTCGGCGGCCCGGCCCAGATCGCGGTGCTGCGTGCGCTGTTGCGCGGCTTGCCCGAACTGACGCTGTGGCTCGACGCCGGCTTTGCCAGCGCCTCGGCCGCCGCTGAATTGCGCACCGAGATCGGCGCCGGCGCCGAGCGGGTCGTGCCGGTCTTCGGCAGCGAATCGCTCGCCTCGCGGGCGGAACTCGAACGGTGTTGTGCCGCGGCCGGTGCGGCCGAGGCCGCGGTGCTCTCGCTCGACCGCCGCGATGGCCAGCGGCTCGACGCCGCAGGCTGCTGGGAGGCGCCGCAGCTGTGGCCGAAGCGTGTGATCGTGATGACACTCGAACGCGTCGGCTCCGACGCCGGGCCCGATCTCGACACACTCGCGAGCGTCCAGCGCCAATCGCCGTCGACCTTCATCGTCGGCGCAGGCGGCATCCGCAACCCGGCGGATCTGGCGCGCGCGCACGCGGCCGGCGCCGGGGCGTGGCTGGTGGCCAGCGCGCTGCACGACGGCCGGCTGCCGCGCGTGCAGGTGTGACGAAGCGGGATCGATCGCCTTCGCATGGGAGCACCCGATTCACGATTCGTGCCACGGCGATGGTTGCGCACAGCGTCACGCTTTGCGGCGTTTGCGGGCGGGTGCGCCGCCACATCTGCAACACCGGGCGCGACACAGTGTTCCACATCTGACGGCGGCCACACACGGTGTGGCGGTTGGCGTCGGTCGTCGCCAATGGCACATCGCTTGCGTCCGCAGCGCGCATGACCGAAACCTCAGTGGCCGTCGGCGCGTGGACCTGCCCGTTCTGCGCGCTCGCCTGCGACCACCTCGGCGTCGGCCCCGGCGTCGGCACGCTGGCGCTTCGAGGCGGGGAGTGCCAACGCGCGAGCCGCGCACTGGCGCAGTTCGCGGCGATGCCCGCCGATGCCACCCCGTTGGTCGATGGCCGGCCTTGTGATATGGACGACGCGATCGCCGCGGCGGCACGCGTTCTCGCTGCCAGCCGCCTGCCGCTCTTCGGTGGCCTCGGCACCGATGTGGCCGGCGCGCGCGCGCTGTACCCGCTGGCCTGTGCCACCGGCGCGATCTGCGACGCCGCCGGCAGCCCAGCGCTGATGCATGGCCTGCGCGCGTTGCAAGACCGCGGCCAGTTCACCACCACGCTGGCCGAGGTGCGCACCCGCGCCGACCTGATCGTGTTCGTCGGCGGCGTGCCCGCCGATCTCGCGCCGCTGATCGGCCTGCGCTGCGGCATCGGCGACGCGCAGGTGCCGCAGCGCCAGGTGGTCGTGCTCGGGCCGAGCGCGGGCGATGCGGCGACGTTGGCGGGTTGGGCGGGACTTGCGGGTATCGGCACCGAAGCACTGCCGTTGCATGGCGACCTGTTCGACACGCTCGCGCTGCTGTCGGCGCTCGTTGCTGAACGTGAGGTGCCGGCGGCGCCCGACGCGCTGCGCGCGCTCGCGCAGCGCTTGCGTGCGGCGCGCTATGCGGTGCTCGTCGGCACGCCGGCACGGCTGCCGGCGCAAGGCGCTTTGGTCGTCGAAACGGTGCACCAAATCGTCGGCACCCTGAACCGCAACACGCGCGCCGCGGCGCTGTGGATCGGCGGCGACATCGCTGCGGCGACCGTGAACCAGGTGCACACCTGGCTCTCGGGCCTCCCGCTGCGTTCGCGCGCCGGGCCGCGCGGCCTGGAACACGAACCGCTGCTGTTCGATGCGACGCGGCTGCTTGCCGATGGCGCGGTCGATGCGCTGCTGTGGGTATCGAGCATCGATGCCTTCGCGGTGCCGCCGCCGAACCGGTTGCCGATGGTCGTGCTCGGGCATCCTGCGTTGGCGGCCACGGCGTCCGGCCAGCGTGGCGCGTTGCCGACCGTCTTCATCCCGGTGGCCACGCCCGGCATCGGCAGCGCGGGCCACGTGTTTCGCACCGACGGCACCGTGCTGATGCCGCTCACCGCGGTTCGCCACAACACGTTGCCGAGCGTGGCCGATGTGGCGATGCGCGTCACGTCTGCATTGACCGCAGAGCGCACTGCGAGCCCGGCATGAGCCTGTTGCTGCGCGGTGGCGTCGTCGTCGACCCGGCCCATCACGCCACGAGCGAGCGCCGCGACCTCGCGGTGCGCGACGGTCGCATTGTCGAGCATGTAGTCGGCGAAACCTACGCGCAGCAGATCGACGCGAGCGGTTGTGTCGTGATGGCCGGTGGCATCGACATGCACACGCACATCGGCGGCGGCAAGGTCAACCTCGCGCGGTTGCTGATGACCGAGGACCACCGCGCCGGGCCGAATCCGATCGCGCCGCCGACGAACGCGCTCGAACTCGCGTCCTGCGGCAGTTGCACGCCCGGCACGCTGGCCACCGGCTACCGCTACGTCGAGATGGGCTACACCGCGGCCTTCGAGCCCGCGATGGTGCCGAGCAACGCGCGCCATGCGCACATGGAGATGGGCGACGTGCCGATCCTCGATCACGGCGCCTACGTGATGCTCGGCAACGACGAGCTGATGCTGCAGCTGCTCGCCGAGGGCGGGCCGTCGGGCAGCAACTTTGCGCAGATTCGCGACTACACGGCCTGGACGATCAACGCCAGCAAGGCGCTCGGCGTGAAGGTCGTGAACCCGGGCGGCATCTCGGCCTTCAAGTTCAACCAGCGCAAGCTCGATGTGAACGAGCCGCATGTGCACTGGCAGGTCACGCCGCGCCAGGTTCTGCACACGCTCGCGCGCGCGCTGCACGAACTCGGCGTGCCGCACCCGCTGCACATCCACGGCAGCAACCTCGGCGTGGCCGGCAACATTCGATCGACCCTGGAGACGATCGCAGCGCTCGAAGGCCTGCCGGCGCACCTGACGCACATCCAGTTCCACGCTTACGGCAGCGAAGGGCCGAAGAAGTTCTCGTCGGCGGCGCTGCAGCTCGCCGACGCGGTGAACGCAAACCCGCAGATCAGCATCGATGTCGGCCAGATCATGTTCGGCCAGACCGTCACCGCGTCGGGCGACACGATGCGCCAGTACGCGCAGTCGGGCCTGGCGAGCCCGCGCAAATGGGTCGGTGCCGACATCGAAGGCATGGCCGGCTGCGGCGTCGTGCCGTTCCGCTACCGCGAGCAGAGTTTCGTCAACGCGCTGCAATGGGTGATCGGGCTGGAGATCTTCCTGCTCGTGCGCAATCCCTGGCAGGTCGTGCTGACCACCGACCACCCGAACGGCGGGCCGTTCACGAGCTACCCGCATCTGATCCGCTTGTTGATGGACCGGAGTTTTCGCGACGAGCAGTTGGCGACGCTGCACCCCGAGGTCGCCGCGAACTGCGCGTTGCGCTCGATCGCGCGCGAGCTGTCGCTCGACGAGATCGCGATTCTCACGCGCGCCGCGCCGGCGCGGCTGCTGGGCCTGGCCGAGCGCGGCCACCTCGGCGTTGGCGCGGCGGCCGACATCGCGGTGTATCGCGAAGCGGCCGATCGCGAGGCGATGTTCACGACGCCGGAGTACGTGTTCAAGGACGGCACGCTCGTCGCCCGTGCCGGCCGCGTGATGGCCACACCGGTGGGCGGCACGCACTTCGTCGAGCCGGGCTACGACCCGATCATCGAGAAGACGTTGCGCCGCCACTGGCAGGCGCACGGCGCGATCAACTTCGACCACGTCGTGATCGGCCACGACGAGTTGTGCCGTTGCTGCAATGGCGGGCGCCTGCTGCCAGCGGCTTGTCTCCAGGGGACGACGTGAGCGACGCTCTCGTTCGCAACGGCGTGCTGATCGACGACGGCTTCGCCGAGGCCTTCCCGATGAAGGCGACGCGCATCGTGATCACCGCGCACACGCTGGCGTGGGCACGCACTGCGGCGGTGTCGATGACCGGCTTTGCGACCTCGGTGATCGCTTGCGGCTGCGAGGCCGGCATCGAGCGCGAACTCGATGCCGGCGAAACGCCCGACAGCCGCCCCGGCGTGGCGGTGCTGCTGTTTTCGATGTCGGGCAAGGAGCTGGCCAAGCAACTCGAACGCCGTGTCGGCCAATGCGTGCTGACCTGCCCGACCACCGCCGTGTATGCCGGCATCGTTGATGGCGAGCCGATCGCGCTCGGCAAGAACCTGCGCTTCTTCGGCGACGGCTGGCAGATCTCGAAGGTGATAGCCGGCGCGCGCTACTGGCGCGTGCCGGTGATGGACGGCGAGTTCGTCGCGCAGGAAACGACCGGTGTCGTCAAAGGCGTGGGCGGCGGCAATTTGCTGCTGCTGTGCGCGGACACCGACAGCGCACTCGCCGTGGCCGAAGCGGCGGTGCGCGCGATGCGGACGCTGCCCAATGTGATCATGCCGTTCCCCGGTGGCGTGGTGCGCTCGGGCTCGAAGGTCGGCAGCAAGTACGCGGCGCTCAACGCCTCGACCAACGACGCCTTCTGCCCGGGGCTGTATGGCCTCGTCGCGCACAGCGAGCTGACGCCGCAGACGCGCTGCGTGATGGAGATCGTGATCGACGGCTTGACCGAAGCCGATGTCGGCACCGCGATGCGCGTGGGCATGCAGGCCGGCATCGCGATCGGTGCGGCCGGCGGGCTGCTGCGCATTGCGGCCGGCAACTACGGCGGCAAGCTCGGGCCGTTCCACTTTCATCTGCACAAGCTGCTCGGTGACGGAGCCGCGCCGTGAGCGGTTGGCGATTCACGCCTTTGCACGCGCCCGCGTTGCGGGTCGATCTGCGCGGCATCACGCCGGGCGAACTGGCGGGTTTGTCATCGGGCGAAGTCGAGCGCTTGCTCGTCGGCCACGGCAACGCGATGGAGCCGCTGGCCGAGTTCTTCAGCGTCGAAGCGCAAGCCGATGACGCGTTGATCTTCGCCGGCGACCTGTCGCGCTGTGACCGAGTCGGCTGGCAGATGGCCGGTGGCCGCATCGTCGTCGAGGGCAGCGTCGGCCACTACGCAGGGGGTTGCATGAGCGCGGGCGAGTTGCGCGTCGAAGGCGACGCCGCCTTGCTTGCGGCGTGCGAGATGGCCGGCGGCACGCTCGCCGTCGGCGGCAATGTCGGCGATTTCGCGGCCAGCACCTTGCCCGGCAGTATGGATGGCATGCGCGGCGGCAGCCTCGTCGTCAAGGGCAACGCCGGTGCGCGCTTCGGCGACCGCATGCGACGCGGCAGCGCGATCGTGTTCGGCGATGTCGGCGACTTCCTCGCCTCCCGCCTCGTCGCCGGCACGATCGCCATCGCCGGCCGCGCGGGCGCGCACGTGGGCTACGGCATGCGGCGCGGCAGCGTCGTGTTCGCGGGCGGTTCGGCAGCAGCGCCAGTCGCCGAAACCTTCGTCGCCGCGGTCGGCCAGACGGATGTGTTCTGGCAGTTGCTCGCCCGCGATCTGCAGCGCCACGGCGGGCCGTTCGCGCGCTTGGCCTCGATGCGCATCGAGCGCCACGTCGGCGACGTGGCGGTCGGCGGCAAGGGCGAGTTGATCTTCGCCCGCTGATTCCTCACCACCCGGAGCTCATACGATGACCAACAGCCATGTCTTCCACGCCGGCGAAGCGACCGTCTTCGCGCGCGAAGGCCAGTTCACCGACGCGATGCCCGAGATTCTGATCGGCCGCACCGACGGGCCGGTCGGCCAAGCCTTCGCCAACATGATGGCGCAGAGCAAAGGCCACACCGCGATGTTCGCGATCCGCGCCTGCAACCAGCTCGTGCGCCCGGCCACGATCGTCGTGCCGAAGGTGACCTTGAAAGACTTCGCCAACATCGACCTGTTCGGCGGCGTGGTGCAGAGCGCTACCGCCGATGCGGTGGTCGATTGCCTGATCGACGGCACGATCCCGAAGGAACTCGCGAACGCGCTGTGCATCATCAGCCTGGTCTGGATCGACCCGCGTTGCGCGAAGGATCCGAACCTCGACAAGAAGGACATGTACCGCACCAACCACAAGGCGACGAAGCTCGCGATCAAGCGCGCGCTCGCCAACGAACCGTCGGTCGATGAGTTGATCGCGAACCGCCACAAGATCAGGCACGACATGGACGACTGGAGCTGACACGCCATGCCGGCGCCCGACTGCTACGCCTTGCTCGACGACTGCGCCGCGACGCGCGAACGGCCGACGAGTCGTCTGTACCAGGGCCTCGCACGCGAGCACCGTTGCACAGATCCCGCCGAGCTCGACGCGATGTGGGCGCGCGTCGATGACGATCTTCGCACCGGCCTGCACGCTGTGCTGCTGGCCGACTACGAGTGGGGCGCGAAGCTCTTGAAAGCCGGCCACGAACGGCTCGGTGACGACGATGCCTCGGCGCTGCGCGTGCTGATGTTCCGCGAGTTGGCGCTGCTGTCTGCCGACGCCGTGCGCGCCTGGCTCGCCGATGGCGAGCCAGGCGCGGTGGCCGCGGCCGGTGTGATGAACCTGATGCCGAGCGTCGACGAGGCCGCGTTCACGCGGGCGATCGCGCGCATCCACGAGGCGATCGCCGCCGGCGAGACCTACCAGGTCAACTACACCTACCGGCTGCGCGGCTGCGCGTTCGGCTCGCCGCTCGCGCTGTACCGGCGCCTGCGCGAGCGCCAGCCGGTCTCGTATGGCTCGCTGATCGCGTTGCCCGATGACGGCGGCGTGAGCCACGTGCTGTCGTGCTCGCCGGAACTTTTTCTGCGCCACACCGATGGCCTGATCACGGCACGCCCGATGAAGGGCACGGCGGGGCGCGTGCAAGGCGCCGAGAGCGACAGCGAGACGGCGCGCCACCTGTCGATCGACATCAAGAACCGGGCCGAGAACCTGATGATCGTCGACCTGCTGCGCAACGACCTGGGCCGCCTCGCGCAGACCGGCAGCGTCACGGTGCCCGAGCTGTTCGCGATCGAGCCGTACAGCACGGTGTTCCATATGACCTCGACCGTGCAAGCACGGCTGCGGCCCGAGATCGGTATGCCGGATGTGTTGCGCGCGGCCTTCCCGTGCGGCTCGATCACCGGCGCGCCCAAGCACCACACGATGCAGTTGATCGAGAGCCTGGAGACCGCGCCGCGCGGCCTGTACTGCGGCGCGATCGGCTGGCTCGACGCGCCACGCGGCGATGCGCGCTGCGGCAATTTCTGCCTGTCGGTGGCGATCCGCACGCTCACGCTCGGGCGCGAGTCGGCGGGCCTGCGGCCGGCGCAGCTCGGCATCGGCGCCGGCATCGTCGCCGACAGCCGCGCCGCCGACGAGTACGAAGAGTGCCGGCTGAAGGCGCGCTTTCTGACCGGGCTCGATCCGGGCTTCGAGCTGTTCGAGACGATGCGCGTGGAGCCGGTACACGGCGTGCGCCACCTCGATCGACACCTCGGCCGCATCGCCGACAGCGCTCGCTTGCTCGGTTTTCGTTTCGACCGCGACGCGGCGCGCGCGGCGCTGACCGCACGCGCATCGGTGCTGGCGCCGGCCGGACCCTGGCGCATGCGCCTGGGCTTGGCGCACGACGGGCGCTGGCACATCGAGCACGCCGCGCTCGCCGCGCTGTGCGACGAGACCGTCGCGCTGTTGGTGGCCGACGCGCGCTTGCCGAATACCAACCCGCTCTCGGCCCACAAGACCACGCTGCGCGCCGCCTACGACAACGGTGTGCGCGAGGCCGAGCGTGCCGGCGCGTTCGACAGCCTGTTCTTCACATGCGATGGCCGGCTCGTCGAAGGCGGGCGCAGCTCGGTGTTCGTGAAACTCGATGGCGGCTGGGTCACGCCGCCGCTGGCCGACGGCGCGCTGCCCGGTGTGATGCGCGCGCTGCTGCTCGAAGACCCGGCCTGGGCCGCGACCGCGCGCAGCGTGTCGTGGGATGAACTGCGGCGCGCCGAAGCGATCGTCGTGTGCAACGCGCTGCGCGGTGTGCTGGTCGCGCGGCTGCTGCACGACGCGGCCGTGTCGTGAGTGGCATCGTGGCCGCCGGCACGCTGGCCTTGTTCGACCTCGACCACACGCTGATCCCGTTTGACAGCGGCATGGCATGGACGCGCTTTCTCGTCGGCCGCGGCGTATTGCCGGCCGAGGCTGAAGCGCAGTACCTTGCGTACTGCCATCAATACGTGGCGGGCACGCTCGACATCCATGCGATGCACCGCGCGAGCCTGGCGCCGCTGCTGCGGGTGGCGCGAGAGACGGTACGAGGGTGGCAGCAGGAGTTCGAGCAGGCGACGGCGCCGCGCATACCACCTGCCGCGCTCGCGCTGGTGCGGCGCCACCAGGAGGCTGGCGATCTGTGCGCGATCGTCACCGCGACCGACGAACTCGTCGCCGCGCCGTTTGCGCGCCTGTTCGGCGTCGATCACCTGCTCGCCACCCGGGCCGCGACCCACGGCGGCGCTGCCGATGCGCCATTCACCGGCGAGATCGAAGGCGAGCCGTGCTACCGCGAGCACAAGCTCACCCATCTGAAGCGCTGGCTCGCGGCTTTGCCGACGGGTCTGGGCGATTTCACACGCTCGTGGTTCTACTCTGATTCGATCAGTGACCTGCCGCTGCTCAGCGCGGTGTCGCACCCGGTTGCCGTGCGCCCGGACGAGCGGCTGCGCGCGCACGCGCGTGCGCACGGCTGGCCGGTGCTCGAATCACTCTGAGAGCGCGGACGCCTGCACGCGGTCGGGTTCGATCGCGCGCAATGCCGCCACTCTCTTGCGGCTGCCGGGGTGGGTGGCGGTGTCGTTGCGCACCCCCAGGGCCATGAACGCGGCGGTGACGTCCTGCTCCGAATAGCCGAGGGCGCGCACCGCCCGCAAGGCGTGGGCATCGGCCTCGAACTCCTGCCGGTGCGCCAAGGCCGAGCCTTCACGACCGAGTTGCCCGGCGACTGCGTCGGTCCGTTCCGGCGTCACCGGGCCGGGCACCCACTTCTGATACAGCAGCCCCATCTGCGCCCAGTGGCCGAGCATCACGTGCCCGAGTTCGTGCGCCAGCACGAACAGGCGTTCGCCATCGGGCAGGTCGGCGAGGTCTTCGTTGACGACGACGATGTGGCCGTGCACGGTCTCGGCCACCGTCGCGCCGGTGACCACGCGCAACTCGACCGAAGGCGGCGCGCGCATCCTGCGTACCAGTGCATCGAAGCTGCCGTGCAGCTTCTGCGCTCGTGGGCTGGTGGGGTCGGCGAGCAGCATCGCATCGAGCTGCTGCTGCTGCGAGCGCGCCAGCACCGCAACGATCTCCGGCACGCCGGTCATTTCGTCAGCGTCGGCCGGGGCGCACGTCAGCGCCACGAGGATCATCAACAATCGTCGCATGATGCACTCCCAAGAAGCGTGCCTACGAGGGCAGCCGCTCAGGCCGACGCAACATGCATGCCAGTGATCAGTAGTTACCCTAGGTTTCGCGTGTGCTACTTCACACCGAGGTCGTCACGCCTGGATCAAGCCCCAACGCAGTGCCACCAGCGTCAGCTCCGACTGGTTGCTTGCGCCGAGCTTCTGCTTCACGTGGTACAGGTGCGTTCCCACGGTGCTCGGCGAGAGCTTCAGCGTCTGCGCGATCTGCGCCACGCTCTGGCCGCGGGCGAGCTGGATGAAGACCGAGAACTCGCGCTCGCTCAAGGTGTCGGCCGGGCTGGCATCGCCTTCGAGTTGCGCCAGCGCGAGCGCCTGGGCCGTGCCGGCATCGACGTAGCGTTGGCCGCTCGCGACCAGGCTCACGGCCTCGATCAGTGCATCGGGCGCACTGCGCTTGGTCAGGTAGCCGAGCGCCCCGGCGCGCAGCATGCGCCGTGGATGGGCTGTGTCCTCATGGGCCGACAAGGCCAGCACGCGCGCCTTCGGGTCTTGCGCGAGCAGGCGCCGCACGGCTTCGAGCCCGCCCATGCCGGGCATCGACAGGTCCATCACGACCACGTCGGGCTTGACGCGCGGGTAGTCGATGCAGGCCTGTTCGCCGCTCTCGGCCTCGGCCACGACCTCGATCTGCGCGTCGGCGAGCAGCATCCGAAAGCCCATGCGCACGAGCGCGTGGTCGTCGACCAGCATCACGCGGATCATGGTGCCACCTCGATCATGGCCACCGGCAGACAAACATGCAGCCGCACGCCGCGCGGCGCTGCCGCGGCGATCTCGAAGCGGCCGTGCAAGGCTTGCACGCGCTCGGCGAGCCAGCGCAGCCCGTAGTGGCCGTCACGCTGCGACCAGTCGGCGGCAAGGCCCTGCCCGTCGTCGGTCAGCTCGAGCGTGACCTCGCCGGCGTGGCCGTGAACAGCCAGCGCGAGATCGTGGGCCCGACCATGCCGCAGTGCGTTGGTGATGCCTTCCTGCGCCGCACGGTAGAGCGCGAGCGCGGCGTCACCGCCGAGCACTGCGTCGCCGAGTTCGACGTTCAGCGTGATCCGGGCCTCCGGGTGAGCGAGTCGCGTGCGCTCGGCCAGATCGTTCAGCGCATCGGCCAGGCCGAAGTTGTCGAGCACCAGCGGCGTCAGGCGCGGGATGATGCCGTGCATCGCGTCGTACAAGCGCGACGACTCGTCGGCGATCAGGCGCGCCGCCGCTTCGGATTCGGCATCGATCCCGCGCACCCGTGTCGCGATCGACAGTGCCATGCTGCGCACCGCGGTCACCGACTGGCCGAGTTCGTCGTGCAGCTCGCGTGCGATCAGGCGGCGCTCGGCTTCGATGTGCTGGTCGATCCAGTGCGTGAGCTCGCGGCTGTCGGAGAGCTGCAGCTCGGCGCGCACCGCGCGGCGCTCGGTCTCGATGTGCGCGCGCAGCTCGCCGAGCATGCGGTTGAAGGCGGCACCGATTGCCGCGGCCTCGGTGCCCGGCAGCGGCGGCAGGGGCGCGTCGAAGCGGCCGCCCTGCAGCTCGTTCAACGCCCGCACGATTCGGCCGAAAGGCCGCACCGCGCGCCCGACCAGCCAGAACACCGCGGCGTTGACGACCAGCAGCAGCGCCACGGCCCCGGCGGTGAGCGCGACCACATCGTCCCAGGCGTCGATCTCGGCGCGCGAGGAATCGGCGCGCACCACCAACTTGCCGTCGGGGAAGTCGATCGCCTGCACCGACGGCGCGGGGGCGACGAGCGCGCTGAACCAGCGCGGCGCGTCGCGGCCGGCCTTGTACGGCGAGGGCGGCGAACGGTAGAGCTGCCGGCCCTGCGCGTCGAGCAGCGTGATGTCGTTGGAGCGCACCCGCCCCATGCCTTGCAGAAAGGCCTGCATCGCTGGCGTGCCCTGCGCTGCGTAGCGCCACACGGTGCGTTGCAGCAGCTGTGCGGCGACGCGGTTGGCCGCCATCACTTCCTCGTGCACCGAGTCGCGCATGTTGCGCAACTGGAGCGCGAGCACCGTCGCGGCGAACACGAAGGTCAGCGTACCGACGATGAGATTGATCTTGAGCCGCAGGCTCAGAGTGGGGGCGGGCACAGGGCGATGGTATCGGCCCTGAGGCGCCTGTCGATTCATGAAAATCATGAGGTTTGAATCATGGTGCGCAGGCTCGCGCTCGTGCCCGTGTCGCGTCACCATGCGTCACGGAGCCGCGAGGCCCCCGCAGGCGCTGTCCGGTGCCTGTGTCATTCGACAGGAGACTTTCCCATGCAATGGCAGACCCCCACCGCGACCGACTTCCGTTTCGGCTTCGAAATCACGATGTACGTCGCCGCCCGCTGATCCGGGCCGCGCCGGCACCGCGGAGCGAACCGCCGCGGTGCCGGCGCCCAATTCATAGTCCAGCAGCATGCGCATCACTGTGCTCGGTTCGGCGGCCGGCGGCGGCTTTCCGCAATGGAACTGCAATTGCCGCAATTGCGCGGGCGTGCGCGCCGGCACGGTGAAGGCCAAGGCGCGCACGCAGTCTTCGATCTTCGTGCAGCCTGACGACGGCGTCGACGGCGTGCTGTTCAACGCCTCGCCCGACATCCTCGAGCAGATCCGCAGCCATCCCACGTTGCAGCCGGGCCGCGCGCTGCGCGACTCCGCGATCGCCGGCGTGGTGCTGATGGACGGCCAGATCGACCACGCCACCGGCCTGTTCATGCTGCGCGAACGCGGCATGCCGCTGCCGCTGTGGTGCACCGACCCGGTCGAGGAAGACCTGACCCAGGGCAATCCGGTGTTGCGCGTGCTCACGCACTACTGCGGCGTGCAGCGCCACCGCATCGCGCTCGATGGCAGCGCCTTCTCGATCAAGGGTGTGGCCGACCTGAGCTTTCGCGCACTGCCGCTCACGAGCAAGGCGGCGCCGTATTCGCCGCACCGCGACCGGCCGGTCGCGGGCGACAACATCGGCATGCTCATCACCGACACCCGCAGCGGCACGCGCGCGTTCTACGCGCCCGGCCTCGGCGAGATCACGCCGCCGGTGTTCGATGCGATGCACAGTGTCGATTGCGTGCTCGTGGACGGCACCTTCTGGACCGATGACGAAATGCCGCGCCTCGGCCTCTCACGCAAGACGGCGCGCGACATCGGCCACCTGCCGCAATCGGGTTCGGGCGGCATGATCGAGACGATGGCGCGGCTGCCGGCCGCGACGCAGCGCTGGTTGATCCACATCAACAACACCAATCCGATCCTCGACGAAGACTCGACCGAGCGCGCGGTGCTGACGCACGCGCGCATCGGGGTCTGCGAAGACGGGATGCTGATCCGGGTCTGACCATGACGCACCCCACCGATGACGCGGCCGCGTGGTCGCGCGACGAATTCGAAGCGCAACTGCGCGACCGTGGCCGCGCGTACCACATCCATCACCCGTTCAACGTGATGCTCAACAGCGGCCGCGCGACGCCGGAGCAGGTGCGCGGCTGGGTCGCGAACCGCTTCTACTACCAGATCGCGATTCCGATCAAGGACGCGGCGGTGTTGTCCAACTGCCCGGATCGCGAGGTGCGGCGCGGCTGGGTGCAACGCATCCTCGACCACGACGGCTTCGAGCTGAACGGGGTGCGCGACGAAGGCGGCATCGATGCCTGGTTGCGCCTGGCCGAAGCCGTGGGGCTGACGCGCGCCGAGGTCACCGACTTGCGCCATGTCGCGCCGGCGGTGCGCTTCGCGGTCGACGCCTACGTGAACTTCGCGCGCCGTGCGCCATGGCAAGAGGCGGTCTGCTCGTCGCTGACCGAACTCTTCGCACCCGAGATCCACAAGCAGCGGCTCGCGACCTGGCCAGAGCACTACCCCTGGATCGAGCCCGAGGGCATGGCTTACTTTCGCAACCGCGTGAGCCAGGCGCGGCGCGACGTGGAGCAGGGTCTGGCGGTCACGCTCGCGCACTTCACGACCCGGCCGCTGCAGGAGCGAGCGCTCGAGGTGCTGCAGTTCAAGCTCGACATTCTGTGGGCGCTGAACGACGCGATGGCGCTCAAGTACGGCGTCAACCCATGACGACGATTTCCACCGACACCGTGCCGCGCATCGGCCCTGGCTTCCGGTTGCAATGGGAGCCGGTGCAGAACTGCCATGTGCTGCTCTACCCCGAAGGCATGGTCAAGCTCAACCAGAGTGGTGGTGAGATCATCAAGCGCTGCGACGGGCAGCGCAGCGTCGCGCGCATCACTGCCGATTTGGAGCAAGCGTTCGCGGCGACCGGGTTGCAGCCTGACGTGCTCGCGTTCGTCGAGGTGGCCGGCAAACAAGGCTGGTTGAAATGGGAGTGATGACATCCGCCACCGCGCCCGTCGGCCCGCCGCTGTGGCTGCTCGCGGAGCTGACCTACCGTTGCCCCTTGCACTGCGTGTTCTGCTACAACCCGATCGATTTCGCACGCCAGGAAACCGAGCTCGGCACCGACGACTGGCTGCGCGTGCTGCGCGAGGGCCGCGCGCTCGGCGCGGTGCAACTCGGCCTGTCCGGCGGCGAGCCGCTGGTGCGCGACGACCTCGAAGTGATCGTCGCCGAGGCGCACGCGCTCGGCTACTACAGCAACCTGCTGACCTCCGGCGTCGGCCTGACGGCGGACCGTGCTGCCGCGCTGAAGGCGGCCGGGCTCGACCACGTGCAGCTGTCGTTCCAGGATTCGACCAAGGAGGTGAACGACTTCCTGTCGCACACCAAGACCTTCGATCTGAAGAACCGTGTCGCCCGCATCATCAAGGAGCAGGGCTGGCCGATGGTGATGAACGTGGTGATCCACCGCATGAACATCGACCACATCGACCGCATCATCGGCATGGCGGCCGAACTCGGCGCCGAGTACCTGGAACTCGCGAACACGCAGTACTACTCGTGGGCGCACCTGAACCGCGACCAGTTGCTGCCCACGCACGAGCAGCTGCGCCAGGCCGAGCGCACGACCGACGCGTGGCGCGTGAAGCTCGGCGACAAGATGCGCATTTTCTTCGTCGCGCCCGATTACCACGAGGGCAAGGCCAAGAAGTGCGTGAACGGCTGGGGCAGCATGTTCCTGACGGTCGCGCCAGACGGCACCGCCTTGCCCTGCCACACCGCGAAGATGCTGCCGGGCCTGGCGTTCCCGAACGTTCGCGAGCACAGCCTGCGCGACATCTGGTTCGATTCCGAGGGCTTCAACCGCTATCGCGGCACCGGCTGGATGAAGGAGCCGTGTTCGAGCTGCGAGCTTCGCGAGGTGGATCTGGGCGGCTGTCGCTGCCAGGCTTATCTGCTGGCGCACGACGCGGAAGCGGCTGACCCGGTGTGCGTGAAGAGCCCGCAACATCACCTCGTGCAAGAGGCCGTTGCGCGCGCCGCGAGCATCGGGCCGGCGCGTGTCGCCGAGCATCCGCTGGTGTTTCGCGAACCGGTGAACTCGCGCCGGCTCAGCGAGCCCGCGGCCTGATCCGCTACTGCTCCAGGCGCAGGATCTCCAACTGCTCGGACACGGTCTGGAACGTGCCGGTACCGGCCGGCATCTGCATCAGCGGCTTGGCCTCTGCGTTGAACAGCCACACGCTCGGGTAGACCAGCATGCGCGCGCGTTCATCGCCGATCGCGCGCTGGAAGTCGGCGTAGCGCAGGCTGCGTTCGCCGATGCGGATGAACAGCCGGTCGGCCGTGACCGACAGCGCACTGCGCAGGTCGACGACGATGTACTGCGGCGCGAAGTGCGGCACGAGTTCAGTCGCGTTGCGCTCGAGAAAAGCTTCGTACTTGCGGCAATACGGGCAGTCGCTCGCACCAAGGTAGACGTACAGGCGCTTGCTCTCGCGCCGTGCGCGTGCGAGCGCGGCCGTGAGGTCGAACTCGTGGCGATCCGGCACGCCCACAGGCTCGATGACGATCGCCCCATACGGCGCCGGCACGCCGGCAGTGGCATCGCCCGGCGCGAGGCAGAGCGCGAACAAGAGAGCGAGGGCGAAGCGCAGCATGGCGTCGGTGACGTCGGCTATTGCACCGACAGCGTCCCTTCCCAGCGGCCGTCCTTCGAGTCTTCCACCTCGGCCTTCAACACCCCCTGGCCGTGCGGCACGAAGTTGAAGCGCAAGGTCGGGTTCTCGCTGACGGAGAAATCGAGGTCGGCATCGAACACCTTGCGACCGGCATAACTCACCTTGATCGAGCGCACGAAGTGCGCCGGGATGTACATCACCGTCGTCTGGTTCAGCTCGAATCCGGTGTCGTTGGGGTGCAGCACGGTCACGTCGGCGGCGGTTGCGCCGTTCATCGCGACCGGGCCGGGCACTTTCAAAACGGTCGTGCCGATCAGGTTCAGTGCATCGCGATTCGGCGGTGCCGAGCAGCCGCCCGAGGTCTTCACATAGCGCGAGTCGGTGTGCAAGGTGCCGTTCGACAGCTCGGCGACGACGCGCACGTGGCTGTATTCGTCGACCCGCAGGCGCGTCTCGAAATCGGCCTGCCCGACTTCGGTGGTGAGGTCGAGCACCGCCGCGACGGGTGAGGGGTTCTTGTCGACGAGCAGGTAGATGCGCTTGATGTAGAGCGCCGGCGTTTGCGGCAGCATCGAGACGATCTTGACCGGCACCGAAGCGCCGTACGCGGCGCGCAGCGGCGCGATGATCTGCACCGTGCCCGGCGTGGCATCGACCGGGCGCGCGCCGAAGAGCTTCTCGCGCAGGCTCTCCCACTCGGGTGACGAATCGGTGTGAGCGGCCGGTGCCGGCAGGCCACCCGGCGCGGCGTGGACCGATACGGCGATGAGCAGGCCCGCCGCGACGAGGCCGGTCAGCTTGGCGATGAAGTTCATGACCTGCATTTTCACTCCTTCGAGCCGGCCTGTTTGAACATCTGTTCGCGCTCGAAGCGCACGAACAACACCGAGGCGTTGCGGCGGTGGATCGTTTCGTACTGGTCCCAGCGCGCGAACTCGGGCAGTGCGGCCGCATCGGCCACCTCGCTCAACGCGGTGCCGGCTTGCAGCAGCGCCTGCAGCCGCGTGCGCAGCTGGGCCAGGTAGCGACCCTGCGTGTCGATGGCGTCGGCGCTGGCCACCGGCCCGTGCCCCGGCACGATGGACTGGATGGGTTGTGAGCGCAGCGCGCGCAGCGCGGCGGTCCACGCGTCGAGTTCGCTGTCTTGCACGTCGGGGATGCGCAGGTGGTCGAGCAGGCCGCCGGCGAACAGCACGCCGGTGGCCTCGTCGAGCACGGCCACGTCGCCCGGCCCGCTCGAGTGGCCGAAGTACAGGACGCGCACGCGCCGCCCCGTCGCATCGATGGTGTGCGAGGCGTCGAAGGTGCGGTCGGGTGTCCACATCGCCGTGCCTTGCATCGCGTCGGCGCCGAGCACCTGGTTGAGCGTCTTCAGGCAGCGCTCGCAACGCGATTGCATCAGGCCGGCGGCCTTCTGGTGCATCTGGATCGGGATGGCTTGCTCTCGATAGGCCCCGGCGCCGAACAGGAACTCCTGGCGCGTGTGCGTGACCAGTGCCATCAGCACCGGCTTGTCGGTCACGCGCCGGATCGCCGCGAGCAAGGCCACGCCATGGCGGTACGAGGTGCCGGTGTCGATCGCGAGCACGCCTTTGTCGCCGACGATGAAGCCGGTATTGCCGATGCGTCCGAGCGTGTCGGCATCGACCTCGCCAGGCGCGCCCTGCACCATGTAGACGCCGGCGGCCACTTCCACGGTGCTGGCGGTCGGCGCGCGTGGCGTGTCGGCCGAAGGGCCAGCCAGCGCACAACCCAGCGCCAGCACGACGCCGGCCGACGCGCTGGCACCGGCCAAGAACTTGAAGACCCGAATCACGGCTGCTTACTTGGCTTCGATCAACTTCTTCAGGTTGTCGAGCCCACTTTTGTAGACGCCGGTGATCGCCGTCACGGCGGCTTCGTCGTTCTGGTCGGGCGGTGGGTCGTTGTTCGGGTAGGCGCGGTAGAACGCGCCGCGCCATTCGACGACCGTCTGGCCGCCCTCGGCGAGGACGCTGATGGTGGACGTGTAGTTGGTGACCGGCAGCGCGCCGCCGTTCTTGGCGCGGTAGCTGTACTTCATCTTCGCGTCGTCGTAGGCCTCGAGCGTTTCCGTCAGCTCGCCGCCGCCCTTGAGCTTGAGCTGCCGCACCGAGCCTACGCTGTTGCCCTTGTCGGCCGGGCTTTCGGCCACGGCGGGGTGCCAGTCCTTCAGCGCGTCGAAGTTCTTGATCTTCGCCCACACCACCGGCGCCGGCGCGTTGATGGTGATGCGCTCGATCGTTTTCTGGCGCGTCGGGCCGTGGGCCAGCGCGGCGTTCGCGAGCAGGGCCACGATGGCGCCCACCGTGACGATCGCCACGAGGGCGCTTTTGCGCCGGGCGGGAGGTGTGAGCAGCATGGTGTGTCGTCCTCTTCGGGTGGTTGAATTCAAGGCGCCATCGGCGCGCCGATGAAGGCGCCGAAGCCGCGGCTGTTCTTGCCGGTGCCGACGGTGGCCAGCAGCTTCCCGCTGCTGGCGTCGAGCACGCTGACGTTGTCGTCCATCCAGTTCACCACGTACACGCGGTCGGCGTGCGCCGACACGCCTTCGGGGTAGCCGAAGCCGGTGAGCGTGCGCAGCGGCGCAAGCGTGGCGGCGTCGATCACGCTGACGGTGTCGTCGTGCTGGTTGGTCACGTAGAGCAGCGCGCCGTCGGCGGCGAGCGCCGCGCCGTAGGGCGCCTTGCCGACCTGGACGGTGGCGATCAGGTCGAGCCGGTTCGGGTCGCGCGTGTCGAGCACGGACACGTCGTCGCTCTGCACGTTGAGCGCGTAGAGGCGCTGCCGTGGCGCGTCGAACAGCAGTGCGAACGGGTGGCTGCCCACGCGCGTGCGCAGGCGCACGCGCTGCGTCGCCACGTCGACGAGTGCCACGCTGTCGTCATCGCGCTCGGCCACGAACACGGTGCCGGCGCGGTCGCCCACGGCCACGCCGGCCGGGGCCTTGCCGACCGCGATGCTGGCGCTCGGTCCGCTGGGCGCCGTGGTGCGGGCGTCGAACACCAGCAGCTGGTTGCGAAACCAGTCGGCGGCGTACACCTGCGACCCGTCGAGTGCGGCGTCGATGCCGACCGGGCCGTCGCCCGCGGTGAGTGTTTGCACGACCTGTTGCGCGCGCATGTCGATCACCGAGATCGTCTTGCTGTCGGGGTTGGAAACGAACACGCGGCCGGCGCGGCTGGATGCGACCACGCCGGCCGGCGAGCGACCCACCGGCACCAGTGCCACGACCTGGTTCGTGGCCACGTCGATCACCGACACGTCGTGGCTGCCCTGGTTGGTGATGTAGGCGAAGGGTTCGGCGCAGGCGAGGCAGGCAGGGCTCAGCGCGAGTGCGAGCGCGGCTTGGCGCCAGCGCAGCCGCGCGGCGGCGCGCGTCGCCCGCTCCGCAAGAGGCCCGTGCCGGCTCAATCGGGCCGCCGGTAGCTCAGCGCACTTTCGAAGCGCAGGTCGTTGGAGTCGATCACTTCGGCCTTGAGTTCACCGTCGCCGGTCGGCACGAAGTAGAAGCGAAAGTTCGGGTTCTCGCTGATCGAAAAGTCGACGTCGGCCGACATCACGGGCTGGCCGGCGTAGCTGATCTTCACGGTGCGCACGAAGTGCGCCGGCGTGAACAGACGCGAGACCTGGTCCATCGCCAGGCCGGAGTTGTTGGGGTGGCTGATCATCAGCTGCGCGAGCACCGGCTCGCGCGCTGCGCCGCTGGCGCCGGGCGCGGCCTCGACGCGGAACTTCATGCGCCCGAGCGAGGCCAGCGCAGACTGCGCGTCCTTGCCCGGCGGCGCCGAGCAACCGCCCGCGGCCTTCAGGAAGCGCGTGGTCATGTAGAGCTTGCCGTCGTTCGTTTCGGCGATCGCGCGCACGTGCGTGTACTCGTCGATGCGCACCCGGGTCTCGATGTCGGCGCGCCCGCTCAGCGGCGTGAACTGGAAGATCGCCGAGATCGGTGACGGGTTGTTGTCGATGATCAGGTAGACCTTGTCGATGCGGCGCGCAGCCGTCTGCGACAGACGCGTCCGGATCGCGATCGGAACGATCGCGGCGTCTTCGGCGCGCGTCGGCGCCTCGAGCGAGATCACGTCCTCGGTGGCCGCGGCGATCGGCCGGGCCTGGAACAGGCTGGCGCGCACCTTCTGCCAGACCGGGTTCGCCTCGGGGTTGTCGCCGCTGTGAATTTCGGCACGCGCGGCGCCACCCGCGCCGAGCGCTGCGGTCAACAGCAACCAGCACAGCAGGGGAAAGCGCGTGGTGATGTTCATCATGTCCAGAGACCTCTTCGTGATCGTTCGAAAGCTCAGCGCGTCGCCGGCGCCCCGGGCGGCTCGTCTTCCCACTCCAGCTCGGCGTAGGCTGCCGTCACGTTGCGCCGATGGAATCGTTCCGTCAAGCGCCATGGCGTGCCCGGCGCCACGCCGATGCGCAGGGTCGCCTGCTGGATCGTCAGCTGGTCGCGCAGCGCCGCACGCGTGTCGCGCAGCAACGCGTTCAGGTAGCCGGCCTGCGCATCCATCACGCCGGGCCAGTCGTGGCTGACGCCGCCGTGGCCCGGAACTGCGGTCGCGACGTCCAGGCGCCGCAGCTCGGCCAGCACCGCGATCCAGCCGCGCAGGCTGCCGTCGAGCACCGGCAGGTGCTGGACGAACAGCAGGTCGGAGGCGAACAGCGTGCGCGTGCGCCGGTCGTAGACGGTGAGGTCGTTGTCGGTGTGCGCGGTCGGCCAGGCCTGCAAGGTCAGCGTGCGCTCGCCGAGGTCGAGGTCGAGCGAGGGGTTCACGGTGATCGTCGGGTAGACGATCGAAGCATGCGTGAGCGCTATGTCGAAGTCGCGCCGCAGCGCGTTCAGGTAATACGGCTCGCGCGCCGCGAGCGCACGCTGGAACGCGGCGCTGGCGACGAAGCGCGGTGCTGCCGATGCACCGCTCTCGGCGAAGGCCGTATTGCCGAGCACGTGATCGGGATGCGCATGCGTGTTGATGACGTAGCAGACCGGCAGCGCGGTCTCGCGCGCGATCGCGGCGCGCAGCGCCTGGCCGACGGCCGGCGTGCCGCCGCTGTCGATCACCGCGACACAGCGGCTGCCGACGACGAAGCCGATGTTGGCGACATCGCCGTCGTGCGCGGGCGTCCAGTCCTCGATCGCGCCGACATGCACGAACACGCCCGGGCTCACCTGGCTCACCGTGAAGTCGGCGGCCGGCGCGGCGGCGCAGCCGGCCCAGGCGAGCAGGGCGCAGAGCCAGCGCTTCGGCCAGGGATGCCGCACGCGCGTCATCGCCGCTACTTCACGTCCGCGTTGATGAAGCAGCCCTGCTCGGCCTTGGACTGCAGCTCGCGGTAGCGCTTGGCCTGCGGTCCGAGCGAAGGCGCATCGCGGATCGACGCGCCGCGCTCGCCGCCGATCGACATCGCCTTGCTGACGGTGCTGATCGTCACGTAGTCGTCGTACTTGAGGTCCTTGGCGAGTGCGTCGAGCGCGCACGAGCACTTGTGTGTCATCTCGAACTGCGGGCCGGGATGCGCGCGCATGCACTCCTGCACGTAGAGCACGCGGTCCACGGTCGGGAAGTCGTTGGCGCGGACGGCGCTGCTGGCCAGGAGCAGCGCGAACAGCGCGAGCCTCGAAAGGGTCGGCGTGGAGAGGGGCGTTGTATTCATCAGGAATCGGCCGGTCAGGGTGGGCGCTTCGGCGGCGCGGCTGGTGCGCCATCGACGAGCAGTTCTTCGATCATCAGCGCGGGGGCGTCCGCCGAGGCGCCGCCGATGCGGGTTCGAATGCCATACAGGCCGCCGGGAATGGTGTCGGCGAGCATGAACACATACTCTTTGTTCGCAAGCTTTTCGTAGCGCGATCGGTTCGGGTCGTCGAGGTAAGGTGCCACGCTGATCTCGCGCACCGCGACCGTGCGGCCTCGATACGGCAAGCTGACCGCGCGGATCGATGCCGCCTGGTACACCGCCATGCGAATGCGTTTGCGGAAGTAGTTCGCCTTGCCACCGGTCAGGCGCTCCATCTCGCGGATGTCGCGCTCGAGGAAGTACAGGATCACCGGGTTGCCCTGCGCGCTTTCGACCTCGGGCTGGCGCACCTGGCGCGCGCCGCTGAGGAACCGTGCGCTCGCGGCGCAGCAGCGGCCGTCGCCTTGCGCCGTCAGCACGACATCGACCGTGTCGTCGAACGCTTCTTCGAGCGCGCCGGTCTTGCGAAAGCCGTAGTGCAGCGTCAGCGGCGGGCGCAGCTTGGCGAGGTGATCATCGATGAAGAGGGCTTGTTCGGCGGCCGAGAAATCGTTCGCCGCGTTCGCAGCACCCGGCTGCAGAAGCGCGAGCACCGACAACGCGGCGCACAGCACGAGGGCCGCGGGCTTGTTCATGGCGGGGTCGCGAACGCAGCGCAGGCCACGTCGGCGCTCTCGGCTTGCGCCGCGCTCGGGGTCAGGCCACGGTCGCCACGCACCGAGGCCAGCCGCGCCGATGCGGCGGTCGAGGCGGGTTCGATCGCCAAGGCGCATTCGAGCGCTTGCTGCGCTTCGGGCAAGCGGTTCATCCGCGCCAGCGCCACGCCCATCAGGTACCAGGGCTCCGGGTCGCCGGCGTCGGCGCGCGCCCATTCGCTCGCCAGCGATTCGAGTTCGGGCCACCGATCGTCGCGCTGCAGGAGCGCCGCTTTCAGAAACCTCGGCTGATCGAGCACAGGGCGCTGCCAATACGCGAGCCGCGTCGAACGGTCGGGTCCGACCTCGGCATACGCCTCGGCGAGCGGCGCATCGAGCATCGTCCGCAGCCACTCGACCGGCGCTGCGAAGTAGTGCGCTTCGCCGCCGCGCAGCCGAAAGGTCAGGATGCCGACGAGGCGCAACTCGGCGTCGAACAGCCCGCCGCCGCTGGCGCCGGAGTTGAACCAGTTCGAGCTCTGGATCACCCTGCCGCCGTCGACCCGGTGCAGCGCGATGACTTCGCCCTCGCTGCCTTGCAACCCGAGGCCGCCGGTGTAGCCGAGCGCGCTCACCATTTGCCCCGGCGCGAGCCGCTCGGACTTGCCGAGGGCCACGGCACGGGCTTGCAGGCCCGGCACGCTGAGCACGCACAGGTCGTGGTCGACGTCGCTGTGCTGCGCCGTGGCGAGCCAGCGCACGCCGCCGCGCAGCACGTTGATCTTGACCGCGTCGCGCGTGACATGGCAGTTGGTGACCAGCGTTTCGGCCGCGACCACCACACCCGAGCCGAGCGAAAAGCCGCCCTGGACTCTGAGCGCCTCGATCTTCAGCACGCTCGCGCTCAAGCTCAGCAGCAGGGCGTGATCGACCTCCGCGCGTACCGGCGTCGTTGCGAGTAGCCACAGCGCAATGACGATCAGACGCTTCATCGGGGCAGTGCGGTATTCGCTAGGGCTTGGCCACTTCGTACGACGCATCGACCAGCGGCACGCCGTACTCTTTCAGGATCGCGGTGATTTCGGGCCGCTTCGATTCGATCAGACCTTCGATCTGCTGCTTCCATTCGCGCTCGCCGTAGCGCACGCCCATCGCCATCTGGAAATCGAACTTGACGCCGGGCTCCGACTTCAGCGGCACGACCATCAGCATCGGCGTCTTCACGCGCTGCGCGAAGTAGCCCGCGATCGGCCCCCAGACGATCGCCGCATCGAGCTTGCCGGCGGCCAGATCCTTTTCGATGATCTCGCCGGGGTACTGCTGCGGGTCGGCGTTCATGATCTGGTAAGGAACACCCTGATCGATCAGCTGGTGCTTGCTGAGCCATTCGGAAGCCGGCGAACGGTCGTAGATGCCGATGCGCAGCGCCTTCAGCTTGGCCGCGTCGAGCTTCAGAAAATCGTCGGCTGACTTCACATCGTCGAACCCCTTGCCCTTGGCGACCACGAGTGCGTAGGTCGAGCGG
>CAXTSS010000017.1:0-65286 GCA_964247075.1 uncultured Rhizobacter sp. | reverse complement strand
GAGGCTTCGTGTGCGATTCGTAGCGACTCGGCCAGCATCTCGTTGTCATGGGCCAGCTTCACGAACTCCTTCAGACCTTCGCCTTGATCGCGCAGGCTGCCCACGAGGACCACGATGAGCGCCGCGATCAGCAGCCCGAGCCACAGGCCGTCGGGCGTTCCCCGAAGCGCCCACGCCAGAGCCAGACTGCCGCTTGTCAGGATCGCCCAGATCGCGAACGGTTTCACCTGGCTGCCCACCGACGCGCTGGTGGCGGCCATCATGCCGACGTAGACGAGCGTGAACAGGTAGTGCTCGGTCTGTACCGGCCGTATGAACAGGACGGGGACCACCGCCCCTCGAAGCAGCCCCAAGCCGATGAGCGTGGCCGCGAGCCGGCGCAGCGCAAAACCCGGATCGACCGAAGCCTGCGGATCGAGACCACGCACGAACGTCCAGCGTGACCATTGCACCGCGAGGAGTACGCCCAACCACAGCAGTCCCGCCCACAGCAGGTCGACACGCGCCAGCATCCAGCACAGGAAAACATCGATCAGCGCATTGGGCAGAGGAATCCGGTCAATCTGGCGCCGCGCGAGGCGCAAGTGTTCGCGTGCGACGCGCTCGTCCAGCGCGCTCGGCGGTGCTGAGGGCTCACCCAATCCTGATGCCCTCGCGTGACGCGTGGTAGGCGGCCTCGGTGCGGTTGCGAACACCGAGCGCCGCGTAGACGGCCTGCAAGTGCGTCTTCACGGTGGACTCGGCGATGTCGAGCTCTCGCGCGATCAACTTGTTCGGCAGGCCGCGCGCGGCCGCGCGGTAGACGTCGATCTGGCGCGGCGTCAGGCCGGCCATGTGCTGCTCGGCTTCGGTCAGCGGCGTGGCGGCCTGCGCCGTGTCGTGGCCGCCACCGGCTTGCGCTTCGGGCGGAAGGAAAATGCCGCCGCGCAGCACCATCTCCAGCGCCGCCACCATGGCCTCCGAGCTGTAGCGCTTGGGCACGAAACCCGCGGCGCCGAGCTCGATGGCGGTTCGGATCAGTGCCGCATTGCACTCGCCCGACAGCACCACGATGCGCGCCGTGCAGCCAACTTCGCGCAAGCGCTGGATGGCTTGCTCGCCGCTGCAATCGTCCAGGTGCCAGTCCAGCAGCACGAGCTCGTGGCGCGTCGCGCCCGCGAGCGCCAACGCCGGCGCGATGGCGCTCGCGGTGTCGATCTGCACGCCAGCCACCATGACGCTCAGCAGGTTCTTCAAGCCCTGCAACACCATCACGTGATCGTCGATCATCAGGACTCGCATGCCCGCCCCGCGCTGATTGAATGCCGACTCTAGCGCGATCCGGCAGCGCGAGCCTCCACCATTCGACCGAGGACAACAACCAGCCGCCGGGCGAGTCGGCGCGGGTCGGGGACCTCCACCGTCTGGTCGATAGCCGCGCTGCGCGGTCGCGCCTATCTTTTCGCAACACCTGTGGCCCGTAGTCGCAGCAATGGGTGCCCGACCATCAACGTGAGGTTCTTTCCATGCATGTCGAATCGATCCATCTCGTGCGCTCAAGCCTCGAGGCCGACCGGATGTTTCCGCCGACACCGCTCTCGAACCCGGCCGCGTGGCAGGGACCAGAGCGGCGTCGCACGTCGTCCTCAGCGACGCACGGCTCGCTGCCCTCGATCCTCAACGAGATCGACTACGGCATGTTCGTGCTCGACGGCTCGCCGAAAGTCCTGTTCGCCAACCGCGCCGCGCTGGCCCAGCTGCATGCTGCTCGAACGCTCGTGCTGGAACGTGGCGAGCTTGCGGCGGCCGATCCGCGCGATGCGTGTGCCCTGAACGCGGCGATCCGTGCCGCCGCGCAGCAACGACTGCGGCGCATGGTGATGGTGGGTCATCCAGCCAATCGCACGGCCGTCGCGGTGATTCCGCTGCCACAAAGTCTGGCCGTGAACGAGACCCATGTGCTCGTGATGCTGTCGAGGCGGGAGATCTGCGAGGAACTGTCGGTGCACGGCTTCGCCCGCGACCACGGTCTGAGCGCTGCCGAACGTCGCGTGCTCGGCGCGCTCTGCCAAGGTCTGCAAGCGAACGAGATCGCGGCGGTTCAGGGCGTCGCGATATCTACCGTGCGCACGCAGATATCGAGCATCCGGGCGAAGACCGACTCGGCCAGCATCGGCGAAGTCGTGCAACGTCTGGCCCGGTTGCCGCCGATCCGCAGTTCGCTCGCCGCCGCAGCCTAGCATCCTCAACCCTTCGCCCGCTGCCGATAGACCTCGCTGGC
Organism: uncultured Rhizobacter sp.; assembly: GCA_964247075.1. Classification (GTDB taxonomy): domain Bacteria; phylum Pseudomonadota; class Gammaproteobacteria; order Burkholderiales; family Burkholderiaceae_C; genus LMDS01. The sequence goes on along the minus strand of CAXTSS010000017.1, from coordinate 63,026 downwards.
GACGTCGGCCAACACGGCGCGGTCCGCCTCCGCCGAGATTGCATAGCCGAAGCGGCCCTCGACCCAGTAGAAGACGTTGACCTGGCCTTCGCGCGCGAAGCGAAACGCGGTTTCGGCGTTGCTGCCACGCGCGCCGCTCGCCGATCCCGAAAGATCGCCGATCTCGTTCGACACGTACAGCGTGAGCCGGTGCCCGCCCGCGTCGCGGTACATGAATTGCGCCACTGGCCCCTGGCCGCCGGGCAGCAGCCGGCCGCCTTCGAGCGCGTAACCCAGCGCTTGCAGATGCGGCGGCTTCATCGGCGCGCCCATGCGCTTGGAGAGCCAGGTGACGAGCTGGTCTTCGTGCGCGGCATCGACCTCGACCGGCCGGCGCTGCTCCGGCGTGTAGACCGCGTGCGCCACCGCCGCGCGCTGCGCGAATCCGGCGGCCGCAGCGCTCGACGGTGCCGCGGGCTGCAACGCGCCATGCAAGCCCCAGCCGGCGGTGCCGCTGATCAGCGCGATCGCGAGGCCGGCAACCCAGCGCTGCGCGTACCACGGCGCGCGCGGCCGCGCGGCGTTCAGCAGGCGCGGCGGCAGGGTCTCGCCCTGCACCGGATCGAACAGCGCGCGCAGCTCGCGCTTCTGGTCGCGGTAGCTCTGCACGCGCTGCGCCTCCTCGGGCCGCTGCGCGAGCGCGGCCTCGATCTCGCGCTGCCGCTCGGGCGTGAGCTGGCCATCGACGAAGGCGTGCAGTTCGGCTTCTGTGATCGGGTTCATGGAACTCATTTGACGACCTTCAGGCGCACCGGTTCGGCGCGGCCGTCCATCAGCGTGCGCAGGCGCTCGCGGCCGCGTGACAGGCGCGACATCACGGTGCCGATCGGCATGCCGAGCGTCTTGGCGATCTCGGCATAGGCCATGTCTTCGAGCGCGACGAGCAGCACGATCTCCTTCTGCTCGATCGGCAGCAGATCGAGCGCCGCCTGCAGGTCGAGTACGGCCAGGCGCTCGCCTTGCGTCGCAGCGATCGCGACCTCGGGCGTGGCGTCGTCGATCGTCTGCGTCGCCACGCGCGGGCGGCGCACGCCATCGACGTGCAGGTTGTGCATGATGCTGAAGAGCCAGCCGCGCATGTCGGCCACGCCTCGCCACAGCGCCGACTTGGCCCAGGCACGCTCCAGCGTGTCCTGCACCAAATCGTCGGCGTCGTCGCGGTTGCCGGTCAGGGCGCGGGCGTAGCGGCGCAGGCGCGGCACCCAGGTCAGCAACTCGTCAGGCGTCATTCCTTGATGATGTGCCAAACATCGCGGAAGTTGTCGCCGGTGCGGTCACCGGCCTTCTGATCAGGCTTGTAGAAGTACACCGGCTTGCCCTTGTAGGCCCATTGCATCGTGCCGTCGTCGCGCGTCACCAGCGTGTAGGCGCCGGTGGGCTTGTCGCTCGCGGCCGCCGTCAGGGGCGGCCACAGTGCGGCGCAGGGGCCGTTGCAGGTGCTCTTGCCGCTGCCGGCGGCGTCCTTGTCGAAGGTGTAGAGCGTCATGCCGTTGGGCGCGACGAGCGCACCGCTGGCGAGGGTCGCCGGGGCGGCGGGTGCCATCATGTTGGCGCAGCCGGCGGTGATGACGGCCACCGAGGCGGCGAGGGCAAGGGTCTTGAGCATGGGGACTCCGGTGATTGATGCAGGCGCGAACGGCGCCTGTCATGGAGTGGACGCCTGCGCCCTCCGGTTTATTCCGCGCGCGGAGCCGGTCATGGCACAACCCATCAACGTCGTCGATCTGTCTCCGGAACCCGAAGTCCGCGTGCGCCCACCGCGCTGATCGCGACGGAATCAGCCGGCGTGCCGCTTGACCCAGGCCGCGTACTGATCCATCCAGCCCTGCAAAAACTTCTTGCTCGCGTCGCCGATGTTGCCGGCGGCGTCGAACAGGCCTTCCTTGGCATGGATGAAGCCCTCGGGCTGGCCGAGCGTGGGTACATCGAGGTAGGCGAGCACGTTGCGCAGGTGCTGCTGCGCCAGCGCAGTGCCGATCGGGCCGACCGAGGTACCGATCACGCCCGCTGGCTTGCCGGCCCACGCGCTTTGGCCATACGGCCGTGAGGCGTGGTCCAGGGCATTTTTCAGCACGCCGGGGATCGAGCGGTTGTATTCGGGCGTGACGAACAGCAGGCCTTGCGATGCGGCGATCTCGCCCTTGATCCGCTTCACCGACGCGGCCTGGTTCGCGTCATCGTCCTGGTTGTAAAGCGGCAAGTCGCCGATGTTCAGGTGCTTGAACGAGAAATCTGCCGGCGCGAGCCGGATCAGGCCCTCGGCGAGCTTGCGGTTGAACGAGTCGCGGCGCAGGCTGCCGATGACGACGGCGATCTGGTATGAAGCCATGTCGAAGAGCTCCCGAAAAGTCGAGGCGTCGAATATACGCCGCGGGCGGTGTCGCGTCCTCAGGGCTGTTTCAGCAACTGCCCGATCGGCAGCGCGATCTCGGACTTGATCTCCTTCAGCACGATGCTCGACCGCACGTGCGTGACGCCGGAGACCTTGAAGATCGTGTCGTGCAGGAAGCGCTCGTAGTGCTTGATGTCGGGCGCGAGCACCGTCAGCAGGTAATCGGCCTGGCCGGTGGTGGCCTGGCAGCGCACGATGTTCGGGCTCGCCGCCACCGCCTGCTCGAAGCGCTGCACCTGCTCCTCGCTGTGGTGCGTGAGGTTCACCTCCACCATCACCGTGAGGTTCAGGCCGACCTTCTCGGGATCGACCCGCGCGGTGTAGCCGCGGATCACGCCGGCGGCTTCCATCTCCTTGACCCGCTTCCAGCACGGCGTGGGCGAGAGGCCGACGGCGGCGGAGAGCTGCGCGACCGTCTGGCGCGCGTCGCGCTGCAGCTCGAGCAGGATCTTCAGGCTGTAGGCGTCCAGAAGAGAGGATGTGTCTATTTTCGCCATGAACGATCCGATTTTCACCAGAAACAAGCGCTAACCATAGCGGATTCGAGAAGCACATTCTCGAATGACGGCGCAACAATTCCGTCCATGAATGCCACCGTGATCGATCCGTCCGTGCGCCGCCCGGACTACAAACTGTCGGACAACCTTTGGGCGCCGGGTGGTGCCGTGTTCCTCACGGGCACGCAAGCGCTCGTGCGCCTGCTGGTGATGCAGCGCGAGCGCGACGCCGCGGCCGGGCTCAACACGCAAGGCTTCATCAGCGGATACCGTGGCTCGCCGCTGGGCATGGTCGATCAGGCGGTGTGGAAGGCGGGCAAGAAGTTCACTGAATCCGGCATCCGCTTCGTGCCGGCGATCAACGAGGAGCTGGCGGCCACGCAGGTGCTCGGCACGCAGCGCGTCGAGTCCGACCCCGAGCGCACCGTCGAAGGCGTGTTCGGCCTGTGGTACGGCAAGGGCCCGGGCGTGGACCGCGCCGGCGATGCGATCAAGCACGGCAACGCCTACGGCTCGTCGCCGCACGGCGGCGTGCTGGTGGTGGCGGGCGACGACCACGGCTGCGTCTCGTCGTCGATGCCGCACCAGAGCGACCACGCGTTCCAGGCCTGGCAAATGCCGATCGTGTCGCCGGCCAACGTCGCAGAGATGCTGACGTTCGGACTGTATGGCTGGGCCTTGTCCCGCTATTCGGGTGCGTGGGTTGGGTTCACCGCGTTGTCGGAAGTGGTCGAGAGCGGCGGCACCGTCGATCTCGACGCGGTGCTCGCGCAGGCCGGCGCGTGGGTCGATGGCGATGCGGTGCGCGCGCACACCGGCCACGTCGCGCCAGCCGATGGGTTGCACTACCGCTGGCCCGACCTGCCCTCGCTGCGCATCGAATCGCGCCTGGCCGACAAGCTCACCGCCGTCGCCGCGTTCGCGCGCGTCAATTCGATCGACCGCGAGGTCATCGCGAGCCCGCGGGCGACGGTCGGCATCGTCACCTGCGGCAAGGCGCACCTCGATCTGATGGAGGTGCTGCGCCGCCTGCAGATCACGCCCGAGATGCTGGCCGCGGCGGGCGTGCGGCTCTACAAGGTGGGCTTGAGCTTCCCGCTCGAGCAAACGCGGATGCGCGCGTTCGCGCGAGGCCTGGGCGAGATCCTCGTGATCGAGGAGAAGGGCGCGATTGTCGAGACGCAGCTGCGCGAGCTGTTCTACAACGCGCCCGCCGATGCGCGGCCGGTGCTGATCGGCAAGCTCGACCCGCACGGTGCGCCGCTCGTCTCGGCGCTCGGCGAGTTGCGCCCGTCGCGCTTGATCGAGCTCGTTGCGCACTGGCTCGCGGCTCACTTCCCCGACAACACCGTGCTCGGCGATCACCTGCGGCACGTCCGCAATTTCACGCCGCCGGATCTGCTCGCGAACGCCTCCGACAGCGTCAAGCGCCTGCCGTACTTCTGCGCCGGCTGCCCGCACAACACCAGCACGAAGGTGCCCGAAGGCTCGACCGCGCGCGCCGGCATCGGCTGCCACTTCATGGCCAACTGGATGGACCGCAGCACCGCGGGCCTGATCCAGATGGGCGGCGAGGGCGTGGACTGGATCTCGCACGCGATGTTCACGAAGACGCCGCATGTTTTCCAGAACCTCGGCGACGGCACCTACTACCACTCGGGCTACCTCGCGATCCGCCAGGCCGTCGCCGCGAAGGCGACGATCACCTACAAGATTCTCTACAACGACGCGGTCGCGATGACCGGCGGCCAGCCGGTGGACGGCGTGATCAGCGTCGACCGGATCGCGCGCCAGGTCGAGAGCGAAGGCGTGAAGCAGGTCGTCGTCGTCAGCGACGACATCGGCAAGTACGACGCGGTTAAGAGTCTCTTCCCCGCAGGCACCGAGTTCTTTGACCGCACTGAGCTCGACACGGTGCAGCGCCGCCTGCGCGAGATCGGTGGCGTCACCGTTCTGATCTACGAGCAGACCTGCGCGGCCGAGAAGCGGCGCCGGCGCAAGAAGGGCGAGCTCGTCGATCCGCCGAAGCGCCTGCTGATCAACGAGGCGGTCTGCGAAGGCTGCGGCGATTGCACCGTGCAAAGCAACTGCGTCGCGGTGCTGCCGCACGAGACCGCGATGGGCCGCAAGCGCAAGATCGACCAGACTGCCTGCAACAAGGACTACTCCTGCGAGAAGGGCTTCTGCCCGAGCTTCGTCGGCGTCACCGGTGGCAGGCTGCGCAAGAAGAGCGGGGCGCTGTCGGCGGGCAAGGATGCGTTCCTGGCGCGCGTCGGCGCGCTGCCGTTGCCGCAAGCGCACGAATGGGACGGCCCGTGGGATCTGCTCGTCACCGGCGTCGGCGGCACCGGCGTCGTCACCGTCGGTGCGGTGATCGCGATGGCCGCGCACCTCGAAGGCAAGGCGGCGAGCGTGCTCGACTTCATGGGCTTCGCGCAGAAGGGAGGCTCGGTGCTGAGCTTCGTGCGGTTGGCCGATGTGCCCGAGCGGCTGAACCAGGTGCGCATCGACACGCAGCAGGCCGACGCGGTGCTGGCTTGCGACATGGTCGTGGCGGCCTCGCCCGAAGCGCTGCAAACGGTGCGCCACGGCCGCACGCGCATCGTCACCAACGTGCACGAGATCCCGGTCGCCGAATCGCTGAAGAACCCGGACGCCGATCTGAAGACCGAGTTGCTGCTCGCGAAGATGCGCTTCGCCGCGGGCGACGATCTGGTCGAAACCTTCGATGCGCAATCGCTCGCGGAAGAATTCCTCGGCGACACCGTCACCGCGAACATCCTCGCGATGGGCTACGCCTGGCAGCGCGGACTGGTGCCGATCGGCCTGCCGGCGATGCAGCGCGCGATCACGCTGAACGGCGTGGCGGTCGAGAGCAACCTGTTGTCGTTCGCGCTCGGCCGGCTCGCGGCCGGCAACCCGGCGGCCTTGCGCGAAGAGGCTGCAGCGAAGGCCGATGACGACACGCTCGATGGCCTGATCGCGCGCGGCATCGATCACCTCACGGGCTACCAGAACGCCGCGTGGGCGCAGCGCTTCGAGACTTTGGCCCGCCGCGCGCAGCGAGCCGAGCAGGCCTGCGCCGGCAGCGATGCCGCGTTGCCGCTGAGCCGCGCCGTGGCGCGCAGCCTGATGAAGCTGATGTCGTACAAGGACGAGTACGAGGTCGCGCGCCTCTACACCGACGGCAGCTTCCAGCGCCAGCTCGCGGATCAGTTCGAAGGCGACGTGACCCTCGAATTCCGCATGGCCCCGCCGCTGCTTGCGCGGCCCAAGAACGGCCAGCCGCCGAAGAAGATTGCGCTCGGCGCGTGGATGCTGCCGGCCATGAAGCTGCTCGCCAAGGGCAAAGCCTTGCGCGGCAGCTGGTTCGACGTCTTCGGCCACACCGAAGAGCGCCGCATGGAGCGCGATCTGGTGACGCAGTTCGAGCGGCGAGTCGATGAGCTGCTGGCGAATCTCTCGGCAGATCGCCTGCCGAGTGCGATCCAGATCGCGGCGTTGCCGATGAGCATGCGCGGCTACGGCCACGTGAAGATCGCGAACGTCGCGCTGGCGCGTGCGCGCGAGGCCGAGCTGCTGCACCGCTTCATGCCGGAGCGTTATCCGAAGCCGGTGACCGCGCCGACGGCGGGCCAGTTCCGCGGCATCGCCGTGGTGTCCCGTTGATGTCGCGCTAAGCTTCTGGCCATGAGCCAGCCCGACGACCACACCCACGACCGCGAAATCGGCGCGCGCGACAGCACGCTCGACACGACCCGCATCGACGACGTGCGCATCGGCGCGGTGCGCCCGCTGATCACGCCGGCGCTGCTGCAGGAGCGCGTGCCGGTGCGCGACGACACGCTGGCGATCGTCGAGCAGAGCCGCGCTGCGATCGCCGACGTGCTGCACGGCCGCGGCGACCGGCTGATCGTGGTCGTCGGCCCGTGTTCGATCCACGACCACGAGCAGGCGATCGAGTACGGCCAGCGGCTGAAGGCGGTCGCCGACGAGTTGCACGACGATCTGCTGATCGTGATGCGCGCCTACTTCGAGAAGCCGCGCACCACAGTCGGCTGGAAGGGCTACATCAACGACCCGCACCTCGACGGCACGTTCGCGATCAACGAAGGCCTGGAGCGCGCGCGCCGCCTGCTGCTCGAACTCACCGCGCTCGGCCTGCCGACCGGCACCGAGTTTCTTGACCTGCTGAGCCCGCAGTACATCGCCGAACTGATCGGCTGGGGCGCGATCGGCGCGCGCACCACCGAGAGCCAGAGCCACCGGCAACTCGCGTCGGGACTGAGCTGTGCGGTCGGCTTCAAGAACGGCACCGACGGCAGCATCCGCATCGCCGCCGATGCGATCCTCGCGGCACGCGCCCCGCACGCCTTCATGGGCATGACGAAGATGGGCGTGGCCGCGATCTTCGAGACCCGCGGCAACGACGATTGCCACCTGATCCTGCGCGGTGGCAAGGCGCCGAACTACGACGCGGCGCACGTTGCGGCCAGTTGCGACACGCTGCGCGCCGCGGGCCTGCGCGAGCAGCTGATGATCGATGTCTCGCACGGCAACAGCAGCAAGAAGTACTTGCGGCAGATCGAGGTCGCGCACGACGTGGCCGGCCAGATCGCTGCTGGCGACCGGCGCATCACCGGCGTGATGATCGAGAGCCACCTCGACGAAGGCCGGCAGGATCTGATCCCCGGCGTGGCGCTGAAGCGCGGCGTCTCGATCACCGACGCCTGCATCGGCTTCGCGCAGACCGTGCCGGTGCTGCGCGAGCTGGCGGGCGCGGTGCAGGCGCGTCGCCGTCAGCGGTGGTACAACTCGCTTCCCCCATCAACCCGAGGTGCACATGAGCGCTGACAAAGACCGCGGCATTCGCCGAGAGAAACAGAAGCGGGCGAAGGCCAGCAAACGCCAGGCGAGAGCGCAGCGCCAGCCGGGTCAGATCGAGCGGAGCCCGGTGACCGCGTCGGCGAAGAAGACTGTCGCGCAGTCGGCGTCGTGATCAGACTGGCGCGGGCTCTCTGATCAACGCGCCGGCAAGGCGCCGGACAGCGTCGGCTCACCGCCGCGCGCGCTGCGCAGGAAATCGCTGACGGCGCGGTCCGGTCCGGCGCCGGGTGCCCAGGCGCGGATCAGGGCGTGCAGCGCCTCGCGGTCGCCACGCGACCAGGCGCCCTCGAGTGGGTCGTCGGCGACCGCGGTGAGCCGGGCTCGGTACAGCCGGTGCGCCTGGCCGTCGCTGCCCAGCAACTCGAGCAGTGCGCGCGCCGCGCGGTCGAAGGACGACGCCGACAGCGTGTCGCCGCCATGCGGATGCAGGTACCAGGCACACAGGTATTCGAGCGGTCCATGGGTACGGGTGGCCGACATGCGCTGCCCGCCCCAGGCCGAGTGCCGGCCCGATGGCAGGCGGCCGCTTTGCAGTGCATGCAGCAACGCCGTCGCGACGTTGCGGCGGGCTGCGTCCTCACCGTGCTCGCCGACCAGGCAGAGCACGCGCAAGAACGCCGGATAGAGCGCGTCGCCGAGCGCCGCGCACGATTGTTCGAGCCAGCGCACGCGCGCGTCGTCCTCCAGCGTGCTGCAGGCCACGACCAGGGCCTGCGCAGCGCCCGTCCAATCGGGTGCCTCACGCAGCCGCAGCGCGTCCATCGACGTGGGCGAAGAACCTCAGCCGCACAGGCAGGCGAGGAAGCGCTGCGCCAACTCGCTGCCCTGCTCTTGCGCGGCGGAGGCGGCCGGGGCCCGCAGCACCTGGCTCGCGGCGCCTTGGTCGTCAGCGAACCACGCGGCGGCATCGGGCGCGCGCAAGGCAGCGTCGGCAACGCGCGCCGGCTCGGCAAGCGCGTTCGGCGACAGGTTCGCTGAACTCAGGTAGGCGGACAAGGGAAGCATGGCATCTACAGCTTAGAGGCAGACCCGGCCGCGCGCCACTGCGGATCGACCCTCAGCCCCCCGGGGCGAATGGCGAGGCCCGGCCCCTCATCGTGGCACGACCTTCTGCATCTGCGGCAGCAAGCCGCGAACCGCATCGCCGATGCGTTCGGCGGTGGTGTCCACGAGCACGCCGAACAGCAGCAGCCACACCAGCATCGCGGCCACCGATTTGAGCGACATCGAGATCGATATCAAGTTGATCTGCGGCGCGAAGCGGTTGACCAGCCCGAGCGCCAGATCGACCACGTAGAGCACCAGCAGGGCCGGCGCGGCGAGCAGCAGCGAGAGCATCGCGAAGCGCGAGAACGCCGCCTCGAACACCGCGGCGCCGTCGGGCGCGATCGCGAGGCCGGTGCTCGCGACCGGCCAGACCGCGAAGCTCTGCTGCAAGCTGCCGACGAACAGCATGAAGCCGCCCCCGGCCATGAACAGGAAGGTCGCCAGACGCGACAGCAGCGCGCCCGATAGCGAAGTTTGGTGGCCGGACAGCGGGTCGACGACCTGCGCCATCGTCGCGCCGACCTTCGCGTCGACGATCTGACCCGCGGTCTCGAAGGCCCACAGCAGCGCGCCCAGCAGCACGCCGAAGCCGACGCCAATCAGGGCCTCCTTGCCGAACACGCCGATCCACTGCTGCGCGCTCCACTGCGGCAGCGCCACCTGCGGCTGCAGCGCCAGCGTGACCACGCCGAGCGACAGGAAGATCGCGTTGCGCACCGTGGCCGGCACCGTTTCGGGCGCGAACACCGGCAGCAGCAGGAACGCGACCGCGATGCGTGTGCTCGACAGCGCCACCAGCAGCGCGAGTTCACGCAGCGAGCCGAGCGCGGCGAGTGCTTCCACAGGCTCTATTTACGCACCAGCGCCGGGAACTCGTTGAAGAGGCGGTCGGCGTAGTGGAACAGCGTGCCGCCGAGCAGCGACGCGGTCAGGAAGATCGTCAGCACGATCGCGAAGAACTTCGCCGCGTACTGCAACGTCTGCTCCTGGATCTGGGTGGCCGCCTGCACGAAGGCGATCAACAGCCCGACCAGCGCCGCCACCACCACCGGCGGCGCCGACAGCAGCAGCACCAGCCACAGGGCTTGCAGCGTGAGTTGCAAGGCTTCGCTGTCAACCATGGCGGCGGTCAGTCAGTAGGAGAGCACGAGCCCGTGCGAGAGCTTGACCCAGCCGTCGACGAGCAGGAACAGCAGCAGCTTGAACGGCAGCGACACCGTGGTGGGCGACAGCATCATCATGCCCAGCGCCATCAGGATGTTGGAGATCACCAGGTCGATCACCAGGAACGGCAGGAAGATCAGGAAACCGATCTGGAACGCCGCACCGAGCTCGCTCACGGTGAACGCCGGCACGACGACGATGAAGTCGCGCTCGGCCAGCTTCGCCGCCTGATCCGGCGTGAGCCCGCGTTGCGCGGTCTTCAGGAAGAACGCGCGCTCGCGCGGGTTCGAGTGCTTGATCAGAAAGTCGCGCAGCGGCTCCTTGGCCGCGTCGGCGGCAGCCATCATGCTCTTGGTGCTGGCGCCGATGTTGTCGATGCCCTGCACGCGCTCGCCCATCGCCAAGCCGACCGGGTACATCACGTACACCGTGAGCACCAGCGCCATGCCGTTGAGCACCACGTTGGGCGGCACCTGCTGCAAGCCCAGCGCGTTGCGCAGCAGGCTGAGCACGACGACGATCTTGGTGAACGAGGTGACCATCACGCCGACGAACGGCGCGAGCGCGAGCACGATCACCGTGATGAGGGCGGTCGAGGGCGAGAACTGTGTGAAATCCATGTGCGCGCGCCGGGGGTCAGGCCGCGCCGGCAGTGCTGAGCTGCTCGATCAGCAGCCCGTGGCCTCGCCCGGCCGGCGCGTGGCGGCCGGTGACCACCACCTGGCCGGCATGGCGCAACTCCAGCGCATCGATGCGCACCTCGGCGTTCTGCGGTGCCACTCCCGTGCACGCGTACCAGTGCTGTGCGTCGAAACTCACCGCGCGCGGTGCGACCGCCGACCAGGCCGGTGCCGACGGCACCGCCGCATCGTTCGGGCCGAGCCGGCACTCGCTGCCGCGCCAGCGCGCTGCGCGCGCCCCGTGCGCGCCGGCCGTGAGCCGAACGCGCCGCTCCGATGTGGCGGTGCCGAAGCTGGACGGCAGCAGCAACAGCGCGCCGGGTTCGAAGCGCGTTGCGTCCAATGCGCCTTCGGGCCAGGCCTCGATCTGCATGTCGCAGACGATGCGCGGCCAATGCAGCACCCACCCCGGCGCGAAAGGCCCGAGCGCCGTACCGGCCAGGCATGCCAATGGAAGCGCCAGCTCGCAGCGCGCCGCCTCGCCATCGCGGCCGATCGCGATCGTCAGGTGTTCAGCAGAGCGACGACCGGCAGGTGGCACCGGAGCGCCCAAGCGCAGCGGCTCGCCGAGCCAGCGCTCGATCGCGTCGACGAGCGGCAGCCAGGGTTCCAGCGCCAGCGCTTGCGCCACGGCATCGCGGGCTGCGGGGGCAGGCTGTGGCAGCGACAACACCGCCCGTGCGCCGTGCCAGTCGAATGGAAAGCTTTGCCGATCAGAGGTGGGTGAGGGGGGTGAGGAGGAGGGCATGCGGCGGGTTCGGGTGGCCCCGCGACGAGGGACACGAGGAACCGGAGTTCACCAGAACGCTGTCGCGCCGGCACCCTGGGATCGATCCCAGGGTGCGCCGGCCCACGCTACACCACGGCACGTGCCAACGTCAGATCCAGGATCGGGCCACTCTCGCGGAAGGTCGGCGAACCGCCCGTCCACATGGTCGGGCCGCCGGGGTCGCGCGGCGTGTGATGCCCGCCGCCGCAGTGACCGTGATGATGCGGGTGGTGCGGCTGATGCGGTTGCTGCGTCAACTGCTTGATGATCGCGCCGATGAAGCGGATCGCGAGCAGCCCGGAGAACAGGCGGAACGCATCCTTGAACTGGCGGGTCACGGCGCCACCTTTCTGTTCGTCGGTCGCGTCGATGTAGCTTTGGTCGACCTTGCGCACGCGCCCGCAATCGTCGACGGCCACGAAGCCGCTGCCGCAGCGGTTCTCTTGCAACACGTTGCCGTCTTCGACCGCGGCGTCGAGCACACCGCCCCAGCCCGCGGCCTCGTCGATGTGCAGATCGCCGGTCTTGTTGGTGTCGATGCCGCTGATCCGCACGCCATAGTTGCCGTTCGTGATCGTCACCTTCGAGGCGAGCGACATGCCGTTGTTGGCGTTCCAGGGCGTGGTTTCGATCGTGAGCTTGGTGCCATCGTCGAGTTCGAGCGTGGTCGTGCCCCAGAAGTCGAACGCATGCTGGCCGTCGACGTCCATGTGCGGGTCGCCCCAGACGCGGTAGGTCTCGCCGGTGTTCTTGTTGCAGACCATCACCTCGTTGTCGTCGCCGCAGGTGATGCGGTAGTTGTCGTTCTCGAACACCGCCTTGCCGCCCTCCATGCGCGTGCCCGCGTGGGTCGGGTTGCACGGGTCGACAGGGGGGCGCCAGCAGCCGCCGGCAGCGATGGAGGCGAAAGCAAACTCGGCTTGCAGCGTTGTCATGGGTCACTCCATTCATCGGTGATCGGCGCGGCGGCATGCGCGCCCGCGCCACCGCAGTAAAGCGGATGTCACGCGTCGTTGCAGCTTCGGAGTGCGCCTAGCTGAGGCGCGATCCGCAGGGCGCCGCTGAGGCGCCGGCGCAGAGTCGCTCGATCCTGGGATCGATCCCAGGGTCGAAAGGCGTGGCCGGCGCGATGCTGCGGGACGACCCTGCGGGCACTTCCGAGGTTACGTGCGCGTCGCGACTGTCATTCAATGCGGGGAACGGTGGCGCCGCCGGTGCGCCTCGACTGCAAGGAGCCGTCATCATGGGCTGGGATGTGGTGGGGAGCGTGCGCGACGCGGCGGGCTGGGCCAGCGACAAGGTCAATGGCGCGCTCGACGGCGCGGGCCATGCGATCGACAGCGCGGTGCACTCGGCCGAACATGCCACCGACGATGCGCGCCACGCGATCGTCGATTTCGGCGAGCGGCACGGTGGCGTCGTCGGCCAGGCCGTCGCGAAGAACGTGTCGGACTCGATCGGCGTCGTCGAAGGCGCCGGTCTGGCGGTTTACGACGCCGGCGCCGGCGTCGCGACCCTGGCGCGCGGTGCGGGTGCCTTGGCCAACCCGGTCGAGTGGATCGCGCACCCCGAACAGAACATGGCGCGCCTGACCACCACCGGTAATTCGCTCACGGCGATGGCCAAGCTCGGCAGCCCGATCGAATGGGCAATGCACCCGACCGAGAACGGCCACGCGGCGCAGGCGCTGTGGAACGGTGTCACCGCCGGATACCAGGACGCGGCGCGCTCGGGCGACTGGTCGAAGTTCGCCGGCCGCGCGGTCGTCGATGTGGGCAGCATGTTCATCGGTGTCGGCGAGGCCAACGCCGCGATCAAGACCGCCGAAGGCGCGAACGCACTCGCGCACCTGGGCGAGGCGGCGAACGGCCTCGCGCACGGCGGCGAGGCATTGGCCACGCTCGGCCGCGGCGCCGAGGTCGCCGGCGACGTGGCACGCAGTGCTGAGACCGGCGCCGCGCTCGCGCGTGAGGCCGAGGCGCTGACCCAGGTGACCAGCAGCGTCGGCAAGAACAGCGTGACCTGGACGGTCGATGCACAAGGCCGCACGGTGCGGGCCGAGGCCGAACTGCAAGAGGTCTTCAGCGGCGCGGCGCGATCGAGTGCGGAACGCAACGCGCAGGCCGCAGCCGGCGCGGCCGGCGAGGTGGACGATGTCGGCGGCCACATCATCGGTCACCGCTTCGTCAAGGACCAGGGCGAGGTGAACCTGTTCCCGCAGAACACGCAGTTCAACAACAGCGCCTACCGCAAGCTCGAGAACGAGTGGGGCGACTGGGTCCAGCACGGCAACGTGGTCGATGTCGATGTTTCGCTGCGCGGTGGCACCGCGGTGAGGCCCGGCGAGGTGGTCGTGTCCTACACCGTGCGCGATGCGGCGGGCGAGGTCGTGCACCAGGATCTCGCGCGCTTTGCCAACGAAGCGGGCCAGCAGTTCGATCGGGTGCCGCGCTCCGACATGCCCAGATGAAGTAAGCTGACCGGAGCCCCGCGATGAGGATGACGATGACAAAAGACGAAGCCCTGGCGCAGCTGTGCGGCAAGCTGGTCGCCGACCCGCGCATCGCGGCCGCTGGCTGGTCGAAGGTCGTGCTCGCCGGTGTGGTTGGCGACTCGCACGAGCGCATCCACGGTTACCGCTTCGACGCCCAGGGCCGTGCGCAGCCGGTCGCCCCCGGCGATACCGACGCGCTCGATCTGCTGCGCGTGTTGCGCGATGCGATGGCCGCGAGCGACACGGCGCGCACGCCGTGGGTCGCGTGCCTGCTAAAGATCGAGGCAACCGGCAAGGTCGGTGCCGACTTCGAATATGCCGACGCCGCGCGCTGGCTGGTGACGCCGGCGAACCGCGAACAGCGCGTGCGCGAATTCGCCGCGGCCTGATCGCAAGCCGGCGGCGATCAGCCGCTGAACGGGTCGCCGTTTTCCTTCGCCGGGTCGAACCACGGCATCGTCGGATACGCCTGCTCCTTCAGACCCTGCGCGCCGCCGTACAGATCCCACAGCGTGTCGCCGCGCTCGACCGTGTGCAGCTCGATCACCGGTTGCGGCGTGGCGGCGGGCGTGGGTGCACGCGGGGATGTCGTCGGCGGCAATGGCGACGTCCAGGGCCGCGCGATCACGGTGTCGTAACCGACGCCGGCAGCGCCCAATCGCACATCGAGGTTGGCCAGGCTCGTGACCTGGCTGGTGGCCTTGGTTGCGACGGTCACACGACCGTGTGGCGGGTCGAGCAGCATGCCGTTGTGGCGCACGGCGGTGTCTTCGGGCGACGTGGCGGGGATCTTCAGCGTTTGCGTATCCATGTGGTTGTCGATCAGGTCGTGGGCATCGGGCACCAGCGTGTCGCGGATCTCGGCCGGCGTGAGCCGACGCAGGTAGTCCATGCGCTGCTGGAACGACAAGCCCTTCGACTCGCCCCACTGGTTGATCGCGAGCATCGGGCTCACGCCGTGCCCGGTCTGGTTCAGCAACTCGCGCGCCTGGTCGGGCCTGAAGCCCAGGTCGGCGAGCGCACTCTGCACGCCCGCCTTGTCCTGCATCTGTTCGGACGAAAAGCCGACGCCGAGCGCATCGGCCAGCGCGGGCGCGCCGCCGACCTCGTACAGGTTCGAGTCGCGCACCGATTGCGCCTGGTAGTAGCCCATCAGCGCGAGTTGCGAGCCCGCCACCACCAGCGTGCCGACGCCACCGGTCGTCAGGCCCGCCGCGACATCGGCCTCGAGACCGACGAGCGACAGGCTCTCGGCGACCTGGCCGACCACGGTAGCGCCCTGCAGCAGCTTTTCGGTGGTGGTCCCGGAAGGCAGCACATCGTCCTTGAAATAGACCACCTCGGGCAGCACCCAGCCGACGCCGATCGCCTTCGAGCCGAGCTTGAACACGGTCGAGTCGACCGCGAGGTTGCGGCCAGCCGCCATGCCGGCGATCGCGATCCCGTCGCGTGCCGCCGTCGCTGCGGAGAACGCGCCGTACATCAGCAGTGCCGGGTCCGCGCGGTCTTCGCCAGCGCGCAGCACGAGCTGGTTGTAGGCGTTCAGTGCATTCGTCGAGCCGCCAATCGCGCGCATCGTCACGCCGAAGGCACCGCGCGACGGATCGGAGAACGGCGTCTGCTGGCCGTGCAGGTCGATCTGCTTCGCGATGTCGGTCTCGGTCTGGCGTCGATAGCGATCGACGATGGCCTGCACCTGTGCCTGCTGTTGTGGCCCGGCGGCGAGCTGCGCAATCTCTTGCTCCGCTTGCGCCGCATTCGCCGCGGCGATCTGACCGGCCTGGGTGCCGATGTTGCGGTCCACCCCGAGCCAGGGCATCCAGCCCGGGTTGCCGGCGTAGCGGCTGAGCAGCGGCGACTGATCGACGGCGTTGGCGAGCGACGCGCCGGAGGCCTGCAGGCGCTGCGCGCTGAACTCGCGCAGCGTGCCTTTGACGCTGGCGTTCAAGTAGGCCTCGCCGAACAGATCGACGGCGTTCTTCACCATGCGAATCTGCACCGCGCCGAGGTGGAGTTCCTCCGGCCCGTGGCGCTTGATCGGCAGGTCGGACCGCAGCTGCCCGGCGATCCAGCCGTCGCCGGCAATGCTGCGCACCGACTGGTCGAACGTGTCGTTGATGCGCGTGATCGCCGCATCGTCGGGCTGCGCCTTGCCCACCTCGGCCTGCATCGATGTCTGCCAGCGCGCGACGCTCGCATCGAGCGCGCGGGCCTGATCCGTGCTCAGCAATGCGGCGCCGGTCTGGTGATCGACCGACGTGGCCATTGCGCCGATGAAGCGATGCGCTTCGCCGGCCCAGCGCGTGGCGCTGTCGGCCGACGCGCCGGTCGGGCTGAACAGCAGTTCGTTGTCGGCCGCCTGGCGCTGCTGCGGGCTGTTCTGGATCGCGAACATCACCTTCTGCTGGTCGCCGTTCTTGTAGTCGGTCTGGATCGGCCCGCGCGAGCCGCGAGCGAAGGCCAGCGCCTCGTCGAGCCGGGCGTCCGCACCGTGGAGTTCATCGCGGGTGCCGAACACGCCGCCGGCGGTCACGTCCTGCACCACCTGTGCAGCGCGTTGCCCTTGTGCCCCGAGCGCGAGAAAGTGCTGGTCGATCGCATCGGCGCGCTGCGGGTTGCGGCCGCGAAACGCCTGCACTTGCGCGATCGTCGACTGCGGTTTCGTCGGGTCGGAGAAGTTGCGGCCGACGAAGTCGATCGCCGAGCGCTCCTTCGACCACGCATCGTAGGCATCGCGCGTGTCGTCGCGCAGTTGGTCGGTGCCATCCTTCAACCCGTCGATGACCACGCCGCGCTGTGTGGCGTGGTCGGGGTTGTCGAGCGCGCGGGCGAGCGCGACCGACAGCTTCGCGTCGCCCGCCGAGGTGGCGCCGGCGATGTCGAACTCCGTCGGCGTGGATGCGATCATCACGTTTGGCACGTCGATGCGCTGCACCAGCCACTTCGTCAGTCCCGGCGTGATCGGTGCTGCGTCGCTGTAGGGCACGTCGGCGGATTCGGCGAGTCGGCTCAGGCCCGCATAGAGTCGCGGCCCGACCGAGCCCGATGCGTCGTTCCAGCGATCGAGCACGCTGGTCTTCACTGCCGCGGCCAGCGGTGTGGCGATCTCGGGTGGCAGGCCTTGCGCCGACAACGCCTTGACCCGCTCGCCGATGTATTCGCCGCGCAGGTTCGGCGACAGGCTCGACAGGCCCGGCGTCTCGGGCACCTTGTCGAACTGCGCCGCGAACACCGGCTCGGTGAACCGGCCCGCCACGCGCTGCCACACGTCGTGGCGCTCGGCGCGGTTGCCGCTGTGATCGAGGTTGGTCTTGACGATGCCGATCGCGCCCGGCATGTCGCCGCGCGCCAGCGCCTGCGTCACGTGCGCCTGCGTGTAGTCGCCGCGCACGCCTGGCAGCACGCGTTGCAGCACCTGCTGGTACTCGAGGTCGCTGCCGTTGTCGAGCGCCAGGCGCTGCGCCGCGTAGCCCATCGGGTCGGTCTGCGCGGTCAGGCGCAGCGGGTCGTTGATCGACGCCGCGTCGCGCGCCACGCGCTCGGCCTCGCCACCGCCCAGGCCGTTGTTGTCGGCCTTGGTGCGCAAATCCCAGCGCACCTCTTCATTGGTGACGACGCGCAGCGCCGGCGCGTCGAACTTCAGCGCCACCTTCTCGCCGGGGCGGATGAGGTCGGGGTCGCGCGCCTGTGCGCCGGCCAGCGGCTTGGAGCCCGTCGCGAGCGCCGCATCGATGCGTGCGGTCTGTTGCTGGCCCCAGCTCGCGGCGTCGCCGAGCACGCGGCGATCCTCCGAGTCGGCCGTGGCGCGAAGCTTGTTCACGTCCTGGACGCTGCGTGTCACCGCGGCGCGGTCCTGCTGCAATGCCGTCTTCGCGCCCAGGTACTCGGTCATCGCGGCCTTCCACGCCGGCGTGCCCACTGACTTCGGCCCGAGCCGCGCGAGCGCTTCGCGGCCGTGCGCCAAGTGCGTGTTCAGCAGCGGCACGCGCTGTTCGGCAACCGTCCTCAGGTGCGAATCGGTCAGCCCGCTGGTGGCGGCGGGCTTGGCCTGTTTGCCCGCGGGGGTCACCGGATCCTTCACCACCCTGACGGCGTGTGTGGCCGTGTTGACGAACACTCCGCGGGCGACTTCGATCTGCCGCGGCGCCGGCGGCGCAGCGACTGGTTCGAGGTCCTCGGGCGGAACGTGCCGCGAGAGCGTGCCACCAACCGCGGACAGTGCAACCATGCGACCACTCCTTCGACGCCGGCGACATCGCCCGCCACTGGCAAGGCTAAGTTGCGACCGGGACGATGCCCACTGAGGAACGATCCCAGGGGGTCGGCGCCCTACAGCGTCGGTTCGGTGCGCTGTGGCGCCTCGATGTGCCGCCGCTCGATCACCGAAACGCTGGCAGCGGTGACGCCGAGCAGGTATTCGGTGTCGCGGTGCTGCACCACCACCAGGCGCTCGCGCGTGCCCAGGCTGACGGCGCGCAGCACATGCGGCCCATCGGCCGCGGCGCCGCGCAGCGGCGCGCGGCGCAGCCAGCGCAGCATGAGCCAGGCCAATGCCAGCACCAACGCCAGCGACAACGCGGCGCTGAGTGCGCCGAGCCAGGGTGAGGAAGGGTCGACTCCGGTCATGGACGCGATCGTCGCATCCCTCGGCGCAAGAAGCCAGTGCGGGGTCGCGGGGCTTGCATGCGAATCTGCATCAGCCCGGGTTCGCCACCGTCTCGAACAGCGCGCGATGCGACTCCCACAGCAACGGCCGCATCGCGTCGATGAAGCGTGGTGCCGGCAATTGGCCGAGCGCGATGGCCTGGTAGCGCATGAACGCCTCGGCCAGCGCGTCGTACAGCGGCGGATCGAGTGCGTCCGCGGGGCAGGTGGTGTCGAGCACGACGATGTTGCCGAAACTCGCCACGCCATCGGCTTCGTGCGCGGCGCAGGCATCGATGCGCCAGGCCAGCCGCGCGTCGTCGCATCGGATCACGCGTTCGCCGAGCGCGAGGCCGAGGTCGGCGATCAGCGTGTACAGCGGCGCCGCGTCACCCCAGTCGTCGCTGGCCCAGCGCGCGGCCTGCGCCAGCTCGCGCTGCGCGAGTGCCGGCCAGGTGCGGTCGCACCAGCGGTCGAGCGATGCGGTCAAC
Source organism: uncultured Rhizobacter sp. (assembly GCA_964247075.1). Taxonomy (GTDB): domain Bacteria; phylum Pseudomonadota; class Gammaproteobacteria; order Burkholderiales; family Burkholderiaceae_C; genus LMDS01. The sequence continues at coordinate 43,922 of CAXTSS010000017.1, read as the reverse complement.
GCGGTCGGGTCGGTGGCGGCCAGCCCGGCGCGCAGGTCGATGTCGAAATGCACGAGCAGCTCGGCCAGGCGATCCAGCCGGCGCGGCCGATCGGCCGACCAGCGCGCCAACGCTGCCGCATCGACGCCGCCGCGCCAGGGCGGCGCATCTGCGCCATAGCTGCGCAGCAGGAGCGCGAGCGCGGCCATGATGCGGCCGATCAGCGCGCCGGCGGGTCGGCCTGCCAGGGCGCTTCGTGCGCGCCGGCCACCGCCTCGCCGACCAGACGCGCCCACAGGTTCATCAGCTTCAGGCCCGGGTCGTTCGGCCGCAGGTAGCGGCTGACGACGATCTCTTCGACATCGAGGATCACCGGCGACGGCATGTCGCCGCTGCGCGGCACTTCGAGCACCGGGCGCAGGTAGCTCGTCATCGCGTCGCGGCCGTTGACCTCGTCGAGATCGATCGCCCAGCGGTAGGTCGCACGGCGCCGCACGATCAACTCACCGAGCAGGATCGCCAGGTCCATCAGCATCGAGTACACGATCTCGGCGCCGCCGCGCGAGGAGCGCAACCAGCGCTCGCGCGTGGCCAGCGTGGGGTCGTACAAGGTGGGCCATTGCTCGCCAGCCCAGCGGTGCAAGGCGTCGAGCAACGGTCGAGGGTCGGCGCCAGCGAGTGGTGCGGCGATGTCGATGCCCCAGGGTGCCAGTAGGTTGCCCAACGCGAGCAAGCGCGCGTCGCGTTGCGCGAGCAGGTACTCGAGGTTGCGCTGCGCATCGAGCGGCGTCAGCGTTGCCGCGGGGCCGGCGTGTGGCGCGGCGTAGGCCGGGTAGTCGCGAAGCTGGCGCGCCAGGGAGACGCCGCCGCGGTCGGGGCGGGTGCGCGTCAGGCGATCGAGCCAGGCGGGCATGAGCGTCGCCGTCCCTTCATGAGAACCTCTTCGTCAGAACCAACTGCTCACTCTATCAAACAAGTTGCGCGCGACGATGTCGCCGCCGAGCGCCCCGACGATGCCGCCGACCACGCCGCCGACCACCGTGCCGACACCGGGCATGATCATCGTGCCGATCGCAGCGCCGCCCACTGCGCCGCCGTAGCCGCCGAGCGCGCCTCCGGCCACGCCGCTGGCGGCGCGGCCGGTGTGCGTGCCGATCGTGTTGCCGTCTTCACGGAAGGCCTCGCCAACCTGGATCGCATCCATCACCAGGCCCACCGGGCGCGCGACCTTGCCGACGCCTTCGAGCACGCGGCCGCCGTTGCGCAGCGCCGAATTGGCGCTCAGCTCGGCGGCGTCGAGCGCCGCCTGGCCGCGCACGGTCGGGCTCAAGGACGTGCGACCGACCTTGGACTCGATCTCGATGCGTTGCGCGTAGCGCGGGTCGTTCGCTGGGATGTCCACCACCACGTCGACGCGGCGCGCGCCGCCGTTGCGCACCTGCTCGGTCTTCACGTCGTAGCCTTCGGCGCGCCAGCGATCAGCGATCGCGTCGCGCGCGAGCGCTCCATTGGTGTTGTTCGCCACCGCCGGCGGCACGCCCGCGGTGCGCCCGACGGAGTTGGTCGGCACGGCGTTGACCGCCGGCGACACGTTGATGCTATGGCTTTCGAGCATCTGCTGCAAGCCGGGCGTGAAGCCCGACTTGCCGGTCCACGCGCTGGTGGTGCTTTCCCACTGTTTGCTCAGGATCGGGTTGTTGACCAGCACCTTCTTGCCGGCATCCGCCATGCCTTGGGCCGTCGCCAACAGGCCGCCGGGCACCACCGACGACGGTGCGGGCGGCGCGCCGGAGGCGGCTGCAATCACATCCTCGTTGAAGCGCGCGGCGTCGCCGGGGCTGTTCGCGGCGAGTTGCGACTCGATCTCGGCGTGCGCCTGGCTCGCGGCGTTCATGTCCTGCTTGCTCGCGTCGGCCACCCACTGGCCGAGCTGGCGCGTGTCGACCTGGCCCGTGCTCGGGTCGGTGGCGCTTGAGATCAGGCTCGCGGCATTCGCCTGCGCGCTGTCGGATGAACTGCTCGACGACGACATCGACGAGGGGGAAGGCGCGCCGACGGCGGACGTGCTTTCAGCGGAATCGACCATATCGATGCTCCAGCCGGGTTGATACCGACCGATTGAAGACCATCGACGCGCGCCGCGAAACTGCGGAGCGTTCCGCCTGGGAGCGATCCCAGGGTCAATCCAGATCGCGTGTGCGCGGGTCGGCCTGCGGGTAGCGCGTCAGGTCTTCGCCCGGCGCGTTCTGCCGCGTCGGCGTGCCGCTGGCCATGTGATCGCGCACCTCGCGCGCCCAGAGGATCACTTCGGCAACGATGTCGAACAGATCGGCCGGCACGATCGCGCCGACCGCGCCACGTGCGAGCAGGTCGTGTGCGAGCTCGATGTTGCGCACGATCGGCACGCCGGCTTCTTCGGCGGCCTCGCGCATCGCACGTGCGACGTGATCCTCGCCTTTGGCCGAGACCGTCGGCACCGGGCAGTCATCGCGGTCGTAGTCGATCGCGATCGCCACATGGGTCGGGTTCACGACCAGCACGTTGGCCTGCCGCGCCGCCTGTTGCGCGTTGCGCTGCGTCCACTCCATGTGCGCTTGCTGGCGTTGCTGCTTGACGTAGGGGTCGCCCTCGGACTCTTTCATCTCCTGGCGGATGTCGCGCCGGCTCATGCGCATCTTCTTGACGAACGAGTGGCGCTGCCAGACCATGTCGAGCAACGCCACGAGCACGAAGGCCGCGACCGTGCCGATGAGCACCGAGCGCGTCAGCTCGCCGAGCGCGGCGGCCACCGCGCGCGCCGACGGCACGGTGTGCTGCGCGCCCAGGCCGATCAGCTTGGCCAGTTGCGGCAGGGCGCCGATCAGCACGAACCAGCCGATCGCGATCAGCAGCACCGTCTTGGCCAGGGCCTTGACGAGCTCGACCGCGTTGTCGGCCGAGAACATGCGCTTGACGCCCTCCACCGGGTTCAGGTTGTCCAGCTTCGGCTTGAGCTTGTCCATCGAGAACACCGGGCCGGCCTGCAGGTACTCGCTCAGCAACCCGATGGCCGCCACCGGCAGCAGCGCCAGTGCAGTGATCGCGAGCAGCGTGCGCGATGCGAGGGCGCCCAGCGCCGGGGCGCCGTTGGCGAATGGCTGCGTGATGCTCGTCAGGGCGGCCTCGAACAGCGCGGCGATCTCGCGCGAGGCCACGGCCGTCGCGAGCAGGAAGAGGGCGGCCCACGCGAGCAGCTCGACGGTGCTCGTGAGGTCCTTGCTCTTGGCGACCTGGCCCTTCTTGCGCGCGTCCTGAAGCTTCTTCGGCGTCGGCCGTTCGGTCTTGTCGCCCCCGTCGTTCTTGTCGGCCATCGAGTTCCCGAGTCGCCCGCGCTGCGTGCCGATCGAATGTCGAGATCGGACAACGTGGCAGGCTCGCACGCGCGAATTCGCGTGCCAAACCCTAGCCTTAGGGGGTTTTTGCCCCCGATGCAACCGGAGGTTTCATAGGGGCATGACCACGCGCCTCCTAGTCAGTGCGGCGATCGCAAGGCCGCGACGATGCGACACATCGCGACACATCGCCGTGGATTTGTCACACGACCTCGGGATGGCGACGCACAACATCGTGCACTGACACGGCCCGGCCGACAGGCGCAGTACACAAAATGAAGATCAGGTGCAAAGCCGCTCTCTCTCGCGCGGTGCTCGGGTTGCTGACCGGCATCGCGTCGGCTCCCGGGCACGCGGTCGAGGTCGCGAGCGAGGGTCTGGCGCCGGAGTGCCGAGCGATCGGCTCCGACCCGCAACGGCTCGCGACGAAGTTCTCCCTCGGGCTGGCCGCCTGCGTCGGTCTCGACACCTCACCCGTCCGCACGACCGCGCCGGACCCGCGCCGCGCCCAGCAGCTCTACCTGTACGACGCGCCCGTCGGCGCTGTGCCCTACCCGGCCGGGGCCGCCCTGCGCGTCTCGCCACCTGGTGCGCGCCTGTCGGCACCGGTACAGCGCGCGCTGTCGCTGGTGCCCGCGGTCGACGCCGCGGCGCGCGCGCAAGACATCGATCCGCTGTTGCTGCACGCGATCGCGCGCGTCGAGTCGCGTCACGACGCCACGGCGGTGTCGCCGGCCGGCGCGCTCGGCGTGATGCAGCTGATGCCGGCGACCGCGAGCCGCTTCGGCGTGTCGCCGGCGCGGGCGTTGCACGACGCATCGGCCAACGTCGCAGCGGGTGCTGCCTACCTGAAGACCTTGCAGCAGCGCTTCGGCAACGACCTCGTGCTGGTGCTGGCCGCCTACAACGCCGGCGAGGGCGCGGTCGAGCGCCACGGTCGCCGCGTGCCGCCCTATGCCGAGACGCGCGGCTACGTGCGCGACGTGCTCGCCGAATACGCGCTGCTGCGGCGCGCGGCGGCGGGTACCGCGGAGGGTGCGCAGCGGGCCGAGCGCCGGGCCGCTCCCAAGCCGGCCCGCATCCCCGCGGGGGATCGACCGACGTACTCGTCGGGCGAGGGGCTCACATGAGCCTTGCGAGCTACTACGCATCGGTCGCGACCCCGCGCGTCAGCGCGATGTCGCGCTACGGCGATCTGGTGCTGGTGGCCGGCGTCGCGGCGATCGTCGCGCTGATGGTGCTGCCGCTGCCGCGCCTGATGATCGATGCGCTGGTCGCGACCAACATCGCGATCGGCATCGTGCTGCTGCTGGTGGCGATCTACGTGCGCTCGCCGCTGGAGTTCTCGGTGTTCCCGAGCGTGCTGCTGATCAGCACGCTGTTCCGCCTGTCGCTGTCGATCGCGACCACGCGGATGATCCTGCTGCACGGCAACGCCGGCCACATCATCGACACCTTCGGCCACCTCGTCGCCGGTGGCAACCTGGTGGTCGGGCTGGTGGTGTTCCTGATCATCACGGTGGTGCAGTTCATCGTCATCGCGAAGGGCGCGGAGCGCGTCGCCGAAGTGGCAGCGCGCTTCACGCTCGATGCGATGCCCGGCAAGCAGCTCTCGATCGATTCCGACCTGCGCTCCGGCCTGATCGACAAGGACGAGGCGCGCCGCCGCCGCCGCGAGATGGAGCTCGAGAGCAAGCTGCACGGCAGCCTCGACGGTGCGATGAAGTTCGTCAAGGGCGATGCGATCGCCGGCATCGTGATCATCGTCATCAACCTGCTCGGCGGCCTCGCGGTCGGCGTGCTGCAACAAGGCATGCCGGTCGCCGGCGCGATGGTCAAGTACTCGATCCTGACGATCGGCGACGGCATGGTCACGCAGATCCCGGCGCTGCTCGCGGCGATGTCGGCCGGCCTGATCGTGACGCGCGCCACCGACGAAGAGCGCGACCGCCACCTCGGCGATGCGATCGGCCGGCAGATCGCCGCCAAGCCGCGCGTGCTGCTGGTGGCCGGCGCGCTGTGCATGTTCATGGCGGTCGTGCCCGGCTTTCCGGCGGGCGTGTTCCTGGCGCTCGCGCTAGCGTTCCTGGCCATCGGCGTGATGGTCACGCCGGCGCTGCGCGACAAGCTGCGCGGCTGGATGCGCCCGGCCTTCGAGGCGGTGGCGCGCCATCCGCAGGCCGCGCCGGGCGTGCTCGCGACCACGCTGCCCGAAACCCGGCCGACCGTGCCGCTGCTGCTCGAGCTGCCAGGCAGCGCGCTGTCGGCCGAGAGCGCGCACACCTTGGTGCCCGCCCTCGGGCAGGTGCTCGATCGCTTCCAACTCACGCTCGGCGTGAGCCTGCCGCGCATCAACGTGCACGCGCTGGCCGAGCCCGCCGCCGCCGGGCCGGCGTGGCGCCTGCTGGCGTTCGAGGTGCCGATTGCGCAGGGCGAACTGCCCGGCGCCGATCTCGATACCGAACTCGCGCGCGCCGCGCACGAGGCCTTGCGCCGGCACGCGAGCCTGTTCCTCGGCGCGCAGGAGGCGAGCGCGCTGCTGACGCGCGCCGCGGCCGACTACCCCGATGTGGTGAAGGAAGTGCTGCGCGCGCTGCCGCTCGCACGCGTCGCCGAGATCCTGCGCCGCATGGTCGAGGAGGAGGTCGCGATCCGCAACCTGCGCGACATCCTCGAGGCGCTCGCCGACGCCGCGCAGCGCGAGAAGGACGTGCACGCGCTCACCGAAATGGCGCGCATCGCGCTCAAGCGCCAGCTCTCGCACGCGGCCGCGCCCCAAGGCGTGCTGCGCGCGCTGCTGCTCCAGCCGGAGTTCGAAGAGCAACTGCGCGGCGCGATCCGCGTCAGCGGCGGCGTGCAGCAGCTCGCGTTCGACCCGGCGCAAGCCGCGCACACGATGCAGCGCCTCGCGCACGCGGTGCGGCGCCATCGGCCGGCGGCGATCGTGACCGCGGTCGACGTGCGCCGCCACGTGCGCAAGCTCATCGAGGCCGATTGTTTCGACACCCCGGTGCTCAGCTACCACGAGCTCGTGCCCACGCTGCGGCTCGAGGTGCTCGAACGCATTGCCCTGGAGGAAGCGCCGATGCTCGAAGCCGCCTGATCGCTCACCCATGCCTCCCGCCGAGACACCACAACATACGAGGGACACACCTTGGCCTTGCTCTCTGATCGGCTCTTCGCCAGCGCACTGCGCCGGCTCGGCTGTGCCTGCCTCGTGGCGCTGGCATCTCTGGGCGCGTCTGCCGCCCCGATCCCATGGGGCGATCGCGAGGTGCAGCTGAACGTGCGCGAGCAACCGATCGGCCAGTTCGCGCAAGACCTGTTCGGCCTCGTCGATCTGCCGGTCTCGGTGAGCCCGGCCGCCAAGGGCGCGGTCAACGGCAGCTTCAACGGGCCGGCCGAGCGGGTCTGGCGCAACATCGCGCGTTCCTTCGGGCTGATCGAGTACTACGACGGCGCGGTCGTGCACGTCTACACGTCGTCCGAGATCGCCACGCGCACGCTGCCGGTGCCGAGCGCGATCGGCGCGCGCGTGCAGCGCAACGCGCGCGACCTGCGCATGCTCGACGCGCGCAACACACTGCGCAGCACCCAGGGTGGCACGCTGATCGCGGCCGGCACGAAGCGCTTCATCGAGCAGGTCGACGACCTGGTGCGCAGCCAGGCGGCCGTCAACGCGGCGCAACCACCACTCGGCTTCAAGGTCTTCTACCTGCGCTATGCCTGGGCCCACGACGTGGTGCTCAGTTTCGGCGGACGCCAGCTCACCGTGCCGGGTGTGGCCACGGTGGTGCGTGCGATGATGACGGCCAACCCGCGCAGCCAGGTGTCGGTGTTGTCCAACGAGCAGTCGTCGCGTCCGACCGTTCCCAAGCTGCGTGGCCAGGGGTTGGCCGGCCTGGGCACGCTCGGCACCCCGGATGCCAACGCGCGCGGCTCGTCGGCCGAGGCGCTGATCGCGGCCTATGGCGGCACGGCCGCACCAAGCGGCGGCTCCAACGCCGCGCAGCCGGCCGCGCTCGCCGGTGCGATCGCGCTCGGCGATGCGCAACAGGTTCGCGTCGAGGCGGACTCGCGCCTGAACGCCGTGATCGTGCGCGACGCGCCCGAGCGCATCGCCCAGTACGAGCAACTCATCAGCGCGCTCGACGTCGAGCCGCAAACGCTCGAGATCGAGGCCACCATCATCGACGTCGACACCAACAAGGCGCGCGATCTCGGCATCAATTGGCGCTACAGCCGAGGCCGCGGCTCGGCGCTGTTCGGCAACGGCACCGACGCCGACCTGCGACTGCGCGGCACGACACCGCCAGGCGACATCACACTCGCCGGCAACGGCGGCTTCGTGTCCGCGGTGCTCGGCGGCATGAACGAGCTCGCGCTGCGCATCAGCGCGCTGCAGGAGCAGGGCGTGGCGCGCATCGTGTCGAGCCCGCAGGTGCTGACGCTGTCCAACGTCGAGGCGGTGCTCGATACCAGCCGCACCTTCTTCGTCCGGGTGGCCGGCGAGCACGAGGTCGATCTGTTCAGCGTCTCGGCTGGCACGACGCTGCGCGTGACGCCGCATGTGTTCACCGACCGCGGCGAGGTGCGCATCAAGCTGCTCGTCTCGATCGACGACGGCTCGATCTCGCAGGATCGCGTCGACGCGATCCCGGTCGTCGATCGCGCGTCGATCAACACGCAGGCGCTGATCTACGAAGGCGAGAGCCTGCTGATCGGCGGGCTCACGCGCGAGAGCACGAGCAACGGCGTCACCAAGGTGCCGTGGCTGGGCGACCTCCCGTTGATCGGCAACCTGTTCAAGCGCACCAACGATTCGAGCGGCCGCACCGAGCGCATGTTCCTGATCGCGCCGCGGCTGGCGCCGGCGCGGCGCCCGGGCGGCGCGCCCGCACCCATCCTGCCGGCGCCCGCTGCTGTCGCGCCCGTCAGCAGTGGCGCCGAGCCGGCACCGCGGGCCGCCCCACGCGAGCCTTGAACCGATCGAGCCCCACAGCAGGAACCCGACAGCATGAACCCGACACCTGCCTTCGAACTGCGCGTGCTCGACGGCGTGCAGCGCGGCGCGAGCACCCTGGTGGCCAGCGGCGTGGCCCTGAGCATCAGCGGCGCCTGGGACAGCGACATCGTGCTGCGCTCGGCCGGCCTGGCCGACAGCGGCGCCGAGCTCGTGCTCGACGGCGACGCGGTCAGCGTGTTCGCGCGCCAGGGCGAGGTGCGCGTGGCCGGTGCGCCGGTGGCGGTGGGCAGCCGCGTGCGCGTGCCGCTGTACACGCCGATCGAGATCGGTGACACCGCGGTCGCGCTCGGTGAGCTCGGCGCAAACGGCTGGGCGCCGCTGTTCGAGCGCGCCGGCAGCGAGCCGGCGTCGACTGCCGCCGCCGCGCCGCGCCGGCCGTGGCCACGCTGGCTGGTGCGCAGCGGCGGCGCGGTGGCGGCGGTGTCGCTGTCGATGCTGGCGCTCGCGGTGGCGGTCGCGCCCGCCCCGCCCAAACCCGAAGCGCGCGCGGCACGCGCGCAGGCGCTGCTGCATGCGAGCGGCTTCAACGCGGTCTCGGTCAAGGCCGGCGAGGGCGGCGAGCTGGTCGTCAGTGGCTACCTCGACACCGAGGCGCAGCGCGTGCGCGCCGAGCAGGTGCTGGCCTCCGACGGCCTGCGCGCGCGGCTCGCGGTCTGGGTCAACGAAGACCTGAGCACTGCGGTGCGCGAGGTCTACCGGCTGAACGGCATGCCCGCCGCCATCGAGGCCACCGGCCCGGGCGTGGTGCGGGTGCAGACCCGCACGACCGACACCGCGGCGCTGCAGCAGGTGCAGGCCACCGCGCGGCGCGACGTGGCGGGGCTGACCCAGATCGTCGCAACCAATGAAGCCCCGGCCGCCGCCCCGAGCGCCGTGCCGCGCGTCGACGACCCGGGCAAGCGCGTCGCCGGCATCGTCGGCGGCGACGCGGCGCACGTTGTCACGGTCGACGGCACGCGCTACTTCATCGGCGCGCTGCTGCCCACCGGCCACCGCATCACCGGCATCGTCGACCGCGAGGTCAGGCTCGAGCGCGAAGGCGAGCGCTCGGTGCTTGCGTTTTGATCGTCCGCCGCGAGACACCCCAAACGCTGTCGCGCATTCCCTGTCCTTCACCACTGCCAAGGAGCACACCATGAGCACCAACACCGTCCACTCCCAATCGATCGTCACCGCCGCGCCGGCCAACGGCAGTTCGGATTCCTCCAGCAACTGGTTTCAGGCCATGGCCGAGGCCTGGGGCAAGGCACTCGATGCGAAGGCGAACCAGATCCAGGCGACCTCCGACAAGCTCAACGGAGGTGACGACACGCCGTCCACGATCACCCAGCTCTCGGCCCAGTCGCTGGAGATGAGCTTCCTGTCGAACAGCTCGCACACCTCGCTGAATTCGGTCGGCACGGCGCTCGAAACGCTGGCCCGCAAGCAATGACCGCCGCGGTCGCCGCCGCGGTGGTCGTGCCGCCGGAGATCGCGGCCGGCGCGGTCACGCAGCCCGGCGCGATCCAGGCCGGCTACGGCGTCTCGCTCACCGACCTGTCGGCCTTTCACCAATCGCTCGCCGGCGCGCCCGGGCGGCTCGAGGCGCGCGCCGCGGCGTCCTCGGGCGAGACGATGAAGGCGCTGTTCCGGCCGCTCGAGCAGCTCAACGTCGAATCGGCGTCGCTGTCGGAGCACGCGCGCGCGGCGATGGCCGCGGGGACCAACCTGACGCCAGGCGAGATGGTGATGCTCACGGTGCGCTGCCAGGAGTTCCTGTTCCACAGCCAGCTCACCGCGAACGCGGCGAACCGCACGTCCGACGGCTTGCAGCAGCTGTTCCGCCAGCAGTCTTGAGGAGACCCCCATGGACGCCGCGATGAAACGCATTCTGTTCGCGCTCAGTGTGGCCGCGGCACTCGCCGGCTGCTCGCGCCAGGAGCTCTACGGCCAGCTCGGCCAGCGCCAGGTCAACGAGATGGTCGCGGTGCTGCGTGACGCCGGCATCGCGGCCGAGAAGACGCCGCAGGAGAACGGCCAGTTCGCGCTCGGCGTCGCGAACGCCGACTTCTCGCGCGCGATCGGGCTGCTGCACGCGGCCGGCTACCCGCGCGGCGACTTCGACACGCTCGGCCAGGTCTTCAAGAAGGAAGGCTTCGTCTCGTCGCCGCTCGAGGAGCGCGCGCGGCTCATCCACGCGCTGTCGCAGGAGATGTCGAACACGCTGAACAACATCGACGGCGTGGTCGTGGCGCGCGTGCACCTGGCCGTGCCCGAGAAGGACCCGCTGGCCGACAAACCCAAGCCGGCCGCGGCCTCGGTGTTCATCAAGCAGCGCGCCGGTGCCGATCTGGCGCCGCGCGTCGGCCAGATCAAGGCGCTTGTCGTCAATGCCGTCGAGGGGCTGCCTTACGACAACGTCACGGTCGTGCTGTTCCCGGCCGAGCCTTGGCCTACCGCGCAGCCGCGCACGGCTGCTGCACCGGCCGCGCTCGACGGGCTGGACACGCCGCTGCTCGTCGGCGCGTCGCTCGGATGCTCGGCGCTGATCGCGGGTGCCGCGCTCGGCTGGTGGCAGCGCCGGCGTGCGGGCGGACGCGGGCTGTCGGTGCGCGGCGCGCGCGCCGACGTGGCGCCGGTGCCGCATCCATGAAGGCGGCGGCCGACCTGGTGCAAGCCGCACGGGCGTGTTCGGTGCTGCAAGCGCGTGCTGCGATCGGCTGGGCCGAGTTGCTGGCCTGGCCTGTTTGGGCCGTTCCGGCGCAGCGCGGTGCGCTCGACGTGCAAGTGCTGCGCTGCGGCGCATTGGCGCACGCCGAAGCGCTGCGCAGCTGCATCGACGGGCCGACGCTGCAGCGGGCCAACGAGCTGCTCGGGCGCAGCGCATTGCTCGCGCTGCTGCAAGGCCAGGCGCCGCGCATCGCGCAACGCGCCGCGCTGCCGCGCGTCGACGCGCTCGAATCGGGATGGCGCAACGCCGGGCGCGCGCTGTGGATCGGCAGCGTCGCGGCCGGGCCGTTGCGTGAGGCGGTGCTCGAACACCTGGCGTGGCCCGCGATCGACGCGGTCGAATTGCCCGCCGATGAGGCGCAGGCACTCGTCGACTGGGCCGGTGCGCTGGTGTTTGAAGAGGAGCCGGCCGCAGCATGAGCTTTCTCGCGGTACACGTCGACGCGCAGCTCGCGCTGTCCACCGATGCCACGCTGATCCCGCCCGAGCAGGTCCGCTCGTTCACCGACGCGCTCGCGCTCGCCGAGGCGATGGGCACGGCGCGCGACGCGCAGGCCGAGCGCCTCGCCGCGGCACGCCAGGCGGGCTACGCCGAGGGCCGCGCACATGGCCTGCTGGAAGGCCGGCGCGAGGCCCACACCAGCGCCGCCGAGCAACTCGCCGACACGCTCAGCCAGCTGCACGCCGAACAGCATGCCCAGCAGGCGGGCCTGCGTGCGGCGGTGCTGAACCTGAGCCTGCTGCTGGTGCGCCGTGTCGCGGCGACGCTGGATCAAGAAGACCTGCTCGCCGCGCTGATCGCGCAAGCGTTCGACCGGCTCTTCGCCGACGAGGCCAGCGGGCGCGGTGCCGTGCCGTTCGCGATCCACCTGCATCCGCAACTGCTCGATGCGGTGCAGCGCCGCTTCGAGACCCGGGCGCCGGCGCTGGCCGTCGAGTGGCGCGCCGATGCGGCGCTCGCGCCGCTCGACTGCGTCGTCGAGACGGCCGCCGGCCGCGTGCTCGTCGGCCTGGACGCGCAGCTCGAACGCATCCGCGCGGTGCTGAGTGAATCGCAGCGCGAAGGCGCGGCGGCGCCGATCGGCGCGGCACTCGAACACGCACCGTCATGATCGGCAACCCGCCCTCACTGCTCGACCCCGCGATGCTCGCGGCGCTGGCCGGGCTGAACCCGCTGGTCGATCGCGGCCGTGTCGTGCAGGCCTTCGGCACCACCTTGCGTGTCAGCGGCGTGGCGGCGCGCATCGGCCAGCAGTGCCTGATCCGCGATCCGCACCGGCCGCTCGCGCCGGCCTTGCGCGCCGAGGTCGTGGGCCTGGCCGGCGACGAGGCGATCCTCGTGCCGCTCGCCGCACTCGACGGCGTGGCCGCCGGGGCCGAGGTCGAGCTGCTCGAAGGTGGCTCGCGTGTGCCTTTCGGTGCCGCGCTGCTCGGCCGGGTGATCGATGCCTTCGGCGCGCCGCTCGACGCCGCGCCGCTGCCCGAGGGCCTGGCGAGCCGGCCGCTGCACGGCGCCGCGCCGAACCCGCTGCAACGCGTGCCGGTGCGCGAGCCGTTCACGACCGGCGTGCGCGCGATCGACGCCGTGCTCACGGTCGGCGAGGGCCAGCGCGTCGGCGTGTTCGCCACCGCCGGCGGCGGCAAGAGCACCTTGCTCGGCATGCTCGCGCGCAATGCGCGGTGCGATGTCATCGTCATCGCGCTCGTCGGCGAACGCGGGCGCGAGGTGCGCGAGTTCCTCGAAGACACGCTCGGCGAAGAAGGCCTGGCGCGCTCGGTCGTCGTCGTCGCCACCTCGGATCGGCCGGCGATGGAGCGGCTGCGAGCCGCGCAGGCGGCGACCGCGATCGCCGAGGGCTTTCGGGCGCAAGGCGCGCGCGTGCTGCTGCTGATGGACAGCGTGACGCGCTGCGCCCGTGCGCTGCGCGAGATCGGCCTGAGCGTGGGCGAGCCGGCGGTGCGCCGCGGCTTCCCGCCGAGCGTGTTCGCCGAGCTGCCGCGCCTGTTCGAGCGCGCCGGCAACGACGGCGTCGGTTCGATCACCGCCTTCTACGCCGTGCTCACCGAAGACGAGGACGGCGGCGACCCGGTGGCCGAGGAGGTGCGCGCCATCCTCGATGGCCACATCGTGCTGGCGCGCGAACTCGCCGAGGCCGGTCACTACCCGGCGATCGACGTGCTCGCCAGCTCGAGCCGCGTGTTCGGCCGCGTCACCAGCCCGGCGCACCGCGAAGCGGCGCTGCGCTTGCGCGCGCTGGCGGCCAAGCACCGCGAGATCCGTTTCCTGCTGCAGGTGGGCGAGTACCACAGCGGCAGCGACGCGCTGGCCGATGCCGCGATCGAGCGCTGGCCGCAGATCGATGCCTTCCTGCGCCAGCGGCCCGAGGACGTGAGCGGCCTGACCGAGACCGTGGCGCGGCTGCAGGAGATCGTGGCATGAATGTGATCGGCGACGCGACCCAACTTCTGCGCCTGCGTCGCCTGCGCGAGCAGCGCGCCTTGGAGGCGCACGCGCGTGCGCGCACGAGCCGCGATGCCGCGCAGGCGCAGGTGCTGCGCCGCCGCGAGGAGCTGGCCGGCTTCGATCACGCGCTGGCCGCGCTGCTGCACACGCTGGCGAGCGCCAACGGCGACACGATCCTGCGCGGTGCGACTTATGCCGGCGCACGCCGCGAGGATCTCGTGTACCGGCGCGAGCGCTGCGAGTACGACCTCATCGATGACGAAGAAGCGCTCGCGGTGGCCCAGCGTGCGCTCGACGAAGCGGCGCAGTGCTGGCGCGCCGCCCACGCGCGCGGCGACGCTGCTGCCGACCTGCTGGCACGCGCCCGGCGCGACGCGCTGCGCGCCATCGAGGCGCGTCTCGAACGCGAAGCGCCGCCCACGGCATCTCGCGAAGGCCACCCCGACCGCCGTGCCGCGACACGCGCGAGCCGATCCCAATTTCCAGGAGCAAGACCATGACCGAACGCACGATCTTTCTCGTCGACGACAACGCCGAGTTTCGCGCCAGCGCCCAGTGGTGGCTGCGCGCAGCCGGCTACCGGGTGCGCGATTTCGCCGACCCGGCGCAGGCGCTGGCCACGCTGCGCAGCCTGGCCGAAGACGACCCCGCCGCCTTGCACGACGCCTGCCTGCTGCTCGACGTGCGCATGCCCGGCATGAGCGGGCTGGACCTGCACGACGCCCTGGCCGATTGCGGCGTGACGCGCACGCCGCACGCCGTGCCGGTGGTTTACATGAGCGGCCACGGCGATGTGCCGCTGGCGGTGCAGGCGATGCAAAAAGGCGCGGTCACCTTCATCGAGAAGCCGTTTGCCGACGAGGCGCTCGAAGCAGCCCTGGCGCAGGCGTTCGCGGTGGGTGCTGCGGTGCAGGCCGATCTCGCGCTGGCATCCGCGGTGCTGCCGGCCGACGCACCGGAGGCTTCGGCCGCCGACCCGGCGCAGCGCGAATTCCAGCGCCGGTTGGAGTCGTTGTCGCCGCGCCAGCGCGAGGTTTTTGAAGGTGTGGTGGCCGGCAAGCTCAGCAAGGTCATCGCCTACGAGAGCGGCCTCAGCCCGAAGACGGTGGAGTTCCACCGCAAGCAGATGATGCTCAAGTTCCGCGCGCGCACCGCGCTCGAGCTGATGCGGATGGCGGTGGCGCGGCGGGTGGATGAGGCTTGCGAGAGCGTCGTGCAAGCGGCCTGAGGTGCCTGGGAGCGGATCGCGCGGCGTGGCGACAGCGGTGCTTCAGTGAGCTTCCCACCAACTCTGGGCCTTGGCTCGATCGAATGCGGGAAGAATCGCCCTCGTGATCTTCACGCTATTCAGCGCCGGGAACTTTGATCGAAATGCGGCTTCGTCGGCCGCGAACTCGTCGGTGATCTCGACGTCGAAGGTTCCTCCGGAGGCGCCCGCAATGGCTTGATCGATCAGCGGTATCGCAGCGCCAGCTCTGAATTCGTTGCCTTGTCTCTCGCGGACCGTCGCAGAGACATGGCCGAGGTAGAAGACGCCCGACTCCTTTGACTCGAGTGGCGAGTGCATCGGAACGAAGAAGAATCCATTGACCGGGAAAGAGCGAGCCAGGCTGGTGAAGCCGCCTATCTCGTACCGACCTGGCTCAAGCTCGAGGCGAAGCAGATAGCTGTTGCCCACGTCTGCGGAGTCCGTCTCGTTCCTGGCCTTGTCATCCATGACGAAGTTCAACCGATCGGCAGCCTCCTTGGCTCCCGGCTTCTCGACGTGAACAACGATCAGCCGGGGCTGGAAGGAAGTCCGATAAATGTTTTTGATCGTCGCCGTCATGAGATAGACGGGTTTGTTCTTTTCGGTGAATCGATCGGTGTCGAGTTGGAAAGGCATCTGCGTTCGCGTGGCGCAGCCGGCGAGTGCGAGCGCGAGGAAAATTGCGGCGAGTGCGGAACGTGGATTTTTCATTGAAGGCGATGGATTGATGACGGGATGAGATGCCCTTGCAGTCTCTTCGAGCGGCTCGCATCACGAATAGCCCTGGCTTTGCCGGGAGATGGTCTTCTTGCTCACGAGTTCGTCAAAGTGCTGCTCTAGAGTGGTTGCGACCTCTTCCAGCTGCTCGGTGGCGCCCTTTGGTGCACTCGGGACTCGCGCCAGCAACTCCTCTATGGACAGTTCTCGGTCTCTTTGTAAAAGCGACGACAAGAAGGTCCAGCCCTTACCACTGTTTAGCTCTCGTGGGTCGGCATTCGCATCGCCGATCAGGCAGTTGACTTCGCCGTCTCTCTGTGACCGGTAGAGCTCGATCTGGTGCGTGCGTGACTTGTACAGCACGACGAACCATCCGCTCGTATCGGCATCGATCAATTGATCGATACGGAAGCCTTTTGACAAGAGGAATTCGTCAAGCCTCCATCTAACAATCGCCTTAAAGTCAACGCTCATTTCACTTCACCTGGATCCAGGAGTTTCCAATGCGGACGTAGCCGTAGTTCTGAGCATTCGCCTCCAAATACTTGATCTCCATCGCAGTAAAGCTGTTCGGTCGGTTCGTAAGTACCTCAGCCATGGTCTCGCCGTAGATATCGATTCTTGCGACCCCACGTTCCTGCTGCGTCTGCAGGAATTGTTCCGCCCGAGCCTGGCTGTGTCCGCCGCTGACTGATCCGACGGCGTCGCGGGCTGCGCCACCTGCCCGACCACCTCGCCGACAAGCGCACTCGCGAAGCCGTAGCCTGGATCGTTCGGATTGCCCAGCGCGCGCACCGCCGACGTGAACACGCGCGCAAAGCTGCGCGCGGCGAAGGTCTCGGCCGGGCTCAGCGTCATGTTGGCGGCCAGCACTTCATTGATTCCGGCACCGGCCAGATCGGCCAGCCCGGATGCAAAGCCTGCGATCGCTCCATCCTTGAAGCTGCCGCCCAGCAGCGCCTGGATACCGCCCTGCACCATGGTTTTCGACCAATGTCGGCGGGCCTGCCGTGACCGGCTGTCAACTCCGACTTCCTTTTTGCGCAATTCAGAATTTGACCCTGGCAGCGCTCTTGGCGCTCGACGGATTGGTCTCGATGTAGGCTCGGAGCGCGCGCTGCACATACCGGGAGAACGCGGCCCTGTCCAAAAAGCACTCGTGATGCGCAAGCTCGTACCCTTGCGGATCTACATACGCGTGGAACCGAGTACCGGTCGGCCAACCGCCGTACGCCGTGTTTCCTTCGTCCACAGCATCGCGGCGTTCAAGTCGCCAGCCGGGCTCTCCTTCAACGGCGCCCAGGCGATTGCATTCGGCCGCCAGATTAGCTAGTTCATCGAGTCGATGGTCCATTAAGAGGGCGTTTAGAACAAACTTGACCGCCGCATCCTCATCCCGATGAGGAGCGAAGCCACCGAAAGCTGCATCGAAGTAATCCACGTTCTGGATCCTATTTGATCGGGTGGACGTTGCCTACATACGGGTTGCCATATTTGTCGAAGTTGATGTAGGCGCGGAAGTTTACGCCTCCGATCGAGACATCAAATGCCATCTTTGTCGGGTCTGCCAAGTACTGGTTCCAGGCAGCTTCGCCAGCCTTCAGTGAATACTCGAGCATCGCTTGGTCAGAGATCGCCACCGGGTCGTACACGGTCTTGCTTCCCGATACGGTCTTGCCGGTGGTCGAGTCGACGTACTTGTACTGCAACTCCAATACCCCCGAGGTGGATGTTGGGGTCAGTGTGTAGGTGGCGCCCTTGGAGTCAAGCGAAGCAACAGCGTTGTCTAGGTTGTGGGTTCCCGACAGCCGCCCCGTATTCGTGAACCCGTCTGGGCCAACCAAGTGCTCGGGAAGGTCCGTCCGGTATGCCAAGCCATCTGGCATCTTTGAAATGTCGACTACTTCGTGGGAAACAGAACCACTCTTGATCAGCTGCCCGACATCCGTTCCCAGCACCGGTAGCTCATTGAGCGCTGCCACGCCACGAGACACCAATGGCCCGCTCACCAGGCCGACAGCCGTCCCGGTCAACGACCCACCTGCTTGGTAGTAGTCGCCGTCCGCTGCGTTGATCAAGAAACCAACGGGACTGTTTTGAACAAGACCTTCCCCCATGCCGTTCCACGTCACGCGCCCGGATTCAATACCACGCACCAACGACGATGAAGCATTGATGTGCCCATCACGCCCCGTGGCATAGCTGCCCAGCATCTGCCATCCGTCCCACGAGGCTTTGGCGAGGTCGGCCACCGCGCTTGGAGTGGACGCGGCAGTGTCGGCAAGGCCTTGTCCTATCGCAGCAGCGTCGAACGATGCGCGGCTCGGCACTTGATATCCATCGGGTGACGACTTGATGTCGACACCGCCGTCTGCTCTCGGAACAGCCAAGAAACCTTGCCCAACGTCGTCCCACGCCGCACGAACAGGGCCGTTGGCCGATTGGTATTGCGCAGGCAAGTCGGTCAACGCGTACCGCGATGGCACGACATCGCCTATCGGGGCGATGCCCTGGTTGCCGTCGGGAACCCACATGCCCTGTGCATTCATGTATCCGGGGCCAGTTGGTTGCAATGGGCCCACCGTGACCGACGGATGCACGATTCGTCCGCTCGGGAGGATCAACCCACCATCGGCTGTTCGCGGCAGCGGGGCGTTGTCCATCGGTTCGTCGTCCGTCAACGGCTGTGTGGCTGCAAGCTCCGCCCCCCGCCGCGCCAGGATCGCATCGCTCTGCTGCGCGTACTGCGCATCGGCGGTCGCGCTGGCCGCGTTTTGGTACTGCCCGAGCCTGGCTGTCTCCGCTGCTGACTGATCCGACGGCGCCGCTGGCTCCACCGCCTGCCCGACCACACCATTCACCAACGCGCTCGCGAACCCATAGCTCGGGTCATTCGGATTGCCCAGCGCCTGCACGGCCGAAGTGAACACGCGCGCCAGCGAACGCGCGGCCATGGCTTCGGCCGCGTTCATCGAGCCCGCCTTGACCGCGTCGTCGATGCCCTTGCCGATGCCCGCACCCGCCAGACTGGCCAGCCCCGACGCAAACCCCGCGATCGCCCCATCCTTGAAGCTGCCACCCAGCAGTGCCTGGATGCCACCCTGCACCGTGGTGTTCAGTGCGATCGTGCCGACGGGCCCGAAGCCCCGTGCGGCGTCGCCCAGGGTGCTGCCTACGCCCGTCAACCCGCCCGTCAGCGCGCCTGCCAGCGCGCCTTGCAGCACGCCCTTGAACGTGAGGTTGTCGTTCACGATGCCACTGGCCACCGAGGTCGCCGCGCCTGCCACCGCGGCCGAGACGATCACGCCGCCAGTGGTCAGCGAGGCGGCGGTGACGGCCGTGCCGGCTGCGGCCGTGCTCATCCCCATCGAACCCGCCACCGCAGGCCCCAGCGTGCCGGCTGACGCATACGCCACCACCGCCACGATGGCCACCTTGACGACAGTCTCGAACCAGTCGGTGTCCTGATGCAGGTTGACCTGGCTCGTAGCCCAGCCGGCCTCCAGATCGAATCCCACGGCCTGGTCATTGTTCAGATCCGGCGGGCTGTTCGGGTCGATGCTCACCAGCTCGCCGTGGGTCATCGGGTAACCCACCCCGCTCACCTCGGACAGGTTCCAGTTCGGGTTGTCGAACCTGACCGTGCCCGGCACGCGGTGACCCAGTTCGTCGGTCGTGAAGCTCGTGTGGCTGGCGCCGTAGAAGTCGAAGAATGCCTGGTTGGCCTGCCCGTCCTGCTTGATGTACCAGGCGGTGAAGGCATCGGGGTCGAAGCCGCGCTCGGTGCTCGTGCTGGCGATCTGCTGGCCGCTCTCGTCGGTGACGTAGGTCGTGACCTCGCGCTCGACCCAGCCCGGGCCCGCGCCACTGATGAAGCCCTGGGTCAGCGCCGCGGCGTACTGATCGCGCACCGACTGCATCGCGTTGCCCAGCCGGCTGAGCTGCTCGTAGCGCGCGTGGCCGTACAGGCGCACCTGCTCCTGCGCGATGCCGCCAGTGGCCGGGGCGACGGTGCCGCCGTAGGTCTGGACGAGCGAGGCGATCTGCGGGTCGGCCAGGTACAGGTCGAGCATGCCGAGCTGACTGGCGTTGCCCATGGCCACACCGGCGGGCGCGGGGCCGGCGTTCAGTGCGTGATCGGTGGTGGCGACGGCCCAGAGGTCGGGGTGCTGCGCCAGCAACGTGGCCGCATTGGTGCCGTATTGCGCGGCGAGTGCTTGCAAGGGTGCGCCGCCCTGAGCTCGATAAGCCGCAGCGAAGGCCGCTTCGTCGAACTCGAGCCAGGTGCCCGGGTCGGGTTGATAGACCGGGCCGCCTTCGTCCCAGCCCACCTGCACCGGCGCGGCGTTCGGATCGGTGACGTGCAGCAGTGGCGCGCCGCTGGCGCTGTGGGTCTGGCCGCTCTCGTCGGTGACGAGCACGGCGGGCGTCCAGCCCGGGCCGGTGCCACCGTTGGCCTGGGCTCGGGCGCGGGCGGCTTCGTAGTCGGCGCGCACGGCCACGAGCGCAGTCTCGCGTGCGGCGAGCCACGTGGGATCGACGGGGCGTTCGCCGACGTAGCTTGATACGGGGGTGCTGTTCGCCGCGGCGGCGGTCGAGGGCGGCGCGCTCGGTGGCGGCTGCACGCCGGCCGGGGGCAATGTGTCGAGCAGGTTGCGCGGCAAGGGTGCGCCTGCCCGTTCCTGCGCGGCTGCGGCGGGTGGTGGGTCCGCCCCAGGCGAGGGTGCGGGCGATGGCGCGGGGTGCTGCTCGACGACCTCCTCGTCACCGGGCTCGCGCCATTCCAACTGCGCTGAACGCACGTAGCCGACGATCATGTTCGTGCTCTCTGGGCCTCCCTGGCCTGATGCACCAACTGTAGGCAAATGCGCGCGCCTGCATCACTGCGGACGCATCCCAGGGATGGGCACGCCACCCTGGGATCGATCCGAGGTCGTGGTGTGCTGCGCGCCGGCGTCCGCCACCTCCGACGAAGCGCGGTTCGCGCTGCGCAACGAATGCGCCGCCGCATCCTGATGATTGCCCCTCATGCGGAACGATCACAGCTTTCGCCGCCGCTGCGCATGACCTGTAATGAGGTTGTCGTCGGCCTCCAGCGCACCGCGTGCCGGCCCGGCAATCACAGCAACCCTGCCGACGTTCGCGACCCGATCGTCAGCCCCACAGGAGCAGCAAATGGACATAAGCAATATCGGTGGCATCTTCAGTGCGGTGCTCAACGTGGCCAGCATGTTCTTCCCTCAGCTCGCGATGTTGAGCAGTCTGACCAACATGGTGACGAAGGCGTTCGGCGAGGGCGCCAAGGGCGCCATTGACCAGCTGGTCAAGGAATACGGCATGCCCAAGTTCCTCGCGGACTTGGCCAAGACGGCGGTCGACAACGCGGTCGGTGACGCGCAAAAGGAAAGCACTCCGGAGAGCGACGCTGCAGCTCAAACCCAGGCCGGCGATGCGACCAAGAGCCTGCAGGATCAGGTGCAGCAAAACATCGTCAGCAACGCCGTGGAGAACATGAAGGCGAAGAAGGGCAAGGGCTCGGGCAGCTGGCTTGAGGCGTTGGCCGCAGCCCTCGGCGAGGCGGCCAATAAGCAGGCCGATCTGGTGAAGAGCCTGTCGGATGCCATTACCGGCGACGGAAAGGACCAGCCCAAGGCCATGACCGATCTGCAGGCCGCCTCGCAGCGTCTGAGCTTCATGATGAATGCGATCGACCAAGTCATCAAGACCATCGGCGAAGCGCTGGCCACCGCAGCCCGCAAGCAGTAAGCCGAGCTTGGCTTGGCGCACCGAAAGGGCAGCGAGATCGTTCCCTCTGCCCCTTCTTTTTTCAGCCAGGGTAAAGATGAAACACGCCGAGCATCCAGTATGCTGCCGCCGCTCGAATACTCTATGAGCGTGTGGTGGTTCGCGACTCCACTGTGGGAGAGCGAAGACTCGGCACTGGATGACTCCGCGTCGTACGTCGTAGACGCCTTGATTCCGCTGATCGAACAGGCGACGCTGTCGGACTCGCTTGCGCCGGCCAACGCGTCGCTAGCCGCCCAGCCGAGCGTCGCGCCGATTGAAGCGGCGCCTGCTCCGCCACACGCGCCTGCACGCCTGGTTCTCAAAGGCTACGCCTGGTCGGCACGGCCCGCTTGGGTGGCCCATCTGGGCCCGCTGTGGGAGGGTCTTGTCGACATCCGACGGCACGACTCGGCCAGGCATCACGAGCAACGCGAAGTGGGTTTCGAACCCGTGCTGGGCAAAGCGTCATCGCCCGCTCGACCTTGAGCCTATCGGGTCCGTTGCCTGCAACACGGTCCGATGCTCGAACGCTGCAAATGCACGCCACTTGCAGTAACCAAAGCACACACACAATCAGGTGCGCCCCGGCGGATGCGCCCCTAACATTTTCCTGCAGGCCGCGACCCGCGGCGCATCGGGAGCGAGCATGAATCTGCGCGACGATTTTCTTTGGGTGCGTGTGCGAAGTCTTGCCCGAAGGTCTGCGCAGGCATGGCGAGCTGCGTTGTGCGCCGGCCTGTTCGGCGCTTCTCTATTGGCCGCGTGCGGTGGCGGCGGCGGTGACGGCGGTTCGACAGGTGGCTCAGGCCCCGTCCCTGGCACCTTGGCTGGCGCCTGGTACTACGACGGCGCCGGCACGGCGCAACGGTTCGAACTGGCCACTGCCGCCGAGACCTCCGTCGCGCTCAACCCCAAGAGCACTGCGCAAATCGGCTACGGCGGAGGACGGTTCACCGATGTCGACGAGGACACCAGCGTGTTTCCTTTCGAGTTCACCGTGAACCTGCGCCGTCCGACCGCGCCCTACCTCGAGAAGACCGGCCAGTTGCCCGTCTTTTCGGTTCAGGGAGGCGCCGTCCGTGGGCCGGTTCAGCCGGCGCCCAACGGGTCGCTTTATGCGGTGCAAACACACGAGAGCGCAGCTCTGAGCGAGCCCTTCTTCGA
Source organism: uncultured Rhizobacter sp. (assembly GCA_964247075.1). Taxonomy (GTDB): domain Bacteria; phylum Pseudomonadota; class Gammaproteobacteria; order Burkholderiales; family Burkholderiaceae_C; genus LMDS01. Next base: position 21,456 of record CAXTSS010000017.1, on the reverse strand, counting down.
CTACCTGTACGTGCTCGACGCAACGCTGGCCGTGCCGCTGCGCGTCAAGGGCGTGCGCAATCCTGCCTGGCTGGACAACACCCACGTCGTCGTCGCCGGCGACGATGGGCTGTTCAGCGTCGTTGCCGCTGCCGGTGCGGCGCTGGTGCGCCTCGGGCCGGTTGGGCTCGGCCTGCCTGGCTCCGCGCCTGCGATGCCGTCGGTCTCGCCCGATGGTCGCAGCATCGCGTTCGTACAAGGCGACGCGATTTGGCGCATCGGCGTGGATGGCACCGGGTTGACCCGGCTCACGCAGCCGCTGGTCAGCCAGGCTTGGCCGGCGTGGAGCCCCGACGGCAGTCAACTCGTGGTGATCTACGGCCCGTGCGGGCCGGTCGGCGGTGGCCCGCCGCCGCCTGACGCGGTGGTGATCTCGGCCAGTGCAAGCGACCAGAACATACGTGATGCATCCAAACCGACGCGCAAGAACGGCGCCCCGGTTCGCACCTGCGGGCCGCTCACCTGGCTGGCGCAGTGATCGGCACCCGCCATGAAGACGAACATCGCGGCCCTGCCGCTCGCCGTCGCATTGATGGCCGCAACCGCTCCGGCGGCGGCGTACCCAGACTACGTGCCGATGATCGGCGTGGCCCATCAGGTCGACGTCGTCGGCGCCTGGAGCAAGTACGTGCGCAAGGATGGGGCGGCGGCAGCCGCGGCGGCGTCGGTCACGACGATCGCAGCCTCCCGAGGCCGCTCTGACGTGCCTGCGAAGATCGCCGCGGCCTACCCCGCCGAGCGGCGCGCCGAGGTCGAGCGCGTCTTCGGCGAGTTGCTCGCCGGCTACCCGAAGTTCGAGCGTCAGTATGGTATTCCGGCCAACGACGTGGCCGGCGCGGTGGCCACCTTCGTCGGCGGCAGCTACGAGGCCTATCGCAATGCAGAGCTGCCGGACGATCGTTTCAGACGCCTGGTGACGCAGATGCGCGGCCTGCTCGCCGGCAACGCCGATTTCAAGCGCGCCAGCGACACCGAAAAGCGCGCGCTGTACGAGCACATGGCGGCCCTGGGCTTGTTCATGGCGGGCACGCGGCAGGCGCTGCAGAGGCAGCCCAACGCCGAACTTGCCGCCAGCATGCAACGCGCCGGCCGCGGCTACCTCGAGCAGTTGCTGAAGACCGACGCCGATCGCATCACGATCTCGGCGAGTGGCCTGCAAATCCGCTGAGCTGTTGGCGCCGACGCACGGACCGGCCCGACACCCACGATGAGCCTGCGCTTCAAGACCAGCCTGCTCGAGCATGCCAAGGCGGTCGGTGCCTGGGCAAAGCCGCGGGGAGCGCGCGCGACGATCGACGCGATCGATCTCGCGCTCACGGTCAGCCTGGCCGCCCGCGAGTACAAGCTGCACGCCCAGTTCGTCGGCAAGCGCGACGGCAAGCAACTCGTCTACTTCGACGTGGCCGACCGTTTCGCGATCGGCTTCGTCGGCTGGTTGCCCTACAAGCCCCAGGCCTGGGACATTTCGCTCAGCAAACTCGCCTTCAAAGAGGTGGCGCGCGAGCTCGGCATCGCCACGCCGCGGCACTGGCTGCGGCCCGATGCGGTCGATGCGCCGTTTCTCGTCAAGCGCTCACGCGGCGCGTTCGGCTACGGCATGCAGGGGCCGTTTCGCGCCGATGAGGCCGCCGCCTTGTCGCTGGCCGAGGGCGAATACTGCGAAGAGTTCACCTGGGGCCGGATCGCGCGCGCCTGGTACTGGAGCGGCCGACTCGCGGTGCTCGAACTGTTCGAGATGCCGTTCGTCACCGGCGACGGACGTTCGACCTGCGCGGCCTTGTTGAGCCAGGCGAGCGGCGAGGTGCCGGCCGACTTCGCGCACCTCGTGCGGCTGCAGGGCGTGCAGCCCGACGACGTGGTGCCTGCCGGTACGCGCATCGTCTGCGATTACCGGTACGTGTCGCCGTTCAACCCGACGCTGTACGCGAACCACAATGTGCTGCCGCGCCTGGCGGGCGGCGCGCTCGCGCAGCGCTTCGCCGATGCCGGGCAGCGGCTGTGGCCGCGCATCCCCGGCCCGCCGGGCCGCCAGATCGGCTTTGTGCTCGACGCGATCGTCGATGCGCAGGATCAGCCCTGGTTCCTCGAAGTCAACAGCAATCCGCAATCGCATCCCGACATCTGTGCGTCGATGCTCGACGGGCTGTGCGGCTTGTCATCGAAGCAGGCGGATCGATGAGGGAAGCGATGCAACAGCCACCGAACACCAGTGCCGCTTCGCGCTATCGGATCGGGGTGGTGGAGCCGACCGAGCGCGACGCGCTTGCCGCGTTACGCTGCGCCTCCTACGCCCAAGCGCCCGAGTTCGACTGGAACGACGAGGCCACGCTGCGCTGGTCGGCCGCCGACGATGCGGGCGTGGTGCTGGCGCTGTGGGACGACCAAGGCGCGATGCTGTCGACGCTGCGAGCGAGCGTCTTCACCGCCGCCGCCGCCGCCGAGGCGCACCTCGAGTATTCACTCGCCGGCATCGACGTGCCCACGCCGACGCTGGTGCTGTCGCGTGCCGCGACCCGGCCTGACGCGGCGCGCCATGGCCTGTTCGCATGGCTGCGCCATGCGTACCTGCACGCGCTCGCGGCCACGCCGATCGCCAGCGTGATTGCGATCGTCTACAAAGGCGGCCCGCGGTTGGCGGCGATGCGCGGGGTGGGCTACGAGTTGTTCGAGCCGCGCTCGGGCTGGGACACCGAGGCCTTGGCACGCATGCAGCCCTTGCTCGCGCTGCTGCCCAGTGCGCGCTTCGCGAGCGCGCTCGGTGCCGCGGCGACCGCGGTGGCGGGGCGGCTCGATGCGGTGCACATCGAGTCGGCGGCGATCGCGGCGGCGCTTCGGGCGCGCTGCCCGATCGACGAGACACCTGGCTCTAGGGTTTCCTGAGATCGAGGGCGATCTTCTCGGTGATGGCGTCGACCCCGGCGAACCAACCATCGCGCGCCCTTTGCGGATCGGCCACGAGTGCATCGATGTCCTTGAAGCGATAGCGCGCGTCGGGTTCGATGTGAATCGCGTTCGTCCCGAGGAGCGGCAATCCGTAGGTGAACCGCTCTTCGTACAGCGCGGCGCCGGTTTTGGAGTCGAACGCCTTGACGTTCACATTGATGTGCGGAACGTAGTCGCTGGTCGGAGTCTGGGCCAGATAAGCGGCGTCCAGTTCCACGCGCACAAACAGGTCTGCCTGCGTTTGCTGCTTCGCGTTGGCGAGAAACTGATCATCCTTGAGCGGAGACGGCACGACCGCGGCGCTCGATTCGTAGCCGGCAGCTCCGAGACGCTCGCGCAGCCTGCCACCGAAGCGCTCGCGCAGGCGCGTCTGCGCCGGGTCCACCGCCGTGTTCAGGCGCTTCATCTTCGCCGAGGCTTCGGAGACCTGAACCAGGCCTCCGATCAGGCCGAAATACTGGCCGGGGTGATTGATGACGTTGACGCCGTAGCCCTCTTCGTTCGGCGCCTGCATGACCGCGACGGTCTTGGCCGCAGCGGCCGCCTCGCGGCTCAAGGCCTGTCGCTTGGGCGCCTGCGCACAAGCGCTCAACAGCGCGGCGAGGATGACAGCCGCGATCGTTGTGCTTCTTACGCGGATGGCTTTTCTGGGGCGGCCGAACTTCATCGAGGGGTTCCTGGGGTGGTGGCGGGGACGGTGGCTGAAGACTTCGGGCACAGACCGGAGTCCGAAGCGGCGCGGATGTGCTGCGTGCTGGGCTCCGGACTGCGTACCACCGCACCCGTCGCATCGAGGTCGAGTCGACTGACATCGACCGTGCAGCGGTTGTTGGCGTTCAGAAGGCGGACTTCGTATTGCTTGCCGGCCACGGGGACGAACGACACGCCGAGGCCGCAGTGATATCCGGCCATGTAGGGGCTGGCCTCGTAGCCGGCCGAAGCGTGCATCAACAGGCGCTTGCCGGCGACCACCTTGCGTTCCCGGATCTGGCGTTCGGGCTTCTCTGACGAGCCGTACATCGACAGCGAAGAGCGTTCTTCAAAGAGGGCGGCGGACGACATGGAGGCCACGCGCCTTGTCACCACCCGCGGGCAGAAGGACAGATCCTGGACTTCGTCGAACGTGGTGAGTGACGAGAAATTCGATGTGAATCGCACCAGCGCCACTTCGGCCGCACCTTCGACGCTGTAGGGGGTTGCACAGCCCGAAGCGATGACGGCCGTGATGCTTGCCTGGATGCCTCGGGTTGTCATCAGGCGTGTCCGCCTCTTCTTCTCATGCGCATGGCTCCTCGCATGGTGTCCCCTCAAGGCGCGGACTGAAGCAGCGCGCACTCAAGCACCCCCTTTTTGCCGGCCGCTTCTGGCACCAATTGCAGCTTCGATCCCCCCGAGAACACGCCCATCTTCACTTCCTGCCAGACGAAGTACGACTGCCCGGCTTCGGTGGCAAGTTCGAGCCTGGAGGTGTCCCCCTGCGACGTGAGGGTGTGCTTGCCGGGGGGCAGCTCAAACCTGAAAAACGTGAACGCGCCGGTCGACCCGGCGAGCTTGCCGTTGACGGTGAGCGGCATCTGCACGAGCGCGCCGAGGCTTTCATTTCGGTAGACATAGACCTGTGACAGCGCCGGGTCGGCACGGAACTCCTTGGCCCGAGCGTTCGCCTCAACGGGCGCCTTGTTGATGCTGGCGCAGCCTGCGGTCAAGGCCGCCATGGCAACGAAAGAGATGAGGGTCAGTCTGCGAGAAGTGGACATGCGGGATACCTGTGTTGACGACGATTCACGGCGAAAGGGTTGAAGAGAGTTGGTGAACTCGCTTGTCTATGAGGGCGAAATCAAGGCCATACCAGATCGCCAAGTCAGTTGCGCTCGTCCCACCTTTGCAATCGTCAAACGCTTCTCGAGCAAACGACTTGGGCTGATGAGACACGATCGGTCCTATGGAACTGGGCTCGCGCCACTCCAGCTGGGTAACACGCACGTAGCCGACGATCATGCTCGTGCTCCCTGGGCCTCCCTGGCCTGGCGAATCGACTGTAGGCAAACGCGCGCGCCTGCATCACTGGGGACGCATCCCAGGGATGAGCACGCCACCCTGGGATCGATCCGAGGTTGTCGTGTGCCGCGCTCTCCCGTCCACTTGGCGGTGAAGAGGGCGTCGGTGTCGACGCTTGCTTGCCTTGGCATGACCATCACACCGATCGCCCGATCCCCACATCCACCGACTCCGGAGGCCACCGTGCACGAGCGCGGCAGCGCTGGGACCGGGCTCAGCTTGCGCGCGGACTTCGAGTTACAGCTCGGACAGGCGCGCCGCGCGCGACTCGCGGGCGCTGCGCCGCGCGCTGACGACGGCGCCGGCATGCTCGCGCCACCGCCGAGCCCGCACAACGCCAATGCCGGCGGAGACAGCGATGGCGTGCGCGGCGTCGGCCTCTCGATCCTTGAGTTCGCGGCTGCGCTCGATCGGCTCCAAGTGCCCGTGCCTGTGCCGGGTGTACCCGCGCAATGGGAGTTCACGCTCGATGCCAGCCATGCACCGCTGCAGTCGGTGCGCGTCAGCGAGAGCGCAGCGGGTGGCTGGGACGTGGCGCTGCACAGTGCGCTGCCGAGCGAACGGCCGTTGCTCGCGGCGCGCCTCGATCGATTGCGGGCGCGTCTGGCAGGCCGTGGCGTACCGGTCGCGCACCTGAGGGTCGACGAGTCGGACGCCTGATGCTCGGGCCATCGTCCAACTCGCTGCCGGGTGCTGCCAACGCGATCACGCGCGAGTTGGCAAGGCTCGTCCAGGACGAGGCCGGGCAGGCACTCGACGCTGCCGCGCAATCCGACGAGGCATCGCCACCGCTGGCCGTGCGAGCGGCAGCCGCTGCGAGCGCACCGGGGCGGCTCGCGTCAGCGCAAGGCGCCCCCCCGCGCCTGCGGCGCGAATCGCAGGCGCTCTACCTGCGCTGCCTGCGCCACTACCGCGCCACGATCCAGCCGCGTGCCACCGGCCTGCGCGGCGAGGATGACCTGGGCGCCGCGGCAGCGTTCTTCGTGTTGGCCAACCTGGCGGCGCTGCACGGCCGCGAACCCGACGAGTCGGTGCTGCCGGCGCTCGGCGCGCAGTTCACACGGCTGATCCGGAGCACTGACGCCTGGCCACGTGCCGCGCTCGGCGAACGCCAGTCGCTGTTCGAGCAGCTTGCGCTGCTGGGTGTGCTTGTCAACGAATCACGCGTGCAGGCGCACGGCCAGGGGCCCGCGGCATTGGCGAATCTGCAGCGCGCCGCGCGCGCCTACCTGTGGCAGTTCCCGGGCCTCGACCCCGATCGCCTCGTGCTGACGCCACGCGGGCTCACCGCCCCCGCGCTGGTGCCGCACTGAGCGGGGCGCGGCCTTGGACGTGCGCGCACTGGCTGCCTTGCAGGGGATGGCCCCCGGTGCGCTCGCGACACGTGAGGCGCTCGCCGCCGCCGCGTCGGGTGAGCTTGAGGGCGGGGCCGTGGCCGACGCCTGGCGCGCGCAGCCCGCCGCCCGGCTCGCGGCCGGCGCGGCGCCGACCAGGCTCGCGGAAGCACTGCCGCTGGCCACGCCGACGCTGCGCACGGCCGATGCGGAGGCCAGCACCGAGCATGCCGCGCCCGTGGCCCCCGCCGCGCCTTCGGATGATGGCCGCGTGCGCGACAGCGTGGCTGTGCCGACGCAGGTGAGCGCGCTGCACATCGAAGCGCCGCGCGCGCCGGTGCGGCGTGACGTGCCGGCGCGTGAACGACCGCAGCGCGAGCGGCGTTCATACGCGTCGATCGAGGCCCGCGACGAATCGCCGGACGAGGGCGACGAAGCATCGGGTGGTGACGAAGACACCGCAACTGCCGAGAAGACCGACCCTCGCGGGATCGCGCCGCAATCCGGGCGCGATGAGCCGGTTGTCTACGAGGCGATCGTGGCGGCGTTGCAGCGCGCCGCGCAAACCGAAGCGCTGCGCGAGCTCGCGCACCAGCGGCGCATCTGGGTCGTGAGCCCGCGTTCGCCGCGCGCGTCGGATTCGCGCGAACTGGTGCTGCGCCTGTTGAGCCGCGACGCGGAGGGCGCGCTGCGCGTTCGAAGCTACCGCGCGCGCGGGCAGCGCGCGGCGTGCGAGCGTGAGGCCGCGTCGTGGTGCGCCTGGCGCGTGCACCGCGACGTGGGTGCCGATGGCGAGCCGAGCATCATGGCCCGCGCGGCCCGGCCCGCGTGGCTCGGCCAGGGCCTCGGCGGCGCGCTGGCGTTGCGCTTGTCGGCGGGGCGGCTGCCGGCGCCGCTGCCCGACGCCAACACGTCGTGGCTCGACATGCTCGATGTGCAACGCCTGCTCGCCGATCTCGGGCGCCAATGGTGCGTGACGCTGGTCTGGGCGCCGCAGGCGCTGGTCGAGGGTGGCGTGATCGACGCGTCGGCGCGCGCGCGATGAAGATCGAACCCTTGGCGCCCGGCGCTTCAGGCTCCGAAGGCAGCGGCCTCGACGGCGACCCCTCCTCGTCGCAGGCGGTGCGCCGCCATCTCGAGGACCGCGAGCGGCTGTTGTTCGTCTCGCGCTCGGTCAGCGTCGGCGAGATGGCGACCACGCTCGCGCACGAGATCAACCAGCCGATCGGCACCGTCACCAACGTGCTGCGCGGTGTGCTCGCCTGGCTCGATCAGCGCGAGCGCGCCGGGGCCGCCACGGTGGGCGATGCCGAGGATTCGATGGCCGAGCTGCGCCAGGGCGTGCGCCTCGCACTCGACCAGGCGCTGTTCGCGGCGCGCATCGTCGGGCGCATCCGCGAGTTCACCCAGTCGCGCCAGCCGAACCGCGAGCCGGTGGACGTGCATGCGCTGCTGCGCACCAGCGTCGCGCTGCTCGATTGGGAGGTCGCGCGCGCGCACGTTGGCGTGACGCTGGCGTTCGCGAGCACCGAGCCCGTGCCGCGCGTGATCGGCGACTCGGTGATGCTGCAGCAGGTGATCGTCAACCTGCTGCGCAACGCGGTCGATGCGCTCGGTGCGGTCGATGCCGGGCAGCGGCGCATCGTCGTCGCGACGCGGCTGCACCGCGCCGTGTCGGCAGCACCACGCATCGAGATCGAGGTGCGCGACAACGGCTGCGGGCTGACGGCTGACGACGAAGAGCGGCTGTTCGTGCCCTTCCAGTCCACCAAGCCCACCGGCATGGGCGTGGGGCTGAACATCTGCCGCAGCTTCGTCGAGATGCACCAGGGCCGGCTGTGGTTCACGCGCGCGCCGGCCGACGAAAGCGGGTGCAGCTTTCACGTCGAGCTGCCGCTGGCGCCGTGATATGCGCCAAGTGAGCATCCATCATTCGACAGTCACGCTCTTGGCCAGGTTTCGGGGCTTGTCCACATCCGTCCCGCGTGCGCAGGCGGTGTGATACGCCAGCAGCTGCAGCGGCACCACGTGCAGGATCGGTGACAGCGCGCCGTAATGCTCCGGCATGCGGATGACGTGCAGGCCTTCGCCGCTCTCGATGCGCGTGTCGGCATCGGCGAACACGAACAGCTCGCCGCCGCGGGCGCGGACTTCCTGCAGGTTGCTCTTGAGTTTCTCGAGCAGCGCATCGTTCGGCGCGACCGTCACGACCGGCATCTCGGCGGTGACGAGCGCCAGCGGCCCGTGCTTGAGTTCGCCCGCCGGGTAGGCCTCTGCGTGGATGTAGCTGATCTCCTTCAGCTTGAGTGCACCTTCGAGGGCAATCGGGTAGTGCAGGCCGCGGCCGAGGAAGAGCGCGTTCTCCTTGCGTGCGAACGCATCGGCCCACGCGACCACCTGCGGCTCCAGTGCCAGCACCGCCTGCACCGCGACCGGCAGATGCCGCAGCGCTTTCAGGTGCTCGGCCTCTTGCGCGTCGCTGAGGTGGCCGCGCGTTTGCGCCAGCGCGAGTGTGAGCAGGAACAGGCCGACGAGTTGCGTGCTGAAGGCCTTGGTCGAGGCCACGCCGATCTCGACACCGGCGCGCGTGATGTACGAGAACTTGCACTCGCGCACCATCGCGCTGGTGGCGACGTTGCAGATCGTCAGCGTGTGCGCCATGCCGAGTGAGCGCGCGTGCTTGAGCGCGGCCAGCGTGTCGGCGGTTTCGCCGCTCTGCGTGATGGTGACGACGAGCGTGCGCGGGTTCGGCACGCTGTCGCGGTAGCGGTACTCGCTCGCCACCTCGACGCTGGTCGGGATCTTCGCGATGCTCTCGAGCCAGTACTTGGCCACCGAGCCGCTGTAGTAGCTCGTGCCGCAGGCCAGGATCAGCACCGAATCCACATTCTTGAAGACGCTGTGCGCGCCGTCGCCGAACAGCTCGGGCGTGATGCCCGGCACCGCGTCGAGCGTGTCGGCGATGGCCTTGGGCTGCTCGAAGATCTCCTTCTGCATGTAGTGGCGGTACGGCCCGAGTTCGGCCGCGCCGCTGTGCGCGATCACCGTGCGCACCTCGCGCTGCACCGTGCGGTAGTCGCTGCTGCCGGGCGCTCGGTGGCTGATCCAGTGCTTGCCGAGCTGCAGATCGACCACGTCGCCTTCTTCGAGGTAGACGATCTGGTCTGTCACGCCGGCCAGCGCCATCGCATCCGACGCCAGGAAGTTCTCGCCAGCGCGATCACCTGCGCCGACGCCGAGCACCAATGGCGAACCCTCGCGCGCGCCGATCACGCGGTGCGGCTCGTCGCGGCAGAACACCGCGATCGCGAACGCGCCGCGCAGGCGCGTGGTGGCGCGCTGCACCGCGTCGAACAGGTCACCGTCATAGAGGTGGTCGACGAGATGGGCGATGACCTCGGTGTCGGTCTGGCTGCTGAACACATAGCCGCGTGCGCTGAGCTCGGCGCGCAGCTCGTCGTGGTTCTCGATGATGCCGTTGTGCACGAGCGCGATCCGGCCCGATTGCGCGCTGCCGCCGCTGACGGCGACCTCGGCATCCGACACGCCCGGGCCGCGGCTGAAGTGCGGGTGCGCGTTGCGCACGACCGGTGCGCCGTGCGTCGCCCAGCGGGTGTGGGCGATGCCGGTGCCGCCTTGCACCGCGTCGGTCGCGACCTCGGCCTCGAGCTCGGCGACGCGCGCGGTGCTGCGGGCGCGGCGCAGGCCGCCGCCCTGGTGCACGGCCACGCCGCAGGAGTCATAGCCACGGTATTCGAGCCGCTTCAGGCCCTCGATCAGGATCGGAACGATGTTCTTGGTGCTGACGGCGCCGACGATGCCACACATGGTGATTTTCCGAAATGAGCAGGACAGGAGCCGGATCGTAGGCAGGACGAGAGTCAATAAGGTTGCATAGTTACCATCGAAGTGAAATAATATTTCCTATTCCTCATAAGGAGGTTGAATATTTCACGAAGCAGTATGAAATGAATGATTCAATCGAGCTCGACGCAGCCGATTTGCGTATCCTCGACATCCTCCAACGCGACGCCTCGCTCTCGAACCAGGATCTGGCCGCCGCAGTGCACACCTCGGCCGCCACCTGCCTGCGCCGCGTCAAGCGGCTCACCGAGGCTGGCGTGATCGAGCGGCGCGTCGCGATCCTGTCGCCGCAGGCGATCGGCACCGCGCTCACGGCGTTCGCCGAGGTCAGCCTCGACGCGCAGGGCGCCGAGCACCTGCAGGCCTTTGAAGCGCGCGCGGTGGCGGAAGGCGCGGTGCAGCAGTGCTACCGCGTTGCGCCCGGGCCGGACCTGATCCTGGTGCTGCAACTGGCCGACATGGCGGCCTACCACACACTGGTGCAACGCCTGTTCACGCAGGACGCGAATGTGCGCAACGTCAAGACCTTCTTCAGCGTGCACCGCGCCAAGTACGAGACGCGGGTGCCGCTGCCGGAGGGGCGGCCGTGAGGCGCGGCCCCGAGTGCGCGTTCGAGAAAGCACTCTACTCTTTGACCTTGAGTATCGTGCCGGCAGCCGCGTTGAAGTCGATGTACGGGCCGACGCGCGCAACATACGGTGGCGGCGTCCGATCGATCAGTCAGTGCATCGACCGAATGCCAGTCGCAATGCCGCACCGATCTCGGCAGACGTGCTGTCGGTAGTGATGACGACGTCCAACACCGCGCTTCCCAAGGCGTCGTCACGCGTCAGAGAGTCAAGATTGTGCTCGGCCCCTTTGGGATCGCTGTGAGTGCCGCCGCGATAACCGGAAACGGTTTCGATGTAGACGAACTCGCCGTCCGAGTACGCGTTCGCCCACGGGCCTTTCGCCACATCGTTCACGACTTGATTTTCGTGATTTTGACGACCACACCACGGCTTTGTCGATGTCGTTCTTCTTGCTCGCGCCGACGGCCTTGACCAAGCCGAATGCGAGGCCGGCGCACGCAGCGCTATCGAGAAGCGAACAGCGCGCGTCGAACGCGCGCGCCGAGCCCGGGCTTTGTGGGTGCGGGGATCTCGTTCGCGTCAACGGCTCGCCTTGAAGGCTCGCCGGGCCTATGGGTGGCCGGTCCGTCGGGCCGCAGCAAATCGCCAGGATAGTTGGGTAAACCGAGGCATGGCCCGTCGTCGATGCCGCAGGCCTTGACGGCTGCAACCGCCTCGATGCACCAAAAGCCGAAGTAAGCCCCGTCGGACTTGTCGTAGTCATACCAGTACGGCCGGTCGTACATCGTCGTCATCCTCGACAGCCCCTTTTTCGGCGGCCGGTCGAGTTCGCGGTACCAATGTGTGACGAACTCGCGCAGCAGTTCGGGGCGACGCTCGGCCGGCGCCTGTACAGCGTCGAGCAGCCGCTGATACGGCTTGGGATGGCACAAAGCCGAACCAATCTTGCGGCCTGGTTGGCGCGAGGCAATCACGCGATCCAGCAGCGCGTCTTGGCCTTCGTTTCCCATCAGGTGCACGAGCCGCCGCCAGTCGTCGTCCGGGATGTTCAGCGCCAGAGCCAGACCGGTGAGCCAGAAGCAGTCGATGTAGAAATCGAGGTTGATCGTCCACGCATGGCGGGAGAACTGAAGCTCTTCTGACCATACCGTCGCACCCAGGCGTTCAGCTTCTTCCCACGCATCGAGCAGCGGCGGGATATGAGATCGGAGCTCGGCGATGGCGTCGCCGCGACTGTAGCGGCGAAGGAGCAGGTGAAGATGTTTCCCGGCCAGTTCGTAGACAAACTGCGGCCTAAACTGCGCATTACCAGACGGTTGTCGCCGCTCCTCCTCAAAGCGCACGATTGCTGAGACTTCGTACGCGACCCAACGGTCGTGCCAATCCGCATCGAAGAGTACGTCACGCTTCAAGGCTTTGCTCCCAAGAGCCTAGACACCGGTTGCGGTATGAATCTGCCCGAACTGTCAACCATGCCTACAGTGACATTTCCCAACGGATCGGTATGAACTAACCATCGCTCGATACGACCTCGAGCGATGGCAAGCGTAACGTCGTCAGCGACAACTTGCGCACCGCCCACGGATTCCAGTACGCGGTTGGCGCCACTGACGCTTCCCTGCAACCACGTGTCACTCATCTGCAAACCATCGGCCGTCCCCTTCAACTGCGACGAACCGAACTTGTACTCTACAACGACATAGTCCACGTCGGGCCGGATCACCTTGAAGAGATCGTCGATGCCTCGCTGCCCAATCGTCGGCACACGGCCGATTCGCTGCGCGTCGGGCACGAGCCGCTCGACTGCCTGCGCCCCCATCGTCTCGCCGATGACTTGTTTTTGCGCGGTGGTCAATGCGCGGAAGTCCATCAAGGCGTTGCCGGCCGCGTCGAACAAGCTCGGGATCTTGGCCAATGCGGCATCGGCGAGCGTGTCCATCGCACCCAGGATCGCTCGCCCGCCCGCAGACGCGGTGCTCACCCCCAGTCGTGCAATCGCCTCGACACCGCCCGCCACCTGCGCCAGGTCAGTGGTCAGCTTGCCCAGCTGTTGGCCTGTGCCGCGCAGGTCGCCTGCGTTGAAGGCGTCTTCGAGCATCTGCACGTCGACGCGCATGCGGGTGATGAACTCCTCCGTGAACTGCGCGCGTGCCTGCGGCGAACTCAGTAGCGCCTTGACCCCGTTGGCGAACTGCATTGGTGATCGAGCAACCTCGGCCAACGCTTCGGCTACGCTCAGGATCGAGAAGCCGGCGCCTTCCAGAAAGCCGAGCATGACTTCGCCAGAACGTCGAGCTTCGTCCAACAATCCAGCGTCAACGATCTCGTCTCTGGGCACGCCCACCTGATCGGCAATCTGCTCAGCCAAAGTGCGGTCGTCGACATCGGAAATCGTCAGGAATGGGTCTGACGGCGGCGGGTGGGTGGCTTGTGTTGCAGGCGGCGCGTCTGGTGTCGCCCCGCTGCCACCTGGAGCTGGCGGAGTCTGAGGCGCCGCCCCACCTTGCGTCGCCGCGTCCAGCCCGTCATTCACCAAGTCGCTCACCAGCGCGCTGGCGAACCCGTAGCTCGGATCATTGGGGTTGCCCAACGCGCGCACCGCCGACGTGAAGACCCGCGCCAGCGTGCGCGCGGCCATGGCCTCGGTGGGGCTCATCTTGTCGATGTTGGCGTTCATGCCCGCACCCACTGCATCGGCCAGCCCCGACGCGAATCCCGCGATCGCACCGTCTGCGAACTTGCCGCCCAGCAGCGCCTGGATGCCGCCTTGAATCGTGGTGCGTGCGGCGATCGTGCCCACCGTGCTGGTCCCGATGGCAGCGTTCACCCCTTGCATCAACCCCGCCGTCAACGCACCCGCGAGCGCGCCTTGCAGCACGCCCTTGAACGTGAGGTTGTCATTCATCACGCCGCTGGCGATGCTGGCCGCAGCCCCTGCTACCCCGGCCGAGACGATCACACCGCCCGTGGTGAGCACCACCGCGCCAGTCTCTGCAACGGTGGTGGTCATTCCCATCGCCCCAGCCACCTCAGGCCCCAGCGTGCCCGCGCTGAAGTAGCTGATGGCAGCGACGATGGCCACCTTGACGACGATCTCGAACCAGTCGGTGTCCTCGTGGATGTTGGACGGGCTCGTGGCCCACCCGACCTCCAGGTCGAAGCCCACCGCCTGGTCGTTGTTCAGCTCGGGCGGGTCGTTGGGGTTGATGGCCACCAACTGGCTGTGCGTCATCGCACCGCCGATGCCCGCCATGCTCCAGTTCGGGTTGGTGAAGACTATGCTCGTGCCGATGACCTGGCCGGACTCATCGGTGCTGTGGGTGGTGGTGCTCAGGCCGTAGAAGTCGCCGAAGGCCCTGTTGGCCTGCCCGTCCTGCGTGACGTACCAGGCGGTGAAGGCGTCGGGGTCGAAGCTGCGTACCGTGGTCGTTCCGGTGGGGCCGCCGATCTGCTGGCCGCTCTCGTCGGTGGCGTAGACGGCGACCTCCTGTTCTGTCCAGCCTGCCGATGATCCGCCGGCCGCGGCGTTGGCTAACGCCGCGACGTATTGATCGCGCACGCTCTGCATCGCGTTGCCCAGCCGGCTGAGCTGCTCGTAGCGGGCGTGGCCGTACAGGCGCACCTGCTCCTGCGCGATGCCGCCAGTGGCCGGGGCGACGGTGCCGCCGTAGGTCTGGACGAGCGAGGCGATCTGCGGGTCGGCCAGGTACAGGTCGAGCATGCCGAGCTGACTGGCGTTGCCCATGGCCACACCGGCGGGCGCGGGGCCGGCGTTCAGTGCGTGATCGGTGGTGGCGACGGCCCAGAGGTCGGGGTGCTGCGCCAGCAACGTGGCCGCATTGGTGCCGTATTGCGCGGCGAGTGCTTGCAAGGGTGCGCCGCCCTGAGCTCGATAAGCCGCAGCGAAGGCCGCTTCGTCGAACTCGAGCCAGGTGCCCGGGTCGGGTTGATAGACCGGGCCGCCTTCGTCCCAGCCCACCTGCACCGGCGCGGCGTTCGGATCGGTGACGTGCAGCAGTGGCGCGCCGCTGGCGCTGTGGGTCTGGCCGCTCTCGTCGGTGACGAGCACGGCGGGCGTCCAGCCCGGGCCGGTGCCACCGTTGGCCTGGGCTCGGGCGCGGGCGGCTTCGTAGTCGGCGCGCACGGCCACGAGCGCAGTCTCGCGTGCGGCGAGCCACGTGGGATCGACGGGGCGTTCGCCGACGTAGCTTGATACGGGGGTGCTGTTCGCCGCGGCGGCGGTCGAGGGCGGCGCGCTCGGTGGCGGCTGCACGCCGGCCGGGGGCAATGTGTCGAGCAGGCTGGCTGGTGCCGCTTCGCCGGGTCTGGCCGAGGGCGCAGCGGAGGCTGGCGCGGACGCGGGTGGCGCGGGCGCGGGGGAGGGTGCGGGATGCCGCTCGATCACGTCCCCGTCGTCGGGCTCGAGCCACTCCAGCTGGGTTGCACGCACGCTGCCTACGATCATGGTCGCGACTCCCGGGGCCTGCCTGGCCTCGCGAATCGACTGTAGGCAAACGAGGCCGCCAGCATCACTGCGGAGCTGCCCTCATCACGTGCACTCACCCCTGGGATCGATCCGGGGTCGTGGCGTGCCGCGCCTCATTGCTTGATGATCACGAGGCCTTTCAGGTATTCGCCTTCCGGAAACGTCACTGTCATCGGATGGTCTGGCGCGGCGCCGAGGCGCGCATAGACGATGCCATCGACGCCCGCATCGAGCCCCGCACCGGCGACGATCTTGTGGAACAGATCCGCACTGATGCCTCCCGAGCAAGAGAACGTGAACAAAGCGCCGCCGGGCGTCAACAGCATGAACGCGAGGCGGTTGATGTCCTTGTAGGCGCGTGCGGCGCGTTCGGCGTGCGCCGCGGTGGGCGCGAACTTGGGCGGGTCGAGCACGATCGCGTCGAAGCGCTCGCCGCGCTCCAGCATCGCGCGCAGGCTTCGGTTGACGTCGGCATCAAGCGCTTCGTGGCGCACTGTGTCGAAGCCGTTCAGCGCAACGTTCGCGATCGCGCGCGCCATCGCCGGCGCCGACGAATCGATGCCGATCACATGCGCCGCGCCGCCCGCCAGCGCGGCGACGCTGAAACCGCCGGTGTAGCAGTAGCAGTTCAGCACGCGCTGGCAGCCGAGCTGGCGCACCGTGTCGGCGAAGAGCTTTCGGCTGTCGCGCTGGTCGAGGTAGAAGCCGGTCTTGTGGCCCTCGGCCACGTCGAGCGTGAGGCGCCAGTCGTGCTCGCGGATCGTGAGCTCGGTCGGCCCGTCGCCGCGCAGCCAACCGGCAGCGCGTTCCAGGCCTTCGAGCGCACGGATGCCGGTGTCGCTGCGCTCGTACAAGCGTGTGAGGCCGGTGGCGGCGAGCAGCGCGTCGGCGATCGTCGCCTTCCAGCGCTCCGCGCCGACCGACAGGAACTGCGCGCTCAGTGTGTCGCCGTAGCGATCAACGATCAGGCCGGGCAGGCCATCGGCCTCGCCGTGGATCAGGCGCAGGCCATCGCTCGCGATCGGCAGCCGCGCGCGCAGCGCGATCGCGCGTGCGATGCGGCGCTCGAAGAAGGCGCGGTCGATGTGCTCGGCTTCATCGAAGCTCCACACGCGCAGCCGGATCATCGAGCTCGGGCTGTATGAGGCCCAGCCGGCGAACGTGCCCTCGTCGGTGTTAACGCGCACCGTCTCGCCCGCATCGGCCTTGCCGCTGGCGATGCTGGACTCGAACACCCACGGGTGATGGCGCTGCAGCGAGCGCTCCTTGCCGTGGCGCAAGGTGATGGTTTTCATTTCCGCTTCGCGCGCGGGTGCGCCGCGTCGTAGACCTTCGACAGGTGCCCGAAATCCAGCTTGGTGTAGACCTGCGTCGTCGTGATGTTGGCGTGACCGAGCAGTTCCTGCACCGCGCGCAGATCGCCGCTGCTTTGCAACACATGGGTCGCGAACGAATGCCGCAGCATGTGCGGGTGCACGTGCGTCGGCAGGCCGGCCTGCAACGCGCGCAGCTTGAGGCGCGCGCGCACCTGGCCGGCGGTGATGCGTGCGCCGCGCGTGCCGACGAGCAGCGCGGGCTCGTCGTCGTGCGCGAGTTCGGGGCGCGCCTCCAGCCACGCGCGCAAGGCTTTGAGCGCGCTCGCGCCGACCGGCACGCTGCGGCGCTTGCTGCCCTTGCCGATGACGTGCGCGCTGGCGTCGCTCGCGTCGATCCACCCGCCGCTGCCGGCGCGCAGATCGAGCCCGACGAGTTCGCCGACGCGCAGGCCGCAGCCGTACAGCAGTTCGACGATGCACTGGTCGCGCGCGGCGAGGGTCGGGTCCGCGCCGTCATGCACCGGCGCATCGGCGAGCGCCATCGCGTGATCGACCGAGAGCGCCTTCGGCAGCGGCTGCGGCGCCTTCGGTGCACGCACGCCCTCGGCCGGATTCAGTGCGACCAGCCCGTCGTTGCCGAGCCAGCGGTACAGCCCGCGCCAGGCCGAGAGCGCGAGCGCGATGCTGCGCGGCCCGAGGCCCTTGCCGTGCAGCGCCGCGGCCCAGCGTCGCACGTGGTGCGTCTGCACTTCGCGCAGCGGCAGCTTCTGTTCGGCAGCAAAGGACTGCAGGCGCGCGAAGGCGTCGGCATACAGTGCGAGCGTGCGCGACGCGAGCCTTCGCTCGACCTGCAAATGAACCAGGTGGCGTTGGATGTCGAGCTCGACATCCACCATGATCAGCCGCGCGCCGGCAGTACCCGTGAGAGCGCCGCACTCGCCATCTCGCCGATGCGCACGAGAAACTCGGTGCCCATCTCGGCGGCGTAGCGGGTCGGGTCGGGCGAGGCCAGCACCAGCATGCCGAACGCCGCGCCTGAGGACGACTCCGCATCCGCGCGCAGCGGCAGCAGCGCCATCGACTTCGCGCTGGCCGGGTCTTCGAGCCACTGCGCGGCCTCGAAGCCGGAGTTGACGCCGCAGTACGGCGCGGCGAGGCTGGCGGCGAAGAGCTTCACGTCGTCGCTCACCGCTTGCGCGAACGGCAGCGCGCCGAACGCGGGTGCTGCGCCCCAGAGGCGGATGCCGGCCTGGGGGATCATGTAGTGGTGCATCAACTCGCGCACCAGCACCTCGGGCAGGTCGCCGGGCAGCGCCGTGACCATCAGCGCGCGCGTCCAGCGGTGCAGCTTGTCGGCGATGATGACGTTGTCCTGACCGAAGCGGATCATCTCGATGATCTTGCCTTCGAGCCCGCGGATCTTGTCGCGCAGCATCTCCATCTGCCGCTCCTGCAGCGAGACGGCGCGCTGGCCGTGCGGGCTGGTCAGCTGGATGCTGCCGAGCAGCTCGGCGTGGCGCTCGAAGAAGCCCGGCGTGTTCGCCAGGTAGTTGGCGATGTCGGTCTCGGTGATGCCTTGCACGCCGCTGCTCATGGTTCGCTTCTCATAGTTCGATTTCTCCCTCGAAGACGGTTTCGGCCGGGCCGGTCATCAGCACCGAGCTGGCCCCGCCGTGCCACTCGATCGTGAGGCGGCCGCCGCGCGCTTCGACATCGACGCGCGCATCCAGCAAGCCCAGCCGGATACCGGCGACCACCGCCGCGCACGCGCCGGTGCCGCAGGCCAGCGTTTCACCGGCGCCGCGCTCGTGCACGCGCAGGCGGATGTGACCTCGATCGACGATCTGCATGAAGCCGGCGTTGACGTGGCGTGCGAAACGCGCATGGCCCTCGACCAGCGGGCCGACGGTGGCGACAGGCGCGGCATCCACATCGTCCACCAGCTGCACGGCGTGCGGATTGCCCATCGACAACACCGCGAGCTCGATGCGCTGGCCGCCAACTTCGACCGGCCACATAGCGAAGCCATCGACCTCGCGCGCCTGCAGGCCCGAGGCATCGAAGGGAACGCGGGCCAGATCGAAGATCGGCGCGTTCATGTCGACGCTGACGCGGTCGTCGTCCTGCAGCCGCAATTCGAGCGTGTTGTTGACGGTCTGAACGCGCAGGGTGCGCTTGCTGCTCAGGCCCTTGTCGTGCACGTAGCGCACGAAGCAGCGCGCGCCGTTGCCGCAATGCTCGACCTCGTCGCCGCTGCCACCGTTGAAGATGCGGTAGCCGAAGTCCACGCCCGGCGCGGGGCTGGGCGCGATCATCAGGATCTGGTCGGCGCCGATGCCGAAGCGGCGATCACCGAGCACGCGCACCTGCGCGTCGCTCAAGGCGATCGGCGCGCGGGTGCCATCGAGCACGACGAAGTCGTTGCCCGCGCCCTGCATCTTGGTGAACCGAAGCTTCATGCGCGGATTATGGCGAGTACAGGCTCGGCTCACCCGCGGGCCGCGTCTTGAAGCGCTTGTGCACCCACAGGTACTGCGCCGGGTTCGCGCGGATCTGTTCCTCGATCCAGTGGTTCATCGCGGCCGTGTCTTTGACCGGGTCGTCGGTCGGGAAGTGTTCCCACGGCGGCATGAAGCGCACGCGGTAGCCCGCGCCGCCGGGCAGCATCTCGGCGAGCACCGGCTGCACCACCATGTTCAGCGCACGCGCCAGTCGCGACGGTGCGAGCAATGTTGCGGCGGGGATGCCGAAGAACGGCACGAACGCCGCGTCGCGTTCGCCGAAATCCATGTCGGGCAAGTTGAAGAAGCCATCGCCCCGGCGGATCGCGCGGAACAGCGCCTTGCCCGCCTCGTCACGAGGGAAGATCTCCGCATTGCCCAGACGCAGGCGGCCGCGGCGCATCGCGGCGTCCATCACCGGGTCGCTCTGCTCCTGGTAGATCGAGATGCCTTTGCGCTTCTGGAACAGCAGCACCGAGGCGCCCGCCACGTCGAGCGCCATGAAGTGCGGCGCCAGCCACATCACCGGCCGCTCGCTGCGTTCGGCGAGCTGCACGTCGCCCTCGACGTGGATCAGCCGCTTCAGCCGTTCGGGCGAGGCATACCAGAGCACACCGCGCTCGAGGATGCTGCGGCCCAGCCACTGGAAGTGCTCGCGCGCCAGCGCCTCGTGCTGTGCTGCGCTTTGCTCGGGAAAACACATCGCGATGTTGCGCAGTGCGATGCGCCGGCGTTTGCCCGCCACGACGAAGAGCAGCCGGCCGAGCGCGCGGCCGAGCAGCGCCTGCGCGCCCAGCGGCAGGCAATGCAACAGCCACAACAGGCCCAGCAGGAGTCGAGCGCCCAACGATGCGTTCCTCGTGTGCAACCCCTGCTCAGTCACCGGAGCGGGGCGTCTTGTAGCGGTGGTAGCCCCACAGGTATTGCGCGGGGCACTGCCGGATCAAGCGCTCCATCGCGCGGTTGATGATCGCCGCGGATTCTGCCTGACCAGAATCATCGATGGGCAGCGCCTCGCCCAGCGCGCTCACGCGCACCGTGTAGCCGGCGCCGCGCGGCAGCCGCTCGCCCCAGATCAGCAGCGGCACGGCGCCGGTCTGCTGCACCAGCCGCGCCGCCAGCGTCATCGTGTAGGCCGGCTTGCCGAAGAAGGGCACCCACACGCCCATGCCTTCGGGCGGCACCTGATCGGGCAGCAGCCCGACCGCCTCGCCGCGCCGCAGTGCACGGATCATCAGCCGCACGCCGGCGAGCGAGGCCGGTGCGGTGGCCACGCCGGGGCGCGCGCGCGATTCGTCCATCACGGCGCGCAATGCGGCCTTGCGCGCCGGTCGGTAGAGCACCGTGATCGGCCCGAACTCGGCCGCGAAGCGCTGCGCAATGGCCTGCGCGGCGACTTCGAAGCTGCCCATGTGCGGCGTCAGCAACACCAGGCCGCGGCCGGCGCGCAGCGCGTCGGTGATCAGCGCGTCGCCTTCCCAGTTCAGGCTTGGGCGGATCGGCTCGCCGGCCGGCCGCAGCCACAGGAAAGGCAACTCGGCAACCATGCGGCCGGCTGCGGCGATGGCCGGGCGCGCGTCGGCCTCTGCGATGCCGGCCTGGCGCACGTTGTCATGGAAGCGCCGGCGGTACGCGGGTGAGGCCCAGTAGGTCAGCCAGCCCAGAACGGCACCCACGCCATGGAGAAACCACAGCGGGCAGCGGGACAGGGCGCGGAACAAGGTCAACATGTTCTTATAATTCGTGTCATCGCCGAGTTAACTGAACTACTTGCGGGGCGATTCATAAATTCTGCTAAAGCGTTCGCCGCTCCTCCAGGGTACCGGTCGGCAACGCAAGGCCAGCTGCCCATTGGAGTTTAAGAGTGTCGAACGATTTCCTTTTCACATCCGAGTCTGTTTCCGAAGGTCACCCCGACAAGGTCGCGGACCAGATCTCCGACGCCATCCTCGATGCGATCTTCAAGCAGGACCCGCTGTCGCGCGTCGCCGCCGAGACGCTGACCAACACCGGTCTGGTCGTGCTCGCCGGCGAGGTCACGACCAACGCGCACGTTGACTACATCCAGGTCGCGCGCGACACGATCAAGCGCATCGGCTACGACAACACCGAGTACGGCATCGACTACAAGGGCTGCGCGGTGATGGTCTGCTACGACAAGCAGAGCAACGACATTGCGCAGGGCGTCGATCACGCGAGCGACGATCACCTCAACATCGGCGCGGGCGACCAGGGCCTGATGTTCGGCTACGCCTGCGACGAAACGCCCGAGCTGATGCCCGCGCCAATCTACTACGCGCACCGCCTCGTCGAGCGCCAGGCGCAGCTGCGCAAGGACGGCCG
>CAXTSS010000016.1:0-85326 GCA_964247075.1 uncultured Rhizobacter sp. | reverse complement strand
CAGCACGGCGGGTGGGAGGCGTCCATACCATCTCGGCGCTCCACAGGCGCGCTCCGGCCTGCCCGAACGCGCCTTCGCTGACCTCGCCACGAAGTCAGACGTTGCTTGTCGCCCGAACCTCTTCGATCGTCGTCACGCCCGCCAGCACCTTCTCGATGCCGTCCTGGCGCAAGGTGCGCATGCCTTCGTTCAGCGCCGCGTGCTGCAGCGCCTCAGCGCGCGCGCCGGTCTGCACCAGGCGGCGCAGTTCGCGGCTGATCACCATCATCTCGTGCACGCCGGCACGGCCCTTGAAGCCGGTCTGGTCGCAGGCCGGGCAGCCGGGGCTGGCGTGCAGCATCAGGCGGCCATCGCGGCTGTTGCGCCGCATCCAGCCGGCGAGCACGTCGTCGCGGCTGATCGGCGGCGCGTCGCCGAAGGCGTGCATGTAGTCGGCCATCAGCTCGTCGGTCTCGTCGCTCGTCGCCACGCGCGTCTTGCGGCACTGCGTGCACAGGCGGCGCACCAGGCGCTGCGCGAGCACGGCGAGCAGCGAATCGCCGAAGTTGAACGGGTCCAGCCCCATGTCGAGCAATCGCGTCACGGTCTCCGGCGCGCTGTTGGTGTGCAGGGTGCTGAGCACGAGGTGGCCGGTGAGTGAGGCTTCGACGGCCATCGCGGCGGTTTCGCTGTCGCGGATCTCGCCGACCATGATCACGTCCGGGTCGGCGCGCAGGAAGGCGCGCAGCGCTTTCGCGAAGGTCCATTCGATCTTCGGATTCACCTGCACCTGGCGCAACCCCGGCTGGGTGATCTCGACCGGGTCTTCGGCGGTCCAGATCTTGCGCTCGGGCACGTTGATGTGGCTCAGCGCGGAGTGCAGCGTGGTGGTCTTGCCGGAGCCGGTCGGGCCGACACACAGCACCATGCCGTAGGGCCGCTCAACGGCGGTCTTGAGCCGGGCGAGGTTCTCGGCCGAGAGGCCGATCCGGTCCAGCGGAATCGGCTTGGCCGAGGCGAGGATGCGCATCACCACGTCCTCCAGGCCGTTGTTGGTGGGCACCGTGGCCACGCGCAGCTCGAGCTTGTGCTGCGACGAGAACTTGGCGAAGTTGATCTTGCCGTCCTGCGGCTTGCGCCGCTCGGAGATGTCGAGATCGCACATGATCTTGACGCGTGCGATCAGCGCGTTGCGGTAGTTCGCCGGCAGCTCGAGGTAGGTGCGCAGGATGCCGTCCTTGCGAAAGCGCACGCGGATCCGTTCGCGGCCCGGGTAGCTTTCGATGTGGATGTCGGAGACGCCTTCCTTGTGCGCCTCGATGACCATGTTGTTCAGCAGCCGCACCAGCGAGTTGTCGGATTGCTCGATCGGCTTGTCGTCGTCGGCGTTGACGCGGGCCTGGCCTTCCTTCTCGAGCGTCTCGACCAGCTTGCCGGTGTCGTTCAGGTCGAAGTTCACCGGCAGGGCCGCTTCGTCGATCACGGTGCGCAGGCCGTTGGCCGCGCCGATCCTCTCGTAGGCGTCGTGCAGCACGGTCTCGATCGAGCGGCTGTGGGCCAGCACCGGAACGATCTTCATCGAGGCGTTGAACTCGGCTTCGTCCACCGCGGCACGGCGCCGTGCCGGGTCGTCCATCGCGACCACGAGCCGCCCGTCGCGCACCAGCAACGGCACGATCTTCAGGCGCATCGCGACCGAGTAGTTGAGCTTGCGCAGCGCTTCCGCCTCGACCGGGAAGGTGTCCAGATCGACCAGCGGGTAGCCCATCTTGCGCGCCAGCGCGACCTGCAGATCCTCGCGCGAAACCACGCCCATGCGCACCAGCAGCTCGCCCAGCGGCACGCCGCGATCGAGCTTCTGCTGTGCGAGCGCCTCGGCCAGCTGCTGCTCGCTGACCAGGCCCATCGAGGCGAGCGCCTCGCCGATGCGCACCATCGGCATCTTGGCCTGGCGTTCGATCGCCTCCAACAGCTGCTCCGGCGTGACGAGCTGGCGTGTGACGAGGATGTCGCCGAGCTTGGCGCTGCGCAGGCTGGCCTGCGCACCCACCGCCTGTTCGATCTGTTGCGCGGTGGCGCTGTTCTGTTCGACCAGCAGCTCGCCGATGCGCGAGCCGATCTCGAAATGCGTGTAGGCCGAGCGCGGCACGAACGTGCGCGTCACGCTGCCGTCGTCGTCGGCATCGGCGGCGCAGCACGGCGGGAACAGGAACAAGCCGAATTCGTTCTCGACATGGCCGATCGTCTCGCCTTCGACTTCGGCGCCGCCGGTCAGCCGCAGCGTCCACGCCGAGTGCGCGCGGTGGCCGAGCAGCACGGCGTGCGGGTCGTTCATTGCCATCGGAAGCGGGTCCAGCGGCGTCGTCAGGGTGAGCGACTGGAACTGGTCGAAGCGCAGTGGCAGCGTGGTGCGCGCCGGCGGCAACTGCACGTGCGCGACGCCCTCCTCGGGCACGAAGAAGGTCAGCCGCCCGGTCGTCTTCTTGCCGTTGCGGCCGACGATCTCGCACGGCAACGGGTCGGTCTGCGGTATGGCGGGCGGGTAGCTGGCGTAGGGCGGCGTCGGCCAGCAGAAGGGCTCGCGGCTGAGCTTGTCGGCGTGAGACGGTGCCGCGTGCGCCGGCAGCGCGTCCAGCGACGCGGCAATCGTCTTCGCCCCTTCGAGCGACGGCGACGAGCCGCGGCGTTTGGCCGCGCTTGAGTCCCATTCCAGCGGTGTCAACATGTCTGCCATGATCGTCTTCCGAACTCGCACGAGCCCTTTTTCACACAAGCATCTTGGTCCCGACGCAGCCACGGCAAAGCGCGGAAGTGACACCCTGTGACGCGCCTGTTCTGCGGTTAGGGCGGTGCTTCATGAACGATCGTTCGGCCAAGATCACGATGTGAAGCCCAAGGACGACGACAAGCTGCGCGCCATCGCGAAGGGCACGTTCACGCTCGTCGAGCGCACTGGGTTCAGCGCCCTGACGATGGCCGCGATCGCGCGCGAGACCGGACTGGCCACCGGCACGCTGTACGTCCACTTCAAGTCCAAGGGACCGGCCTTCGCGAACGCGATCGCCAGCCTGACCGGCAAGCCGGTGTAAGAGCTGCCGTTCAAACCGGCCTAGCCCGAAATTTTGTCAGCGCGGGCCGCGTAGGAAGCGTCCGGCCACAGCGTTTCGCTTTGGCCGACTGCGAGAACCGGGCTCGATGGCTACGCTTGTCTCATGATGCCACTTCGAGGAACTTGCGATGAAGACCACACCCCAGCGTGACGCATTGAGGCGTTCGGAAAAAAAGGCCTCCGTGCGCCAGCCGGAAAACTTCAAGGACCAGGAGACCGAGGACAAGACGGTCGAGATAGGGCCGGATTTGACCAACTCGCCGATTCATGGCATCGACCCG
Organism: uncultured Rhizobacter sp.; assembly: GCA_964247075.1. Classification (GTDB taxonomy): domain Bacteria; phylum Pseudomonadota; class Gammaproteobacteria; order Burkholderiales; family Burkholderiaceae_C; genus LMDS01. The sequence goes on along the minus strand of CAXTSS010000016.1, from coordinate 81,957 downwards.
CCGCAGCGCAAGCCGAGCAAGCGCGGGCGCGCTGAAGAGTCGTCGAAACCGACCCGTGACGGTGCGAATGATCGGCCGCCACGCAGTGGCTTGTGAGGTCAGCGCGATGAGCCCCGACCTGTTGACGATTGAGCCAGAGCCGTTCAGCAGCGAAGATGTGCCGGCGCACGAAGCGGCATGCGGAGCGGCTTCTGCCGCACGCAACGCAGATGCCGCCAACGACGGCTCCCCCCGCAGCCAAGTCCGGCTGCTCACGCCCGCAGTGCTGCGCGTCGTCCAATGGCATCGTCAACGAGCGCAGGCACGCACCCAAGACGGTTCATGAGCGGCGCCCGGGTCACCCGCGACGCCTGCGCTCTCAACCCGCAGAGCGCGCCCGAACCTTGTTCAGCGCGATCTTGATCGCGGCGGTGTCGTAGGGCTTGCGCAACAGCACGGCGCCGCCGTCGTCGGCCGGGTCGCCACGGACATGGTCGTTGCCGGTGGCGAAGACGATGCCCAGCGTCGGGCGGATGCAGCGCGCCTGCGCCGCGAACACGTCGCCCGACATGCCGGGCAGCCCGATATCAGCCATCAGCACGCCGATGTCGTGCTTGCCGAGCAGGCCGACCGCCTCTTCGGCGCTGCTCGCTTCGACCACGCGGTAGCCGAGGTCGCGCACCATTTCCGCGGTGCTGGAACGAATCAACTCGTCGTCTTCGACGAGCAGCACCGTTGGCGCGAGCGGATCGGTCGGTGCGGTTTTCGGTAGGTTCACAGATGCCTCCGTCGGGTTGGCAAGGGGCTGTCGGCCAGGATCGTTCAACACCGCGCGCACCCTGCTCGCCAGCGCCTCGGCAGTGTACGGCTTGGGCAGCAGCTCGATGCCGGGGTCGAGCTGGCCGCCATGCACGATCGCGTTGCGGGTGTAGCCCGAGGTATACAGCACCGCGATATTAGGCAGCAACTCGCGTGCCCCGCGCGCGAGTTCGGGGCTGCGCATCGTGCCGGGCATCACCACATCAGTGAACAGCAGGTCGACATCGGCCCCGCTGGCGATCAGCGCCATCGCGCTGTCGGCGTCGGCGGCAGTGAGCACGCGGTAGCCGAGCACGGCCAGCATCTCGACCGTCGCCGTGCGTACCGCTGCGTCGTCTTCGACCACGAGAATCGTCTCCGAGCCGCCCACCGGCGCGTCGACGTTTTCGGCAACCTCTGCATCCTCGGTGCGCCGGCTGCGCGGCAGGTACAGCTTGATCGTGGTGCCCTGGCCGGGCTCGCTGTAGATCTTCACGTGCCCGCCCGACTGCTTCACGAAGCCGTAGACCATCGACAGCCCCAGCCCCGTGCCGGCCCCCGGCGGCTTGGTGGTGAAGAACGGCTCGAACGCCCGCGCAGCAACCTCGGGTGTCATCCCGACGCCCGTGTCGCTGACCGCGAGCATCACATACTGGCCCGGGCTCAGGTCGCCGTGCTGGCGCGTGTAGGCCTCGTCGAGCACGGCGTTGGCAACCTCGATCGTCAGCTTGCCCGCGCCCTGCATCGCATCGCGCGCGTTGATTGCGAGGTTGAGGATCGCGTTCTCGATCTGGGTCGGATCGACGCTCGCGTTCCACAGCCCGCCCGAGACGATCGCCTCGAGTTCGACGGCCTCGCCGATCGAGCGCCGCACCATTTCTTCGACACCGAGCACCAGCTTGCCGATGTTCATGACCTTGGGCTCCAGCGGCTGGCGCCGGCCGAACGCGAGCAACTGGTTGGCCAGGCGGGCGCCGCGCTGCACCGCCTCCCGCGCGTGGGCCAGGCGCTTCTCGACCACGCCGTTTCCGGTCAGGCCCTTGCCAATCAGGTGCAGATTGGCGGAGATGACCTGCAGCAGGTTGTTGAAATCGTGCGCGATGCCGCCGGTCAGCTGCCCGACCGCCTCCATCTTCTGCGACTGGCGCAGAGCCTCCTCGACCTCCGATCGGTTGCGTTGCTCCTCGCGCAACGCGTCGGCCACTGCCATCGCGTGGCGGGTTCGCCGCAGCGCGACCCAGCCGATGTACATCAGCCCCGAGGCGGCCGGGAAGGTCAGTGCCAGCATCAGCACCATCTGGTTGTACCAGGGCGCGAGCACCGCGCTGCGCTCCATCCGCACCGTCACGGCCACCGGATAGGCACCGAGCCGTCGGGTTGCGCTCGGCGCCGAGTCGCGCGTCGCGGTCGCGGCCACCTGGTGCGCCGGCGCGCCGGCTGCCGATGCGCGCGTCTGGTCAGCCGCATTCGGCTGCTGCGGCCAGCCGGCGAGCAAGACGCCGTCGTCGCGGCGCAACTCGATGCCCAGGCTTTCGGCGTTGTCCGCGATCTCGCGATAGAACGCCGCGAAGTAGCCCGGCGACATGCTCGCCGACGCGGTGCCCCCGAAGCTGCCGTCACCTCTCGCGCGGCGCACGCTCATGTCGAAGAACGGCTCGCCGGTCGTGCGGCTCGTCAGCACCTCGCTGATGAACGGCTGCGGCCCCGCGCCCCGATGATGCGCGAAGAAAGCGCGATCGGAAAAGTCGACGGTATGCGGCGCCGGAAAGACGCGGTTGTTCGCGATCATCCGGCCCGACGCGCCGATCAGGAATAGGCCTTGCAACTGCGTCAGGTTGGCCGACATGCGTTTGAGTTGCCCATGCAACGGGGCCTCGCGTGTGAGCAGCGCCTCCTCAGGCTCGTCACCGGTGGCGTCGAGGATGCGGTTGAGCAGCGCGATGTTGGTCTCGAAGACTTTGAGCGCATGTTCTTCGCCGATGCGCGCCGCGCGTTCGACGCGCAGGTTCGCCTCGGTCAGCGCCTGCTGATATAGGCTCACCGCTGCTGCCGCGAACATCACCAGCGGCAGCGCGCCGCCGAGCACGATCGCAGCCCACAGCCAGGTGAGCCCGCCGCGCTGCTCGAGCGATGGCACCAACGGGTCGCGCCGCATCGCGGTGTGCCAGCGCGAGGCAAAAAACCCGAGCAGCAGCGCCGAGGGCAGGAAGTACAGGATCGTCCGCCACGCAAGCTCGGGGCTCAGCGTGGGCGGAAGGCCGGGGATCAGCAGCCATGCGGCCGACGCCGCCGCCGCGATGGACGCTGGCCCGAAGCCCGCGACCCAGCCGACCACGAAGACAGCCGGCAGCGCGAACACGAACGGTATGGCATCACCGAGCCAAAAACCCAGCAGGCCGCGCCCGCCCATGGAAACAGACACGGCGCAGAGCGCCAGCAGCAACTGCCTGGCTCGGTAGGTGATGCCGAGCGATTTCGAACTTTCCACAGCGCATGCCCGAATGTGCGGGGAGGATGATGGCGCAGCACATGCTAATAGGGCGCACCCTCGACCACAAGCGATTCATGCCGCCCACGCGCGACCGGCAGGGCCTGTCTACCAGAGGCTCTTGCCGTCGATCCCTTCGACCTTGGCGGATGCAGCGTCGAAGTCGTCGAACAGCCGCGCGTTCACGCCGAGCGAGCCCTTGTCAGCAGGTCTTGTGGTTTGAATCGTCGAAGTCTCGTCGCGTTGCGGGACGGGATCCAGGTGCGTCATAACGGTGGGCTGCGTTCGGAGGCCGAGCGCTGGTTCGAATTCGCAGCGTTGCGCATCTGCGCTGGCACGCTTGTGGCGCTCACGTCTCGGCGCATCACGAGGTAGGCAGCCACCGCGGTCGGTTCGATGCCCACCGATTCGATGGCGTTGAGCAGTTCTTCGGCGCTGCAACGAAACTCGCGCGTCCAGAAACGAAGCTCGTGGTCTTCAACCAGCTCGATGCGGCTGCGGTCCACGGGCCCCGGAAGAAGGTCGACGTATGTCATCTCGCGTGCTCCTCTTATGCGGCTTGATCGAGATTGGTGAATGAAGCGTAAGGGCGCGGCCCGGGCCGGTTGAGTCGGGCGACTTCCAACAACAATGTCGGATGAGATGCCGTCCGCCGCAACCGTGTCTTCAGCGACGCACAAGGCTCGCGCACTGCTCCTACGTCCGCAACTCCGCAGCGCCGACACGGGGCGCGCGGGCGATGACGTGAACATCGGCGAGCGGGCGCGTGCTTGGCCACGTCTCGCCGTCGCACCCACCCACCCCCGCGAGGAGTCGGGTGACAAGGATGCGCAAAGGTCAAGCGCCCGCTGAACCGAGGCGGGCCAAGTTCGGGCGCCGCTTCCGTGAGCGCTTCTACGACCCGGCCTACGCACCCGAGCGTGAGGCGATCTTCAGGCTAGAGCGGATCGCGTGGGAGGCCTACCAGGAGGCCCGCGACTTGAAGCGTGGCGTGCAGGACACCAGCCGTGCGGTCGAATCCGACGAGGCCTATCGCAAGCTCAAGAAGTGACCTTACATCGGCGTCCCGAGACGCGCCTCCAAACAAGCGCAAATCGCGCTGGCTTGCTATTGCCGCAGCGCGGCGGGCTCGGTGTCACCCATCGCGCTGGTGCGTCGTGCGTGCCTGGCGCCGATCCGCCACATGCTTCTTGGGCGGCACCTTGCCGTGCGCTTTGCGCGCTTCGGACAAGCCGATCGCAATTGCCTGTTTGCGGCTCTTCACTCTGTCGCCCGAACCGCTCTTGAGCGTGCCCACCTTCATCTCGTGGAGTGCAGCCGCGACCTCGTCGGCAGCCTCTCGACCGTATTTCGTCATCCTCTTCTCCTCTCACTCGAAGCAGTGTTGATGTGGATGCTTTGCCAACCGACAGGGCTGATGGTGCAAACAGTAGAAGTTTGGTTCAGAGGTGTCTGTAGGCCGGGATGCCGCGTGTCCCGGGAGTTCGACGCGGCGACGCTTGTCGGTGCACACCTACCGGAGATTTGCGCTGCTGCCGAAGCTGCCTCGGCGCATGCGCGGCGATAGTCGATGGCCACCCCCGCACCGCTGATCCGCAGGTGCTGGAGATCGAGCAACGGATGCTGACACGGCTCGCGCCGGAGCGCCGCCGTGGCTTGTTGGCGGACGAATGCGCGTTGATCGACTTGTTGGGTTCATGGCGGAAGCGTGCTGCGCGCAGTGCTCCCTGAGTGTGCTGGCCTCGCTGCGTCAACTCTCTCCTACATCCGCCGATGGAGTTTTCCGATCGTCAGGGCGCGCACTCAGGGGGATAACCTCTTTTCGACGCAACCAGCGCGCCGATCCCGCCCACCAGCGGGCTGTTTCTTTTACTGTTCTTAAGGAGATCGCGATGAATCCATCCAGCACAACTCACGATTGCATTTCTTCAGACAAGGTCGAAGGCACAAACGTCTACAACCTTGCGGGCGACAAACTCGGCTCGATTGACGATCTGGTCATTGACAAGCATTTGGGCCAGGTGCGTTACGCCGTGCTCGAGTTCGGCGGCTTTCTCGGCATGGGTACGGACCGCTACCCGCTGCCGTGGAACATGCTCAAGTACGACGCCGCCAAAGAGGGCTACGTGGTGCCGCTCGACAAGGCAAAGCTCGAGAATGCCCCGCACTACGCCGAAGACGACATGCCCGCTTACACACCGGAGTACGGCAAGCGCGTGAATGGCTACTACGGCCTCGACCTCTGAGCAAGGAGTTTGACCATGAAGAGTTTCAACACCGCCCTGATGTTCGCCTGTATCGCGCTCGCCGCCGGCACCGCGTCGGCACAAGGCGAAATGAAGAAGGACGACACGATGCCCAAGGACGGGATGATGAAGAAGGACATGACCTTGCAGGAATGCAAGGACCACATGGCGATGGCGAAAAAAGACGGTATGAAAAAGGATGCGCCGAAAAAGGACGACGCGATGATGAGGCAGGAAGCGATGTGCGCCGACATGATGAAAAAGGGTGGCACGCCGGTTGAGCCGATGAAGAAGTAGGCAGCACCGCGAGTTTTCCCTCCGGCCGGCGGCATACCGCCGGCCGGGCGAGTCGTGCTGCGAGTACACCGGCCACGGTGTGATGAGATCGGAGCTCGACCTAAGACTTCATCTGCTGCGGCAGAAACGTGACGATCTGCGGAAAAGCGTAGAGCAGCACCACCATCGCGACCATCAGCACGAAGAACGGAAACGCGGCGCGCGCGATGTAGACGATGCTGCGGTTGGTCATGCCCTGCATCACGAACAGGTTGAAGCCGACCGGCGGCGTGACCTGTGCCATCTCGACCACGATGACGATGAAGATGCCGAACCACAGCGGGTCGATGCCGGCCTTCTGCACCGTCGGCATGATCACGCCCATCGTCAGCACGACCATCGAGATGCCGTCGAGAAAACAGCCGAGCACGACGTAGAACGCGGTCAGCGCGAGGATGAGCTGGAACTTGCTCAGGCCCAGCGTCGCGATCCATTCGGCCAGATGGCGAGGAAGCCCGATGTAGCCCATGCTCAGCGTGAGGAAGGCGGCGCCGGCGAGGATCAGCGCGATCATGCAGTACAGCCGCGTGCCGCCCATCAGCGACTCCTTGAACGTGGCCCAGCTCATCGAGCCCTGCACGACCGACAGGATCAGCGATCCCAGCACGCCCAGGCCCGCGGCCTCCGTGGCGGTGGCGATGCCGGTGTAGATGCTGCCCAGCACCGCCGCGATCAGGATCACCACCGGGATCAGGTTGCGCGACTCGTGCAGCTTTTGCCTGAATGTCATCGGTGCATCGGCGGGCGGGATCAGTTTCGCGTTCATCAGCGACCAGACCGCGATGTAGGCCGAGAAGATGCCGGCCAGCACGATGCCCGGGATCACGCCGCCGATGAACAGCTGCGAGATCGAGACATCGGCGGTCACGCCGTAGACGATCATGATGATGCTGGGCGGGATCAGCAGACCGAGCGTGCCGGCGCCGGCGAGCGAGCCGATCGACATGATCTCCGGGTAGCCGCGCTTCGTGAGCTCGGGCAGGCTCATCTTGCCGATGGTGGCGCAGGTGGCGGCACTCGAGCCCGACACCGCCGCGAAGATCGCGCAGCCGACCACGTTGGTGTGCAGCAGCCGGCCCGGCAGCGCCTGCATCCACGGCGCGAGGCCCTTGAACATGTCCTGGCTCAGCCGCGTGCGGAACAGGATCTCGCCCATCCAGATGAACAGCGGCAGGGCGGTCAGCGTCCAGCTCGACGACGAGCCCCAGATCGTCACCGACATCGCATCGCCCGCCGGCCGCGAGCTGAACATCTGCATGCCGATCCAGGCCACGCCCGAGAGCGTGAGGCCGATCCACACGCCGCTGGCGAGGATCAGGAACAGCGCGCCGACCAGCAGCGCGGTGATCGTCAGATCATTCATTGTGCGAAGCCTCTTCCGACGCGACGACGATGCGCTCGCCGCGCAGCTCGAGCACGAATTCGTCGATGAAGGCGATCGCGAGCACGAGCGTGCCGATCGCCATCGTCAGCTGCGGCAGCCACAGCGGCGTGGCATCGTTGCTGGTCGAGATGTCGTGGAAGGTGTAGGACTGCCACGCCAGCCGGCCGCTGTAGAACGCGAACAGCAGCGCCAGCGCCGAGGCCGCGAACAGCGCCCAGATCTCGAAGCCGCGCTTCGCGCCGCCCTTGAGCGAGCCGACCAGCAGCGTGACGCGGATGTGCTCGCCCTTCTTGAGTGTCTGCGCCAGCGCGAGAAAACCGGCCGCGGCCATCATGTAGCCGGCATAGGCATCGATGCCCGGCACGTTGAAGTGCAACTGCCGGCTGACGATGGAGAGCAGCACCATCACCAGCAGCAGCACCATGAACAGCGCGCCGAGGGCCGCCGCGGCGTCGTAGAGAGCGTCGAGGAAACGCCGCATCACATCTTCTTGTACGCGTCGATCACGGCCTGCCCTTCGGGGCCGGCTTTCTCAAGCCATTCCTTCAGCATCGTGTCGCCGACCTTCTTCATGTCGCTGGTGAGCTGGGGCGTCGGCGCGACGATCGTCATGCCGTTCTTCTTCAGCAGGTCGAGGTACTCGCCGTTCTTGGTCTTGGAGAGCGCCCAGCCGCGCGCTTCGGCATCGGCGCCGGCCTTCAGCAGCGCGGCCTGCGAGGGCTTGTCCAGCGCATCGAACGCGGCCTTGTTGACGAGCACCGCGTTCTTCGGCAGCCAGGCCTGGGTGTCGGTCCAGAACTTGATGTACTCGTAGGTCTTGGTGTCGTAGCCCGTCGCGCCGGACGACATGTAGCTGTCGATCACGCCGGTGGCCATCGCCTGCGACAACTCGGCCGCCTGCACCGTGACCGGCTGCGCACCGACGAGTTCGGCGATCCGCGCGGTGGCCGGGCTGTAGGCGCGCCACTTCACGCCCTTCAGGTCAGCGGCGGCGGTGATTGGCTTCTTCGCGTAGATGCCCTGCGGCGGCCACGCCACCGAGTACAGCAACATCATGCCCTGCTCGCCGAGCTTCTTCTCGAGCGCCGGCTTCTGCGCCTTGTAGAGCTTGGCCGCGGCGTCGTAGCTGTCGGCCAGGAAGGGCAGGCCATCGGTGCCAAACACCTGCCACTCGTTCTGGTAGTTGGCCATCAGGATCTCGCCGATCTGCGCCTGCCCGCCTTGCACCGCGCGCTTGATCTCGGGCGCCTTGAACAGCGCGGCGTTGGCGTGCACCGTGATCTTCAGCTTGCCGGCCGTGGCCTTGTCCACGTCGGCGGCGAACTGCATCAGGTTTTCGGTGTGGAAGTTGGTGGCCGGGTAGGCGGCGGGAAGATCCCACTTGGTCTGGGCCGAAGCGGTGGCGCCGAAGGTGAGCAGGGCGGCGAGACAGATGAGACGACGGGTCAGGATCATGGGCACTCCGGGTTGAATGAAGTCGGTCCACGTTGGGTGGGTCGCAAAAGCATAGGGCGCTCCGCGCACGACGGCATCGGTTGTTCTACCGGCTTGCAGTGTCGATGACATTGCGATAAATTGTCAACAAAGTATTGACGTTTTGAAAGGTCGCGATTGAAGAAGGTTCGTGTCAAGGCAAGAGCCACCGTCAAGCCCGGGGCGGCGCGCACGCGCGGCATCGTCTCGTCGTCGCACCTCGTGTCTCCGCGCAGCGTCGAGCTTTCGGAGTTCGAGTTCGGTCTGATCGTGGCGTGGAACGCCTTCTCGCGCTGGGCGATGCGCTGCATGGCCGCCGCCGGCTGCCCCGACCTGACGATCACCGACGTGCTCGTGCTGCACCACCTGAACCACCGCGAACGCAACAAGAAGCTGGCCGACATCTGCTTCGTGCTGAACTACGAGGACACGCACGTCGTCGCCTACTCGCTGAAGAAGCTCGTGGCGGCCGGGTTGGTGCTGACCGAGAAGGTCGGCAAGGAGGTCATCTACAGCCCCTCGCCCACCGGCGAAGCGGCGGTGCAGCAGTATCGCGAGGTGCGCGAGACCTGCCTGATCGACAACCTCGATGCCGGTCGCAATCCCGACATCGGCGAGATGGCGCGCTTGCTGCGCGCCATGTCGGGCCTCTACGATCAGGCGGCGCGCGCCGCGACTTCTCTCTGACCGGACCCCGATGACACCGACCGACAATTCCCCGAATCGCTGGCAGTTCTGGATCGACCGCGGCGGCACGTTCACCGACGTGGTCGGCAAGCGACCCGACGGCTCGCTCGTCACGCACAAGCTGCTCAGTGAGAACCCCGAGCAATACCGCGACGCGGCCGTGGCCGGTATCCGCCACCTGCTCGGCCTGCGTGCTGACGAGCCGATCACGCCGGCACGGGTCGAGTGCGTGAAGATGGGCACGACGGTGGCGACCAACGCGCTGCTGGAGCGCAAGGGCGAGGCCACGCTGCTGGTGACGACGAAGGGCTTCCGCGATGCGCTGCGCATCGGCTACCAGGAGCGGCCGCGCATCTTCGACCGCCACATCGTGCTGCCGGAGCTGCTCTACTCGCGCGTGATCGAGGCGCAGGAGCGCGTCGCCGCCGATGGGGCGGTGGTGCAGGCGCTCGACGAAGCGCACCTGCGCGAACGGCTCTGGGCCGCGTTCGATGCCGGGCTGCGCAGCGTCGCGATCGTGTTCATGCACGGCTACCGCTTCAATGCGCACGAACTGGCGGCTGAAGCCATCGCGCGCGAATGCGGCTTCACGCAGATCAGCGTCTCGCACAAGGTCAGCCCGCTGATGAAGCTGGTCGGGCGCGGCGACACGACGGTGGTCGATGCCTACCTGTCGCCGATCCTGCGCCGCTACGTCGAGCAGGTCGCGGGCGAGATGCCGGGCGTGAAGATCTTCTTCATGCAATCGAGCGGCGGCCTGACCGACGCGCACGCGTTTCAGGGCAAGGACGCGATCCTCTCCGGCCCGGCTGGCGGCATCGTCGGCATGGTGCGCACGGCGCAGCTGGCGAAGGACGATCTCGGTGATGAAAGGGTGATCGGCTTCGACATGGGCGGCACGTCCACCGACGTGAGCCACTTCGCCGGCGAGTTCGAGCGGGCGTTCGAGACGCAGGTGGCCGGCGTGCGCATGCGTGCGCCGATGATGAGCATCCACACTGTTGCGGCCGGCGGCGGCTCGGTGCTGAGCTTCGACGGCTCGCGCTTCCTCGCCGGCCCGCAGAGCGCCGGCGCGAACCCGGGCCCCGCCTGCTACCGCCGCGGCGGGCCGCTTGCGGTGACGGATGCGAACGTGATGGTCGGCAAGATCCAGCCGGCGTACTTTCCGAAGGTGTTCGGGCCGCAGGCGAACGAGCTGCTCGATGCGCAGGTCGTCGCCGAGAAGTTCGGCGCGATGGCCGCCGAGATCGAACGTGCCACCGGCATGAGGCGCGCGCCCGAGGAAGTGGCCGAGGGCTTCATCGACATCGCGGTGGGCGCGATGGCCAACGCGATCAAGAAGATCTCGGTGGCGCGCGGCTACGACGTGACCCGCTACACGCTGCAATGCTTCGGCGGCGCCGGCGGCCAGCACGCCTGCCGCGTCGCCGATGCGCTCGGCATGAACCGCGTCTTCGCGCACCCGCTCGGCGGCGTGCTGTCGGCCTACGGCATGGGGCTGGCGGATCAGAACGTGATGCGCGAGGCGGCGATCGAGCTGCCGCTGGTCTCGGCGCTCGATGCGGTGAAGAAGCGAGTCGATGAACTCGCCGCGGAAGCCACCGACGAGCTCGCGCGCCAGGGCGCGGGCGGCGGTCGCGTGCAGGTGCACCGTCGTGTGCATGTGCGCTACGAAGGCACCGATTCGGCGCTGGTCGTGCCTTTCGGTGACGTGGCGCAGGTGCAGGCCGCGTTCGAGGCGGCGTACCGGCAGCGCTTCGCGTTCCTGATGAGCGAGCGGCGCCTGATCGTCGAGGCCGTGTCGGTCGAGGCCGTGGCCCAGGGCGATGCGCCCGCCGAGCCGCTGCTTGCGCTGGCGGCGAGCGGCCCGGCGCCCGCGGCCGAGACGGTGCGCCTCTTCAGCGGCGGCCGGTGGTGGGAGGCCGCGCTCGTCGTGCGCGACGACACGAAGCCCGGCCATGTCATCCAAGGCCCGGCGATCATCGCCGAGAAGAACGCGACCACCGTCGTCGAGCCCGGCTGGCAGGCGCGCGTGACCGCGCTCGATCACCTCGTGCTCGATCGGGTGCAGCCGCGCGAGAAGCGCAGCGCGATCGGCACGACGGTCGATCCGGTGATGCTGGAGGTCTTCAACAACCTCTTCATGAACATCGCCGAGCAGATGGGGCTGCAGCTGCAGAACACCGCGTACTCGGTCAATATCAAGGAGCGGCTCGACTTCTCGTGCGCGCTGTTCGACGCCACCGGCAACCTGATCGCGAATGCGCCGCACATGCCGGTGCACCTGGGCTCGATGAGCGAATCGATCAAGACCGTGGTCGCGCGCAACGCCGGCACGATGCAACCGGGCGACGTGTACGCACTGAACGACCCGTACCACGGCGGCACGCACCTGCCCGATGTGACCGTGGTGACGCCGGTGTGGAACGACTCGAACGAGATCGTGCTGTTCTATGTCGGCTCGCGCGGTCACCACGCCGACATCGGCGGCGTGACGCCGGGCTCGATGCCGCCGTTCTCGACCCGCATCGAGGAAGAGGGCGTGCAGATCGACAACGTCAAGCTCGTCGATGGCGGTCGTTTGCTGGAAGCCGAGATGCTCGCGCTGCTGCGCAGCGGCGCGCACCCGTCGCGCAACCCGGCGCAGAACATCGCCGACCTGAAGGCGCAGATCGCGGCGAACGAGAAGGGCGTGCAGGAACTGCGCAAGATGGTCGATCAGTTCGGCCTTGACGTGGTGCAGGCCTACATGGGCCATGTGCAGGACAACGCCGAGGAGTCGGTGCGCCGCGTCATCACGCAGCTGAAGAACGGTGCATTCACGCTGCCGCTGGACAACGGCGCACAGATCCGGGTGGCGATTCGCGTCGATGCCGCCGCGCGCAGCGCCGAGATCGACTTCACGGGCACCTCGCCGCAGCTCACGAACAATTTCAACGCGCCGACCGCGGTCTGCATGGCTGCGGTGCTGTACGTCTTCCGCACGCTGGTGGATCACGACATTCCGCTCAACGCCGGCTGCCTGAAGCCGCTCCACGTCATCATCCCCGATGGCTCGATGTTGAACCCGCACCCGCCGGCCTCGGTGGTGGCCGGCAACGTCGAGACATCGACCTGCATCACCAACGCGCTCTACGGTGCGCTCGGTGCGATGGCGGCCGGCCAGTGCACGATGAACAACTTCACCTTCGGCAACGCGCGCTACCAGTACTACGAAACGATCTCGGGCGGCAGCGGTGCGGGGCCGGGTTTCGACGGCACGAGCGTGGTGCAGACCCACATGACGAACTCGCGCCTGACCGACCCCGAGGTGCTGGAGTTCCGCTTCCCGGTGCGTCTCGAAAGCTACGAGATCCGCAAGGGCTCGGGCGGCGCCGGCCGCTTCCGGGGAGGTGACGGAGGCGTGCGGCGCGTGCGTTTTATGGAGGCGATGACGGCGAGCATCCTCTCGAACGGGCGCCTGCACGGCGCGTTCGGCATGGCCGGCGGCGCCGCCGGCCAGCCGGGCATCAACCGCGTCGAACGTGCCGATGGGCGCACGGAAAGCCTGGGCCACATCGGCTCGGTCGAGATGGCGCCGGGCGATGTGTTCGTGATCGAGACGCCGGGCGGTGGGGGCTACGGAGCGGTGCAGCGCTGAGCATTGGAGCCGTCAATCGAATCGCCAGATGAAGCGGACGGACCGACCGCCGAAGGCCTTCCAAAACGACTCGTCCATGGCTTCGGCATCCGTCCACCAGCCGAAAACGCCGGGCTTGCGAAACCACAATTCCTGCGTCGTGGTCTGGTCTAGCAGCATCATCTGCGTCAGGGTGCAGCCCGAGCGAAAGTTGTTGGCCGCCGTCAACGATGAGCAGATGGTGCCTTCGTTGAAGACACTCCGCTTCGATGCCTCGACGAGGCCGACCCGTGACCCGCTGCGGCAGAAGCCCCAGGCCTCGATGGCCTTGGCGTCGTCCACGCCGTTGAAGGGATCGATGTCGATCTCGACCCGCATCTGGGTCGGCAGCAGGCCGGGGGCGTCGTCGACGATGATGAGCACGCCGTCGCCAGCATTCTTCATCGCGTAGGCGATCAGCTGCCGGCCGGGCCGCTGTCCGACCTCTGTGACCATGGAGTCGATCGTGATGATGGGCGCGCCGCTGGTGCGGCCGCACACGCGCGGCCCGCTGTCCACGACGAAGGACTTCGAGTCGCTTGATCGGGTCGTGCCACCGAGACAATATGGGCAATCGATTGTGGCGCTGGCCGTCACGGTGTGCGCGCCCGCCGCGAGAGCGATGGCGCCTTCGTGTTTGCGCGTCCCGGTGGGTGTGATCTGGCTGCTGACGTCGGTGCCGTCCACGGCGACCCGCAGGTCCGTGTAGTTCGCGTTCCCGGTGATCGCCACGGCTGTGCGCGTGGGCAGAAAGACCCTGTCGTTGTCGGCGGGCTTCAGGATCGAGATCGCGCATCCAGGCAGCACCAGAAGCAGCGCGTAGAGGAAACGGCGAATGGATGCGGAAGGCGTTGTCATGGCGACCTCGTCACACGATGGCGTGGTGCGTCCCGAGTGGAGTCACCGTCACGGGATCGCATTGGAGACAAGGCAGCTCGGGCCGTCATCCCCAAGGCACAGGAAGGCCGGGCAGCTGAGAGGCGCTTCTTGACAATCAAGCGTCGTCCTGATAAAAACCAAACGGTTACTAAACCACTTGGTGATTCACATGGCCCTCGATTCCCTCAGCCTCGCGTTCGGCGCGCTCGCCGACCCGACCCGCCGCGCGATCCTCGCGCGGCTGGCCGCCACCGGTGAAGCAACGCTCGGGCAGCTCGCCGAGCCGTTCGACATGAGCTCGCCTGCGGTCTCGAAGCATCTGAAGGTGCTCGAGCGCGCCGGGCTGGTGGAAGTCGGCCGGCTGGCCCAATCGCGCCCGCGCCGGCTGGCGGCGCAGCCGTTGCAGGAGGCGACCGAGTGGCTCGAACACTACCGCCCGTTCTGGGAGGCCAGGCTCGATCGCCTGGACGACTACGTGCGCACACTGAAGGCGGCACGCGGGGCCAAGCCCCGGGCACGAAAGGTGGCGCCGTGATGCCCGCGGCCCACGCCCTCGAAATCGTCAGGGTTCTCGACGCCCCGCCCGAACTCGTGTTCGAGGCCTGGTCGTCGGCCGAACACGCGCAGCGCTGGTGGTATCCGCGCGAGAACGGCCGTGACTTCGCCTGCACCTCGTTCACGATGGATTTCCGCGTCGGCGGTGAGTACCGTTACTGCATCCGCTCGCCCCAGGGCGTGGACACCTGGGCCCGTGGCGTCTACCGCGAGATCGTGCCGGGTCGGCGGCTGGTGTTCACCTTCCAGTGGGAGTGGGCGCCCGAGCCGTCGCCCGAGACGATCATCACCGTCAGCTTCGACGACGCGGGCGCCGACGGGACGCGGCTGACCTTCCGCCAGGCACCGTTCGACTCGGAGGCCATGCGCGATGGCCACACGCTCGGCTGGGGTGCGGTGCTCGACCGGCTGGCCGAGGCCGTGGCGAAACGCGGGGTGCGCCCGTGAAGGCGCGGTTGACAGGGTCGTGCCACTGCGGCGCGGTGCGGTTCGAGTCCGAGCTCGACACCGCGGTGCCGAGCAGCCGTTGCAACTGTTCGGTCTGCAGCAAGTCGCGCTACTGGAAGATGTTCGTCGCGGCCGATGCTTTCACGCTGCTGGAGGGGGCGGGGTCGCTCGCCGAATACCGCTTCGGCAGCGGCCGCGTCGCGCACATGTTCTGCCGCCGATGCGGCGTCAAGCTCTTCGGGCACGGCGACAAGGCGTCGTTTCCGGATCCGTTCTACGCGATCAACGTGGCCTGCCTCGACGACGCGCCGGAGGCCTTCTGGCTCGAGCTGAAGGTCGTGCATCAGGATGGCCGGCACGATCGCTGGGAGACGACACCGGTGGAGACAGCGCAGACGCGTCTCGGCCTGTAAGGATATGCCCCGACGTTCGACAGAATCGCATCGCCCATCGACAATCGCTCCGGGCGATCACAAACCGCCTCATCTACCTTAGGAGAATTGCCATCATGAAGACCCGTCTCATCGCATCCAGCGCCCTCGCGTCCATCATGGCCATGGGCATGCTGTCCGCCGCCCATGCCGCTGACGACAACGGCAAGGAAAAGTGCTACGGCATCGCCAAGGCCGGCTCGAACGACTGCGCCAACCTCTCGGGCACGCACTCGTGCGCCGGCCAGTCCAAGAACGCCATGGGCGCCGACGAGTGGAACTACGTCGCCAAGGGCACCTGCGCCAAGATGGGCGGCAAGACGGCCGACGAAGCCAAGGCTGCGATGAAGAAGTGAAGTTCAACGATGTGGGCGACGCGGCGTCAGCCGCCGCGTCGGTCGGTATTGGCCTGCGCCAGCCCCACTACGCTGAACTCCTGAACAGCACGCCGCCGCTCGGCTTCGTCGAGGTTCACTCCGAGAACTTCTTCGCCGACGGTGGCGCTGCGCTGGCGGTGCTGCACCAGGCCCGCGCCCACTACCCCGTCAGCCTGCATGGCGTCGGCCTCGCGCTCGGCTCGGCCGCCGGGCTCGATCCCTGGCACCTCGACGCCCTGGCGCGGCTGGTCGATCGCATCGAGCCGGCGCGCGTTTCCGACCACGCCTGCTTCGCGCGTGTGCGGCAAGGCAGTGATGTGATCCACGCCAGCGACCTGTTGCCGATCGCCTTCACCGAGGCCTCGCTGGCGCTCATGGTCAGCCATGTGGCGCAGGTGCAGGACAGGCTGCGCCGGCCGCTGCTGGTCGAGAACCTGTCGTCGTATGTCTCGTTCGCCGATGACTCGATGAGCGAGCCCGAGTTCTTCGCGGCGCTGTGCCGCCGCAGCGGCTGCGGCATGCTGCTCGACGTCAACAACATCATGGTCAACGCCCTCAATGCGCGCGTGCCCGACCCGCTGGCCACGTGCTGCGCATTCGTGGATGCGCTGCCAGCGGGCATCGTCGGCGAAATCCACGTCGCCGGCTACTGCGAAACCGACCGCATCGTCATCGACGACCACGGCAGCCGCGTGCGGCCGGCGGTGTGGGCGGTGTGTGCGCATGCGCTGCGGCGCCTCGGCCCGCTGCCGGTGCTGGTGGAATGGGACACCGATGTGCCAACGTTCGATGTCCTGCTCGGCGAGGCGGCGCGGGCCGCGAGCCTGCATGGATGAAGCGCTGCGCCAGCAAGGCCTGATTCAGGCGCTGAACACGCCGGGCGGCGCCACCGGCATCGGGCTGCGCGAGTACGGCGAGCGCGCTACGCACGGTCTGGAGGCGTACCGCGCCAACGCCGAGGCGATCGCCGAGCGCGCGCTCGCGGCGGCGTTCCCGACCGTGCAGGCGATGGTCGGCGCGGATGATTTCAGGCAGCTCGCGCGCGCGCACTGGCAGGCGCAGCCGCCGCAGCGCGGTGACCTCGGCGAGTGGGGTGGCACGTTCGCCGCATGGCTGGCGGCGCACCCGTCGATGACGCCATGGCCTTACCTCGGCGACAGCGCGCGGCTCGACTTCGCGCTTCACCGCAACGAGCGCGCCGACGATGCGGTGCTCGATGCGGCCTCGCTGGCGCTGCTCGATTCCGTCGATCCGTCCCGGCTGCGCATTCATCTGATGCCCGGCACCGCGCTGCTGCGATCGTCCTGGCCGATCGTCAGCATCCACCGCGCGCATCAGTTGGCGGGCGAGGAGGCCGATCGCGCGTTCGAGGGCGTGCGTGAGGCCATCGCCGCCGAACGCGGCGAAGACGCGCTGGTGGTGCGCTGCGGCTGGCGCGGCGTCGTCGAGGCGCTGGGCGCGGCCGACGCGTGCTGGGCCGAGTCGCTGCTGGCGGGTGCGAACCTTGCCGATGCGTTGGAACATGCCGGCGAAGGCTTCGACTTCGCGGCCTGGCTGCAAGCCGCGATTCGCCACGCCTGGATGAAAGGTGTGGTCGCGTCGAACGACTGAGAGGTTGCGAGGCACACGAGGAACCCACCATGACGCTGGACACGACCCCAACGCGAACCGCCCGACTCTGGATGCTCGGCGAACGCGTGATCGCCGCGCTCGACTGGCTCAAGCCCGTCGCGCTGCTCGCCGCGCGCTGGTATGTGGCGGCCGTGTTTTTGCGCTCCGGCATGACCAAGCTGCACGACTGGGGCACGACGCTCGCGCTGTTCGCCGACGAATACCACGTGCCGCTGCTGAGCCCGGCGGTGGCCGCGTTCCTCGCCACTGGCGGCGAGCTCGGGTTGTCGGTGCTGCTCGTGGCGGGCCTGTTCGGGCGCTTCGCCGCGGCCGGTCTGTCGGTCATCAACATCGTCGCGCTGATCAGCCTGATGGAGGTGCCCGATGCGGCGCTGATGGGCCACGTCTTCTGGGCCAGCCTGCTCGGCATGCTGGTGCTGTGGGGGCCCGGTGCGCTGTCGCTGGACTACTGGCTGATTCCGCGCCTGCGCGGCTGGGCACTGGGCGGCAAGGCGGTGACGCCGGACGTCGCACCGCGCGTCAGTCGAGTGGCCTGAACCCGATTTCGAGCAGCGGCGGCGCGCGTCCGTCGACGTCGCGCGGCAGCACCTCAGCACGTTCGATCGCACGCAGCACCGCGTCGTCCCAGGCCTTGGAGCCGCTGCTCTTGACCAGGCGCTTGGCGACGATCGTGCCATCCGGCGCCAGCCGGATCTCGACGACCGCCCTCGGGTTGCCGTCCACCTCGTCGGTCAACACGATCTTCGGCTTGATGTAGGCCGTGATGCGTCCACCGTAGTTCGCCGATGGTGCGCTGCTGCGCAAGGCCGTGCCGGTGTCGGTCGGCCCGCCGGTGGCGCCGGCCAGGCCTTGCATGCGCTTCAGGTTGGCCTCGCGCGCCGCGGCCTGCTTCGCGGCATCGGCCTTGTCGGCCTTCTCCTTCTCCGCTTTCTCCTTCGCGAGCTTCTCGTCCGCGGCCTTCTTCTGTGCGAGCTCGTCCTTCGCGCGCTGTGCCTTGTCGGCCTTCTGCTGACGCGCCGCGTCTTCGGCCTGCACCCGTTTCGCTTCCTCGCGTTTGGCTTTCTCGATCGCGATTTGCGGGTCGGGCAGGGCCGCGGCCGGCTTGGGCACGGGCTCCGGTTTCACGACCGGTTCGGGCCTTCTGGTCTCGGGCCGCGGCGGGGGTGTCGGCACCTCGACGGCGCGCGGGGCCGCCGCCTGCGGCACCGCCGACCACAGCTCGGCCGCGATGCTGGTCGGCTCGGAGTTGTGCCAGTTGACGCCGAACGCGAGCGCCGCGATCAGCAGCACGTGCGCACACAGCGCCAGGCCCAGCGCCGGGCCGGTGCGTTGCGCCGACTGCGGCATGAACGGGTCGCGCGATGCGCTGAGGGTGGCACTCACCGGGTCATTCCACTTCAGCTGGCGCCGGTCTTCACCGACAAGCCGACGCGCTGCACGCCGGCGCGCTGCAGCGTGTCCATCAGCTTCACGACCGCTTCGTACTTGACGTTGCGATCGGCCGAGATCACGACCGGCGTGTTCGCGTCGCCGCCCTGCAGCTCGCGCACGCGCGCCGCGACATCGCGCAGCGCCACCGCCTCGCCTTCCTTGCCGTCGATACGCAGCCGCACCTTCTCGTCGGGTGCGACGACGACCTCGACGACGTGATCCGGCCGCCGCTGGCCCTTGCCGACACTCGGCAGATCGACGATGCCGGTCGTGATCAGCGGCGCGGTGACCATGAAGATGATCAGCAGCACCAGCATGACGTCGATGAACGGCACCATGTTGATCTCGCTGATGGTGCGGCGGCGTGAGCTGCCGCGGATGCTGACGCCGGGCATGTCAGTTCTCCCTGCGGTGGTAGACGAAGCGCCCGCAAATCGTGAGCGATGGTGTTCGGATGTCCGCGCGGCAAAGGCGCGTCCGGGCAGGCTTGCGCGCTTCGCTGGAGCGGTCGTCGCTGCGCGTCGACTGCCCTGCGATGCTCGGTCTCGCGGCCACGTCGCTGAACTCGCGGCGTTCGCTGCGCTCTCTCTGCTCAAACAGACGCGACGAGTCAGATGTGGATGCGCGCTGCGCGCGCGGCCACGAGCCCTGCGCTCCTCGGCGCTCCAGAGGCGCGCTCCAGCCCCCCCGAACGCGCCTTTGCTGAAGCGGTGTTGGCTTTCTTGTCGAACACCACAACGTTGGCTCGCGGCGGGCGGTGCCCGGTGGCGGCGATTTGTCTGGCGATGAGGACCGAGCACCGCAGTGCAGTCGGCGCGCAGCGCAGACCGCTACAGCATGAGCCGCCACCGGGCACCGCATGGCGCGACGCTCGTAGCGCACATGAGCGAGGACATTCACGAACGGCAGCAGGCCGAGAAGGCTCTTCATGCTAGTGCGTCGACGCCGCCGGCGCGCCGGTGTTGCGCTGCAGGATGTTCGAGAACTCCTCGATGAAGGTCTCTTGCTGGATCGCGATGCGGTCGATGTCGCGCGCGAAGCGGTTGTAGGCGATCACTGCGGGGATCGCGGCAAACAGGCCGATCGCGGTGGCCACCAGTGCCTCGGCGATGCCGGGTGCGACGGTGGCCAGGGTAACTTGCGTCATGTTCGACAGGCCGACGAACGCGTGCATGATGCCCCAGACCGTGCCGAACAGGCCGACATACGGTGACACCGAACCGACGGTGGCGAGGAACGACAGGTGCGCCTCGATCGTGTCGAGCTCGCGCTGAAAGCTCGCGCGCATCGCGCGGCGCGCGCCGTCGAGCAGCGAGCCGGGCTCCAGAACGCGGCGTTCGCGCAGCTTGATGAACTCGCGCATGCCCGAGGCGAAGATGCGCTCCAGCGGCGAGCCGTCGCTGCGCTTGGTGGCATCGCTGTACAGGTCGTTGATGTTCTTGCCGGCCCAGAACTCGCGCTCGAACTCCTCGTTGGCGCTGCGCACGCGCTTCAGGCCGAACAGCTTGCCGAAGATCACCGTCCAGCTCGCGAGCGAGGCGATCAAGAGGCCCGCCATCACGAGCTGGACGACGAAGCTCGCGTGGATGACGAGGGTGATGATCGAAAAGTCTTGATTCATCCGATGGAGTTGGCTGTTGTCATGTGGAGTGAATCCGCGATCGCGGTCGGAATGCGCTGCGGTCGAAAGGTTCCGGCGTCGACGCAGCCGATGCGGATCGTGCCCTCGGCGAGCAGCGCGTCGCCTTCGGGGGACGGCCGCCACGCTTGTTGTGCGATCGACATCTGCGCGCGGCCGGCGTGCTCGACCTGAACCGTCACCGCGAGCAGGTCGTCGAGCCGCGCCGGGCGCAGGTAGCGCAGGCGCGTCTCCGTGACGATGAAGATCGCGCCGCTCTGCGCCCGCAGTCGCTCCTGCTCGAAGCCGAGCGAGCGCAGCCATTCGGTGCGCGCGCGCTCGAAGAACTTCAGGTAGTTGGCATAGAAGACGACGCCGCCGGCGTCGGTGTCTTCCCAGTACACGCGCAGCGGGAAACGAAACGGGGGGTGAAGGAAGGCAGGCGTCGGCACGGGGCCGATTATTGCCGCACGCGCTGGTACACCGGCCCCCAGCGCGGATGGCCGGCCTCGGCCTTGCTCAGCGTGAAGTTCGGATCGGCCTCGCGCGCGGCGCGGAACGCGGCCTCGCAGGCCTTGATGCGGTCGCTGGTGCAGTAGATGAACGCGAGGTTCTTGTGGGCCGCGGCGCGGTCGCGCGGCGAGGCCAGGCCGGTGCGCAGGGCGAAGCCGATCTGGGCTTCGGCGGTCGCGTACTGGGCGTCCTCGTAGGCGCGCATGCCGGCGAGCAGGGCTTTCTCGGCCGGCCGCTCGGTCACGTCCAGCAGGCCCGTGGGAGGGGGCGGTGGGGCGGCTGGCGGCGGTACCACGCAGCCCGCGAGCAGCGAAGCCAGTGCGATCGGCACGAGGCCTGCGGCGAGTGACGGTCTCGTCATGGTCAGAACCGGTGCTTCAACGTGATGGGCTGATCGGCGGTGACGTTGACGACCACGCTGTGCGGCGGCAGGTCGGCGTTGCGGATCACGATCTGGTGCCGGCCTTCGGTCAGGCTGAGTTCGGTCACCGGAGGTGAGGTGCCTGCGGGCCTGCCATCAACCTCGATATCGCCCCACGGGCTGATCGCGATGCGCATCAGCCCACGCGCGACGGGTGCGGGCGGCGCGACGACGGCTGCTGCCGCGATGCGCGCATCGCGCTCGCGGGCCTCGCGGGCGCGACGCTCTTTCGGCGCTTCCTTCGGTGCCGCGGCGACGGCCGTCGGGGCTTGCGCCGGTGGCGTCTTCACCACGGCGTCGGTAGCCCCGCTGACGGCCGGCGCCACGGCCACAGGCGCCGCGGTGACCAGGGCGAGCGCCGGTGCTGGCACTGGTGCAGGCGCGGGTACGACGGCGGGCGCCGGCCGGGTCGCGACCACCGGCGCGGCCGGCGCTTCGGGCTGCGGTGGCATTGCATTCCAGATCAAGCCGGCCAGCACGGCCGCAACGATTGCGCCGGCCGCGATCCAGGAGCGGCGCGAACGCGGCGTGCTCTCGATCGGTGCGTCGCCATCGTTCACGCCGTTCGTGTTCTCCTCGAGCCAGTGGCGCAGCTCGCGCGCGAAGGCGCGCGCCGAGCGGTAGCGTTGCTCCGGGTTCTTCGCCATCGCCTTGGCTGCGATCTCGGCCAGCGCCGCGGGCACCTGCGGATCGACCACGTTCGCCAGCGGCGGCTCGTGCTTCAGCACCGCGTTGGTGATCTCTTCGAGCGTCTCGCCTCGGAAGGGCTTCACGTCGCTCAGCAATTCGTAGAGCACGACGCCGAGCGAGAACACGTCGGCACGCCGATCCACCGGCTCCAGGCGAGCCTGCTCCGGCGCCATGTAGTAGGGCGAGCCGGCCGCAAGTTCAGCGTCGGTGCCGTGCATGTCGTGCCGGTGCGCGATGCGGGCAATGCCGAAGTCGAGCACCTTCGGTTGCGCGCGGCCGATCATGAAGATGTTGGCCGGCTTCACGTCGCGATGCACCACGCCCTTGCTGTGCGCATAGCCGAGCGCATCGGCCACGCGCCGCACGATCAGCGCGGCCTGTGCCGGCGTCGCGCGCCAGCCCTCGCGGCGCAGCTGGCGCAGGTCGCGGCCCTTCAGCAGTTCCATCGCGATGTAGGCGCGGTTGTCGCTGATGCCGGCATCGAAGACCGTCACGATGTGCGTGTGGTTCAGGCCGGCGGCAGCGCGCGCCTCGTTCAGGAACATCGAGTTGAAGGCAGCACGGTCGTTCTCGTCGATCTCGACGTTCAGCGTCTTGACCGCGATCAGCCTTGAGAGCAACGGGTCGTGCGCCGCGTAGACGGTGCCCAGGCCGCCTTCGCCGAGGCGGTGCTTCAGCGCGTAGCGGCCGATGTGGCCGATCGTCGGATGACGCTGGTCGGCCGGGTCTGGCGTCTGGGTCGAGAACGCGGCGGCCGGGCCGCGCAGCGCGTTCATGTCGGCTTCGCCCCACAGGGCCGGGTCGCTGGGCAGGCTGGGCGCAGGCGCGGGCTCCGAATCTCTCGGGGCCGGGTCGGGCGGGGGGCTGAACGCACTCACCTTGCCAGCTTAGCCGAGCGCAGGCGTGAAGAAGCCGCGAAAAACCGCCGTATGCCCGACCACGTCACATCCGCTCACGATTCCGCCATGTGGCTTCACGCTCGGCGCCACAGTCATCCGAGCATCCTGCGCAAGCGCGCGACGGCTTCGTGCAGATGCGCCATCGAGCTCGCATACGACAGCCGCACGAAGCGCTGGCTGCCGTGGTGGCCGAAGTCGCGGCCCGGCGTGATCGCGACGTGGGCGCGTTTCATCACGTCGAAGCAGAAATCCCAGCTGTCGGCGCTGTGTGCCGAGCAATCAGCCCAGGCGTAGAACGCGCCATCGGGCACTACCGGCACCGTCAGCCCGATCGCGTTCAGCGCCGGCACGAGAAAGTCGCGCCGCGCGCGGAACTCGTCGCGGCGGCGTTCGTATTCGGCGATGGACTCGGGCTCGAAGCAGGCGAGCGCCGCGTGCTGCGCCAGCGTGCTCGGGCAGATGTAGAGGTTCTGGGCGAGTTTCTCGATCGGCGCGACGAGCGCGTCCGGCACGACCAGCCAGCCGAGTCGCCAGCCGGTCATCGAGAAATACTTCGAGAAGCTGTTGATCGAGATCACATCGTTGCCGTGCTCGCTCTTGTCGTGGACCAAGGCGCTGTGGCCGTAGCGCTCGTCGAAGCTCAGCCCGAGGTAGATCTCATCGACCAACGTGAACCCGCCGCGCGCGCGCACCACCTCGACGATGCGGCCCATCTCGGTCGGGTCGATCGAGGTGCCGGTCGGGTTCGACGGCGAAGCGAGCAACACGCCGCGCGTGCGCGGACCCCAGGCCGCCTGCACGCCGGCGGCATCGAGCTGATAGCGCGCGTCGGCCGAGGCCGGCAGCAGCACCGGCCTGCCCTCGGCGGCGGCGACGAAGTGGCGGTTGCACGGGTAGCTCGGGTCGGGCAGCAGCACCTCGTCGTCGCGGTCCACCAGCGCCAGGCAGGCGAGCTGCAACGCGGCCGACGCACCCGCGGTGACGACGATGCGGCGCGGATCGATGCTCAGCCCGAAGCGCAACGCGTACCACGCGCTGATGCGCTCCCGCAGCGCGGGCAGACCGGTCGCGTCGGTGTACTGCGTGCGGCCCTGGCTGACGGCGCGCTCGTTCGCGGCGCGCACCGGCGGCGGCGCGGTGAAGTCGGGCTCGCCGATGTTCAGGAAGATCATCGGCCGACCACCCAAACGCGCGTCGCACTCGGCGCTGCGCGCCAGCTCGGCCGCAGCCTTGGCGAACTCCATCACGTAGAAGGGCTCGATGTGGTCGAGCCTGCTGGCCAACTTCATCGTCTGGCACGCGCCGCGGTGACCTCCACCGCGCGCAGGTCGACCGCGGCCTTGTCGAGCACGCCGTTCACGTACTTGTGGCCGTCGGTACCGCCGAAGCTCTTGGCGAGTTCGACCGCCTCATTGATCGCGACCTTGTACGGGATCTCGATGCAGTGCTTGAGCTCGTAGACGCCGATCATCAGCACGCCATGCTCGATCGGCGAGAGTTGCGTCGTCTTCCGATCGACGTGGCGCGTGAGCATCGCGTCGATGTCCACCGCCTCGCCGATGCAGCCGTGCAGCAGCGCATCGAAGTGCACGGAGTCGCACTTCTCGAAGCCTTCCTGCTCGCGCATGTGGGCATCGACGACCTTGGCCTCGGCGCCCGAGATCAGCCATTCGTACAGGCCTTGGAGCGCGATCTCGCGCGCGCGGCGCCGCGCCGACTTGGGCTTGGGGCGCTTGCTGACTGGCGGCGTCGGCGCGGCGGGCGCGGTGGCGATCGGTTCGGTCACGAGAGGTCTTCCATCAGGTTCGCCATCTCGACCGCGACCCGGGCGGCGTCGTGGCCCTTGGCGTTGGCGCGGGCCCAAGCCTGGTCTTCGTTCTCGACCGTGAGCACGGCGTTCGCGATCGGGATGCCGTGGTCGAGCGCGACGCGCGTCACCGCGGCGCCGCTCTCGTTGGCGACGAGTTCGAAGTGATAGGTCTCGCCGCGGATGATGCAGCCGAGCGCGATCAACGCGTCGCAGTCTTCGTTCTCGGCCAGCGCGTGCAGGGCGACCGCGACTTCGAGCGCGCCCGGCACGGTGACATGCCGGATGTGCTTGGCGCCGACGCCGAGCGCCGCGAGTTCAGCGAGGCAGGCGGTGGCGAGGGCATCGGTGATCGCGGCATTGAAGCGCGCCTGCACGATGCCGATGCGCAACGAGCGCCCATCGAGCGGGGCGATCAGGCCACCGCTGGTGGTGGCGCTTTTATCGGCGTCTTGCATGGGTGTGACTTTCAGGTGTCGGCGGCGACGAAGCCGGTGACTTCGAGACCGTAGCCGGTCATGCTGGGCATGCGGCGCGGGCTGCCGAGGAGTTTCATCTTCGCGATGCCGAGCTCCCGCAGGATCTGCGCGCCGATGCCGTAGGTGCGCAAATCCATCTGGCTGGCGGGGCGTGCCGCGCCGTTCGCGGGCGGCACCACATGCGGCACGAGCGCGGCCACGTCCTCACCACAGTTCAGCAGCACGGCCGCGCCGCGCGGGCTCTTGTGCAGCACGGCGAGCGCCTTCGGCAGCGGCCACGAGTGCCTCGATTGACCACCGCCGACATCGAGCAAATCCATCACCGAGAGCGGCTCGTGCACGCGCACCAGCACTTCGTCGGCGGCGGTCCACTGGCCGCGCGTGAGCGCGAGGTGCAATCCGCCGGTGCGGTCGCGGAACGCGCTGCAGTCGAACTCGCCTTGCGCGGTGACGAGCGGGCGCCGGCCGGCGCGCTCGATCAGCGTCTCGTTGCGGCTGCGGTACTCGATCAG
Organism: uncultured Rhizobacter sp.; assembly: GCA_964247075.1. Lineage (GTDB taxonomy): Bacteria > Pseudomonadota > Gammaproteobacteria > Burkholderiales > Burkholderiaceae_C > LMDS01. Next base: position 56,217 of record CAXTSS010000016.1, on the reverse strand, counting down.
GTCGGCGATGGTGCCGACCTTCAGCCGGTGTTCTTTCGCGAACGCGATCAGGTCGGGCAGGCGCGCCATCGTGCCGTCGTCCTTCATCACTTCGCAGATCACCGCCGCGGGCGAGAGGCCGGCCATGCCGGCAAGATCGCAACCGGCTTCGGTGTGCCCGGCGCGCATCAGCACGCCGCCTTCCTGCGCGCGCAGCGGGAAGACGTGGCCCGGCTGCACCAGATCGCTCGCCTTTGCGTCGCGCGCGACCGCGGCCTGCACGGTGCGGGCGCGGTCGGCCGCGGAGATGCCGGTGTCCACGCCGGTCGCGGCCTCGATCGAGACGGTGAACGCGGTGCCGTGGCGTGTGCCGTTGCGGCTCGTCATCGATTGCAGCTGCAGGCGGTCGCAGCGCTCCGGCGTGAGCGTGAGGCAGATCAGGCCGCGGCCGAAGCGCGCCATGAAGTTGATGGCTTCGGGCGTGACGTGGTCGGCGGCGATCACCAGATCGCCTTCGTTTTCGCGGTCTTCCTCATCGACGAGGATGATCATGCGGCCCGCCGCCAGCTCGGCGACCAGCTCGGGAATGGGGGATATTGCCATCCCTTGATTGTAGGTGGCGGCCCGGGTTTGCCCGGGTTCAGCTCAGCCGAGCTTCGGGGCGGTCAGCATGCGCTCGACGTAGCGCGCGATCAGGTCGATCTCGAGGTTGACGCGCTGGCCCGCTTTCAGCGCGCCGAGCGTGGTGTTTGCTAGCGTGTGCGGGATCAGGTTGATGCTCAGCTCGCAGCCCGCGTCACCGTCGATCACGCGGTTCACCGTCAGGCTCACGCCGTTGACGGTGATCGAGCCCTTGTAGGCGATGAAGCGCGCCAGTTCGGCGGGCGTGCGGATGCGCATCTCCCAGGATTCACCAACCGCGGTGAAGTGGCTGACCTCGCCGATGCCATCCACATGGCCGCTGACCATATGGCCGCCGAGGCGATCGTTGGCGCGCATCGCCTTCTCGAGGTTCACCGGGCCGGGCTCGGCCAGGCCGGCGGTCTTGTCCAGGCTTTCGGCGGAGATGTCGAGTGTGAACCGAGAGGCGGTGGCGTCAAAGGTCGTGACGGTCATGCACGCACCGTTCAGTGCGATGCTGTCGCCGAGTTGCACGTCGTCGAGGTAGCCGCTCGGTGCGGTGATCGTCAGGCGTTTGCCGTGGGATGCGTCGGCGCCGAGAGGGCGCGCTTCGGCGATGCAGCCGAGGCCGGAGATGATGCCTGTGAACATCAGGTGATTGTCGCAGGGCGTGCGATCAGACGCAGGTCGTCGCCGATGCGCGTGACGCTCTCGAAGCGCAGCACGAGGCTGTCGTTCAGCGCCTCCAGCGGGCCGAACGCGGCGAGCTCGCGGCCGATGCCGAGCAGCTTGGGCGCCATGTAGATCAGGAATTCATCGACCAGGCCTTCGCGCACGAACGAGCCGTTGAGCTTGTGCCCGGCCTCGACGTGCAGCTCGTTGATGCCACGTCGCGCGAGATCGGCGAGCAGCGCGGCGAGATCGACCTTCGCGTTGGCGCCGGGCAGGAGCACGATCTCGGCGCCGCGCTCCTTCAGCGCCGCGGCGCGGGTCGCATCGAGCGCGGCGGCGTAGACCAGCGTGTGGCCGGGTGCGTCGAGGATTTTCGAGGCAGGCGGTGTCCCGAGCTGCGAATCGACGATCACGCGCAGCGGTTGCAGCGCCGTCTCGACGAGGCGCACATCGAGGCGTGGGTTGTCGTCCAGCACGGTGCCGACTCCGGTCAGCACCGCGCCCGCGCGCTTGCGGTAGGCGTGACCATCGGCGCGTGCGTCCGGACCGGTGATCCACTGGCTCGCGCCGTTGTTCAGCGCGGTGCGGCCGTCGAGCGAGACGGCGGCCTTCAACCGCACCCACGGCCGGCCGCGCTGCATGCGCGAGAAGAAGCCGATGTTGAGCTCGCGTGCTTCGTGCGCGAGGGCGCCGGCCTCGACGGTGATGCCCGACGCGCGCAGGCGCGCCGCGCCCCGGCCGGCCACCAACGGGTTCGGATCGAAGAGCGCCATCACGACCCGCGCGATGCCGGCCTCGACCAGCGCGTCGCAGCACGGCGGCGTGCGGCCGTGGTGCGAGCACGGTTCGAGCGTGACGTGGGCGGTCGCACCGCGCACGCTTTCGCCGCGGGCGAGCGCGTCGCGCAGGGCCATCACTTCGGCGTGCGCGCCGCCGGCCTGCTGCGTGTGGCCGCGACCGAGCACGCGGCCATCGGGCGCGGTGATGACGCAGCCGACGCGCGGGTTCGGCTCCGACAGGCCGACGGCGCCGTGTGCGAGCGCAAGCGCCTCGTGCATCGGCGTGGCGAAGGGGGCGTTCATGGTGGCGGCCATGCTACCGCGACGCCAGCGCGAGTGCGCCGCTCAGACGCGGGTCGGTGGCGGCGATCACGGAGTGCAGCGCGATCTGCTGCGGAACGCCGCTGCGATCGGTCCAGCGCACCGTGATCGACGCTGCCTTGGCGTGTGGCATGCCGGCGGCTTCGATGCGGCGCTCGATCGCATACGCGGTGCCCGCGTTCACGCTGCGCGACGCGCTGGTGATAGCGCTGAACGTGCGCTCGCTGCGCAGCGTCTCCATGTCCTGCTGCGCCAGCCGCACGGCCTCGGTGCGCTGGCGCGCCACGTCGGCGTCGAGCCGCAGGTGGCTTTGCACGCGGGCGATCGAGACCATGCCGAGCGATAGCACGAGGAAGGCGACCAGCGCTTCGAGCAACGAGGTGCCGCGTTGGGCGCGTGAGGTGGGGTGGTGCATGGTGAGCTCCTCAGAAGTCGCGCCAGCTGCCGCTGACGCGGGCAAAGCTGCCGGTCTGGTGGGCCAGCGCGGCAAGCACGTCGGCATCGAGGCGGAAGTCGGGCGCCGCGGGGCCGGCGTAGAGGCCCTCGTTGATCACCGCGCCTTGCGCGAGCGTTCCGGTGCCGCTTACGGTCACCGATGCTGCGTAGAGCGCGCCGACGATCGTGACGCCGCCGTCGAGGCGTGCGCCGCCGCTCGCGACGATCGTGATCGGTCGTGCGCCCGTGCCCAGGGTCAGCGGCCCGGTCAGCGCCAGATCGCCATCGACCTGGATCAGCGCGCTGCCGGCCGCGATGGCGTCGACGATGGTGTGGCCGCAGTCGGCGCCGCAGGTGACGCGTGCGACGACCGTCTGGCTCTGCCACGTCGGCTTGTCGATGCCGAAGAAGGCGGCGAAGAACTGGTCCGGCGTTTGGATCGCCATGTCGCGCGTCGTCAGCGCCTGCGTGGGCGAATTGCGCAGGCCGGCGACGAGGCCGACGGCGACCTCGGCGTGGGCCGTTGCATCGGCGGTGCTCGCCGCGCCCGACGCGCACGCGCCGGCCAGGCTGGTGCAGCCGTCGGCGCTGATGCGCACGGCGCCGGCGCGCGCCACGGGCCGGAAGCGCACCGTGAACGCCGGCGCGGGCTCGGCGCCCGCCGGTGGGCTCAACACGGCCGGGCCGCTCGCCGGGCAGCTGCAAGACCAGCCGCTGGCCGTGCGCACGCAGCTGGCTTGCAGCGCCGTCGGCGTGACGACGCCGGTGGCGCGCGCCAGCGTGAGATAGCGCTCGCGAAACGTGGGCGTGGTGGCGGCCGGGTCGGTGTCGGGCTGGCAATCCGGGCCGATGCGCTGCGTGCTGTTGAGCTGCGCGAGCGCCCATTCGAGGCCGGCCTCGGTGGCCTCGAAGGCTTGTGTGGCGCGGGCCTGGTTCGCGGCCGCGCGCTGCTCGGCGATGAGGTGGCGGTGCAGGCCGAGCGACGCGAGTGCGAGCGCCAGGAACAGCATCAGCGTGACGACCAGTGCGGCCGCGCCGCGTTGCGACTTGTACGAGGTGTGGTTCATGGTAGACCTCAGCCGGCGCAAGCGCCGACGACGGCATCGGCGCGCACACGCGCATCGCTGCGCACGGTTCGAACGACACGGGCATCGCTCACCAGCGCCGCGCTGATGGCGACGGCGAGGCTGCGAACTTGCTGGTGTGGCGGGCAGGTGGTGCTGCCCGAGGCGCAGGCACTCGCGCAGAACGACGCGAGGCTCACATCCTGCACCGTCGGCGTGACGCTGAACGCGGTGACCGTGAGCGTGCCCGCATCGGTCAGCGCCTGCCAGTTGCCGGCGCCGAGCTGCAGCTCGATCGCGCCATTGCGCAGTCGGAAGCCGAACTGCTCGTTGCCGTCGACAACGTTGTTCTCGCTCGCGTCCATCGAATAGCGCAGGCTCACCGAGTCGGCGGCGGCCGTCTCGGGCGTGAGCGTGGCGTAGGGGTTCGCGCCGGCGACAGCACCGGCGTTGCCCCAGTAGCCGGCGCGCCGCAGGTCGCGGGTGATCACGTCGGCGGCCGCGCGCAGGTCTTGCGTCAGGCGGGCTTCGAGGGCCAGCGCGCGGTGCTCGCGCAGCTGGCCGACGAGCATCGAGCCACCGGCCGCGGCGATGAACAGCGCGACCGCGATGCCGATCATCAGCTCGATCAGCGACAGGCCGCGTTGGCGGTTGGGTTGCTTCATCACAGGCTCCAGCAGCGGCGGTTGATCGGGTCGGCGTTGGCGACGCTGGCGTCGCCGCCCGAGGCATAGACCAGGTTCATGCCGAGGGCACGCGCCACCATCACGCGGCACTCGGCGTCGCGCGCCTGGGCGCCGCTGGCGGTCGCGAGCAGCTCGTAGCCGTCGGCGCTGAACGCGGTGATCTGCAGCGCGTAGTGCCCGGCGGGCGAGACGGTGGCGGCGCCCAACTCGGCCAGGTCGCCGTAGCGCGTGCCGCGGCTGCGCAGGCGTTCCTGCGCGCCCTGGATCTGCACCACGGCGGCCAGCACATCGGCGCGGCGCGCCTTGCGCACCTGGGTTTCGAAGCTCGGCATCGCGATGCCGGACAGCACCGCGGCGACCGCCATCGCCGCGAACGTGTCGATCAGGGTGAAGCCGCTCTGGGTGTGTCGCATGGTCGGCTCCTCAGCAGGCGCGGTAGCCGGGCACGGCAGGCACCGGCGAGCAGGAGCGAACGCGGCCCATCACGTTGACGATGTGGCGCACCTCGCGGCCGTTCATGCCGATGATGCGGACGGTGCCGGTCGGCGTGCTGGTGCCGTGCATCGGGTCGAACAGCATCGAGCCGGCGTTCGACACGAGACTGACGTGGTCGCTGTCCGCGACCGCCACCGTCTTGATCTCGCGTGCGCCGGCGCTGCAGACCGCCGGGCCGGTGCCGTTGCAGACGCAGTCGCCGGCGTTGCCGGTGTGGATCGCGTAGCAACTGCCGCCGGCGCGCGGCATGAAGCTCAGGCGCAGCGCCTGGTTGCGCGCAATCGCCGCCGTGCGAACCAGGTGGATGTCGTTGACGAGCTGGCCGACGGCGTTGTCGAGGCGGCGCGCGGCGATCATGTCCTGCATGCTGGGCGCGGCGCTGGTGGCGAGCACGGCGCTGACGGCGAGCACCATGCTGGCTTCGATCAAGGTGAAGCCGCGTTGAAGGGTGATGCGGGTGGGGTGGTTTTTCATCTGTGCTCCGGGTTGTTGAACCGATGCACAGACTGTAGAAATTGCGGCCGCTCGCCGCGCCCCCTCGAGGTGGGAACGCGCCGACCTCATGCGGGTTCCCTCTTTCACTCCCCCCGTCCGGGGGTGGGGCCTCAAATATCCCGGATCAGCTGCCGGAATTCATCCACGTCCTCGAAGCTGCGGTACACCGAAGCGAAGCGCACGTAGGCGACCTTGTCGATGCGCTTGAGCTCGCGCATCACCAGTTCGCCGAGCCGCGTCGAGGGCACTTCCTTTGCGCCGCTGTTGAGCAGCTTGTCCTGGATGCGCTCCATCGCCGCATCGATCTGCTCGACGCTGACCGGCCGCTTGCGCAGCGCCAGCGTCATCGAGGCGCGGATCTTGGCCGGATCCATGTCGGCGCGCGTGCCGTCCTTCTTCACGACCGAGGGCAGCGCGATCTCGGCGCGCTCGTAGGTCGTGAAGCGCTTGTCGCAGGCGTGGCAACGGCGGCGGCGGCGGACGACGTCGCCCTCGTCGGAGTCGCGGGTCTCGACGACCTGCGTCTCTTCATGGCTGCAGAACGGGCAGCGCATCGGCGGGGTTCAGCCGCCGTAGACCGGGAACGCCTTCGTCAGCGCCGCGACCTTGACCTTCACCGCGGCGATGTTCGCTTCGTCGGCCGGCTTGTCGAGCACGTCGGCGATCAGGTGGGCGGTCTGGCGCACCTGGTCTTCCTTGAAGCCGCGCGTCGTCATCGCCGGCGTGCCGAGGCGGATGCCGCTCGTCACCATCGGCTTCTGCGGGTCGTTCGGGATGCCGTTCTTGTTGCAGGTCATGTGCGCGGCGCCGAGCAGGTTCTCGGCTTCCTTGCCGGTCAAGCCCTTGGGGCGCAGATCGACCAGCATCACGTGCGACTCCGTGCGGCCGCTGACGATGCGCAGGCCGCGCTCGGTCAGCGTGTCGGCGAGCACCACGGCGTTCTTCGCGACCTGCTGCTGGTAGAGCTTGAACTCGGGCGCGAGTGCTTCCTTGAACGCGACTGCCTTGGCGGCGATCACGTGCATCAGCGGGCCACCCTGGATGCCGGGGAAGATCGCACTGTTGATTTTCTTCGCGATGGCCTCGTCGCGCATCAGCACGATGCCGCCGCGCGGGCCGCGCAGGCTCTTGTGGGTGGTCGACGTGACGACATCGGCGTGCGGCACCGGGTTCGGGTAGACGCCGGCGGCGATCAGGCCGGCGTAGTGCGCCATGTCGACCATGAAGTACGCGCCGATGTCCTTCGCCACCTTGGCGAAGCGCGCGAAGTCGATGCGCAGGCTGTAGGCGGAGGCGCCGGCGATGATCAGCTTGGGCTTGTGTTCGTGGGCCGTGCGCTCCATCGCGTCGTAGTCGATGGATTCGTCGGCGGTGAGGCCGTAGCTGACGACCTTGAACCACTTGCCACTCATGTTCAGCGGCATGCCGTGGGTGAGGTGGCCGCCTTCGGCCAGGCTCATGCCCATGATGGTGTCGCCGGGGTTCAGCAGGCCGAAGAACACCGACTGGTTCGCCTGCGAGCCGGAGTTCGGCTGCACGTTGGCGTACTCGGCACCGAACAGCTGCTTGAGCCGATCGATCGCGAGCTGCTCGACCATGTCGACGTATTCGCAGCCACCGTAGTAGCGCTTGCCGGGGTAACCCTCGGCGTATTTGTTGGTGAGCTGCGTGCCTTGCGCGGCCATCACGGCCGGAGAGGCGTAGTTCTCGGAGGCGATCAGCTCGATGTGGTCTTCCTGGCGCTGGTTCTCGCGCTGGATGACGGACCACAGATCGGGATCGATACTGGCGATGGTGGAGCGGGTGCGGTCAAACATGGTGGCAGTCCTGTGTCGCGGAGTCCCCATGACTTCAGGGCGTGCTTGCTGCACACCACCACGGGGCTGCCCAGGCGAACGGCTGAACAGGATCTGTCACATCGGACCCCGACCGCGCTTCCCGGTGGTAACCCACCTCAGGCCCCGGCTTCTGTGAAGAAGGGAGGCCGCATCGCCAGTTGCGCAGCCCCGCCAGTGTAGCGGAGCTGCCGGCGACTCAGCGCAGCATTGCCACCTGTTCCGGTGCCCGTGCCGCCTGGGCCGCCGCAGGTGATGCGTCGGGCTTGGCGGGTGCCGGCGTGGCGGCGGCGGTCGGCGCCGTCCGTGTCGGCACGGACTTGCCGCTGGCCACGAGGCGCAGCGCATTCTGTTCGCTCAGCACCTTGACGGCATAACCGCCATCGTCGGCCAAATTGGCGGCGCCGACGTAGAAGCGCAACCCGGCTTCCAGGCTGCCTGCACGCGCGATGCACTCCTTCAACACCTGCACGCCGACGCGCAGGTTCGTCACTGGGTCGAACGCCGCGTGGTTGCCGCCGAAGGCCTCGTACTTGTCGTTGTGGAGCTTGGTCATGACCTGCATCAGGCCCTGTGCGCCGACCGCGCTCTGCGCAAACGGGTTGAAGCTGGATTCGATCGCCATGATCGCCAGGATCAGCGTCGGATCGAGGTTGGCTTTCTGGCCCACGCTCCAGGCTTCCTGCACGAGGCGGCTCACCGGCTCGGGTGCCACTCGGTAGCGCAGCGACAGCCAGCGCGCCACAGCCGCCTGCTGGCGACTCAGTTCTTTCGGGTCGGACGCCGTGGCGCGTGCCACCGCATCGGGCTCGCTGAGCGCTGCGGCGAGCAGATCGGCGGGCTGGGGTGCCGGCTCGCGGGCTTCCTGGCGGGCCTGCAACCACCCCAGCGTCCAGACCTCCGCGTCATGGCGGATGTCGGCGCGGCCGGCGGCGAACAGCAGCACTGCGGCCAGCATCAGGCCGACCAGCGCCAGCGTGTTGTGGCTCACCTCAAGCAGGCCGTGGCCGACATCGCGCAGGAACACCGCAGCAGAGTCGACCGAGGCGTTACGCGCCCGGCGCACCGCCGAAATCAATGGGTTGAAAGCCATCTCTTCACTCCTTCTCCCGCCTTCGCGTCGGTTCCCGCCGACGGCCTGTGAGGCCGGGCGCTCCCGAGGCGGCGACGATAATTGCTGACTGACACGCCGGCCACAGGTGTTGAAAGGGCACACGGCGCTCAGCCGGATGTCGGCAGTTTCGAGGGAGGCGTCCCAACGACGTGCCACCCAAGGGTTATCCCTGCTGATCCAGAAGAAACCGAATCTAACAAGGCCCTTCATAACCAGTCAAGACTATCAAACTTGATTTAAATTACCAAATGATATGAAGTACCGCGACCTGAGAGAGTTTATGAATGGGCTGGAGCAGACCGGCGAGCTCCGTCGGGTTGCAGAGCCAGTCTCGGCGCGGCTTGAGATGACAGCGGTCAGTGACTTCGTCTTGCGCGCCGGCGGGCCAGCCCTGTGGTTCCAGAATCCGGCCGGTTACAAAATTTCGGCGCTCACGAACCTGTTCGGAACGCCAAAACGGGTCGCCTTGGGCATGGGCGCGGCCGACCTGGGCGAGTTGCGTGACGTCGGCCGCCTGCTCGCCAACCTGAAAGAGCCCGAGCCGCCGAAGGGCCTGAAAGACGCCGGCAAGCTGCTCGGCATGGCCAAGGCGCTGTGGGACATGAAGCCCGCGAACGTGCGCAAGCCGGCCTGCCAGGAGGTCGTCTTCGAGGGGCCGGATGTGAATCTCGGCCTGCTCCCGGTGCAGACCTGCTGGCCCGACGACGCGGCGCCACTCATCACCTGGGGCCTCGTCGTCACGCGCGGCCCGCAGGGCGCGCCAGCGGCGCGGCAGCGCCAGAACCTGGGCATCTACCGCCAGCAGGTGATCGGCCGCCATCAGGTCATCATGCGATGGCTCGCGCACCGCGGCGGCGCGCTCGACTTCCGCGAGTTCGCGCTCGCCAAGTCCGGCCAGCCGTTCCCGATCGTGGTGGCTCTCGGCGCCGACCCAGCGACTATTCTCGGCGCGGTGACGCCGGTGCCCGACACCTTGTCGGAGTACCAGTTCGCCGGCTTGCTGCGCGGCTCGCGCACCGAACTCGCCGACTCGGGCGTCGGCGATTCGGGTGTGATGCTGCAGGTGCCGGCGAGTGCCGAGATCGTGCTCGAAGGCCACATCCCGCCGGCCGTGAGGGGGTTCATGGGCGTGAGCGAACACGGCGTTCAGGTCAAGGAGATCAACGGCTACCTGCACGCACTCGAAGGTCCATTCGGCGACCACACCGGCTACTACAACGAACAGGACTGGTTTCCGGTCTTCGAGATCAAGCGTCTGACGCACCGCCGCGAACCCATCTACCACTCCACCTACACCGGCAAGCCGCCCGACGAACCGGCGATCCTCGGCGTGGCGCTGAACGAGGTGTTCGTGCCGATCCTGCAGAAACAGTTTCCCGAGATCGTCGACTTCTACCTGCCGCCCGAGGGCTGCAGCTATCGGCTCGCCATCGTCAGCATCAAGAAGAGCTACCCCGGACACGCGAAGCGTTTGATGTTCGGCGTCTGGAGCTTTCTGCGCCAGTTCATGTACACGAAGTTCATCGTCGTCGTCGATGACGACGTGGACATCCGCGACTGGAAGGAAGTGATCTGGGCCATCACCACGCGCATGGACCCGGTGCGCGACACGACGCTGGTCGACGGCACGCCGATCGACTACCTCGACTTCGCCTCGCCGGTGAGCGGACTGGGCGGCAAGATGGGGCTGGACGCCACCAACAAATGGCCCGGCGAAACGGCGCGCGAATGGGGCCGGCCTATCCGCATGGACGCGGTCGTGGAGCAGCGCGTGCAGGGTCTGCTGGACGCGATCATGAAACCGGCCGCATGACAAGAGGGCAGGCGATAGTTCGCGACGCTTGAAGCCGCGCGTTGTGTCGCCTAAGTTTGTAGAGCCTGCATGCAGGCACCTCAACCGGCGCAGTCACTGCACCGAAGGAGCCCCGGACTTCATTCCTCTGGAGCTCCAAATGGTGGCGAGAGCCACCCGCCCCTTCGTCCGCAAGGCCGAGGGGGTTTGTCATTTTCGGACGCACGGCGCGGCGCCGTGCCTTTCATACCGACGATGTGACGTGCATCTCCGCCTTCAGCGTCTCGTAGAGCCGCTGAAACCGCCGGTGGCGTTCGGCCAGCGCGTCGGTTCGCTCGGCGTGCGGCACGAAGCTGTCGGTGATCGGTGGCGCTGTGCAGACCGAGGCCACGCTCTCATTGGTGCGCGCAAGCCGGCCGAGCCGCGCCGCGCCCAGCGCGGCGCCGACCTCAGCGCCACTGCGTCTGTCGAGTTGCCGTCCCAGCGTGTCCGCCAGCACCTGCGCCCACGGCGCGCTGCGCGAGCCGCCGCCGACGAGCGTGATCGTGTCGATCTGCGCGCCGCCATCCTGCAGCGCCTGCTGGCCGTCGAGAAACGCGAACGCCACGCCTTCGAGCACCGCGCGCGCGAGGTGTCCGCGCGCGTGTTCGTGCGTGAGGCCGAAGAACACACCCGAGGCGTGCGGGTCGTTGTGCGGCGTGCGCTCACCCGACAGATACGGCAGGAACAGCGGCACGCGCGCGCCGTTGGGCAGGGCCTCGGCTTCGGCGACGAGTTGCGCTTCGCTGTCGGCATGCGTGAGTGTGCGCAGCCAGCGCAGTGCACTCGCCGCGGTGAGCATCACCGTCATCTGGTGCCACGTGTTCGGGAAGGCGTGACAGAACGCATGCACCGCGCGCGCCGGGTTCGGCGAGTACGCAGCGTTCGCAACGAAGTAGACGCCCGAGGTGCCGAGCGAGAGAAACGCCGTGCCCGGCGCCGCGACGCCGATGCCGGCGGCGCTCGCGGCGTTGTCGCCAGCGCCACCGGCGACGATCACGCCGGGCCGCAGGCCGAGCTGGTCGGCAATGGCTGGCAGCAGCGTACCGCTCGCCTCGCTGCCTTCGACGAGGCGCGGCATGTGGGCGCGCGTCAGATGGGTCGCCGCGAGCATCACGTCGGACCATTCGCGCTTCGCCACATCGAGCCACAAGGTGCCGGCCGAGTCCGACATGTCGGAAACGGCCTCGCCGGTCAGCAGCAAGCGCACGTAGTCCTTCGGCAGCAGCACGCGCGCGGTGCGTTTGAACACCTCGGGTTCGTGCCGCTCGACCCACATCAGCTTCGGTGCCGTGAAGCCGGGCATCGCGATGTTGCCGGTGATGCGTTGGCTGTCGGGTGCGCGCGCTTCGAGTTCGGCGCATTGCGCGTGGCTGCGGCCGTCGTTCCAGAGGATGGCGGGGCGCAGCACCTTGTCTCGCACATCGACGAGGGTCGCGCCGTGCATGTGGCCCGACAGGCCGATGCTGCGAGTGGCGGCGTACTCGATCGGATGCTCGCTGCGCAGTTGCGCGAGTGCGTCAACGGTGGCGGACCACCAGTCGGCAGGAGCCTGCTCCGACCACAGCGGCTGCAGGCGCGAGATCGGAACCGCACTGTGCGCCTGGCCGACGACGCGTTGCGCTTCGTCGATCAGAACGACCTTGACTTCGGACGTGCCGATGTCGATTCCGAGATCCATGAATGCCGCCTCAGCTGCGATGTGCAGCGTGAATACTAGCTGGATGGAGCACCCGGCGCCGGGATACCAGCGCACCCGCCGAGCGGGTGCGCGGCCGCTTGGGAGCGGCCCGGCGCTGGCCGCGCCCTCCGGCGAGCGTTTCGCGGCGCCGGGGAAGAACGATTCAGCGTTGCGTCGGCTTTTGCAGCGCGGCCTTCGCGGCGGTCGCGAAGATGTACAGCGGCGTGGCCTGGAACAGCTCGCGCAGCAGCGAGGTCGGGGCGTTTGCGGTGGCCGGCTTGAAGGCTGCGGTGGTGGTGGCGGTGCTGTTCGACATGGTGGTTCCTCAGTGCGTTGAAATCTCTTGCGCGCAATTCTAGGGTTAACCCTAGGAGTCGTCAAGGCGCCGCGCGAAAATTACTCACATCAGAGTGACTGCCACCTGGATCGGGGCTTACCCGAGTCGTTGACCAAGGTCAAGAGAATCGGCGTCGAAAAGTCTGACAGTGATTGCACTCCTCCAGCGCATCCGCATTGGAGGACGCGTGCAGAGCACCTCGTGTGGGCTGCACACGCCGAGTTCGAGAACCGTCGAAGACTGGCCGTGCGACTCATCTGCTCAAGCGCCCTGTTTCGATTCAAGCCTGGTTCGCGCCGCGTGCGCCACCAGTCCGCAGAACAGTCTGGAGACTTCAATGAATCGACCACTTGCCGCCACTGCCGATCACCTGGGGAGCGTGCCCGCCGCCGCTGTCCAGAGCCCGTATTACCGCTGGGGACAGCTCCTGATGGGCATCGTCTGCATGGCGATGATCGCCAACCTGCAATACGGCTGGACGCTGTTCGTCAACCCGATCGCCGAGAAGCATGGCTGGAGTCGCGCCGCGATCCAGGTGGCGTTCACGATCTTCGTGCTCACCGAAACCTGGCTGGTGCCGATCGAGGGCTACCTGGTCGACAAGTTCGGCCCGCGCCCGGTCGTGCTCGTAGGCGGCATCCTGTGCGGTCTCGGCTGGGTGATGAACTCCTATGCGGACTCGCTGGCGACGCTCTACATCGCTGCGGCGGTGGGCGGCGTCGGCGCCGGTGCGGTGTACGGCACCTGCGTCGGCAATGCGCTGAAGTGGTTCCCGGATCGGCGTGGTCTGGCCGCCGGTCTCACGGCGGCGGGTTTCGGCGCCGGCTCGGCGTTGACCATCATCCCGATCTCGGCGTTCATCAAGTCGAGCGGCTACGAGGCGGCATTCTTCTACTTCGGCATCGGCCAGGGCCTGGTCGTGTTTTTGCTCGCATGGTTCCTGACGCGCGCGCCGGAGCACAAGAAGATGACCGGCATCTCGTCGATCAACGTGCAGCAATCCAAGCGCGACTACAGCCCGGCCGAAGTGCTGCGCAAGCCGGTGTTCTGGGTCATGTACGCGATGTTCGTGATGGTCGCGGCCGGTGGCCTGATGGCCACCGCGCAACTCGGCCCGATCGCGAAGGACTTCAAGATCGGTGACGTGCCCGTCAACATCATGGGCCTGATCCTGCCGGCACTGACCTTCGCTTTGGCGATCGACCGCGTGCTCAACGGCCTGACGCGCCCGTTCTTCGGCTGGGTCTCGGACCAGATCGGTCGCGAGCCGACGATGTTCATCGCGTTCGCGCTTGAAGCCGTCGGCATTCTGGCGCTGTACACCTTCGGCCAGAACCCGATTGCCTTCGTGATCCTGACCGGCCTGGTGTTCTTCGCCTGGGGCGAGATCTACAGCCTGTTCCCCTCGACCTGCGCCGACACCTTCGGCTCGAAGTACGCGGCGGCCAACGCCGGCCTGCTGTACACCGCCAAGGGCACGGCCTCGCTGCTGGTGCCACTGTCGAGCGTGCTGGCCACCGCCACGGGCAGCTGGCACACGGTGTTCATCGTCGCCAGCGTGATGAACGCGACTGCGGCGCTGATGGCTTGGTTCGTGCTGAAGCCGATGCGCAAGGCGCACATGGCGAATCAGACCTGAATCGTGCCGCGCTAGATCTTTCCACGTTGCCGCAGCCGGCTCAGCGTCTCTGCCGAAAGATTCAGATGCGAGGCCAACTGCTTCTGCGGAATCCGGTCCACCAGGTCGGGCCGCTTGCGCAGGAAGCGGTGCACACGCCCCGGTGCATCCAGCAGGTGCAGGGTGATGGTGTGGCCCATGACCTCGGTCATGAGCCGCATCACGTTCTCCTCGAACAGATGCTTGGTCGTCGGGTGGCGGTCCAGAAACTCCAGCCACTGCGGCAGTGTCAGGCGCGCCACGCGCGCTTTCGTCACGCACACGATGCCGTAGGGCGTCGGCGTGCCCATGCGAAACGCGGCGTAGCTCGTTTCCATGTCGCCCTCGGCCGCGAAGCGCAGGATCATCTCCTTGCCCTCGGCGTTGGAGACCACGCGCTTCAACACGCCGTCGAGGATGAAGTACTGCTCCATCTCGCGCACGCCCTGGTGCAGCAGGAAGTCCCCCTTGTTGCCCTCGACGACGACGAGGCTCGCTTCGAGCTCGGCGCGATCCGCGTCGCTCAGTTCCCGGAGCACCTCGTTCTGCTTCAGCTGGACCCGAATGACATTCCGTTCGGGGTGGCTCGATACAGGCGTCACGGCACGTTCCCGGGTTTCCCCTGTGATCTGGTTTTTCGAAAGTTGACCGTGGTCAACGGTCAAAAGAAGGCCGACGAATGATAGTCCCGCCATGCGCTCGACACATGGTGCGGGGCCGGCGGCAGCAGGCCCCGCCGCGCTTTTCAGCGGCGCGCAGACGAACATCTAGGAGTCAGGTATGTCCGCAGTTCTGAAGACCCCGCCCGCCCCCGCAGAAGCGCAAGCGCTGACGGATGGGTTCCACCTCGTCATCGATGCGCTGAAACTCAACGACATCGACACCATCTTCGGGCTGCCCGGCATCCCCGTGACCGACCTGTGCCGCATGGCACAGGCCGAGGGCATGCGCGTCATCTCGTTCCGCCACGAGCAGCACGCCGGCAACGCCGCCGCGGCGGCTGGCTTCCTGACGCAAAAACCCGGCATCTGCCTGACCGTCTCGGCACCCGGCTTCCTGAACGGCCTGACCGCGCTGGCCAACGCCACGACCAACTGCTTCCCGATGATCCTGATCAGCGGCTCGAGCGAGCGCGAGATCGTCGACCTGCAGCAAGGCGACTACGAAGAGATGGACCAGCTCGCGATCGCCAAGCCGCTGTGCAAGGCCGCCTTCCGCGTGCTGCATGCGCAAGACATCGGCGTCGGTGTGGCGCGCGCGATTCGCGCCGCGCTGTCGGGCCGCCCGGGCGGCGTCTACCTCGATCTGCCGGCCAAGCTGTTCGCGCAGACGATGGACGCGGCGGCGGGCAAGAAATCGCTGATCAAGGTCGTCGATCCGGCGCCACGCCAGATCCCGGCGCCGGATTCGGTGAAGCGCGCACTCGATCTGCTCAAGAGCGCGAAGCGGCCGGTGATCCTGCTCGGCAAGGGCGCGGCCTATGCGCAGGCCGATGCCGACATCCGCGCGTTGGTCGAAAAGACCGGCATCCCCTACCTGCCGATGTCGATGGCCAAGGGCCTGTTGCCCGACACGCACCTGCAATCGGCCGCGGCCGCGCGCTCGTATGTGCTGGCCGAGGCCGACGTCGTGCTGCTGGTCGGCGCGCGCCTGAACTGGCTGCTGTCGCACGGCAAGGGCAAGACCTGGGGCGCAGACAAGGGCGCCAAGCAGTTCATCCAGATCGACATCTCGCCGACCGAGGCCGACAGCAACGTCGCGATCGCCGCGCCGCTGGTCGGCGACATCGGTTCGTGCGTGGCGGCGCTGCTCGCCGGCATCGATGCGAGCTGGGCCAAGCCGCCGGCCGACTGGACCAGTGCCATTACCGAACGCAAGGACAAGAACCTGTCGAAGATGGCGGTGACGCTGGCCGCGCGCCCGTCGCCGATGAGCTTCCAGAGCGCACTGAGCGTGATCCGCGATCAGGTGAAGGCACGGCCGGACGCCATCATCGTCAACGAAGGCGCGAACACGCTCGATTTCGCGCGCAGCATCGTCGACATGTACGAGCCGCGCAAGCGCCTCGACGTCGGCACGTGGGGGATCATGGGCATCGGCATGGGCTTCGCCGTGGCCGCGGCGGTGGTCACCGGCAAGCCGGTGATCGCCGTCGAAGGCGACAGCGCCTTCGGCTTCAGCGGCATGGAGGTCGAGACCATCTGCCGCTACGACCTGCCGATCTGCGTCGTCGTCTTCAACAACAACGGCGTTTACCGCGGCACCGACGTGAACCCTTCCGGCACCAAGGACGTGGCACCGACCGTGTTCGTGAAAAACGCGCGCTACGACAAGCTGATGGAAGCCTTCGGTGGCGTCGGCGTGCACGCCACCACGGCCGACGAACTGCAGAAGGCGCTGGCCGAGGCCGTCGCCTCCGGCAGGCCGACGCTGATCAACGCCGTCATCAACGAAGCGGCCGGCACCGAGAGCGGCCGCATCGGCAACCTCAACCCGCAAAGCGTGGTCAAGAAGTGACCGCGAGACGAATTTTCCCCGCCAACCCAGGAGCACTCATATGAGCACCAAACCACTCGAAGGCATCAAGATCATCGACTTCACGCACGTCCAGGCGGGCCCTGCGTGCACGCAACTGCTGGCCTGGTTCGGTGCCGACGTGATCAAGGTCGAGCGCCCCGGTTCGGGCGACGTGACGCGCACGCAGCTGCGCGACATCCCCGGCGTCGATGCGCTGTACTTCACGATGCTCAACAGCAACAAGCGTTCGCTGACGCTCGACACCAAGAAGCCCGAAGGCAAGCAGGTGCTCGAGACGCTGATCCGCCAGTGCGACGTGTTGGTCGAGAACTTCGGCCCGGGCGCGCTCGACCGCATGGGCTTCACCTGGGAGCGCATCCAGGAGCTGAACCCGAAGATGATCGTCGCCTCGGTCAAGGGCTTTTCCGACGGTCACCACTACGACGACCTGAAGGTCTACGAAAACGTCGCGCAGTGCGCCGGCGGCGCCGCCTCCACCACCGGTTGGTGGAAGGGCGAGCACTCCGAGCCGACCATTTCGGCCGCCGCGCTCGGCGACAGCAACACCGGCATGCACCTCGCGATCGGCATCCTGACCGCCATCATCGGCCGCCAGCAGAGCGGCAAGGGCCAGCGCGTCGCCGCCTCGATGCAGGACGCGGTGCTGAACCTGTGCCGCGTGAAGATGCGCGACCAACAGCGCCTCGACCGGCTCGGCTACCTCGAGGAGTATCCGCAGTACCCGCACGAGAAGTTCGGCGACGTGGTACCGCGCGGCGGCAACGCCGGCGGCGGCGGCCAGCCGGGCTGGATCCTCAAATGCAAGGGTTGGGAAACCGACCCGAACGCGTACATTTACTTCACCGTGCAAGGCCACGCCTGGGAGCCGATCTGCAATGCGCTCGGCAAGCCCGAATGGAAGACCGATCCGGCCTACACGACGGCCAAGGCGCGCCAGCCGCACATCATGGAGATCTTCGGCACGATCGAGAACTGGCTCAAGGACAAGACCAAGTACGAGGCGGTCGACATCCTGCGCAAGTTCGACATTCCCTGCGCACCGGTGTTGTCGATGAAGGAACTGCTGCACGACAAGTCGCTGCGCGCGAGCGGCTCCATCGTCGAGGTGCCGCACAAGGAGCGCGGCAGCTACTGGACCATCGGCAGCCCGATCAAGTTCTCCGACCTGAAGCCGGAGATCACCGCTTCGCCGCTGCTGGGCGAGCACACCGACTCCGTGTTGACCGACCTGGGCTACACCGCGTCCCAGATCAAGGAACTGCACGCCGCTCAGGCGGTTTGATGCACTGAGAGCGAAGTCACTTCGGTGCGTGGAGAGACGGCGCCCGCGAGGCGCCGTTTTGCCTGGGCCGGCGGTAGAGTCGGGCAACAGGAGGCAACATGAACTCAGGCATCGACTGCCATCAGCTCGTCGCCGCGGTCGGTGACGCCATCATCGCGTCCGACGCGAGCGGCGCGATCACGCTCTGGAACCCGGGCGCCGTGCGCATGTTCGGCTACAGCGAGGAAGAAGCGCTCGGGCAGTCGCTCGACCTGATCACGCCGGAGCGGCTGCGCCACCGCCATTGGGAGGGCTATCACCACTCGATGGCGACGGGCACGACCAAGTACGGCAACGACCTGCTGCGCGTGCCCGCGACGCACAAGGACGGCCGCGCGATGTCGATCGCCTTCACCGTCGCGATGCTGTTCGGCGCGGATCAGAAGGTCGGCGCGATCGTTGCGATCATTCGCGACGAGACCGCCCGCTTTGCGGAGGAGCGCGCCCTGAAGAAGCGCGTCGCGGAGCTCGAAGCCCAGGAAAACCATCGGAGCAAGACATGAGCAAGGCGCTGGAAGGCTATCGAATCCTCGATTTCACGCACGTGCAATCGGGCCCCACCTGCACGCAGCTGTTGGCCTGGTTCGGCGCCGACGTGATCAAGGTCGAGCGCGCCGGCGAGGGCGATGCCACGCGTGGGCAATTGCGCGATATCCCCGACGCCGACAGCCTCTACTTCACGATGCTCAACCACAACAAGCGCTCGATCACGATCGACACCAAGAAGCCCAAGGGTAAGGAAGTGCTGGAAACGCTGATCAAGCAATGCGACGTGCTGGTCGAGAACTTCGCGCCCGGCGCGCTCGACCGCATGGGTTTCAGCTGGGAGCGCATCAACGAGCTGAACCCGAAGATGGTGGTGGCCTCGGTGAAGGGCTTCGGCCCTGGCAAGTACGAGGACTGCAAGGTCTACGAGAACGTCGCGCAATGCGCCGGCGGGTCGGCCTCGACGACCGGCTTCGACGACGGCCCACCGATGGTCACCGGTGCACAGATCGGTGACAGCGGCACCGGCCTGCACCTGGCGCTCGGCATCCTCGCCGCGCTGCTGCAGCGTCACAACACCGGCCGCGGCCAGAAGGTGCTCGCGCCGATGCAGGACGCGGTGCTGAATCTGTGCCGCGTCAAGCTGCGCGACCAGCAGCGGCTCGACCGCACGCACACGATGCACGAGTACCCGCAGTACCCGGACGGCAAGTTCGGCAACGCGGTGCCGCGCGCCGGCAATGCCTCGGGCGGCGGCCAGCCGGGTTCGATCCTGAAGTGCAAGGGCTGGGAGACCGACCCCAACGCCTACATCTACTTCATCACGCAGGGGGCGGTCTGGCCCGCGGTGTGCAAGGTCATCGGCGAGGAAGACTGGATCACCGACGAGGCGTTTGCGACCCCGGCGGCGCGCCTGCTGCACCTGAAGCCGATCTTCGCGCGCATCGAGAAGTGGACGATGACCAAGGACAAGATCGAGGCGATGGACATCTTGAACCAGTACGACATCCCGTGCGGGCCGATCCTGTCGATGAAGGAGATTGCCGAGGATCCGGACCTGCGCGTGAGCGGCACGATCGTCGAGGTCGATCACCCGGTGCGGGGCAGGTACCTGACGGTCGGCAACCCGATCAAGATGTCCGACAGCCCGACCCACGTGACGCGCTCGCCGCTGCTCGGCGAGCACACGCTCGAGGTGCTGGAGCAACTCGGCTACACGCAGGCGCAGATCGCGGCGCTGCGCGAAGAGCGCGTGATCTAGCGGCTCATACATAAGCACTGATCAATGATTTCTACAGAATAGTTTTACTGTTATTTATGGTCTGAGTCTCGAACAATGGCTGCACTGACCACCAGCCACCACGGAGACTCACACCATGAACGACAGCTCGCCGCGCGACACCTCGGAGATCGAACGCAACGCCTACAACGTGGCGTTCTGCGAACTGGGCCTGGCCTGGTACTGGGACGCCCAGACCTACGCCGCGCTGCGGGCCGCATCGCAGCAGACCTGCCATGTGCGCAGCTACCTTGAGGCGCATCAGCCGCACTTGCTGCGCGCCTACGACGCCGATTTTCTGGTGCAGGCGATCGAGGCGAAGCGCACGCAGTTCAGCCGCTCGCTGGCGTCGTAGGCCAGCACGGATTCGGAAAGTCACATGACGAAGCAGGTTCAACATTGGGTTCGATACCGGCACGCCGGCAACATCGGCTTCGGCACGCTGCATGGCGAGCGCATCCATCAGCATCGCGGCGACCTGTTCGACACGCCCGAGCCCACCGGCCGCGAGCTGGGGCTGCGTGACGTGACGCTCCTGAGTCCGACGCAGCCGACCAAGGTGATCGCGTTGTGGAATAACTTCGCCGCCCTCGGCGAGAAGCTGAATCTGGCGGTGCCGGCCGAGCCGCTGTACCTGCTGAAGTCGCCGAACTCGTTCGCTGGCCCCTTTGATGTGATCCGGCAACCGCGCGGCCGCGGCAAGGTGGTGTTCGAGGGCGAGCTCGGCATCGTCATCGGCAAGACCGCCAGCGGTGTGGATGAGGCCGCGGCGATGGGCCATGTGTTCGGCTACACCTGCGCCAACGACGTGACCGAGGCCGACATCCTGAACCGCGACGCCTCGTTCACGCAGTGGGTGCGCGCCAAGGGCCTCGACACCTTCTGCCCGATGGGCCCGGTGGTCGCGACCGGCCTCGATCCGGCCACGTTCGTCGTCACGACCACGCTCAACGACGACCTGCGGCAAAAGTACCCGATCAGCGACATGCGCTTTTCGGTGGCGCGCCTGGTCAGCCTGATCTCGGCCGACATGACCCTGCTGCCTGGCGACGTGATCCTGTGCGGCACGTCGATCGGTGTCGGCTCGATGAAGCCCGGCAGCGATGTCGTGGTCGAGATCGAAGGCATCGGCGCCCTGTGCAACCGCTACGAGTGAGCGCGGCCGCCAACGAATTCATCTCAAGGAGTCTGCAATGAAAGTGGCAATCATCGGCGCCGGAGCGATCGGCGGCTACGTGGGCGTGAAGCTCGCACTGGCCGGCGAGGACGTGACCTTCATCGTGCGCGGCGCGAACCTCGCGGCGATCAAGCGCGACGGCATGAAACTCATCATGGCGGACGGCACCGAGCACGTCGCGCGCGGTGTGCGTGCCACCAACGACTATGCCGAAGCCGGCCCGCAGGATCTCGTCATCCTCGCGATGAAGGCGCATCAGGTCGAGGCCGTCGCACGCGACGTGCCCAAGCTGTTCGGGCCCGACACCGCCGTCGTGACGATGCAGAACGGCATCCCGTACTGGTACTTCGAGAAGCACGGCGGCGCCTTCGAGGGCACGCGCGTGAACAGCGTCGATCCCACCGGCATCGTCGGCGAGTGCATCCCGCCGAAGCGTGTCATCGGCTGCGTGGTCTACCCGGCGTCGGAGCTGATCGCACCGGGCATCGTCAAGCACATCGAGGGCGACCGCTTTCCACTCGGCGAACTCGACGGCTCGGCCAGCGAGCGCGTGAACCGCATCTCGGCCTGCTTCACGAATGCCGGCTTCAAGGCGCCGGTGCTCGACAACATCCGCGCCGAGATCTGGCTCAAGCTGTGGGGCAACCTCACCTTCAACCCGATCAGCGGATTGAGCCACTCGACGCTGGAGGGCATCTGCCAGTTCCCGCTCACGCGCGAACTCGCCGCGTCGATGATGCGCGAGGCGCAGGCGGTGGCACACAAGCTCGGCATCGAGTTCCGCGTCACGCTCGAGAAGCGCATCAATGGCGCCGAGAAGGTCGGCAAGCACAAGACCTCGATGCTGCAGGACATCGAGGCCGGCCGCGCGCCCGAGATCGATGCGCTGGTCGGCACCGTGGTTGAACTCGGCCGCCTGACCGACACGCCGACGCCGCACATCGACACCGTCTACGCGCTCGTCAAGCTGCTCGGCAAGAGCATGGACGAGCAGCGCGGCCAGGTGCGGCTGCAAGAGATCGCCGTCGTTGCCTGAGCGCGGGGCAGCATGAAGCGCCCACGCCGCGCCCATCGCGGGCGGCCGCAGCGGGTGAATCGGGTGATGCGATGAAGCACGCCACGCTGCGCCAGCTCAAGGTGTTCGAGGCGGTCGCGCGCCACCTGAGCTTCTCGCGCGCGGCCGAAGAGTTGCACCTGACGCAGCCGGCCGTCTCGACGCAGGTCAAGAAGCTCGAAGACCACGCCGGCCTCGCGCTGTTCGAGCAGTTCGGCAAAAAGGTCTACCTGACGCCGGCCGGCGCCGAGCTGCTCGACATCGGCCGCGGCATCATCCAGCAGTTCGATTCGGCCGAGAGCGCGATGACGCAGTTCAAGGGCGTCTCGGGCGGCAAACTCAACGTCGCGGTGATCAGCGCCGGCGACTACTTCTTCCCGCGTCTGCTGGTCGAGTTCATCGGCCGGCATCGGGGCGTGGTGCTGAACTTCACCGTGCACAACCGTGAAGGCCTGCTCTCGCAGATGGCGGCGAACCTCACCGACCTCGCGATCATGGTGCGCCCGCCGGTCGATGCCGACATGGTTGCCGAGGCGTTCGCGCCGCATCCCTATGTGATCGTCGCGCCGCCGGCACACGCGCTGGTGGGTGAGGCTGCGATCCGCGTCGAGCGGCTGCTGCGCGAGCCATTCATCGTGCGCGAGCGCGGCTCGGACACCTGGCAGTCGATGAGCGACGGCTTCGGCGTGCACACCGACCGGCTCAACGTCGCGATGCAGATCAAGAGCACCGAGACCATCAAGCAGGCGGTGATCGCCGGCATGGGGCTGGCCTTCCTGTCGCGCCACACGATCGCGCAGGAGCTGCGCACCGGCAGCCTGAAGGTGCTCGACGTGCGCGGCTTCCCGCTGATGCTGAACTGGTACGTCGTGCACCGCCGCCACAAACGCCTGCCGCCGGTGGCGCAGGCGTTCAAGGATTTTCTGGTGAACGAGGGCGCTGCGCTGATCGCGCAGGCGACGAGTTAATTCACGAAGGTCGTGTCGTTCGGTGCCTGCGGCGGAATCTTGATCGCCAGCGCCTTGAAGCGGCCGCTGGTCGACTCTGTGCCGGCGTGGTGCGTGCCCTTCGGGATGATGATCAGCATGCCGGGCCGGATCTCGCGCTTGCTGTCGCCCAGCCACGCGGTGCCGGTGCCTTCGACGATGTACTGGATCTCGTCGGCACCCGAGTGGAAGTGCTTAGCGACATTGCCCATCTGCACCGCGATCGTCGCGTGCTCGGTCGCGACCAGGCCCTTGGCGCGCAGATCGGGGTTGGGCGTGGCCGGCAGCTCGGCCTCCTTGATCGCGGCGATGTCGATGATCAGCGGCGTCAGGCCCGCAGCCTGGGCGTGCGCGCCCGGCAGCCACTGCTGCGCGAGCGGCGCCGCCACGATGCCGGCGACGAAAGCGAACGCGAGCGAGGCCGCCGTCTTGAAGCGCAGCGCGCTCACTTCTTCTTCGCCGCCGGCTTGGCCGGTCCCGCGCCACCCTGCAGGCCTTCGGACATGCCGATCAGCACGCCGCTGACGAGCGCGGCGTAGCCATCGAGCATCGCCTGGGCCGTCTTCGCGGTCGCGGCGCGTCCTTCGCGCAGTGCTGTCTGCGTCTGAGCCATCAGCTGCTCGACCGTCTGCGTCGCCTGTGCGCCGGTGTCGGTGCCCTTGATCTTCATTGCGCTGAGCACGTGTTCCCACGGCCCCTGCATGCCTTGCATCGGTGCGCCAACGCCCGCCACCGCCTTCGTCACCGTCGCGAAGAAGGTGTCTTCCATCTTCTCGAGGTTGTCGATCGCGGTCTTGAGCTGCTTTTCCTTCAGCGCCGCGCCCTGGTCGACGAACTGCTGCAAGGCCTTGCGATTGGCCTCCACGGCCTGCAGCAGCGCGCCATCCATGCCCGCGAAGGCCTTGGTCAGCATCGCCTCCACATCGACCGGGCTGGAGATGTTCTGTGCCGCGCCTGCGGTGGCAGAGGTGGTCACGGTCTTGATCACCTTCTTGATGTTCTCCATCGTCAGCTCGCGGCCTTGCAGGGCCTTGAGCGTGGCCTCGGCCACGGCCTTGCGCAGCGCTTCGCCCTGCTTGGTCGTGGCCTCCGAGAACATCTTGACGATGGCGTCTTGGTCGATCCCTGACTTGATCATTCCGTCTCCTGGTGATTGAGTGTTGTTCGATCGGTCACTGCATGTGCTGGCCGCCGTTGATGGCGATGTTCGCACCCGTGAGGAACGCCGCTTCTTCCGACGCGAGGTAGATCACCAGCCCGGCGACCTCCTCGGGCTTGCCGAGCCGGCCGACCGGGATCTGCGGCAGGATCTTGGTGTCGAGCACTTCCTTCGGGATCGCCGTCACCATCTTCGTGCCGATGTAGCCGGGCGAGATCGTGTTGACGGTGACGCACTTCTTCGCCACTTCGAGCGCCAGCGCCTTGGTGAAGCCGTGCACGCCGGCCTTCGCCGCCGAGTAGTTGGTCTGGCCGAACGCGCCCTTGCTGCCGTTGACCGAGGAGATGTTGATGATGCGGCCCCAGCCGCGCTCGACCATGCTGTCGGCCACCTGTTTGGTCATGTTGAACAGGCTGTCGAGGTTGGTGCGTATCACCGCATCCCAGTTGACCTTGTCCATCTTCTTGAAGGTCGTGTCGCGGGTGATGCCGGCGTTGTTGACGAGCACATCGACCGCGCCGACCTTCTTCTGCACCTCTGCGACCGCCTTCGCGCACGAGTCGTAGTCGGCCACGTCGCACGCCACGGCGAGGATGTCGTAACCGTTCGACTTCATGCCCGCCACCCATTCGGCCGACTTGGTGTTGCTGGGCGAGTAGGTCACGACGACCTTGTAGCCGGCATCGACCATCTTGGTCGAGATCGTCTCGCCCAGGCCGCCCATGCCGCCCGTCACCAGAACCACGCGTTGCTTTGCTGCTGTCATGTTGTCATCTCCTTGAGTGTTGAACGGGTAGGTGGATCACAGAGAAATCGGGATCAAGAGACAGCCGGCTGTGGTTCAGCCGACGCGCGCGGTGGTGACCGGCATGTGGGCGGTGCTCTTGTCGAGCTCCGCTTCGGGTTCATCGGACTCGGTGGGGCTCGGGTCGTCGAGCTCGCGGGCGAGGCGCTCCTGGTCGAGGTCGCCGGTCCATTTCGCGACCACGAGTGTGGCGACGCCGTTGCCGATCAGGTTGGTGAGGGCACGCGCCTCCGACATGAAGCGATCGATGCCCAGGATCAGTGCGAGCCCCGCCACCGGCACATGGCCGACCGCCGACAGCGTGGCCGCGAGCACGATGAAGCCGCTGCCGGTCACGCCGGCCGCGCCCTTGGAGGTCAGCAGTAGCACCAGCAGCAATGTGATCTGCTGCGTGATCGTCATCGGTGTGTTGGTGGCCTGCGCGATGAACACCGCCGCCATCGTCAGGTAGATCGAGGTGCCGTCGAGGTTGAATGAATAACCGGTCGGGATCACCAGGCCGACGACGGATTTCTTCGCGCCGAGGTTCTCCATCTTGACCATCATGCGCGGCAGCGCGGCCTCGCTCGACGAGGTGCCGAGCACGATCAGCAACTCTTCCTTGATGTACTTGATGAACTTCCAGATCGAGAAGCCGTGGAAGCGCGCGATGCCGCCCAGCACGACGAAAATGAAGAGCAGGCAGGTGAGGTAGAAGGTCGCCATCAGCTGGCCGAGCGACACCAGCGAGCCGACCCCGTACTTGCCGATCGTGAACGCCATCGCGCCGAACGCGCCGATCGGCGCGGCCTTCATGATGTAGCCGACGATGCTGAACAGCACGTGCGAGAACTTCTCGATGAAGTCGAACACCAGCGTGCCGCGCCCGCCGAACTTGTGCAGTGCGAAGCCGAACATCACCGCGAACAGCAGCACCTGCAGGATCTCGCCCTTCGCGAACGCATCGACCACCTGGCTCGGGATCACGTTCAGCAGGAAGTCGGTCGTCGAGGCCATCTTGCCCGGGCCGGTGTAGGCCGCGATGCTCTTGGTGTCGAGCGTGCTGGCGTCGATGTTCATGCCGACGCCGGGCTTCACGATGTTGATGATGACCAGGCCGACGACCAGCGCCACGCTGCTGACGATCTCGAAATACAGCAGCGCCAGGCCGCCGGTCTTGCCGACCTTCTTCATGTCTTCCATGCCCGCGATGCCGACGACCACCGTGCAGAAGATGATCGGCGCGATGATCATCTTGATGAGCTTGATGAAGCCGTCTCCGAGCGGCTTCATGGCCTCGCCGGTGGCCGGTGCGAAGTGGCCCAGGAGCACGCCGATGACGATCGCGGTGATGACCTGGAAGTAGAGCGATCGGTAGAAGGGCCTGGGGGTCGGGTTCTGGTCCATTGAGCTCTCTGAGGCTGGATGCGGCGTCGGTCAACAGTCGCAGTGTTACCGCGCCGGGCGGCTGTCCGCAAGAGTGGCTACACGGTGTTTTGGTGTTTCGCTTGCATCGTTTTCAAGGATGATCGAAGATTTCGGACACCGTGGCGGTCGCTGCGCTTCATGAGGCCGGCACGTAGGGCGCGTCGCGCCCCTTCGGCACGCGCTCGAACAGTTCGGCCGCCGACACCGGGAGCCGCAGGCCGAACGCCTCGCGCATCACCTGCCCGAATTCGTCGGCCGTGGTGATGCGTTGCATGCGCGGTGCTTCGCCGACGCCGCGCAGCGTCAGCCGATCGTTCAACAGGTTCGCGCGCGTCGTCGGCGTCAGCCGTTCCATCAGCAGGTTGTGCCGAAAGATCGACGCGGGATGGGTCGCGGTGAACCAGTTCAGCGGCTCGTAGTCGGCTGGCAGCTGGGGCTCGAGCGTGAAGCGGTACAGCGGCGCCCAGCCATCGGGCAATTGGCTCTCCATCGTCAACACATCGGCCGTCTGCGTGAGGCGCATGTGGCTCACCGGAGAGCTTTGCACCCGCTCCACGTCGACCCGCAGCGGCACGTTGATCAGGTGCCCGCCGAATCCGCCATCGACGAGGTAGCGCGCGCCCCCGAGTTCGACCATCAACAGCATGTGCGTGCGCGGCCTCAGCGGCAGATCGGGCGGTGCCATCCACACGACGCGCGCGGCCAGCGAGGTGACGCTGAAGCCCAGTGCGAGCAGCGCCTGGCGCAGCAGTGCGTTGTGCTCGAAGCAATAGCCGCCGCGTCGCGCACCGACGAGCTTGGCCTGGATGTCGCGCACGCGCAGGCTGGGCGAGCGGCCGAGCAGCGGGTCGATGTTCTCGAACGGGATCGCCGCCGGGTGAGCGCTGCACAGTTCGGTCAGCACCGCAAGTGTCGGTGCGTGCGCGCCGGCGTGTCCGATGCGGCCCAGGTACGCGTCGAGATCGAACTCGCGGTCGGTGCAGGGGTGGATCATCGCGGCCCCGCCATCACGTCGTCGAGGTTGCGCACGATGTGGTCGTCGCCGATGATCGCCTCCAGCCCGGAGCGCCGGATCAGCGACAGCGGCTGCTCGTTCACGTTCGCCAGCACGAGCGCGATGTCGCGCCGCTGCAGGTTGCGGTGCAGCTGCTGCAAGGCGTCGATGCCCGAGGTGTCGACGAGCACGAGGCGCTGCATCTCGAGCACGACAGCGCGGGTATCGGAGGCGACGAGCGCGGGCAGCGTCTCGATCTTGCCGACCGCGCCGAAGAACAGCGAGCCGTAAAGCTCGAACACCTGCACGCCCGCCGGAAGCACTTCACCCGGCTTGGCCTGGTGCGGCCGGACCGTGAACAGTGTGCTCATGCGGTAGATGAAGAACACGCACGCCAGCACCAGGCCGACCTCGACCGCGACCGTGAGGTCGAAGATCACCGTCAACGCGAAGGTGCCGAGCAGGATCGTCCGGTACTGCGTGCTGAAATTGCGCAGCCGCGCGAACTCGTGCCACTCGCCCATGTTCCAGGCCACGAACATCAGCACGCCGGCGAGCACCGCGAGCGGCACGTTGGTGGCGAGCGGCGCGGCGATCAGCACGACCAGCAGGATCACGACCGCATGCACGATGCCGGCGATCGGGCTGGTCGCGCCGGCGCGCACATTCGTCACCGTGCGCGCGATCGTGCCGGTGGCCGGGATGCCGCCGAAGAACGGCACGACGAAGTTCGCCACGCCCTGCGCCATCAGCTCCTGGTTCGGGTCGTGGCGCGGGGAGTCGATCAGGTTGTCGGCAACGCGCGCGCACAGCAGCGATTCGATCGCGCCGAGCATCGCGATCGTCAGTGTGGGGATCAGCAGCTGTTTGGCCGTCTCCCAGCTGAACTCGGGCAGCGCGAAGGAAGGCAGCGCGCTCGGGATGCCGCCGAAGCGCGTGCCGATCGTCTCCACAGGCAGGCTCAGCAGCGTGCTCAACGCCGTCAGCGTGACGAGCGCGACGATCGGCCCGGGCATGCGCGAGGTCATGCGCAGCGCCCGACCGTCGAGGCGGCGTTCGAGCGAGAGGCGCTTCAGCAGCCCGCCCGGCTTGAACACACGCGGCCACAGGAACAGCCCACCGACACACAGGGCGCCGAGCCCGAACGCATAGAGGTTGAAGCTCGCCAGGTGCATCCACAGCACCCGCAGCAGCGCGAAAAAATCGCCCGGCAGTTTGCCCGGAATCTCCAAGCCGAGCAGGTCGCGCAGCTGCGAGACCGCGATCAGCACCGCGATGCCGTTGGTGAAGCCGATCACGATCGGCAGCGGCACGTAGCGCACCAGCGCGCCGAGCTTGAGCAGGCCGAGCACGAACATCAGCACGCCGGCGAGCGACGTGGCAATCAGCAGGTTCGCGAGACCGTAGCGCTCGACGATGCCGTAAACGATGACGATGAACGCACCCGCCGGCCCGCCGATCTGTACCTGCGAACCGCCCAGCGCCGAAATGATGAAGCCCGCAATGATCGCGGTGAACAGGCCTTGCTCGGGCTTCACGCCCGACGCGATCGCGAACGCCATCGCGAGTGGCAGCGCGACCACGCCGACCGTGACGCCGGCGCCCAGGTCCGCGAGAAACCGCGTGCGATCGTAGCCACGCAATGCGTCGAGCAGGCGCGGTCTGAACGGGTGGATCTGCATGGCCGTCGAGTGTCGCACGCCACCCATGCGCGGCGCGCGATGCGACGCTCAGCCGGGTGATGCCTTTATGTGCGCCAGCTGCTTGCGGCAGGCCGCGCGTTCCTGGTTGCCGGGCAGCGACTCGCAGCGGGCCGCCGCGTCGCCGATGTGGCCGGGCGGCGCGGCGGCGCCACCGCGCGGCCGGGAGGCCGAAGGGCCCGGGGCCGGCGGCGTGCGGCCCAGCGGCACGCTGAGTTGCGGCAGGACCGATCGCTCCTGCCGCAGGTCGGGCGATGCGGCAGCATCGGCGTTGTCGCGTTTTTCGGCCGGCGAGAGCAGCCGCGGGCCGGTCGGCGCTGGTGGCGCACTGGCCTGTGCCTGCACGAGCACCGGCACCGTCGCGGTCGCGAGCGAAACCACCAGCAGAGCGGCCAGCAAGGGCAGGTTGTGGATGTTCTTCATGCGAGTTCCCGGCTGCATCGGCGCCTGCCGATGCCTGTGGCGGGAGCTTGCGCCGCCCGCGTGTCGGGCCGCGTAGGACGGCGCCCTGTGCCCTTATCGGTGCCGTGCCCGAGCGCTGCCCGGCTCGGTCGCGGGCGGGCGACTCAGAGGCGGCGCGGGTCGCGGCGCGCGTCGGCCGGCAGCAGCACGTCGCAGGCTTCGAGCGCGCGCGCCACGTCGCCGCGTGTCACGGGCTTGATCAGCGGCGAGCTGATGCCGGCCAGCGCCGCGCGCACGCGCGCCGCCGGCTTCAGCTCCGCCGTCACGATCAGCACGGCCGGCGTGGGGTGGCCGACCGACCGCGGCAGCTCGTGGATCGTCTGGATCAGGGCGAGACCGTCGCCATGGTCCGCGCTGGTGAGTGCGATGTCCAGAAAGGCGGCGACGAGCGCGCGTCGCGAGAGCACGTCGGCCGCCTGCGTGACGTCGCTGGCGATGTGGACCCGGAACCCGAACAGCTCGAGCAGCCCGCGCAGATGCTGGCTGGCATCGGGGTCGGCATCGAACACGAGCACGTCGCGCAGCTGTTCGAGGGCACCCGGGTCGGTGTTCGAGTGGGTCAGTCGCGCGCGCCGCGCCGCGGTGCGCGCAGCGGCCTTCGCGGCTTCGCGGGCCGAGACCTCCGGCGCTGCCGGCTGCGGGCTCGGCGCGGGTGTCGGCTCGGGCTCCGGCTGGCGTTCGGGTTCTGGTTCGAGTTCGGAGATCGGTTCGAAGATCGGGTACGCGGCCGGCACCGTTTCGGGCGACAGCGTCACCTCGTCGCTCAGCAGCGGGGGCTCGACGATGATGATCTCGTCCGGATCGTCGAAGCCTTGCGACAGCAGCGCGCTGTGCGGCGGTTCGGCATGAAACGCCGCCATGTCGATCAGCGCCCGCAGGATGCGCGCCGTGTCGATCGGGCGCGGCACGAGCGCCGCGGCGCCGGGCGGTGCCGTCGAGCCGACGAACACCGAATCCGCGACCCGCGCTGCCCGCATGACTTCTTTCATCGCGGGCTTCGAATCGGCATCGACGATGGCGAAGTCAGCGTCGGCGAGGTCATCCACCACCACGTAGCCGATCTCGTCGGCGTCCGGGTGCTGGAACGAGAAATGCATTGCTCTGGACTCGAAATCACTGAACCCGCATAGGACTATCCGATACTGCATGTGCTCGTCGTTCCTCCTGAACCGGCCCGCTCACGGGCGGCTCCGAGGATACCCATTTCGGGAGGCGCCCGGAGTCGAGTTGTCCCGACGATACGCGAACCCCCCTAACTCTTGGATCAGGAGCACCCATGAGCACGCCGTTTCTGGATTTCGCCGGCCCGGTTCAAGTGCCGTCGGCGCTGCGCGCAGCGATCACTGACGCCTACCGCCGGCCCGAGCCTGCGTGCGTGGCCGCGCTGCTCGGCAGAGCCCGCCTCCCCGAAGCGCAAGCGCAGACCGCGCACCGGCTCGCCAGCGAGCTCGCGCTGGCGCTGCGGACGCGCAAGGCCGGCGTTGGCCGCGAGGGGCTAGTCCAGGGCCTGATCCAGGAGTTCTCGCTGTCGTCGCAGGAAGGCGTGGCGCTGATGTGCCTGGCCGAGGCGCTGCTGCGCATCCCCGATACCGCAACGCGCGACGCGCTGATCCGCGACAAGATCAGCGACGCCAACTGGCAGTCGCACCTCGGGCAGAGCGCGTCGGCCTTCGTCAACGCCGCGACCTGGGGCCTGTTGATCACCGGCAAGATGGTGGCGACGCACTCCGAGGCCGGCCTCGGCCAGGCACTGGCGCGCGCCCTCGGCAAGAGCGGCGAGCCGCTGATCCGCAAGGGCGTGGACATGGCGATGCGGCTGATGGGCGACCAGTTCGTCACCGGCGAGACCATCGCGCAAGCGCTGCGCAACGCAAAGCGGCGCGAGCGCGAAGGCTTCCGCTATTCCTACGACATGCTCGGCGAAGCGGCGCTCACCGAGGCCGACGCGGCGCGCTACCTCGCCGCCTACGAGCACGCGATCCATGCGATCGGCGCGGCCGCGGACGGGCGCGGCATCTACGACGGGCCGGGCATCTCGATCAAGCTCTCGGCGCTGCACCCGCGCTACTGCCGCGCGCAGATCGCGCGCACGCGCGACGAGCTCTATCCGCGCTTGCTGAAGCTCGCACACCTCGCGAAGCGCTACGACATCGGCCTGAACATCGATGCCGAAGAGGCCGACCGGCTCGAGCTCTCGCTCGACCTGCTCGAACGCCTGTGCGCCGACGACGAACTGCGCGGCTGGAACGGCATCGGCTTCGTCGTGCAGGCTTATCAGAAGCGCTGCCCGATGGTGCTCGACTTCCTGATTGATCTGGCGCGGCGCAGCCAGCGCCGGCTGATGATCCGGCTCGTCAAGGGCGCGTACTGGGACAGCGAGATCAAGCGCGCGCAGGTCGATGGGCTGGAGGGCTACCCGGTCTACACGCGCAAGGTCTACACCGATCTCTCGTACCTCGCCTGCGCGCGCAAGTTGCTGGCCGCACCGGATGCAATCTATCCGCAGTTCGCGACCCACAACGCGCACTCGCTGGCCGCGATCCACCAGGCCGCGGGGCAGAACTACTACGCCGGGCAGTACGAGTTCCAGTGCCTGCACGGCATGGGCGAGCCGCTGTACGAGCGCGTGGTCGCCGAGCGCGCGGCCGGGGGCCTTGGCCGGCCGTGCCGCATCTACGCGCCGGTGGGCAGCCACGAAACGCTGCTCGCGTACCTCGTGCGCCGGCTGCTGGAGAACGGTGCCAACACCTCGTTCGTGAACCGCATCGCGGATGAAACGATCGCTATCGACGAGCTGGTCGCCGACCCGGTGCTGACGGTCGAGGATCTGGCCGAGACCGAAGGCGAACTCGGGCTGCCGCACCCGAGTATCGGGCTGCCGAACGCGATGTTCGGCGACGAGCGCCGAAACTCCGCCGGCATCGACCTGTCGAACGAACAGCGGCTCGGCGCGCTGGCCGCCGCGTTGCTGAAAAGTGCGCAGCGCGATTGGCATGCCGCGCCGGTGGTCGGCGATGCGGAGCGCACCGGCGGCCCCGCGGCCGACGTGCTGAACCCGGCCGACCGGCGCGACCGTGTCGGTGCCGTCCATGAGGCGAGCACGCAGGACGTGGCGGATGCGTTGGCGGCGAGCGCGCTTGCGCTGCCCGCGTGGCAAGCTACGTCGCCTGATGACCGCGCCGCGATGCTCGATCGCGCCGCCGACGCGATGCAAGCGCAGACCGAAGAGCTGATCGGCCTGACCGTGCGCGAGGCCGGCAAGACGTGCGCGAATGCGATCGCCGAGGTGCGCGAGGCGGTGGACTTCCTGCGCTACTACGCGGCGCAAGCGCGGCGCGAGCTGACGGGCGTCGAGCACCGCGGCCTCGGCCCGGTGGTCTGCATCAGCCCGTGGAATTTTCCGCTCGCCATCTTCACCGGCCAGGTCGCGGCCGCGCTCGCCGCCGGCAACACCGTGCTCGCGAAGCCGGCCGAGCAGACGCCGCTCGTCGCGGCGCAGGCGGTGCGCATCCTGCGCGAGGCCGGCGTCCCGGCGGGCGTGCTGCAACTGTTGCCGGGCCGCGGCGAGACGGTCGGCGCCGCGCTCGTCGCCGATGCGCGCATCCGCGGCGTGATGTTCACCGGCTCGACGCAAGTGGCGCGCATCCTGCAGCGCAACCTCGCCGGCCGCCTGAACGAGCACGGCCAGCCGATCACGCTGATCGCCGAGACCGGCGGGCAGAACGCGATGATCGTCGACTCGTCGGCGCTGGCCGAGCAGGTCGTCGGCGATGTCATCACCTCGGCCTTCGACAGCGCCGGCCAGCGCTGCTCGGCACTGCGCGTGCTGTGCCTGCAGGACGACGTGGCCGATCGCGTGCTGGAGATGCTGCAAGGCGCGACGCGCGAATTGCGCATGGGCACGCCTGGCCGGCTCGCCGTCGACGTCGGCCCGGTGATCGATGCCGAGGCCCGCGACGGCATCGAGCAGCACATCGCCGCGATGCGTGCGAAGGGACGACACGTGCACCGGCTCGAACTGAGCGGCGAGGGCGTCGAGCACGGCTTCTTCGTCGCGCCGACGGTGATCGAACTCGACCACATCGGCGAGCTGGAGCGCGAGATCTTCGGCCCGGTACTGCACGTCGTGCGCTACCAGCGCAACGCGCTGCCGGCGCTGGTCGAGCAGATCAACGCGACCGGCTACGGCCTCACGCTGGGCATCCACACGCGCATCGACGAGACGATCGATTTCATCACCTCGCACGCGCAGGTCGGCAACCAGTACGTCAACCGCAACATCGTCGGCGCGGTCGTTGGCGTGCAGCCGTTCGGCGGCGACGGCCTCTCTGGCACCGGCCCGAAGGCGGGTGGCCCGCTCTACCTGCATCGGTTGCTGGCGCACGGGCCTGGCGCGGCAGCGCTCGCGGGCGATGCCGCGCGACGGCCGGCGCTGCACGCGCTGCGTGACTGGTTGAAGGCCGAAGGCCGCTCCGCCGAACTGATCACGGCCTGCGATCAACTCGAGCAACGCAGCCAGACCGGTCGCACGCAGACCCTGCCCGGCCCGACCGGCGAGCGCAACACCTACACGCTGCTGCCGCGCGACGCGCTGCTGTGCCTGGCCGACGCCGAAGATGATCGGCTGTTCCAGCTCGCGGTGGCGCTGGCTGTCGGCAGCCGCGTGGTGTGGCTCGACGATCGCGCCACGCGCGCGTCGTTCGAGCGCCTGCCGGCGGCCGTGCGCGCGCGCATCACGCTCGCCGCCGACGAGCGCACGGCCGGGTTCGGTGCGGTGCTGGTGCACGGCAGCGCCGAGCAGATCGCCGATTGCAGCCGCCGTCTGGCGCAGCGCGACGGGCCGATCATCGGCCTGGTCGCGAGCGCCACCGGGATGCACGATGCCGCGGCGCTGCCGCTGGATCGTCTGTATGTCGAGCACACGCTCTCGGTGAACACCGCCGCGGCGGGCGGCAACGCGAGCCTGATGACGATCGGCTGATGCGAGGTCAAGCCGTCGCGCGCAGCGCCCGCTTCATCACCTTGCCGTTGGCGTTGCGCGGCAGCGGCTCGGCGCTCCAGGTGATGCTCTCGGGCACCTTGTAGTCGGCCAGACGCTCGGCGCAGTGGCGCTTGAGCGCGTCGTCGTCGGGGGCGATGCCGGGCGCGTGGACGACTGCGTGCACGCGCTCGCCCAGCACCGGGCAGGGTTGGCCGACGATGGCGGCCTCGACGATGCCGGGCCAGGCCATCAGCACGTTCTCGACCTCGACCGAATACACCTTGAAGCCGCCGCGGTTGAGCATGTCCTTCTTGCGGTCGACGATGCGCACGAAGCCGTCGGCATCGACCGATCCCATGTCGCCCGAGTGCCAGAAACCGGCCGTGAACTCGCGCGCCGTGGCCTGCGGGTTGGCCCAGTAGCCGGGCACGACCATCGCGCCGCCGATCCACAGCTCGCCCGTGGTGCCGGGCGGCACTTCGCTGCCGTCGTCGTCCATCACGCGGACTCGCGCGGCGGGCAGTGCCACGCCGACCGAGTCGGCATGCGCGCGCGTCAGGCCGGCCGGCATCATCGTCACCGGCGAGGTGGTCTCGGTCGCACCGTAGGCGTTCTGCAAGGTCAGGCCGGGCAGGGCCAGCGCCAGCGCGTCGATGGTGGCCACCGGCATCGGGGCGCCTCCATAGCCGCCGATGCGCCATGCCGACAAGTCTTCGACAGCGAAGGCCTCGCTCAGCAGGCACAGCTTGTACATCGCCGGCACCATCAGCGTGTGGCTGACACGCTCACGCGCCATCAGCCGGACGAAGTCGTTGGCCTTGAACTCGGGCACGATGACGACCGCGCCGCCGACCTGCCACATCGCCGCGATGATCGCGATCAGGCCGGTCACGTGGCTGGCCGGCACCGCGAGCGCCGAACGGTCGTCGGGCCGCAGGCGCATGCAAGCCTGGTAGTGCAGCACCGAGTGCGCGATCGACAGGTGCGTGAGCATCGCGCCCTTGGGCTGGCCGGTGGTGCCGGAGGTGTACAGGATCGCGGCGACGTCGGTCTCGCGCGGCGCGGCGGCCGGCGGCAACGGCAGTGCGTTTTCCGCCAGCGCCGCGAGCTGCGAGGTCGCGATGCGCAGCGCCAGCGCGGGTGCTTCGCCCGCATCGGGCACGCGATCGGCGAGGTCGTCGTCGAACAGGATCGCCTTGGCGCCGCACTGGCTCGCGATGTAGGCGAGCCCGGGCCGCTGCTCGCGCACGCCCACCGGCACGACGATCGCACCGAGCCGCTGCAGCGCGAGCAAGGCGGTGAGGAACTCGGGCCGGTTGGCGATCAGCATCAGCACGCGCTCGCCGGCGGCTATGCCCGATGCGGCGAACGCGGCCGACAGGCGATCGGCCGTGTCGCCGGCCTGCGTGTAACTCCAGCGTCGGCCCTGGAAGACGATCGAATCGGCTAGCGGGCGAGCCGCGCGTGCGCGCTCGAACATCGCATGCAGGCTCGCCGGCCGCTCGGCGAAGCACGGCACGACGCGGTCGCCGTACAGCGCCTCGGCACGCAGCGCCGGCACCTCGCAGCTCGCCCAGTGATTCACGCCTCGGCCCGCGCGAGGTTGGCGCCGCGTTCGATCACGACTTCGCTGTCGACGATGCGACGCGAGTGGTTCAGGTCGCTCTGCGCGATCAGCACCGAGGTGGCGCTGCCTTTGAGCCCGGCGATCACTTCGCCCAGCCGTTTCGACAGGACCGGCGCGACGCCTTCGAACGGTTCGTCGAGCAGCAACAGCCGCGTGCCGATTGCGAGCGCGCGTGCGAGCGCGACGAGCTTCTGCTGCCCGCCCGACAGCAGCAGCGCCTTGCGCGCGCGCATCTCCTGCAGCTCGGGCAGCACGCGGTAGACCAGCGCCAGCCGCTCGGCCTCGTTCAGCGTCTTGCTCACCCACACCGGCACGAGGATGTTCTCTTCCACCGTCAACTCTGGCACCAGGCCGCGGTCCTCCGGCATGTGGCCGATGCCGAGCGCGGCGCGCGCATGCGGCGGCAGCTTGCCCAGATCCTGCCCGTCGAACACGATGCGCCCCTGGCTCGGCGACAGGTGACCCATCAACGTGCGGATCAGCGTCGTCTTGCCGGCGCCGTTGCGGCCCACCAGCCCGACCATGCGGCCGGTGTCGACCTGCAGCGACAAGCCGCGCAGCACCTGCACCGACTGGATCGCGACGTGCACCGATTCGACCTGCAGCATTCCAACTACTCCTGCAAGAGTTCGCCGGTGACGTAGCGGCGCACGTCGTCGGTGGCGAGCGCCTGCGTCGGTTTGCCATCCGCGATGATGCGGCCGCTGTAGAACGCGACCACGCGGCTCGCGTAACGCTCGACGATGTCCATGTCGTGCTCGACGAACAGCACCGTCATCGCCTCCTGCCCGAGCGCCGACATGATGGTCTCCATCATCGGGAACTTCTCTTCGGCCGAGACGCCGCTGGTCGGTTCGTCGAGCAGCAGCAGCTTGGGCGCGGCCGTCAGCGCCATCGCGATGTCGAGCAGCTTGCGCACGCCACCAGGCAGCTCGGCCACACGGCGCGCGCGGTGCTCGGCGAGGCGGAAGCGCTCGAGCAGCGCGTCGGCGCGGTCGATGGCGGACGAGCGCCGCGCCGGTTGCCAGAAGCTCAGGGCCTGGTCGTGGCAGGCGTTGGCCACCAGCATGTTGTCGAGCACCGTGAGGTCGCCGTAGAGCTGCGGGATCTGGAACGAGCGCGCCACGCCGAGCCGCGTGATCGCGCGCGGGTGCAGCGGCGTGATGTCGCGGCCGGCCAGCGCGATGCGGCCGACGTCCGGCTTCAGGTAACCGGTGATCATGTTGACGAAGGTGGTCTTGCCGGCGCCGTTGCTGCCGATCAGGCTGACGCGTTCGCCCGCGGCGATGCTGATGCTGATTTCGGCGGCGGCCACGACCGCGCCGAAGCGCTTGCCGACGCCATGGGCTTCGAGCATCGCCGTCATTTCGTCGATCCTTTCATCCACAGCGAGCCGATGCCCTTGGGCAGGAAGCGGATCACGAACAGCAGGAACAGGCCGAGTGCCAATTGCCATGTGTTCGGAAAGTACGCGCTCGAAAACGATCGCACCACTTCGAGCACCGTGCTCGCGACGAACACCGCGGCCACGCTCTGCCAGCCGGCCAGGATCGCGACGAAGACGAACTCGCCCGAGGTGGTCCAGAAACTGAAGTTCGGCTCGATGTGGCCCAGTGACATCACGACCAGCGCGCCGCCCAGCCCGCCGCAGAACGCAGCGAGGACGAAGTTGATCGCCATCGCCTGCCGCACCGAGCCGCCGAGGTACTCGACGCGCAGCTCGTTCTCGCGCACCGCCAGCGTGACCAGGCCGCGCGTGCTGTCGAAGTAGACGCGAGCCAGCAGGCCCATCACGGTCGCCACACCGAGCGTGACGAGGTACAGGATGTAGCCGACCCGCGCATCCGGCAGCTTGGTGCCGAACAGTGTCGGCCGGCCGAGGTTGAAACCGTCGGAGCCGCCGAGCACCTCGAGCTTCATCAGCAGGCCGTAGGTCACCATCGACAGTGCCAGCGTCAGCATCGCGAAGAAGATGCCGCGGTAGCGCGACAGCATCGGCGCGAACGGCGCGGCGATCAGCACCGCGACCAGCCCGCCCGCGAGCGGCAGGCCGAGCGCGTCGGTGAAGCCGAGCTTGTTGAAGAGCAGCGCAGCCGTGTAGCCGCCGATCGCGAACACCATGCCCTGGCCGAAGGGCACGACGCCGCCGCGCATCAGCCCGACGATGCCGAGCGAGACCAGCCCGTTGGCGGCGGCCATCGTGATCAGGAAGGTCAGCCACTTCGGGCTGAAGAGGCCGGCGACTCCGAGCAGTGCGAACACGACCAGGCCGGCGAGCACGGTGTGCCGGTGTGTCGTCAGGGCTGCCGCAGGCTGCTTCGCGGGCAACGAATCCAGGATCGCCGCCATGCGTCAGATCTTGCGCGCCTGCGTGCGCTGGAACAGCCCTTCAGGCCGGAACATCAGCACCACCGCCATCACGATGTAGATCGAGAACAGTTCGGCCACCGGTGCGGTGTGCACCGCCAGCGACCGCGCGAGGCCGACGATCAGCGCGCCCACCGCCGCGCCTTCGATGCTGCCCAGGCCACCGATGATCACGACTGCGAACGACACGATGATCACGCCCACCGACACGCCCGGCTGCACCGAGATCATCGGCGCGGTGAAGGCCCCGCCGATCGCCGCGAGAAAGATGCCGACCGAGAACGCGAGCATGTAGACGCGCGAGACGTTCACGCCCATGCTGGCCGCGACCTCGGCGCTGTGGATCACCGCCAGCATGATCTTGCCCTGGCGCGTGCGGTTCAGGCCCCACCACACCAGCAGGCCGACGACGACGGCCAGCGCGACCAGCGCGAAGTCGTAGCCGACCCAGGTCTGCACGCCGACGTGCACGTTGCCGAACAGGCTGTACGGCTCCGACACGTAGTACGGGTTCGCGCCCCAGACCAGCTTGGTCACGTCCTCGAGGATCAGGAACATCGCGTAGGTCACGAGCACCAGCAGCACCTCGTCGCGGCCGTAGAAGAAGCGCAGCAGGCCGCGCTCGGTGAGCGGCGCGACGACGGCCGCCACGACCACCGCGGCCAGCAGCATTGCCACCAGCGAGAAGGCAGGCGCCCAGTGCATGCTCGCGGCCCAGCCGACGAAGCTCGCCGCCGCGTAGGCGCCGAGCGCATAGAAGCTGCCGTGCGCGATGTTGAGGATCTTCAGCACCCCGAACACCAGCGTGAGCCCGAGCGCGACGATGAACAGCCACGAGGCATACGTGATGCCGTCGATCAGGATCGTGAACACACTGTTCAAGGGCAGCCCTTGGCGCCGGGGAAGCCGGCCTTGATCCATTCCTCGGACTTCATGTTCGCCGGCGGGTTCACGCACTCCGCCGGGAAGCGCTGGATGTCGTCCAGCATCACCATCTTCTTGCCCGCGTCGTAGCGCGTCTTGCCGATCGCCGTGTCCTGGATCGCCTGGTGGCCATCGCCGAGCGCCATGCGGATCTTGCCAGCGGGCGAGTCCCACTCCATGCCCTTCAGCGCGGCGGCGAGTTGATCGTGCGTGGGCTTCTTGCCGCCGTTGGCGGCCATTGCCTTCTCGACCGCGAGCTTCAGGCCGAGCAGCGACTGCACCATGCGGTACGGCGCCTGCACCGGGTAGACGTTGTAGGCCTTGGAGTACAGATCCCACCACCAGTCGTTCAGCGCCGACTTCGGCGACATCAGCCCGTAGGCGCCGCGCGCACCGAGGATGGTGCCGTCGGGCATCTTGTCGCCCAGGCCCGGCAGCACGTGGTCGGCGGCCGAGAGCACGACCTGGGTGCGCTTGAACAGGCCGCGCGGGCCGGCCTGCAGGATGAAGGCCTGCAGATCGCCGCCCCACAGCGACGAGTGCGTCACGTCGGCCGGCTTGGCCATCAGCGCCGAGATCTCGGTGCCGTACTGGCCGGCGCCGAACTTGGGCAGCTGGTCTTCGCCGGCCTTGGCCGCGGGGTAGAGCTTCTCCATCGACCAGGTGAAGTCCTTCTTCGAGTCCTGACCCCAGGCGTAGTCCTGGTTGATCATGTTGAAGGTCTCGGCCTTGATGTTGCGGGCCTTCATGTAGCGAACCAGCGCCACGTTGTCCATCGCCGCGTGCGAGGCGGTGCGGTAGACGTACTGCAGCTTGTTGTCCTCGAAGATGCGCGGCGTGCCGCAGTCGTAGAGGATCAGGAACTTCTTCAGCTCCTCGGCCGCCGGGGCGACGGCCAGGCAATCGCCCGAGCCGACGTAGCCGACCACCGCGTCGACGTTCTCGCGGTCGTAGAGGTTGCGCAGCTCCTGCACCTGCTTGGTGGCGCCGCCGTTCTCGTCGACGTAGACGGCCTCGATCTTTATCCCGCCGAAGCCGACCTTGTTGTACGGCGCAGGTGCCGCGCCCTTGTTGAAGGCCTCGACCAGCACCTTGGCGCCGTTCACTGCCGGGATACCGAAGCTCTCCGCCGCCTGGCCGGAGAGGAAGCTGACGATGCCGACCTTGAAGGTCTCCTGCGCGTGCGCCGTCGCCGCGCACAGCGTCGCGGCCGCACCGGCAACTGCCAGCGTGGCGGCGCGCCCGAAGAACCGGGCAGCATGGATGCTTGTCGTCATGTCGTGTGTCTCCTGGGGGTGAGGGCTGCGGGGTTGCGGTGCGATCTTTGCCTGACAACTTCGCGTTTGTATCCTCGGTAACCCGAACCGCGCCGAACCGCGCCGAACCGCGCCGCGGCATGGCTGTCGAGAACCGAGTGCACTTCTAGGGGTGGCGGGGCCACGGCCCCTTGCTGAGAGGTCACTCAGGCGAAGTCACCCGCCTGACCGGGACGCTCGACCCATGACGCGCGCGCTGTCGCTGCGAACAATCCCGTGAAGCCCGCAGCCCGTGGGCAATGGGAGCGTCGATGCAGGATCTACTTGAACCGAACGAGGCGCGGCGGGCCGACTCAGCGGCCAGCGCGATTCAGGCCCGTTCGATCCCGATCACCGGCGCGCTGCGCCCTTACGTCAGTGCGCTGATGGCCAGCGACGTCAGCGCCACCGGGCCGCTGCCGCTGGCGATCGCACCGCACGAGTCGCTCGTGCTCAGCGTGCAACTTGGGCACGCCTTCGACTGCCTCGAGCAAAAGGGCGCTCACGGCGAGAACACCTGCCTCACCGGGATTCGCCACTGGACCGGTGCCTTCACTTGTGCCGGCGACTGCAACACGCTGTTCGCATTGCTGACGCCGCTCGGCTCGGTGCACTTGCTCGAGAGTCAGCCGCTGGATCACATGCCACGCATTCGCGCGCGTGTCGACGAGTTGCTCGACCGCCAGTTCACACGCAGCCTCGAGTCCGACGTGGCGCTGGCCGGCACGCTCGACGCCAAGCTGCATGCCTTTGCGGCCTGGTTGGAGGCGCGCGTCACCACCCAGCGCCGCCTGACGAGCGCGGCGCTGCGCGCCGGCCGAGCCGCGATGCGGGTCTGCGACGAGCCGACCGTCGCGATCGACACGCTGGCCGACGAGCAACACGTGTCGAGGCGCCAGCTCGAGCGGGACTTCGGTCAATGGCTTGGCACCTCGCCGCGCCACCTGGCGCAGGTGGCGCGGGTGCAGGCGGTCTCGCGCAAGGCGCAGAGCGGAGCCAGCCTGGCCGACATCGCCGCCGACGTCGGTTTCGCCGACCAGGCCCACATGTCGCGCGTCGTGCGCCAGCTCACAGGCTTGACGCCGCAGCGGTTCACGCGCGCGGGCCGCACGCCGATCGCTGCCGCGTTTCGGCGCGCCACCGGCGGCAGCACCGTGTACCTCTGAGCGCGGTCGCAACGACCGCGACATGTCGCGAATGTCCAAGACGCGGCAAACGCGCGTCGCCAAAGTAACGACATCCCAGCCGCGATTCACTTCATCTCGAAAGGCCACACCATGAACAACCCGACGAATCGTCACCCGTTAGAACGCGCCACCGTCGTCGTCGCCATCGCCTCGGCACTGTGCGCAGGGGTGGTGGCCTGTGGCGGTGGCGGCGGCGGCTACGACATCCCGCCGGCCCCCGGCCCCAGCGTGGCACGCGGCCCGAGCAACTCCGGCCCGATCCAGATCAGCGCCGATGACAAGACCGTGTGGGTCGCCAACCCCGAGACCGACTCGGTGGCCGCGTTCAACGTGGCCGGTGACAAGAAGGAGATGCTCGCCGACATCGGCGTCGGCAAGGAGCCGCGCAACCTCGCGATTTCTCCCGACGGCAAGCGCGTGTTCGTCGCCAACGCCGGCGAAGACACCCTGACCGTGATCGACCTGAGTTCGCTGCCCTACACCCGTCTGGGCAGCGTCAAGGTCGGCACCGAACCCTACGGCCTGGCCTTCACCCCCAACGGCAGCAAGTTGTACGTGGCCAATGCCCGCTCCAACACCGTCTCGGTGGTCGACCCGGTCTCGCTCAAGGTGCTCAAGACCATCACCGATGTCGGCCAGGAGCCGCGCGGCCTGGCCATCACCAACAGCGGCGACGACCGGGACGACGACGAGAAGGTCTACGTCACCCAGTTCTTCGGCGTCGACCGCGCCGGCGTGTTCAACGGGCAGATCCTGATCGGTGCCGACGACTACAAGGAAGGCCGCGTCGCGGTCATCGCCACCGCCACCGACACCGTCACCAAGCAGGCGGTGCTGAACCCGATGCCCGACACCGGTTTCAAGTCCAACGGCTCGTCGCTCAAAAAGCTCGCGCCGAAGTTCGATGCCGCCGGCAAACCGATCTTCGACATTGTCACCGGCGCCTTCCCGAACATGCTGCAGGCCGTGGCGATCAAGGGCAACCGCGCCTACCTGCCCAACACCTGCGCCTCGCCCGACGGCCCGGTGCGCTTCAACGTCAACATGCAGTCGTGCCTGGCCGTGCTGGACACCACGACCGATGCCGAAGGCACGGCCGCCAACGCCGCGCAGACGCTCAACATGAACCGCGGCATCAACTTCGAGGTCGGCGATGCGTTGGACGAACGCAAGCGCCTGTTCCTGGCCGTGCCCTGGGCGGTCGCGTTCAAGAACAAGGCGAACGAGGGCTATGCCGTCTCGCTCTCGTCCAACGTGGTCGTCAAGGTGCAACTCGACGCCGAAGG
Organism: uncultured Rhizobacter sp.; assembly: GCA_964247075.1. Taxonomy (GTDB): domain Bacteria; phylum Pseudomonadota; class Gammaproteobacteria; order Burkholderiales; family Burkholderiaceae_C; genus LMDS01. The sequence goes on along the minus strand of CAXTSS010000016.1, from coordinate 13,180 downwards.
CACGCCGACGATCAACGCGCCGAAGGCGGCCGGCGACCCCGGCGCGATCGTGCGCATCCTGGTCGGCCAGGGGCCGCGCGGCATCGTCATCAACGGCGCCGACACCCGCGCCTACGTCGCCAACGAAAACTCGCGCGACGTTTCGGTGATCGACTTGGCCACCGACAAGGTGATCGCCACCTTCGCCAGCGCCGCGCTGCCGCAGGCGGGCACGGAGGACGCCAAGCGCCTGATCGGCAAGGCCGTCTTCGACAGCTCCACCGGCGTGAAGCTCGCGGCCCTGTCGAGCGCTGCCTTGTCGGGGGAGGTGCCGACCTCGCCGCCGCGCCTGTCCAACGAAGGCTGGGGCTCGTGTGTGGCCTGCCACGGCTTCGGGCGCACCGACAACGTCGTCTGGTCCTTCGGCAGCGGGCTGCGCCGCACGCTGTCGCTGCATGCCAGCTTCAGCCCGACCGACCCGAGTGACATCAAGCTCCTGAACCACTCGGCGATCAACAACGAGGTGCAGGACTTCCAGAACAACATGCTCGACGTGTCGGGTGCGAGCGAGGTGAAGGACGCGTCCGGCTTGGCTATCGGCGGCCTGATCCTGGATGCCACCGGCCACACCGCGGGCGGCGCTGACGGCAGCGGCGCGGGCGGCAGCAAGCCGCCGTTGAAGGTGGCCAACGCTGGGCGCAGCGCGCAGCTCGACGCGCTGGCGTTCTATGTGGCCACGGGAGTGAAGACGCCGAGTTCGCCGCTGGCGGTGGAGCCGGCCACATCGGCAACAGGCAAGCAGATCCAGCGCGGTCGCGAGTTGTTCACGCTCGCCAATTGTGCGAGCTGCCACGGTGGCGCCGGCTGGGCGACGGGGCGCTTCAACCGGTTGCCCACGGTGCTGACGGCCACGCTCGACCAGGGCGTGCCGGTGACGGTCGAGGTGCTGCGCGACGTGGGCACGTTCAATGCGACGGACGCGAACGAGGTCAAGCAGAACGGCACCGCCGGTGCCGGCGCGCTCGGCTTCAACCCGCCGTCGCTGCTCGGTGCCTTCGGCCTCGCGCCTTACCTGCACAACGGTTCGGCGCAGACGCTGACTGACGTGATGGCGCTGAAGAAGCATCGCACGGCCGGCCTGGCCGTCGGTGCACCCGATCCGTTCGACGACGCCGCCAAGCGCGCCGACATCGTCAAGTTCGTCGAGTCGATCGACGCGAGCACGACACCGTTTCCGATTCCCTGAGGCGAGGGGCCGGGTTGGCATCCGGTCCGCACGCTCGATTTCCCTCCCGCAACCGCTCTATCAAGGACACTCGACATGAATCGCTCCTCCATTCGTTCACGCGCCATCAGGCTTGCCGCCATTGCTCTCGCAACGGGTCTGGCCACGTGGGCCAGCGCGGCCGCGCCGGCAGACAGCCTTGCCGCAGCCGCCGCCTCCAGCGGCAAGCGCGCCTACTTCGAGATGCAGCGCTCGGGCAAGGCCACCGCTGCCAACTGCCTGAACGGGGCGCACGCCGAGGTCAGCATCCATTCGCTCGGCCCGGTCGAAGTGATGGACGTGTACGTCCACGGTCTGCCCCCCGACACCAACTTCGACTTCTTCGTGATCCAGGTGCCGAACGCACCGTTCGGCCTGGCCTGGTACCAGGGCGACATCGAGACCAACAAGCACGGCCGCGGTCATCAGCGCTTCATCGGCCGCTTCAACGAAGAGACCTTCATCGTCGCGCCCGGCGCGGCACCGGCGCCGGTGGTGCACCACAACGCGTTCCCCGACGCGCAGATCAACCCGCCGACCGGCCCGGTGCACACCTTCCACCTCGGGCTCTGGTTCAACGCGCCCGCGGACGCGTTGAAGGCCGGTTGCCCGGGTGACGTGACGCCGTTCAACGGCGAACACAACGCCGGCATCCAGGCCTTGAGCACGAAGCAGTTCCCCGATGGAGAGGGCCCGCTGTTGAATGTGAAGCCCTGAAGCGCGCAGCGCGCTCTGCGAGCGGGCAGGGCGTCCGCCCCGCCCGCCCCACGCCGGCTTGGGGCGCCCGCCTCATGACAGCGTGCACCCGGCATCGAACAATGGCTCGTACCGATCGAGCCTCCATGCAAGCCGCCCTCCACGAACGCAGCACCGGCTCCGCCGGCGCTTCGCTGCGTTTGATCGAGCTGCCGCGCCCCGAGCCGCATGCTGGCCAGGTGCGGGTGCGGCTGTGCTGGTCGGGCGTGAACCCCGGTGATCTGCAAGGGGGCTGCGACGAGCCTGTGCATCTGCCGCCGCTTGCCGGCATCGTGCCGCACAACGACGGCGCCGGCGTGATCGACGGCATCGGCGAGGGCGTCTCGCCGCAGCGCCTGGGCGAACGGGTGTGGATCTGGAACGCGGCCTGGCGACGCGCCTGGGGCACGGCAGCGCAATGGGTCGCGCTGCCTTCTGCGCAGGCCGTGGCGTTGCCCGACGGCGTGGCCACCGACGCCGGTGCCTGTCTGGGCACGCCAGCGCTCGCGGCGATGCACGCGGTGCTGCAAGGCTCGGGCGTGACCGGCCGCTGCGTGCTGGTCACAGGCGGCGCCGGTGCGGTTGGCCACTACGCGGTGCAGTTCGCGCGTCTGGCCGGCGCCGAGCAGGTGATCGCCAGCGTGAGCAGCGCGCCGAAGGCCGGCATCGCGCTCGACGCCGGCGCGCACGCCGCGGTGAACTACCGCGATGAAGACGTGGTCGACCGGGTGCGCAAGCTGACCGCGGGCCGCGGCGCGGACCGCATCATCGAGGTCGATCTGGCCGCCAATGCCCAGGCCGACATGACACTGCTGCGCCGCGACGGCGAGATCGTGGCGCTGGGCAGCAGCGCGCCGGAGCTGGTGCTGCGCTTCGCCGCAGCGCAGGCGAGGCAGCTGCGGCTGAGCTTCTTCGATGTCCACACGCTGCGCGGCAGTGAGCGCCGGCGCGCGACGAACCAGTTGCAGGCTTGGCTGGAGCGCGGCCTGATCCGGCACCAGATCGCCGCCCGCCTGCCGCTGCACCGCATAGCCGAGGCGCACGCGTTGCTGGCCTCGGGCCTGGCGGTCGGCAAGGTGTTGCTGAAGATCGATTGAGCACTGGCCAGAGCGGCCAGCGCCGGGCCGCTCCCAAGCGGCCGCGCACCCGCTCGCCGGGTGCTCCATCCATCTAGCGGCCCAGCTTGCCGAACCCGGAGTCGCGCGCCCGCACGATCGCTTGCGCGCGGCTTTCGACTTCGAGCTTGGCGAAGATACTGGTGATGTGGTTGCGCACCGTCTTGTCGCTCACGCCGAGCGCAGCGGCGATCTGCGCGTTGTCGCGGCCTTGCGCGATCAGCTCGAGCAGTTCGCGCTGGCGCTCGGTCAGCGACTCGAAGGCCGGCTCGTCGCCGGGCGCGGTGTGCTGCGGCAAGAAGCTGCGCACCTCGTCGATCCAGTGTTGCCAGCCGGGCTCGTCGGCCAGCAGCAGGTGGTTGCCGCTGTCGATCGGCACGAACTGCGCGCCCGGAATGGCGGTGGCGATCAGGCGGCCCTCCTGGAACGGCTGGCGCACTTCGTGGCGGCTGTGCAGCACCAGCGTCGGGCATTGCACCTGCGGCAGCAGCGCGGTCACGTCGATGCGCGCGAACTCGTGCATGAAGCGCGCCGCATTGGCGGGCGAGGTCGAGATGCGCTCCAGTTCGTTGAACCACTGATGCTGCTCAGGCGTGCCGCCGGGAATGAACTGGCTGGTGAAGAATTGGCGGAACGACGGATCGGTCTTGCCCCAGCCGAGCTCGGCGAGCTTGGTCATGGTCTCGACCTCTTCGCGCTCCTGCGCCGTGTCGCTGCGCACGAGGCGGCCGCGTGCATAACCGCCATGAAGCACGAGGTGGGTCACACGCTCGGGGTGGCGCACCGCGTAGGCAATGGCGATCGAAGCCCCTTGCGAAATGCCGAGCAGCGCGAAGCGCTCCGCGCCATTCGCGTCGGCCACGGTCTCCAGGTCACGCACCCAGCTCTCGAACGACAGGTCGTCTACCGCCCAGTCCGAGAGGCCGCAACCGCGTTCGTCGTAGCGCACGAAGCTGCATTGGCGCGACAGGTCGCGCAACAGGTGGCTCCAGACCGGGCTCTCCAAGTCGTACTCGAGGTGCGAGAGCCAGGTCGCCGCCTTGATCAGCGGCGGCCCCGAGCCGGAGGCGGCCCAGGCCAGCCGCACGCCGTCGTGGCCGCGGGCGAACCTGATCTGCTGTTTGGAGGTGGACATGAGCGAAGGCGGATGGCTTGTGGGCATGGCAATCGGCGCGGAGCGGTATGGTATGCCCCGACTTACGAGTCCGGGCCGCAGACGGACTCATTCGACGCTCGCGAGAAGTGCCCGGCGTCGCGAGGTCGACGTCTACCTTGCGACCGCGCGCGCCGCTTGAAGATCCCTGCGCAGAACGGCTTCGGTCTGGTGTGGCATCTCGGTCTCCTTCATCCCTTGATCGCTGGAGTCGCAGCGATCGAATTCCATTGTCGGGAGTTGCGTCGCCTGGCGCTTCACCTTGCGTAGCGCGCGCTTGCCCGCGCGTCCTGAACCTGCCGATCGAAGGCAGACGGTCTGATCAAGGCATCGCCCGGCGCCTTCGTCTCTCAGTTCTTCACCAACTCCACGCGTCGGTTCTGGGCGCGGCCGATGGCTGACGCGTTGTCGGCCACCGGCTGGCTGGCACCGAACCCCTTGGTGGTCAACCGCGTGCCCGCCACGCCCGCAGCGGCGAGCTGGGCCTTCACCGCCGCAGCGCGCTGCTCCGACAGGGTCTGGTTGTGCGCCGCCGTGGCGGTCGAGTCGGTGTGGCCTTCGATCGTGAACTTCCAGTCCGGCTTGTCCTTGGCCAGGCTCACGATGCCGTCGATCGCCGATTTCGATTCGGGCTTGATGATGTCGGAATCGGTGTCGAAGTTGATGCCGTAGATTCGGGCACGACCGGCCTGCGACAGGTCGCTGGCCAACTGTGACGCCCCGGTCTTTTGCGGCTTCCAGTGCGGGCACGTGCCCACCGCGTCGCCGATCTTCTTGCCCGCCCAGATCTGGCCCGCCGATTTCGTGTTGCCCTCGGTCCACCACAGGCCCAGCATCTCCTTGCCGTCGGGCGAGAAGGCCAGCACCGCGGGGCCGCGCTTGTCGTCCTGCACCCAGGTGAAGCGGGTGACGCGCCCCTCCAACCCGCCGTTGGCCACCAGCCCGTTGCTGTGTTCGTAGCAGCCGGTCACCGTGGCCCCGTCCTGCTGCAGGTGGAAGTGGCCGTAGTTCGTCTCGTAGGTGCCCGAGAGCGCGGGCGGCACTGTCTTCGTCAGCTGGTCACCATAGGCCCGAAAGTCCATCAGCTCGATGTAGTCCGGCGAGCCGTGGTTGTTCTTGATGGTGAGCCTGACCCAGCGCCCGGGCACCGCCTTGCTGATGGCGAATCGCTGCTTGTCGGCCTTGGGTTTGAGCGACAGGCTCGCGATGACGGTGAAGCCGGCGGCAGGGCCGGTGTCGGAGACCTCGACGACGACGTCCTTGGCGCTGCGGGTGCCGGCACTGTCACCGTCGGTGCTGGCCGAATCGAACTCGAGGGCGTTGATCGCCGATCGCTCCGCCAGCACGACCAGGAGTTCCTGCGGTCCGATCGAACCCTTGGGCGTGGCCCAGCCGCTGTCGCTTCGTTCGTCGAGCATCCAGAAGGCCGACCACCCTTGGTCGTACTCGGCCGGCTTCTTGAGGATCCAGGCACCGTTGGCGTACGAGGTCAGGTTGACCTCTGCCGCGGCGGCGGTCGGAAAAGCAATTGCCGCAGCCAGGCAGCGTGCAAAGAATGAATTCATGCTTGTTCTCCCTACAACTCGAAAACATGCGACTACCAAATCCTCACGCGCGCCCTGGGCTCGAGGTAGAGGCGCTGGCCCGGTCTGACATCGAACGCGTCGTACCACGCGTCCAGATTGCGGACGGTCGAGACGCGGTAGTTCTCGGGTGCGTGGTCGCTGGCGGCCTGCGCGCCGAGTGCGTCGTCACGGTACTTGGCGCGCCAGCCTCGTGCGAAGCCGATGAAGAACTGCCGGTCTTGTTGGCGCACGTAGTCCTTGTCGTTTGCCTGGCCGCCCAGCGTTGCGCGATAGGCATCGAAGGCCGCCACCAGGCCGCCGAGGTCAGCGAGGTTCTCCGTCAATCCCAACTTGCCGTCTACGGCCACCTCCGGAGACGGACGATAGGCGGAAAACTGGCGCACCAGCGGTTCGGTGGCTTCACGGTACCGCGCCATGTCGCTATCGGTCCACCAGCGACGCTGGCGGCCATCGGCCTCGTAGTCGGCGCCTAACGTATCGACGAAGTGAGTGAGCTCGTGGCCGACGATCGCGCCGATGGCGCCGTAGTTCGCCGCGTCGGAGGCCGGGGCGTCGAACTTCGGCACCTGCAACAGCGCGGCGGCGAAGTTGTACGCGTTCAGTTGAAAAATGAGCACGGCCCCGGGCCACTGCGGCGCGATGCCCCATGCGGTCCGGTCCACGGGTCGCCCGAGGCGTGCCACCGCCAGGCTGACGTTGCGCCGCGCGACGCGCCGAAGATTGCCCACGGCATCGCCGGGATCGATCGCGAGGTTCGAATAGTCCTGCCATCGTTCCGGGTAGCCGACGCCAAAGTACAGGGCTCTCAACTTGGCCAGCGCGATCGTCTTGGTGCCGGGCGACATCCAGGCCACCGCCTCGACCCGTTGGGTGAAGGCCGCGATTACGTTCTTGACGATGGCTTGCACGCGGGCCTTGTGCTCGGGCGGGAAGTAGCGTTCGGCGTACATCCTCCCGATGGCGCCGCTCATCGCGGACTGAGTCGCTTCCACCGCACGCTGCGCACGCGCGCCGGCCCGCTCCGAACCCGTTGCGACGCCGCGCAACGTCATGACCGGGTCTGAAAGCGAGCGGGGCAACACGTCGGCATGGGCTGCGATCACACGAACGCGCAGATAGTCCTTCCACGCCTGCAACGGCTGCTGCGACACCGAGGCGGCCGCGCCCGTCAAGGCGGTCGGCTGCCAGGCGACGAAGGTCTGTTGCCGGGCCAACCCGGCGGCGGCGAAGAACGCGTTCCAGTTCATGCCCGGCGCTTCGCGCGCGAAGTCGGCGCGCGTCCAGAGCGTGTCGGCATTGCGATCGTCGGCCGAGGCCTCGCGCGTGGCATGGCTGCGCGCGATGGCGGTCTCCAGTGCCATCACAGCCTCGGCCCTGCGGGCCGTCGTCGACGTGGGGCGGTGGCCATCGCGGCCCAGCAGTGCCAGCAGTTGGCCGATCACCGCCTGGTACTGGACCCGCAGCGCCTGCCTGCGGGGATCGGCGCCGAGGTAGTCCTCGCGGTCCGGCAATCCCAGGCCGCCTTGCAGAAGATAGGCGACATGGTCCGGCTCGCCATGGTTGCCTTCCTCGACCGCCAGCCCCAGGAGGTGCGACGACTCGTAGACACCGAGGTTCAGCGGGTCGACATCGGCAGCGAGCTCGCTGCCCAGGAAGCGCGTCAGCCCCGCCTTGTCGCGAATGCGATCGATGCGCCCCAGCAGCGGCTTCAACGGCGCCATGCCGCGGGCCTCGATCGCGGCCTGGTTCAGCCAGGCGGCGCGGAAGTCGGCCACCTTGCGCGCATCCGACCCCGGGGGCGCCGCGTTGGCCTCGTCCAGCAGCGTGGCCACTTGCTGCCGCACGCGTTCAGTGATCTCGGCGCCGGCGCCCCACTTCCCCTTGCCGGCAGGGATCTCGGTGGCGTTGAGCCAGGCGCCATTCGCATACGAGAAAAAGTCATCGCCCGGCGGGGTGCTTGCGTCCACCCCAGCCTCTTGTGCCGATACCGCGCGATCGTCGGTGGCCGCAGGTACCAGCGCACAAGCGAACGCCAGGATCAACGCGACCATGCATGCGGGTCGCACGCGACGGCGGGCAGGGAACAAGGGCCTGAGCATGGCGTCACGCTATGGGATCGGTCGTCCGCTGTCGTGCCATGCACCGACGCGTTTAGATCAATTTCAGACATCTATCAGATCCCACTGCCCGATGCCCTGCCTTTTCTGATTCAATTCATCGTCCCGAAACCGATGTCCGAAAATGCCCGAACGCGCTGACCTGATCGACGTGCTCTTCGTCATATCGCCGCACTCGCTGCTGCTCGACATCGCCGGGCCGGCAGAGGCATTTCGAATCGCCAACCTGCATCGCGCGCTGTTGCGCCTGCCACTGCGCTTTCGCCTGCGTTTCACTGGCCCCTCGGCAACGATGCGAACGTCGGTCGGGCTCGCGCTCGCGGAGCTCGAGCCCTTTCCGACCAGCCTCGATTCGCCGACGTGGGTGGTGCTCGTCGGGCAGCCGGGCGCATATGTGGATCAGGTCACACCGGCGATCACCGCCACGGCGCACTGGTTGAACATCACGCTTCATCGCCACATGCTGGCCACCAGCCCGGCGCATCGCCTCATCACGGTCTGTTCGGGCGCATTCCTCGCCGCACGCGCCGGGCTGCTTCGCAACCGCCGGTGCACGACCCACCACGACATGATCGATGCGCTCCGGGTGCTGGCGCGCGGGGCGCAGGTCGAAGACAACCGCGTGTTCGTGGTCGATGGGCCCGTGGCCTCCAGCGCCGGCGTCACCGCGGGAATCGATCTGGCGTTGCACCTGATCGCCGAGGAATGCGGCGAAGCGCTGGCGGCCAGCGTTGCGGAGTCGATGGTGGTGTACCTCAGGCGGTCGTCGCGCGACCCCCAGCTGTCACCCTTCCTCGGCCATCGCCGCCACGTGCATGCGGTGGTCCACAAGGTGCAAGACGCCATCAGCGCCGAACCGGAACGCGACTGGGACATGGCCGCACTCGCCGGCGTCGGCCACGTTACCGAACGCCATTTGCTGCGACTGTTCATGGACCACGCCGGCGCGTCGCCGATGCAGTGTCTGCAAACGATTCGACTCGAACGCGCGCGGCAGTCTCTGGAACACGGGGCCAGTGTCACGGATGCGGCCGAGGCCTCGGGTTTCCGCTCGAGCCTGAATCTGCGCCGCGCCTGGAGCAAGCAATGGGGGGGATCACCTCGCGACGCGTGGCGTGCGGAAATGCCGATCAAACCCAAGCGAGGTTCGGGCTCGTCCGTACGACCTTCAGGCTAGCTGTGCCAGCACCGTGCCAAGAGCCTTCTCCTGCCTTGAACCAAGCTCCGCTTGTCGAAACCTGGCTCATCAGTACCCGTTGGAAATCAACGAGTTATCGGTGGTGGAGAGGAGGAGGATCGAACTCCCGACCTTCGCATTGCGAACGCGACGCTCTCCCAGCTGAGCTACCCCCCCACGGCGACGATATCCTACCATCCGCCGGGGAACGCCCTGACGGGCGTAGGCGCTTTGCCGGGGGCAAACCGAGTGGGCTTCATCACCACTGTTTCTGCAGACTCTGGGCGGTGACAAGAATGACAACAGCGTTTCCGTGCACACTTTGTACATGCAAGCGTCATCACTTCCCCCCATCGAGTTAGTTGCTCTGCACAAACATTGGTGTGTGGCGGACGCGGTGAAGGTGGTGATTGGCGCGCCGACCCTGAAGCCGGAAGCCGAGGAGGAAGCGATAAAGCGGTGGGGCACTGAGTTCGCCATGCTCGGCGAGCAGGCCTCCATGGTTGCGCGAATCTCCGTCTGGTATGCGCTCTTGCAGGTCGTAGTTGAAGGCTACCAATCGCTTAACCCTAAGTTCGAGCCCATTGACAAGTTGCTTTCGCATGAGGACTACGTTCGTGGGTTGCGCCGATTCAGAAATGCGACCTTCCATTTCCAGGAGGACCCGCTGTCCGAGAAGGTGCTTGAGTTTCTGGACATGAAAGACAGCGAGCACTGGATTGCCGACTTGAACAAGCAGTTCGGGGGGTTCTTTCTCGAACGGCTACCGATCAAGCAAGAGCTTTCTCAGATCGAAGAGAGCGGCATTGGCGATGAAATGAAGAACATGATGCAGAGTCTTCCATGGGCGCCCAATAGCTTGAGGAAGCCAAAGCCCTAGAGGCTGTCGAGAATCTCCACTGCACGCTTCGCCGCCTTGTTCTCCAACAGGTGGCGGACTTCAAGCCGCTTGGGTGTCAGGCGATCCACGAAGCTTGGCAAACAACCGTATTGCGAACTGCGCGTGCCCGTCGGCCTAACCCAAGAGCGACTTAGCTAGATGCTGCGTGAATCCCGCAACTACCTGACGAGGCGCACTGTCTTGCGGTCGCTCACTGTTGCCGGCCGCGCCGGCCAATTGGAGCCGTCCGACACGAGAGCCTGGATCGGACTGTATTGTGGGTAAGAAACCGTTAGCGCGGGCGTCGAACTCCAGACTTGCAAATCCGGCGCAGAGGGGAACGCCACCGCGTTGACACCAGCAATTGCGGCATCCGAGTAATCCTGAAGCGACATCAATTCCTTGATGTTTGGTAGGCGCCAGACTTTGGCTCCAGATGCCGCCGACGTCGCTGCGGAGAAGGCGTCGGTCAGAGAAACCTGTAAAGGGGTACCAGTACATGCCGACCCGTCCCAGGACATACCGAGTGCACATCTCTTCCACGTAAGACCTGTCACCGGATCGAATGCCTCGTCGCCGTTAATTGCGTATACGGCGGCAGTTGCCGATTGACCCCGAACCCCTCTTACCATCGTGAAATAAACAGGGTCATCAGTAATACTGAACGTCCAGAATTGATTGGGCTGCAGTTCGACAGTAAGCTTTTCCTTGAAAAATGGAGAAACTCTAATGCTGCTACTGAAGTATCTGTGAAGTCCCGTCGATTGAAAATCAGAGATCACCGTTGAAAGCCCATTTTCAAACAGACTGGCATCCAGCGGAAAGGAAGTTTTGGCCGGTTGAGATATATCGTACAAACCGATCAATTCCGTAATAGTCGGCAATCTCCAATCTGAGTATCCACACAGCTGAACAGAGTTTAGATAGTTTATGTACCACGAAGCGGAACCGGTTCGCCCATCCGAAAATGAGGAATAGCGTTGGCGAAAGTCACGAGTGTCACCGGTAGAGGAAGTTTTCTTGACTTCCCAAGTCATGCCGGTGGTGTTGTCGACGACGCATTCGTTTGAAATCCTCGAAAACGAAAAACCCGCTCGGCCATCCGAGTCAGAATTAGTAGCAGCTACAGAATCGCGCCCCAGCGTTCCATCTTGGGTGCGCGAAATCGTCAAGCTGGATTGGGACGCGCAGTCAGATATCGCTAAGGGAATGCCGGAGAAGCACGAAGAGGCGCCGGTGTCGTTCAAGCGAGTCAAATTCGGAACATTTAACGACGGATTGAATACATCAAAATCTACTTGAGATAATATCTTCCCGTTCTTGTCTGTTACCCATAGGTTCGACCTGACTGAAATGCCGACGGGGATAACGGTACCGCGGATTTGCGTTCCTGATGCGTTTACGACGCCGTCCAGCAGAGAAGAACCATTGTTGGTTTGAACCTGCATTCCTGGCAGGAAGTTCTTGCCAGTAATTGTGACCATTACCGACTGCCCGGGGAGACCGGTTCTTGGGCTCACGCCGGTGATCTCAGGCGCACCAATGGACAGAACGTCGGACTCCAACGCACTCACGGCTGCATAGACAAAATCCTCGAATCGATCGACGAATCGTTCGGCGCCGGGCGTGAAGACGATTCCTTGACTATCGGTCAGAGGCACCAGAGCGGTCGAAAGGTACGTTTGGACTATGCTGTGATTCAGAGTCGCATCGATCGCGTCTTGATTTGGAATGGGAGTCGTAGGCCGTCCGAAGGTAGGGGGCGCGAGAGAGAAATTGCAGGAACCGCTCAGACACAATGGCGTCGTGCGTGTCCAGGCCACCCCTTGACTGGGAAGCGCCTCGAGGCTGGTCAGCGGCGCGGTGATGCTGGCACCAGAAAATAGTGCAGCATCAGCCTCGTGCGTAAAGTTCAGGCCATTTACCGAAAACTTGGACGTATTGGCAACGTTCACCACTCGCATCATTCTGCGTAAGGCATCGCCACTTTCGCTTCCGATTTTTGCCCAAGCCAGGTTTGCAAGAAGATTGCCCTGCGAATGTGCGACGACGACCGCGGTCCCGAGTTGCTTGACATATGCAACTAGATTAAGCGCTGCCCGTTGGCTGGCGGCCATTCTCTCATCGTTCATTATTCTGAGAGTTTCCAGAGAATTATTCCCCGGAGTCATGTCATCGAGATACTGGCTCACCGCGGCAGCTGCCGCAGAGTCGATTACCGATTTTTGCGTGTTTGAAATAGTTATTCGGCTGAAGTACTGGGCAAAATCCTCCTCCGCGGTTTTCTCCAGGAAAAGCTCCATCTTGTCTTGCGTTAAATCGGCTTGGCCACTGGTCGCCCCGTACCACCCGATTGGATTCCAAACAAGGTCTACGGAAAAGAGCCGGCGCCCCGGACTTGGATGATTCGCGGAAGAATCGAGGATGGCCTGAATCCTGAGTTGCGTAATTTGTGCCGCCTCCAGCGTGTTTTGTATTCCATTCACGTAGATGACGTTGACGACAGGTGTCTGACCCGCACCGGTCAAGGACCAGGTGGCCAACCAGAGTCCGACGAAAGCGCTCAATACCTTCCTCATTATTGGCACCCCCTGCTTGACAAAACGACGCCCGCGAACGCATTCGCGTAGGCAGCACGTCTAATGGGGATGTCGACTGTCGTAAGCGTGATTTGCTCTAGGTTCGCCAGTTTTTGCGGTTCCTTGACGCATTTGAGAAGTGCAAGATGGGCATCGACCGCCGCCGAAGTGGGGTTTAACAACGCGGCTTGCTGCGTACGCGCGTACGCAACGGCGACCGCATAAGTGGGTGCATCGCTTCCGAACTTCGAAGCGATCATTCGATCGACATCGTCCCTTATTCCGTTCCCGTTTGAATCGACACCACCTACGCTTGCTTTGTTGGCGTTTGCATCCGGAATCGGTGGAACCACGATGCCATTGATGCTTTCCTGGGGGACCTGAGCGGCGCCCCCACCACCGCCGCCGCACCCGGCAATTGCTACCAGCGCCGCCAAAACGCAACCGATTCTTGTTTTCATTCGGCCCTCCCAGACCAAACCACTCGGATCGATGCTAGCGGCATATCGCACACTTTTGGCTATCGACAACCCACCCCACCTGTAAGCGGTCAATGAACCGCGTCCTTGATCGGGGCGCCGCTGTCTGACAGCCT